>NZ_CP022540.1:0-1367500 GCF_002237555.1 Antarctobacter heliothermus | reverse complement strand
CGGATCGGCGCGCCGTTCTGGTTTGGCATCGGTTTGCCGTACAGCCCCGTCGCCATCAGAGTCAGCGGATTGCGCGCTTCATCCAGCCGCAGCCCTTCGACATAGGGCCAGTCCAGCACGGGATAGCGCGTGCCCGGCATTTCCTCGGGGCGATACACGGTTTCAAAGGCGACATACTGCGCCTCGGGCTTCACCCCCACCATGTCCAGCAGATCGGCCAGTTCAAAGCCGTTCCACGGCACAACCATCGACCACGCCTCGACACAGCGGAAGCGGTAGATGCGTTCCTCCATTGTCATCTGGCTGAGGATATCGCCCAGCGCGTAATCGCCGGGTTTGTCCACCAGCCCGTCGATGGTAATAGACCACGGTTCGGTCGTCAGCAGATGCGCGTTTTGCGCCGGATCATCCTTGCGCGTGCCGAACTCATAGTAGTTGCAGTAAGAGGTGATCTCGTCCCAAGCGTTCGGCTCCAGCGCCATGTCGTCCTGCGCCAGGGCAGCACCCGGCATCGCGCCCAGCGTCAGCCCGCCCAGCCCTGCGGCCCCCGCGCCAAGGCCCAGACCGGCCAGCAGCTTGCGGCGATTCATAAAGATAGGTTCCGGTGTCACATCGGAACGGGTCAGCTTGTTTGTCCAGCGCTTGGCCATGGGGTCTCCTCGAGGCTTTCTTTGACCTCAAGATATGCGCGCCAAGCCATTGAACAAACCAACGATCTCTCACGTTGCCGTCACGGGGATGTAACACGAGGGGCGCGTGTCGCAGCGCGCGCCCCGGCTCAGCCCTGCACCACCTCGGCACCGATCCGCAGGGTTTCCCGCACCAGCAGGTCCAGATCGGCTCGCCGCGTCCGGTGATTGCAGATCGCGACCCGCAGGCAATGCCGTCCGCCCACCGTGGTGTCGGACAGCGCGGCGATCCCCTCCTCCTGCATCCGCAACATGACTTCCGAGTTCAGTGCCCGCAATTCCGCCTCTGGCATGTCAGAAGGACAGTAGCGAAAGCAGACGATGTTGATCTCCCGAGGCGCCATCATCTCCAGCTCCGGCACCTCCGCGATCAGCCCTTCCAGATAGGTCGCCTGAGCGATGTTTTGATCGATCAACCGACCGAACTTGTCGACCCCATGCTCCTTGAGCGTCATCCAGACCTTCAACGCCCGAAACGCGCGCGAGGTTTGGAGGTTGTAATCATGCAGGTACTCGTTCGCCGCAATGCCACGCGGCTTTTCCTCTAGGTATTCGGGGTGCACAGCAAAGGTGTCGCGATGCAGCCCCCCATCCCGGACCAAGGCGCATCCCGCCTCAAACGGCACATGCAGCCATTTGTGCGGGTCCAGCGCCACGGAATCGGCGCCCTCCAGCCCCGCCACCAAATGCCCGTTCTCAGGCGCTATGGCGATCAACGCACCGATGCACCCGTCCACATGAAACCACAGGTCCTCGTCGCGGCACAGTGCGCCGATCGCGGCCAGATCGTCGATGGCCCCGGTGTTCACCGTGCCCGCCGTTGCAATCACCGCAGCGGGGCAAAACCCTGCTTTGCGGTCCTCAATGATCATGGCGCGCAGGGCGGCGACGTCCATGCGGAAATCCGGCCCCGTTGGCACGCGGCGCAGCGCCTTGTTGCCAAGCCCTAACAGTTCCACCGCCTTCTGATGGCAACTGTGCACCTGATCCGACCCATAAAACCGCAGGGGGCGCGGGATGGCGGCGACGCCTTCGGCCCGCACGTCGACACCGGCCTTGGCATTGCGGGCCGTCGTCAGGCCAATGATATTGGCCATGGACCCGCCGCTGACCAAGGTGCCGCTTGCCGTGTCGGGAAAGCCCATCATCTGCTTCAGCCAATTCACCACCTGCGTATCCATAAAGGCGGCGGCATTGTTGCCACCACCCAGATTGGACCCATCGATGGCCGCAATGAACTCTGCCAGGGCACCGCTGTAACTGCCGGACCCCATGTACCACATCCAAAAGCGCGGATGGATGTTGCCCATCGGATAGGGCATCAGGTTTTCGCACAATTCACCGTATACGTCAGACAGGGGCATCGGGCCGTTTGGCACCGGCGCGGCATAGACTGACTTTTTGTCGGCAGGCATTTCCGTCCAGACGGGCCGGTCGCGGACATCGCGCACATGGGCTATGGCGTCATCAACGATCTGACGGGCCAGACCTTGCAGATCGCCCCACTCGGCTGGATCAAGTGTTTCTTCGGTCAGTGCCGATTTCTGATTTTCCATAGGCCCCCCCCGCCTGAAAATGGATTGTCAAAACGTCGCCTGATAATCCGTCCCGTATATCACAGTTTCCGGCGCGGGCGGTGGCCTTTCCATACTCCTGACCGGGGGGGGGCTGTCAGGGGCGCGACGGGCGGGCATGTCTACACCCGCCACAGCACTGGGTTACGGCGCTTTCACATCCGACGCCATCCGGCGCAGCGCCTCTTCGAACATGCGGTTGCCCGCAGCGCCGCCGTCGCCCAACCGGACCGACGGGAAGATCTCGTTCATCTGCACTGACGATCCGTCATCCTTGACCACCCGCACATGCCGCCGCCGCATCTGACGCGGTTCCGCCACGCCAACCGAATGAGCGATGGTTTCAACCTCGCTGATCACCGACTTGGCATAGGCCGCCACGCGTTTGTCCTTTTCGGACACCACCAGCCCCTTCTGCAAAGACGGGATATGCGTGGTGATGCCTGTCGGGCAGGTGTTCTTGTTGCACTTCAGCGCCTGAATACAGCCCAAAGAGAACATGAACCCCCGCGCCGAGGTCACGAAGTCCGCGCCAAGACAAATAGCCCATGCCACATCGCCCGGTGCCACCAGCTTGCCCGCCGCGACGATGCGGATGCGGTCATGCAACCCCGCCAGATCGCGCAAATCCACCATGCGGATCAACGCCTCGCGCAGCGGCAGGCCCACCAGATCAATCAGCGGCATCGGGGCAGCACCCGTGCCGCCCTCGCCCCCGTCCACGGTGATGAAATCCGGGGCGCTCTCCTCGCCGCGTTCCTTGACCTTCTTGAAAAAGGCAAACCAGGGGTCGGCCGACCCCATGCAGGTCTTGAACCCAACAGGCTTGCCCGTCACCTCACGGATATGGGCGATCAGGTCCAACAAGTCGTCAAAATCGTCCACCTCGCGGTGCCGGTTGGGCGAAATCGCGTCCTGCCCCAACGGCACGCCCCGGATCTTGGACACCTCGTCGTCGATCTTGGCGGCGGGCAGGATGCCGCCCTTGCCCGGCTTCGCCCCTTGGCTCAACTTGATCTCGAACATCTTGATCTGCGGATGCGCCGCCATCTCACGCAGCTTTTCATCACTCAGGTTGCCCGCGGCGTCGCGCACGCCAAACTTGGCCGTGCCGATCTGATAGATCACGTCACAGCTCCCTTCGAGGTGATAGGGCGACAGCCCGCCCTCTCCGGTGTTCAACCAAACGCCTGCCAGCCGGGCACCCCGGCTCAGCGCCTTGACCGCCGGTTTTGAAATCGCGCCATAAGACATGCCGGATATGTTGAAGATCGACGGCGCGGAATAGGGTTCGCGACAATAGGGACCAATCAACAGCGGCTCGGTCGAGGCATACTGATCATCCAGCGGCGGAAAGACCGCGTTCATAAAGATCGGCGTGCCCGGCACGTTCAGGTTCCGGGTCGAGCCAAAGGCCACCGTGTTCCCCTTGCCGCTGGACGCACGATAGATCCAGTTCCGCTGCGCCCGGTTAAATGGCATTTCCTCACGGTCCATCGCAAAGAAGTACTGGCGAAAAAACTCGCCCAATTCCGTAAACAGGTTCCGGAACCGCCCGATCACCGGATAGTTGCGCCGGATCGCGTCCCCCCTCTGCGTCCTGTCGATCACATACATCACCGCAACCGCCGCAACCGCCACGCCGATCATGAAGACGAAGAACAGCGCCAGATACTGCAGCGCGGCCATCGCGTATTCCATATTCTACCCCCCGAATGTATTGACTTGTCTCAAGGCCAAGGTGTTTCTCCACCGGTACTGTGACACCATCACAGAGGAATGGCAGCCCGTCTGCGAATTTCGTGAAAGGGAAAATAATGAGACAGTTTCTTGGCGCCACGGCGCTTGTGCTGGTGGCCGGCGCGGCGTTGGCCGACGGCATCGTCAGCTATGACACCACCGACAGCTTTGACGACGTGGTCTTTGGGCTGGAAAATGCGATCATTGATCAGGGGCTGGTGATCGACTCTGTCAGTCACACCGGCGACATGCTGGAACGCACCAAGGGTGATGTCGGCTCTGACGTCACTATCTTTGCCAACGCCGACATCTTCAGCTTCTGCTCGGCCCAGATCAGTCGTGAGGTGATGGAGGCAGACCCGATGAACGTCGTCTTCTGCCCCTACGACATCTTCGTCATCGTCCGCCCGGAAACCCCCGACACCACCACCATCGGCTTCCGCAGCTTTCCCGACGGCGAAATGAAAAAGGTCGAGGCACTGCTGGACGGCATCGCCCGCGCCGCCATCGGGCTGGAATAGGCACATCGCCTCGTAACACGGATCGCGTCCCGGGCCTGCCCCGGGGCCGCCGCCAAAACGATGCGGATCACCACAAATGCACCTCCTTTTCATCACATAAATGTCAGTGGAAACCGCGCGCACCCCCGGCTTAGAAAACCCGCCGCCAAGGTCAAGCCACCTCCGCAAAAATCCCCGGTGATCCACACCTCCCCACGGCCCGTAGACCTGTTCGATGTGACCGACACATTGCAACCACGGCTCCAAGGAGGACCACCCATGATCCGCAGAACTTTCCTCGCCGCGACCACGGCTCTTGCCTTTGCATCCACATCCGTCTTTGCCGGCGGCCACGCGATGGACATCGTCGACACCGCCAAAGAGGCCGGTTCCTTCGAAACCCTGCTCGCCGCCGCCACCGCCGCAGGTCTGGTCGACACGCTGAAAAGCGACGGCCCCTTCACCATCTTCGCCCCCACCGACGCCGCATTTGCCGCCTTGCCAGAGGGCACCGTCGAAACCCTGCTCATGCCCGAAAACAAGGATCAGCTGGTCTCGATCCTCACCTATCACGTCGTCGCCGGTAAGGTCATGTCCACCGACCTCTCCGATGACATGATGGCCACCACCGTGCAGGGCACCGACATCATGATCGACCTCGACAACGGCGTCATGGTCAACGACGCCACCGTCGTCACCGCCGACATCGAGGCCTCGAATGGCGTCATCCACGTCATCGACAAGGTCATCATGCCGAAATAACCCACGCGAAAGGCCCGCCCCCGCGCGGGCCTTTCGCCCCCACCGAACGCTGCAACGCCCTGTCCCGCAACGCCCCCTGTGCCCGCGCCATACTCGCGCCCGCAAAAGGAGGCTCCCATGACGGACAACATCCACCACATCCCCCTCACCGACATCAACCCCAACGCCCTGCCCCGCGATCGCACCAGCGAGGACGCGGAGGCCGATTATGAGCTGATGCAATCCATCTTCATCGATGGTCTGCGCCAACCGGTTGAGGTGTGGGGGCTGTCGGAACAGACAGACGACGGCCATCGCTACGGGCTGATTTCCGGCTTTCGCCGCCTCACCGCCTGCACCACGTTGGAAAAGGACACCATCCCCGCGCTCCTGCGCACCCCCGAAAGCATCCCCAAGGCCGTCACCGCCATGGTGGCCGAGAATGAGATCCGCAGCCAGATCAGCCCGTGGGAAAAGGTGCGCCTGATCCTGCAATGTCTGGGCGAAGGCATCTTTCCCACTCCCGACGCCGCCATCTCCACGCTCTTTCCGCTGTCCTCGCGCCAGAAAACCGCCCGCCTGCGCGGCCTTGTGCCGGTGGTACAGCGGTTCGACGGGTTGCTGAACGCGCCCGAACGGTTGACCACACGGCGGCTGGATCAACTGACCTCGGCGATGAATGCGGGCTATGAGGATCTGCTGCTGAACGCCCTCTCCCCCTTCCCGCGCACCGCCGCGCCCGAAACCCAGTGGGAGGCGCTGGCCCCGGTGCTGCAAGAGGCGCTCAACCCCCGCCCCTCCGATCCGGCCCCCGGCACGAGCGGCGACCCCCGCCGCATCCGCACCATCCGCAACGGCCTGGTCATCCGCCGAGAACTCACCCGCACCGGCTGGATCCTGCGGTTTTCAGGCCGCGAAGCCAAGTCACCGGGCATCATCGACGACGTGATGGATTATGTGGAGCTACATTTCGGCAAAGAGGTGTGAGAGGAGGCGCTCCCCGCTGCCGTAGGGTGGCGGGGAGGCCGGAAGGACTGAGAGAACTGTCGCACCGTATGCGGCGCATACCATCTCGAAGCCTTCCGCATTCATGCGACCGGAGCCCCCCAATCAAAAAGCGGAGCCTCAGACGACGAAACCTTGAATGCTGTAGTGTTGAAAAAAGCGCGCGTTCGCAGAGCGGTCACAAAGCTCCCCACTATTAGGCAGCCATGTCCGCCAAGACCTGCGCCGCCAGAACTTGCGTTGCGTCATAGTCGAAGCCCCAGCGCTCGCTCGTTTGAGAGGCGCCGCCTACGACTTCTTCAGGGCGAAACCTCTGGCTTGGTTCGCTTGAGCGAATTGCATCGACGTGGTCTTTAGATGCCCCGTTCCTTTCCATTAACTGCAAAATAGTCTGTTGCCACTGAACGTCTTCCGCCCGTGCCTGCCAGCTCTTGACCTGCAATGGCTCAAATCCGTAGGTTCTAAAAACCGCCAGAACAAATGTTGCACAGGTGAGTCCGTGGCCCACAGGACCTGCTTTGAGCTTGCCAGTATCGGCTTCAAACACCAAGCCTTCAGAATCAAATCCGTAGGGTACCGCCGGGTCTTCTGCTGCCAACAGGCTTGCGAAAGCAGCTAATACCAACTGATTGTCTTCATCCAAGCCGCATGTCGCCCACCAATACGTCCCATCAAGCACTTCGTCGCGCAGGTCAAAATGGAACGCCAAATGAAGAAAGCGCACTTCATTCTCGTCAGGACGATAGATGATTCCGCAATGGCGTTGGTTGGGATGAAACTCCTTAATCCCCAAGCCCAACAGAGAATCTTCGAGAAATTCTTCTGCGGGCGCGGACATGATCGGCATTATTTAAATCATTCCCTTTAGCAGTTTTCTGCTATCTTTTCCCTCAGATTCGAGCTTTGCAGAAACATCTGCTAAGAAGCCTCTCCATCCATTTATTTTGGACCGCACAGGGTAGGAAGCACGAGCGAAAGCGAGCAAAATTCGACTTGAAGCCCTAAGCTTCAAAGAGTCATTGAGAATCTTCTCAAGCATCATGTAGCGCTCTTCGCCGATAAGTAAGTTCAGTCCCTTGATGTACTGAGACAATTGAGACACAGAGATTTTTTCTTTCTCGCTCAGCGATACAGCTTCAAAGAACCAATCCAGCTTTATCGGATTTCGTTCAGTCATGAAGACTCGCTGAGGGACCGAGTTTCCGGTCGCAACAAGGAAATATTGGGCCACCCCTGAGGGAGTCTCACCCAAATTAGTCCAAGGAGAAGATCGTTTTAAATAGCCATGTGCATCTTTCGAAAATAGATGCGGGTATAAAATTTCAGGAAATTCAGGCGTCTCCCGGCTCCATTGCGTCATGCAGTCTTTCCTTGATAAACCATCGGAATGCGTTTCTTGCGGCTTTATTGTAGTAGGCGAGTAGTTCATAAGCATCCGCGTCGTCCTCCGTTGGGGTGTCGAAGAAAAAATCTGAATCGACAATATAATTGTTCTGCCCGCTGTCGCCCACGACAATTCCGCTTTGAATGGCGACGAAGCCACGGGTCAGGGCCAGTAGTGTCGTAGAGTGCTGGTTCACAATTTTTTCATTTTCTATTTCATCATCTCCAAGTAGACCAAGGGCAGATTCTCGAATCAATTCAGACCAAGACGTGTCCGCCAAGCCAAGGTCTTCTCTTTTGATCACATCAACGTATCTCAGGCCAATTCTTGAAAAATAGGGTATATCATAGGCACCGCGCAATGCACCTACAGCGTTTTTAATGTGAGAGAAAAAATCTTCCCAGCGTTCATATGATTCAGTCTTGATGGCTACGAAATCACTGCAAAGCGAAATAGTATACTTACTATCGCGCGTCGTAAAATCATATACCACCTTTCGAGAGACCGGGGACGATGTCGCGTCGCCCCCCCCAACCCGGAAAGTTGCCGTTTCCCGAGAATCTACAGTAGGGTAGGTCTTTCCGAGAGCCCTCTGAAAATCAGCGGGAACGCTTTCGTCAAGCTCAAGAAGGCGTGGAAACCGCATCTGGCACACGACTTCTGCCAGTGGATTTCTTGTGTAGAGCACCCGAGGCTTCTCCGGAAAATCCATATCTTTCAGAGCCTTGTGAGGTTTTTCGCTTTTGTTTCGCCCGATATAACAGATTCTTACATAGTGGCGACTGGCAGTAAAGAAAGTATTGAAGCCAAGATCAAATGTCGCGCATATGAACGCCTCCCCCGGGGCTCCGCCCGTTCGGGCCTCGAAGGCTCCACTGGAGCCTTCGCCGCTGCGCGGATCGGCCCGAACCCCTAACAAATCGTAAAAACGTCTCTGTAACCCATTGATTTATAACCCCCCCAAAGCTGTCCACATGTGGACACGAAAAAAGGCGGGGTTTCCCCCGCCTTTCGTCCCAAGCTTTCGAGTCCCCAAAATCAGTGGACCACGGCATCGTCCGGCTTGGGCCTGTTCGTGGCCCCCACCCGGTCGCCGATCAGCAGCCCGTCAGAGCCAGCCGACACCACGACCACGTCGCCATCCTCCACATCGCCAGCCAAAAGCATCTCAGCCAAGGGATTTTGCAGCGACCGCTGGATCACCCTTTTCAAAGGCCGCGCGCCGAACACGGGGTCATACCCCTCATCCGCCAGCCAAGCCCGCGCCGCATCGTCCAGCTCCAGCCGGATCTTCCGCGCCGCCAGCCTTTTCAACAGCCGCGCCAGCTGAATATCGACGATGCCCGCCATATCCTCACGCTTGAGCCGGTCAAAGATGATCGTCTCATCCAGACGGTTCAGGAACTCCGGCCGGAAGTGCGCCCGCACCGCGTCCATCACGTCCCGCCGCGCCGGTGCCGGGTCGGCCCCCTCGGGCATTTGGCTGAGCGCCTGAGACCCAAGGTTCGACGTCAGAATGATCAGCGTCTGCTTGAAGTCCACAGTCCGCCCCTGCCCATCAGTCAGCACCCCGTCGTCCAAAACCTGCAGCAGCACGTTGAACACGTCCGGGTGCGCCTTCTCGACCTCATCGAACAGCACGACTTGATAGGGCCTGCGCCGCACCGCCTCGGTCAGCACGCCGCCCTCGTCATAGCCCACATATCCCGGAGGCGCGCCGATCAGACGGGCCACCGCGTGTTTCTCCATGAACTCGGACATGTCGATGCGCACCATCGCGCTGTCGTCGTCAAACAGGAACTCCGCCACCGCCTTGGTCAGCTCGGTCTTGCCGACGCCCGTGGGTCCAAGGAACAGGAACGACCCCAAGGGGCGGTTCTCATCGTTCAGACCCGCCCGCGCGCGACGCACCGCGCTGGACAGCGCCGTCACCGCCTGGCTCTGGCCGATCACCCGCTTGTGCAGGGCATCCTCCATCCGCAAGAGTTTTTCCCGGTCGCCTTCCAGCATCTTCGACGTCGGAATACCGGTCCAGCGCTCCACAACGCTGGCGATATGTTCCGGCAGAACCGCTTCTTCGACCATGACGTCGCTTTCCGCGCCTTCTGCCTGCGCCAGCTGCCGCTCCAGCTCAGGGATACGCCCGTACTGCAGCTCACCGGCCTTGGCAAAGTTGCCGTCGCGCTTGGCCGTTTCCAGCTCGGCGCGCAGGTGGTCCAGCTCTTCCTTGATGTTGCGGGCCGAGGCCAGCTTATCCCGCTCCGCCTGCCAGCGGGCCGTCATTTCAGACGACTGTTGCTGCAGCTCCGAAAGGTCCTTTTCCAGCTTGGCCAGACGGTCTTTGGAGGCCTGATCATCCTCCATCCGCAACGCTTCGACCTCGATCTGCTTTTGCAGGATGTCGCGGTCCAAAGCGTCTAGTTCCTCGGGCTTCGAATCCACCTCCATCCGCAGACGGCTGGCGGCCTCGTCCATGAGGTCGATCGCCTTGTCCGGCAGGAACCGGTCCGTGATATAACGGTGCGATAGCGTCGCCGAGGTCACAAGGGCCGCGTCGGAAATCCGCACACCATGGTGCAGCTCGTACTTTTCCTTGATGCCGCGCAGGATCGAAATTGTATCCTCGACCGTCGGCTCCTCAACCATGACCGGCTGGAAACGCCGCGCTAATGCCGCGTCTTTTTCGACATGCTTGCGATATTCGTCCAGCGTGGTCGCGCCCACACAGTGCAGCTCACCCCGCGCCAAAGCCGGTTTCAGCAGGTTCGAGGCATCCATCGCACCGTCCGCCTTGCCCGCGCCAACCAGCGTGTGCATTTCGTCGATGAACAGGATAATCTCACCGGCGGCAGAGGTCACCTCTGACAGGATCGACTTCAGCCGTTCTTCGAACTCACCGCGATACTTCGCACCGGCGATCAGCGCGCCCATGTCCAGCGCCAGCAGGCGCTTGTTCTTGATCGACTCAGGCACGTCGCCGTTCACGATCCGCAGGGCGAGGCCCTCGGCAATCGCGGTCTTACCCACGCCGGGTTCACCGATCAGCACCGGGTTGTTCTTGGTCCGGCGGCTGAGCACCTGCATGGTGCGCCGGATTTCCTCGTCCCGGCCAATGATCGGGTCGATCTTGCCTTCGCGGGCACGCTCGGTCAGGTCGAGTGTGTATTTCTTCAGCGACTCGTAGGTGTCTTCGGCCGTGGCGGTATCCGCTGTGCGCCCCTTGCGCACATCGTTGATCGCCTCGTTCAGCTTTTGCGGCGTCACATTGCCCGCCTCGAGCGCCTCTTTGGCCGGGCTGCGCACCATGGCCAGCGCGGTCAGCATCCGTTCGACCGGGACAAAACTGTCGCCCGCCTTGCTTGCCAGTTTTTCGGCCTCATCCAGCACCTTGCCGGTGGCGGAATCCAGATAGACCTGACCCGCATCGCCGGAAACCTTGGGGATCTTGGCGAGCTTGGTGTCCAGCACCTGAACCACGCGTTCCGGCACACCGCCCGATGCCTTGATCAGGTTGGTGGCCAAGCCTTCTTCGTCATCCATCAGTGCCTTGAGCAGATGTTCGGGTGCCAGTTTCTGATGGCTTTCCCGCATCGCAATGGTCTGGGCGGCCTGAATGAAACCGCGCGCGCGCTCTGTGAACTTCTCCAAGTTCATGGTCTGTCTCCTTCAACAAGCGCCCCGTTGAATGCGCCGCGCCCGCTATGCAGCACGCGGTCCCGTCGGGGCCTCACACCCAAGATGGCCCTGCGACGCATCCGGTTCAAGAGAGAAGCGTTGCAAAATGGCAACGGATCGCATCTTGACCTTGGGGCCACAGAGTTTCAAGAGACCTCAACCAACCCCTCGAAGGAGATGCGCATGTCCGATGACCGTTTGATCGTAGCCCTGGACGTGCCGAATGTGATCGAGGGTCTCGACCTTGTCAGTCGGCTTGGGGACGCTGTGTCCTTTTACAAAATCGGTCTGGGGATGCTGACCGGGGGTGGTCTGGCGCTGGCCAATGAGCTGAAGCAAGAGCACGGCAAGCGCATCTTCCTTGACCTGAAACTATTCGACATCGGCGCCACGATTGAGGCGGCGGTGCGCGGGGTCGCGCAATTCGATCTCGATTTCCTGACGGTGCACGGCGACCCATATGTGGTGCGCGCCGCCAAGGAGGGGGCCGCCGGATCGCAAACCAAGATCCTTGCCGTGACAATCCTGACCTCACTTGACCGCGCCGATCTGGACGGCGCGCTGATCAAGGACGGTGCAATTTCCGATCTGGTGACAGAGCGTGCCGGTCGCGCGCTGGAGGCCGGTGCCGACGGGGTGATCTGTTCGCCGAATGAGGCCGCGCTTGTGCGCGCCTTGCCGCAGGCAGAGGGCCGGTTGATCGTCACGCCGGGCGTGCGTCCCGCTGGCGCAGATGTGGGCGATCAAAAGCGTATCGCGACCCCCGCGCAGGCTATTCGGGATGGCGTCGACCACATCGTCGTGGGCCGCCCCATCCACCGCGCGCCCGATCCGCACGCCGCCGCGCAGGCAATTCTGACAGAAATGATCTCTCCGCAGGCCCAGCGCCCCAACGGCCCGCGCTGACCGCGCTGCGCAAACCGCCACGCCCTTTAAACGCCTGAGCCTGCGTATCGTTCCGACCGCCTGACGGCCCGGCATCGGACCGCCGATTCACCCACCTGTCGGCGAAATTCCGCCCAAAAAGCATCAAGAGCGGGGAATTCCTGACCTGTGCCCCTGATGAAACACTGCCACAGTGCTCCTAAGTCTACTGCATAAGCCCGATCAAAAAAGGGCACGAGGTTAGGAGACCATCATGAGCACATGGACCCCCCGCATCGATCAGGTGCGTTACAACGCCACCGAACAGTGTTTCGAGGCCCTTGTCACGGTCGTTACCCCGCACGGACTCTTGCGGGTGGCAAGCCAATATGTGGCACCCATCACAACCGAATTCGAAGAGGCCGCGCGCGGACTATGGATGCGCGCCCGCCTTTCGCTGGGCACGCCCGAGCACCTGCTGTTGCGCGAAGCTGCGGCAGAGATGCCCAGCGCAGCCTGACGTTCCGGCTCAGTTACACGCCTGTATGAGCCGCGCCGCCGCACCCTTTGTCCCTCGGGTGCTGTGGTAGACTGCCGGGATCCGCACCTTACCTTGCGGGTCCCGGCCCTTTTGCCAAATCAAGCTGTTTGTCCAAATAGTCACGCAGGATGTCCCGAAAATGCGGGATCGCGTCCTGCGCATCGACAAAGGCCTCGGGCGGCATCACGTCCCAGCCTTCGCCCTCATCGCCAAAGACCACGTCATCAATCGCACGAGCTGGCAGATGCGCGGCAAAAAAACAGCTGACCTTGCCCGCATCATCCCGCAGATGCACCGGATGCAATTGGGCCTTGGTCAGGGTCAGTCCCAACTCCTCCTGCGTTTCACGGATGGCGCAGTCCTCCGGTGACTCGCCTCCATCCCGCTCGCCCCCCGGAAAATCCAGATAGCCCGGCCAAGGGATAGATGGCTTGCGGTCCCGCCGCAGCACAATCAAATCCGCGCCAGCGAACAGCATCACTTTGGCACCGGAAAAGACCTGCCTTGGGTCGTCGGGCTTTGGATCGCTCATGGCGTCCCCTTCTGCATCGGCGTATATTGGGACCATGCCCGCCCTATGCCGCGATTGTCTGACCCAGTTCGATGCAGGCCCACGATGTCCGGCATGCCGGCGGCCCCGCGTCTTGCGCCATGACGAACTATGGGACCTCTCTATTGCCCATATGGACTGTGACGCCTTTTACGCAAGCGTGGAAAAGCGCGACAACCCCGCACTCGCTGACAAGCCGGTGATCATTGGCGGCGGGCGGCGCGGTGTGGTGTCGACCGCCTGCTATGTGGCGCGCATTCGTGGCGTGCGGTCCGCGATGCCGATGTTCAAGGCGCTGGACCTGTGTCCCGATGCCGTCGTCGTCAAGCCGCGCATGTCCGTCTACGTCGAGGTCAGCCGCCAGATCCGTACGATGATGGAGGAACTGACCCCGGCGATTGAACCGCTGTCGCTGGATGAGGCGTTTCTGGACCTCACCGGCACCGCCCGTCTGCACGGCGCGCCTCCTGCCGTGATGCTGGCGCGACTGGTCAAACGGATGAAGGCGGAACTGGGCGTCACTGGTTCTATCGGGTTGTCGCACAACAAGTTTCTCGCCAAGATCGCCTCTGACCTTGATAAGCCCCGCGGCTTTGCGGTGATCGGTCAGGCCGAAACGCAGGAGTTTCTGCGCCCCAAACCGATCCGCCTGATCTGGGGGGTTGGGCAAGTTACACAAGAGGCGCTGGAACGCGGCGGAATCCGCACGTTCGAGGATCTGCTGCGCTGGGACAAACGTGATCTGATGGTGCGGTTCGGATCGATGGGCGAACGTCTTTGGCATTTGGCACGCGGGCAGGACCATCGCCGGGTGACGCGCAACGCCCCGATGAAATCGATCTCGAATGAAACCACATTCAACGAGGACACCGCCGACCCGGACATCCTTGACGGGCATCTCTGGCGCATGGCGGAAAAGGCATCCGATCGCGCCAAGGCCAAGGGTTTGGCAGGCCGGGTCGTCACGCTGAAACTGCGACGGTCGGATTTTCGCATCGTCAGCCGCAGGCAGGCACTGCCCGATGCCACGCAGATTGCTGATCGCATCTACCGGGTTGCGCGGGCGCTGTTTGACCAGATGCCCGCCGGGCAGTCCTATCGCCTAATCGGGGCGGGTATTTCAGATCTGGTGCCAGAGGCGCAGGCCGACATGTCCGGCGACCTGCTGGACCCACAGGCCGAGGCCCGCGCCAAGGCGGAACGGGCCACCGATGCGATCCGAGCAAAGTTCGGTGAAAACGCGATTCTCAAGGGCCGCACGCTGCGCTGACGCCTAATCGTGGCTGCCCAAAACCTCATCTTCTTCACCCGTGGCGTCATAGCCATACGCCTCAAGCCCTGCTTCAAGGTTGTCTGCCAAATGCGGCGTGCCGATCAGATAATCTGCCGTGGGTGTCGTCGCCTCGTTCACGGCGGTCTGATAGGCCTCGTCCCAATCCTCGGCCTCAAACGCGCCACGGCCAACCCACATGACTGCGACCAAGGCCGCCTGCTCTTCGACGTCCATCCGGTCGATGAGCCCCCGAAGTTCGCCTTCGGCACGGCCCAACTCGCGCGCCATTACGATGACGGCTGCCACCTTGCTTGGGCTGATGTTTTGCATCTCGCGTCTCCTCACTGTTCGCTGGACAGGCTAGACACCACAATTGGGCGCCCGACTTTGATCCTAAGCAAACAGGCGGAAATAAAGCCAGTCCGGCAACAGTTGGCTGCCCCGGAACAACAACGAAAAGGCACGCGGAAAGGCGCGTTGAAAACCGCTGCCCGACATGTGGCGGAAACAGATGTCCGCCGCCTGTTCGGGGTCCATGATAAACGGCATGGTAAAGTCGTTCTTTTCGGTCAACCGTGTCTTGATGTAGCCTGGCACAAGCAGTTGCACGTCAACGCCCGTCTTGCGCAAATCGGCATACAGCGATTCCGCCAGTGCCATGACCGCCGCCTTGGACGACACATAGGCCGCCGACCCCGGCAAACCACGATATCCTGACAGCGATCCGGTCAACACGATATGGCCCCGGTCCCGCGCCACAAAGCGGGGCACCACAACCCCTGCCAGCCGCATGGCCCCGGTGAAATTCACATCTGCCATGTCGTTGGCCTGTTCGGCATTCCAATCCTGCGCTCCGAACGGCCAATAGACCCCAGCCACTTGGATCAGGCCGTCAATCTCGCCATATTCTGCGGCCACCTGTTCCAGCGCATCGGCGTCGGTCACGTCTACGGGTGCCACATGTGCGGGGCCGGGCAAATCATCCGCCAGCGTGCGCAGCTTGTCCTCGGACCGCGCGCTCAGGATCAGTTCAACACCCTCACGGCTGAGCCGGTGCGCCAATGCCTGCCCCAGCCCCTCACTGGCACCGACCAGCCAATACCGTTTGCCTTTCCAAACCCTCACGCCGGGGCCTCCTTTCGGCGCATTGTGGCGACAAGCTCTGCGACCTTGATCCCGAATTTCCGGAACTGAGAACGGTTTACGATGGTCCCGTTGGGGGCAAGATACATCCAGTCGGTGGTGTCCAGAACATGCCCGCCTGCGTCATCGTCCAGACGGATGCGATAGCGCAGTTGCACGGTTGGCCCGCTTTGCTGGCCATGCCCCTCTCCCACCAAATCCGGTGCAGTGGCGCGAATATGTCCGTCGTTGCCCAGGATCAACGTCCATTGGCGATGCTGCTCACTGCCGGAGTCGTAGCGGAAATGCTCTTTCATCACGCCCCGGTTGCCATCCCAGCGCGCCTCCATATCCGCCACAAACCGTGAGGTCACACGCCCTGTCGGGCCATAGATCACGCCTTCGCAGATCATCGATCCGTTGAGGTGCATACGCAGGTCAAACGCCTGCCCCGTGCCGTCGGCATAGTCGGCAGGCCGCTGCGCCATGAACCCGAAATACCGCGCGCGGAGATAGACGAGGACAAGCCCCCCCGCCGCCCCCAACGCAATCAGGGTGAATGAGGTTATCATGACGCCTCCTTGATCCGGGTGCCGGATGTATGTCCGCTGACCTCATGCGCCGGGGGGGCCGGGCGTCTGCGATACGCCGCCCCCTTCCACCACAGCTTCAGTGCCTGCCAGTGGATCAGGGTCAGCACGCGACGCGCGCCAAATGGACGGCGCAGGGCAGATCGCATGATCTGTCCATTGGTCAACGGCTGGCGCGGCCCACAAAGCGTGGCGATCAGCCCGCCGTTCTCATGGGTGTAGTCGATCCAGATGCCGACCCGGTCTGCCCGGATGTCGAACCGAAAGACATAGTGCCCCTCAACGGGTTGAAACGGCGAGACGTGAAAAACCTTGCGCGCCGATATGTGATCCTGCGCCGTGATCGGCGATCCGTCAGCATGTGCGCAAAGGTAAGAGTGCCGGTCGCCAAAGGTATTCGACACCTCGGCAATCACCGCTCGAAGATCGTCCCCGTCATAGGCCAGCCAAAATGACGCCGGATTGAACACATGGCCCAAAAGACGTGGTTGCGCCAACAGCATCAATGGTCCGTTGCAATCAATGCCATGCGCGCCCAGCACCTCACGCGCCCAGACGGCTCCGCGCCCCTGCCCCGGCGCACCACCATGGTCCCGGTCCTGCAACGAGGTCAGATTGCCCCGATTGCGGGAGAACAACATCGGCCCGCGCACCTCAGCCTCAGCATCCAACATCACGCAATCGACCGAGTAGCGAAAGCCATTGGCCACCGCCCCCTTGCGTCCGTGATAGGTGTGGCCCCGGATCAGGTCGATGTCGCTCATGCCGCCTCCTGCACGGCGCCGCGCGCAAGGATCGCGCCCGCCACATCCGCCGCACTCGCCAACCCGTCCTCATGAAAGCCGTTCTTCATCCACGCCCCGCAGAACCATGTCCCCGACGTGCCATTCATCGCCGCCACTGCGCGCTGCGCCTCCAAAGCGCCAAGGTCGAACACCGGGTGGCGCAGTGTGACCTCATCATAGATCGCCTCTTCGCGGATCGGACGGGTAGAGTTGAGCGTGACGAACATCGGATCGTCCATCGGGATCGGCTGCAAACAGTTCATCCAATAAGTCAGGTCGATGGTGTTCATCTCTTTGCGCGTTGTTTCAGTGTAGTTCCACGACGACCAGCAGGCGCGACGCTTGGGCATCACCGACGTATCACCGTGCAGCACCACTCGGTTCGGCTGATAGGCGATCTGAGAGAGTGCGGCGTACTCGTCCGGACGTGCGTCCGTCAAAAGTCGCAGGGTGTCGTCGGAATGGGTGGCAAACACCACCTCATCGAACAATTCCCAGACGCCGCCTTGGGCACGCACCTCGACCCCCGCCGCGACACGGCGCACGCCTGCGATCGGCGCGCCAAGCCGCATTTGCACCCCTTGCCCGTTCATCGCTGCACCAAGGCGCGACACATACTGTTTGGACCCGCCCTGCACCGTGTACCACTGGTGTTGGCCCGTATGGCTCAGCAGCGCGTGATTTTCAAAGAACCGGATCAGCGCATAGGCCGGAAAATCAAGGATCTTTTCCGTCGGTGTCGACCAGATCGCTCCGGACAATGGCAACAGGTAATGGTCGCGAAACCAATCGCCAGTCCCCATCCGGTCAAGAAAATCCCCAAGCGAAACTGACGGATCACGTGCTTGATCCAGCGCCCGAGCATTAAATTTCATGATGTCTCGGATCATGCCCAAAAAGCGCGGGTTCAGTGCATTGCGTTTCTGCGCGAACACCGCCCGCAGATCGCGCAGCCCGTATTCCATAGCCCCGCCCCGCAGACTGGCGGAAAAGCTCATGTCAGATTTCGCAACAGGCACGTCCAGCCGTGCAAACAAATCTGTCAACAGCGGATAGTTGGCGTAGTTGAACACGATAAAGCCGGTATCAACCGGCTGATCCCCGTTCCGCCCCGCCATCCGAGTACGGGCATGGCCGCCAAGACGCGGCTCTGCCTCGAACAGGGTCACGCGATGCTGGTCGCCCAGCATATGCGCCGCCCCCATGCCAGAGATGCCGCCACCGATCACGGCGATAGAGCGGGGGGTGGCCGGGCTGGCTTCAAATGGCATGATATTTTGCGTCCCATGTTCGTTTGCGTTGTTCTGTCTACGAACCGGCACCGCGGGCGGATGTAAAAAAGGCAAAAAACTTTGCGCTCGAAAGTGATCCGTTCGCACATCATTGGCGTAAACAGGTCATGAATGGCGCAACACATACTCTCGAACCCCGCGACTCTTCGTTCGTTGCGACCTTGCCGCTAAAGCGGCATGTCAGGAACAGGCACCATTCAGGGGGGGACCGAGCGGCGTTGGAACAGACAAAAGTCGACACAAATGACTGGACAGCGGTCTTGGTTCGCATCCGCGATGACCGGGATGAGACGGCGTTTGTCGAGTTGTTCCGCCATTTTGCCCCGCGCCTCAAGGCATTCTTGATGCGGTCCGGTGGCGACCCGGCCTTGGCAGAGGAATGCGCGCAAGAGGTGATGGCGACGGTCTGGCAAAAAGCGGCGCAATTTGATCCGGCGCGCGCCTCTGTCGCGACGTGGATCTTTACCATCGCACGAAACCGCCGGATCGACGCACTGCGCAGACAAAAGCGCCCAGAACCCGAGGACCTACCGTGGGGACCAGAGGCCGAACCGGATCAGGAAGACCAGTTGGGCCTCCAGCAAGACACGGAAACCCTGACAGAGGCTATGGCCGCACTCCCCGCAAAACAGCGGGAATTGATCGAAAAGGCCTACTTTGGCGATCTGACGCACAGCGAAATCGCCGATCTGACTGGCCTGCCTCTGGGCACAATCAAATCCCGTATCCGGCTGGCGCTACAGCGCTTGCGCCACGCAATGGACAGAAAGTAACGACGCGATGACCACCATCACCCATCATCTGACCGATGACCTGATCCTGGGGTATTCCGCAGGCACCCTGCCCGAGGCGGTCAATCTCATCATCGCCACGCATATCTCGCTTTGTGATGAATGCCGCGCCGCGATTGAGGCGCAGGATGCCATCGGCGGCGCCGTTCTGAACTCCGTCGAGGAGATGCCCGTGTCAGACGCCTTTCTTGACGGCGCACTGGCGCTGATCCGGGGCAGCGAGTTCACCCCGACGCCACGCCCGATCAACATCGCCGCGGACCCGGTCGCCCCTGCGCCGCTGCGTGACTACATCGGCGGCACTTTGGACGAAGTAAAATGGCGGCCCATCGGTATGGGCGTAAAGCAGGCCATTCTACCCACCTCGCGTGAGGCCACGGCGCGGCTTTTGTTCATCCCAGCGGGGACGGCGATGCCGGATCACGGCCATCGCGGGCTGGAACTGACTTTGGTCCTCAAGGGCGCGTTTCAGGACGACGAAGGTTATTTCCGGCGTGGCGACATCGAAATTGCCAACGAAGACCTGCACCATACGCCCGTCGCCGACATTTCCGAGGATTGCATCTGTCTTGCGGTGACGGACGCGCCGCTGCGTCTCAAAGGACTGGCGCGACTGGCGCAACCGTTTCTGCGGATCTGACCCCAGCACGGTCAGCATGGCAAACAAAAGAGGGCGGGGAAATTCCCCGCCCTTTTTATTGTGTCGTCAAACCCTTAGTGCTTGCGCTTTTTCGGCGGCATCAGGTCGGTAATTGTGCCCTCGAACATCTCGGCCGCAAAGTTCACCGTTTCCGACAGCGTCGGGTGCGGGTGGATTGTGTGGCCAAGATCCACGGCATCTGCGCCCATTTCGATGGCCAGAGCGGCCTCGGAAATCAGGTCGCCCGCGTTGGTGCCCACGATACACGCACCGATGATGCGGTCATCGTCGGGATTGAACAGCAGCTTGGTGATCCCCTCACTACGGCCATTCGATAGCGATTTGCCCGAAGCTGCCCAAGGGAACACGCCCTTCTCGTACTTGATGCCCTTCGCCTTGGCGTCGTTTTCGGTGACACCACACCAAGCGACCTCTGGATCGGTATAGGCAACCGAAGGGATCAACTGGGCGTCAAAGAATCGCTTGTGTCCGGCGCAAACCTCGGCTGCCACCTTGCCCTCGTGCACGGCCTTGTGGGCCAGCATCGGCTGGCCCACTACGTCGCCGATGGCGAAGATATGCGGCACGCCCGTGCGCTGCTGCTTGTCCACGGCGATAAAGCCACGGTCGTCAACGGCAACGCCGGCTTTGTCGGCATCGATCAGTTTGCCGTTGGGCTTGCGACCCACGGCGACAAGAACCTTATCGAAGGTGTCAGAGAAGCTCTCGCCCTTGTCGTCCTCGAAGGTCACTTTCATACCCTCGTCCAACGCTTCGACCGCTGTCACCTTGGTCTTGAGGAAGATGTTCTCATACCGACCCTTGATGCGGGTCATCAGCGGCTTGACGATGTCCTTGTCGGCCCCCGGAATGATCTGGTCCATCAGTTCGACGACTGTGATCTTCGATCCCAGCGCGTCGTAGACACAAGCCATTTCCAGCCCGATGATGCCACCGCCCAGAACCAGCATCCGTCCGGGGATGTCCGCCAGTTCCAGCGCGCCGGTGCTGTCGATCACGCGCGGATCGTCATGCGGGATGAAAGGCAGCGCCACGGGCTCGGACCCGGCGGCGATGATGCACTGGTCAAAGGACACGGTGGTCACGCCATCGTCGCCCTGAACCTCGATCATGTTCGGGCCCGAGAATTTGCCATAACCGCGCACCACCTGCACCTTGCGGCCCTTGGACAATCCGTCCAGACCGCCGGTCAGCTTGCCGACAACGCTGTCCTTGAAGGCACGCAGCTCATCCAGATCGATTCCCGGCTTGGAAAAGCTGATGCCATGCGCGCCCATCTCCTCAGCCTCGGTGATGACCTTGGCGACGTGCAGCAGTGCCTTGGACGGGATACAGCCGACGTTCAGACAGACACCGCCCAATCGGTCGAATTTCTCAATCAGGACGGTTTTCTTGCCCAGATCGGCGGCGCGGAACGCCGCCGTATAGCCGCCGGGGCCAGAGCCCAGAACAACGACCTCGGCATGCACATCACCAGGACCAGAGGCCGTGCCGGTGGCGGAGACCTGTTTAGGCGCCTCGGCGGCAGGGGCTTCGGCCTTGGGGGCCTCATCCTTGGCATCCGCGCCTTCGAGGACAAGGATCACCGCCCCCTCGCCAATGCGATCCCCTTCCTTGACCTTGATTTCCGTGACCTTGCCCGCTGCGGGCGAAGGCACTTCCATCGTGGCCTTGTCGGATTCCAGTTCGATCAGCGGATCTTCTTCACTGACCATATCGCCTACGCTGACCAGTACGGCAACCACAGGCACGTCGGCGAAATCACCGATATCGGGTACTTTGACATCCATTGTGTTCACCTCACCACATCAACTTGCGCATGTCGCCCAGCAACGTCTTGAGCGTCACGGTAAACCGCGCGGCCAAGGCGCCATCGACGGCACGGTGATCATAGGACAGCGACAGCGGCTGCATCAGGCGCGGCACAAAGTCCTCACCGTTCCAAACCGGCGCCATCTTGGACCGGGTCAGGCCAAGGATTGCCACCTCAGGCGCGTTAACGATGGGCGTGAACGAGGTGCCGCCAATCCCGCCAAGCGACGAGATGGTAAAGGTAGCGCCCTGCATGTCCTTGGACTTCAGGTTGCCCTCACGCGCGGCCTTGGACAGGTCCATCAGCTCTTTCGAGATGTCGACCAGACCCTTGCGATCCGCGTCCTTGATCACCGGGACCATCAGGCCGTTGGGTGTGTCCGCCGCAAAGCCGATGTTGTAGAAATCCTTCTTGATCAGCTTGTCGCCGTCGGGATGGATCGACGAGTTGAATTCCCAATGGGTTTTCAACGCCGAAACAGACGCCTTGATGACAAAGGACAACAGCGTGACGCGATAGCCGTTTTCCTTGGCGTGGGTGTCCATCTCTTTCCGGTACTTGTCCAGATCAGTGATGTCCGCCTCATCGTTGTGGGTGACATGCGGGATGTTCAACCACGACCGGTGCAGCGCCGGGCCAGAGATCTTTTTGATGCGGGGCATCTCGATCTCTTCGATCGGTCCGAACTTGGAGAAGTCGACAGCCGGGATCGGCGGGATACCCATGCCGCCGGACACGGCACCACCACCGGCAGCAGCGGCCGGAACCGTCTGGGCCTTAAGCGCCTTTTCCACGTCCTCGCGCAGGATGCGGCCCTTGCGGCCCGATCCGTTGACTTTGTTCAGGTCAACCTCGACCCGGCGCGCATAGGCGCGCACGGACGGAGAGGCATGGACCTTCGAGAACCCGGCATCCGTCAACGCAGCAGACGCAGGGGCCGCTGCCGGGGCCTCTTCCTTGGGCTCTTCCTTGGCCGCCGGGGCGTCTGACGCTTCGACGATCAGCAGCACCGCACCCTCGGAAACCTTATCGCCTTCGGCAACCTTGATCTCTTTCACGACACCCGCCGCCGAGGATGGCACTTCCATCGTTGCCTTATCGGATTCCAGTTCGACAATCGGGTCTTCCAGCGCAATCGTGTCACCCACGGCAACCAGAACGGTTACCACCGGCACTTCGTCGAAATCGCCGATATCCGGCACTTTAACTTCTACGGTCATTCGTCAATTCTCCTCGTGCCGCGGGTCAAACCAGACGCGGGTTCGGCTTACTGCCGTCAATGTCGTATTTCTTCAGAGCCGCCTCGAGATCCTTTTCGGACACGGCCCCCTCACGGAACAGATCCACCATCGCGGCAGCCGCGATATGGTTTGCATCCACCTCAAAGAACCGCCGCAGGTTCACCCGGCTGTCCGAACGGCCAAAGCCATCGGTGCCCAGAACCGTAAAGCGGTTCTTGACCGCTCCCCGGATCTGTTCAGCGTAGTTCTTCATATAGTCGGTGGCGACAATGATCGGCCCCTGCGCACTGCTCAGTGTTTGCGTCGCATAGGACACACGCTCTTCTGCGAAGGGGTTCAGGCGGTTGTGACGCTCACAGTCCTGAAAATCGCGGGCCAGTTCGTTAAACGAGGTCGCGGACCAGATATCAGAGGTGACGCCAAAGTCGTCCTCCAGCATCTGCGCCGCCTTGAGCGCCTGTACAAGGATTGTGCCAGAGCCCATCAGGTTGACGTGCTTCTTTGCCGGCTTGGCCGTTTTCTTGAAGCGGTACAGACCCTTGATGATACCCTCTTCGGAGCCCATCGGCATGTCGGGGTGCTGATAGTTCTCGTTCATCAGGGTCAGGTAGAAATAAACGTCTTCCTGATCGACGAACATGCGCTGCAACCCGTGCTGCACGATCACCGCGACCTCATAGCTGAAGGTCGGGTCATAGCTGATGCAGTTCGGGATGGTCGCGGCAAGGATATGGCTGTGGCCGTCCTCGTGCTGCAAACCTTCGCCGTTCAGGGTGGTCCGCCCAGCGGTGCCGCCCAGCATAAAGCCACGCGCCCGGCTGTCGCCAGCCGCCCAAGCCAAATCGCCGATCCGCTGGAACCCGAACATCGAGTAGTAGATGTAGAACGGGATCATCGGAACGCCGTGGTTGGAATAGGCCGTCGCCGCAGCGATCCAGTCGGCCATGGCACCCGCTTCGTTGATGCCCTCCTGAAGCACCTGACCGGATTCCGATTCCTTGTAATAGGACATCTGCTCGCGGTCTTCGGGCGTGTATTGCTGGCCCTTTGGGTTATAGATCCCGACAGAGCGGAACAGCCCCTCCATCCCGAAGGTGCGGCTTTCATCCGGCACGATCGGCACCACCTGTTTGCCGATCTTCTTGTCACGCAAGAGCGTGGTCAGGATGCGGACAAAGGCCATGGTGGTGGAAATTTCGCGGTCGCCGGTCGATTCCAGCTGGCCCTTGAACTTGTCCAGTCCGGGGATCTCCAGCTTGGGCGATTCCGTCTCACGCTTGGGGAAAGATCCGCCAAGTTCTTTCCGCCGTTCAGCCATATAGGCCTTTTGCGCGTTATTCAGGCTGACAAAGGGGATGTCCTTGTCCAACTCTTCGTCGGTGACCGGGATCTTGAACCGGTCACGCATCGCCTTGAGTTGGTCCAGCTGCATCTTCTTTTGCTGGTGGGTGGTGTTCTGGCCTTCGCCAGCGGTGCCCATGCCGTAGCCCTTGACCGTCTTGACCAACAGCAGTGTCGGCTGGCCCTCGGCCTCTGTCGCGCGTTTGAACGCGTTGTAGACCTTTTTCGGGTCATGCCCGCCCCGCCGCAGCGCCCAGATCTGATCATCGGTCCAGTCGGCCACCAGCGCGGCGGTTTCCGGGTACTTGCCGAAGAAATGCTTGCGGATATAGGCGCCGTCCTTGGACTTGAACGTCTGATAGTCACCGTCGATGGTTTCATCCATCAGTTGGCGCAACTTGCCGCTGGTGTCCTGCTCCAGCAGATCATCCCAGCCTTTGCCCCAAAGCAACTTGATCACGTCCCAGCCAGAGCCGCGGAAGTTGCCCTCAAGCTCTTGCACTATCTTGGAGTTGCCGCGTACCGGACCGTCCAGACGCTGCAAGTTGCAGTTCACGACAAAGATCAGGTTATCCAGCCCTTCGCGGGCCGCCAGATGGATCGCGCCCAGCGATTCCGGTTCATCCATCTCACCGTCGCCGAGGAAGGCCCACACCTTGCGGTCCTGCTTTTCGATCAGGCCCCGGTTTTCGAGGTATTTCATGAACCGCGCCTGGTAGATCGCCATCAGCGGGCCAAGGCCCATGCTGACGGTCGGGAACTGCCAGTAGTCGGGCATCAGCCACGGGTGCGGGTAGGACGACAGACCACCACCGGCGACTTCGGAGCGGAAATTCTTCAGCTCTTCGACGCTGATCCGGCCTTCCATAAAGGAGCGTGCGTAAATTCCGGGGATGACGTGGCCCTGAAAAAACACGAGATCGCCACCGTGGATCGCGGACTTGGCGCGCCAGAAGTGGTTCAGACCAATGTCATATAGCGCGGCAGAAGAGGCAAAGGAGGCGATGTGGCCGCCGTATTCGCTCGATTCCTTGTTGCGCTTGACCACCGTCGCCATGGCGTTCCAGCGGTTGATGGTGCGGATGCGCCATTCCATCTCGGTGTCGCCGGGAATTTCGACCTCATCGTCGGGCGAAATGGTGTTCTGATAGGGGGTGGTGGCCGAGAAGGGCAATTTCGCGCCTGCCGCCCGTGCCCGCTGCACCGCCTTGTCGAGCAGATAGTGCGCGCGGTCGGCCCCATCACGCTCGATCACATCCTCGATCGCGTCCTGCCATTCCTGGCTCTCGACGGGATCGACGTCCTGCGGAGTGTCTTTCATATGCCCTCTTCCCTTTCTTGCAGCCAGCGTGGCGCAATTTGGTTTAGCGTTAAACTACTTTTGGGAGGACTGATAAGAGTGGCGCATTCACCATCTCTGCCGACTCCTCCCAAAGTTGACACTGCGTGTAACAGTCCTGTGTGCCTTGCGGCAGGCGCACGCATGCATAGCCTCCATGCACGCGGCGCATGGCGAATGTTTAGCCTTAAACCATCAGGCGCTCGCATTGTGCTGTGTCCTCCCGCCCCGGATTGGGGCAGCGCCGGGCACGCGGGCGCGGTGCGGTCTCTGGTGTCCACATCCCCGTTGCCGCGCGTTCCGGCGATTCTCATTTCAGTATAGCGTGCTAAACCGGCATCAGTTCAACCGGTTACTTGGACATCGGCAGGAAAACTTATAGCGCTAACATTCCACGCGGCCCAATCGCACCCCAATACGGGAATGCAACCGGCCCCGGGGCAAGGCGAAATGGCTATTCCGCAGGATCGTTCAGCCGCAGCACCCGTCCCGGCGCGGCAACGGGGTCTTCCAGATCTTCGAAATCGAACTGATCCAACCGCCGCGCACGTTTGCCCGCCTTGTCGGCGCTGATCTTGATGTCCTCGATATCCCGCGCCGCCTGACCAAAGTGCCTGTCCAGGTTTGCCACACGCGACGTCAGCCGCTCTACGTCCCCGTACAGCGCAGCCAATTCCTTGCGGATCGCGCCCGCCTGCTCTTTCATTCGGGCATCTTTCAGGACCGCGCGCATGGTGTTCAGCGTCGCCATGCAGGTTGTGGGGGATACGATCCAGACCCGCGCATCGAAGCCTTCACGCACCACTTCGGGAAAGTTCCCGTGCAGTTCAGCATAGACCGCCTCTGAGGGTAGGAACATCAGCGCGCCGTCGGCGGTTTCCCCCTCAAGGATGTAGCGCGCGGCGATGTCACGGATGTGCTTGCGAACCGACAGGCGGAACGCCTGCGCTGACCGGGCGCGCATCTCTTTGCCTTCGGCCTGCATCAGGGCCTCATAGCCCTCCAGAGGGAACTTGGCGTCCACCACGATCGGTCCCGGCGGGTTAGGCAGATGGATCAAACAGTCCGCGCGCCGCCCGTTTGACAGTGTCGCTTGCAAAGTGAACCCATCCGAAGGCAGCGCCTTGGTCACGATCTCACGCAACTGGATCTCGCCAAAGGCTCCACGCGTCTGCTTGTTCGACAGAATGTCCTGCAACGACAGCACGTCACCCGACAGTTTGGTGATATTGGCCTGCGCCTTGTCGATAGACTGAAGCCGTTCGCGCAATTCACCCAGACTATGCGCAGTGCGCCGGGCAGACCCGTGCAGCGTCTCACCCATGCGGTCCTGCACCTCGGCCAGACGCCGCTCCATCATCTCCAGCATGGCGGTTTGACTATTGGCCTGCGCCTCTGAGACATGGTGCAGACCACCCGCCAGCCGCTCTTGCCCGTCGGACAGGTTTTGCACGCGGGCGGACAGATGGCTGACGTGTTGCAGGACAGGCTCTGACAAACGCGCCGCCCGGCGCGCCCCGCGTGCCGCCTGCCAGAGCAGCAGCAACACCAACACGGCAAAGCCCAGCGCAGCCAGCGTCAGAGGGTCATCCAACCTGTAAGACGCATCGCCGATCTGGATCATGTGCGCCCGAACAGCCTTTCGATATCCGTCAGTTTGAGCTCCACATAGGTGGGACGCCCGTGATTGCACTGACCGGAATGCGGCGTTGCCTCCATCTCGCGCAACAGCGCGTTCATCTCTTCGGCGCGCATGACGCGACCCGAGCGGATTGAGCCGTGACAGGCCATCCGCGACAGGATCGCCTCGATCCGTTCCTGCAACAGCCCGCTGTTGCCTAGGTCGGACAGTTCATCAAGAATGTCGTGGATCAGTGCCGCGGCGTCGATCTCACCCAGGATCGCGGGCGTTTCGCGCACCGCGATGGCCCCCGCCCCAAAGGGTTCGATCCGCAGGCCCATACGGTCCAGATCATCCGCCCGCGCCAGCAGGTTCGCGGCGTCCTCCGGCGACAGGTCCACCACCTCGGGGATCAGCAAGCCCTGCGCGGGCACGCCTTTTTCCGCCATCTGGTGTTTCAGCTTTTCATAAACCAACCGTTCGTGCGCGGCGTGCTGATCGACGATGACGATGCCGTCCTCGGTCTGGGCGAAAATGTAGTTCTCATGCACCTGGCCACGCGCCGCCCCCAATGGCAGCGAGACCGCGCCCCGACCCTGCTCCGGGGCCTCGGCTATGTCGGCAGCGGCATCGACCACCCGCCCTGAATAGTCGCCGCTGAAATCGGAAAACCCCGGAGCCTGCGCCGCATAAGACGCCTGACGCCCCGCGACTGACGGTCGATCCATCTGATAGACTCGTGGCGCGCCCGGTTGCTCTGTCCGGAACGCGCCCAGCGTCGCCCCCGCCACCGTGGTCGAGGCGCGATGCCCGGCCTCTGCCAGCGCATGCCGCAGGCCGGACACGATCAACCCCCGCACAACACCCGGCTCGCGAAAGCGCACCTCGGATTTGGCCGGGTGCACGTTCACGTCCACCCGGTGCGGATCACAATCAACAAATAGAGCAACTGCCGGATGCCGGTCCCGCGACAGGAAATCCTGATAGGCCCCGCGCAGCGCGCCAATCAGCATCTTGTCCCGCACCGGACGCCCGTTCACAAACAGGAACTGTGCCACAGCAGAGCCGCGCGAATAGGTCGGCAAGGCGGCATACCCTGTCAACCGCACCTCTTCACGCTCCGCATCAATGGCCAGCGCATTGTCGACAAACTCCGCGCCCATGACCCGCCCCAAGCGGCCGCGCAGCGCGTCGAACAAATCCCCGGTCTCAGGGTCGACGCGAAAGGTGACGCGCTCTTGGCCGCCAGTCACGTCGCGCAGAGTAAATCCGACAGAGGGTTCCGCCATCGCCAACCGTTTGATCGTGTCCGAGATCGCCATCGTCTCGGCCCGATCCGAGCGCAGGAACTTCAACCGTGCGGGCGTGGCATAAAACAGGTCGCGCAGTGTGACGACCGTTCCGTCGTTCACGGCACAGGGTTTGACGCCACCGAACACCCCGCCGTTTACGGCAATCTCTGCCCCGGCCTCTCCGCTTACGCGGCTTTGCACGGTCAGACGCCCTACTGCGCCCAGCGAGGGCAGCGCCTCTCCGCGAAAGCCGAAGGAGTGAATGTTGAGCAGATCACTGCCGTCAATCTTGGACGTGGCATGGCGCGACAGCGCCAGTGGCAGATCCTCGGGGGACATGCCACAGCCGTCGTCAGCCACACGGATCAGCGTCTTGCCGCCGTCGGCAATGTCGACCTTGATCCGACGTGCCCCTGCGTCAATCGCGTTCTCTGCCAGCTCCTTGACCGCCGAGGCAGGCCGCTCCACGACCTCGCCAGCGGCAATACGGTTGATGGCAGCCTCGTCGAGCTGTTGAATAAGCGGGCGGATATTGCGGTCTACAGCATTCATGCCACAAGACTTAGCAGGCCCTGCGCGATTCTGAAATGCCCCGATACAAGCAACCCACCCGTTGTGTCGCGGCGTTCACGAAGTACGACGAAAGTATAGCAATAATTGAACATGAGCCCCCTATTCGGTGAAAGATCGTTGCGCTAGCCTTCAGGTCCGACAAGTACAAGGAAGCGAACATGCTAGTGCCCCTGATTACGTTTGAGACAATCTCGGCCATCTATGGCGAAGCTTTCGCCAAAACATGGTTCCGTCCCGTCTCGGCGGTCAAAAAGTCTTTTTGATACGCTTCTGCCCCGGCGGACCGCCGGGGCAACAGGCCTGCCCCCGCTTGCCCCGCACACTTCGGGTTTAGCTGCGCAAGACGGGCCGTGCCCCTTTACTCCGGAATACACAACTCCCGACTACACAGACAGACTGGTGCTTTTTGGGGGCAGACCATTTTGTCACCCGCTTTTCGCAATTCTGCAAATCCGTGCATGCGCCCCGGCCCCGTGTCTCGTCCCCAGAGCGCAATTCGGCCCTGTCCCGTCCGCAGTCTTTTCCGACCTCAAGGAACAAGAGTGGCTTGTACAGCGTTTGCATTCTCCTAACTGAATATCTCAGGCGGCATACGAGAAAACTCGCCGCGCGGCACTTCAGCCTCCCCAACCGTCGCGACAACACATTTTGAGGACTTGAACAGATGAAAACCGAAACCACTGGCGACGCCACTTTCGAGACATGGACTGTGGAAGAGGTCGCCAAGGGCATCGCCGACCACGCCATTGTTGTGATCGACGTGCGCACGCCACAAGAATACATGCTCGAACATATCGAGGGCGCGCTCCTCATGCCGCTCGCCTTTTTCAAGGCCGATGCACTGCCGAGCCAGTCCGACAAGCGGATTGTCTTTCATTGCGGCTCTGGCGTGCGGTCGGAAAAGGTATCGCGCGCGGCCATCGACGCGGGCATCAAGCAGATCGCCCACATGGAGGGCGGGTTCGGCGCGTGGAAAGCTGCAAAGAAACCGCACATTGGCACCGACATGGCCACTGGTGCCCCACGGCGGGTCAACAACTGATCAGACAGGCTCTGTTGGCACTGCCGCTATTCCAGACAGGAGAGAGCTATGATTTCCGTGCAACCAATTGGCGACAAAGGAATATATGAGGTCCGTCTGTCCGGTGTCGTGACCGATATAGACTATGAACAGATGCTGATGCCCGCGCTTGATCAGGCCATCGAAGATCACGACCGCATCCGCGTTCTGGTCATCTTTGACGCGGACTTTGAGGATTTCACGCTGGGTGCAATGTTGGACGACGCGCGTATGGGCCTGCGTCATTGGCGCGGGTTTGACCGGCTTGCCGTTGTTTCCCAACGGCCGTGGATTCGACGGGCCACCAGCGGTCTGGGTATTCTGCTGCCCTGCCCCGTCCGGGTTTTTCCTCTGGAAGAGGCCGACGATGCGCGGCGATGGTTGTCGGAATCGCTGGGCGCGATCCACCAGACCGATCTGGGCGACGGGGTGCTGCACCTGCAACTGCGCGGGCAACTCGACAGTTCGATCTATGCCGAGGAAACCGAGGATCTGAACGCCTTCATCCGGGCCAACGACCGCTTTCGCCTGTTGATCGACGCGCGGGATTTCGACGGTTGGCAAGGCATGGCCGCGCTGCTTGAGCACCTCAAGGTGGTGCGCGACCACTATCGCCAGATCGACCGCGCCGCCATCATCGGCAACTCTAGCTGGCAAAAGCTGGCGGAAAAGGTGCTTGGCCGCCTGAGCGGGGCCAAGACCAAGTTTTTCGATGCCGACTCCTTTGAGGAGGCAAAGGTCTGGATCAAGTCCTGACGATCACGCGGGGGCGGCCTGCATCAGGCCGTCCTTCTGCAACCGCTCCAGCGCCTCATCAAGGCTGAGCCGTGCGCGCGTCACCAGCGTGTCGATTTCTTCCTTCGAAATCACCAGCGGCGGAGAGATCACCATGCGGTCCCCCACATGGCGCATGATCAGGTTGTTTGCAAAACAACGCTCACGGCAAATGAACCCGGCGGTGCCAGCATCCGCAGCAAATGCCGCCCGCGTCGCCTTGTCCGGGGTCAGTGCAAGACTGCCCATCATGCCGACGATCTTGACCTCGCCCACCAGCGGGTGATCGGCAAGGCTTTCGAACCGCTCTTTCAGGTAGGGCGCGGTTTCATTCCGCACGCGCTCAACGATGCCCTCTTCTTCAAGGATGCGCAGGTTCTCCAGCGCCACGGCGCAGGCGACCGGGTGGCCGGAATAGGTGTAGCCGTGGTTGAATTCGGTGTTTCCGATCACGCTGGCGACCTTGTCCGAAACAATCGACGCACCGATGGGCTGATAGCCAGACGACAGCCCCTTGGCGACGGTCATGATGTCGGGTTTGATGCCGAATGTCTCACTGCCGAACCAGTTGCCGGTGCGGCCAAATCCGCAGATGACCTCATCCGCGATCAGCAGGATGTCGTATTTGTCGACGATGCGCTGGATCTCGGGCCAGTAGGTGTCTGGCGGGATGATCACGCCACCGGCGCCTTGCACGGGTTCGGCAATAAAGGCGGCAACCTTCTCCGGGCCAATCTCAAGGATCGCGGTCTCCAGCGCCTGCGCGCGCTCCAGCCCAAAGGCCTCCGGGGTGCTGTACCCGCCCTCTGCCCACCAATGCGGCTGGTCGATATGATGGATGCCGGGGATCGGCATACCGCCTTGTGCGTGCATGCCTTTCATGCCGCCAAGCGACCCCGACCCGACAGAAGACCCGTGGTAGGCGTTCCAGCGCGAGATGATGACCTGCCGCTCTGGCTGACCCTTTTCCTGCCAGTAGGTGCGGACCATGCGCAGGTTCGTATCGTTCGCCTCTGACCCCGACCCGGCAAAAAAGACGTGGTTCAGATCAACGGGCGCCAATTCCGCAAGCTTTGCGGCAAGGTTCAGGGCGGGCACATGGCTGGTCTGGAAAAACGTGTTGTAGAACGGTAGGTCCAGCATCTGGCGATGCGCGGCATCGGCCAGTTCGGTGCGGCCGTAGCCGATGTTCACACACCACAGGCCCGCCATCCCGTCCAGAATACGGTTGCCATCGCTGTCGGTCAGCCAGCACCCATCCGCACGCGTGATGATCCGCGCGCCTTTCTCAGCCAGTTCGACGCCTTGCGTGAACGGATGCATATGATGCGCAGCGTCCAGCGCCTGAAGTTCGGCGGTGGGTGAATTGGGGGTCAGGATCGTCATGCGGGGCCTCCGAAAATGGTAGATCGCAGAATATGATCAAATTATGGGAAGTCAATCGAATCAGGCCCTGCAAGCCCCGCCTTGCAGGGCCTGTAGCCAAGGTGCTGTTCCGCAGAATCGGCGACCGGCCACACCCATCCATTCCGGCCACCGCCATTACCGCGCAAGCCCCGCCTTACCGGGCGATTTCGGCAACGACAGCGCCCGCGCAACGTCAAAGACTGTTCAGGACAACGTCCATTCCCTGCACGAGATCTTCTTCGATAGCGCGCGCCGCCAGAGCGCCGTCCCCCGCCGCCAATGCCCGGACAAGATCCTTGTGGCAGTCCGGCAGGTGTCGCGTACCAACTTGTCCGCAGACCACCCGCAACGACGGCCCGAACCGCAGCCACAGAGAATCCGCAAGAGCGGTCATGATCGGGGCATCGGCCATATCGTTTAGACAAGTGTGAAATCTATGGTTTTCACGCAGATAGCTCTCAATATCCCCGCGCTGGATCGCCCGATCCAGGTGCGCGTCGATCGCAGTCAACCGCGCCACATCCTCTGCATTGGCCCGGTCTGCGGCCCGCATCGCCAGTCGAGGTTCCAACGCAAGCCTCACCTCGGTCAACTCTTCGACCAGCGCGGCCGTCAGCACCGGCACCTGTATGCGCCGATTCCCCATCGCCTGTAACGCACCCTCGGCGGTCAGTCGGCGGATCGCCTCGCGCACCGGCGTCATTCCTGCGCCCAATCTCTCGACAAGGCCCTGAATCGTCACGGGTTCTCCGGGAGCAAGCGCCCCGAACAACACGGCTTCGCGTAGCGACCTGTAAACTTGTTCATGCGCGGGCAACCCGGCCTGCGACGTCACCTCTGCCACATTTTCCGCCATCGCCATTCCCCTAGGCTCATCCGTTTCGACCATCCCTTGCGCAGGACATCTGGCCGTGGAACCATCGCGCATGTTGCACGACGGCGCAACTTATGATCAAAAATTGGGGACGGGGCGCAAAAAGACCCCCCGACACCAACGGGAGAACGACATGACCAAAACCCTAGTGACACTGACGACGTCACTCGCGCTGGCCGCCGGTTTGGCTGCCGCTGACGAAGTACGCGTCTACAACTGGTCTGATTACATCGACGAAGCCCTGCTTGAAAAGTTCGAGACCGAAACCGGCATCGACCTGATCTATGACGTCTTTGACAGCAACGAAGTGCTGGAAACCAAGATGCTGGCCGGTGGGTCAGGCTATGACGTTGTGGTGCCCACGGGCACCTTCCTGCAGCGTCAGATTTCGGCCGGGGCGTTCCAACCGCTGGACAAGTCCAAGCTGCCGAACATCGAAAACATGTGGGACGTAATCGCGGACCGCACCGCCAAATACGACCCCGGAAACGAATACGCCATCAACTACATGTGGGGCACCACCGGGCTTGGCGTGAACGAACCCAAGGTCAAGGAAATCCTTGGGGACGATGCGCCGATCACCTCTTGGGATCTGATCTTCAAGCCAGAGAATGCTGAAAAGCTGGCCGCCTGCGGCATCCACATGCTGGACGCCCCGGCAGAGATGATCCCGGCCGCACTGAATTATCTTGGTCTGGACCCCGACAGCCATGACCCAGAGGTGATTGCCCGCGCCGAAGAGGTGCTTGGCCCGCTTCGTCCCCACATCCAGAAGTTCCACAGCTCTGAATACATCAACGCGCTGGCCAATGGTGACATCTGCGTGGCCGTAGGTTGGTCCGGTGACGTGCTGCAGGCGCGGGATCGCGCAGCAGAGGCGGACAATGGCGTCGTGATCGGCTATTATGCACCGGACGAGGGTGCGCAAATGTGGTTCGACCAGATGGCGATCCCGGTCGACGCGCCCAACCCAGATGCCGCCCATGCCTTTTTGAACTTCATCATGGATGCGCAGAACATGGCAGCGGCGTCGAACTACGTCTACTACGCCAACGGCAACAAGGCGTCGCAGGAACTCCTTGAAGAAGATGTGATCGGCGATCCGGCGATCTATCCGGATGCCGCGGCGATGAACAACACGTTCACCACCACGCCTTATCCGCCGAAGGTACAGCGCGTCGTCACGCGTCTGTGGACCAAGATCAAGTCGGGCACCTGAGCCCTTCCCGGACCGCGCCACCCCGGCGCGGTCCCACTCATTGCGTGGTGAGATACTATGGCCGAACCCGTTTTTGCCCCGTGGAATGACCCGGCGGCGAAACCGCTCATTCAGTTCAAGGGCGTGACCAAGAGATTTGGCGACTTCACCGCCATCGACGACCTGACCCAGGATATTTTCGAACGTGAGTTCTTTGCCCTGCTCGGACCATCGGGTTGCGGCAAAACCACCCTGATGCGGATGTTAGCCGGGTTCGAGGAACCGACAGAAGGCCAGATCCTGCTGGACGGGCGCGACATCGCCCATGTGCCGCCGAACAAGCGCGCAGTGAACATGATGTTCCAAAGCTACGCGCTCTTCCCGCATCTTTCCGTCTACGACAACATCGCCTTTGGTCTGCGGCGTGAGAAAAAGCCCAAGGATGAGGTGCACGCCCGCGTGCAGGAGATGCTGCGTCTGACCCGGCTGGAACGATTTTCCGCCCGCAAGCCGCACCAGATCTCTGGCGGACAGCGACAGCGCGTGGCGCTGGCCCGGTCACTGGCCAAGGCCCCCAAGCTGCTGTTGCTGGATGAGCCGCTGGGCGCGCTGGACCGCAAGCTGCGCGAAGAAACGCAATTTGAACTGATGGACATTCAGGAAAAGACCGGCACCACCTTCATCATCGTGACCCACGATCAGGAAGAGGCGATGACCGTCGCCACCCGCGTGGCGGTGATGAACGAAGGCAAGATCGCACAGGTGTCGACGCCGGACGTGATCTACGAGGCGCCGAACTCTGTCTATGTGGCCGATTTCATCGGCGACGTGAACCTGATCCGCGGCACCGCCGAGGCCCGCCCCCCTGCTCCCGAAAAGGCCGTGGAACAGACGTCGGAGCCGACCCCCGCGCCGCCGCCTACTCCTATGGTCGAACCGGACGCGCCCGTCGCGGCACAAAAAACCGCTCCGCAACCCAATGACATGGGCCGCGTCCTGCACGACCGTGTGCTGAGCCCGATCTTTGGCAAGTGGATCGACGATGAACAGCGCCGTCTGCCGCCCCCGTCTGAAGCAGAAGCAGGAACACCTGCTGCACCTGCGCCGTCCCCCGCGCCGGAACAGCCTGCGCCCTTGCCATCCGCCCCCAACGTTCCTGCCGGTGGGCTTGCAATCCATTGGGCCGACGGCCAGTCGCCGGTGATTGCCGCCAATGGCGATCCGGCAATGGCCGGGCAATCGGTCGTCCTGTCCCTGCGGCCGGAGAAAGTCAGCATCGCCAAGGAACGCCCCGTCGCCCCCAATACGCTGCGCGGTAAAGTCATCGACATCGCCTACCTTGGCAACATCTCGACCTATCATGTCGAGATCGAGGGCGGCACGATGATCAAGGCGCAGGCCGCCAACACCCGCCGTATCGCGCGTCGCGACATCACTTGGGAAGACGAGGTCTGGTTGAGCTTTACAGCGACCGCCGGCGTCGTGCTGAAGGACGAGTGATGCGCCGCGCGGTCCTGATCACTGTCCCCTATCTGTGGCTGCTGGCGCTGTTTCTGGTGCCCTTCATCATCGTGATAAAGATCTCGCTGTCGGACTACGCGCTGGCGCGACCACCCTACGCCCCGCAACTGGACTGGAACGAAGGTTGGGCCGGGGTGCGCACTTTCTTCTCCGGCCTCGATATTGAGAATTTCACCTTTCTGACCACCGACGACCTCTATTGGAAAGCCTACCTCAGCTCTCTGCGCATCGCTCTGATTTCGACCGTCGTGACGCTGTTTGTGGGCTATCCAGTGGCCTATGCCATGGCCCGCGCGCCGCAGGAATGGCGTCCGACCCTGCTGATGCTGGTGATCCTGCCATTCTGGACCAGCTTCCTGATCCGGGTCTATTCGTGGATTGGCATTCTGTCGACCGAAGGTGTGCTGAACCAATTCCTGTTGGGGATCGGGGTGATTTCGGAACCACTGACCATCCTCAACACCAACTGGGCGGTCTACATCGGGATCGTTTACACCTATCTGCCGTTCATGATCCTGCCAATCTATGCGGCATTGGAAAAGCTGGACGAAAGCCTGCTGGAGGCGGCAGAGGATCTGGGATCGACCCGGTTTGCGGCCTTTTGGCTGGTCACCATCCCGCTGTCACGAAACGGCATCATCGCCGGCTGTTTTCTGGTATTCATCCCGACCATCGGCGAATTTGTAATCCCCTCTCTGTTGGGTGGGTCGGATACGCTGATGATCGGCAAGGTTCTGTGGGAAGAGTTCTTTTCCAACCGCGACTGGCCGGTGGCCTCGGCGGTGGCGGTTGTGCTGCTGCTGATCCTGATCATCCCGATCGTGCTGTTTCAACGGTCCGAGGAAAAAGCCCGGGAGGCCGAGAAATGAGACGGTTTTCGTGGTTCAATGCCACCTCTCTGACCCTTGGCTTTGCCTTTCTCTATCTGCCGATGGTCTTGCTGGTGGTCTATTCCTTCAACGAAAGCCGGCTGGTGACGGTCTGGGCCGGGTTCTCGACCAAGTGGTACGGCGAGCTGTTGCAGAACGAGGAGTTCCTTGATGCGGCATGGGTCACGCTGAAGGTTGCGTTCTTTTCCTCCTCGATTGCGACCGTGCTGGGGACAATGGCGGCCTATGTCATGGTCCGCGCCGGGCGCTTTCCCGGACGCACTTTGTTTTCCGGCATGATCTACGCACCGCTCGTTATGCCAGAGGTGATCACGGGCCTGTCGCTGCTCCTGCTGTTCATCGGGTTGGGACTGGACCGTGGGGTGCTGACGGTTGTGCTGGCGCATACGACCTTTTCCATGTGCTATGTGTCTGTCGTCGTATCCTCGCGGCTCAGCACCTTTGATCAGGCATTGGAAGAGGCGGCACTGGATCTCGGGGCATCGCCGTTTGAAAGCTTTACGTTGATCACCCTGCCGATCATCGCGCCCGCTGTGGTCTCTGGCTGGCTGCTGGCCTTTACCCTTTCGCTGGACGATCTGGTGATCGCCAGCTTTACCACCGGCCCCGGCGCAACGACCCTGCCGATCAAGGTTTTTTCCGCTGTTCGCCTTGGCGTCAGCCCCGAAATCAACGCTCTTTCGACCATCCTGATCGGTATTGTGACCGTGGGTGTGATCTCTGCCTCGTTGATCACCAAACGCGCCTCTGTCCAGCGCTTGCGCGAGGAACAAGCCGCCCAACGTACCGCGTGACCCGTTTGTTTGAGCCTGCGGCCTACGGGCCGCAGGGGCCCTGCTTTTGGGCTGACACCGTCCCGCCCCAAAGCTGGCCGCAACTGGAATCCGGCCAAAGCAGAGACGTCGCGGTGATCGGTGGCGGCTTTACCGGTCTCAACGCCGCGCTGCGCCTGTCCCAAGCGGGGGTCTCCGTCACTGTCTTGGAGGCAGAACATGCTGGGTGGGGCGCATCGGGGCGCAACGGTGGTTTTTGTTGTCTCGGCGGGTCCAAAGCCCCCGACGCCTTGCTGCGCAACCGTTTCGGGCCGGACGCGCCGCTTCAGTGGGCCAAGGCCGAAATGGCGGCGGTGGACCATGTGGGCACGTTGATCGACCGTCATCGGTGGGACGTGGATCGGCATTCGCAGGGGGAAACCCTGCTGGCCCACAAGCCGCGCGCCTTTGAAAGGCTTAAGACCGAGGTCGAGGACATCGCCAAGACCTATGGTGTGGTGCCAGACATTCACACCGCGCAGGACCTGCAAGACAGAGGCTTGGGCGGGCCGTGGCAAGGCGGCATGACCCTGCCCATCGGCTTTGCCCTGAATCCGCGCAAATACCACACCGGTCTCGCTCAGGCCGCGCAAGATGCAGGCGCGACCCTCTATGCACACAGCCCCGCAACCGGGCTGCAGCGTGAGGGCGGTCGTTGGCATATCGAAACCTCGCGAGGGCGGGTCACGGCGGACACCGTGATCCTGGCCACCAACGGATACAGTCATGAGGACATGCCCCCGTGGCTGCGCGCGCGAACCCTGCCCGCCCAATCCTGTGTCATTGTCACCCGGCCCTTGACCAAGGCCGAGCAACAGGCGGCAGGCTGGTGGTCGGCGCAAATGGCTTATGACACGCGGTTTCTGTTGCACTATTTCCGCCTGCTGCCGGACGGTCGGTTCCTGTTTGGAATGCGTGGCGGACTGCGCGCGACCCCAGCGGCGCAAGCACGCCTGTCCTGCCGCATCCGACGCAACTTTGCGCGGATGTTCCCGGCCTGGGCGCAGGTTGAGATTACACATGAATGGTCTGGCCTTGTCTGCCTGATGCGCAATCTTGTGCCGTTTGTGGGTGCGATACCGGATCAGACCGGCCTGTTCGCGGCGATGGGCTACCATGGCAACGGGGTCGCCATGGGGTCTTATGCTGGACGGTTGGTCGCCGACACTATTCTGGGCACAACCGTGGAAGGGCCGGACTGGTTATCGACCCCACCTCCGCGCTTTCCGCTGGGCCGATACCGGCGCCTGCTGCTGGCACCCGCCTATCTGGGGGCGGAGGCGCTGGACCTCTGACCAATGACGGCTCACCCCTGCGGGGTCATGGTGGGCCGCGCCTTGCCGCGTTGCAGGCCAAGCTGCCGTTCGCGCCAGATGATGATTCCGCCCGCGGCCACCACAACCACCGATCCGATCAGCACCATGGCCGTCGGCACCTCATCGAAGAACCAATAACCAAACAGGATCGCCAGCAGGATAGAGGCATAGTCAAAGGGCGCCACCACCGCCGCCCCGGCAAAGCGATAGGCGGAGGTCAGGAAAATCTGTCCAATGCCACCGATCAACCCAGCTCCCACCAACATCATCACAACTTCTGGTGCCGGCCAAACCCATCCAAACGGGATCGTCGCCAACGAAAACACCGTCGCCGTCAGTGAGAAATAGAAGACGATGGCCGATGTTTCCTCAACCGCCACCATCTTGCGGATCTGGATCTGTGCCAAAGCGCGCATCACCGCCGAGGTCAGAACCAGCGCCACGCCCAGCGTCGCCGACCCGCCCAATTCGTCCAGACTGAGACGCGGCCAAAGCACGATAAGAACGCCCAACAACCCAAGCCCGACGGCCGACAGACGAAAGGCCCGCAGGCGTTCACCCAGCATGAGCGCCGCCAGCAGTACCGTCATCATCGGCGCGGCAAAACCGAGGGCCGTCACCTCTGGCAGCGGCAACAGGCCAAGCGCGGCGAACCCACACCCCATCGCCATCACCCCGATCAACCCGCGCCAGATATGCAGCAACGGATTCTTCGCCTTCAGCCCGGACCTGAGATCGCCGCGCATCGCCAGCCAAGCAACGATCACCGGCATGGCAAAGAACGACCTGAAGAACACCGCCTCTCCAGTCGGCACATGCTCAGAACTCGCTTTGATAAGCGAGGCCATGATGGTGAACAGGACAACAGCGGTCAGCTTCAGCGCAATGCCACGCAGCGGGGACATGGGGGCTCCTTCGGGGATGGCGCGACTGTGGCCCTGCAACTGTCAAAGGTCAATCAGTCGCCGATCTTCCCAGTCAGGTCCGCGCCGTTGCTAAGTCGTTTCGCGGCAATGCTTTCGGAACGAACGTTTGAGCAGGTCCAGTTCCGCCCGCAATAGTGCTACTTCGGCGCGGATGTCCTCATCCAGCGCCTCTCCGGCGATCACCGTAAAGCTGTCCAGCAACTCATCGTCACGGCCGTCGCGGATCAGGACCGTGCGCACCCCGTCTCCCAATGCCTCGACAGGGACGGGCACCTCAACTACCCACCGGCCCTGCTCGGCCGTGTCGGCGACAATAACCCCATGAACCGGGCGTTCCTCCAGGCTCGCCACCACCTCGGGCGGGCGGTCATTGCCCGGCCCCGCAATCAGCAGACCTTCCCAAACGCCATCGCGAAAACGGGTCTTGGTCAATGTGAATCCGCTCATTCCGATCCTTTCCGGCGCATTATAGCGCGGCCCGTCTGCGGCGGCTGAACGTCAGGTCGCGCAAGATGACCTGATTCATGCGCGGCCCTTCAAAGATCAGGTCCAACCACATCTTTTCGACCCGTTTTTCATTCAGCCGTGTATAGGCAAGGTCAAATTCCACCTGCACCGTTTCTTCGTGCAGCGGCAATTCCCGAACCACCTGTTCCGTGTTAGGGCCGTGTTTAACGTTCAGGCGGGCAAAAATCTCTAGCGGCTCTTCGGATTCGACAATTGTCTCAATCCGGATGAGATGCTGACGTGTCAGCCCTGCCACTGCATTTTCCGGCAGGTCCACCGCGAGTGACAGATATGATCCTGTGAACCCGAAGACATCCAGTTTCATCCCATAAGCTGCAAGGTCGGCGGCACGCGTGTTGCGGATCTGGCGCAGGGTTAGCTCGGTGCGCTGGCAATCGTGATACAGCGTTGCCTCACGCCCCAATCCGGCCTTGCCCGCCACACCGACGATGCCCGGAACCGGCAGCGGACCGCACCACAATTCCGGCCGCCAGGCCCAATCGGAGTCTTCTGGCCGCGGAAAGGACTGGTTCCCGATCACCGGCAGCGCAAGTCGGGCGTCCGCGTGATGGATCAACTCGTCCAGCCTCGTCTTGAGCCTGCGTGCCTGCGTACGCTGTTTGCGCAGTTCGGTCAGATCCGCCGCGCGCGCCGCACGCGCTGCGCGTGTCCAGCGCCGTAACCCCGCCGCATAGGCCGCCTTACCCAACCAGTCCTGCACGCCTGCTCCCTTGCCCGTTTTGCCTGTTTCCCGCCTCGCGCGGATGACGCTCCGGCCGAGAGTGATAATTTCCGATATGGAAACTATTGTGGCAAGTCCTGACGATTGAATAAACGACCAAGCAATCCGTCGGTCGGTTTTTGTGTCGGCGTCCCGGTCCGCGGCGTGTTCGTGCGGCTCGACTGTGCGATCCTGTTCTTGACCCGCAGGATCATGGTCGCGCCCTGATCGCCTGCCAAGGCACTGCCGCGCGGCGCATACAACGCCAAACCGACCATTCTGTTGCCTTGCAGAAAGGCCGCCCGCCAATAGCGTGGATCGCTGCCGTCAAACATGTCATCGCCGCCGCTGGCAAGATGCGCGGTCACCTGGTCCGGCGACGCCTTGCCATCTAGCAGAACCGCATTTGCAGCCTGCGCTATAGCCTTTGGTGATGGCAGGTCTGTCCCGTCGCCGCGCGGGCCCACGGTGACTGTCACCAGCATCGGAACCACGGGGCGTCCTACCTTGCCCCCGCTCAGGATATGGCAGGATGCGATCAACGCGAAACCGCGTTCGGACGCTGAACGTCGCGTCGAGGGGTCAATGCAATACCCGTCCGGTCCGGCAACGACAACGTCGCCCCCCGCAAGGTTGACCCGGGCCAGTGGCGCTGCGCGCCGTCCGCCGGTGGACCCGCCGCGCGCAAAAAATGCCGCCAGACCTTCGCGTGCCTCCGTCTCCGTTTTATCCGGGTTGGATGCGGGCACGCCGCCCAGACACCCCGAGACCAGAAGCACGCCAGCGGCGCACAACAGCTTGCGCACCGCCGCCATGGGTCAAAGATCCGCGTAGACGTGCTTTTCCTCGGCGCCGCCCGGATGGGTCACGGCACCTTTATAGGTTTCTCCCACCAGTTGCGCGTATTTCCATAGCGCGCCAGAGGCATAGATGGTGTCTCTCGGACCGGCCCAGGCCTCTTTGCGCTTGGCCAGATCCTCATCGTTCAGGTTGACCGAAATCTCACCGGTAATCGCGTTGATGGTGATCATGTCGCCATCCGCAATCAGTGCGATCGGCCCGCCATGCGCCGCCTCTGGGCCAACGTGACCCACACAGAAACCGCGAGTCGCACCAGAAAAACGACCGTCGGTGATCAGCGCCACCTTCTTGCCCATGCCTTGTCCAGACAGTGCTGCGGTGGTCGCCAGCATTTCGCGCATACCGGGGCCGCCTGCGGGGCCTTCGTTGCGGATCACCAGCACGTCACCCTCTTTGTAGGCGCGCATCTTGACCGCCTCAAAGGCGTCCTCTTCGCATTCGAACACCCGCGCCGGGCCGCTGAACACTTGATCCTCGGGCGCAATGCCCGCGACCTTAACGATGGCACCCTGCGGCGCAAGGTTGCCCTTCAGGCCCACGACGCCGCCGGTCGGCGTGATCGGTGTGTCGATGGGATAGATGACCTTGCCATCCGCCTCACGCTCGATCATGTCCAGCTCTTCGCCAATGGCGCGGCCGCTTGCGGTCATGCAATCCTCATGGATCAGACCGGCGCGGCGCAGTTCCTTCATGACGACCGGAACGCCGCCCGCCTCGTACAGGTCCTTGGCGACGTAGTTCCCGCCCGGCTTGAGATCGACGAAATAGGGCGTATCGCGGAAGATATCGCAAACGTCGTCAAGGAAGAATTCCAGGCCTGCTTCATGCGCGATGGCAGGCAGGTGCAGCCCCGCATTGGTCGACCCGCCGGTGCAGGCGACGACGCGCGCCGCGTTTTCTAGGCTCTTGCGGGTGACAATGTCACGCGCACGGATGTTTTGCTCCAGCAAATGCATCACGGCAATGCCCGAGGCCGTGCCATAGGCATCACGGCTTTCATAGGGGGCAGGCGCGCCGGAAGAGTTCATCAGCGCAAGGCCGATGGCCTCGGAAACGCAGGCCATCGTGTTGGCGGTGAATTGGCCGCCACAGGCACCCGCGCTGGGGCAGGCCGCTTTTTCGATGGCGCGCAGTTCCTCGTCGCTGTTGGCCCCGGCCTGATGCTGGCCAACTGCCTCGAACACGTCCTGAACGGTGATGTCTTTACCCTTGTATTTTCCCGGCACGATTGAGCCACCGTAGATAAAGACAGACGGCACGTTCAGGCGCACCATGGCCATCATCATCCCCGGCAGCGACTTGTCACAGCCCGCCAATCCGACGATGGCGTCATAGCAATGCCCCCGCATTGTCAATTCAACCGTGTCGGAAATTGCCTCTCGCGATGCCAGCGACGACCGCATGCCTTCGTGGCCCATGGCAATGCCATCAGTCACGGTGATTGTGGTGAACTCTCGCGGTGTGCCAGAGGCTTCCTTGACGCCCAACTTGACCGCTTGCGCCTGACGGTTCAGCGAGATGTTGCAGGGCGCGGCCTCATTCCAGCAGGTCGCTACGCCAACCAACGGTTGATGAATCTCATCCTCGGAAAGACCCATTGCGTACATAAAGGACCGATGCGGCGCCCGCTCTGGGCCTTCGGTGACGTGACGGCTGGGTAACTTGGTTTTGTCGAATGGACGCTTGAGCATCGGACTGGCTCCTCCCATGGAATGGCTTTGCCTTGGAATAGCGAAGCGCTACAGGACGCACAAGCGTCTAGCGTCAAATGGTATACCAATATTTCGGTCGCGTTGGGATTACGGAATAGGGGTATTTTTCACTGCAAAGAAAATGGCGCGCGCTCATCCGTTTGTTCTCTTTTCAAGTTACCCAGTCTCCCCTCCGCCACAAACGCCCCGCTGAAAATCCCACGCCATCGTCACCCCGATCCGATCAACGCGCCGGCGGCAAAGACCAGCGCGCCGCCAAGCACCACCTGAAAGGCGGCGCGCAGGAACGGGGTTTCCATGAACTTGTTCTGAATCCAGGCGATCGCCCAAAGCTCAACAAAGACCACGATCAGGGCAATGGTGGTCGCTGTCCAGAAGTGCGGGATCAGATAGGGCAACGCGTGCCCCAATCCGCCTATCGTCGTCATCACGCCAGCGGCGATGCCTCGCTTGGTCGGAGATCCGCGACCAGACAATTCGCCATCGTCGGATGCGGCTTCGGTAAAGCCCATCGAAATCCCCGCGCCGACAGAGGCCGCAAGCCCCACAAGAAAGGTCGTCCAGGGGTCATGAGTCGCAAAGGCGGTTGCGAAAATCGGGGCCAACGTCGACACCGACCCATCCATCAGCCCAGCCAGCCCCGGCTGCACCCAAGTCAAAAGGAATTGCCGCTTGGCGCGGTCATCCTCACCGGTCCGCGCATCGTCGCCAAGGTGCTCTCGCTCCAGCCGGTGCGCCTCATCTTGATGCCGCGCTTCCATCGCCGCGAGGTCGCCCAGCAGTTTGCGGGTATCCGCGTCCTGCGCATTCTGCGCCGCCATGTGGTAAAAGTGTTCCGCGTCCCGCTCCATGTTTTCGGCTTCTTCACGAATCCTGTCCAATGACAGAGTCTCTGCCAACCAGACCGGACGACGGGCATAAAAGCCCGCCACATGTTCGCGCCGGATCAAGGGAATAACCTCGCCGAACCGGGTCTGGTGAAGGTCGATCAAGGCACGGCGGTGACCATCCTCTTCGACTGCCATGCCCTCAAAAACCTTGGCAGTGTCCGGGTAGTCAGACCGCAGGCGCTCCGCGTAGCCGCGATATATTCTTGCGTCGTCTTCCTCTGACGAAATGGCCAAGGCCAGAATTTCTTGTTCTGTCAGGTCCCGAAACCGGCGACGACTTCCCATGTACAGCATGGCAGCACCCTCTTTAGAATGATTCCAAACTAAGCCACTCGGCAAAAACCTCAAGGCCATATGCACGGCCACGTCCATTCTGCCGCAGGCGTCCAAAGGATCTTGATTTTCGTTCCAAAGCACTCCAGTATAAAACTGAACGGTTTAGTTTACTTTGGACGGAGCACAACATGACCCGCATTCTCCTGCCGCTTGCCACTGCCTGCGCCCTGCTCGCCGGGCCGGGCTTTGCCGATGTCGGTCCGGTCTTCTTGCCGGATTTCACCTTTCCCGCCCCGTCTCCGCACCCAGATGTGTCCACTCAGGGCTGCACGACGACGCACCCTTGCAAATGACGTGGCGCCTTTCTTGCCCAAACTGAACCGGTCGGTTTATAACTGCCCGGCAAGGGGAGGGCTGAAATGTCCACACAGGCAACCGTCCGCAAAGGGCGCAAATTCGACCAGGTCATCGACGGCGCGCGGGATATTTTTCTGCGCGACGGTTTCGAAGGCGCCAGCGTCGATGAGATTGCCCGCGAAGCGGGAGTCTCTAAGGCCACCCTCTACAGCTATTTTCCCGACAAGCGCCTGTTGTTCATCGAGGTCGCCAGCGCGCAATGCGGACGGCAGGCCGATGAGGCCGTGCTGTCGATCGACACGTCGCGCTCTCCGCGCGAAGTCCTGTCGCAAGCCGGGCACAAATTCCTGGGCTTTCTCTACTCCGAGATGGGGCAACGCATTTTCAAGATTTGCCTGTCGGAATCCGAACGCTTTCCGGACCTCGGGCAACAGTTCTATCAAAGCGGTCCGATGATCATGCGCCGGGTGATGGTCGATTATCTGTCCGCTGCCCGCGCCCGGAATGAATTACAAGTCGATGACATCGATCTTGCCGCCGACCAGTTCGCCGAACTATGCAAGGCCGATCTGTGGCCGAAACTGCTGTTTGGCATCCAGTCGACGGTGACCGAGGCGGAAATCACGCGGGTTGTGGATGGCGCTGTCGACACCTTCATGGCACGTTACGGGGTGTGACATGCGCCCCGGCGGGCGCGCCGGGGAGAACTGATGAAGACCGTTTCCGAAAATACCTGTTTTGGCGGTGTGCAGGGTGTGTACACGCACACGTCCAAATCCTGCGCCTGCGACATGACCTTTGGCCTCTTCCTGCCCGAAGAGGCGACATATGGACCGGTGCCCGTGTTATGGTATCTGTCTGGCCTGACCTGCACGCACGAAAACGCCATGGTAAAGGCGGGCGCACAGGGTTGGGCCGCCGAACAGGGCATCGCGTTGATTTTCCCCGACACCTCGCCCCGCGGCGAAGACGTGGCCGACGATGAAGCCTATGATCTGGGCAAGGGTGCAGGGTTTTACGTCAACGCCACACAGGACCCGTGGAAGCGACATTTCCAAATGTGGGACTATCTGGCCGAGGAGTTGCCCGCACTGGTCGCAGACAACTTTGCGCTCGACATGGAGCGGCAGGCGATCACCGGGCATTCCATGGGAGGACACGGCGCGCTGACACTAGCGATGAGCCTGCCGGGACGCTTTGTCTCTGTCTCCGCCTTTGCGCCCATCGCGCACCCCACCGCCAGCGATTGGGGCCGCAAACAGTTTGCGGCCTATCTGGGGGCCGACGACTCCACCTGGACCCCACATGACTCCACACTGCTCATGCGCGACAGGGGCTTTGACGGGCCGGTCTTGATCGATCAGGGCGCAGACGATCAGTTTTTTGATCTACTCAAACCGGAGTCGTTGGCAGGGGCCATGGCCGCGCGCCGGCAGGACGGCACTTTCCGGATGCAGAAGGGCTATGATCACAGCTATTTCTTTGTCTCGACCTTCATGGAGGACCATGTTGGATTTCACGCAGAGGCACTCCATGAGTGACCCCGCCCTGGGCTTGTTCCGGGACCTCTCCCCAGCAGGTACTGGGTCACATCCGGGGCACGCGCCGCAATGACCCTTTACATCGACGCCGATGCCTGCCCAGTCAAAGCCGAGGCCGAAACTGTCGCCACCCGGCACAAGGTTCCGATGATCCTTGTCGCCAATGGCGGCTTGCGCCCCCCGCGCAATCCACTGGTGACCTTGCAGATTGTCGCAGACGGGCCGGACGTGGCCGACATGTGGATCGCGGACCGCGCAGGGAAGGGCGATGTGGTCATCACTGCCGACATCCCGCTGGCCGCGAAATGCGTCGCCGCAGGCGCGCTCGTCCTACGCCACGACGGAAGCGCCCTTACAGAGGCCAACATTGGCCAACAACTTGCCATGCGCGATCTCATGACGGATCTGCGCGCCGCCGATCCCTTTCGACAAGGGTCCGGCAAGGGCTTTACAAAGGCAGACCGCAGCCGTTTTCTCGACGCGCTGGAACGCACTCTCAGGCAAGCAGGAAAGACGGTATGACCATCAAGGCGGTGATCTTTGACATCGGCAATGTGCTGATCGAATGGCAACCGGAACGCTATTACGATACCAAGATCGGTGAGGATCGCCGCCGCGCCATGTTCGCCCAACTTGACCTGCACGGCATGAACGACATCATCGACCGGGGCGGCGATTTCCGGCAAACGATCTACGACTGGGCCGACAAGACGCCCGAATGGGCAGAGGAAATCCGCCTCTGGCACGACAACTGGTTAGAGATGGCGAAACCCGCCATCCCCCGCTCTGTCCGCCTGCTGCGGGCGCTGCGGGCGCAAGGCACGGCAGTCCACGCGCTGACCAATTTTGGCATCGGCACATGGGCCATCGCCACCCCGGCCTATGACTTTCTCAACGAATTCAACCACGCCTTTGTCAGCGGCCACATGGGCGTCATCAAACCAGAGGCCCGCATTTACGAAATGGTCGAAGAGCAGCTAAACCTCCCCGGTGAGGCGCTGATCTTTGCCGACGACCGGATCGACAATATCAAGGCCGCCGAGGCCCGCGGCTGGCACACGCACCACTTTACCGGCGCGGACGGCTGGGCCCAGCGACTGGTGGACGAGGGGTTGCTGACCAAGGAGCAAGCGGTATGACAACCATCATTCCCTTTGAGGAGGGCGAAAAGAACCTCGACTGGCTGGCCCTCTGCCGCGCCTTTGACGCGGGCCACCAGTTGCCCAAGGCCGAAATTGCCGATGTATTCCTCTACCGAGGCAAGGATACGCTGCTAAACCGGTCGGCATGGATCGACGGGTTGGGACTGGCGGTCAAGGCGGCCACGGTCTTTCCGGGAAATCCGTCCAAGGGCAAACCGATGGTCGGCGGCGCGGTGAACCTGTTCGACGATGCGGACGGCAGCTTGACGGCGGTGGTGGACTTTCACCTTGTGACCAAGTGGAAAACCGCCGGCGATAGCCTGTGCGCCGCGCTCAAACTGGCTCGCCCCGACAGCAAAAGCATCTTGATCGTCGGCGCGGGCACCGTCGGCGCTTCATTGCATGCGGCCTATTCCGCAGGCTTCCCTGAGGCAAAGTTCACCGTCTGGAACCGGACCCCCGCCAAGGCCCGCACCTTTGCCGAAAAACACGGCATCGACTGGGCCGAGGATCTAGAAACTGCCGTGCGCGTCGCCGATATCGTCACCTCTGCCACCATGTCGACAGATCCGATCCTCAAAGGCGACTGGTTCCAGCCCGGCCAGCACATCGACCTGATCGGCGCCTACCGCCCCGACATGCGCGAGGTTGACGACACGGCGCTCAAACGGGCGCGGCTGTTTGTAGACAGCTTCGACACGACGCTGGGTCACATCGGTGAGCTTAAAATCCCACTGACTCAAGGCGCAATCAGGAAATCTGACGTGCTGGCCGACTACTACGCACCCGACGCCATGCGCCGCACCAGCGCGGATGAGATCACGCTGTTCAAGAACGGCGGCGGCGCGCATCTGGATCTGATGTGCGCGCGTTATATCCTGGATGCGTGGCAAGGCACATGAGCCTGCTTGGCGGCGCCTTTGCACCGCCCGCCGGGGCGTTCTCCGCTCAGTGCTGCCCTCCCCGCACGGTCAATTGCGCAGCCCACCAGAGCACGAAGATCGCGAGATCACGGCCAGTGGCCTACCCGTCGCCGCCATTTGGAGCCGCGACGATAGGGTCATCCCGACCCGCGCCATGGCAACGCTCACTCAATGGAACCGCAACGCCCGCCAAGAGGTCATCAAAGGAGCCGGTCACGGGCTGACCTACATCCACACTGCACATCCCGCGCGCGCACAGCCCCTTGGTCCACAACCCACAGCTTCTTCTGTCGAGAAATATCCCGGGGGAGGCGCCAAAGGCGACGGGGGCAGCGCCCCCTCTTACGCCACCGCAGGCAACGCTTCTGGACGGTTTTCGCGGATCGGCAAATGCACAACCGCGCTCAACGCCCCCACGCCGACACCGATCCACCACACAAACGTATAGTCGCCAGACATGTCATACAGCCGGCCGCCCAGCCAGACGCCCAGAAACCCACCGATCTGGTGGCTAAGAAATACCACGCCATATAGCGTGCCCATGTAGCGCACCCCGTACAGATGCGCGACCAACCCCGAAGTCAGCGGCACAGTCGCCAACCAGAGCGAACCCATGACTGCCGAAAAGACCAGCACGCTGGCTGGTGTGATCGGCATCAAGATAAACGCCGCCGCCGTGATTGTCCGCGCGGTATAGATTGCCGCCAATAGGTACTTCCGCGTAAACCGCGCGCCCAGCCAGCCCGCCGTCAGGGTGCCAATGATGTTGAAGAGGCCAATCAGAGCAATCGACAGGGCCCCAAGGGCCGAAGTGGTTGTAACCCCCATCGAATGCAGGACGCCACCTGCCGCGATGGGCCCGCACATCTCTGTCACGAAGGCCGGGAAGTGCGCCGTGATGAAAGCCAACTGATACCCACAGGAAAAGAACCCGATAAAGATCAGCGAAAAGGAAGGGTCACGGAACGCCCGATTCAAAATCTTTCCCATGCTCTCTTCGATTTCGGCCTTGGGGGCGATGGGCGCGCGCATTAGGGGCAAGGTGATCAGCATCGCCAGAATGGCCGCTGCAAAGACGAAAAAGACTGATTGCCAACTCATGACAGACAGCAGCGCCTCAGCCACTGGGGCGCCGATGACCTGTCCGGCACTGCCCGCAGCGGTGGCAATTGCCAGCGACATGGATCGGTTCGCATCGCTGGATGCGCGCCCGACCACAGCCAGAATAACGCCAAAGCCGGTGCCAGCAATCCCAAAGCCAACAAGCACCTCCCATGCCTGCATGGAAAACGGATCGACGGACAGGCCCGACATCACCAGCCCGACAGCATAAAGAAGCGCGCCAAGGATGATCGCCACCCGGTCACCCAGCCGTTCCGCAAAAGCCCCGAACAACGGCTGGCCGATGCCCCAGGCCAAGTTCTGGATTGCGATGGCAAGGCTGAACTCGGCCCGCGCCCAGCCGAATTCCTCAGCGATAGGGATCTGAAAGACACCAAAGCTCGCCCGGACCGCAAAACTCACCATGATGATGAAGCACCCGACAATCAGAACAGGCGTGAAAAGCGGGGCGCGGGTCGACATGGCAGAACTCTCCGGGACAGGGAGCCGCAGCATTGCCGCGCTCCGCCCAAGGCGTCAAACGGGAAAGGTTGATAGGTCGGTTCAGTTTTGCTTATGCATCACCGCGCCAACCGGCCTCGCGCGCGCCGCCGGTCAGGTGATCGACCAGATCCTCGGCCCGCAGGCCGGGGTCTTCTTCATCCGTGGCGATCCGGGCCAGCGCCTTGCTGCGGGCAACGGCGGGCGTGTTTTCAAAGGAAATCCCCACCTCGCCATCGCCCTCACAAAAGGCGGGCAGGCGCAAAAGCGGCGTCAGATCGCCTACCTGTGTGCCCGTGATGTCTAATACAGCTAGGTCCGGCAATCCGGCCAGCGGCGACAGATCGCTGACCTCTGTTCCGCGCAAGGAAAGCTGACGCAGGCCGATGCAATCCTTAAGCGGCGACAGATCCGTGACGCCGGTATGATCCAGCCACAACTCACGCAGCCGGGTCATGCCAGACAAGGCCGATAGATCCGCCACACCTGACCCTTCGAGAAACAGATGCCGCAGTGCCGTCATGCCCGCAATCGGCGACAGATCCCTGACCGGCGTTCCGCGCAGGTCCAGCTTTTCCAGCCGCGTCAACGGGGTCAGCGGGCTGAGGTCGGACACTTGCGTGCCCTCAAGATCCAGCCAGACCATCCAGTCCAGTCGCCCGATCTGCGCGGGCAATTGGCGCAGCGCCGTGCTGCTTTCCATATAGAGAAAGGAAATGCCGTCGCGCCGGTTCATCTTGACCGACAGGATCATGTCGCGGACCTCTGAATCCAGCGCCGCCTTGTTGTCGCCCTGCGCCATATGCCCGCTCCTGTTGTCCGATCCGCAAGGTGACACGGCGACCCGGACGGCACAAGCACGCCTGTCACGCCGCCTCTACACAACGTCGCGCGCATTGGGTATGCGAAGGCATGCCAAGTGTCATTGACCTGTACAATTCACGCGTAGCCTCTGGCAAGATCAAGCCGGATGAGGCGCAAACCGCCGTCCTGCCAGAGTTTGAGCGCCTGCGCGCCGATTTGGCCCAGCCGGTCAAACGCGGCTTTTTCCGGCGCAGCGTGGAGGCGCCCAAGGGCCTATACCTGTGGGGGGGCGTCGGGCGCGGCAAATCCATGTTGATGGATCTCTTTGTCGAAACGCTGGATGTGCCCGCCCGCCGGGTGCATTTCCATGCCTTCATGCAAGAGGTGCAGGGCCGTATTCATACCCTGCGCGGTGAGGGGGCCGAAGATCCGATCAAACCCGTCGCCAAAGAGATCAGCGATTCCGTGCGCCTTCTGGCCTTTGACGAGATGCAAATCACCGACATAGCCGACGCCATGATTGTCGGCCGCCTGTTCGAGGCCCTCTTCGAAGGCGGCACCACGGTTGTCACCACGTCAAATCGCGTCCCGAACGATCTGTACAAGGACGGATTGAACCGGCAGTTGTTCCTGCCCTTCATCGACCTGTTGAAAGAGCGCATGGTGGTGCGGGAACTGGCCTCGGAACGCGATCACCGACAGGACCGTCTTGCCGGGACGCAGGTTTACTTTTCCCCCGCCAATGCGGCGGCCCGCACACAGATAGACACCCTGTGGGAGGAACTGACCCATGGGCAGGAAGAGCCCCTGACCCTGCACGTCAAAGGCCGCGAGGTAGAGTTGCCGCGCTATCACAACGGCGTCGCGCGCGCGGATTTCTTTGACCTCTGCGGGCGGATGCTCGGCCCCGCCGACTACCTGAAACTGGCAGAAAGCGTCCGCGTTCTGATCCTTGAGAATATCCCGCAACTGTCGCGCCGGAATTTCAACGAGGCCCGGCGTTTTGTCACCCTGATCGACACGCTGTATGAGGCGCGGGTCAAACTGATCGCCTCCGCCGCCGCCCAACCGGAAATGTTGTATGTCGAGGGCGAAGGCAGTTTCGAATTTGAGCGTACCGCCTCACGCCTGCGCGAAATGCAGGCCGCCGACTGGGCTGTCGAGGCGGGCTGACGCCGGGCGATCCGGCAAAAAAGGAGGGTCCCGAAGGACCCTCAGATGCTGCTGCTCGTTAAGGCTTTGCTGCCCGTGTTAATTCAGGTCCGGAATGCGCGGCGTCATGCCTGCGCGCAGGTCCGTTGGATCGTTCAGAAGACCCTCGTTGGCCTTCAGTATGTCAAGATGGGCAACCGTGGTGCCGTAATACCATAAAGCAACGCCGGGCAGGCCGTCGTCCGGTTGCACAGTATCGCTACGCTCTGCTTGCGATGGCTCTCCGACAGACCAGAACAGCGCGCCGGTGGACACGGCAAAACCAACGATCAAGAGCGTTAGCCGGATCATGCAAATCCCCTGCACGTCGCAGAGTTGCACGCCCCTCGATTGGCGTCGCACAAGGATGTCACGCTGTTTGTCCCCCAAGGAGCCGCGTCGCAAAGAGGCAGATGCGCGCGCTCTCATTGACTATAGGCGAATCATCTCTGACGCGTCAACATCTGGTGGGAACCTCAAGCAGTATGAAGTTTGACTTCTTCGCCCACAACGATTGACCGCTCAGCGCGGTGGCAATATCAGGTTCTGCCCGGGGCGCAGATCGTCCGGACGGCGCAACACAGATTGGTTAGAGGCAAACAACGGTCCGGTCATGTTGACGTCGCCATAAACCCGCTCTGCAATGGACACCAGAGTGTCACCTTGCTGCACAACATAGACATTGAGAAGCGGCGCTTTGGCGACAGGGGCTGCGGGCGTATCGCCTAGAGACCGCTGAACAATCGTATGCAACAGACTACCCGGCTGACCGGGCGCGCCGTCTCGTCCAGTGGCGATATTGAGATTGGCCAGCGCATCCCAAGTCAACCGGCGTATATCGGCATCCGCCAGTCCGACAGGGTCGGCGACGGTTCTTCGGGCGGGCACCGGTTGCGCAACCCTGGAAGCTGCCGCGAGAACCGCCGGATACCTCAGCCCCCCATCCGCCGCGACCGCGGCTTTCGCAAGACCGACCGGCACGTCAACCACCGCAGGTTCGGCGCGGGTGACAGGCTCTGGCGCGGATCGCTCCCCCGACCGTCCCGATGCTCCCGGTTGCAACACCAATAGCGCCACAGTCACCCCCATAAAGCCCAGCGCCAAAAGGACCATCCTGATCATCTCACCACCCTGTCGTTACAGCTTGCCAGCAACGGTCAGCCCAAGCGCGCGCCAGTTGTCCATCCCGCCTCGATAGTATTTCAGCTTCGTCGCCGGATACCCGGTTTCCAACAGGCTGCGCAGCGCATTCGGCGCGTCCTGATCATCTGCTCCGGCCCCGAAGAACATCAGATCGAACGCCCCGGCATGGTCGCCATTCCGCACCCCCAAGGCCGTCAACAGATCGTCGCGATACGGATTGTCGGCGCGCAGTGTCTGGGCCGGCAGGTTGACCGCCCCAGGCAGGGTGGCCGCCGCATAGACATCGGGCATGCGGGCATCGACAAGCAGACCCTGTCCATCCCCAACAAAGATCTCAAGAAACTCCAGCACTTCAAGCTCTCCGACCGTCCCTACACCCGCGGCCACCATCATCGGCTGCACACACCGCGGCGGACAGGCCGCACCGGAGCGGTCAATTTTGAGTGTTTGCCCGTTCAGCGACAGTGAAAAATCGGGGAGGTCTTCGGTGATCTGGCTGGTTTGTGCGAAGGCAGGCACCGCAGTAAGAACCGCTATTGCAAAACATAGGGGCCAATAGTGACCTTTCCACATCTGCTCGTCCTCCGGGCGCCGATCTGGCGTTCGCCTCTTATCGTAGCCACGAAATATAGGGCAGAAGTTGCAAATCAGTCAATAAGCTCAACCGCACCCCCAAGCGCCGAAGGCGCGCAGGCGGTCACCCCATGCCGCGCAGCACATGCCCAGCCAGATACAGCGACCCGCAGATCAAAACCCGCGCGTCAGGCTGCTGCGCCGCAATTCCGATCAACGCAGCGTGCAGATCGTCGGCCTCATGGACAGAATGCCCGACTTCACCGGCCAGCCGCGCCGTCTCTGACGCAGGCAGGGTGTTGATCTCGTAGGGAATGGACAGGGCAGTCAGACTGTCGCTAACTGCCGCCAGAGGACGCAAAAAGCCGCGCGCATCCTTGGTGTTCAACATTCCGCAAATCAGATGTGTGGGCCGTGTCGGCAGACCCGACAGATGCACTGCCAAAGCCTCTCCTGCGGCCGGGTTGTGACCGCCATCCAGCCACAATTCGATCGCAGGGGCCGCCGCCACCAGCGGACCGGACCGCAGCCGCTGCAGTCGGGCAGGCCATTCTGCCCTAGTCATCGCGCCCTCAAACGCCGCCTCCGGCATGTTCAGAAGTCGCAACACCGCCAACGCAGCACCAGCGTTCTGGACTTGATGCGCGCCGGGCAGCACCGGCAACGGCAGATCCAATAGCCCGATCTCATCCTGAAACACCAGCCGTCCGTGTTCTTGCCAGACATGCCACTGCTGCCCATAAGCCAGCAAAGGCGCACCCAGCGCCGCCGCCCGCGCCTCGATCACCTCCAACGCGGCCTCCGGTTGCGGGCCGACCACACAGGGCGTTCCCCGTTTCAGAATACCCGCCTTTTCCCCAGCGATCAGCGCCAGCGTGTCGCCAAGATACTGCTCATGATCCATCGAGATCGGGGTAATCACCGTAGTCGCAGGGCGCGCGATCACATTGGTCGCGTCCAATCGCCCACCCAACCCTGTCTCCAGCAACACATAGTCGGCAGGCACTCGGCTCATCGCCAGCAGGGCGGCACAGGTCGTGATCTCGAAATAGGTGATGGACTCAGCGCCATTTGCGGCAACGCATTCGTCCAGTACCGCCTCCAGTTCGGGTTCGGAAATCAGCGCTCCCGCCAGCCGGATCCGCTCATGGAATCGCGCCAAATGCGGCGAGGTATAGGCGTGGCAGGTTTGCCCCGCCGCCTCTATCCCCGCCCGGATCATGGCCTGGGTCGATCCCTTGCCATTGGTTCCGGCCAGATGGATCACCGGCGGCAGCTTGCGTTCGGGATGATCCAGCGCCTCCAGCAACCGCCAGACCCGATCCAGCGTGAGATCTATGATCTTGGGGTGCAACGCCATCATGCGCTGCAACAATAGGTCAGACCCTAGCGCCCCTGCGCTCATCTTCCGAAACCCCTTGATATGTCGAAGATCACGTTGCGTTATTGTCCAGCGCCGCGTTGGGCTCTGGTTTCAGATCCTCTGGCCCCGGCGGCGGCAGATCGCCCCATGTCGCCGGCGGCATCCCCATCAACATGCGGGTGATCACGATCAACTCTTCGCGCATCTTGCGCCGGTCGGTGACGCGGTCCAGCATCCCGTGCTCCAACAGGTACTCTGCCCGCTGGAACCCCTCGGGGAGTTTTTCGCGAATGGTCTGCTCGATCACGCGTGGTCCGGCAAAACAGATCAACGCATTCGGCTCGGCAATTTGCACGTCACCCAACATCGCATAGGACGCGGTCACACCGCCGGTCGTCGGATGCGTCAGCACCACGATATAGGGCAGCCCGGCCTCTTTCAGCATCTGCACGGCTACGGTCGTGCGCGGCATTTGCATCAGGCTCAGAATACCCTCCTGCATCCGCGCGCCTCCGGCGGCCGAAAACAACACCAACGGGCGGCCCAGCTTTACAGCCTCTTGCGCGGCGGCAATGATCGCATTGCCGACGTACATTCCCATCGACCCGCCCATAAAGCTGAAATCCTGCGCCGCCGCCACAATCGGCGTGCGACCGATCTCACCGGCTGCGACCAGCATCGCCTCTTTCTCATGCGTGGCCTTCTGCGCGGCTTTCATCCGGTCTGGATACCGCTTCTGATCGCGAAAATGCAGCGGGTCGGCCACCGGCTCTGGCACAGCCAGTTCATTGAACACGCCGCCATCAAACAGCGCCAGAAATCTGTCGCGCGGCGTGATGTGCATGTGATGGCCGCAATTGGTGCAGACATTCAAATTATCGCTGATCTCGCGGTGAAACAGCATGGTGCCGCAGTCGTCACATTTGGACCACAGGTTCTCGGGCACTTCGCGGCGGGAGAAGATGGAGTTGATCCGCGGACGGACGTAGTTGGTGATCCAGTTCATGGGCGACCTGCGCAAGTTCCAAGATGGCCGAGAAATAGGCGCGCCGGACCGGAAATGCAATCAACCATGGGCACGCGCACGGCCCCAGCTTCTTCTGTCTGGAAATATCCCAAAGGAGGCGACCAAAGGGAGCCGGAAGTCATGCTGCAAGCATGCCTCTGGCGTCACGCCTCTTCCTGCTTACAATCGCAGGGCCACCCGTGCGGTTAACCAGCTCAACCCGATCATCGCCAGATCCAGCGGCAACAGGGCGGCGATATCTGCGGTGTCGTCCGGTCCGAACGGCCATTGCCGCAGCGCCAGCCCGGACATCTCTCCACTCATGGAAACCCCGGCAAACACCAAGACGTTGTTCACGAAATGCAGCGCAACCGCCGGACCCAGACTGCCGGACCGCGCTGTCAGGTCGGCTGCGGCCAACCCGAACAACGCACTCCATCCCGCCACCATTAGGGCGTTGTCGCCGTAAACACCTGGCATGTAATGCCCCAAGCCAAAGGCCAACGAGGGCACCCCCAACCAGATCGCCGGGTGCCGCAGGCGCGCCGCCAGTTGGGACTGGAAATAGCCACGAAAGAATACTTCTTCCGCGCCGGTCTGAACGAACACCACGACCAGCGTTGCAGGCAAACACAACAGCCATTTGTCCAACGGCAACCCCGGTCGCGTCGAGGTCAGCAGATCCCAGGGCGGCAACATCAGAACCGCCATATTCAGCACCACCAGCGCGCCAGTGACACGCAGAAAATCCCACCGGAACAACCGCCAAGGCCCCAACAGGCTCAGACCGGGCCTGTCGTGCAACATCTCGGCGACCATCATCGCCCCCACGCCCAGCGCGCCGGTCAACAGGAGCACCAGCAGCAGGCTTTGCGGTGTCGTGCCGGTCTGCAACTGCTCCAGCAGCGAAAGATAGGCGTCGCCCTGCATGACACTGCCCAGAAGCCCGACAATCCCCCGCGCCAGCCCGAACCAGATCACGACGCACAGCACCAGTCCCAGCGCCAGCCGCCACAACTCGGCGCGCGGCTCAGCGGGCGCTGTCATGATCTGGTGGCGCCTGTAGCGCATCGGGCGGTTCATACCTGGCCGGTCACGCTGTGGGCCAGTCAGGGCGGGCCGACAGGTTGCGAATCTCGTCGCGCGTTAAAAAGGTCGTTCCCGGTGTCATGCACCCATGATCCGGCGCCAAAGCCCCCACTGTCAACGCCGCCGCGCCGTTGACGCCACCGCCCCCCATGCTACGACATGCCCATGCTGGATATCTTCCTAAAGACCGTTCCCTTTTTCTGCCTGATCGCGCTGGGATACGGCGCGGCAAAGTCGCGTTTCTTTTCCGAAGAGGCCAGCGCCAGCCTGACAAAGTTCGTCTTCTACTTTGCGCTCTCGGCGATGCTGTTCCGCTTTTCCGCCAATTTGCGCTTTGACGAGATATTCGAACCGCGCCTTGCAGCTGCTTATCTCTGGGGCACCGCCTTTACATGGGGATTGGGCATGGCGGTCGCCTTTTTGCGCGGGCTGGACCTGTCCACCGCCTCGATCGAGGCGCAATGCGCCGCTATTGGCAACACCGGCTTTCTTGGCGTGCCGATGCTGGCCCTGTTGCTGGGACAAGAGGCGGTCGGCCCGATCATCCTGATCCTGTCGATTGACCTGATCGTGTTTTCCTCGCTCCTGACACTAATGGTGACCGGCGCGCGTGAGGGGCGCATGCACCTTGGCATATTGCGCAAACTGCTGGCCGGGCTCCTGAAAAACCCGATGATCGTCTCTATTGGTCTGGGTCTCATGGTATCTGCCAGCGGATTGGGTGTGCCCGAAACCGCCAATAGCTTTCTCACCACGCTGGGCAATGCCGCCACCCCCGGCGCGTTGTTCGCCATCGGTGCGTCTTTGGCCTCAAAATCTGCCGAGCGGGTCCAGATTGCCGTTTGGTTGAGCTTTGCCAAACTGATCCTGCATCCGCTGTTTGTCGGGCTGGGGGTTTATATCTTTTTCCCGATCGATGCCTATCGCGCCGCCGTCGCCGTGTCCGCCGCCGCGCTGCCCGTGGCGGGCAACGTGTTCATTCTGGCGCAGCACTACGGCATCGCACCACAGCGGGTGTCGGCAGCCATCCTGATTTCCACGGCTGTCAGCATCCTGACCGTCAGCGCGGTGATTGCCACGGTCACTGGCTGGATCGACTGACACCGCCGCGCTACGAACGCGGCGGCGATAGCAGCCCCCTGCCCCGCCTAGTCGACCCGCCGCAACAGAAGCTGGTTGCCGGTGGCGCTGCGCTGGGTCTCGAACACTTTCAGTTCCGCCACCAGATCAGACAGCTTGCGCTTGCCAAAGCTGCGGGTGTCGAAATCTGGGTTGGCGGCGGTGATCACCTGACCGATGTCGCCCAGACGATACCATTCATCGTCCTGATCAATCGACTCCATCGCCTTGAAGATCAGATCCCGCGCCGCTGTCAGGTCATGCACCTTGCCCGGTTTCGATCCGGTGGATTTCTCCGGTGCGGAATCGAGGTTTTCCAGAAAGATGAACCGCTTGCAGGCCTTGCGGAAAGCATCGGGGGTCTTTTGCATCCCCATGCCATAGGCCTCTAGCCCCTGTTCGCGGATACGGCTGGCCAGACGGGTGAAATCGCTGTCCGAACTGACCAGTACAAAACCGTCGAACCGGCCCGTATGCATCAGGTCCATCGCATCGATCACCAGCGCGATGTCGCTGGCGTTCTTGCCGACAGTATTGGCCGGTGAATGATGCGGCACGATGCCGAATTCTGCCTGCACCTTGTTCCAGCCCGCCATCTGCTGACTGGAAAAGTCGCCGTAACACCGCCTGACGCTTGCCTCTCCAAGGATTGCGATCTCATCAAAGATCGCCTTGGTGTACTTGGGAGAAGTGTTGTCCGCATCGATCAGCACGGCTAAAAGTGTATTATCTGCCATTGGGTCTCCGCATTTTTCGGTCGCCCCTTTGTCGGGCAAGACGGACCTGCCAGCATGGTGTCCTCAGGCCCCAGTCTGACAGGTATTTCAGACAACAGCCATTAGGAACGCCATGCAATTCATAGAAAAATCCCCTATCGAGGCCGGTTTTGCAGAGGTCTTTGCACAACGGGTCGCCCCGCAACTGGACGCGCTGGAGGCCAAGCGCGCCGAACTGCGCAAGGCGGGTTGGCGCAATTTCGGCATCACGATGGCCGTCGGCGCGGTGATCGGCGGCGCATTGGCGATCTGGAGCGACATCGTCATTGGCATTATTGTCGTGGTGTTCTTTCTCATCCCCGCCTTTGCAATCCGCGGCAGCCAATCCAAAAAATGGTCCGGCGAGGTGGCCGAAACCGTGATGCCTGCCGTCTGCGATTTTTTGGGCGACATGCAGTATGACCGAAAGGCCTCCAACAGCTTTTCGGCCACGCAGGCGAAAGAGATGGGGTTGGTTCGCGGCTTTGACAACGCAAAGCTAGAGGATCACATGACCGGCACATGGCGCGGCACCGGCTTTGAAATGGTCGAGGCCAAGCTGACGACCCGCACCAAGAGCAACAGCAACAGCTCTTCCAACGAATCCACGGTTTTTCAGGGCCTGCTGTTCCGCATCACCCTGCCGCATCCGGCCCCGACCCGCATCCTGATCGCGCGCAATTTTGGCCGCACCCTGAACAAGCTGGCGGGTTTCTTTTCGTCCGACAAGACTCGCGGAATGCCCCGTGTCGAAACCGGGCATGCCGAGTTCGAAAAGGACTTTGAGCTGCATGCCCAATCTCCCGACGGCGTGCTAAACTATCTGCCGCCCGCGTTTCTGGACAACCTGACCGCCATCGGCAAGGCAGAGTCCGAAGGCGGCACCTCCGGCATGGTCGCCGCGTTTGAGGGCACCGATTTCTGGCTGGCGCTATCACGGACCAAACCGTTTCTGGAAATGGCCAAGATCAATCAGCCAGTCGATGCGATCACCGAGGAACTGCATGGTGTATTTGACGATATGGCTCTGATCCGGCGCATCATAGACCGGCTACACGGCTAAAGCGCCCGGTACATCACCAGCGCGTCGACAAACCCCTGTTCCGGGTGCCTGAATGCCCCGGGCAGGCGCCCGACCACGTCAAATCCCGCACGCTGCCAAGTCTCGATCGCGCGCGTGTTGGTGGCGACGACAAAGTTGTACTGCATCGCGCGAAAGCCAAGCTGTGGCGCAATGTCCAGCGAATGCGCCAGCATCGCCCGCGCGACGCCCCGGCCCCGCGCCGCGTCAGAGGTGACATAGCCGCAGTTGCAGACATGGCTGCCCCCGCCCTTTTGATTGCGCACGATATAGTAGGTGCCCAACAGCGCGCCGTCATCTTCGGCCACAAAGACCCGCCGCTCTGGCCCGAACCAATAGGCCAGCGCATCGTCGCGCGAAATATCCGCGTCGATGGCGTAGGTATCGCCGCCGCGGAACACCGGCTCCAACATCGTCCAGACGCCGGTACGGTCTGTGCCTACTGCCTCTCGAATAATCACGTTTGTCCTTCCGTCTTGATGTGCACCACCTCGCCGCAATGTTTGCAGTGCACCGCATCCGCATCATGCAACACCAGCCCGCAGGTCGGGCATTCGTGCCGCACCTTGTCCGGCCGCAGGACCACCTGCACCAGCCGCAGGAACAGCGTCACGCCAAAGATCATCACAACGACAGAGATCATCCGCCCCCAAGGGCCTTGCAAGGTGATGTCGCCAAAGCCCGTTGTCGTCAATGCAGTGACCGTAAAATAGAGCGCGTCGGCGTAGTTCCCGATCTGCGGGTTGACCATGTACTGGGTGGCGTAGACCAGTCCGGTCATAATGAAGATGAAGACGCTCAAGTTCAGCACCGCAAGGATCACGTCGTCGTTGCGCCGGAAATAAGGAAAATCCCGCTTCAGCTGTCGTGACAGGTGATAGGTGTGCAACAATCGCAGCGTCCGCATCACCCGCAGAAACCCCAGCCCCTCACCGGCCAGAGGCGCAAGGAATGAGACAATCGCGATCAGATCGGCAATCGTCACGATCCGCGTCATCAACCGCACGCGGTTGGTCGAGATCCAGAACCGCGCGCTGAACTCGGCCAAAATGATGACGCCAAACACTGCATCCACTGCCTCGACGAAGGGGCCGTGGTGGGTAAACGACGTCACGATCACAAAGAGGATCGTCACGACATCAAAGCTCAGCAGCGCATAGCGGAACTGATGCGCCCGGTCACTGTCGCCGACGTATAGCTCACGGATCGTGCGGCGCATTGCAGGTCCTTCTGTGGCGTTGCCAAATGGTAGGATGGATTGCAAAAGAGGGGAAGGCACCCGGTCTCCGTGCCGGAGCGCTGCCGCAAGCATCAAGTTGCCACCGGTGTCTCACACCGCCACGCCTGACAAGGTCGCGTATCTTGTCACGCCATTGCGATCATCGGCAAAACTCACCAGACTTCACCTCACCGCCATTGGTTACTGTGCGCGTCTGGAAATCATAGCAACCGGGAGTTTCCGCTGGCGCATAACGGATAAAATAGTCCTCACCCTGATAGGTGTAATCCATACTCCGCTGCCCGTCGTCCTTCTGTGAGAAGACAAGATCATCGACACCGCCACGGGGCGGCCTGCCCGGTCCGAGCTTGTCGCCTGAAACATGTTCCAGCGGGCGTACGCGGGGCAGTTTGTCAAAATCTGATACAACACCCATCAGGCACTGCACGACATAAGGCGCATCCGGCGAGGTGTGATAGCGATAGCCAAACACTGCGTCCGGCTGTCCATTGCAAATGTCCAGCGCGCCCTCTGCAATTTCCGATCCGTCGGGATTGACGTCTCCATAGATCGGAAATCCGTCAAAGGCCCAACCGATAATGGCATCGTTGCCCGAATTGGCCATTGTCTCGATCATGCAGGTGGGTTTGGCGTGATAATGATAATCGTCCCCGCGCCCGGCATGGCCACCACAGATATCAAGCTGCCCGGTTTGCACCGTATCGTGCTGCGCTTGATGGTGCGCAAGGTCAGCTACGCTCATTTCGCCACCGCCGGTGTAGTCGTAGATCGGCACCCCATTCACCGCAACGCCAAGCGCTGCGTCGCGGGTTAATGGCGTCTGCCCTAGCACCGGCGACAGGAGGATCGGTGCGGCATACTTCGCAGGAACAGGCACCTGCTCATTCGTTCCGACGATCCCCGTCATCAGATCGTGATCCGGATAGGTGTCAGAGGAAATGACCGCATGGTCCTCCGTGCAGGAAACACTCACCCTGTCGTTGAAACCCGCCTGAGCCACTGAAGCCGCTATTGCGGCACAGTGATCGTCATGGGCCAGGGCCGCAGATCCAGCGAAGCTGACGGCAATCACCGTCACAGCGGACAAAACGGTAGGCGGCATCGGGCCCTTGCGTGTCATGGACAGCCGCATCATTCGACAGTCGCCCGACACAGAACCGTGTTGCTCTGCTCAAGGTCCGGCCCCCAGATCAGTTTTGCTGCATCCGTCCACCGAATGTCGTCATAGCCTCCCTTGGGGCTGACCTCATCCGCAGAAAAAACAGTGCCTTGATCCCAGTCCGAGGCATCGAAGTCAGCCAGATCCCACCCCGCCGGGGCGTCCAAAGTTTCAAAGGTACAAGCCCCTTCGCCTACCACTGGATTGCTCACCCCTTCGCAAGATTTGTCCAAAGGCGCTGTGTGGATGACAAGACATTGCCAATCCGCGTCGCTGACCAAAACGTCAGTACCAGAGGCATCCTTGATCTGGAGGATTACCCCACCGTCGCCCATCTGCTGGCGTCGGCTGCCAATGTACTCCAACCCAGTATCGTTTTCTTTGAAATCCTTGGCGACAAGGCCAACGACAAACGGACGCTCTGCATCAAACTCAAAGCTTTCTGCGTTGAAAGACCGCTCCGTCGTGATCGGCACGCTATCTTCGGCGACCTGTACTCCGTTGACCCGCAGTTCGAACCAATTGTCTGCCCAAACATCGGTCAGAAACGTCTCCGCCGAAAGGGCGGTGGTGGAAAGGGCGAATGCTACTGCGGTTAAAATGGCGCGTATCATATGGCGATCCTTGTTGTGCGTCGTCTGTGAGACGTTTTCGTTTAACGTAGCGCGAGCAGATTTTTGTCGCCACATCTCCACTTTAACTGACAAATCGCCTTGTCTGGCGGATATGCCCCACAAAACGAAACGCCGGCCCCTCACGGGTCCGGCGTTTCCAGTTGGCGTTAGGCGGAGTTCACCCCGCTGCCCGGTTCAAAATACCACAACCGCGCGGATCGATTCCCCCGCGTGCATCAGGTCAAATCCCTTGTTGATCTCGTCCAGCGTCAGCGTGTGGGTGATCATCGGGTCGATTTCGATCTTGCCGTCCATATACCAGTCGACGATCTTGGGCACATCCGTCCGTCCGCTTGCCCCGCCAAAGGCGGTTCCGCGCCAAACCCGGCCCGTCACCAGCTGGAACGGTCGGGTGCTGATTTCGGCCCCCGCAGGGGCAACGCCGATGACGATGGATTCACCCCACCCCTTGTGCGCCGCCTCCAGCGCCGTGCGCATGACGTTGACATTGCCTGTGGCATCAAAGGTGTAATCGGCCCCACCCTTGGTCAGTTCGACCAGATGCGCCACCAAATCGCCGTCGACCTCTGAGGGGTTCACGAAATCAGTCATGCCGAAATGTTCGGCCATGGCCTGCTTGTCGTTGTTCAGATCGACTCCGACAATCTGGTCGGCCCCGGCCAACCGCAACCCTTGCACGACATTCAACCCGATCCCGCCCAGACCAAAGACAATGGCGCGTGAGCCGATCTCGACCTTGGCGGTGTTGATCACCGCGCCGATGCCGGTGGTGACACCGCAGCCGATGTAGCAGACCTTGTCAAAGGGCGCGTCCGGGTTGATCTTGGCCAGCGCGATTTCCGGCAGGACGGTGTGGTTGGCAAAGGTCGAACAGCCCATGTAGTGCAGGATCGGCGTCCCATCGAGCATCGAAAACCGTGAGGTGCCGTCCGGCATCACGCCTTGGCCTTGCGTCGTCCGGATCGCCTGACAAAGGTTGGTCTTGGGGTTCAGACAGTATTCGCACTGACGGCATTCGGGGGTGTACAGCGGGATCACATGATCCCCCGGCTTCAGGCTGGTCACGCCCTCGCCCACCTCCAGCACCACGCCCGCGCCCTCATGTCCAAGGATCGCGGGGAACAGGCCTTCCGGGTCCGCGCCGGACCGGGTGAACTCATCGGTGTGGCAAATGCCCGTCGCCTTGATCTCGACCAGAACCTCACCCGCCTTCGGGCCTTCTAGGTTCACTTCCATGATTTCCAGCGGTTTGCCCGCTTCCAATGCCACTGCGGCCCGTGTGCGCATGTCCTGTTTCCTTCGGTGTTGCGGTTTGCCCTGACACTGCGGCAATCCTTCCGGGGTCGCAAGCACCGCCTCGACAGGTCCGCCGCCGGACTCGACTCTGCGCCACCTCATGACTAGAACAAAAAGAGAACAAATAGTCCCGAGTCCCATGCCCAACCGCCGCATCCTCTCGCTCTGGTTTCCCCGCCTCGGCGCCGAACGGCTGATCCGGGTTGAGCCACATCTGGCAGAGGTCCCCTTTGCCACCGTCGCCCAGAACGGTGCCGCTCAGGTGCTGGGCGCGCTGTCTCTGACCGCCTCGCAGGCCGGGCTGCGAGGTGGCCAGCCGCTGCGCGACGCCCACGCCATGTGCGCCGGGCTGATCACCCGCCCCGCCCAGCCGCAGCGCGAAGCGGCGTTTCTGGGCACATTGCACCGTTGGGCGGGAAAATTTTCGCCATGGGTCGCCCCCGATGCGCCGGACGGGCTGGTGATCGACCTCACCGGCTGCGCGCATTTGTTTGGCGGAGAGGAGGGACTGGCAAAACAGGTGACACAGGATTGCGCCGATCTGGGCCTGACGGTTTGTTTTGGTATCGCCGACACGCTGGGCGGGGCCTGGGCACTGGCGCGGTTCTCAAGACAGGACGCAGGCCACGCCCGCTCTGGCGATGCCATCGATCAAGAGGCCCCCGCCACTCGCGCCCGGGCGGGCAAACGCCGCCACTGGGACCGCGGCGGCACCGTCCCCACATCTCGGACATCCCTCGACACGAACTCCCGCATCGCCCCGACCGGCCAAACCCGCGATGCGCTGGTGCCCCTGCCCGTCGCTGCGCTCCGATTTGACCCGCCGGTGACCGAACAGCTTGCCCGCCTCGGGCTGCGCCGCGTCGGTGATCTGCTGATTCAGCCCCGCGCGCCTCTGGCCCGCCGCTTTGGCCAGGGTCTTGTGGACCGTCTGGATCAGGCCACCGGGGCCGTGCCCGAACCCGTCTCACCCGCCGCCCCGCCTGACCGCTTTGCCGTGCGCATGTCCTTTCCCGATCCTATCGGGTTAGAGGACGACGTGGCAGAGGCCCTTTCGCGCATGACACAAAGGCTCTGCGCCACGCTCGACGCCAAGGCGCGCGGCGTCCGCACCCTGCGGATAGAGGCGCACCGCTGTGACCACCTGATGCAATGGTTCACCGTCACCAGTGCCACCGCCAACGCACAAGCGCACCGGCTGATGCCGCTCATCCGACTCAAGCTTGACCAGATTGACGCAGGCCCCGGCATCGACATGCTCCGGATAGAGGCCGCCCACCATGAACCCCAACACGTCCTCACCCGCAGCGGCCACCTGGAGGCCGCCCAACACGGCACCCGCCGCTTGCAAAGCGGTGCCGCACTGGAGGATCTGACCAGCCGCCTCGGCGCACGGCTGGGCATGGAGGCGATCACCCGCCGCGCCCCCGCGGCCAGCCATATCCCCGAGAAATCCGCCCTGATCCTCGCCGCCGCATGGTCAGAGGCCGCGTACGACTGGCCCACACCACACATGACCCGCCCGCTGCTGCTCTGGCCGCCAGAGCCGGTGTCCACATCTGATCGCCCCAACCCGCCACAGGCCTTTCGCTGGCGCGGTCGCAACTGGCAGTCCAAGGCGCAAAGCGGGCCGGAACGGATCGCGCCGGAATGGTGGCTCGACACTCCCGAATGGCGCTCGGGCCCGCGCGACTACTGGCGCATCGACACTGACCGCGGCGACCGGCTCTGGCTGTTCTACGCCCACGGCGGCAGCACCTCACCCGGCTGGTTCTGCCACGGCAGTTTTGCCTGACGACCTACCGCGCTTCTTCTGTCCTGAAATATCCCGGGGGAGTCGACCAAAGGGAGACGGGGGCAGCGCCCCCGCCGCCACTGGCCAAGCACGTCCACCCATGCCAAAAGCGCTCCGACAAAAGGAGCGCCGTCCATGTTCATTGCCTCACTCATCACCAAACCCGGGCATCTCGATCCCACGTTGGTAGACACCCTGCGCAACGCGCTTGGCGGCGGCAGTGCGGACTGGCTTTGCCCCGATGAGGCTGCGGAATTTCCGCTGCAAACATCGCCCGCCAACCTCGAAGAAATCCGCACTTCAATCGCCGACATGGCCGATCTCAATATCCTGCCCGCTGAAAACCGACGCAAGAAAATGCTGCTGGCGGATATGGACAGCACCATGATCCAGCAGGAATGCATAGATGAGCTGGCCGAAGAGGCCGGCGTCGGTGCTCACGTCAAGGACATCACCGCCCGCGCCATGAACGGCGAACTGGACTTCGAGGCAGCGCTGATCGAACGGGTCAAGCTCCTGCAGGGCTTGCCGGAATCAGTGATCGACAAGGTGGTCCAAACCCGCATCACCTTGATGCCCGGTGGCAAGACCCTGTTGGACACGATGCACGCGCGGGGCGCGCGCTGTGTGCTCGTCTCAGGCGGGTTCACCGCCTTCACCAGCCGTGTCTCGGCCCTGCTGGGTTTCGACGAACACCGCGCCAACACGCTGCTCATCAAAGACGGCAAACTCACGGGTGAAGTCGGACGCCCAATTCTGGGACGTGAAGCCAAGATTCAGGCCCTCGCCGAGATCACCGCCCGGCAAGACATCACAGAGGCGGATGTCATCGCCGTGGGCGACGGTGCCAATGACCTTGGCATGCTGGGCCGCGCGGGCATGGGTGTCGCCCTGCACGCCAAACCCAGCGTTCAGGCAGAATGTGATCTAAGGGTGAACCACGGCGATCTGACGGCGCTGCTGTACCTGCAAGGCTACGCCAAAAGCGATTTCATCAAGACCTGACGCCCCACGCCCCGGACTTGATCCGGGGCCTCAACAGTGCGCCGGACAATCCCTATACAAGGCTGGCACAGGCCCTGGGTCAAGCCCGAGGCGCGAGCCGCAAACCTTACCCCGCCAACCCGGCCACAGGCCGGATCTCACCGGTAACCAACCCATCCCAGTTACGTACCGGCGGGTTCAGGAACCGCCCCACATCCGGGTGCCCGGCCTCCAGCACGCCTAGCCGCACCAGCAAGGCCGCGATCGCACATTCCGCTGCCCGCGTCGCGCCGTCGGCGATCTTGACCGCGATCCCCATGCCGCGTTTGGGCAGGATCGCGACAAAAAAGCCCTCAGCCCCGGTCTTGATGGCGACAGGCTCTGTCGCGGCTTGCATCAGCAGCGTGCAGGCTCGTCCCTCACCGGCCACCAACAGCGGATAGGCCATCATCGCGTCGACCAACGTCGCCGCCGCCCGCGACTGGGCATCGCCCCGCGCCCCGGCGCTGGCGAAAAATGCCATCGCCCGTGCCATGCCGGTCATGGTGGTGGCGAAATTTGGGGCCGAACACCCGTCGATCCCGAAACCGGGGCTGGCTTCGCCCGTCACCTCTTCGAACGCCGTGCGACAGGCGATCTGCACCGGATGCGCGGGATCGACATAGTCCGCTCCCGCCTTCAGGTGCTGCGTCAACGTCAGGAAACCGGTGTGTTTACCCGAACAGTTGTTGTGCACCCGTCCGGGTGCGTGCCCCTCGCGAATCATCGCGTGGCGCAATTCCTTGTCTCTGGAGGCTTGCGGGCCGCAAATCAGATCATCCTCGGACAAGCCACGCTCTGCCAACCACGCCCCGACAAGCCGCGTGTGCAGTGGCGCGCCCTCATGACTGGCGCAGGCCAGCGCCAGCCGATCCGCGCCCAGTCCAGCCTCACGCGCCGCCCCCGACGCCACTAGTGGCAACGCCTGAATCATCTTCGAAGAGCTTCTCGGCAGCACTACAGCCCCCGGATCCCCCCAACAGTCGACAATCTGCCCCGTCCCGTCGCAGATCACCGCATGCCCCGAATGCCAGCTTTCGACCACTGGGCCGCGATGAATTTCGACCATCGGAACCGCTGTCATGTCATGACCTCCAAGACTTGAGCGAATATCTGCCACTGGGGCTTTTACGCCTCGGTTCTTTCAGGCTATTGTCCCGCCGTCGAGATAAAAACCCAGTAATGCATCCTGCATTCGGGACGTGCGGAACGTGCGGGACATTTGAGGTAGAGAACGCTGGAGGCGGCAGGAATGATGTCAGGTCTTGGTCGGGGTTTGGGCGCACTGGCGGTGGTGCTGAGCGCCTCCGCAGCAGGCGCTCAGGATAGCAGCACGGCGCGCGTGGACGCCATGACGGACTGGTCGGTCTTTGAAGAGGCCAGCCCGCGCGAATGCTGGGCGGTGACCACCTACAAGGAAAGCGTGAACACCAAGGACGGTCGCGTCGTTGCCGTGACGCGGGGCGAGATCCTGTTGATGGTCTTCTACCGCCCAGAAGCGGGCGTAAAAGGCCAGGTGGCGTTTACCGGCGGGTATCCCTTTGCTCCCGGATCGACAGTCAACATCGCCATCGGCGAAACCGAGTTTGAACTGTACACCGAAGGTGAATGGGCCTGGCCCGCGACCCCGCAGGACGACGTCAAACTGATCACCGCGATGAAACGTGGTGCTGATGCCGTTGTCACCGCCGTGTCCAGCCGCGGGACAGAGACCAAGGACACCTTTTCCTTGCTTGGCTTTACCGCTGCGATCGAAGACGCGGACAAACGCTGTTCCTGACACTGCGTCCGGCCCAATTCGGATCGGATGATGATATGACGACAAACACAGTAAGGGCCGCATGACCTCGTGTCATCCGGCCCTTTGGCATTCGCCCGCGAATCCTGTATACGGCAGGCTTCGCGCCAGACAGGAGCCCCTCGCATGACCGCGACGACGCCCATCACTCAGGATCTCGTAACCATCCCCCGCAAGCTGCCGGAGGGGCCCGTGAACCTGATCGGATTGACCCGCCCGCTGTTGCGTGAGGCGTTGTTGACCGCTGGCACGCCGGAAAAACAGATCAAGATGCGGGTCAACCAGCTGTGGCAGTGGTTGTACCACTGGGGCGTACGCGACTTTGAATCGATGACCAATCTGGCAAAGCCGTACCGCGCCATGCTGGCCGAAAACTTTGTGATCGCCTTGCCAGAGGTGGTGTCAAAGCAGGTCTCTGCCGATGGCACGCGCAAGTACCTTGTGCGTATCGCCGGCGGACATGAAGTCGAGGTGGTCTATATCCCCGAGGCGGATCGCGGCACGCTGTGTATCTCCAGCCAGGTGGGCTGCACGCTGACCTGTTCCTTCTGCCACACTGGAACGCAGAAACTGGTCCGCAACCTGACGCCCGGCGAAATCGTCGGCCAGATCATGTTGGCGCGCGACGATCTGGACGAATGGCCCGCACCGGGCACCGGCACCGGTGTAGACGGCCCGCGTTTTCTGTCGAACATCGTCCTGATGGGTATGGGAGAGCCGCTATATAACTTTGAGGGCGTTCGTGACGCGATGAAAATCGCCATGGACGGCGAGGGCATCGCCCTGTCGCGTCGCCGCATTACCCTGTCCACCTCAGGTGTGGTGCCGGAAATCGCCCGCGCCGCCGAGGAAATCGGCTGTCAACTTGCGGTCAGCTTTCACGCCACCACCGATGAGGTCCGCGACAAGCTGGTGCCGATCAACAAACGGTGGAACATCGAAACTCTGCTGAACACGCTGCGTGAATACCCGCGCCTGTCGAATTCGGAACGCATCACCTTTGAGTATGTGATGCTGAAGGACGTGAATGACACGGACGACGATGCGCGGCGTCTGGTCACCCTGATCAAGGGCATTCCAGCCAAGATCAACCTGATCCCCTTCAACGAATGGCCCGGCGCGCCATACCAGCGCAGCGACTGGTCGCGGATCGAAAAGTTCGCCGACATCATCTACAAGGCGGGCTACGCCTCTCCCATCCGCACCCCGCGCGGCGAGGACATCATGGCCGCCTGCGGACAATTGAAATCGGCGACAGAGCGCGCGCGCAAGTCCCGCGCCCAAATCGCGCAGGAAACCGGCCTCTCCTGATCCGGCGAAAATAAATTGCGCGCGGGCCTTTACCTTCCCGTGACTGGAACCCCTATATCCAGTCGCAGGAGGCACCACAGATGGCTGTTTTACGTTTCGAAGTAACTGGGATGACCTGTGGCGGATGCGCCGGACGGGCTGAACGTGCGTTGGTCGGGGTCGAGGGCGTAACCAGCGCCTCTGTCAATCTCGCCAATCGCATGGCGACAGTGGACACTGACCGGCCCGCCAGTGACCTTCGCGACACGCTGAAGACCGCTGGCTACCCCGCTGCGGAAACCCACATTCGCCTGACCATCGACGGCATGAGCTGTGCCTCTTGCGTGGGCCGCGTCGAAACGGCGCTGTCCAACCTGCCCGGAGTGTTGACCGCCCGCGTGAACCTCACCACGCAAACCGCCGATGTTCAGGTGTTGACCGGAACCGTCACGGCACAGTCCCTTGCTGATACAGTCACCAAGGCCGGGTATCCGGCACAACCGCTGGAAGGTAACAGCGCCCCCGATGCCGCTGAACGTCAGGCAACCGAGGCCACCGCGCTGAAACGCCAGACCCTGATCGCCGCCGCACTAACGCTGCCCGTGTTCCTAGGGGTCATGGGCGGGCATCTGGTTCCTGCGCTTCACCACTGGATCAACGGTGCACTTGGACAGTCCGGGTGGTGGTTGGTGCAATTTGTCCTGACAACGCTGGTCCTGATCGGCCCCGGTCGGCGGTTCTATCGCATCGGCCTGCCGCTGCTGGCCAAGGGCACGCCGGATATGAATTCGCTGGTTGCATTGGGCACGCTGGCCGCATGGGGCTATTCGACAGTGGCCCTTTTTGCCCCAACCCTACTGCCCGAAACCGCCCGAGACGTCTATTTCGAGGCCGCAGCCGTCATCGTCACACTGATCCTACTGGGTCGCTGGCTAGAGGCGCGCGCCAAGGGTCGCACTGGCGCGGCCATCCGCCACCTGCTGAACCTGCGGCCCGATCTGGCCCGCGTCGAACGCGACAACACCACGGTCGAGATCCCCTTTGCCGACCTGCAAAAGGGCGACATCCTGCAAATCCGACCCGGTGAGCGTATCGCCACCGACGGCGTTGTCCTCACGGGCCGGTCCTATGTCGAGGAAAGCATGGTCACTGGCGAACCGGCCCCGGTCGAGAAATCGGCAGGCGGGCAGGTGATCGGCGGCACGGTCAACGGCGCAGGTGCCTTGCGGGTGCAGGCCGAAGCGGTTGGCGCGGACACCGTACTGTCGCGTATCGTCGCCATGGTCGAACAGGCGCAGGGCGCAAAGCTGCCCATTCAGGCGCTGGCCGACAAGGTGGTGCTGTGGTTTGTGCCCGCCGTGCTGGTCATCGCCGCGTTGACGGTGGGTATCTTACTGGCCTTTGGCCCCGGCCTGACGCACGCGCTGGTCGCCGGGGTGTCCGTTCTCATCATCGCCTGTCCTTGTGCCATGGGTCTTGCCACGCCGGTGTCGATCATGGTCGGCACCGGGCGCGCCGCTGAAATTGGCGTATTGTTCCGCAAGGGCGAGGCGCTGCAACGGCTCGACTCGGCCCGCGTCATGGCTTTTGACAAGACCGGCACGCTGACAGAGGGCCGCCCGGCCTTGGTCCGCGCCGTCGCTGCGACTGGTTTCGACGCCGACATGGTCCTGCGCCTCGCCGCCAGCGCCGAACAAGGCTCCGAGCACCCCATCGCCCGTGCCCTGCTGGACGCAACTCAGAACGCCCCCGCCCCCGAAGAGGTCACGGCCATCCCCGGCCACGGCCTGCGCGCCCGCGTCGAAGGGCAGGACCTGCTGGTCGGAAACGCCCGCTTGATGGCGCGCGAAGGCGTCGACATGACCGGGGTGTCCGACGCCTTGTACAATATGGAAACCGACGCGCAGACACCTGTCCTTGTTGCGGTGGACGGGGTCATTGCCGCCGCCTTTGCCGTCGCGGACAAGGTCAAACCCGGCGCACGGGCTGCGATAGCTGCTTTGAAACATGAGGGCATTCAGGTTGCCATGATCTCGGGCGATGCCCGCGCCGTGGCAGAGGCCATCGCCCGAGATCTGGGCATCGACCACGTCGAGGCCGAGGTGTTGCCAGAGGGCAAAGTCGACGCGATCCGCGTGTTGCGCGAAAAATTCGGACCTGTGGCCTTTGTCGGGGATGGTATCAACGATGCGCCCGCCTTGGCGGAGGCCGAGGTTGGCCTTGCAATCGGCACCGGCACCGACGTCGCCATTGAAAGCGCAGATGTCGTGCTATCGTCAGGTGCGGTTGCAGGCGCGGTCAACGCGCTTCACGTCAGCCGCGCCGTGATGCGTAATATCCGGCAGAACCTTGTCTGGGCCTTTGGCTATAACGTGGCACTGATCCCAGTGGCGGCGGGGGTGCTCTATCCATTTACCGGCCTGCTTTTGTCCCCGATGCTGGCCGCCGGGGCGATGGCGCTGTCGTCCGTCTTTGTCTTGACCAACGCCCTGCGTCTGCGCCGCCTGCAAAGCGCGCAGAATGAGGCCGCCGCCCCAGACCCAATCAAACCGCAGGAGGTGACCGCATGAACATCGGAGAGGTCGCCACACGCTCGGGCCTGCCCGCCAAGACGATCCGCTACTATGAAGACATTGGCCTGGTAACACCGCCACGCGACACCAACGGCTATCGCGCCTTCCGAGAGGCCGACCTGCACAAGCTCGCCTTTCTCGCCCGTGCCCGTGCCTTGGGCTTTTCGATCGAGGAATGCCGCCTGCTGATGGGTCTGTACGAGGATGAAAGCCGCGCCAGCGCGGACGTCAAACAGCTGGCTTTGGAACATCTCGCCAGCATCGACGACAAAATTGCCCAGCTACAGGGCATGCGCGCGACACTGTCGACTCTGGTTCAGGCCTGCCACGGCGACGACCGGCCCGACTGTCCTATCTTGCAGGATCTCGCCGAAGGGTCGTGATCCCTCCCAAGGGCCTTTCAGTGCCGGAGTCCCTGCACAACCGGTCGGGTCAGCACGAGCAGTGCCGGAAGCAGGGACAAGATCGAGGTGACCGAGAGAAAGCCAAGCGCAAGGTTGACCTCGGACCAGGTGATCGTCGCCGAAACAAGGATGTCGGTGCGCGCCGTCACGATCCGTGACAGCACAGCGGTCGCACCAAACCCACATACCAGACCCAACGCCGTCCCTGCCGCCAGCAGTGAAACGCCGTAGCCCCAGACCACCGCCATCACAAATCGGCGCGGCGCGCCCAGCGCGCGCAGCATGGCCAGTTGCCGTTGAAACAGTCGCGACAGTATGAACATTCCCAACAGGACCGAGGCCGCGACCAGCATCTGGGTCACGATCGACATAACCTGCATGGCTTGCCGGACATCGCCCATCACCCGATACAGGCTGGCCAGAACCGTGCCGGGAAAAAACGCCATGGTCTCTCCTGCCTCGGTGAATGTGGACCGCAGCGCGTAGGTTGCCGACATATCAGAGGCCCGCACGATCACCGCTGGCGTGCCGGGGAACAGGGCCGGATCAAAGGGCGGGCCGATCTTGTCGCCTTCCTCAAACGGATGGCCATTGGCTAGTCCGTGCACCTCCCATACCGTTTCGATCGGGATCAGGATGGCACGGTCCCATGGCGATCCACTGCGCGCCATTCGGCCCACCACCTCTATTTCAAACGCTTCGTGCGAGTCATGTTCGGCCTCATCACCCACTCCGTGTGCCGGCGAAAAATGGTCCCCCACTTGCAGGTCGATAGAAGCGCCGACAACCGCCTCGCCGGTGCGGGCAAACAGGCGCCCCTCTATCTGACCGTCGGACAGATAGGTGACAAACTCCGCGATGGTTCCGACAACTGGCGCGCCGTTATGACTGTCGCCAAAGGCAATGGGGGCCGCGATCTCGACCCTCGGATGGCTGGCAATCCGATCATAGACCGCGCCATCCAGCAACGGCACCGCAGAGGATTGCAGAAACACCGAGGCCAGCATCAGCGTCAACTCAGAGCCGGGGGCGGCCACCACAAGATCAAACTTTTCCGCCGCCCGCGCGCTGCCCACGCGAAGGCCCCGCTCCTGAGCGATCAACCCGATGCCCATACCAATAGACACTGCAATCAGCACAACGAACATCACGTTGGCCCAGCGAAACCGCCAGAGCAGCGCGCCCACCAGAGGCATGGGTTGAAAACCGCGCAGCAGCGCGACCCCGACACCCAACAACGGCAACAGCAATACAGCAGCAATCAGCATGTCCTGCGCAAGGACGGGCAACGAGTTCCCGTACTCTGTCATGCGGTCGGATCACTTCTGAAATGGGTATTCGGGCCGATCATGCGGTGCCAACCCTGGTGTCGTCAGTCAATTGACCGTCCCGGATGGTCAACACTCGGTCTAAACGGTCAAGCAGATGCAAATCGTGGCTTACTGCGATCAACGTCTTGCCGCTGTCACGCACCAACGCCACAAGATCGTCGATCAACTGGTCCGCAGCCGGGCGATCAAGGCTGGCGGTCGGTTCGTCTGCCAGCAGGATTGCCGGATCGGTTGCTAAGGCGCGCGCCACCGCCACGCGCTGCCGTTCACCACCGGAAAACGACGCCACCGAACGGCTGTCCCGTGGAACACCCAACCGATCCAGCCGATCCGCGGCACGAGCATTGACCTGCGCCCGATCCCCGGATGTCGAGAACAGCGCCGCAAGGCTGGCATTTGCGCGCGGCGACAGTTCTTCGAACAATAGGTAGTCTTGAAAGATCAGCCCCATATGCGCCGCCCGAAAGGCGGTGCGCCGTTCAGCAGACAATTGTGCCAGATCGGTCTGCCCCCAGCGCACGCTGCCTTTGGCCGCCAGCAGCCCGCTGAGCGCGTAAAGCAGCGTCGATTTGCCGGCGCCAGATGGTCCGCGCACACCAATCAACGATCCCGCGGGCAGCGACAGCGATGGCACCCGCAGCAAGGTCCGCGCGCCCGCGACAACGGTCAGGTCAGACAGATTCAACGACAGGCTCATCCACTCAAACCTCTAAGAATGTTGCGCCCGTCAGACGAACCAGTCCGTGACCGCCGGTTAGAGCGTGCGCAACGCGCGTCAAATGGGAACTGGGCATCCGTAGACCCCATTTCCGCCGGCCGGAAGAAACTCCGCATGGAAAATATCCCAAAGTCAGCTATGAGCCGCCGCAGTCTTAGGCCAGCGCGGTACAAAGAAAAAGGCCCCGGGACAGGCAGTGGATCACGCCAATGGCACCCGCAGAACGCCCGCTGGTGCCAAGGTGATCCCGGCAACCTGCCGATCCTGCAAGCTGTGATTAAACCAGAAACGTTCCATCGTGGTGGTGCGGGTGCGCACACCTTCGGGCAGATCGACCGTCTCCAGACCGGCGCGTGCGCACAATGCCCGCGTCAAGCGATCCAGACCCGCATCGTCCAGCCAGCCGCCCAAGTAGATCATAGTGTCTACCCCGGCGGCGACGGGCGTACCGGTTTCGGTCTCAAGCAAGGGTTCGGCGGTGGTTTCCAACTCTTCCAGATACGTCTGCACCGCACCGCCACCGCGCAACGGCACTGGCATATCGGGCCGCAGGCTTTCGACTCGCGTCACCGTCACTGGCAGGCCGGGAACTGCGGGCGGCAGGGGCAGAGGAATGCGGAAATCCACGTCACGCGCGGCAGTGCGCGGCCCCAGCACAACCTGCGCATTGCTGGCCAGCAGCGCCGTTTGCAACGCCTCCGGCAGATGCATCAGCCCCGGCGCAAGAAGCAGCTTGTAGCCCGCCAACGACTTGGCCTGAGGTGGCAGTATATCCACGTCCAGCCCGGCCCGCCGCAACGCGCGGTAGGTGTCGAAGACAAGCGAGAAGTAGGACGCGCCCTTGGCATGAGGCTGAATCGCCCACATCCATTCCGCTTCATAGTCAAAGACCAGCCCGACAGACGCCTGCGCGGGGGACACCTCGGGCGCATCGGTAATCTCGACAGCGACCTGTCGCACCTCGTCACAGGCGGGGGCCTCGACGCTGTCAGGGCGTAACAAGCCCGCGTGCATCTGTTCCTGCGCCATCGGGGCCTGCCGCCACCGGAAATAACACACCGCCTCTGCCCCGTGAGCAAAGGCTTCCCACGTCCAAAGACGTACCATGCCGGGAAACGGCGAGGGGTTGTAAGGGGCCCAGTTCACCGGACCGGGCTGTTGTTCCATCACCCACCAACGCCCGTTCCTGCCCACGGCGCGGTACAGATCGTGATGGAAAGCTTGAAAATCCGGATCCCCCTGACGCGCATAGTCGCGTTGCTCCGCGACGGGGCGCCCAACGCGGTCCTCCAGAAATCCCAGCGGATAGCTGTCCCATGAGGCGATATCCAGATCGGCGCCCACCTTGTAGTGGTCGAATTCCGTCACGCGCCCCATGTAGTTGTGCGCAATCGGCGCGTCGGAATGGGCGCGGATAATGTCCACCTGCGCGCGGTTAAAACGGACCACCTGATCGGACGAAAACCGGCGAAAGGCCATCACATGCGCTGGATTGGGCTCCGTCACCGTCAGGTTGGGCAGGCCGATCTGGTCAAAGTCATCGTAAATCATCGACCAAAAGACGTTGCCCCACGCCCGGTTCAACGCATCGGTCGATTGATACCGCTGCGCACACCAGTCCTGAAACGCCCGGCGTGCCGCATCGGAATAGCTCAGCGTCGTGTCGTGGCAGCCGTATTCATTGTCCGTCTGCCATGCGGCCACATGGGGATTGCGACCATACCGTTCTGCCAACAAACGGGTGATGCGTTTCGATTCCTCGAAATACCCATTGTGCGAAAAACAGTAGTGACGACGTGAGCCAAAGCCGCGCGCGCGCCCCTCAGCATCGACAGCCACCATATCGGGATAGCGATCCAGCATCCAACGCGGCGGCGTCGCGGTGGGCGTGCCCAGCACCACCTTTAGCCCGTGATGCCCCAATATCTCGATCGCACGGTCCAGCCAGTCGAACCGCAGATCGCCCGGCGCGGGTTCGATCACCGACCATGCAAATTCTCCGATCCGGACCCAAGTCAGACCAAGGCCAGCCATGCGGGCGGCATCCGCCTCCCACATCTCTTCGGGCCAGTGTTCGGGATAATAGCAGGTGCCGAGTGTACGTTTCATCGGGGCGTCTTTCGCGGACAGGTCTTACGGGTGCGACAGGCGGTCAACCCGTCGCCGCGTCCCATGCTGCCACCATTTCAGCAGCTCGGTCGGCGATCTCGGGCACGGACATGCCCGGTTTGAACAGCGCCGACCCGATGCCGAAACCCGTGATCCCGGCCTTGAGCCATGCGCCGAACTCTGCCGGACCGACGCCGCCGACCGCATAAGTGGCGGCCTCTGGCGGCAGAACGGCCTTGAGCGCGGACAGCCCGTCCAGTCCAAGCTTGAACGCCGGAAAGAATTTCAGCCCGTCGGCCCCGTTGCGCAGAGCGGTAAACGCCTCTGTCGCGGTCATGACGCCCGGATAAGACAGCATTCCCGCTGCCTTGGTCGCTGCAATCACGCGTGGATTGCAGTCGGGGGAAACAACCATCCCGGCCCCTATCTCACGCAGCTGCCCCACCTGTACGGGGTCGAGTACCGTACCCGCACCAATCAACGCGCGATTCCCCGCATGCACAATCATGCGGCGTATGGTTTCGAACGGATCGGGAGAGTTCAGCGGCACCTCGATCTTGGTAATGCCGGCATTGATCAGCGCGTCGGCAACCGGTTCAGCCTCCGCCGTTGTCAGTCCGCGCAGGATGGCAATAATTTCTCGGGTCATATCTTGTCTTTCAGATGATGGTAGGCGGCGGTCAGACCCGCCAGCGTGATGTCGCCCGCAGGCACGAGCCGTGCGGCGGCCCCCTGCGCGGCCAGTGCGTCGCGATAAGCCGCGGCCACTGCGTCCTCGCCCAGAATGACGATGTCCTGCCCCAACCAATAGGGCCGCGCCGCCGCCAGTTCCGCGCCGATCAACAGGCCCGAAAGGCGCGCGCGGGTCACATCTGCCCCGGTGCCGTTCAGCAAAGAGTCAGCGCGCAGTGTGAACAGAGAAGACGTCAGCGTCGCGGGGCGCGAAAGCGTGTTGCTGACCGCATCGGCGAAGGCGGCGCTGTCCCACCCTTCCCCGCCCAGTGAATGGCGCAGAACCGATTGGCCGCCAAGCAGGGCAAACAGTTCTCCGGTCATGAAGGTCCGGAAAGAAACAATCTCATGGGCGCTGATATGCACCCATTTGTTGTGTGTGCCGGGCAGGCAGAGCACCCCATCGAAACCGGGCTCTTTCGCCAGAAACCCGCCGATCTGGGTCTCCTCGCCGCGCATCACGTCCGGCGGGCGCATCTGCTTGATCCCAGGCAGGATATGGAGGCGCAACCGCGGGTCGCGTGTGGTCACCTGCGTCCCCTCAAACGGGACGGCACAGGGGGTTTCGACATAGGGCGCCTCTGCCCATCCCTGCCGCGATCCGGCCATGCCGCAGATGATCACCGGTAACGCTTCGGGCAGATCATCCCCCAACAGGTTGAGCAAAGCAGGTTCATAGTCCTCTGACGACAGCCGCGACATACCAAGGTCTGAATCTATCCGACGCAGCGGTCGGTCGTCATTTCCCATCGGCCAGAGTCGCAGATGCGAAGTACCCCAATCGGCCGCAATCCATTTTGGTGTCTCGGTCATGGCAGGCGTTCTCCTTCCAGCACCCAGATCCCATCCGGAAAGCGCCAGGGCAAGGCCACGCCCTGTCGCATCAGCGCCTGCCCGGATAACGTCAGGGAGTCGTATTTCAGTGCAGGCGCGCCGCGCGACAAGCCCGGTGCCTCATCAGCATTGAGCAGGGTGATCCGGTAGCGCGCCTGCGGGTCGAGCCCGGTCAGGCACAGCGGACGCGGCAAGATTTGGGATGACGTCGCTGACTGCCCGACAAAGGCGACAAAGCGACTGCCGTCCTGCGCCAGTTGCAATTCGGCAATCACCGCCGGGTCGGCATGATCCAGCTGGAGAATGGCGGCGTCCATGCGCCAATCGCGATTGGACTTCCACCAGGCCGTAACGGATTTCAGCACCTGCGCCTCTTCCTCGGTCAGCTCGCGCGGGTCCATCTCGAACCCCATGTGGCGTTGCGCGGCCACCCAGGCGCGGAACCGGATGTCGTGGATACGGCCCGACGTGTGGCATTTGCGCGGGCCGACATGGCTGCCGGTGACGCTAGCGGGCAGGAACAGCGCGGCGTCATGCTGGATCCGCAGGCGTTCAGCTGCGTCGTTGCTGTCAGACAACCAGACGCGGCCTGTGTGTTGCAGGATGTTGAGGTCAATCCGCCCCCCGCCAGAGGCGCAACTTTCAATCTCAACCCCCGGATGCGCGGTGCGCAGACGCCCCAACAAGGCGTTCAGCATCAGCACTTGGCGCTCATCGACGACCGGCAACAACCGGTTGTGATCCCATTTCAGATAGCCGATTGGCGCGTCGTTCAGCACTGCGTTTAGCCGATCAAAGAGGTAATCGCAGACCGCCCGTTGCGACAGGTCCAGAACGAATTGCTGCCGCCCCGGCGTCTGATCAACGGGTCCAAGCAACCAATCGGAATGCGCGCGAAACAGGTCGCTATCCTTGTTGATCATCTCCGGTTCAACCCAAAGGCCAAACTCCATCCCAAGGGCCTGCACATACTCTGCAAAGGGACGTAATCCGTCCGGCCATTTGCGCGGATCAACGGCCCAGTCGCCAAGACTGGTGGTGTCGTCATCCCGCATCCCGAACCACCCATCGTCCAGCACAAAGCGTTCTGCGCCCAGATCGGCGGCACGGCGGGCGATGTCCTGCAATTCGGCGGGATCATGGTTAAAATAGATCGCTTCCCAGCAGTTGTAGTGCACCGGACGGGGGTGCCGTGCATTCCCTTCAGTCAGGCCGCGAACGTGGCGTTGAAAGGCGCGCGCGCTACCGTTCAGCCCATCGGCGCTATAGCAAGCGGTCAGCGCGGCCGTGCAGGCCTGCCCGGATGTATGGCTGCCAGGGGCATGACCAAACTGGATTTGGCGACGCCCATCGGGCAGTTCCTCGGCCACCATGCGGTGGCCGCCGGACCAGTCATACGACAACGCCCAAGCCTCGCCTTGCGAATTGGTCGTACCGGGTGTGGTGAGGATCGCGAACGGCGGGTGTTCGTGCCCGGACCGCCCCATACGCGCCTCGCGCATATGGACACCGGGACGCCAGTCATGGCGTTGACGCTGAAACTCACCAATCCACCGACCCGAGAAATCGATCAGCCCGTCAGAGGCACTCGAGACCGGCAGCACAGGCGTCGCCAGCCAGTCGATCGCCAAACCCGGCGCGTCGATCTTTGCCCAGGTCTGCAACATGCCGTCATCGGTCAGCGCGATCTGCGCGTGATAGACGACACCGCAGTCCGCATCCTTGGCCGTGATCCGCAGCTCACTTTCCCTTGCTTCAACAGAGGCGCTAAATGTCGGCATCACACGCCGCCCATCCCTGCCAATCAGCACGAAACCAGGTTGACCGGCCCAGCCCTGCCGCGCCTCTGGACAGATCGACAAGCGAGCGTTGGCGTCCATCATGCCACCCGTCACATCCAGCCGCTGTGACGCGGCCAGTGTCGCCAGATCCTCATCCGCTGGCAAAGGCGCGCCCCAATAGATCACACCGGGCAGCACCGAGCCTTCTTGCACCAGAACAAGCGTCTGGCCCGGATCATCCAGCCTCCATGCCTTCACTTGACGGCCCCTAGGGTCAGCCCGGCGATAAAGTGCCGCTGCATCAGAAAGAACATCGCCACTGGCGGCAGGGCGGCCACGATGCTGCCCGCGCTCATCAGATGATACTGCGCCACAAACTGGGAGTTGAACGAGGTAATGCCAGCAGTCACAGGCTGCGCCCCTGGCCCTTGCGTCAACACCAACGCCCAGAAGTAATCGTTCCAGATAAAGGTGAAAATCAGCACTGACAGCGCCGCGATGGCGGGCCGCATGAGCGGCAGCACCACAAACCAGAAGATACGCCATTCGGCGACGCCCTCGACCCGCGCCGCCTCGATCAATTCATGTGGCAACGCTCGGATAAAGTTCCGCATGAAGAGCGTGCAAAACCCGGTCTGAAACGCGACATGGAACAGGATCAGACCCAGTTTTGTATCGTACAAACCAATCGACACGGTCAGGTCACGCACCGGTACCATGAGGATCTGGAACGGCACGAAGTTGCCCGCAATGAACATGAAGAAAATCAGCAGGTTGCCCTTGAACCGGTAGATGCCCAGCGCAAAACCCGTCATGCAGGATAGCGCCACCGCGCCGATCACCGTCGGCACAGTGATCAGCACCGAATTCCACAGGTATCGCGGCATGTCTGACTCAAAAAACACCTTGCCGTAGTTCTCGAAGAATTCGAACGACGAGGGCATGCCCCAATAGTTGCCGTTGGTGAAATCCGCCAAGGGGCGGATCGAAAACAGGGCCACGGCGATCAACGGCAGCAGCCACATGATCAACGCCAGTGGCAACAACGCCTGATAAGAGACCTGCACCGCCGTGCTCTGTTTCTGGATCGGTGTTGGAAACATGGCTCAGGCCCCCTGCTTCTTCTTGGCAAAAATACTCATCTGCAACGGTGCCATCAGTGCCGCCCTGCCCGTTCTTCGCGCCACATCGACCACAGGAAGTAGGCGATAAAGACCAGCATGATCAGAAACAGCACCACCGCGATGGCCGAGCCGTAGCCCATGCGGAACCCGTATTCCGACAGCGCCTTTTCGAACATGTAGAACGACAACACGCGTGTTGATCCGAACGGTCCGCCGTTGGTCATGATCGAAATCAGGTCAAAGGACCGCAACGCACCGATGATCGTAACGACAAAGGCAATGAACGTTGCAGGGCGCAGTTGCGGCAGGATGATATGCCACAACATCCGCCAACGCTTGGCCCCGTCCAACCGACCGGCCTCGATCTGTTCGGGGTCCACCGCGTTCAGACCTGTCAGATACAAGATCATGCAATAGGCGGTCTGCGGCCAAAGCCCGGCGGCGATGACGCCGTATGTGGCCAGGACTGGATCACCCAGTACATTGATTGGCTCCATCCCAAAGGTGGTGATGACTGCGTTTAACAACCCCTCTCGTGGCAAGTAGAACCACGAGAAAACAAGACCCACGACCACTTGGCTGATGACAAAGGGAAAGAAGAACAGTGATTTATACAGGCGGATGCCGGTCACTGTCTGGTTGAGGAACAGAGCGATTAACAGGCCCGCCGGGATCGCCAGCAGATACAGCACCAACCATTTCATGTTGTTCCAGAGCGATACCTCAAAGGCGCGGTCCTGCATCAGGCGTTCATAGTTGCGCAGACCGACCCATTCGGCCTCTCCCAACCCGTCCCATTTATAGAACGAGATGTTAAAGCTCTGCCCGATGGGAATGATCACATAGAGCAGAAAGAACAGCACTCCGGGCAGCAGGAACAGGATCGGTGTGACGATCTGGGGATTCCAGCGGCGGTTGGCTTTGACGATCGACATGAACGGACCCTGCGCGTTTGGAGGTGTCGGTGTGGGGGCCAGCCCCCAAACCCCCGGAGTATTTGAGCCAAGAAGAAATGGCTGCCGGGGAAGATGTACGGGCCCGGCACATGTCCGGACCCGTGACGAGAGGGCGGGATTGCCCCGCCGCGCCGTCAATAGACGTCTTGCCGGGTGAACTCGAGCCGCTCAAGGATGTCGTCAAGGTTGTCAGGGAACACCATGAACTCTTGCAGGCCCTCCATGCCGGTCTTGGCCATCTCTGCCGGGAAGTCGCGGTCAAAGAACTGGGCAATTCCGCCGGTCGCGTTTTGCGACAGCATGACAAAGCCCTGCTGCAGGAATTCATCGTCGCCAACGGTTGCGTTTGAGTTGACCGGAAGTTGGCCCAGACCATCGGCGGCGTTGATTTTGGTCTGCACCTCGGGCGAGGTCACATATTGCAGGAAGGCGCGCGCGGCCTCTTTGTTCTTGGCGTTCGACGCGATGTGGAAGGTGTCCGTCGGTGCGTCTTCGCCCATCGGATGATCGCCGATCTTGGGGAATTGGTAAAAGTCGATCTGATCGTCGGTCAGTCCAGCCTCGCGCAGGTGCGGCACCACGAAGTTCCCCATCAGGTAGGCCGTTGCCTCACCCTTGACGAAGAAGGGCAGCGCCTCTTGCCAAGAATAGGTTTGGTGATCGTCGATGAAGGCGCCCATGTCGATCAGCTTGCGCCAGTTGGCAAAGGTGGCGCGCACGCCTTCGTCCTCTGTCCATGACAACTCACCCCGGGCCAGTGCCATGTGGTGGTCAAAGCCGTTGGTGCGCATATTGAGGTAATCGAACCAGCCGCCCGCGGTCCACAGGAACTTGGTCCCGATGGTGTAGCACTTGCGACCTGAATCGAGGATTTTCTGGCAGTTGGCGATCTCTTCTTCGAAGGTCGCAGGCTCTGTCAGGCCGAGTTCATCAAAGATGTCTTCGCGGTAGTAGATGCCCCACTGGTAGTAGGTATAGGGCACGCCCCACTGCTTGCCGTCCATCGTCATCGCGCCCTTGACGCTGTCGAGGCCGGTCAGATCGCCGTTTTCCCACATGTCCGTGATGTCCTCGAACAGGCCCGCGCGGACATAGGGGCCCATGCGGTTTGCGGCGTACCAGTTGATTACATCTGGCGCATCGGCGGTCAGAGCATTGCGGATCTGGCTTTTCCAAGCCTCGCGGTCGACCACGTCAACCTCAACCGTGAGATCGGGGTGCATCGCGTCAAAATCAGCGGCCAACCCTTCGATGATGGCGCGGGGCGCCGGGTTCGACATGTCCGACATGATCCGGAGTGTGCCCGACAGATCGGCGTAGGCCGGTTGTGCAAGCGCGGTGGTCAGAACAAGCGCACCGGCGGCGCGCGTGAAAGTCTTCAGCATGGTATCCTCCCAAATGCCGGACGGTTCCACATAATGAAACCTATTTCCAACTATTGAAACCATGACCGATTCAGGCTATCGCTGTCAACAGTCTCGTCGGCTCGACCGGCGACAGGGGAGGACACCATGAACCAGCAAGGACGCGCGGGCGACGGCACCGTTGGCAAGGCGCTTGAGGTGCTGGAACAGGTGGCCGGGTTTGACCGTCCCGTACGGTTCGGCGAGGTTCTGGAGGCATCGAACCACCCAAAGGCCACGCTATACCGCCTGCTGCAAACGCTCGTGAACCAAGGGATGCTGCGTTACGACGACGCCTCGCAGACCTATGCGCCGGGGCTACGGCTGGTACGGCTGGCGCATACCGCGTGGCGGCAAAGCTCTTTGGCCCCGGTGGCGCGACCGTTTCTGGATGATCTGTCGCGACAGGTTGGGGAAACGATCCACCTGGCCCAGTTGGACGAGGGGCAGGTGCTGTATGTCGACAAACGCAACGCCGTGCGCCCGATCGAGATGTTTTCCGCTGCTGGCAAGGTGGGACCGGGCTATTGCACCGGCGTCGGCAAGGCGATGATCGCCCACCTAGCAGAGCCGGACCGGGAAACCGCGATCGCGCGACAGTCCTTTTACCGCCACACACCCGCAACCCTGACCGATGCCGCCACATTTCGCGCCGAACTGGATGCCATCCGGGAGGCGGGCATCGCCTATGACCGCGAAGAACATGAGCCGGGCATCATCTGCATCGCCGCCCCGATCCTGTCCGGCGCGGGGCGGGTGATTGGCGCGCTGTCGATCACCAATTCGACACAACGCAATTCGCTGGAGGGGTTGGCCGCATTTCGGCCCGCCCTTCTGAAAACGGCCGAAGAGATTTCCGAGGCTGCCAGCACCTGGCAGTTTCCGGGTTAACGGGGGAGGAGCGCCCATGTCCGGTGTCACTTTGACGAACGTCGTCAAGAAATACGGGGAGACAAAAGTCATCCACGAAGTCTCGCTAGGGATCGAGGAAGGGGAATTTTGCGTCTTTGTCGGTCCATCGGGCTGCGGAAAATCGACGTTGTTGCGGATGATCGCGGGTCTCGAAGAGACGACTGACGGCAAGGTCGAGATCGGCGTGCGGGATGTAACCCGCGCCGAACCAGCAGAGCGCGGCGTGGCAATGGTGTTCCAGACCTACGCCCTGTATCCACACATGTCGGTCGAGGAAAACATGGGGTTTGGGCTGCGGATGAACGGCCACCCAAAGGCCGAGATCAAGGAAAAGGTGGCAGAAGCATCGCGCATTCTGAAACTGGACGATTACCTGAAACGCAAGCCCAAGGCGCTGTCCGGTGGTCAACGCCAGCGGGTCGCCATCGGGCGCGCCATTGTGCGCGGGCCAGAGGTATTCCTGTTTGATGAGCCACTGTCGAACCTAGACGCTGAACTGCGTGTCGACATGCGGGTGGAAATCGCCCGCCTGCACAAGGAAATCGGTGCGACGATGATCTATGTCACCCATGATCAAGTCGAGGCGATGACCCTTGCCGACAAGATCGTGGTGCTGCGCGCCGGCCAGATTGAACAGGTCGGCGCGCCGATGCATCTGTACAAAGACCCGGACAACCGCTTTGTCGCCGGATTTATCGGCTCTCCCAGCATGAACTTTCTAGCCGGAACGGTGACGGGCAACGCGGTGACGGTCCCCGCGTTGGGGGGCCGTGAGGTATCCGCCAATGTCACTCTGCCCGCCGAGGGCAGCGCGGTGCTGGTGGGGGTCCGCCCGCAGAACTTGACTGTTGTGGAGGGCGGTGGCCTGACACTGGACATCCGTGAGCGGTTGGGGGGCGTGGCCTATGACCACATTCTGACACCGGATGGCGGCAAGATGATTGTTGAGACGCGCGGCGACGAGGACATCCCGGAAAGCAGCGCGGTGGACGTGACCTTTGACCCGGCCGATGCGCTGTTCTTTGACGGCTCGACAGAGGCCCGTTTGCGGTAACACCTTCGGCTTGACATCCCTCCTCGGCGCTGCGCGCAATCCCGAGCAAGGAAAATGAGGAGGGGTTTCATGTCAGGTCTGTTTTCGCTGAACGGTCGGCGCGCGCTGATCACCGGATCATCACAAGGCATCGGGCTGGCGCTGACGCGCGGGCTGGCACAGGCGGGCGCCGAGGTTGTGCTGAACGGGCGCGACACGGCCAAGCTGTCCGCCGCAGCCGCAACCCTGCGGGATGAGGGCGCAACAGTGTTTGAACTCGCGTTCGACGCCACCGACCACGCGGGCGTGCGCGCCGCTGTTGACGGGTTTGAGGCGGACCACGGGGCCATCGACATCCTTGTGAACAACGCCGGGATGCAGCACCGCACACCGCTAGAAGATTTCCCCGCAGAGATGTTCGAAAAGCTGCTGCAAACCAACGTGGCCAGTGTTTTTCACGTCGGGCAGGCCTGCGCCCGTCACATGATCGAACGCGGGCGCGGCAAGATCATCAATATCGCCTCTGTTCAGACCGCGCTCGCCCGTCCCGGCATCGCGCCCTACACCACGACCAAGGGCGCAGTCGGCAATCTGACCAAGGGCATGGCAACCGATTGGGCGCGACACGGGTTGCAGTGCAACGCGATTGCGCCCGGTTATTTCGACACACCCTTGAACAAGGCGCTGGTTGATGACCCCGAGTTTTCCGCATGGCTGGAAAAACGCACGCCCGCAGGTCGCTGGGGCAACGTTGAGGAACTGGTGGGCGCTTGTGTCTTCCTGTCCTCGGACGCGTCGAGCTTTGTCAACGGGCACACGTTGTATGTGGATGGAGGCATCACAGCCTCGCTGTGATCCCCTCCCCGGTTAGCTGCCGACCGCCTGAGCCTGATTGACCCGCTTTGACAATTCGGCCCGGCTTTCGACCCGTTCCGAATAGCGATCAACCAGATGGTCGCGGATATCGCGCGTGAGCAGGGTGAACTTGACCAGTTCCTCCATCACATCGACGATCCGGTTGTAAAAAGGCGAGGGCTTCATCCGGCCCGCATCATCAAACTCATCCCATGCCCGCGCAATCGACGATTGGTTCGGAATAGTCAGCAAGCGCATCCAACGGCCAAGGATGCGCAACTGGTTGACGGTATTGAAACTTTGGCTACCGCCGCAGACCTGCATCACGGCTAGTGTCTTGCCTTGTGTTGGACGCACGCCGCCCATCGACAGCGGAATCCAGTCAATCTGCGATTTCATCAGCCCGGTCATCGCGCCATGCCGTTCAGGAGAAGACCACACCATGCCCTCAGACCATGTGACGAGTTCGCGCAACTCAGCGACCTTGGGGTGATCTGGCTCTTCTGTATCGACCTGCGGCAGTCCGCGCGGGTCAAAGACGCGCACCTCTGCACCAAAGCGGGTTAGGATGCGCGCGGCCTCTTCAGCGCTAAGGCGGGCATAACTGCGCTCGCGCAGCGATCCGTACAGGATCAGGATGCGCGGCGCATGGGTGCTGGGCGTCTTGGGAAACAAAGTCTCGACCGTGATTGGCAAAACGCTATCGTCGTTCAGTTGGGGCATATCATTCATCGAGGTCAGTCCGGGAATTGAGAGAATTTCAGGCGAAACGGGCGCGCGTGCGGTTGGCGAAATAGACAAGTGACAACATCACCGGCACCTCGACCAGCACGCCGACAACAGTGGCCAGCGCCGCACCAGAGTTGAGGCCGAACAGGCTGATCGCGACGGCTACGGCCAGTTCGAAAAAGTTGGAGGTGCCGATCATTGCGCAGGGGGCAGCGATCTTGTGCGGCACCTTCAGCGCGTAGGCCGCGCCATAGGCCAGCGCAAAAATGCCATAGCTTTGGATAACGATTGGCACAGCGATCAGGGCAATCACCAATGGGCGCGATAGGATCACCTCGCCTTGCAGACCGAACAGGATGGCGACGGTTGCAATCAGGCCGACCACGGACCACGGTTTGACCCGCGCGGTGAACGCTTCAATCGCCTTCGGGCTGCCCAGCGCCCGCCGTGTCAGCAAACCTGCGACCAGCGGCAGTACAACGTAAAGCACCGTCGCCAGAACCAGTGTTTCCCACGGCACTGATATCTCTGTCACGCCCAGTAGAAAGGCCACGATGGGCGCAAAGGCGACAACCATGATCAGATCGTTCACAGATACCTGCACCAGCGTATAGGTGGCGTCCCCGCGCGTCAGTTGCGACCAGACAAAGACCATCGCCGTGCAGGGGGCCGCCCCCAACAGGATCAACCCGGCTGTGTATTGGGCGGCGTCCTCGGGCGCGATCCATGGCGCAAAGACGTAGTTAAAGAACAGAACCGCCAGCAGCGCCATGGTGAAGGGCTTGATCAGCCAATTGACCACCAGTGTCACGATCAAGCCGCGCGGTTGTCGGGCAACGCCCGCCACGGCACCGAAATCCACGCCCACCATCATCGGGTAAACCATCGCCCAGATCAGCACAGCGACGACCAAGTTGATGTTGGCGACCTCGGCCGCCGCAATAGCCTGCACCAACCCGGGGGCCAGCGTGCCGATCGCCAACCCGGCGATCATGGCCAGCGCGACCCACAAGGTCAGATAGCGTTCAAAGGTACCAAGGGCACTGTCAGAGGGGGTCGTATCAGTCATATTTCGGTTTCCCTGGGTCGTATCTTGCAGTTAGCGGTGGATGGGCAAGCGATCTGGTCAAGGACGGGTTGGCACAGTTCCGCCCGCCCGCCGCAGCAATCCTCCATCAAAAAGGACAGCAACGTGCGCATCCCGTCCATATTGGCAAAATACCGGACCGATCGGCCTTCGCGCTGTGAGGTGACAAGGCCCGCTGCAGACAGGATAGTGAGGTTGTTGGACAGCGTGTTCGGGCGAATTTGCAACGTCTTGGCAATTTGACCGGCGGCGACACCGTCGGCCCCGGCCCGGATCAACAGGCGGAAAACATCAATCCGCATGTCGTGGGCAAGTGCGGCGAGGCTAGAGATTGCGTCCATCTTTTCCATACTTCATGTATAATGGAACTGATGATCTTAGCAAGACCCCGAATGGCCGTGCATGGCAGTCATGTCACCACAGAGAACCCAGACGGCACTGCGCGTCCCTGATCGCCTGTTCCGATGGCGATCCCATGATCTTGGACGTTCCCCATATGCGGACCTCTTGGAGGCGCCCAAAACAACACCGACTTTAGGCGCGTCGCCAAGCCTGCCTGTCCGTGCTTAACTTTCGCAGCAAATTTTTGGACGGAAGACATGATAACACGTCATCACGTCGAGGAAATAGAACGCGTTCTGGAAGGGCGCACCACGGGACGCGACCGTCAGGTTGCTGACTCGTGGAAGCGATGCGTCGAGATCTATGGCTTGGACCCAGCGCGGACGGATCCGGCGCATATCGTTACCGAAACCGAACTCAAAGAGCACCGCATGCAGGCGGAGCGACTGATTTCCTCTGCACGATCCGGGTTGCAAAACCTGTTCCGACAGGTGGCCCGTCAAAACTACACCGTGCTTCTGACCGATGCCAAAGGCGTCTGTGTCGACTTCTTCGGCGATCCCGAATTTGAGCGAGAACTGCGCACCTCCGGGCTGTTTATGGGCGCGCATTGGGCCGAGGATCTGACCGGAACCTCTGCCGCCGGGGCCTGTATCGTCACCGGAGAGCCCGTGACCATTCATCAGGATGACCATTTCGGCAACGCCCATACGGCCCTGTCCTGCACAGCTGCCCCGATCTATGACAGTATGGGCCAACTAGCGGCCGTGCTGGACATTTCACTGCTGCAATCCCCCTCTCCAAAGTCCAGCCAGAACCTTGCGATGAGCCTGGTGACCGCCTCGGCCCGTCGGGTCGAAATGGCCAACCTGATGGCGCAAAGTCGGCGGGACTGGGTGCTGCGCTTGTCTGCCAGCCCTGAATTTCTGGATGTCGACCCCGAGGCCGCGCTGACACTGGATGGATCGGGGCGGATCATCGGGTTTACCCGTGCCGCCGACATGCTGTTCAGGGGCGAAACCGGCTCTTTGCTGGGACAGAGGATCGATTCCATTCTGGATCTTTCGGTCGACGATCTGCCCGATCTAATGCGGGACCGTCCGACCGAAGACCGAGTGGTCAATATCCGCGAGGGTGGCGCGCTGTTCGGTCATGCCATCGCGCCCAAAGCGCCCAGATCGCCGGGGCCTCTGACCGGGCGACAACGCCAGAGCGGGGGCGCACTGGGCGGTCTGGCGGGCCCAGATCCAGTGATGCAGCGTCTGTTGAAACAGGCTGAACGACTGGCGTTGACGGATGTGCCCCTACTGCTGACCGGAGAAACCGGAACCGGCAAGACAAGGCTGGCGCGCGCGATCCACGTCGCAGCCGGCCCGGACCGCCGCTTGGTGACCGTCGAATGCGCGGCGCAAACCGCTGGCCGTCTGATCGAAACACTGGGGCCGTCGGGCCCGACCCTTGCCACAGTACTTCTGCGCCGCATCGAAGACCTGCCCCCAGATGCGCAAGCATTGTTGCCGTCACTTCTGGACGAGCGACCCGGTTTGCGCACGGTTGCCACGTCCTGCGTTGATTTGGGGCAAATGATCCGCGACGGCTCTTTTCACAAACCGCTGTTCTATCGCCTGTCTGGTGCTCCACTTGCCTTGCCTCCGCTGCGAAAACGGCAGGATCTGGGATGGTTGGTCGACCGACTTCTGCGCCGCCGCGCTCCTGATGACCTGCGCCTGTCACCCGCTGCGCGGGCTGATCTGACCGGTCGCGTCTGGCCCGGCAACCTGCATGAGCTGGAACGCGTTCTGGATGCCGCCATCGCCCTGCGGGACGGCGATGTGATCGACCTACCCGATTTACCGCCTCCGGCCACGGATGTCAGCGCGCCCACCGGCGGCGACTCTCTGGAGGAGGTGCTGAATGCTTGCGGATGGAACATGGCGCAGGCTGCCCGGCGACTGGGTGTCAATCGGTCAACCGTGTTGCGCCGAATGCGCCGCGCCGGTCTGATCGCACCTGCCTGATTGCGGATGTTGCACGACGTTGCGCGCGCAACGTCTGCCCCGCTTTTCTCACGCTGCATCTGAAAATTCGGCCCATCGCTGTAGCGCGACGGGACAGTCGTGCCGGATAGTCCTGCATCAGAGGCGCGAATGAGGAGGAGACGCGATGCTCGATACCACAGTGACGACCCGCACGCAGGAGGTGCTGGACACATTGAACGCGGCATTTGCCGCTGAAGACGTGGACCGGATCAAGGCGCAGTTTGCAACCGACAGCTATTGGCGCGATCTGGTTGCCTTTACATGGAACCTCAAGACGGCCGAGGGCCCAGATGACATCGGTGCGATGCTGCACAGCCAATTGGCGACAGTCAAACCCGAAAACTTTCAGCTGCAAGACGGTGAGGTCCCCACGGAGGAGGGCGGGATCACCACAGCGTGGATCACGTTTGAAACCGCGACAGGACGCGGCTGGGGCCTGATGCGACTGAAAGACGAACGCATCTGGACGCTGCTGACAGCCTTGCAGGAACTCAAGGGGTTTGAGGAACCGCGCGGTAAACGGCGCCCGATGGGGGCGAAACACGGGGCGGGCAAAAACCGCACCACGTGGAAAGAGGAAAGAGAGGCTGAAGCCGCGAGCCTTGGCTATGACACCCAGCCCTACACCGTGATCATCGGCGGCGGGCAGGGCGGCATCGCCTTGGGCGCACGGCTGCGCCAACTCGGCGTGCCGACAATCGTTTTGGACAAGCACGACCGTCCCGGCGACCAATGGCGCAACCGCTATAAATCGCTTAGCCTGCATGACCCTGTCTGGTACGATCACCTGCCCTATCTCAAGTTTCCCGACAACTGGCCGGTTTTCACCCCCAAGGACAAGGTCGGTGATTGGCTGGAAATGTACACCAAAGTGATGGAGCTGAACTATTGGTCGCGGTCAGAAGTGACCAAAGCCAGCTTTGACGAGGTCGCCAACGAATGGACCATCGAGGTTAATCGTGACGGCGAAAAAGTGGTGTTGAAACCGACACAACTGGTGCTTGCGACCGGCATGTCGGGCAAGGCCTTTGTGCCAGAGTTCGCGGGCATGGAAAGCTTCGCCGGCACGATCCAGCATTCCTCGCAACACGACGGGCCGGATGCCTGGACCGGCAAAAAGGTGGTCGTCATTGGTTCCAACAATTCGGCGCATGATATCTGTGCCGCGCTGTGGGAACACGATGTCGATGTGACGATGGTTCAGCGGTCCTCGACCCATATCGTGCGGTCAGAATCGTTGATGGAGATCGGGCTTGGTGCGCTGTATTCCGAGGAAGCGGTGGCCAATGGTGTGACCACGGAAAAGGCGGATATGATCTTTGCCTCTTTGCCCTACCGCATCATGCATGAATTCCAGATCCCCGTATACGACCAGATCCGCGAGCGCGACGCAGAGTTCTACGCCGGACTGGAAAAAGCCGGGTTTGAGCATGACTGGGGCGACGATGGTTCGGGCTTGTTCATGAAATACCTGCGTCGGGCGTCGGGATACTACATCGACGTCGGCGCAAGCCAGTTGATCATTGATGGCGAGATAAAGTTGGCTCATGGACAGGTCGATCACTTCGAGGCGGATGCTGTCGTTCTTGCAGATGGCACCCGGTTGGAAGCTGATCTGGTGGTGATGGCAACGGGCTACGGATCAATGAACGGGTGGGCCGCCGACCTCATCAGTCAGGACGTCGCGGACAAGATTGGCAAGGTTTGGGGGCTGGGATCGGACACCACCAAAGACCCCGGTCCTTGGGAAGGTGAACAGCGCAACATGTGGAAACCGACTCAGCAGCAGAACCTATGGATGCACGGCGGCAACCTGCACCAATCGCGGCATTATTCGTTATATTTGGCCTTGCAATTGAAAGCGCGGCTAGAGGGGCTGGAAACGCCGGTCTACGGTCTACAAGAGGTGCATCATTTAAGCTGACGCATAAATCGCCCCGGGTCAAAACCCGGGGCGATTTATGTTGCCCCTGCCACCAGGAGTCAGCATTTCAGGACAAACTTGGGCCTTCCGCAACATTACGTTCCGACCAATACTGCGTCCTTTTCAGCGGTCAGTTTATGCGCCGCACGGCCGGGGGTTGCCCCCAACGGGGCAATGAGACGGAAAAAGACCAGCGTCAGGAACAGGGTGAAGACGGTAGCAAAGCCAACCCGCCGACAACTGTCGACACCGCCGTCATCATCACCGGGCGCAGGCGCACCGCATCGCATCGCGGATTGCGCTGTCCAGATCACGGCCCTGCTCTCGCGACTGATTGGCAAACTCGACAATCAGGATACCGCTCTTGGCCATGATCCCGTTCAGAATCACAAGGCCAATCTGACTGTAGTAGTTGAGCGTCCCGCCTGTCAGCCAGATCGCTAGCACCGCCGCGCCTAGCCCAAAGGGCACAGTCAGCATGATGACTACCGCAGAGGCAAAGCTTTCGAATTGGGCTGCCAGCACCAGCAGAACAACAAGCGCGATACCAAAGACCATGGCCGTGCCGGATTGCGCATCTTCCAGCGTCACCGCCTCGCCGCGAAAGACAAAGCGCACATCGTTGGACAGGACCTCTGCGGCCAGTACCTCGGCGCGCGCGGCGGCACCCCCAGACTGACACCAGCGCCCAGATTGGTCTCGCCCGGAACCGCGCAAGCAAAATCCTCGCGGGCAAGGCTGGACACGGTTGAGGTCGGTGTCAGTGTCACAACGGCTGAAAGGGGCACAAAGGCACCGTCCTTTCTGCGGATCCAGACGTTCTCAATGTCTGACGGGTCCCGGATCGGTTTGCCGCCGGGCACGAGCCGAACATCCGTTTTCTCACCCTCGACAAAGACCTCTGTTGCTGTAATGCCCTGAGTCAGCGTGTTGATTGTTGTTGCGATGCTGGCGGGCGACAGACCAAGTTCCGTCGCCATTTCCCGGTCGATTTCAACGTTCATAAGCGGCGTGGTCGCGTCATAGGGCAGGTTCGGGTTTGACAAGGCGCGATCCGCCTCCATCGGCGCGACAAGCGCGTCGCCCTCGGCGGCAAGGCGGGCATAGTCGTTGCCCAAAAAGGCAAACTGCAACCCCCGCCCGGCGCCACGGATACCCAGTCTGTTGGGCGAAATCGCGAAGACAGAGATGCCGGGTATGGTGCTTAACCTTGGATTCAGTTCGGCTAGAATTTCTCGCTGGCTGCGGTCGCAGTCCTCCCAATCGGTAAGGCGCACTATGACCGTCGCGCTGGACGTTCCGCCCCGGCCGATCAGCGTTTGCACGGCTGCGATCTCTCCGCTGTCAACATAGGGCTGCAAAAAGGCCTCGACCTTTTGCATCTGCTCGTCCGTGAAAGACAGGCTTGCAGCCGACGGCGCAGTGCCGCGAATTAAAAATGCGCCGCGGTCCTCGGCCGGGGTCAGCGTCGACGACAGATTTGAATAGGTGCCAAACGACACGATGGCAAAGGCGACGTCGGCGCCGATCGCGATGGCTGGCGCGGCAAGCACCAGCGCCAACGTCTGCGCAACAAAAGACGACAGCAACACGCAGAACGCGAGGACAAACCCAAATTCGGAAAAGATCCCCCCTGCCTGCCCCGGCAAAAGCGAAATCGGGATAGACACTGCTGCAAGCGTTGCAGTGGTCGAAATTACGGCGAAAAACACCTCATTTGTGCCGCTGGCCGCAGCACGCGTGCCCCCATACCCTAATGGCGACGGCGCACGATGTTTACGATCACGACGATGGCGTCATCCACCACCATGCCGGTCGCCAGAACCAACGCCAACAATGTTATGGTGTTGGAAGTGAGGGCAGCGGTACTCCGATCGGGAATTCATTCGCCTGGGCACCTGCCACCTGAAATTCCGCCATGCCTGCGAATGACGAAAGCCGCTCGGTGATCAGACTCTCGGCCATGTCCGTCAAATCCTTCATCGACGCATCTCCCATGAGGGCGAGGCGGATGATGGGAGCGACGTCAGAATCGTTCTTTGTGACTGTTGGGTCGTCGATCCCTTCAAGCAGTTGCCGTTCGGTTCGGGTCAAGATTTCACTGACCTCGCTGGCAGCGATATTGATATTGCCGTCGTTGAGATCAATCGTCAGCCTGCTGCGGCCATAGCTGGAAGAGGCCGAAACAGATTTCATACCATCAAGCTACCCCAAAACGTCCTCAATGACTGCAGTGACCTCGGCATCGACCGTTTCCAGCGCGGTGCCATCCCATGTTACCGTGACAGACAGCACAGGTTGATCAACATTGGGCATTTCGCGCACTTCGACGCCGTTCGGCGCCGCAAACCCGGCGAAGGCGATCACAAGGTTCAGCACAATGGCCAGCACGGGACGCGCGACAAATGTATCGGCAATCCCGCTGCGGATCTGTTGAATCGACATCAGTTCACGCGCTTGGCAAGCGTGTCAGGGGTCCCGAATTGTGACGCGTCAACAGCCGGCTCGTGGCAGGTGGCGCACCCGCATCGCTTATGTCAGCGGGTCCAGACGCATGTGGTCCACTCCCAGTGACAACCGCAGCCCCTTCGCGCAGCTTTTGAACGCCCTTGACAACCACTTACTGGCCCGGTTTCAGATCGGCCTCTAGCCAGACAGTATCGTTAGCTCGATGACGAATGGCAGCGCTGACAGTCTGGGCCTTGCCGTCTTCGACAACCCAGACCGGCGCGCCCGCACGGCTCCACGTCAGGGCAACTGCAGGCACACTCGGCAGCGGTGCATTGTCGCGCGACAGAACTACGTTAATAATCATGCCCGGCAGCATCAGCCCTTCTGCATTGTTGGCCGTAGCGCGAACCTTGATCGTGCGAGTGGTGCTGTCGATCTGCCGTTCGAACCCCTCCACGATCCCTTCGAAAACGCGCCCCGGCAAGGAGGCCGTCATCAACCGGACCTTTTACCCCACCTGAACAACCGGCGCCGCGCGATCCGACAGACCAAACTCAACCGTCAGGACCGACTGGTCGGGGACCGTGACAACGGTGGCCCCGCCGCCACGGCGACCGCCATCCTCGCCGGGCCCAAGCGCACCAGACGTTGCCGATGCGCCAACGGGTCCGCTGGCCGCAGCCGCATCCGCCTGTTTGCCGGGCATCCCAAAAGTCAGGACCCAAGCCAGCGCAATAATTGCCACCCCAACCAAGCTGGAGATAATCGTTTTCATTCAAGTTGGTCCGCAGAATTGCCATGCCGGCGCCAATTGGCCACCAAGTGGTTTTTTAGGAGCTCTACTCTAGACGCACAGGTTCCCGTCGCAGTAAAATGGCTTTCTTTGCCTCTTCCGCCGGATTTTAATCTAGCGCGCGCAAAACGCGCAGAGCTCCGCCACGATTACCCAAATCACTCGGACATTCTGTCTGCAGAGCATTTGTGGCCGGTGGGTGAAGTGAGACTATTGTGCTGCCTTGGGACAGCCGTAGGCGGAATGAGGACTACGCCCGTAGGTCAGCTCATTGCTGGCTGCCCGAATGATCTTGCGAACGCTGTGCCGCAACTCATGCAAGTTCTGCTCGATAGGCGTCTTGTCGTATCAGCTTGCGCGGCGATCCTGGAAATCGTTCACGCACGCAAAATCCAAAACTAACGTCCGACGGCCAGGGAGTATGAAGACCATCGATCTATGCCTGTCGTTTTGGACGTCGATTGACCCTTCTATGGGATCATTTTTGCTGGCTCGCGCTTCTTCTCGGCGAAGACCAGCGATTAGGAAAATCATAGCTTTTGTCTGTGCCCGAAATTCGAAGAGGAGCGTAGCCTCAGTTCGGGCACATGAGGGGAGCGAGTTCAGGAAGTCGTCTGCCTTTTTCGGTGGTCATGAGCACTTGAATGTGGCGTCTCACCCAGCAAGAGACTGCCCGAAACAATCAGAGTTCCCAATGCGATAGAACCGGCGCTATAGACCAGAAAGGCATCTGCAAAATTTAGTCCAAAAAACACATACCCGACGATGGCGGCGAACAAGCCGATGAAGCTACTGAGCATATAAATGATTATCGCCATCCTGCAGTCTCCTGTTCTGATTGAAGCGGCTGTATTGTAGCGCCTATCTTGGTCCGAGCATCCATACGCTCTTGCACACGATCGAAGGACAGGCGCACACGTTGTCCACGTCGTGCATTGGGGGTGATCGGCGTTCCGACGCAAACCCTCACGGATTGCAACGCCGCGAGTGCGCTCGCATTCTCGCAGGTTTCGAGGTAGCTGTTTATGCCTGCTTCCAGCTCCGGCGGATAACCCGGGTCGATATTGCGTGCGATGCAATAAAAAGCCCCGTTCCCTTGGTATGCCATCAACAGGCGCTCGGTGTTTACGGTCGCCCGAATTCCGCCAGCGCACCGTTCAAGGATGTCGACAAAATCCGGTGTTGTATTGTCGTAGTAATGACGGATTGGATCCTCGATCTGGACGCCAAAGAGGCGGACGTCCGACAAGGCCTCGCTGGGCAGCTGCGTCAGGTAGTTACCTAGCGAGAACGGAAGGATCAGTCTTTCGACACCCTCCACCAAAAGACTGTCCGAAAGAGCGAACTTGTGGCGGCCAGAGCGGAGGGATCGGGCCTGAGGGCCGTGATCGCGGTCCATGTTCTGCAATACCATGCAGTCATTGCGGTGCAACATCCGCTTTGCGACGTGTACGCGCCCGACCAAGTCTTTCGCGGTAGAGCGTTTGAAAATGTAGTCATTTGCTCCGGCGGCAAAGGCGGCTTCGATGGTGTCAGCGTCGTCGCGGGCCGTAAGCATGATAATGGGCGTGTCACGATAGCGTGGCAGCCTCCGGATACGGGCGCACAGTTCTATCCCGTCCATTTCCGGCATTTCGATATCCAGAACGAGACAATCGAATTGCTCATCCCCGTTGCTGAGGATGGACAAGGCCATATGGCCACTTTCGGCAACGTGAACGGGTGGGAAACCGGAAGTCGCGAAAATCATAGGTATCAAGTCTCGGGAAATGGGACTGTCGTCTACCGCGAGAATTCTCATGTCCGGCTCCTATCATTGGTTGCACGCGTTGGGAGTTGTCCCGGACAGGGCAAAAAGTTTGCCCTGTCCGGATGCCTGCCCCATCTGGGGGTATTGGGGGTCGGGACAGGCCGGGAGTTCAACATCCGTGAGTGGGTTAGCTGAACTCCTCAGAACTATCGCCGGACAGGCCACCAAGCAGGCCACCCACAAGACCGCCAACCAGGCCATCGTCACCCAGCAAGCCATCGGTCAGGCCATCCTCGCCACCGAGCAGACCGCCAACCAAGCCTTCGTCACCCAGCAGACCGTCGGTCAGGCCATCGCCGCCGCCGAGCAGACCGCCAACCAGGCCGTCTTCTCCCAGCAGACCATCGGTCAGGCCATCGCCGCCGCCGAGCAGACCACCTACAAGGCCGTCCTCACCCAGCAGACCGCCAACCAGGCCGTCCTCACCCAGCAGACCGTCGGTCAGGCCATCGCCGCCGCCGAGCAGACCGCCAACCAGGCCGTCCTCACCCAGCAAGCCGTCGGCCAGGCCATCCTCGCCACCGAGCAGACCGCCAACCAGGCCGTCCTCACCCAGCAGTCCGTCGGTCAGGCCATCGCCGCCGCCGAGCAGACCACCTACAAGGCCGTCCTCACCCAGCAGACCGTCGGTCAGGCCATCGCCGCCGCCGAGCAGACCACCTACAAGGCCGTCCTCACCCAGCAAGCCGTCGGCCAGGCCATCCTCGCCACCGAGCAGACCGCCAACCAGGCCGTCCTCACCCAGCAGTCCGTCGGTCAGGCCATCGCCGCCGCCGAGCAGACCACCTACAAGGCCGTCCTCACCCAGCAGACCGTCGGTCAGGCCATCGCCGCCGCCGAGCAGACCACCTACAAGGCCGTCCTCACCCAGCAAGCCGTCGGCCAGGCCATCCTCGCCACCGAGCAGACCGCCAACCAGGCCATCGTCACCCAGCAAGCCGTCAGTCAGGCCATCCTCGCCACCGAGCAGACCGCCAACCAAGCCGTCCTCACCCAGCAGACCGTCGGTCAGGCCATCGCCGCCGCCGAGCAGACCACCTACAAGGCCGTCCTCACCCAGCAGACCGTCGGTCAAGCCATCGCCGCCGCCGAGCAGACCGCCAACCAGGCCGTCCTCACCCAGCAGACCATCGGTCAGGCCATCGCCGCCGCCGAGCAGACCGCCAACCAGGCCGTCATCACCCAGCAAGCCATCGGTCAGGCCATCCTCGCCACCGAGCAGACCGCCAACCAGGCCGTCCTCACCCAGCAGACCATCGGTCAGGCCATCGCCGCCACCGAGCAGACCGCCAACCAGGCCGTCATCACCCAGCAGACCACCGACCAGGCCATCGTCGCCCAGCAGTCCGTCAGTCAGATCACCTCCGTCACCCAGCAGACCGCCTCCGGTCAGAGAGCCGACAAGCCCGTCGCTGCCAGTCACATCTGCCAGCAGACCGTCATCGCCGACCAGATCGCCGACCAGGCCATCCGAACCGGTGACGTCTCCAAGCAAGCCATCGTTGCCGGTCACATCGCCGAGCAGACCACCGTCCGCGATCACACCATCGAGCAGGCCTCCGTCTCCACCGAGCAGACCGCCCACAAGGCCGTCTTCTCCCAGCAAGCCGTCGGTCAGGCCGCCGTCGTCACCGGTGACCGTATCGTCTCCTAGCACACCAGTCCCGGTCAGGGAGCCGACAAGGCCGTCGCTTCCGGTAATGTCGGACAACACTCCGTCGTTGCCGACCAGATCACCCAGCAGACCATCCGATCCGGTGATGTCGCCAAGCAGACCGTCGTTGCCGGTTACATCGCCAAGCAAGCCCTCATCAGCGATGATGCCATCAAGCAGGCCGATGTCTTCCGATACAGTTCCGTCGCCCAGTATTGGCTGACCCAAGAGGTCTTCCCCAAGGTCGCCAAGCGCACCGTCCGAGCCGACAAGATCGCCCAGCAGGCCGTCGGATCCGGTGACATCTCCCAGCAGGCCGTCATTGCCGGTCAGGTCGCCAAGCAAGCCCTCATCGCCAATGATCGGATCCAGGAAACCTTGCTCGCCAGCAGGGTCCGTACCGTCAGTCGGGTCTGTACCGTCAGTCGGGTCCGTACCATCGGTCGGGTCCGTACCGTCAGTCGGGTCCGTACCGTCAGTCGGGTCCGTGCCATCGGTCGGGTCCGTGCCATCGGTCGGGTCTGTACCGTCGGTCGGGTCTGTACCGTCGGTCGGGTCTGTACCGTCGGTCGGGTCTGTACCGTCGGTCGGGTCTGTACCGTCGGTCGGGTCCGTACCGTCGGTCGGGTCTGTACCGTCGGTCGGGTCCGTACCGTCAGTCGGGTCTGTACCGTCGGTCGGGTCCGTACCGTCAGTCGGGTCCGTACCATCGGTCGGGTCCGTACCATCGGTCGGGTCCGTACCGTCAGTCGGGTCCGTACCGTCAGTCGGGTCCGTACCGTCGGTCGGGTCCGTACCATCGGTCGGGTCCGTACCATCGGTCGGGTCCGTACCGTCAGTCGGGTCCGTACCGTCAGTCGGGTCCGTACCGTCAGTCGGGTCCGTACCATCGGTCGGGTCTGTACCGTCGGTCGGGTCTGTACCGTCGGTCGGGTCCGTGCCATCGGTCGGGTCCGTACCGTCAGTCGGGTCCGTACCGTCAGTCGGGTCCGTACCGTCAGTCGGGTCCGTACCGTCAGTCGGGTCCGTGCCATCGGTCGGGTCCGTACCGTCAGTCGGGTCCGTACCGTCAGTCGGGTCCGTGCCATCGGTCGGGTCCGTGCCATCGGTCGGGTCTGTACCGTCGGTCGGGTCTGTACCGTCGGTCGGGTCCGTGCCATCGGTCGGGTCTGTACCGTTGGTCGGGTCCGTGCCATCGGTCGGGTCTGTACCGTCGGTCGGGTCCGTGCCATCGGTCGGGTCCGTGCCATCGGTCGGGTCCGTGCCATCGGTCGGGTCCGTGCCATCGGTCGGGTCCGTGCCATCGGTCGGGTCCGTGCCATCGGTCGGGTCCGTGCCATCGGTCGGGTCCGTGCCATCGGTCGGGTCCGTGCCATCGGTCGGGTCTGTACCGTCAGTCGGGTCCGTGCCGTCAGTCGGGTCTGTACCGTCAGTCGGGTCCGTGCCATCGGTCGGGTCCGTGCCATCGGTCGGGTCCGTGAAGTCAGTAAAATCGGTCGGGTCACCGTCGCTATCACCGTCACCACCGCCGCTGAGAGCCAGGCCCAGACCGCTTACACCCGCTGCAGCAAGTGCCAGTCCGTCTTCCATGTTCAAGCCAAGACCCGCGCCACCCTCTTCAATCTCAACGTCCGTCACTACAGTGTCGCCAAAGACGAGGCTGTGCAGGGAACCGCTTTCGTGAGGGACATGATATCCCTGCACGATAATCCGGTCGCCATTGCGCAATTCGACGACCAAATCGTCTCCCTGCCGCAGAAAGCGCGAGATATCCGCCCGATCTGCATCAATTCGAATTGCAATTTCAGACCCGGTCTGGATCACGCTGTCAGCCATTGTTCTTTCCTCTGTCCCGTTTGCGCGCCACGGCGCACATGTTAGAAAGCGCAAGAGTCGCCTTTAGTCGGTAATGAACACTCTAAAGTATGTATCGTCAACCTCCACGAGAGCTGTCCGGTGAAATTATCTGTTTCTGATTTTGGACGCATCACTTCGGTTTGCCGGTTTCACCCGTCACATCGGCGTCGAACTGGCTACCGCTACGCGTCGCCCTCGGCCCAGAGCTGTGTCGTGCCCGACCCCGTATCCAGCTGAACAATCCAAACCAGTCACGTTGCAATGCGTCCTTTGGGCCCCAACTAAAGAAACTGAGGGCGCTATCGTTGTCGGTCACTGACTCAAACAGGCTGTCAGCCTCAGCACCCTGATCAAGACAATATACTTATTTGACAGCTGCTTATATGGACCCGACTCGTCAGGTGCGTACAGGGAGACGTGCAATCGACATTCTTCAAGTCGGCCGATGTGTCGGCGGCCATACCGAGGCTGTCAGCGTATGGACTTCCGGCTCGCGATTCGACTCGCCCGAGGCCGTTCCGAACACCACCGCCTTGCCGCCCGGCGGTTGGCGAGCCACGTCGTCGGAACGATGGGAAGTACGCCCCCGCGCCCGACCGCGACGCAAATAGTGTGGCCAACCCGTTCACCTGAGCGCCAGCCAGGGTGCCGAGCACACATCAAAAGACAAACTTAAGTATGTAAATGTCACACAAATGGCTATATTCTCACCGGGCGCATGTCCAAGGCGTAATTTTCCTGTACATGAAGTCGTTTCGGCGCTACCCGCTCTGGCTGTACCTGCAGGCAACGCGGCTTGTTTGACCTGCCGCCACCACGCCGTGCGCCACCGGGACACCCCGGTGCCGTCACCGGGTGGCCACGCGCAGAGCGGAGGAACCGGCTTGAGCACACCAGGAAATGAAAACGGCGAAACGCCCGAGGCGGGCATCGATCAAGGACCGAAACCCGCGAAGGCTGTCGATGGAGTTCACGCATCCTATCGCCCGGTCCTGCAGACGGTGGCCCGTTTGATCGCGTCAGACCGGCGCGCCGTCCTCTTGGCCAACGAGGCCGGCGAAGTCCTGCTGGCAAACGCCCCGGCCAAGCGGCTTGGCCTTGATCGGGACTTGCGGAAACACCTCGATTGGCCCGATCTCTGCACTGTTGTGAAACGCGCCGGAAGCGCATCTGTTTCCGTCTCTATTGAAGGGGTCGCCCTTGAAGGCGAGTTGGTGCTTTTACCGCTGGGGCCCGCCTCGGGCTATTATTTGCGTCTCTCCGAAACCGATGACGAGGCGCTGTGGCTACGGAACCGGGCGCGCGCGGCGACGCTTTTGCGCGTTACGCATGACCTGCGCACGCCTATTCAATCCCTTCTTGCCAGTGCCGAGATATTGCTCCAGCAACAGGACCGCGGGGACGACGCCCTAGATCGGCTGCGCAGAGTGGCGGACCTTTCGCTGGATCACATCAGCAATGTCCTCGCAGTGATCCGCGGCGAACAAAGCGCAGCAGCGGCCCGCCGGGACGAGGTTTTTTCGCTGAAGGATGAGCTTGGCCAACTGATCGACATCATCCATCCCATCGCCGACCGTCGCAATGTATCCATGACGCTTTCATTGCCCGAGGACTCAGATACGCGCGTTATTGGTCCCGTGCGGTTCGTCCGCGCACTGTTTCAGAACATGATCGATAATGCCGTCAAACACGGCGGCGCGGCGGTCGAGGTCGCCTTGACCGTGGCACCGCTGCGCGCCGGGATAGATGACCTGCGGGCCAAGGAATCGCGTCTGGAAATCACGCTTGAGGTTCGCGATCAGGGCGGCGGCCTTCCTGAGAATCAGAAGGACCGGCTGCGCCAAGCGCTTGGTCAGGGCGGCAGCGTCACGTCACCCGCGCCACAAGAGGCACAGAAACGCCCCTCTGGCGGCATGAATGTCCTAGCCCACGCGTTGACGCAACTTGGCGGGCATCTGAGCCTGTTGGACCGCGGCGCAGACGGCGAGCGAGCCGTTTCTGAGGGCGAAGAGGTCGTGGGCACCATCCTACGGGCGGTGTTCAGCCTGCCAGCCGCCGAAACGTCCGAGACAGCCGCAATCGAAACAATGCCGCAGGACACCGACGGACTGCTACGCGGCAAGACCCTTTTGGTGGTCGAGGACAGCCCTGCAAGCCAAGCGTGGCTGAGCCACGTCTTGCAAGCCGCCGGGGCCGAGGTTCAGGTCGCTGGCAGCGGTAAAGCTGCGCTTAGCGTCTTAGAGAATCCGACGGGGCGCGGCATCGACCTTGTCCTGTCCGACGTCACCCTACCGCAGATGAGCGGTGTCGAACTGGCGCGACGCATTGCATCGGGTATTGCGTCAGGCAGCATCAACCCCGCCCCCCGCGTTTTGGGCCTGACGGCGCATATCGACGAGCGTATCCAGGATGCGTGTCTTCAGGCAGGAATGCAGCGCGTGTTGGAAAAACCGATTCGACCCGGGCCGCTGTGCCACGCGGCCCGAGAGGCTTTGGATGCGCCGACGATACCCGCCCCTATGCCTCCCACGTCGCCCCCACCCGCCAAGGTGTCGAAGAAGACCAAGGCCGCGAAGCCGCCGCGACAAGAAGGTGCGGTACTCAACGACAGTGTGGTAACGGAACTTGTCTCTGGCCTAGGGCCAGAAGGGGCTCGGAAATTCATGTCACGTGCCCTGGGGGAAGCCAGCACCGCGTTGGTCAGCCTGAAATGTAATGGGGTGACCGACCGGATCGACTGCACGATGCATGCTGCAACCGGCGCTTGCGGCCTGACTGGACTGGCCCTTTTAGACACGCGCATGCGTGTTCTGGAGGATGCGGTGAAGTCGGGCAAGACCGACCTATCTGAAGAAATCGCAACCGTGACCGATGCGCTGACCCGCACAGCCAAGGCCATCAAGGCGCTGGGAACCGAGCCACAAACCAGTTGACGTGAGGTCCGCAGTGTACACTTCCTGTATAGGCGTGACTCGGGCAGTATTGCCCTACCTACCTGACGAACGTAAACGCGACCGTCGTGCCGCCCACCGTATGATTGGGAGGCACGCAGAACGCCGCCAGAGTACGAAAGTAGAGAAATGGTCTCAGAGGAAACCGCACCGATCAGAATCCTGATCGCGGACGATCACGCGATGGTGCTGGAGATGTTCGAGCAATTCATCTCCGGCGTTCCTGACGTGACCGCGATGACGGCTCCGGACCTTAATACCGCGCTGGATATTATCGACAGCCAAGGCGCCTTCGATCTCGTGCTCGTCGATCTCAACATGCCCGGCATGAACGGTCTTGATGGCATGCGCGAGGCAATCGCGCGGAACGGCGGAAAGCCGGTTGCACTGCTGACCAGTAATCCACCCGCCCATCTCGTGCCCGAAGTGCTAGACATGGGCGGTGCTGGGTTCGTGTTGAAAACAACGTCTCTGCGCAGCTTTTATAATGAAGTGCGCTTTATGGCTGCGGGAGAACGTTATATCCCGGTCGAGCTGATCGAGCGTAAACGCGTTGTCCCTAAGGATCACGTGAACGTCCCTCTGTCAGAAAGAGAGATGGACGTGCTTGCTGAACTGTCTGAGGGCAAATCAAACCGTGACATAGGTACAGCGCTTGGCCTCAAGGAAGCGACGGTCAAGATGCATGTCAAAGCGGTCTGTACAAAGCTGGAGGCCAGCAACCGGACCCAAGCCGTGATCGTCGCCCGGGACATGAATATGATCTGATCCACCGGTGCACCGGAAGTGATCGACACGAGAAACCACCACCTAAAGTATGTATCTCGGTTCCATTCTCCCTTAGACAGGCAAGACCGGGCGCCGCGCGCGCCCGACTGTCGTGGTTCGGATATGGGAAACGTGCAAATGGCAAAACCAGTGATCGTCTTCGCCGGAGCGGTCTACCCCGGCCAGTTCGGGGCCTTGTGCGACTACTTGCGCGCGGCAGGTCTAGCTGAGACCTATTTTCTGACGACGCCGGGCCATCAGGCAAAGAATGCGCATCGCGGCAAGCATATCCTAGGTTTCAAGCCCGACGGCCCGGTGACCGGGGCGCAACGCTACTATTATACGGCAAAGCTGGAACGCTCTGCGCATATTGGTCGAGGGCTGCTCAGTGCGCTGCAGCAGTTTGAAAGGCACAAAAAGATCGACGTGGTCGTGACACACTCACTGTGGGGTGCCCCGCATTTTCTATACGATGAGATCGATGCCGCCATTGTCAGCTACATTGAATTTCCCAGCTTTCGGGCACATGGATGGGACCCAGCCTACCCCCCGGATCAGGCGCAGCGGATGGTCGACCGCAACACGGAAATGCTCAACTTTCACCAAGCCCTTTGCAGCGATCTGGTGATCTGCCCAAGTCAGCACGCCAAATCCATGTTCCCTGAGGCCCTCCAATCCAACATCGAGGTGCAGCTAGAAGGCTTTGCTTTTGAGGACACCAAAGCACTAGAGCTGAAAGAACGTTCCGCCCCCCTGACTATCGGCTTTTCCGCCCGCGACCTGTCGAATGCCAAGGGGTTTGACACCTACGTGCGGCTTGTCGACAAATTGGTTGAACGGGGTCTGAAAGCCAATTTCGTCGCCCTCGGTGGAAGCACGGGCAGCACCTATGGCTATGAACAGCAATGGGTTGAACGAAAGTATAGCGGTGCCGTCGACAGCTTTCGGGACCACCTGATGAAGATCTATCCGCGCGCCGCTGAGGTGATCGAATTCCCGGGCAAGTTACCCTATGACGACTTTGTCCAAAAGCTCGCCGACATCGATATCTTTCTCTATCCGTTGCGGTTCGGCGTCGCGAACTGGGGCCTAGTTGAGATCCTTGGGCGAGGTGGCTGCGTTCTGGCGCCAGACCGAGGCTATCCCGCCGAACTAATTCAGGACGATGTCAACGGACGCCTTTTGCCGGACGACGATGGCGCGTGGATCCAAGAGATCATCGCCCTGTCAGAAGATCCTGAGCGGCGGTATCGATATGGGCAGGCAGCCCGCGCCCGGGCGCGTCTTTTATATAGCGTCCAAGCTGTCGCGCCGCGCTACCTTGGGCTGTTCCGGCTGGCCGCCGAAAAGCGGCAAGCCCGGATCAGAAACGGGTCGTAAAGCTCAGGCCAAAGGTCTGTGTTGTGTCGCCGGCAAACTTGCGTAGCGGAGTGGCGACGTAAAGGGACACAGGTGTATTAGCGACCTCAAAAGTCAGGGACAGGCCCGTGCTGACACGGCTGTGCCAACTGTCGTCGATGCGACCAGACAAGGTATCGTCAAGGCCCCAAGAACTTCCAGCCTCAACAAAGAGACCGGCTTGCATTGGCATGGACAACACGTGGCCAATGTCGCGCTGCACTTCAATCGACCCCACAAGGTAGTGGTTGCCGCCCAAACTGCCGCCGCCGTCGCGTGGGCCGATGCCGCGTGGCGCGAAACCGCGGAAGGTGTCCGCACCCGGGAAAAACCGATCGATGGCACGCGTATCGTTTCCCGATAGGCCGGTGACGCTGCCTGCACGCAGCGTGCCCAGAAAACGATAGCCCTCTCCAAAAGGCTGTATCAGGTTTGCTTCCAGCCGGCTGTCGGAAAGCACGTCTTCACTACCGATATTCCACAAGTACTGATCAAGACGCAGCCCGTATTCCAGGCTTTCAACGCCATCAGGCACATCCTGCTGTTCTCCCCCACCGGAATATACTGCCGAAATTCGCAGGTAGGGAGCAGAAATCTCGTCAGTTTCCTCTTTAAACAACAGGGCGCTAGCAGAGGCATCCACATCGTACATCCGGTAGCTGCGCCATCCTATGCCCATTTCCAACCGTGCATGGTCGTACGGCGTCCACGCCAAGTAGGGCTCTGCCCGGACGCCCTGTTCGGAATAGCCGGTGTCATCCAGATCCGACTCGAGCGCGAACAGGTCAACGCCAAAATCCAGCGTCTCATTGAATGCGTCGGCGCGGTATAAGTGCGCTTCGAGTGACTTTACCTCTGAATTGAACGACAGGTTGAGTGCACCGTATGTGCCGGGAAAAAGATTGTACTGCTCAAAGGACAACTCGCCCACGACCCCGTGGTCCGACACATAGGACAACGCCGCTTCGATCCGGCCGGGTCGGTCGTCAATCTCGGCCACGTCGATGATCAGCGCGTCGCCCTCTGGATACAGGCTCACGGCTTCGAAAACACCAGTGAGCATGAGGCAATCCTCTATCGCACGCAATTCGTAAGATGCGTAGTCGATGTTTGGCATAGCGCCGCAGGTCATGCGGATATCTTCGGCAGGAATGAATTGGGCTCCGCGAACCTCGACCGTTTCGAACACACGTGCAGATACTGGGGCAGTCACAGACATCAGAGCGAGGGCAAGCAAAAGCTCCCGGCGAAGAGGGGTTTGGCAGACGCGCGGCACAGAGGCATTCCTTTGACTTCACGGCAGTTCGTGGGAGGGACCTACTTTAGCGGAGGCGGGCGTTCAACAACGGACGCGTGAGATAGCTCAGAACCGACCGCTTGCCGCTTTCGATATCGACCTGTGCCACCATGCCGGGCCGGATCGCAAATTTCTCGCTTGCGCGTTCAAGGTAGTTGTGATCGGTCACAATCATGACGCGGTAGAAGTTTTGCGGCCCTTGCCGCGTATCTTCCTCTACCGTGTCTTCAGAGATCCGCATAACCGTGCCGCGCAGGTCGCCGTAAGTGGCAAAATCATATGCGGTGATCTTGACGCTTGCGGGCATGCCGGGAGCAAGAAAGGCCACATCTCGCGGCAGGACCTTTGTCTCGATCACCAACTGGTCATCGATAGGCGTGATTTCCATGATCGGCTCACCCGGCTGAATGACGCCGCCCAGCGTGGTAATCGCGATATCATTCACGCGCCCGGCCACAGGAGAGCGGATCGACGTACGCTGTAATTCGTCCTGTTTCTGCACGGCCTCTTCGGACAAGGCGCTGAGACGTGAGCGGCGCTGCGCGAGATCCTTATAAGCGTCCTGCACGTAGGCGTTTCGAGTGTCCCCGATTTTGCCGTCAAGCTCTGCCTTTTTTTGCTGCAATTGCAACAAGTTGATTCGGCTGACAGAGCCGCTTTCGGCAAGCGGTGCAGTGATAGCAATCTGCTCTTCGATTGCCGCGCGCTCACTGTTGAGTGCCGCAAGCGAGGCTTCCAACTTGGTCCGGCGCGCCGTGAAAAGCCGTAGTTCGGTCTGTTCGGCAGCGTTGGGGGTCGGGCCAAAATCCAACCTGGGCTGTTCCAGCACTTCAGCCTCCAATCGGGCAACCTCGGCCGTCAGGGCAGTGATCTGACTTTCGGCAGCCATGAAGGCAGAGCGCGACCGCGTGGCATCCAGTCGCGCCAATACTTGTCCCGCGACGACGATGTCCCCTTCGGCCACCAGTAATTCCCCAAGGATTCCGCCTTCGAGGCTTTGAATCGTCTGCATGCGCCGAGCCGGAATAACGATGCCGTCGCCCCGCGTAACCTCGTTGACCTGTGCAATCGTGGCCCAGGCGATGGCCGCAATGAGAGAGAAAACAACAATATGGATCGTCAGACGCGACTTGCGGAGCGTCTGCTGCCGATAACTGCCGTCCACATGGCTAGGATCAAAGAGCTCTGAACTGCTCATTTCACCGCTTTGACCTGCGTTTTCTGGACCGTATTGGAGCGAGCCTTGTTCAGGATCTGCAAGAGATCACCGTCGCGCGCGATCTTGCCTTCTTTCAGAACCAGTGTCCGTTGGGTCAGGGCAAGCAACTCGCGCTTGTGGGTCGAGATGATCGCCGTGCGGCCTTCGAGCCATGTGTTCAGATGCGTAATGACCTGCTTTTCGGTGATGTGGTCAAAGGCGGCAGTGGGTTCATCCAGCAACACGATCTTGGGATCTTGAAGCAGGATCCGCGCAAGGCCGATGGCCTGGCGCTGACCGCCCGAAACGTTGCCGTTGCCATGGATCACAAGATCCAGCCCCCGGACATGGCGGCGGACGAAGGCACCCAGCCCGACGGCGTCCAGCGCCTCTAGCAGTTGGTCGTCGGAATGCAGGCCGTGATCCAGCAGAAGGTTGTCGCGCAGCGTACCCTGAAACAACGCCACCGATTGTGGCAGATAGCCGATTTGGCGACGCCGGTCGATCGGGTCGATCTGGCTGAGCGCAAGACTGTCGAGAAGGACAGAGCCCTCCTGCGGATCGACCAACCCGGCAATGAGCCGCATGAAGCTGGACTTCCCTGCACCGTTTCCGCCCAAAAGCGCGATCCGCTCTCCGGGTTTGATGTGCAATTCTCGGATATTGACCACTGGAGGGGCCGCCGGATCGTGGCGAAAGACCACGTCTTCCAACTTGAACTCTCCGTGAAGGTCGGAGGCGCGCACGAAATGTCGGTCGGCGGGACGTTCTTGGGGCAATCCCATGATCCGGTCCAGTCCCTCCAACGCCGCACGGACCTGCTGCCAACGGGCCAGCAAGCCAGCCACCTGCCCCATAGGCGTCAGGGTGCGGCTTGATAGGATCGTACAGGCGATCAGGCTGCCGACAGTCAGAGCACCAGAGCTTATAAGATAGACGCCGGCGATAATGACACCTGCATAGGTGACTTTCTGTACGCCGCTGACCAACTGGGTCATCGTGGTGGTCAGACCACGGGTCCGAACCGCCGTGTTCGCCATGGTCGCTGAAAGTTGCGCGTAGGACCGCTGTAGCCGGCCCTCGGCGCGCGAAGCCTTAACCGTCTCAAGGTTGGAGATCGTTTCCAGAAGGAGGCCGTTCAAAGCCGCTGCTTCCCTTGCGTTCTCGCGCGAGGCGCGGGCGAGACGCCCCTGCATTAGCATGCCCGGAACGATCGTCATGATGACCCCAAGTAGAGTCACGATGGCGACTGGCCCGCCGATGAACCAGATCACCAAAAGGAAAATTGCCACAAACGGGATATCGCAAAGCGCTGTCACGGTGCCGGAGGTAAAGAACTCCCTAACCGTTGCGAATTCGCGAACTTGGTTGGCGAAGACCCCGGTCGACGCCGGTTTATGGGCCAGCCGCATATTGGCAACCTTGTCGAATAGTTGCGACGACAGCTGCAAATCCAGATCGCGGCCCGAAACGTCGACCAGTGCGGCGCGTGTCGTCCTCAGAATCAGTTCCAACACGATGGCGAGCCCGACGCCACTTGCAAGAATCCAAAGGGTATCGAATGCATTGCTGGGCACGACCCGGTCATAGACTTGCATCGAAAACAGCGCCGTGGCGATTGCCAGCAGGTTCGCCGCAAATGAGGCGAAAACGACGTCGCGATAGATCCACCAGTTCTTGAGCAACGGCCCAGTCATCCAGTGGGAGCGACTGGGGTTCGGCTCATCCAGCCGGTCCGACACGATGTCGATCGGCTTGGACACGAGGATGCGCCCGTCGTGCTGAGCGGCCAGTTCTTGCCTGCTCCAGAAAACGCGACCACCCGAGGTTTCGGGCAGAATCATCTGCGCGTCCTCTTCAGCCCATTTCTCCAGAACGGCGGTCCGGCCATCCTTGAGGAACAGCAGCACAGGCAGGCTGTGGTTCGGAAATGACCGTAGCGGTGCCGAGGTGACGCGGCAGCTCATGTTGATACGGCGCAGCGCCTGCGGGGCCATGTCGGTGGACATCGGCGTATCCGGCGACCAACCAAGCCCGTCGGTCAAACGTGCCGCCGACGTGGCGATACCCTGCGCACGGCAGAGTTCGATCAAACCGTCGACAAGTGGGTCAAAGTGCTGGTGGACGTTCATGTTTGGTCTTTCCCGCGCAACATTTTGCCCCCTAAGAACCGCTGGAGGCGAGGATCAGTGTGCCCAACACACCTAGATCGCGTGCAGCCTGATATTCTGTCCGCTTTCGCTCTTCATAGGTGTCAACTTGGTCGATCCTTGCATCATACAAATCGCGCCCCGTGGTCAGGACATCGATCAACTCTCGCTGCCCGGCTACGAACTGATCCTCGTAGTTCGCCAGTACGCGCGCGGCCTGTTCCAACTGTGTGACCCGGGACCGTTCAGCCGTCCGCAAAGTCGCGATGTGCTTCAGCGCGGTCTGCGCAGTGTTGGTCATCTGGCGCTCGATTCCGCGCAGGGAGGATGCCGCAGCAGCAGCGTCAGCGCGCGCCACCTGAATGGCACGCCCTCCCAGACCGCCGGCGTTGAGATCGACACCCGCCGACAACCCCAACGCCGTGCTGGTGCGCCCGCCGTTCAGGTCGGTCCGGCCCTGCGCCTGCAGCTGAATGGTCGGTAGCCGTGCGGCCTTGGCACGATCGACGTTCGCCTCTGCCTCGGCCGCGCGGGCACGTCCTGCGATGTAATCCGGTGCAATGCGGACAGCAGACTGGATCTTTGCCGCGCTGTTGTACCGCTGGGCATAATTGATCGCAGGGGGCGGTAGTACGGCCACCGTCTTGCGTCCCGTCAGAAAGGAAATCTGGGCGAGGCTCATGTCCCGGTCGGCCACCAGGCTGTTCATCCGGTCCTGCGCCCGCGCCACTTCTAGCCGGGCTCTCGCCACTTCACCGTTGTCGCCCAACCCGGCACGGGCGCGGACCTCGGCCTGAGTTGACAAACGATTGGCGAACGCCATGTACTCTCGCGTTAGCTGTATCTTATTTTGGGCGATTTCTACGTCAAGAAAAGTCTCGGATACTAAAAGAGTAAGGTCTTCGACCGAAGTCTTCAAATCAGAGATTGCCTGCACGCGTGCCTGCGTCGCGGCCTTGATCTCACTTCGGATCAAGCCCCAATCGTACAGAACCTGCGAGATCGTCAAAGAAATTCCCGGACCGTCCGCATCCGTGGTGCTGGTGTCGCTGGACAGGCTGACAGAAGGGTAATAGCCGTCGCGCGCCTGTTTTATACCAAGGGTGCGGCTGCTAACCTGTTGTCGCAACGCGGTCACGTTAGGATCCAACTCTGGCGCAAGTTGAGCCGCCTCTTTCAGCGACATCTGCGCCAAGGCCGGGGCGGACAAAAGGCCTGCGGCCAACACCGATGCCGCGACCAGCCGGGCACAGCGCGCGGCCAGGCTGTTAGCGATTGTTTTGGGGCGGCGTGGCGTCATGTGTCACCTTCGGCGGTCAGAGGCAGAAGCAGATCAGATTCGGCGTGCATCTCGATCGGCATCGGAGAGGTTTCTGCAAATAACGGCCCGGCCAAGCCGCCATCTAGCAGGGGAGCGACCAAATCACCGGGCGCACCTAGGGCGTCGTCGACAAAAGCCGCGCTCTCGAGTTCGGCTGCCAAGGCGAGCATCAGGTCATCCTCGGCCGCCGGTGCACCCAGAAGCGCCTCTAGGTCTTGCTCTAACAAACCGGCGTCGTCATCGCTTGGAACTGCGGCTGCGGTCGACGCGCTGCGGCTTTCGCTATCGCCATCATCTCCTTCAGAAGACAATAGACTCATCGAGCCGTACCCCGCGGCCAGCCCCGCTCCGGCGCTAAGGATCGTCGAGCTTTCGCCGAAAAATCCGCCACCGCCATCGTCGCCCGCGCCGGGCACAAATGCGTGTTGCGGCGTGGCGTCACCCCCTTCGCTCCCGCCAGCAGGATCCGCTTCGATCCCATCGCCCATGTCTTCCATCGAGGGTTCGGGAGCGATCAGTCCTGTGACTTTCGTACCCCCGTCCTCATCTAGGAACCGGCTGAACTCGCCCTCGGGATCCATAACGAAGAAATTCTCGATGCGCAGCGTTTGTCCATCTTCGAACTGAACAGCAAGATCGCGACCAAACTTCTCATGCCGGACAATGGCGGGAGTACCCGTAGGGAGCGTGATCTCTGTCGCGCGCGACAATGCAATTCCAGTGTCGACAACCAGCGATTGCGATTGATCTTGCCCTATTCCGCGCACGGACAGCTCGATAGACATTCAGCCACTCCCTACGAAACAAGACCTATCACGTCAGGGCCAGTCGGGAACTCATCGAAAAAGAACAAAGTTTACACACCTCTAGATCGTTCTGGTTCGAATTTCGTCCCGTGCTTACGGATGGTTCGCGATAGAACTATTTGCTGCAAGCCCCCTTGTAAACATCTACGCCTAAAAGTTGCATAATATTCACATGTTGCCCAGCAAACTGACTGCTGGGCACCGGTTCTAGGCATTCTCGTCATCCGGCGACGACAATCCGCCAAGCAATCCGCCGCCCAGCAAACCACCACCAAGCAAGCTTTCGCCAGTGTCGAACAACGACGACATCGCATCGTCGATCGCAGTATCACCCAGTAGACTGGAATCGCCGGTGTCGACCATAGCATCCCCGGGAAGGTCCGTTTCCTCAACCAGCAAGTCGAAAGTCCCCGGCCCGCTGCTCAAAACATCGCCATCTACCGCGCTGCCAAGGATCTCATTCAGCAGACCGTCGATTTCATCGTCCGTTGCGACAGTGTCGGACAGAAGACCCTGATCGACCAGCGATCCGCCCCGCCAAGGCAGGCCTGCCGAAAGGTCGTCTACGTTGTCCACGGGGTCCGGCGCTACATCTATTCCATAAACGTCATCGTCCCCGACCAACCCGGTAAGGATATCCTCTTCACCGTCAGAGGCGATCAGCGTATCGACAAAACCTTCGTCATCGACACTTTCGATGTCGTCCACAACTGAGGTCTCGACCGTGTCGCTGCCAACAACGGCGCCAAGCGGCGCGTCCTCGCCCAGAGCCACGTCCACCGGACCGCCGTCGCCCTTCACTGTATTCAACACGCCGCCCAAAAGACCGCCCAGAAGGCCGCCGTCACCCGTCACCGTGTCCAGAACGCTGTCCACGAGGCCATCCTCGCCAACGACTCCGTCCAGCAGACCGTCCTCGCCGACCACCGCGTCGACAATGCCGCCGTCGCCGGTCACCGTGTCCAGAACGCTGTCCACGAGGCCATCCTCGCCAACAACTCCGTCCAGCAGACCGTCCTCGCCGACCACCGCGTCGACAATGCCGCCGTCGCCGGTCACCGTGTCCAGAACGCTGTCCACGAGGCCATCCTCGCCCACAACTCCGTCCAGCAGACCGTCTTCGCCGACCACCGCGTCGACAATGCCGCCATCACCGGTCACCGTGTCCAGAACGCTGTCCACGAGGCCATCCTCGCCAACAACTCCGTCCAGCAGACCGTCTTCGCCGACAACCGCGTCGACAATGCCGCCATCACCGGTCACCGTGTCCAGAACGCTGTCCACGAGGCCATCCTCGCCAACAACTCCGTCCAGCAGACCGTCCTCGCCGACCACCGCGTCGACAATGCCGCCGTCGCCGGTCACCGTGTCCAGAACGCTGTCCACGAGGCCATCCTCGCCCACAACTCCGTCCAGCAGACCGTCTTCGCCGACAACCGCGTCGACAATGCCGCCATCACCGGTCACCGTGTCCAGAACGCTGTCCACGAGGCCATCCTCGCCAACAACTCCGTCCAGCAGACCGTCCTCGCCGACCACCGCGTCGACAATGCCGCCGTCGCCGGTCACCGTGTCCAGAACGCTGTCCACGAGGCCATCCTCGCCCACAACTCCGTCCAGCAGACCGTCTTCGCCGACAACCGCGTCGACAATGCCGCCATCACCGGTCACCGTGTCCAGAACGCTGTCCACGAGGCCATCCTCGCCAACAACTCCGTCCAGCAGACCGTCCTCGCCGACCACCGCGTCGACAATGCCGCCGTCGCCGGTCACCGTGTCCAGAACGCTGTCCACGAGGCCATCCTCGCCAACAACTCCGTCCAGCAGACCGTCTTCGCCGACAACCGCGTCGACAATGCCGCCATCACCGGTCACCGTGTCCAGAACGCTGTCCACGAGGCCATCCTCGCCAACAACTCCGTCCAGCAGACCGTCTTCGCCGACCACCGCGTCGACAATGCCGCCATCACCGGTCACCGTGTCCAGAACGCTGTCCACGAGGCCATCCTCGCCAACAACTCCGTCCAGCAGACCGTCTTCGCCGACAACCGCGTCGACGATGCCGCCGTCACCGGTCACCGTGTCCAGAACGCTGTCCACGAGGCCATCCTCGCCAACAACTCCGTCCAGCAGACCGTCTTCGCCGACAACCGCGTCGACAATGCCGCCATCACCGGTCACCGTGTCCAGAACGCTGTCCACGAGGCCATCCTCGCCAACAACTCCGTCCAGCAGACCGTCCTCGCCGACAACCGCGTCGACAATGCCGCCATCACCGGTCACCGTGTCCAGAACGCTGTCCACGAGGCCATCCTCGCCCACAACTCCGTCCAGCAGACCGTCTTCGCCGACCACCGCGTCGACGATGCCGCCGTCACCGGTCACCGTGTCCAGAACGCTGTCCACGAGGCCATCCTCGCCAACAACTCCGTCCAGCAGACCGTCTTCGCCGACAACCGCGTCGACAATGCCGCCATCACCGGTCACCGTGTCCAGAACGCTGTCCACGAGGCCATCCTCGCCAACAACTCCGTCCAGCAGACCGTCCTCGCCGACAACCGCGTCGACAATGCCGCCGTCGCCGGTCACCGTGTCCAGAACGCTGTCCACGAGGCCATCCTCGCCCACAACTCCGTCCAGCAGACCGTCTTCGCCGACAACCGCGTCGACAATGCCGCCATCACCGGTCACCGTGTCCAGAACGCTGTCCACGAGGCCATCCTCGCCAACAACTCCGTCCAGCAGACCGTCCTCGCCGACAACCGCGTCGACGATGCCGCCGTCACCCGTCACCGTGTCCAGAACGCTGTCCACGAGGCCATCCTCGCCAACGACTCCGTCCAGCAGACCGTCTTCGCCGACAACCGCGTCGACAATGCCGCCATCACCGGTCACCGTGTCCAGAACGCTGTCCACGAGGCCATCCTCGCCAACAACTCCGTCCAGCAGACCGTCCTCGCCGACAACCGCGTCGACGATGCCGCCGTCACCCGTCACCGTGTCCAGAACGCTGTCCACGAGGCCATCCTCGCCAACGACTCCGTCCAGCAGACCGTCTTCGCCGACCACCGCGTCGACAATGCCGCCGTCGCCGGTCACCGTGTCCAGAACGCTGTCCACGAGGCCATCCTCGCCAACAACTCCGTCCAGCAGACCGTCCTCGCCGACAACCGCGTCGACGATGCCGCCGTCACCCGTCACCGTGTCCAGAACGCTGTCCACGAGGCCATCCTCGCCAACGACTCCGTCCAGCAGACCGTCTTCGCCGACCACCGCGTCGACAATGCCGCCGTCGCCGGTCACCGTGTCCAGAACGCTGTCCACGAGGCCATCCTCGCCAACAACTCCGTCCAGCAGACCGTCCTCGCCGACCACCGCGTCGACAATGCCGCCGTCGCCGGTCACCGTGTCCAGAACGCTGTCCACGAGGCCATCCTCGCCAACAACTCCGTCCAGCAGACCGTCTTCGCCGACAACCGCGTCGACAATGCCGCCATCACCGGTCACCGTGTCCAGAACGCTGTCCACGAGGCCATCCTCGCCAACAACTCCGTCCAGCAGACCGTCCTCGCCGACAACCGCGTCGACGATGCCGCCGTCACCCGTCACCGTGTCCAGAACGCTGTCCACGAGGCCATCCTCGCCCACAACTCCGTCCAGCAGACCGTCTTCGCCGACAACCGCGTCGACAATGCCGCCATCACCGGTCACCGTGTCCAGAACGCTGTCCACGAGGCCATCCTCGCCCACAACTCCGTCCAGCAGACCGTCTTCGCCGACCACCGCGTCGACGATGCCGCCGTCACCGGTCACCGTGTCCAGAACGCTGTCCACGAGGCCATCCTCGCCAACAACTCCGTCCAGCAGACCGTCTTCGCCGACAACCGCGTCGACAATGCCGCCATCACCGGTCACCGTGTCCAGAACGCTGTCCACGAGGCCATCCTCGCCAACAACTCCGTCCAGCAGACCGTCCTCGCCGACAACCGCGTCGACAATGCCGCCGTCGCCGGTCACCGTGTCCAGAACGCTGTCCACGAGGCCATCCTCGCCCACAACTCCGTCCAGCAGACCGTCTTCGCCGACAACCGCGTCGACAATGCCGCCATCACCGGTCACCGTGTCCAGAACGCTGTCCACGAGGCCATCCTCGCCAACAACTCCGTCCAGCAGACCGTCCTCGCCGACAACCGCGTCGACGATGCCGCCGTCACCCGTCACCGTGTCCAGAACGCTGTCCACGAGGCCATCCTCGCCAACGACTCCGTCCAGCAGACCGTCTTCGCCGACAACCGCGTCGACAATGCCGCCATCACCGGTCACCGTGTCCAGAACGCTGTCCACGAGGCCATCCTCGCCAACAACTCCGTCCAGCAGACCGTCCTCGCCGACAACCGCGTCGACGATGCCGCCGTCACCCGTCACCGTGTCCAGAACGCTGTCCACGAGGCCATCCTCGCCAACGACTCCGTCCAGCAGACCGTCTTCGCCGACCACCGCGTCGACAATGCCGCCGTCGCCGGTCACCGTGTCCAGAACGCTGTCCACGAGGCCATCCTCGCCAACAACTCCGTCCAGCAGACCGTCCTCGCCGACCACCGCGTCGACAATGCCGCCGTCGCCGGTCACCGTGTCCAGAACGCTGTCCACGAGGCCATCCTCGCCAACAACTCCGTCCAGCAGACCGTCTTCGCCGACAACCGCGTCGACAATGCCGCCATCACCGGTCACCGTGTCCAGAACGCTGTCCACGAGGCCATCCTCGCCAACAACTCCGTCCAGCAGACCGTCCTCGCCGACAACCGCGTCGACGATGCCGCCGTCACCCGTCACCGTGTCCAGAACGCTGTCCACGAGGCCATCCTCGCCCACAACTCCGTCCAGCAGACCGTCTTCGCCGACAACCGCGTCGACAATGCCGCCATCACCGGTCACCGTGTCCAGAACGCTGTCCACGAGGCCATCCTCGCCAACAACTCCGTCCAGCAGACCGTCTTCGCCGACAACCGCGTCGACGATGCCGCCGTCACCGGTCACCGTGTCCAGAACGCCATCGTCGCCCACAACGATGTCCGCCTTGTCGGCGATGGGTTCGATACTCGTTTTCGGTTCGGCTTTAGGCAATTGAACCGATGCGATCTCAACTTCTTCTAGGAGATCCAAGTCGGCAGTACCGGTTACGGGTGGCACATCCGCGGCCACCTCTAGCGGAGCTTTCGAAGTAGGAACCGCGCCGATCGCATCCGCCACTGCGGCCCTTGCGATGTCTACCGGCGTCGGATCGTCTTCATCCCTCACATCTGCGAATGGAAAAGGTCCCGCGCCGACATCAATCTCGATCGTGTCATCTGAGGTTATCTCGGCAGCTTCCAGCGCAGGACGCGCAACATCAGGCCCTGCCAGCGACTCCGACGGATCATGGCCGCCTACTCCGACCGCGTCACCCTTGACCCCGACACCGTCGGGTCCTTTGGAGCCGGACTGCGGAGCTACCTTCTTGTGGGGCACCTCATCCGCAACGGGAGCGCCCTGCAAAGCAATTTGACCCTCAGCAGTTGCGCTCTGCGTGGCCAGACCCATTCCAACCGCACCGGAGATGGCTGCTATCCCGGACTGGCCGGACTCCACACGCGTGGAAGCAGAGCCATCGCGATCGCGGGCCAGATAAGGCAGATCTTGCGACCCCTCAACCGCGAGCGGTTTGCTCGTCGAGTCGTTTTTATCCCTGCTGGCACCCAACTGGGCATTCCTTTCTCTAAGGTCCACTTTCGGATCACAGCTCGTACAGAATCGATTGCCTAAACCTTACGGAACAGCCCTCTTTCGTATGCATACAGAGCCCAACCCAGCATGTCCACATTCTTTAGTATGTATCAGGTTGGGCTTGCCTTGCAAAAAAGGGACAAAGCCAACGGAATAAGCAAAACGATTTCAAGGACCCGCGCACAATGACCGACATCAAGGTTCAGGCAAGCAGTCTGCAGCTGGCACCGATCAGAAATCGCAAGCAGCATACGTCCCAGACGATCCAATTTTCGTCAATTTGAGGCGAACGCGCTGAGGAATTGAGAATCCGGTCGAGGACGCCATACCGACAGAGCAAGACGCATTCCTTGCGGTCCCGCACGCTGTCAAAAGTTTGGGACCGCACAACAAGGAAAGACACGTTCCAAGGAAACATGAACCGCACTCCAAAACCGCATGCGCTATTGGAACGACGCAGTTCTAAAGGAGGTTGCGATGGCCCATTTGCCGAGATCGTGGTGACTCGAATTTTCAATGGAGGCGCGCGAGTTTACCCAGCTTGCGACCAATACAACTCGCAGATAGGGTCAAAAAAAACACCCGCCACAAAAAAGGGCCTAATGAGACCCTTGTCTAAATGGTCGGAGTGAGAGGATTCGAACCTCCGGCCCCTGCCTCCCGAAGACAGTGCTCTACCAAGCTGAGCTACACTCCGACCGTGGCGGGCGGGATAGCCGAGCCACGGTGTTTTGGCAAGGCTCAATCGACTTTGGGACCGCTGTCTTTCAAGCCTTCGCCCCGGTCGCGTCGGAAAAACCGGACGCGCGGTATTATGCCGGTCTCAAACCGCGTACGCGACCGCAAAACCGGGCGGTTGGTCTGTGATTTGCCCCCCTCGCGCAGCACGATGTAGACGCCGCTGGCAATGATGATCCCAGCACCTACCATGGTCCACCTGTCGGGAAACTCATCAAAGAAAAACGCCCCTGTGAAGGCCGCCCAGATGATCTGCGAATACTGCATCGGCGCGACGACCACCGCCTCACCAGACTTGTAGGCCATGATCAGCATCGCCGAGGCGGCAAAGGCCATCGCCGACATCAGCGCCATGCCACCCAAGTCGATCGCCGGCATCGGCACATAAACAAACGGCAGCGCCGCCCCCATGACCAGAAAGTTGCACAGGATCGGGTAGAACAGCAAAACGACGCTGCGCTCGTCCTGCCCGATCTTGCGCACGATGATCGAGGCCAATGAACTGGCAAAGGCCGCCGCCAACGCAGCAAGGTGCCCAAGGCTGAAGTCCGTGGCCCCCGGTCGCAACACAACAAGGACGCCACACAGGCCGACCATCACGGCCGCGCCACGACGTATGCCGACCCTTTCGCCCAGAATTGGGATCGACAGCAGGGTAATCACCAGCGGCGCGGCAAAGAGGATCGCGTAGACCTGTGCCAGCGGCAGGACCGAAAAGGCGTAGAAGGCAGAAAAACCGGTGATCACGGCGGACACAGTCCGCGTCAACGTCCACCACGGATGGACCGGTCGCAAGGTTCCGGGTTGAGAATCGCGGATCAGAATCAGGGTCACCAGAGGAAAGGCGAACAGTCCGCTAAAGAACACAATCTGCACTGGGCTATAGTTCGCCCCCAGCAATTTCACGATTACATCGTGAAACGAATATGTAGCAAAAGCGAGCAGCGCCATCACAGCGCCTTTGGCATTCGGGGACATAGGGGATTCCGTGAACTAGAGTCGGTGCCGAGGCGCATGTTACCGCAATCACATGCGGGACGGGCACCGATGGCAAGGGGGGCGGCGGCTTTTTCCGTCTCGCAGCCTGTTCAAGGGCAGGGGCGGTCTGTCCAATCGTCGGATTCGCCACGCCAGCATTGCTGCCGAAAGCCATAGGCCACCAGTCGCCATCTCCAGTCTTCGGTTTGGAGAAATTCCATCCGTCGCTGGATTGCCTTCACCGAATCGTCACCACCGCCCGAGTCGGTGAACACGATCGCCAGACGCCCCTCCTCGACTTTCGCCAACAGGTCAATCTGGGGGCGCCCCTCGGCGCTTTCGGGAAAGGACAGCAGCCAATTCATCATCAGGGTCATGGGCTGATCAACGACCTGTGTCGCCGGAAGTCGGAAATCGGAATACCCAGGCAGGATCTGGACTGTCTGGGCGGCCAAAGGACTGGCCAAGAGACAAGCAGACAAAAGAAGGCGGCGCATGAGGAATCCTTTCGGTTGGTCAGAACCAGCCTGACCAACCGCTGCACCGCCGTCCAGTGCGCAAAGCGCGTCTTTATAAAGAGGCGTCCAGTGCCGCAATGACGGCATCGCCCATCTGGGTGGTCGATATCGGGTCAACGCCTTCTTCGCCCAGAAGATCGGCGGTGCGGAAACCGTCGGCCAGCACCTTTTCAATCGCATCCTCAAGACGCGTGGCCTCGTCCCCGTTGTCAAAGCTGTAGCGCAGCGCCATTGCGAACGACAGAATACAGGCGATCGGGTTCGCCTTACCCTGCCCTGCGATGTCCGGTGCCGACCCATGGACCGGTTCGTACAATGCCTTGGGGCGGCCGTTTGCCATCGGCTTGCCCAGCGACGCAGAAGGCAACATGCCAAGGCTGCCGGTCAGCATGGCGGCGGCGTCGGACAGTAGGTCACCAAACAGGTTGTCGGTCACGATCACGTCGAACTGTTTGGGCCAGCGGCACAGCTGCATGGCACCAGCGTCGGCATACATGTGCGACAGCTCGACCTCGGGGTAATCCTTGCCCACCTCGGTCACGACCTCGCGCCAGAGCACGCCGGACTCCATGACGTTGGCCTTTTCCATCGAGCACAGCTTTTTGCCCCGGCGCATCGCCAACTCGAACGCCGACCGTGCGACCCGGTCGATTTCCGATTCCGTGTACCGCTGGGTGTTAATGCCGACCCGTTCGTTGCCCTCTTCGATGATGCCGCGCGGCTCACCAAAGTAAATGCCGGATGTCAGTTCACGGACGATCATGATATCCAGACCGGCCACCACGTCTTTTTTCAGCGACGAGAAATCCGCAAGTGCGTCAAAGCACTGGGCCGGGCGCAGGTTGGCGAATAGATCCATTTCCTTGCGCAGGCGCAGCAATCCGCGCTCTGGTTTGACCGAAAAGTCCAGTGCGTCGTACTTTGGACCACCCACAGCCCCCAGCAGTACCGCGTCGACCTCTTGTGCCTTGGCCATCGTTTCATCGGTCAGCGGAGTTCCATGCGCGTCATAGGCGGCACCGCCGACCAAATCCTCGGACACGTCAAAGGCCAGGTCGCGCTTGGTGCCGTACCAGTCGATGACCTTGCGGACCTCGGCCATGACTTCGGGGCCAATGCCGTCTCCGGGCAGGATAAGAATCGAAGGGTTGGGCATGGTCGGCTCTCCTGTTCATAACGCTTGGGGCGTAGCCCGCGCGCGCCGTCGGGTCAATAACCCCCGCTGTTTGCCGGCTCAGTCCACCTGCGCCAGCAGCCCTTCGGCCAGCGCGTCCCACACGCGTCGGATGCGCGGAGTCTGCCGCACCGCCTCATGCGCGGCCAGCCATAGCGGCAGCGTCGGCAGCGGCACCTCTGGCAGCACCCGCTCTACAACAGGTTCTGCCAAACCCACGCGCAACTGGGCAACACCGATGCCACACCCCGCCCGGACCATTTCCCAATAGACGCTGTGATGGTCGGTGCGCGTAGCGAACCATTCGCGCTGCGCATCCATCCCCATCTCGCGCAGCCCCCGCAGGATCAGGTCGGATTGATCATACCCAACAAGATCGTGGTCAAAGAACTCGTGGAAACCCGCCGGACGGCCGCGGCGATCCAAATAGGTTTTGGCCGCGAACAGGCCCAGACTCAACTCTCCCAAATGGCGGGTCACAATGTCCAATTGCTCGCTGCGGTACATGCGCACGGCGATGTCAGCCTCGCGGTACAACAGGTTTTCAGAGCGGTCAGTTGGGACAAGATCAATCGTGATGTCGGGCTCTTCCTCACGCAGCTTTGCCAGGATGACGGGCAAGTAATGCTGCGCGGTAAAGACGCTGGCGGTGATACGGACCGGGCCGGACAGTTTTTGAGATCGTCCGGCGGCGGCAAGGCTAAACCCCTGCATCCCCTCGGCCATCCGGCGCGCGTGCGGCACCAGCGCCGCGCCTGCATCGGTCAGCGACAACCCGCGTGGTTGACGCTGAAACAGCTCTAACTCCAGCGTAGTCTCGATCTGTCGGATCTGACGTCCCGCTGTGGGCTGAGAGATTGCCAGTTTCCGAGCCGCCTCGGACAAAGAGCCGGTGTCTGCCACCGTCAAAAAGGTCTGGACCAAAGACCAGTCGAGTTTTGCAAGAGCGCCATCCATTCATTCATGAATACACGCCCTGCGCATTCTGGCAATTCCTCGAATCTCATGAATAGCCGATGGTTCGCTCAAGCCAGATGGGAGGATGCAGTTGTGGTTGGAACAGTCTTGATTCTGGGTGGGAGCGGTCGCTTTGGACGCAATGTGGCAGAGGCGTTCTGGAACGCTGGCTGGCATATCCGTCTGTTTGATCGCGCCAGCGACGACCTTGCACAAGCGGCGCAGGGCGCGGATGTGATCGTGAACGGCTGGAACCCCGCCTACCGCGACTGGGCGGCTCAGGTTCCGGTGCTGACGCAGCAGGTGATCGCGGCGGCGCGCACGGCTGGCGCGACTGTGATCGTTCCGGGCAACGTCTATGTATTTGGCAAAGATGCCCCCGAGGCGTTCGGCCCCAATACCCCCCATGACGCACGAAATCCGCTGGGCCGCATTCGGGTGGACATGGAGGCCGCGTATCGCACCTCCGGCGTGCCTGTGATCCTGCTGCGGGCGGGCGATTTTCTGGACACTGCCGCCTCAGGCAACTGGTTTGACCTGCAAATGGCCCCGTCGCTCCGCAAAGGAGTGCTGACCTATCCAGGCAATCCAGATGTACCGCATGCCTGGGCCTATCTACCTGACATGGCGCGCGCCGTTGTCGCGCTGGCAGAGAGGCGTGAGCGTCTGCCCCGATTTGCCGATATCGCCTTCCCCGGTCTTACCCTGACGGGCCGGGAAATGGCGGCGCAGTGTAGCAAGATTCTGGACCGCCCGGTCCGAATCAGGCGCATGGCGTGGTGGCCGCTGCGGCTGGTCAGCCCGGTCTGGAGGATGGGCGCAAAACTGCTGGAAATGCGCTATCTCTGGGACAAACCGCACCACCTGTCCCGTGACAATTTCGATGCGCTTTTGCCCGGCTTTGTCGAAACAGACGTGGCTGAGGCGCTGGCCTCGGCGATTGCGCCGGTCCTCAGCGCAGGGCCAGATCGACCCAGACAAGGCCATGCCGACCAAGATCAGGCGACGGCGGCGTGACCCCGTTTTCGCCGACGGTCACAGAGCGGTCTGGCAGGACATAGCTAACCCGCATCGGGCCGGTGCTATCCCAAGCGACGGTTTGAACGCCCGGCATCGGGTCTTGCAGGCGTGGATGCGTCAGCAGCGTCCTTGCCGCCTCGTGCAGGCCATTGCCGCGCTCCGGATCAAGGTTGAGATTGCCGATCACCGCAACAGGCCCTTCGGGGATTGGTCCGTGATCGCCATTCAGTACATGCGCCCAAAACAACACTTCGTCCCGGTTGCGCCGCCCGTTGCGGTCGTCTGGGCCGTCAAAAACCGGCGGTGTGGCCCCCAGCGTCAGAAGGGTCAGATCCCCGTCAGGCGCTGCAACACGCACCGCCCAGAAGGTCGAACTGGACAGGCGCTGAATTGCGAAGGCCGGATCATCCTTTGCAATGGTGCTGTCGTGGGTATCCTTCCACAGGACTTTGCTATGGTCGGCCAAGAGATCGACTGGAAACCGCGACAGGACCGCCATGCCCCCCTGCCCGGAAAACCAGCCGAATCCCTGTGCATCCCGTGGGCCGCCGCGTCGCCCGTCGCCGTCAATGTCCAAATCCGTCGGCATCCCGGTATTAGGTCGCACGGACAGCTGGTGTGGATAATCCAATCCGGCCTCTTGCAGCACATCGCGCAGTTTGGACAAGGTGACCAGACCCGCGTCATAGTCGATATCAGTCAGGACCAGCACATCAGGTTCTGTTGACATGATTGGCGACAGGTCCGGCACGACCTTGTCGAAATCAGCCAGCATCAACCCGGGCCCCTTGCGACTGAAGTCGCCATGCCAAGTTGCAACCCGCAACGGGTCCGCGCATGCCGCGCAGGCTACCAGCAAGTAACTGAGGAACAGGATCAGGCCACCTGCAAATCCGCCTGGGCGTAGGCGCGGCGACGCTTCTCCTCGATCAGATCCGCGATACGCATCAGCGCCACCCCCCTCATGATCAGGCTTGCTGGCAGAAAGGCCCATGCACTTATCGTCCAAATCAACGTTTGCGGATCGGCCAGCGCAAGCGGAGTTGCATAGACCGCTGCGGCCTTCAGGACCGCCGGGATCATGAATGGCAGAAGAAACCCTAAGGCGACGTTAACGTGACTGTCGCGCTTGAGCCGCATCAGGATGTCCCCGCCGGTCGTGGGGTCAAACAGCGGCAGGTTGATCCAGAAGTTGAAGGCCCCCGAACGCAACGGCCAATCGAGCAGCCGAACAAGGGCGACAAAGCTCAGCAGAGTGACAAGTGAGATGACATAGGCCAGCCCGGCAAGGGACCGGATCTTATCGGTTGCCCCATCATCTGACGCCACCAGCAGCATCAGACGCACCGGCGAAAACGGGAAATCCATCGCCGCACCGATCATCGTACCAAAACCGACCAACGCCTCTGTCAAAGGGGTTGGCACCGTGTCGCCCCGGCAAATCAGGGTCAACAATCCCACTGTGATTGCAATAGACGCAAACCGGATGCGGTTGAATGGCGGCGCAGCGCGGAACTCGATCAAGGAGGGCGACTCTGCGACGTATTCGACAAAGGTGAGGATCGCGGCGAGCAAGCCGATCAGGGCAATTATTTGTGTGGTTTCGACCCGAGTCCCCGGCAACAACAGCGCCGGGGTTGCCACCAGCAATGCAACAAGGAACGCCCGCGCTACAGCGGCCACCATTCGCGATATCACAGCTCTGCCCTTTCGATCCGGACGGCCGCGATACGATGCCGCGCCCTTGTTCCATCCCGAGCCCGCGCTTTGTGGCGGGTTGCCTCAATCTTGCCCAAGTTTTGCCCCCTTTGCCTCAATTGCTCAAGCGGTCAAGGAAGGCTTGCGCAGTAACATGGCCGTTTCACGAAGGCAGTGGTGCGGGATTGCATCATTTCCCGGGCACAAATTAGGCACTTCAAGAGTGCGTCGCAATATGTTGTGGTAAAAGGAAATTTCACCACAACAAGGTCAGCAGCTACGGCGATGAGCAGTTTACGGTTTCGAAACGATTTGGGCAAGTAAGACTTGTGGCGCAGGAAATGCACCTCTCCCGCATACCCGCGGGAGAGGCGTTTCACTCTGTCAGACCCAAGGACGTGCCTGAGCGGCCTGCACCTCGAACGTGTCGATGGAGGAAACCTTCTCCATCGACAGACCGATGTCGTCGAGACCATTCAGCAGGCAGTGCTTTTTGAAGGGGTCGATCTCAAACGAAAAACTTTCACCATCCGAAGAGGTCACGGTCTGCGCCTCAAGGTCGACGATCATACGTGCGTTCGATCCCTTTTCGGCATCCTTCATCAGCAGATCGACCGCCTCACGCGGCAGGGCGATAGGCAGAATGCCGTTCTTGAAGCAGTTGTTATAAAAGATGTCAGCAAAGCTAGTGGAGACAACCGCCTTGATGCCGAAATCCTTCAGCGCCCAAGGCGCATGTTCCCGCGATGACCCGCAGCCAAAATTGTCACCGGCGACGATGACCTGCGCCTCACGATACTGCGGCTTGTTGAGGACAAAGTCGGGGATCTCGTCTCCGTTGTCGTCAAACCGCATCTCATCAAAGAGGTGAACGCCCAGACCCGAGCGTTTGATTGTTTTCAGGAATTGTTTGGGGATGATCATGTCGGTGTCGATATTGACCAGCGGCATAGGCGCCGCGATCCCGGTGAGCTTTTCGAATTTGTCCATGTCAAAGCATCCTTGGCTTTAGTTAAGGGGCAGGGGTCGGTCTGGACGCCCGGCTTTTGCCGGGGCTGACGGCACGACCTGCCGCAGGATTTCAGAGAATTGGCGCACCCAGGCCGCGACGGCCGGGGGCGACGAAGTCAACAAGGTGGGGCGGGCATGGAAGGACGCGCCTTCCGCAACGGCACCTTTTCTCCCAAAAGGAATATTCACGCATGACAACTCTACCCTTGCGGGAATCGCCGCCTCGGGCAAAGCTGAGGTGGCCGCCATTTTGACGGCTGTCCTTTGGATTGGGAGATCAGAATGAAAACCTTTGCAGCAACAGTCTTTCTTGCCTTTACCGCGACCTCTGCCCTTGCAGGCAGTCACTCTGGTGCAAGCACCTTTCAGAACACCTGTTCGAACATTGCGTTCCAATATGGGTCGGACGGCAGCGCCCAGATCGCCGCTGTTTGCCTGAAGGCCAACGGCATGCCAAACCAGACCAGCATCGCGATGCCGCCGATTGGCAACAACAACGGCATGCTGGAAATGGGCGGGAATGCCGCGACCTTTCAGATGAGCTGTGGCAACATCATGCTGGAGGCCGAGGTTGATGGAGTCACGCTTTACGCGAACTGCCGCATGAGCAGCGGCGAGTTCATGGAGACCTCCATCCCTGTTTCCGGCATCAACAACTCGGATGGTACTTTGACCAACTGAGGGTTGACTAGCAGCGTAACGTGAGGCGTCCCGACCGGGGCGCCCCTTTGCCATCCGCATCACACCAGCTCGCGCACGTCGGTGATGTGGCCGGTGACCGCTGCCGCCGCCGCCATCGCGGGCGACATCAGGTGCGTGCGACCGCCGCGCCCCTGACGACCCTCAAAGTTGCGGTTAGAGGTTGCCGCGCAACGCTCTCCCGGCTTCAGCTGGTCAGGGTTCATGGCAAGGCACATGGAACAGCCCGCAAGACGCCATTCAAAACCGGCCTCCTTGAAGATGTCCGCCAGCCCCTCTTCCTCGGCCTGCGCGCGGACAAGACCCGAGCCGGGCACGATCATCGCGCGCATGCCTTCCTTGATCTTGCGACCTTTCAGGATTTCCGCAGCGGCGCGCAGATCCTCGATCCGGCCATTGGTGCATGAGCCGATAAAGACCGTGTCGATGGCGATCTCTTTCAGCGGCGTGCCCGGTTTGAGATCCATGTAGTCCAGCGACCGCTGGGCTGCGGCGACCTTGCCACCTTTGAAACTGTCGGCAGAGGGGACCAGCGCGCTGATCGGCAGTGCGTCCTCGGGCGATGTGCCCCAGGTCACGGTGGGTTCGATCGACTCGCCCGCGATGGTCAAAACCTTGTCCCAAGCTGCGTCATCGTCGGAGAACAGGGTCTTCCACCAGTTCAGCGCCGCTTCCCACTGGGCGCCTTTGGGCGCATGCGGGCGGCCCATGACATAGTCATAGGTCGTTTGGTCCGGCGCGATCAGGCCAGCACGGGCACCGCCCTCAATCGCCATGTTGCAGACGGTCATGCGGCCTTCCATCGACAGGTTGCGGATCGCTTCGCCGCAATATTCGATGACATAGCCAGTGCCGCCAGCAGTGCCAGTTTCCGCGATGATACGCAGAACGATGTCCTTGGCGGTGACACCGGGGCTAAGCTTGCCGGTTATCTCGACCTTCATGTTCTTGGACTTCTTCTGGATCAGCGTCTGTGTGGCCAGAACATGTTCCACCTCTGACGTGCCGATACCATGCGCCAGCGCGCCAAAAGCGCCATGCGTGGCGGTGTGACTGTCACCGCACACAACTGTCATTCCCGGCAGCGTCCAGCCCTGTTCGGGGCCGACGATGTGGACGATGCCCTGACGGATGTCGGACACCGGGTAATAGTGAATGCCAAAATCCTTGGCGTTCTTGTCCAGTGCGGCCACTTGAATGCGGCTGTCTTCGGGCATTTGGTCGGGATCATCGCGGCCCGCAGTGGTGGGCACGTTATGATCCGGCACCGCAATGGTCTTGTCTGGCGCACGCACTGTGCGGCCCGCCATGCGCAGCCCCTCAAAAGCCTGCGGGCTGGTAACCTCATGCACAAGGTGGCGGTCGATATACAGAAGGCAGGTGCCGTCTTTGTCCTCATGGACAACGTGGGCATCCCAGATTTTGTCGTAAAGCGTCTTGGGGGACATAGGTCCTCTCCCGTTTGTTGGCGTATGGCTGATCGGAAAGGGGCGCCTGTAGAGCGCAGGCAATCAGGTGCGCGACTGTAGCCGGGCCAGCACGGTGTGCGTGGCGCCGTAAAAACGTTCGCGCAGGCGGGCGCGGTCAGTCCTGTCGACATGGGGTGTCATGGGGAAGCCTGATACAGCCTGCCGCAGATTCCCGCAAGAGACGCCGAACCACGCAGAAAGGCGCCAGTGGGACCGGACAAACTGACGCGCCCCCCTTGCCCGACAGTCCCTATTACACCAGTTTTCGGCGGTCTGCGGTTAAGCCGCGTCAGTCATCCGTAAATCGTAATCCGATACCCGGGCCTACCCGCTCTCGGTTCTTTGAGTTTTTGAGGCACCCGATGCGTAGCGCATTGAACATCGTCAATCTTGTATTGATCGCCGTCCTGCTGATGGCGGCGGTCAGCGTACAGGCCCGAGTCGAGGCAAGCGGTATCATTCCGCTGACGACCTTGGCGTACTAGACGGGGCCTCTGGCCCGCCGTTCCGCGTGGAATGATGTCACAAGATGCCTACCCCGCCGCCCAGACCGGGCGGCGTTTCGCGATTGGATCCCAAAGCATGCGGATCAGGGCGCGTCAGCCCAAAGGTCGGTCGACAGATACTTGAGACCGCTGTCACACAGAACAATGCCCACCGTCTTGCCCCGCTCTGTCCCGCGCAACAACTGCGCCGCAGCAGCAAGGTTGGCCCCGGCGGAATAGCCCGCAAACAGACCTTCGGTCCGGGCCAACAGGCGGGCGCAATCACGCGCCTCTGGTCCGGTAACGGCTACAGTGCCCGCCAACGGCACGCCCCGCATATGGTCCAGATCTGCCATTCCATAACCCCCGCCCTGTATAGGATGGTCGGGGTGCGCGGTATCACCGCCTGACAGCGCCTCCGCGCCTCGCGGCTCAACCGCGTAGCAGGCAACCCCCTTGGGCGACAGAAACCGCGCGGTTCCTGCCAAAGTTCCGCCGGAGCCGACGAAATCGGCAAAGACCTGAATCGTGCCACCGGACTGCTCCCAGAACTCTGGTCCCGTCCCGGTCTCATGCGCCGCAGGATTGCCCGGATGCCCGAACTGGTCGGCGCGAAAGGCCCCCCGCTCTGCCGTAACGCGCTGCGCCGCTGCCTCAACCAGTGCCAGATCGGCTCCGGACACCTGCCCCGGCGTGCCACCCGGAACCTGATCCACCAAAACCACCTCTGCGCCCAACGCCGCCATCATGCGCGCCCGTTCGACCGAATTGCCCCGGCTCATCACCGCGATAAACGGATGTTCTAGGATGCCGCAGACAATGGCCAGCCCGGTCCCCATGTTGCCTGAGGTCAGCTCGACCACCGGCTGTCTGGGCTGCAAACTACCGTCGGCACGCGCCGCCTCAATGATCGCCTTGGCCGCGCGGTCCTTTTTCGAGAACCCCGGCAGCAGAAAGTCCAGCTTGGCAAGGATGCGCCCCTGAACACCGAGAGCCGCACAGGCGCGGGTCAGATCGACCAGAGGCGTATTCCCGATGGCATCAATGGCAGAAGGCAATATCATGGCGCGAGGCTGCTTCGACAGCCCCGCACTGTCAAGCGGCGCTCAGCCGATGACCTCACCGACCAACATTTGCGGCGTGGTGTTGGTGAACTTCGGAATGTCGTCCAGCAGCGGCGCTGCCTTGCCCATCGCCTCTTTCATCGCATCACCGTCTTTGAACACCAGCGTAGCGATAGCATGAAACCCCGGCGGCGTGTCCGGCCCACCGGCCAGCCCCTTGATCACCAGCGAGGTATGCAGATGCGGACCCCAAATCTCATTCACCATCTTGAGATGCGTCTTGACGTAGTAGTCATAGTCGAAATGCGTGCCATCCGTCGCCGGATACAGCACCTGAACACTTGCAGACATCACAATTCCTCCCTGTCTCCTATCCGTTTTACCACAAGAGGCGTGCCGATACGTCTCAATTTGCAAACCCCCTGAAAGGGCTGACAAACCCGGCTGCGGGGCGCATGATCGTGCAAAACATGGAGGAAAAACATGAGCGACGATATCGTCATTCTCAGCGGCGCGCGAACCGCTATCGGCACCTTTGGCGGCAGCCTTGCGGGCACCCCGCCGATAGATTTGGGCACCACCGCGGCCAAGGCCGCGCTGGAGCGTGCCGGGGTTGAGGGCGGCCAGATTGGACATGTGGTCTTTGGCCATGTCATCAACACTGAACCCCGCGACATGTACCTCAGCCGCGTTGCCGCGATGCAGGCGGGCGTGCCCGACAGCGTGCCCGCGATGAACGTCAACCGACTGTGCGGGTCCGGTGCGCAGGCGATTGTCTCTGCCGTGCAGTCGCTGATGCTGGGCGATGCGGATTTCGCGCTGGCGGGTGGGGCAGAGGCAATGTCGCGCTCTCCATTTGCGATCACCGATCAGCGCTGGGGCGCTAAGATGGGGGATATCAAGACACTGGACATGATGCTGGGCGCGCTGAACTGTCCGTTTGGCACCGGCCACATGGGGGTCACTGCCGAAAACGTGTCGTCCGAACATGACGTCAGCCGCGCTGACCAAGACGCCTTTGCGCTGGAAAGCCAGACCCGCGCCGCGCGCGCCATCGAAGAAGGCCGCTTTGCCGAGCAGATCGTGCCAGTTCAGGTGCGTCGCAAGCGTGAGATGGTTGATTTCGTCGTCGATGAGCACCCCAAGCCGACAACAGCCGAGGTTCTGGCCGGTCTGCGCACCGTGTTCAAAAAGGACGGCACCGTCACGGCGGGCAATGCCAGCGGTATCAACGACGGCGCGGCGGCGCTGGTGCTGGCGCGGGCCAGTGCGGCAGAGGCCGCCGGTCTGAAACCCCGAGCACGCGTGCTGGGCTATGCACATGCCGGTGTCCGGCCCGAGGTCATGGGCATCGGGCCGATCCCGGCGGTGCAAAACCTGCTGGCCCGCACCGGTTTGTCGGTGGACGACTTCGACGTGATCGAATCAAACGAGGCATTTGCCGCGCAGGCACTGGCGGTGAACAAGGGTCTGGGGCTGGACCCGGCCAAGGTGAACCCCAACGGCGGGGCCATCGCACTGGGCCACCCGGTCGGCGCGACCGGGGCGATCATCACCGTCAAGGCGATGTATGAATTGGAGCGTATCGGCGGCTCCAAGGCGCTGATCACCATGTGCATCGGCGGCGGTCAGGGCATCGCCCTGGCGATCGAGCGTATCTGACGCATGCCCCCCCGGCCCGCTGCGCGTGTGGCGGGCCGAATGGCGGGCCAAACCCCGCCCTACGCCACCTCATGCGCCAACGCGCATTGCTTCCACAACACGGTTAGCGCCTCGACAAGGTGATCTATATCCGCGTCCGTGTGCAGCGGTCCGGGGGTGAAGCGCAGCCGCTCTGTCCCTTTTGGCACCGTCGGATAGTTGATCGGCTGCACATAGATCCCCCAGTCGCGCATCAGAATATCCGCCAGCATTCGGCATTTCACCGGATCCTTGATCATCACTGGGATGATATGGCTTGGGTTGTCCAGATGCGGGATGCCGCGCCGATCCAGCGCGGCGCGCAGATGGGCAACCTGACGGCGTTGTTGCCTGCGCTCGCTGTCCGAGGATTTCAGGTAGGCGACAGAGGTTTGCGCCGCCGCCGCGACGGCGGGCGGCAAGGCGGTGGTAAAGATAAAACCGCTGGCAAAGCTGCGGATGAAATCGCACAGCGCGTGACTGCCGGTGACATAACCGCCCATGCAACCATAGGCCTTGCCCAGCGTGCCCTCGATCAGCGTAACCCGATCTGCCAGCCCCTCACTTTCCGAAATGCCGCCACCGCGCGGGCCGTACAGCCCAACGGCGTGAACCTCATCCAGATAGGTCATCGCGCCGTGTTTTTCTGCCACCTCGACGATCTCTGCCATCGGGCAGATGTCGCCATCCATCGAGTAGACCGATTCAAACGCCACGATCTTGGGCGCATTGGCGGGCAGGGCCGCCAGCTTGCGATCCAGATCCTCGGGGTCGTTGTGGCGCCAGATCACCTTTTGCGCACGCGAATGGCGAATGCCCTCAATCATGCTGGCGTGGTTGGATTCGTCCGACAGGATCACCGCGTCCGGCAAACGCGCCCCCAGCGTCGACAGCGCCGCCCAGTTCGAAACATAGCCAGAAGTGAACAGCAGCGCCGCCTCCTTGCGGTGAAGGTCGGCCAATTCGCGCTCCAGCGCCACATGGTGGCTGTTGGTGCCTGAGATGTTGCGCGTCCCACCCGCCCCGGTGCCGCAGAGATCGATCACGTCTTTCATCCGGTCGCGGACCAATGGGTGCTGACCCATCCCAAGATAGTCGTTTGAACACCAGACCGTGACCCGGTCCGGGGCATCGGGGTCAAGGCTGCGTGCGCTTGGAAAAGCGCCGCAATCGCGTTCAAGTTCCGCAAAGACACGGTAGTTTCCGTCGGACTTCAGGGCGTCCAGTTGCGTGGTGAACAGGGCGTCGAAGTCCATGTCTCTTCTCCGGTATCGAAATCAAATCAAGGTCAATCCATGGTGCTGAGGCTAAAGGGGACCGGCCGCGCGACACAGTCGGGTTTTCCTCCACTGCGCTTTCGACGTGCAAAGCCCCCATGCAAAACCCTATATATCCCGGACCCCGATACGCCCCAAAGGCCAGAGACTACGATGACGATCATGATCCCCGCTTGGGTGGACGGCACCCTGCAACCTGTCGACAAACTGGACGCGCATGAACGCGGCCTGCGGCACAAGGCCGTGTCGGTTTTTGTGATGCGCGGGGATGAGGTTCTGATTCAGCGACGCGCGCTGGGCAAATATCACACTCCCGGTCTGTGGGCGAACACCTGCTGCACGCATCCCTTCTGGGACGAAGCCGCCGACACCTGTGCGCTGCGGCGTCTGGACGACGAATTGGGGATCATCGGCGTCACGACCCGTCACATGGGTCAGGTCGAGTACCGCGCCGATGTGGGTGGCGGCATGATCGAGCATGAGGTGGTCGAGATCTTTCGCGCCGAGGCAACGCCGCAGATGACGCTGGTCCCCAACCCGAACGAAGTCATGGACACACGATGGGTCGGCCGGCCTCAACTGATCCAAGAGGTCGCTGAAACCCCCGAGCGGTTCACGCCCTGGATGCGCATCTATCTAGATCAACACGCCGATCTGGTCTTTGGCGCGGCGGGCACGCCCTAAGTTCTTCGGACGGGTGCCAAGGGTCAGTTCCCGTTGGCCGAAAAATGCTGGTAATCCTTCATCGAGGTCCAGTCGCCGCCCCAGCCCCAGCCGCGTGATTTGAAGGCCGTCACCACCGCGTCGCCTGCCACGATGACGCCGCCTGTTCCGGCCCGACGCTCTGCTGCCTCGTCAAAATCAACACCAGCAGAGGGTGAGGTACGCCCGCCGTTAACATAGGGGTTCTGCACCGGGTTGATATCGATGGCCCGCCCCAGCGCGTGCTGTGACAACCGCGAAGTGCCCGCCACCACCCGACAATTGAACGCGCTGGTGTTGTTTGCCGCCATGGAAAACCCGTCCTCGCCGCGAAAATGATGCACCAGCTTCATGCTCTGGATCGGATAGCCCGCTGCGTGAATATCGGCGAAAATATCCAGCATGTCCTTTGCCACATCCTTCGCCACGATCAGTTGGCCCTGAACCGTGCGCCCCTTGAAGTCGACATGGGGCACCGTCAGCAATCGCAGATCTGCGCGCGCGGGACAGGGCAAGCCGCTGTGCCAGCTGACCCCCTGCATTGCCGCCCATGTGTCATCCGGGATCGGCTGGGCGCTGCCACGTTGTTGCGCCAGCGCCATCGACCCGGCTGACAGAATACCCATACAAACGACGCTTAGAATTTTCCACATGATCCTGCTCCCGCAACTCGACCTCCGGGGCAGAAAACCCCGGAGCACCCCGGATCGCAAGTGCGGCATTCCTGACGTCAGTCGGTTAGGAAATGGCGGCTGACATAGCCTGTGACGCCGGATGAACTGATGACCTGATACCAAAGCATGTTTTCCGCGATGCATCCTTCGGCGCTGTCCTTCAGCCCCACGTCCGACGGGCTGCTCGACAGGCCGTCACAGATGCTGACGCAGGTTGGACCGCGCGGCGCGCCGCGCACGGGCAACAGCGCACCGATATCCGGCACTTGCACCTGTTCCGCCAACCGCAATTGACCAACAATCGGCGCGCGCAGCCCCGGTGCTGCGCGCAGGTTCACAAACTCGTTGACGTTGATCACCTGCGCGTTGGCCTGCGTCAGACGACATGATGTCAGCCCGCCCGTCGCTCCACCGCCGGACGTAGCGCGCGCGGCCTGAAAAAAGCCGCTGGACCGCAGATCGTCACCCGGTCGGGGGACCGGCAAGGTGTCGATGCTCTGTTCTGACGGGTACAGCATGTAGGCATAAACCGTGCCGGACACATCCTGATCGGTCGCCCCGCCAGTGTATTGCGCGACACCGACATAATCGACCGTGCTGTAGTTGTTGAAACCACCGCTGGCAAAAATCCCGATCTCGCACTGGGCAGAGCCTTCATATCGGAACTCGCGTGAGCTTGACCCCCGCAGCGTCTCTTCGGTCAGTTCTTCAAAACTGAACTCCAGCATAAAGGGGCTGCCGTATTCCGACGGCGAATAATCAAGCAGCCCGGAGTCGACGTGCCAGCATGCATAGCTCAGGGCCTCGCGAACCCCGCCCGAGGGCAACGCGACCGGGACCACGCCAATTTGCCATCGGGCTGCTTGCCCAACTGTTTCGACATAGGTCATTTCAAACGGCGGGGTGCCCAGTAAATCTAGAAACAGGGAATCCGGAATCGCCGTCAGACTCTCGGCCCGATGGCGCAAAATACCCGCCATGCTGTCCAGCGCGATGGCATAGGCCTTGTCCACTTCCTCTCGGGAATAAGACCGCTCTCCCAGCAGCAACGAGGGCGCGTGAAACCCGATCCGCGCGCGCGGGTGCATCACGCGGTCGACAGAGAACGCGCCGCCTGCCTCCGGGTTGTTGAAACGGCCCGCCAGAAACACGATAGAACATGCGCTTTCGCAAGACGCCCCATCAGGAACCGCTGTGCCAAAGTTCCATTCTGCGATCAGATCGGCCATCGCCAACCCTTCGAGCAACGACCCGCCCGGCGAGTTCAGACAAATGCGCCGCCCGATCGGCGAATATTCGGTGGGATAGCCGATTTCTTCAAAGACGGCGCGCAGGGCATCCGCATCGCCCTTTCCGATCTGGCCGTCAATGGCAATGCGGCAGCCCATCTCCTGCGATCCGCCAAGGGTGATCGTAGCAGCCCCGGACTGGCCGGGCATGAGGAATAGGGCGCATGTCAACGCCACAAGGACGGTTCTAAAAATCATATGCATATCGGATCTCGTGCTGGGAAATATCCAGCCAAACCTAACATGCGACCGGCCCTTCACGAAGACGGGAATGCGGCGCCTGTTACATCATCAACCGAACCAGGCGGACAGAGGACCCAAGTCAGGCCCGGGACATACGCGTCAATCGCCCAGAAATTTGCGGCTGACATAGCCAGCCGTACCTGAACCGTCGCGAATTTCGTACCAGAACACATTCCCCGCGATGCAGCGATCAACCCGCGCGCGCAAATCAGCATCAGAGCTGTCCGCCGCCAGATCGTTGCAGGCCGTCAGACAGGACCGCGCCTGCTCCCCGGTTCCGGGCGTGCGCAGATCCTGCGTTGCGATCACACGCACCTTCTCACCCAAAGGCACCTTGCGCAGCAATTCTGCTTCAAACCCGGGACCATCCCGCAGATTGACATAGTCATTCACGTTGACGATCCGCGCCTCGGGCGACAGCAACCAGCAGGACTTGATCTCGACCTCAGACAGTTCCTCGCGCGCCGCCGCCTGAATGGCCGCAAAAAAGATCTGCTCTCCGGTCTCGGCTGCTCCACGCGCCACCGGCAGGGCCGACAACGGCAGACGCGGATCGTGGAACATATAGGGATAAACGTCACGGTGGCTGTCCTCGTTGGCCCCCCCCCCTTCGAACGTGACATAGCCGATCCGGTCCAGCGGGTCGCCATCGGCGCGCAACGTCATATCGCAATTCGCCACGTCCTCGGCCCGAAACCCCCCGCGCGAAGTAACCTGCGCGTGGTCCGCGCCAAGATTGGCATAGGTAAACGGCAGGTTGGCAGAGCCATACAGATAGCTGTCCGACGGGCGCTGATCCAGCATGCCGCCATCAGCGTTCAGACAGGCATGGCGCAGCGCAGCGCCAATATCTTCTGCTGTCAGCGCCACGGGGGCCACCTCGATCTGCCAGCGCGCGGCCTGTTCCACCGTCTCGACATAGGTCATGTCGGTGGCAGGCGTGTTGAGGATGGTCAGAAACAACGAGTCCGGAATTTCCGCCGCGTGATCGGACCGCAGACGCAGAATTTCGCCCATACTGCCAAGCGCCGCGGAATAGGCGTGGTTGATTTCATCCAGTCCATAGGCGCGGTCCTCGATCACCAAGGGGGGCGCGTGAAAACCCAAAGTCCCGCGCGGATGCAACACCCTGTCGGGGATGAAATCGCCATCCGCCTCCGGATGGGCAAACCGCCCCCCTAAAAAGACCAGCGCACAGGCCCCTTCGCAGGTCGCGGCCTCCGGCACGGCGGTCCCCATAAAACGCTCTGCGATCAGATCGCCCATGCGCACCGCCTCGACCAACGATCCTCCCGTACTGTTCAGGCAAACGCGCTGCCCAACAGGGCTGGTGCCCTCTGGGAACGGCAAATCGCGCAGCGCCTCGTCCAGCCGGTCTGCATCGCCCGTGGCGATGGGGCCGTCTATCCGCAACTGGCACCCCATACTTTGACCGTCAGACAACATGATCTCCGCCGCGTGACCAGCACCTGCCACACCACCAAGAACGGCGGCCAGCGCCAGCCGCCAAAGCCCTTGAACCATGTCTCTCTCCGTCTACTCGAACCTCGGCAGCGATTCTAACATGGCAAGGTGGTTTTGTGGGCGGGGAATTGCCGCCCGGATTCAACCAGCAACGGATTGCCGAATCGCCCGGCCAGAATCGCCGCCCCCTTGCGTTTCTTCTGTCCAAAAATATTCCGGGGGGGCGACCAAAGGGAGACGGGGGCAGAGCCCCCTACCTCAGTTCGATTGACACCCGCCCCGAGGCCCCTTGCGCATCAATCACCGAAAGTGTCGTGAAACCGGGGCCAAGGACCGGGGCCAGAAACTCGGGCCTGCGCAACCCAGTGGCCAGTACTGCCCCATCCGCCAACAAGGTGTAAGGTGGAAGACCGCCGCGCAGTTTGACCGGCACTCCGCCCCCCGTTGCCGTCAGCAGCGCCCCGTCGGGCGGAAAGGTCAGTTGCAGTGTCGGTACTGGTTCGCGCGGGCCAAACCGTTGCAACGGCTCAGGCAGTTGCGCGCGGCTGACCAGCAGGGTTTCGGGCGGTGGCGGGGCCAGCGGCTCTAGCCGCGCCTCCGCCCGGCCCAAAACCTCGAACAACAATGGGGAGGCCAGCGCCCCACCAAAGGCCCCCGGAACCGGCGTGCCATCGGGCCGACCGATCCAGACCCCGGCCACATGCCGCCCGGTCCAGCCTAGCGCCCAAGCGTCGCGATGCCCGTAAGAGGTGCCTGTCTTGTAGGCCACACGCCCCGGCGGTCCGGCAGAGGCGGGCGGCGCGACGTCCGCCAGAATATTACCCACCTGCCAGGCACTGGCCGGGCTGAGAATACGGCGTGCAGCATCCTCACCGCCGTATTGATCGGCGCGCCACCGCAGCGGCAGCGCCTCACCTCCGCGCGCAAGCGCCGCGTATAGCTGCACCATCTCTTCCAGCGTCACACCGACCCCGCCCAGCGCAAGCGCCAGTCCGGGCGCGCCACCCTGCAACCCCGGTTCGATGCCGGCACGTTCCAGCGCGGCCATCAAATGCGCCGGACCCAACGCCTCTGTCAGGCGGATCACCGGGATATTCAACGACAGTTGTAGCGCCCGCCGCACCGGCAGCTCACCGCGATAAGCACCGTCAAAGTTCTGCGGCGCGTATGTTCCGAACTGCACTGGTGTATCCAGGATCAGCGTTTCGGGATGCGCCAGCCCCCGGTCAAAGGCCAATCCATATACCAATGGCTTCAGCGTCGAGCCCGGAGAGCGCTGCGCCTGCGTCATGTCGACAAAGCCTTGCCCGATCATGTCGGTGTAATCCTTGGACCCGACAGAGGCGAGGATTTCGCCGCTTTTGTGATCGGCAAGGATCAGCGCGACAGACAGGTGTTCATCACGGCCGGACATATAGCGCCGCGCCAGATCTTCCAGGCTTTCCTGCAACGAACGGTCCAGCGTCAGGTCATGCCGTCCGGGGCCCAGCGCGATGGCACGGTCCGCCATATGCGGGGCAAGCTGCGGCATCTGTTTGCGGCCCAGCGGCGCGGGGTCCAGCCGGTCGGATTGCGCGGCCGCCATCGGAATGACACCGGCATTCGCCATCCGCATCAACACGCGGTTGCGGGCAACGCGGGCAGCGTCTGGATAGCGATCCGGGCGACGGCTTTCCGGGGCTTGGGGCAGGGCCACCAGCAGCGCCGCCTCGGCAGGCGTCAGGCGGGTCGGTTCCTTTCCCAACCAGATCAGAGACGCAGCCCGCAGTCCTTCGACGTTGCCGCCATAGGGCGCCAGCCGCAGGTACAGCGCCATAATCTCGTCTTTGGTCAACTGCCGTTCCAGCGCCAGCGCCAGCCGCATCTGGCGCAATTTGCCGCTCCATTGGCCAGTGGTGCCATCCTCCAGCAGGCGCGCCACCTGCATGGTCAGGGTCGAGGCCCCTGAAACGACATGACCGTTGCGCAGCGCCTGCCCGGCGGCGCGGGCCGTGGCACGCAAGTCGACGCCTTTGTGGCTATGAAAACGCTTATCCTCGTAAGCGAACAGCATCTTGAAAAACAGCGGATCGACCTGATCCGAAGATACGTTCATCCGCCACAGCCCATCGTCGATGGTATAGGCCCTCAGCAGCGCGCCATTGCGGTCGCGCACCTCGGGAGAGGTCGCATGGACCAGCACCGGCAGCGTTGTGTCGTCTATGAACGCATCAAACCGGTCGCGCGCAAAGGCGGTCACCCAAAGAGCAACCACCAGAACGAGCAGCCGTTTCACTCACTTGTCTCCCACAGACCGGGATAGGTGGTCACAAAGCCGTGCCGGTCCACCGCCAGCTGCGTCTCAAACGCGGTTTCCTCGGCCGAATAGCGCACCATCCCGCCGCGTTCCCGCGTATAGCTTTGCGTCAGCGGCGACACCAAGGGACCGGGAAACCGGACCCAAGCTGCAGTTGTGTCCAACCTCCCGACCTCTGGCACCCGGTTAAGTGGCATGAGATTGGTGGCAGGGGTAAAGGCAAGGTCCACATCTTCGGCCCCTCTCAGGTCAGGGCGTGGCGCGTCATTCACGGTCCAGCCATCCCGCCCGCGCACCAACCGCACGGCGACTGGGTCGCCGCCGTGTTCGCCGGTGACATCGGCGCTGGTGGTGCACCAGTCCGCATCCACACGGATCACATAGTCCAGCGCGGCCCATCCATTGCCATCGCGGAACCGCGCATGGCCCACCAGCATCCACCCCTGATCGAGACGGGCAAGACGGCACTTGTCCTCACCATCCCGGTCAAGCGCGCGCCATTGAGTTGTCGCAATCGTCTCACCGCTCATGGCAGGATCGTCACCCGGTCAGAGGCGGTCGTAGCACGATACTCTGGCCGGTACATGTCCTCGACCAATGCCGCCGGGTGATGAAAAGTGCCGGGCGACACCGCGCGCAGAACATAGGCCAGCTGCAATGGTTTTTCGTTACTCTGTGTTACAGCTGCCAGAAAGCGATCCGTGCGGAACTCTGCATGTTCCGCGTCGGCCAGCTTCAGCCAATCCAGCGCACGAATGTCGCCAGAGCGCAACAGACTAGGATTGTCGATCTCGAACCCCGCAGGCAAGGCATCGTCAAGGATCAGACGCGCGCCGGTCTTTTCAGCGGGTTTGATCGTCAACACCGCCACCATACGGTCACCTGCACGGATCTCGGTGATCGGCTCACCGTCGAGGGTGAAGTATTCGCGTGTCAGCGCATAGCCATATCCCCCCGCCTCTGTCGCGCCCAGTGGCTTGCCCAGCGTGGTCAGAGTGACGTCGGTGCGTGTGTCAGAGGTATTGGTCAGTGTCACCGGTTCTAGCCCTTCGGCCTCTATCCGACGGACAAAGGGGCCTTTCAGCGCCTCGCCATTCAGCGCAAGGCCCGAAACGGTCGGGTCTTGCACCATGGCGTGTGCGGCCAGCAGGGACCACGCCTGTTCCTGCGTCGACAGCGGGCGGTTGACGGCGGAGATGCGGCGCACAACCGCGTCGCGGTCAAACCTGTCTGACCGCGCCTCAACCGCCAGCGCCAGCAGCCCTGCCGCGTCGCGGAGCGTGCTGCCATAGTCGTCGCGGAAGCCCTGTTTCGTCGAGACCGGTGTGGCCGACAGACGCGCCGCGGCACGGCCGAACATGGCGTCCGCGCGCGGCTGGTCACCGTAGCTGGCCAAAGCGGCGGCAAGCTGGGCCTGCGCCAAAGGCGTGGCAAAATCATCCGCCTTCTCGTCGGCGTAGTAACGCAGGTCGCCCATGGCGGCCTCACCCTCACGCGCCAGTACCATCAGCGCATAGGCGATGTCCTGCCCGCCGTTGTCAAAATCGGGCGCATAGGCGATCCGGTTCCGGAGGTTATCCAGCGCGTTCTGCCAAGCAATGTCAGGCACCTCATATCCCGCACCCTTGGCGCGGCTGAGGAAGTCGGTGACATAGGCATCCAGCCAGAAATCGCCTGACCACGCCCCCCAGAGGCCAAAGGCCCCGTTGTTGGCTTGGCGCGTCAGCACTTGGGCAATCGACTGTTCGATGCGCAAGTCGATACGGTCCTTGTCGCCAAGGCCCAAAGGCTCGGCAATCGCCGACATGTAGAGCAGCGGCAGCGCCTTTGACGTTACCTGTTCAGTACATCCGTAAGGGTAGCGATCCAGTGAGGCTAGCAGCCCCGGCACATCGAACCGAGCCAGCGGACCGGCGGACATCATGGCAGAGGCGCCGTCGACCCGCAGATCGGCAAAGACATCCGCGTCCAGGGTAAAGGTCTGACCTGCGGCCAGTTGGAACCGGCGGGTCGTGCCCACGTCGGGGTCGTTTGACCTTACCCCAAGAGTCAGTTCCTTGGTCAGTCGCAAACCGTCCGGTGTGGTCACCGCGATCTCGATCTTGTGGTCGCCGATGCCGTCAGCGGTCAACGGCAATTCCAGTGCAAGCTTTTCGCCATCCCCCAGCGTCACGGCGGCGGGCAGCGCGCCGGTGTCCAGCGTCACACCATCTGCGGTGATCGCCAGCGGCATCTCACCCGCAGGCCCCTTGGCATGGGTCAGCTCCAGCAGCAGGCGGCTTTCATCCCCCGGTGACAGGAAACGCGGCAGCGAGGCCGAGATCACCACCGGGTCACGCACCAGCACATCAGCCTCTGCCGCGCCAACGCCCGAGGGCGACCAAGCAACCGCCATCAGCCGGACGGTGCCGTTGTAGTCGGGAATGTCAAAGCTGACCTCGACAGAACCATCCTCCGCTACGGGCAAGAGACCCGAGAAGAAGGCCACGGTCGCCTCTGTCGGCGGCGGGCTTTGCAGGCGCATGCCTGCCACGCCGTCACCGCCCGAACGGACCGCTCCCATCGCGCCGTTCATGCCGTCGATCAGACGGCCATAGATATCGCGAATCTCAACCCCCAGACGACGCTGACCAAAGTAGTGGCCCGCAGGGTCCGGTGTCGCAAACGCAGTCAGGTTCAGGATCCCCAGATCCACAGCCGCGACAGTGACATAGGCGGTGTCGCCGGGAGTTACGTTGTCGACTGTCACCTTGGCAGTCAGCGGACCGCGCGGCGCACTTTCCGCCGGCGCATCAAAGCCGACGTTGAGATGCGCGTCACCGGGATCGACAGCGGCATGGGTCAGGCCCAGCGCGCGAGCCGGATTCTGTCCAGCGGTCACATCCATTGGGCGGATCACCTGCGCGGTCACATAGACGCCCGCACCCCAATCCTGCGTCACCGGCAGGGTCAGCGTATTCTCACCCTCTGTCACCTCAACCGCCTGCATGGAAATCACGCGGTCGGCCAAGACCGTGATCAGCGCCTTACCGGCATACCGAGGAACCATGCGCAGGGTTGCGGTCTCTCCTTCGGTGTAGGCCGGTTTGTCCAGCGACAGTTCCAACATGTCTGGCGCGTCGGCGGCATCCGCAGGGGCGTACCAACCGGCGGAGAAACTCATCGAGGCGGCCAGATAGGCGCCGTCCTTGCGTTCGACGACAACCTCAAACTGGCCCCAGTCGACCTCGGCGGCAATCTGCAACGGGTCATCGCCCAGCGTTCCTTTGCCACGGGCCACCGTTTCGCGAGACGTCACCGGCTCCCAGTACCAATTGCCGTAGTCCTGATACCACTGATAGCGGGTGCGGACACGGTTGACCTGCCAGCTGACATCCATCTCCTGCGCACGCAGATCGGGACCTACGGCCATCACACTGAACCGCGCCTCTGCACCCTCGGCAAATTCCTCAGCGGCGGGTTTGATGCCAATCATCGGCGTCGGCGGCGCAACCGAGCGAGCAATAGACCGTTCAACCGGACGGCCAGACGCCTCGGACAGGCGCAGCACTGCGGTGGCGACCATCGGGCGGCCCTGCGGGTCGATGTCGGGCATCGGCAGGACCAGCTGCGCAGCACCTGTGGCGTCGGTGGTCAAATCTGCATCGAAACTTTCGATCCGGGTAACGGAATCGTCGTCGTGGCGGCCAAAACGGTAGCCGGGGAAGCTGTCCAGTCGGGTCTGGGTAGACAGTCGCAGTTCACCCTCGATGTCCAGATCCGCGCCGGGCGCACCGAACAGGTACCGTGCGTCGACACCCAGCAGGGGCGGCGAAAGCGGGTTGATCGGGGCATCTGGGAGGTTGAGATCGAAATCAATGCGTTCGGGTACGAAATCTTCGACCAGCAGCGTGTCTGAGGTCAGCGCCTCACCTTTGGGGTCGGCATAGACCGCCAGACGCCATGTGCCGCGCGGCACCGTCGGACCCAGCGGCAGGGTATAGACGTGCCCGCCCGCTTCCCCGCCGTCGGAAATGTGGCGTGAGTATTCCACGCCGTCAGGACGCGTCAGAACAGCGGTCAGCGGCACGTCACCTACCGCATCGGCCTGCGCATCGCGCAACAAGGCAGTGACGTTGATTTCTTCGCCCGCACGATAAACACCGCGATCAAAGGCCAGAAAGGCATCCAGCGGACCGGCAGGCGCGCGTCCCGCAACGCCCCGGTCGCTGAGATCAAAGGCCGGGTCGGTCAGCGAGAGAAAGGCAATATCCGTATCGCCCCGCTTGGCCATGACCAGCGCGGGCGCGCTGCCGTCCGAACCTCGCAGCAGGCCCGGCGCGAAACGCGCCACACCGGCCGCGTCGGTGGTCACAGTCTCCAACACGCGGTTGGCCCCTGCCAGCAGCGACACCTCTAGCCCGTCCATTGGCGCGGCGCTGCCAAGATCGCGGGCAAAAACTGTCAGCCCGTCGGTGCCCTGAAGGGTCGTCAAACCGATGTCGGACAGGATGAACCACTGTGTCGAGCGCCTGTCACTGCCCTGTTTCGGGTCGGGAACGGCAGCAGTCAGCGCATAAATGCCTGCGGGTAGGTCCCCAAGCACATCGCCCATGGGAAGGCGGGTCATCATGTCAGCGTTCAGACGGTTCTCAACCACTCCTGTACCGCGCCAAATTTCCTCTGCCAGATCGCGGGCGAAGTATTCCTCATCGTAGCGGCCCAACGGGCGGCCAAAATAGTCGTCCTGAATCGCGCGGACCAGATTGCGGTCGGACACGCGGCGCAACACCAGATCGACCTCATCCAGATTGACCGTTTCGATCGGCAGACCCGCATCGGCAGTGCGCGGCAGCACATAGGCACGACCCGGAAAGCTGAGCGTCGGGGCGCGGTCGCTGACGTAGGCGGTGATCGGCACATCGCGGACCAGCGACTCACCCGATTGGGCGGGCAGACCCGACCGAAAGGTGATCGTGTAGCGCGACCCGTGTTCGACCCCGGTTACGCAGATGCGCTGATCGTCCTGCACAACCGCAAGGCGCGGATCGGGCAGCTTGACGTATGGGGCATAGTCTTGCCCGGCACGAACCAGTGGCTCAGTGAAACTGGCACAAATTCTCGGCGTGGCGGTGTCTGCCTCGACCAAGTGGTCGTCGACCCGAAAGCCGTATTTGCCAATGGCATCGTCCAACATGTCCGTCACAAACGGGCGGTCATCCAGCGTTTCAGCCAGTCTGAGCGCCGGGATCATGTCCCGCCCGCGATCTTCAGCCTCCAATGCGTAGGCCATATCGACAAGCGCAGTAGTGCGTTGGCTATCGTCGGCTGCGCGCAGGTATCCGTTGACAGAAGCCAGCAGCGCACGACCAAAATACTTGCGCTTGTCGGCCCCCTGAACAGTCTCGGCATAATTGACCGACCACTGGCCGTATTGCAGCCAGAGCGCCGGGTCGTCGTTCTGGGCCAGCGCCGCCCCCGTCCAATGAATTGCATCGCTCATGTTGCCGTTGTCACGCGCCTCTTGCGCTGCATCCATCAGGGCCGTGACGGTCCACTGTCCGCCGCCGTGACGGACGGCCAGATCCACTGCCTCTTGACGAGCGCGACTGATGTCATTTTCACGCAGAAAATCAAGGTCACTGCGCCGGGTTTCGGCCAGGTCCAGCGTCTCGGCCGGGGTGATCACGACGCGGCCCGAAACGGCCCCTTCAAAGGCGGCGCGATCTGTTACCTCTGACTTGGGGAAACAGGCATTGGTGCGGGCATTGAACGTGAAGGCGATGCAGCCTGTCGCATCCAGACAAGCGCGCTGGCAGGCGTCCAGCGTGGTATCGAACAGGCTTTGCAGGTCATTCCCGACATAATCGACATCACGGGTAATCACGAAACGCCGATCGGGCATCACCTCCTGCGCATGAGCCGAGGACAAGCCGACCACAACCGCGACGGCGGCCAAAACAATGCGACGCATAAAAAGCTCCTTTCAGAACAATGCTCCAATGGTGCCACGCGGACCAAAGCAAAACAAGGATTCGACAGGGTCAGGGAATCCTGACCCCGACCCATCCAACCTGACCCGGGATTAATAGGATTTTCACCTTGGCCACGCATGAATCAGGTGTGGCCTGCAAGGAGAGGAATGGCATGGACATGGCCGATCGCCTGGCCCAGGAACGACGGGCGCGACTGGCCGCGGAACGGCTATTGGACCAGAAACAGGCCGAATTGTTCGAGGCCAACCGCCAGCTTGGCAAACACGCTTTGCAATTGCGCAATGAGATTCAGGAGACCCGGACAGAGGTCAAGGTGGTCCGGGACGAAAACCAACGTGTCATGCACCAGTTGGGCGAGGCCACGCAAAAGATCGAGGTCGTCACCGATCAGTTGTGGAGCGCAATGGAAACCATGCGCGACGGCTTTGCCATGTACGATAAAACCATGCGCCTGGAACTGGCCAATCCTGCCTATCTGCAGGTCTTCGAAGGCGTCGAAAGCATCGCGCCCGGAACCCCTTATGAACATGTGCTAAGCGTTCTTGTCGAGGAGGGGATCGTCGATCTGCAAGGTGAACGCAACGCAGACTGGGTCCGCCGGATGCGCGGCCGCTGGGATATGGATCCGATCCCGAATGAAACTCTGCGCCTGTGGAACAACAGGTTCGTCAAGCTTAATGATCGGCGGCTGCCCGACGGCGGGGTCGTCAGTCTGGGCATCGACATAACCGGACTGATGCGGATGTGGTCCGCGGTCGAGGAAATGCCCGACGGTTTTGTCATGTACGACGCCGAAGATCGTCTGCTGATGTGCAACCAGCAATACAAGGATCTCTATGCCGCCAGCGCCCCAGCCATGCAGCGCGGCGCCAGCCTTGAGGATATCCTGCGCTATGGGCTGGCACGCGGACAATATTCAGAGGCCAAGGGCCGCGAAGAAGACTGGCTGGAGGGTCGCCTGTCCGCGCAGCGGGTCTCCGAGACGGAACATGAACAGCAGTTGGCAGACGGGCGCTGGCTCCGGGTTTACGAACGCCAGACGCGCGACGGCGGGCGCGTCGGATTGCGGATGGACATCACCCAGATCAAACAGGATCAGGAACGTCTGAAAGAGGCGATGACCCGCGCCGAGGCCGCCAACCGTGCGAAATCCGCTTTTCTCGCGAACATGAGCCACGAAATCCGGACCCCAATGAACGGCGTTGTCGGCATGGCCGATCTGCTTATGGATACCTCGCTGAATGAGGAACAACAGCTATACGCCGACACAATCCGCAGTTCCGGTGAGGCGCTGTTGGTGATCATCAACGACATCCTCGATTACTCCAAGATCGAGGCTGAAAAGTTGCAACTACACCCAGAGCCCTTTGATCTTGAGCGCGCGATCCATGAGGTGGTCATGCTTTTGCAGCCCACCGCGCGGGACAAGGACATCGTGCTGCTCGTGGATTTCGACATGTTCCTGCCAACCCGCTTTATCGGGGACGCGGGCCGAATTCGCCAGATCCTGACCAACCTGCTGGGCAACGCAGTGAAGTTCACTGTGCAAGGCCATGTACTGGTGCGTGTGGTCGGCGTGCCCGATGGCGACGGCGATACCGCCCTCCACATCACGGTTGAGGACACTGGCATCGGCATCCCTCCTGACAAGGTTGACGATGTTTTTGGCGAATTCAATCAGGTCGAGGATGAGCGTAACCGCAAGTTCGAAGGCACCGGGTTGGGCCTTGCCATCACCCGCCGCCTTGTCGAACTGATGGGCGGAGAGGTCTGGGCCGAATCCGATCTGGGCAAAGGCAGCTGTTTCGGTCTGCGCATCCTTTTGCCGACCGAGGAACCAGCGGTGTTCGAAACCGCCAGTCTGCCAGAGCACCTCAAACGCGTGCTTGTCGTAGATGACCACAACACCAACCGGGCCATTCTGTCAAAACAGTTGGAAATCATTGGCCTCCAGACTGAATTCTGCAAAACCGGTTCAGAAGCGATCGACCGAATGGCAATGCGGCCCGATCTGCTGTTGATTGAACAGGACCTTCCCGACATGAGCGGACAGGAACTTGCCGCACAGCTGTGCCGCGGCGAGCGGCGTGTTCCGATTATCCTACTGGCCAACAATCCCGCCCGGATCGGAAATGTGGACGACACAGACGTGACGGCGGTCCTTCAGAAACCCGTGCCCCGCAGAATGCTGTTCTCGACGCTTGAAAAGATCGGACCGGCCGAATACCCGCTTCTGCCTGCGTTTCCGGAGCCGCGTTTGGATGAGGCCCCCGCACGTCCCACCCCGCCCGAAATGCCCGCCGCGGCCCCCAAACATGCACTGCCGCTGGACGTGATTGTGGCCGAGGACAACAAGACCAATCAATTGGTCTTTCGCAAGATGGCCAAAAACTTCAACGTGACCTTACGGTTTGCAAACAACGGGATAGAGGCGGTCGAAGCATTCCGAGACAGGCGTCCTGACATGATCTTTATGGATATTTCCATGCCGCAGATGGATGGCAAACAGGCCACCCGAGAGATCCGCACGCTGGAAGGTGACGGCCAGCAGGTGCCGATCATCGCCGTGACCGCCCATGCCATGCCTGGCGACCGCGAAAGCATCCTTGAGGCCGGTTTGAATGACTACCTGACCAAGCCCCTGCGCAAGGCTGCTCTTGGAGAAAAAATCAAACTTTATTCCCCGCGTCCTGCGGATCAGTCGGCCGACTAGGCGCAGATCACGCTGACAATGCCTCTGCCTCTGCGGGTCGCAAAAAGGTTGGCCGATCCGGCTCGGACAAATCGGGCTGGTAGCGATAGCCGCCTAGGTCAAAGTCGCGCAAACCTTCGGGGTCGGTCAGACGTTTTTGGATAACAAACCGCGCCATGGCCCCGCGCGCGCGCTTGGCGAAAAAGCTGACAATCTTCGGTCCGCCCGGCTTGTCCTCCATGAACTGCGGCGTGATCACCCGCAGCTTCAACGCCTTGGCCTGAACAGCGCCGAAATATTCCTGGCTGGCGCAATTCACCAGAACGTCTGTCCCCATCGCCCCTGCCTGTGCGTTCAACGCTTTTGCGATCTGATCACCCCAGTAGTCATACAGATTGGCGCCGCGCCGCGTTTTCAGACGGGACCCCATTTCAAGCCGGTAAGCCTGAAAACCATCGCGCGGCCGCAACAGACCATACAGTCCGGACAGGATGCGCAAATGATCCTGCGCCCAGTCCATCTCCTCACACTCCAACGATCCGGCCTCAAGCCCGATATAAGTGTCCCCAGCAAAGGCCAGCGCGGCAGGGCGCAGATCTTCTGGCCTGGGCGCGTCGGTGAAGGCGCGGAAACGATCCCTGTTGAGGCGCGCGAGATCGTCCGACAGACCCATCAAATCCTTTAGGTCTTTCAGGGTCAGGTTGCGCGCTGTGCGCGCCAACCGCTGCGCATCGCTTTCGAACGCCGGCACTGTCATCTCGACCGCCCGCTCCTGCCAGTCCAGCCGCTTGGCCGGCGAAATCACAACAAGCATACCGCGCCCCCCCTGTTGTTGTTTAGGTGCAGTTTGATCTAGACCGGCGGCAGATCAACGTCCAGCAGGCGCAACCCTTTGCCCGGCAGGAACACTGTCCGGAAAAGGGAAGATCTTTGCCAGTTTCAAATTGCCTTTGTCCTGTCGGTGCGATCCGTTGGGAAGGGCAGCACTTTTTAGAAACGGATGCTCTTGGCAAAGCTGATTGTTCTTGCCGTCGTCACAAAGCGCCTATGCCCGCCTTACTCGGACCCGTTTTGCAAGACAGTCCAGAACGCCGCGCCAAACCTGTCGGCGCGTTTGTCGCCCAGTAGAGCACCCAAGGCATCCTCACTCTGCGGCGGGCGATCGGCCAGTTTCGCCAGCATGGAGGCCGGACAGGACAGCGGCTTTTGCGTGCCGTCTTGCCCCCGCAGCAGTCCTGCCTGCGCCTCCATCAGCGCATCGTAAACGCCGCCTGCCCCCGTCGCGGCCAGCTTGCGCCGCCGCGGATGGACCTCTTCAGTTGCCCCGTTCAAGACCTCAAGAAACGCCGCGCCATACCGCTCCAGCTTTTTCGCGCCGATGCCATTGACCCGCATCATATCGTCCAACGAGGCCGGGCGCCGTTCAGCCATCTCAATCAGGGTCCGGTCGGGAAAGATCATGTAGGGCGGCACCTGTGCATCGCGCGCCAGCGCCGTGCGCTTGGCCTTCAGGGCCGAAAACAGCGGTGCGTCCTCTTCCGGAACCAGTTCCCTGACCGCCGGACGCCGCTCTGTAGCCTTTGACACCACATCCTTGCGCAACGCAATCGTCTGCTCGCCCCGCAGGATTGGACGGGCGCGATCCGTCATGACCAACGCCCCGTGCCGTTCCGCATCAGGACGCATCAGATCATGACCCATCATCTGCCGGAACACCGCCTGCCACTGCCCCCGGCTGAGATCCTTACCCACGCCGTAGGTAGGCAGGCTGTCATGACCGCGCTGCCGGATCTTGTCGGTATCCTTGCCCATCAGGATGTCGATCAAATGCCCCGCGCCAAAGCTTTCGTCCGTACGCAGCGCCGCCGACAATGCCTTGCGGACCGCGAGCGTGCCATCAAACAGCTCCGGCGGGCTGTCACACAAATCACAGTTGCCACAGGGCGCTGCCTCCTCGCCAAAATAGCCCAGCAGTACCTTGCGCCGACACCCCTGCGCTTCTGCCAAACCTAATAGCGCGTTCAACCGCCCGTGATCGGCGGCACGGCGTTCCGGCGGGGCCATCCCTTCATCAATCTGCGACCGACGCAGGCGAATGTCCTCTGGCCCATACAGGGTCAGCGTTTCCGCAGGCGCACCATCGCGCCCGCCGCGACCGATCTCCTGATAATAGGACTCGATCGACTTGGGTAGATCCGCGTGGGCGACCCAGCGGATGTCCGGTTTGTCCACGCCCATGCCAAAGGCCACCGTCGCCACAACGATCAGCCCGTCCTCACGGGCAAAGCGTTCTTCGACATGGCGACGATCCCCCGCCTCCATCCCACCGTGGTAATGACAGGCCGAATGCCCCTCATCTCGCAGCGCTTTGGCGATCCCCTCGGTCTTGGCCCGGGTGCCACAATAGACGATGCCGGACTGCCCTTTGCGAGCAGCGGCAAAACTCAGGATCTGGGCGCGCGGCCCGTCCTTGGGTTGAAAGGCAAGGTGAATGTTCGGCCGGTCAAAACCGCGCAAAAATGTGGTCGGGGGTACGCCGTCAAACAGCCGCGATACTATCTCCTCGCGCGTTTCCACATCCGCCGTGGCGGTAAACGCCGCCAGCGGCACGTCCAGCGCGCGCCGCAACTCGCCAATACGCAGATAGTCGGGGCGAAAGTCATGACCCCACTGGCTGACGCAATGTGCCTCATCCACCGCGATCAGCGATACGCCTGCCTGCGCCAGCATCCGCTGCGTGCCGCCATTGGCCAGCCGCTCCGGCGCTAGATACAGTAGCTTCAGCTCACCTGAATGCAGCATATCCCAGACTGCATCCGTCTCTTCGGGCGTATTGCCAGAGGTCAGTGCACCTGCGGCCACCCCGGCCTCGCGCAGCCCCCGAACCTGGTCGCGCATCAGGGCGATCAGCGGTGAGATCACCACTGTCACCCCGGCGCGCATCAGCGCAGGTAGCTGGAAACACAACGACTTGCCGCCACCCGTGGGCATGATCGCCAGCACGTTCTGACCGCCTGCCACCGCATCGACGATCTCACCCTGACCGGGGCGAAAGGCATCAAACCCGAAAATGTCCTTGAGAATCGCCTCGGCGGTCCCGGCGTCGCGCGGCATGGGTGTCCCTGTCGAATTGTCTGGATCTGCTCGTGTCCAGACAATCACACACTACGATTCGGTGAATCAACCCCTCTGACCCACAATATGAGCCATCGAACCGCGCGCCGTCCCGGCATCTTCTGTCTTGAAATATCCCGGGGGTGAGGCCGAAGGCCGAGGGGGCAAGATGCCCCCTGCCCGGTCAATACCCGTAGAAAAAGCCCGCGTTGTTGCGCAGGATGATCTGCAGCGCATAGATGCCGACCAGCGTGATCAACGGCGCCAGATCCAGTCCGCCCATAGGCGGCAGGATGCTGCGGATACGCGAATAGACCGGCTCCAACAACCGGTTCAGCCCTTCCCAGATCGAGGCGACGATCGGCTGACGCAGGTTGAGGATCTGGAAATTGATCAGCCAGCTCATGATCACATGGGCGACGATCACAAAGACCGCAATGCTGAGGATCATGTTCAGGATCTGAAAGAGCGACTGCATCCGATGGGCCTTTGTTCCGTGTTTTTGACTGCCACAGACCTAAGCGCAGTCGCCCCCAAGGACAAGTGTGCCGCGAGGTCTTGATTGACGCGCCTGCCGCAGCGCAGCAACAAGGTCACAAAGGAGTCGTCTCATGTATCCCTTTCTGCGCCTCTTCTGGCAAAGCTATCTTGCCCGCCGCGCCCCGCGCATCGGTCTGTTTGACACTCAGGTCACCACCCATCTGTGCATGCCCTGGGATCTCGACATGTGGATGGAGCTGAACAACGGGCGGACGTTGACGATCTATGATCTGGGCCGCATCCCTCTGGCCTACCGCATCGGATTGATAGACACCCTCAAACGCGAACGTTGGGGCCTGACAGTCGCGGGGTCTGTTGTGCGGTATCGCCGCCGCGTGCGCATGTTCGCCAAGGTGCAGATCCACTCTCGTATACTGGGCTGGGACAAGCGGTTCATCTATATCGACCAATCAATGTGGAAGACCGACGGTGATTGTGCCAGCCAAGCTGTCTATAGGACCGCCCTGACCGACTCCAACGGCATCGTGCCAACGACACGGTCGGCTGCGGCTCTTGGTATGCCTGTCGAAAGCCCCCCTCTGCCGGAATTTGTGCTCAAATGGATCGAGACAGAAGACGCGCGCTCTTGGCCGCCTGACACGCAGAACCCGCCCGATCTGGTGCACGCTCCACAAGCAGAAGACGCCGCCTAAGCGCACTCTATAGGCCAGTGCAAAGGTTTCCCTTGCGCTAGCCCCCTTGCCACGCCATGCCGCGACAGGTTCTATCGCCGCAACGGGCAGGGGGCAGCCATGGCACTACCAACAAGAAGACAACGCATCTGGGGATGGATGTTCTTCGATTGGGCGCAACAGCCCTACGCCACCCTTGGACTGACCTTCATCTTTGGCCCCTATTTCGCTGCCGTCGCCGCCGATTACTTTTTGGCACAGGGTGCCGGAAGTGACGCCGCAAAGGCCGGCGCGCAAAGCCTGTGGTCGTCTGCCCAGACAATCGCCGGGCTGGCCATCGCCTTTTCCGCACCGCTGCTGGGGGCTTGGGCCGATGCAACAGGGCGCAAGCGACCATGGTTCTGGCTGTTCACCGGAATCGCGATTGCAGCGGCCTTTTCACTATGGATGCTAAAGCCAGACGGTACCGGGCTGTACTTTGTTCTGGCACTGTTCTGGCTGGGCTTTGTGGCCAGCGAATCCGCCTTCAATCTCAACAACGCGATCCTGCCCAGCCTTGGCACCCCAACAGAGGTTGGCCGCATCTCCGGCACGGCCACCGCCTTTGGCTATTGGGGCGGTGTGCTGTCGTTGTTCCTGATGTTGCTGTTCTTTGCCGAGAATGAAACCGGCAAGACGCTGATCGGCCTGTCCCCGGCCTTTGGCCTTGATCCGGACGCACGCGAGGGCACACGCTTTGTCGGGCCGTTCATCGGGTTGTGGTTCGCTCTCTTTCTGATCCCGTTTTTCATGTGGAACCGCGACGATCCGCTAGAGCGTAAAAAGCCGGACAGCGTGCGCCACGTTCTGGCCGACCTACGAACCTCTATCGTGCGCGTCTGGCATCGCAAATCCTGCCGCAACTTCTTGCTGTCTTCGCTGTTCTATCGCGATGCGCTGACCGCGCTGTATGCCTATGGTGGCATTTACGCCACGTTGGTGCTGGACTGGCAAGTGATCCAGATCGGTGTGTTTGGCATCGTCGCGGCGATTGCTGCAGCCGTGCTGTCATGGGCGGGCGGCTTGGCGGATCAAAAGTACGGCCCGAAACCGGTAATCCGCATTTGCATCTGGATCCTGCTGATCGTCGGCTCATTCATTGTAGGCATGTCACGGGAAAGCCTATTCGGTTTTCCGCTAGCCGAAGGATCGCCCCTACCGGACGTGATTTTCTATATCTGCGGCGCGGCCATCGGCGGCGCGGGCGGCGCACTTTACTCCGCATCGCGATCGATGATGGTGCGCCACTGCGATCCGCTGCGACCGGCGGAGGGGTTCGGACTATTTGCGCTGGCAGGCAAGGCAACCGCCTTTCTCGCCCCGGCCATGATCACTGTCTTTACCTACGCCACCCAATCCAACCAGTTGGGCTTTCTTCCCGTGATCGGGCTTTTCCTGTTGGGCCTCGTTCTGCTAGTCTGGGTAAATCCCGAGGGAGATAGAGCCGAATGATCCGTTTTGTGACTACCATTTCCCTTGTCCTTGCGCTGGCCGCCTGTGGCGGCGGGGGACGCGACATTTCCGGCGACCGGACCCCGGCCCGCCCACTGGACCCGGTGCTGTCGTCCAAACAGGCCAAACAGTTGTTTGGCGCCAAGGCGCAAGGATCAGACCAGTCCGCAGCCCCGCTTGGCGGATACGCCAAGGGATGCCTTGCCGGCGGTGTGCAACTGCCTGAGACCGGCCCGACATGGCAGGCCATGCGCCTGTCGCGCAACCGCAACTGGGGCCACCCGGAACTGATCGACTATGTGCAGGACCTCAGCCGCAAGGCTGCAGCGCAACCCGGCTGGAACGGGCTGTATCTGGGCGATTTCAGCCAGCCGCGCGGCGGCCCGATGCTGACCGGACACGCCAGTCATCAGATCGGACTGGACGCCGACATCTGGATGCTGCCCGCCGACAACCTGAACCTGTCGGTCAAGGCGCGTGAGAACATCTCTTCGATCTCGATGCGCCGCGCCTCGGGAGCCTATACCAACGACAAATGGACCAAACAGCACCACGAAATCCTCAAGGCCGCCGCCAGCGACCCACGCGTGGCACGGATCTTTATCTTTCCCGGTGCCAAGGTGCAGATGTGCAACGATGAAAAGGGTGACAAATCCTGGCTGCGCAAGGTTAGGCCATGGTGGGGGCACCACTATCATTTCCATGTTCGCCTCAGCTGTCCCAAAGGGGCAAGCGGCTGCGTCGATCAGGCCGCACCGCCACCCGGCGACGGATGCAAAGAAGCCGAGGGCTGGGTGGACCGCATCCTGAATCCGCCTCCGCCCGACCCCAACGCCAAACCGTCGCCGCCAAAGCGGGAATTGACGCTGGGAGATCTGCCGCGCCAATGTGCCGACGTTCTGTCCGCGAACTGATCTTCGCGTGACATCTCCCTTGCTCCGCACCCAACGCGCCGCCCTTGGCGCGTGCGTCTCGTTGTTGTTTCTGGCGGGATGCGTCGCGCAATCGGGCGACAAGGTAGAATTCCTCAGCCGGCTCGACTGGCCAGCGCAGGCGCACGACCTTGGTGGTTTTTCGGGACTGGAGTTGAGCGCAGACGGCCGCCGATTTATCGCCCTGTCCGACCGGGCCAGTCTGGTCGAGGGGCAGTTGATCCGCACAGGCCCCCGTCTGACGCGCATCGAGCAAGACGCACCGCGCCCCCTCCAGAACCGCTCCGGCACGCCCCTCACCGGGCCTCAAGCCGATTCCGAAGGGTTGGCCATAGGCCCGGACGGACAGATGTTCATCTCTTTCGAAGGGGATCACCGGGTCTGGGCCTACACCGGGCCAAACCGACCAAAGCCGCTTGACAGCCCGCGCGCCTTTTTGGGTTTTGCAGGCAACGGCGGGCTCGAGGCATTGGCCATCGACGATCAGGGGCGCCTGTACACCCTACCCGAACGGTCTGGTCAACTGATCCATCCCTTTCCGGTCTGGCGCTATGACCTGGGACGCTGGCAACAGGTCTTTTCGATACCGCGCCACGGCGGGTTTCTGCCCGTGGGTGCGGATTTCGGCCCTGACGGACTGTTCTACCTGCTGGAACGGGAATTCACCGGCCTGGCGTTCCGATCTCGCGTGCGCCGATTTTCCTTCGGAGAGGATCGCATCCTCTCCGAGGAAACCCTGCTGGAAACATCAGCCCACAAACACGGCAACCTTGAAGGTCTCTCTGTCTGGCGCGACGAAGCAGGAGCCATCCGTTTGACCATGATCTCTGACGACAACTTCCAAGGCTTCCAACGCAGCGAGTTTGTCGAATATCGTGTGACAGAGTAACGCCCCGATACCTTGACGTGGCACTGCACGCCCTTTAAACGCGCCCAATCCGGAAAAGCCGGATCAAGTCCCCGCAACCTTGTCAAAAACGGGTCACATCATGACACGCGCACATCTTCCCGGCATTCTAGCCATGGCCGCCATCGTTCTGGCGTCCAACATCCTCGTCCAGTTCCTGTTTGGCCAATGGCTGACATGGGGGGCGTTCACCTATCCACTGGCCTTCCTTGTCACCGACCTGATGAACCGCATCTACGGCCCCGGCCCGGCGCGACAGGTGGTGTTTGCCGGCTTTATCGTCGGCGTGTTCTGCTCGCTGATCGGCACGCAGATCATGTTGCAAGGCGACGGCTTTACCTATCCGGCGGTCACGCTTCGGATCGCCATCGGTTCTGGTCTGGCGTTCCTGACCGCACAACTGATAGACGTTGCGATCTTCGACAGGCTTCGGCAAGGCACTTGGTGGCGCGCACCGCTGGCCTCGACGCTGGTTGGCTCGACACTGGACACGGCGCTGTTTTTTACCATCGCCTTTTCGTCCGGCCTGACATGGATTGAGCCCGCAAATGACGTCAGCTGGGCCAACGAGGTGCTGCCCTTCCTCAACGTCGGCCCCGTCGCGCCGCTATGGATGTCGCTGGCCGTGGCGGACTGGATGGTGAAACTCAGCCTCGCCCTTGTCGCCCTCATTCCCTTCCGGATGATCGTTTCAAAGGCACGCCCAGAGCAGAAATCAGCTTGATACGCAAAAAAGACTTTGTGGTTCGCGATACCCGTGGCACCATCATCTTGCGTTTTCAACAGCTGAAAGGAGGTGATCCAGTGTCGAGAGAAGCATTGGAGAGAGGTGTCGGAACAGTTCGGGAGGATGCGCTCTAGGGCAGCCCCTGGGGTCAGAATCCCCCGAATTGGCAGTGCCTAACCGGTCCCGCCTCCGTATTCTCGAAGGGCCGCTGATCTGGCGGCCCTTTTTCTTTTGCCCTACGTTGTCTCCATGCTGCACGTCACCGATCATATCACCATCGAGGACTGGGAACTGACCGAACAGTTCGTCCGTTCCTCGGGCCCCGGCGGCCAGAACGTGAACAAGGTGTCCACGGCAGTCGAATTGCGGTTTGAGGCCGAGCGGTCGCCGAACCTGCCCGCCGCCGTCAAGACCCGCCTGCGCAAACTGGCCGGACGGCGCTGGACCAAAGAGGGCGCGCTGGTCATTCAGGTCGAAGACACCCGCAGTCAGGCCCGCAACCGCGAGATCGCCCGCCAACGCCTTGCGGAACTGGTGCAAAAAGCCACCGAAAAACCCAAACGCCGGATTCCGACCAAGCCCACATTGGGGTCGAAACGCCGCCGTCTCGATGCCAAAAAACAACGCGGCGCCGTCAAGGCGACGCGCGGCAAAATCGACCCCGACTAAAGCGCCCCTAGTTTTTCATTTGTAAAAACAGTCCCGCCGGTGGCACCCCGAGGGACCGGCCAAAGGCCGGACCCAAGATTTCCTGTGCGCGTCAGCGCCCTATTGGATCAGAACCGCTCTAGCAGGCGATCCAGATAGTTACGCTCTTCTTCAGGCCGGTCCAACTCGCCTGACCGCTTGCGCAACTCACCCAGCAGTTCCTCGGCGCGGCGATAGACGTCCTGCCCCTGCAACAAGCCCTCATCGGTGCCAACCCGGCCGGTATTACCAGAATTGCGTCCCAGAGGATCGCGCTGCTGCGCCGGGTCGCCGCCTTGTGCAAAGCCTTGCTCGCCGGTGCGCTGTTGCTGCTGTTCGGCCAGTGCCTCGCCCAGATTGCGCATCCCTTCACGCAGCGCCTCCATCGCGCTTGATTGCCGGTCGATTGCCTCGGCCAGATCGCCGTCGCGCAGGGCGCGTTCGGCCCCGTCCATGGCCCCATCTGCCCGCTCCAACGCCTCGGCGGCGCGTTCACCGGCCTCTGTGCCTTGTCCGGGCAGCGCCTGACGCTGACGGTTTAATTCATCACGCAAGGCGCGTTGCCGTTCCGCAAGGTCGCCCGCCAGATCGCCGCCTTCACCTTGACCAGGATCACGGCCACCCTGACCTTGCCCGGGTTGACGATCCTGCGGTCCCGGCTGGCCCTGTCCCGGCTGTCTGTCCCCCTGACCGCGCTGGCCGTCGTTGAGATCACGGAACGACTCGTCCGACAGTTCCTGCTGCTCGCGCAGCGTGTCGGCCAGACCTTCCATCGCCTGTTCACCCGGCGACTGGCCACCGCCACCGGGGCCCTGGGTCATCTGCATATTATCCAGCATCTCTTGCAACTGGCGCATGGCTTCTTGCGCCTCGGCCATGCGGCCTTGTTCCATCAGTTCCTGAATCTTGTCCATCATCCGCTGGATGTCATCCTGTGACATCTGGATCATGTTCTGCGGGTCCATCTGCTGACCCTCGGGGTTGTCTTGCGCTTGCTGGCGGCTCAACTGACGCATGTAGTCATCCGTTGCTTCACGCAGTTCTTGCATCAACTCGGCAATTTCTTGATCCGAGGCGCCGTTCTTCATCGCCTCTTCCAGCCGCTCGCGCGCCCGTTGCAGCCGTTCCAGCGCGTCTTGCAGGTCGCCCTCTTCCATCGACAGCGCCAGATCCCACATCGCCTGCGCCAGTGCATCCTGCTTTTCGTCGGTGAGAGCACCGTATTTCGCCAAAAGCTCTAGCCGCGTGGTCAGCGTACGCAGCCGCAACTGCTCGACATCCTTGCGGAACAAATCCTCTGGTTCGTTCAGGATCGCCTTGAAGATCTGAACGATCATCTCGGCATTTTCACGATTCCACAGCAGTGATTGGCGCTGCTCGATCAGCGCCGCCGCAACCGGATCGAAAAAACGCCGCCCCGGCAGGGTCAACGCCTCGGGCTCTGACAGGCCCTTCTGTCCCCGCCCGTCCTCTACTTCCAGCGTCAGCTTGACGGGCAGGTTGGCCCAAGGGTGCAGCGAAAAATTCCCGACCAGAGCGTTGCTGAAATCGGCGCGGTTGCCCGACACCGGCATTGCCAGTGGCACCTCGATCATCTTGCGCTGTTCCGGCGCGATGCTGCGGCCATAGCGGCGGTCGACCGCCTCCAGATCCAACACGAACCGTGCCGTCCCGGTGACAACCCCATGATCGTCCGTCGCAGTGTAAGGGATCTGAGCCTCGCCCTCATAGCTGACCTCGATCTCGCCGTCGCGGGCCACGCTTGGCGCAGCGTCGGGGATCATCGCAATCTGCCAGAGGCGTCCGCCCGGCCCATCCACGGCCAGTTCACCGGATTTCAGCACGGCAAAATCCTGCGCCGTTTCCTGCGCCGCCTCGGGCGTCAGATCGCGACCAGATACGTTTTCACGGATACTGAGCGCGCCCACCTCGCCGTACATGCGCAGGGTGATCTCGGCCCCTTCTGGTGCCTCAATCGACGCAGCGGTGATGTCATTCAGGTAAACCGACGGCAGGCGCGTATAGGCGGGCGGCTGCATCCAACCCTCCCACGCCGGGCCCTGCGCCAGATCCGGGCCACCTGCCCCCATGCCAGTCACCGATTGCACCCGCACCAGCGAGCCGAACAGGATCGCTACAGATAAGGTCAGGAGTGCAACATAGCGCAGAGCCAGCGGATCGTTCCGTGAAACGCGAAGGTCGGGCTCAACCGCGCGCGCCTCTGCTAGGCGGGCGCGCATTCGCGTCTGGTGTGCGCGCCAGACAGCGGTAGAGGCAGCGTCGCCGCCGCCAATCGCCTGCGTGTCCAGCGATGCCTGTATTGGGTTGCCCCGCAGCGTCGCGTCAAGCCGCAGAACTGCCGCCGCACGGGAGGGCCAGCGGAACCTCCGCGCCCCGTACCAAACCGCCCACAGCGCCCCCGCGCCCAGAACGGCCCCGGCCGCCCAGACCCATTCCACAGCGACCTCATCCTGAACGCCCAGCATCAGCAGCGCCAGCGCGAAGATCACGATGGACCACAACGGCCAGAAGGCGCGCGCCAACCGTTCGGCGACCATGCCGAGCCGGGTCAGCGCCAGCGGCCAGCGCAGGGTGCGGAAGATGTCGGTTGAGGGGTCGCGGGTGGGGGCCATATCGCTCCTCGCAATCATTGACGGCGAGGAGGATGCCTCACAGCCATTCGGGGATGGTATCGCGATTTATGATCTCGTCAAAGGTCGGGCGTGCGCGGATAACCGCGAATTGATCGCCATTGACCAGCACCTCGGGGATCAACGGGCGGGTGTTGTACTCGCTGGCCATTACGGCACCATAGGCCCCGGCAGAGCGGAAAGCGACCAGTTCGCCTGCCTGCAAGGGCGGCATAAGACGTCCTTTGGCAAAGGTGTCGCCGCTTTCACAGACCGGTCCGACGATATCGTAAGGCGTCAGTTCCGCCCCGGCGGGTGCCTCAATAACGGGCACAATTTCGTGATGCGCCTCATACATTGCCGGACGGATGAGGTCATTCATCGCCGCGTCGAGAATCAGAAAGTCGCGCCCCTCGCCATGTTTGACGTAGATGACGTCGCTGACCAGCAGCCCCGCATTGCCGACAATCAGGCGGCCCGGCTCAATCTCGATCTCGCAGCCCAGATGGCCAACGGTGCGCTGGATCAACGCGCCGTAGTCCATGGGCAGCGGTGGGGCCTCATTTGAGCGGGCATAGGGAATGCCCAAACCGCCCCCCAGATCCAGCCGAGAGATGTCGTGCCCGTCCGCGCGCAGCGCCTCTGTCAGGTCGGCGACCTTTTTGTAGGCCTGCTCAAACGGTTCCAACTGAGTCAGCTGCGATCCGATGTGCACATCAATGCCGATGACCTTCAGCCCCGGCAGGGCCGCAGCCTCGGCATAGACCTCACGCGCTCGGGCGATCGGGATGCCGAACTTGTTCTCGGACTTGCCCGTGGCGATCTTGGCGTGGGTCTTGGCGTCCACGTCCGGGTTCACCCGCACGGTAATCGGTGCGGTGACGCCCATGGCAGTGGCAACCTCAGAGATGGCACGCATCTCTGGCTCACTCTCGACGTTGAATTGGCGAATGCCGCCTTCCAGAACCGTGCGGATTTCGTCCCGCGTCTTGCCGACGCCGGAAAAGACGATGCGGTCGCCGGGAACGCCTGCTGCCTTGGCGCGGGCGTATTCACCGCCAGACACCACGTCCATGCCTGCGCCCTCAGCGGCAAGGGTTTTCAAGATCGCCTGATTTGAGGCCGCCTTCATCGCGTAGCAGACAAGGTGCGGCCCCCAGGCGAGCGCCTCATCGAACAGACGGAAATGCCGGACAAGTGTCGCCGTGGAATAGACGTAAAAGGGCGTGCCGACAGCGGCCGCGATTTCGGCCACCGGGACATCTTCGGCAAAGAGTTGCCCGTCTTGATAGATGAAATGATCCATGTCCGCGCTTTAGCCGAGAGCGGGCAAGGGGGCCAGCCCCCTCTTGGCCTGCGGCCACTTCACCCCCGGAGTATTTAAGCCAAGAAGAAGCGCAAAGTGGTGCGCTGATGTGCGACGGGGTTTACCGCGCCATTGTTCAGATGCGCCGTGATCGGAACCATAGATACAGCGGCAATCCGCAACTGAGCCCGATGCAAAAGGTGGCCGGGATCGCGAGCAGGGCGCTCCAGTTGCGGCGCACAGTTACCTCGGCGACGATCCACACGGTCAAGACCAGAGCCGCGATGGTCAGATCCCATGTCAAGCCGCGCGTGCTGTCGTTGACGTACCAGGCGTCGATTAGCGCGACTAAATCCCAGCCATTCCCCGAAAGGAAAGTCAGGAAATAGTACATTGGGTGGACCGCCCCCCAAAGCGCCAGCGCCAGCCAGAGCCAGCGTAGCATCAGCCCTTGATTCCGACCTCGGCCTTGCCGGTCACGGTGAGGCTGACGCCCGGACCTGACGGCCCTTCGGGCGTTTCGGGTTCGCCATCCGCGCCGCAAGCGGCCAGTGCAAGCAGTCCGAGCAGTGCCAGAATTCTCATGGCAAACGACCTTTCCAGGCTGCGATCTGTTCGCGCACACGCTGCGGCGCGGTGCCGCCATAGCTCATCCGCGAGCGGACAGAGTTGTGCACGCCCAAGACATCATAGACCGAGGCGTCGATATTCCCATGCACTTCTTGCATCTCTTCCAGCGACAGGTCGGGCAAGTCGCAGCCCTTACCCTCGGCCTTGGCCACCAGTGTGCCGGTGACGTGGTGCGCATCGCGGAACGGCAGGCCGGTTTCGCGCACCAGCCAGTCGGCAAGGTCCGTCGCGGTGGAAAACCCGGCAGAGGCGGCACCTTCTAGGTTGGGCACGTTGGCGGACATATCCCGCACCATGCCCTCCATCGCGGCAAGGGCCAGCATCCAGTTGTCGGCGGCGTCGAAGACCTGCTCCTTGTCTTCTTGCATGTCCTTGGAATAGGCCAGCGGCAGTCCCTTCATCACCATCATCAGCGCGACATTCGCGCCAAAGATGCGCCCGATCTTGGCGCGGATCAGTTCTGCGGCATCCGGGTTCTTTTTCTGCGGCATGATCGACGATCCGGTCGAAAAGCGATCCGACAGGGTGACAAAGCGGAACTGGGCCGAGGACCAGATCACCAGTTCTTCGGCAAAGCGGCTGAGGTGCATGGCACTGATCGAGGCGACCGACAGGAATTCCAGCGCAAAGTCGCGGGCGCTGACGGCGTCGAGTGAGTTGCCCATGGGTTGGTCAAAGCCCAGCGCCTCGGCGGTCATATGGCGGTCGATGGGAAAACCGGTGCCCGCCAGTGCGGCGGCACCAAGGGGCGATTCGTTCATCCGTTTGCGGGCGTCGCGGACACGGGACAGATCGCGCCCGAACATCTCGACATAGGCCATCATGTGGTGGCCCCATGTCACCGGCTGCGCGGTTTGCAAATGGGTAAAGCCCGGCATGACCCAATCGGCCCCTGCCTCTGCCTGCCCCAGCAGCGCTTGCATCAAGGCAACCAGACCACCCTCAGCCGCGTCCAGTTGGTCCCTCACCCAAAGGCGAAAATCCGTCGCCACCTGATCATTCCGCGACCGCCCGGTGTGCAAGCGCCCTGCCGGTTCGCCGATCACTTCCTTCAGCCGCGCCTCCACATTCATGTGGATGTCTTCCAGCGCGGTCGAAAACTCGAAGTCGCCGCTATCGATCTCTGACAAGACCGTGAGCAATCCTTCCCTGATCGCCTCGGCATCGCTATCAGTGATGATGCCTGTGGCCGCCAACATGGCGGCATGGGCACGAGACCCGGCAATATCTTGGGGTGCCATCCGCTTGTCGAAGCCGATCGAGGCATTAATTGCCTCCATGATGGCATCGGGCCCGGCGGCAAAGCGGCCGCCCCACATCTGGTTCGAGGTCTTGTCAGACATTGGGTGTCCTTCGGAGGTCATATGAAACGTCTCACGCTTGCGGCTATCTATACTGCTGCATTGATGCTTGCAAATCCGGTTGCTGCCGACGTCGAGGCCGCCAAGGCCGCGGCCACTGGCGACATGCGCAAAATGGTTTTTCATGCCGAACCAAAGGCCGTCGGCACCGCAGATTTCATGACTTTTGAGGGCGCGCCGCTAAACCTGTCCGAATGGCAGGGCAAATGGGTGGTTCTGAACTTTTGGGCGACATGGTGCGCGCCGTGCCGCAAGGAAATGCCGATGCTAGCCGCCTTGCAAGAGGAGTATGGCAGCGACACGTTCGAGGTGCTGACCATCGCCACCTCCCGTAACCCGCCGCCCAAGATGAAGGCCTTTTTTGACGAGATCGGCGTCGACAACCTGCCGCTGCACCGCGATCCCAAGTCGATGCTGGCGCGGCAGATGGGCGTCTTGGGCCTGCCCGTGACGTTGATCCTGAACCCCGAGGGGCAAGAGGTCGGACGGTTGACCGGCGATGCGGATTGGTCGTCGGACGACACGCGCGCCGTTCTGGATGCCCTGATGAGCGGTGATGGCGAAGGATAATCGCCCACCGAAGTCCCCGAAGCGGGGATAGAGAAAACCCCGCCCGGATGTCCGGACGGGGTCTTTTTGGAGAGAGAGAGAGAGTATTTCTGATTGGCCGGGCGGTTATCGCCTCTGGCCGAACCGGGCAGGTTGTTTCACCGCGACGCGCTGAACCGCCATCTCTTGGCGCAGTAGAAACTGCGACGCGCAGGCCACCAAGGCCAACAGGCAAAAGACAGACAAGGTTGCGATCACGTTTGCTTAGCTCCAGTTCATCGGCCCCCACCGACAAGAATGAACTTGGGCAAAAGCGGGGCGGAGCTCAATGGTTTTCGCCCAAGTTCGGACAAAACCCCCTATTTGAGGCGACAATGCTGCAGGCAAATCAGCGCTGTTTCCGAAACTCGCGGCTTTTGTGCCGCATTTCATCGTGTGCCGCAGCAGCTTCACCCGAATCAGGGCCCCTTTCGGACACACTGCGGAGCGTTCCCTGCCCCGGCCATGGAAACGCAGACTGACGTGCCGTTGCTTTTGACAGCTCGCGCTGACTCGGCAAGATGATCCGTCAGGAGGAGACATGCCGCTGACCGTACTTTTAGCGCTGGTGGTTGTTGGCATCGCAGGCGTCGCGCTGCTGATTCACACCACCGGCCTGTCACAGCCCCGCCGTTTCACAACGGAGGCAGAGGCGCGCGCCGCATGGACCCGAGAATTTCCGTTGACCGACATCACCGGCGTCACCTTGTGCCGCTCGGGCCGTGCGGCGTTGATTGCCACGCCAACCGGCACCGGCGTCGTCTGGCCCATGGGCGCGGACAGCACGGCGCGCTGGGTGGCGGATGGCCGTGTGACCCGCCGCGACGGAGGCCTGACCCTGTATCTGCCGGACTACGTGGCGCCGACCGTCCGTCTGCACCTTGATCCGGACGAAATCGCCCTCTGGGCAGAAAGGATCGGCACGACTTGAGCGACCAGATCACTTTTCCCGATGTCGTGCAGCTTGCCGTCCCCTTCTTCATCGCTGCGATACTGGCTGAACTTCTGTGGATTCGTGTCACCGGCAAAGGGGGCCGGTATGAAACGCGCGATGCCGTCACCTCATTGATCATGGGCGCAGGCAACGTGACCGCAGGGATTGCGCTCGGCTTTATCGCTTGGGGCTTTTTCATGTTCCTGTGGGGCTTAACACCGCTGGATTTGGGCACAGCGTTGTGGGTGGTCCTGCTGTGCTTTGTGCTGGATGACCTGCGCTATTACTGGGTCCATCGCTTTGGCCACCGCATCCGCTGGATCTGGGCCAGTCACGTCAATCATCATTCCTCGCAGCACTACAACCTGACCACGGCCCTGAGACAGACGTGGACCTATACCTTTACCTTTATGATGGTGGTGCGCGCGCCGCTGATCCTGTTGGGCTTTCATCCGGCGCTGGTGCTGTTCTGCGGCGGGCTGAACCTGATCTATCAATTCTGGATTCATACCGAAACGATTGGCCGGATGCCGAATTGGGTCGAGGCAGTGATGAACACGCCCAGCCACCACCGCGTCCACCATGGCCGCAACCCCCGTTATCTGGATGCCAACTACGCCGGTGTCTTTATCGTCTGGGATAAGATGTTCGGGACATTTGTCCCCGAACTGGATGAGGAGAAACCCGATTACGGGCTTGTGCACAACCTTGGCACCTTCAACCCGATCCGCGTCGCCTTTCACGAATGGGTCGGCATCTGGCACGACGCGACACAGCCGGGTCTAAGGATGCGGGATCGGCTGATGTACTGCGTCGCCCCACCAGGGTGGAGCCATGACGGCAGCCGCGAAACCTCGGATCAGATCAAGACGCGGCACCTAGCGGCACACCCAGAGGAACGTGGCACACCCGGCTTCTGACCCGCAACAGCCCCGCACCGCGCCACGAAGTCGGGCATTCCGGACTTTCCCTTTGACTCAAGCAACGGCATGCCTGTCATGATCCTGTTGCAGGGTCGGTCGATTTTGCCATCATAGTCTTGTAACAGGATCGTGAGATCCCCAGATACTATGTATACCTTTGTATACACTAATTTCGGAGAAGGCATGTTCGAACTGCTTCTGTCAGACGGAATGTTCCCGTTCACCCTCGCCTTGGCACTGCTGTTCGGGCTGCTGACGCTTGAGGTTGCCTTTGGCATCTTGGGCGGCACGCTGCTGGGCGCGGGCGCGGACGGTCTTGATGTTGACGGACCCGACTTGGACGTCGACATGCCGGACCTCGGCGATCTGGACATCGACCTGGGGCTGGACGGCACGGATATAGATATCGGCGATCTTGAACTGGCCAGTCCGGATCTGGACGGCCCTGACGTCGACGGTCCGGACATGGACGGCGACATGCCCGACGGCGCACCCGACGGTCTGGCCAGCGCCGCCGCATGGCTTGGCTTTGGCAAGATGCCCGCGCTCATCTGGCTGGCCGCAATCCTGCTGGCGTTTGGCCTGTCCGGCCTCGTGATTCAGGTCGTCGCCAGCAACATCTTTGGCGGCCCTCTGCCCGCTTGGCTGACCGCCGTGCCCGCCGCTGCCGCCGCAATCTGGTTTGCCCGGCAATTCGGCGCGCTCTTCGCGCGTCTGTTGCCCAAAATGGAAACTGAGGCGCTGTCCGAACGCCATCTGGGCCGCCGCGCGGGCGTCGTGACCCAAGGCACCGCCGCACGGGGCCGCCCCGCAGAGGTCCGCGTCACCGACCGTTTCGGCAACTCGCACTATCTCCGCGCCGAACCTCTGCGCGACGACGTGACCATCCCACAAGGGACAGAGGTCATGGTCCTGCGCCACCGTTATGAATCCGGCTACCTGCTGGTCGCACTCACCTGATTTTTCGAACCTTGAGGGACTCACATGGATAACATTACCCCCATTCTCATTATCGTCGTGGCCGTTCTGGCCTTCGTCGTCCTCATTATGCTTGTACTTGCCCGCCTCTATCGCCGCGCCACCCGTGAGGTCAGCATTGTCCGGACCGGTGCCGGCGGCAAAAAGGTGATCATGGACGGCGGTGTCATCGTCATTCCGCTGTTTCATGAGGTCAGCCCCGTCAACATGAAGACGCTGCGTCTGGAGGTGCAGCGCAACGGTGAGGCCGCTCTGATCACCCAGGACCGGATGCGTGTCGATGTCGGCGTTGAATTCTACGTCTCCGTCATGCCCACCGAAGAGGGCATCGCCCGCGCCGCCCAGACACTGGGCGACCGCACCTTCTATATCGACCAGTTGCGTGAGATGATCGAGGGCAAGCTCATCGACAGCCTGCGCTCTGTCGCCGCCAAGATGTCGATGGACCAGTTGCACGAAAACCGCGCCGATTTTGTCCAAGAAGTGCAGAATACGGTATCAGAGGATCTGACCAAGAACGGTCTTTCGCTGGAGTCGGTCTCACTCACAGCACTGGACCAGACCCCGTTTGAGGCGCTGGACGAAAACAACGCCTTCAACGCGGTCGGTATGCGCCGCCTTGCCGAGGTCATCACCAAGTCCCGCAAGGAACGCGCCAACATCGAGGCAGAGGCAGACGTCGCCGTGCGCCGGGCGGAAATGGAGGCCTCGCGCCAGAAAATCGCCATCGAGCAGGATGAGGAACAGGCCCGCATCGAACAGATCCAACGCATTCAGACAATGCGCATGGCACAAGAATCGGAAATCGCTGCCCGCACCGAAGACAGCAAACGCGAAACCGAACGCTCGCGCATCGCGCGAGAGGAATCCGTTCGCAGTGCTGAGATTGAACGTGAGCGCAAAATCCGCGAAGCCGAGATCGCCAAGGAACGCCAGCTTGAAGTAGCCGAGCAAGACCGCCAGATCATCATCGCGCAAAAATCCGAAGAGGAAAGCCGCGCCCGCGCCAGTGCCGATCTTGCCCGCGCCGAAGCCACCAAGGCGATGGAGGCCGTGACCACCGCCAAACAGGTCGCTGAAGCCGAACGGACCAAACAGATAGCCCTGATCGAGGCTGCGCGTGAGGCCGAACGCCTTGCCACCGCAATCCGCCTTTCGGCGCAGGCCGAAAAGGACGCCGCCAGCGACCGAGCCAGCGCCCGCCGCGAAGAGGCGCAGGCCGATGCCGACGCGATCACCATCCGCGCCGAAGCCAAAAAGATGGACCTGCTGGCCGAGGCCGAAGGTAAACGCGCCATCGCCGACGCTGAAAACGTCCTGTCGGCCGGATTGATCGCCATGAAGATCGACCTGGCCCGGATCGAGGCACTGCCCCGGATCTTGGCCGAGGCAGTTAAACCGGCTGAAAAGATCGACTCGATCCGCATTCACCACCTCTCGGGCCTGAACGGCACGCAGGGCGGCGGCGCAGGCGGCACCGGCGCGGGCGACAAACCCCCGGTCAATCAGGCGCTCGATTCCATTTTGGGCATGGCCGTGCAACTGCCAGCGCTGAAAAAGCTTGGAGAGGAATTGGGCATGACGATGGATGGCACCATTGATGGACTAATGGGTGGCACGCCCCAAGCCGAAGCCACAGACGGCCCCGCCCCAACCGACGAAGACGCCAACCCGGACACGCCGCCCGCTCCGGCGGCCTGACAGGTACAATCAACCCGGCAACGCCCCACCTCGGGCGTTGCCGCTGCACCCCCGCCTCACGCGAAAGAGAACCCAACGCCACCTTCGGCTTCTTCTGTCCTGAAATATCCCGGGGGGCTCCGCAGGAGCGGGGGCAGCGCCCCCTGCAACCTGGACTATAAACGCCAGGCTACAGACTGGGTCTACCCAGCCAATCGTGTCACGCCGCCAGTCGTGTTACCGACAATAGGCGCCGTTGCCGTGCCGCCGGGTGTCAAAGTGGAAATGGTCGCGGTGAAAACGGTCTGATTCCGGCCCAAGAACCGTGCCAAAGACCCCACAGGCCTCCTTGTGCATCCGGCGTAGCGCCTTGCCATCCTTGCGCCTGTCCCAGCCATCCTCGACCGTGATGCTGGACCCGTCCTTGAGCAGGATCGCCGAAATGTCGATCGCCTTGCCGCGTCCATGTTCCGAAATCGGCGCGCCTGGCTGGTTGTTGCGGGTCCGGCAGGAGTAATGCGCCGCCACCTTAAGTCCCGACACACCGCCGCCTCGCCGACCCACGGCCGGTTTCGCGCCTTCGCGGACCCAAACCTCCAGCGCGCGCGCCGTCTTGCAATCCATCAGTGCGCCTTGGCTCAGGCGCACGTTGCCCACGGATTGCAGCCGCACCGCGTCCTCGATCCCGCAGGCTGACAGCTTGCCCGGCACGGCGCCGACAACTTCACCCTGCAGCGCCGGATCGCCGCACAGGCCACCGCCATCGCTGCCGGCAAAGGCGTTCCCGATCTTGTCCAGCCCGTTCGACACCCTCTCTCGCGCCCCGCAGGACCCAAGCATCACAAGACAGCACAGACCAAGAGCGAGGTGTTTCACCGTTTTACCTTTGCACGACCGAAATCGGGTTCATTGGTATCCTGACCCGCTTGCAGAATGCCACGCCGAATGGCCCGCGTATGGGTGAAATAGGCGTGAAGCTGCTCACCATCGCCAGTTCGAATGGCCCGCTGCAGCGCCATCAACTCTTCGGTAAAGCGGCCAAGAATCTCGATCGTGGCCTCCTTGTTGGTCAGAAACACGTCGCGCCACATGGTGGGGTCGCTGGCCGCGATCCGGGTGAAATCGCGGAAACCCGCAGCCGAGAACTTGATCACTTCCTGATCGGACACTCGCCGTAAATCGTCGGCCACACCCACCATTGTATAGGCAATCAGGTGCGGCACATGGCTGACCACGGCACAAACAAGGTCGTGGTGCTCTGGCTCCATCACCTCTGTGTTGGCACCCATCGCCTGCCAATAGGCCTCGACCCGCGCAACCGCTTCGGGATCGGCGTCCTCGACTGGCACGACAAGGCACCACCTATTGTCAAAGAGTGAGGCAAAGCCCGCCTCAGGCCCGGAATGCTCTGTCCCTGCCATGGGGTGACAGGGGACAAATTGCACGCCCGCGGGAATATGCGGCCCGACCTCTTCGATCACCGTGCGCTTGACGCTGCCGACGTCGATCACCGTGGCCCCCGGTTTCAGATGCGGCGCGATCTCTTCGGCGATGCGGCCCATGACGCCCACCGGCGTAGCCAATACCACCAGATCGGCATCGCGCACAGCATCGACCAAAGTGTCGACCACCTCATCGCCCAAGCCGATCCGCCGCGCTGTCTCGCGCGTGTCTTCGGACCGGGCATATCCCATGACATGGTCGGCCAGACCGCCACGTTTCATAGCCCAGAACATCGACGAGGCGATCAGTCCCAGCCCGATCAGCGCAACGCGGGGATAAATCACACTCATCGCGCGCCCGCCTTGAACAACCCCACATAGTGCGCGATCTGCCGGCACGACGGTTCGTCCCCGACCGTGATGCGCAGGCAATGGGGCAGGTTGTAGCCCGCCACACGCCGCACGATCAGCCCCTGCTTTTGGAGGTACAGATCACAGGCTTCGGCCTCTTCCTGATCGGCAAACCGTGCCAGCACGAAATTGGCAGTCGAGGTGTCACTGGGAACGCCGTGTTCGGCGAGTGCCTCGGCCATCCAGCCGCGCAGGCGCGTGTTCTCGCTCCGGCACTTCTCGACGAATGTGGTGTCACGCACTGCCGCTTCTGCCGCTGCCAGTGCGGTGCCGGACAGGTTGAACGGCCCGCGCACCCGGTTGAGCACATCAATCACGTCTTTCGGGCCATAGCCCCAGCCGACGCGCAGCCCGCCCAAACCATACAGTTTGGAAAAAGTCCGCGTCATCACCACGTTGTCGCGATGCTCGACCAGCTTGGCACCGCCATCATAGCCCTCGACATATTCTGCATAGGCGCCGTCCAGCACCAGAAGGCACTGCTCAGGCAGTCCCTCCGCCAGACGCTCCACCTCGGCCAGACCGATCATCGTGCCGGTGGGGTTGTTGGGGTTGGCGATGAACACCAGCCGCGTCCTGTCGGTGCAGCCCGCAAGGATCGCGTCCACATCCGTCACCCGTTCACGCTCGCGCACCTCAACCGGGGTCGCCCCGGCGGCCAGTGCGCTGATGCGGTACATGGCAAACCCGTGTTCAGTATACACGACTTCGGTGCCCGGCCCGGCATATGCCTGACAGAGAAAGGTGATGATCTCATCCGAGCCGACGCCGCAGATCACCCGCTCGGGGTCCACCCCGTGCACTTCGCCAATGGCATCACGCAATGCCCGGTGGTCGGTGGACGGATAGCGGTGCAGTTCATGCACCGACCGTTTGACGGCTTCCTGTGCGGCGGGGCTTGGCCCGAACGGATTCTCGTTCGAGCTGAGCTTCACCACATTGGTAACGCCGTCGACATGGGATTTCCCGCCCACATACAGAGCGATGTCCATGATACCCGGCTGTGGTTTGATCGCTGTCATTCTGACCTCCTGAAGCCACCCGTGCATAGCGCTGCGTCTGCGCTTAGAAAAGGCACAAACGGGTTCCATTCCACGCGGTGCAAGATACGATGCCATCAAGGTGATTTCCGGAGACGCATTATGAAGACGTTGGAATATGTATTTGTTGCCTTGATCGTGATCCTCGTCGGGCTTCTGATCCTGGACTCCGGCGTACTTGAACCCCGCATGGTGCTGCGTATCGCGTCAGACCCTGAAAACCGCGCCGTCGAGCCGCTTATTCAGGATTGGGCCGAGGAAAATGATACCGACATAGAAATCACCTATCTCACCTCAACGGCTATCACGCGTGAACTGGCCAAAGGGGCAGGCACAGATTTTGACGCGGTTTGGCCCTCCAGTTCTCTATGGATCGCGTTGGGCGATCCGCAAAAGGTGGTGCAACATGAGACCTCTGTGTCCCGCTCGCCGGTTGTGCTGGGCCTGCGCACTTCCATCGCCAAGGAACTTGGGTGGATTGGTCGAACCGATGTGACCGTTCAGGACATCCACACCGCCGCAAAGGAAGGCAAGTTCCGCTTGTCGGTGGCTTCTGCAACGCAATCGGATTCCGGGGCTCTGGCCTATTTCGGATTTCTTCACGCGCTGTCGAACACATCCGAAGCGTTGACCATGGAGACTCTCGCCGATCCTGCTGTGCGGGACGAAATGCGCGATCTGCTGGCGCAGGTGGATCGATCTTCCGGGGACGACGACTGGCTGGCACAGGCGCTGGTCGACAACAGTGCCGCCTTTGAAGCCATGATCAACACAGAGGCCTTGTTGATCGACGCCAACCGAAAACTGATCGCAGAGGGCAGGGAGCCGCTGTTTGCGATCTACCCGACCGACGGACTTGCCATGGCCGACAGCCCAATTGGCTACATTTCCAAAGGGGATGGAGACAAAGAAACCAAATTTCTGGAGCTTCGGGCGTTCCTGTCTACGCCAGAGGTGCAGGACGTGTTGTCCGGTCAGGGCCGCCGCGTCGTCTCTGCCGGTTCTGACACCCCCGACCCCACGATTTGGAATCCCGACTGGGGCATCGACCTCGCTCGCTCCCTTGCGCCGGTTCCGACGCCCTCGTCCGAAGTCATTGCAGAGGCGTTCCGGCTTTATCAGACCGATCTGCGCAAACCGTCACTAACGGTCTGGCTGCTGGATGTGTCCGGGTCGGCCGACGGCACGCCGATACAAGAGATCAAGGACGCCGTGGGAACTTTGCTGGACCCGGACGCTGCAGCCGCACGACTGCTGCAACCCTCGCCCCGCGATGTGACGATCCTCATTCCCTATAACCACAACATTCTGGACCCGATCGTAATCGCAGGCGACCAGACCGCCGAATCCGAACAGGCGCGCCGACTGATCGATACCTTGCAGGCCGATGGGGGCTTGGATGTGTTTTACGCCCTGTACGAAGGGTTTGAGGCCTTTCGTCCGCAGGCAGAGGACGGCACGCTTACCGATTTTCTGCCCGCCATCATCGCCGTGATCGATGGCACCTCTGATACAGAGACCCGCACGCCGTTGCTGGCCCATATGGACCAAACTCCTTACACCCGCGCCATCCCGATCCATACTATCGCAATGGGCGACGCCGACCCGGATCAATTGGCGCAACTGACAAGGCTGTCCGCCGGACGCCTGTTCACCGGGAGCACGGATCTGGCCGAGGTGCTGTGGGCCGCCAGAGGATACAACTGACGGCTTTGCGGTCTTGGTCTACAGCACCTCCAGTTGCGAAACACGGGCCTTAAACGACGACCTCCATCGCCTCCTGATCCCCGACGCCGAAAACACGCTTGTAACGCGCGATTTCCTCTGCCGGGCCCATCGCCTTGTTGGGATTGTCCGACAGTTTGACCGTCGGGTTGCCCTCGGCACTGACCGCCTTGCACACAAGACTGAAGGGCGCGAGCCGATCATCCGGTGTCAGCCCGCGGAAATCATTGGTCAGCAAAGTGCCCCAGCCAAAGGACACCCGCGCCCGGCCATCGAACTGCCGATAGAGTTCCAGTATCTTCTTCTCATCCAACCCGTCCGAAAAGATGATCAGCTTTTTGCGCGGGTCTTCGCCCCGGCTTATCCACCAGTTGATCGCCTCTTCCGCCGCCGCCGCCGGATCACCTGAATCGATGCGGATGCCGGTCCAGCCCGCCAGCCAGTCCGGCGCACGTTTCAGGAACCCTTCGGTGCCGTAGGTGTCGGGAAGAATGATCCGCAGGTTGCCATCATGCTCTTCTTGCCAATCCGCCAACACGTCATAGGGAGCCCGCGCCAGCGCCGCATCGTCTTCGGCCAATGCCGCGTAGACCATCGGCAACTCATGTGCATTTGTACCAATCGCCTCCAGATCACGGTTCTTGGCAATCAGGCAGTTGGACGTCCCGACAAAGCTGCTGCCCAGCCCCTCCAGCATCGCCTGAACGCACCAATCCTGCCACAGGAACGAATGCCGCCGCCGCGTTCCGAAATCCGCGATACGCAATTCCGGCACCTGCCGCAGGTCTTCGACCTTTTGCCATAGCTTGGTCATTGCGCGCGCGTACAGCACCTGCAATTCGAACCGGCCCATATCATGCAGCACAGCACGGCCGCGCAACTCCATCAGGACCGCAAGTGCAGGGATTTCCCAAAGCATGACCTCGGGCCATTTTCCCTCGAACGTCAGCTCATACTGATCGCCCACCCGTTCAAGATGATAGGGAGGCAGGCGCAGGTTCTCGAACCACTCCATGAAATCGGGCCGGAACATCTGTCGTTTGCCGTAAAACGTGTTGCCGCGCAGCCATGTCCCCTCCCCTCGCGAAAGCGACAGTGAGCGGATGTGGTCCAGCTGTTCGCGCAGTTCACCCTCATCGATCAACTTGGCCAACGGTACATTCTGGGATCGGTTGATCAGCGAGAAGGTGACGTTGGTGTCGCGTTTCTTGCGAAAAACCGACTGACACATCAAAAGCTTGTAGAAATCCGTATCGATCAGGGACCGGACGATCGGGTCGATCTTCCACTTGTGGTTCCAAACCCGGGTTGCAATATCGACCATGTCGGCCCTCCGTCGCGTAATAATTCAGGATAAACCGAAAGCCACGGTATCACGCAAGCGTGACACTGGCCTGCCGCATCCCGTCCAAAGCCGCTTTTAGCGAACCGTCCAGATCAATTGCCCGGCACAAATCCTGCAGAACCGTCACCTGAAACCCCAGTTTTGCCGCATCCACCGCCGAAAAGTTCACACAGAAATCCGTGGCCAGTCCCACCATGGTCAATCGGTCTATCCCACGCGTGCGCAGGTACCCCTCCAGCCCGGTGGGGGTTTTGTGATCGTTCTCGAAAAACGCCGAATAGCTGTCGATAGCGGTACGAAAGCCCTTCCGGAGAATCATATCGGCCCTGTCGACCTCCAGATCCGGGTGAAAATTCGCCCCGGGCGAGCCCTGTATGCAATGATCGGGCCAAAGCACCTGCGGCCCATAAGGCATCTCGATCAGTTCAAAGGGGGTCTTGCCCACGTGCGAACTGGCAAAGGACGAATGTCCCGCCGGGTGCCAGTCCTGCGTCAGTACCACAGCGTCAACCTCAGCCATCAACGCGTTGATCGACTGGACGATCTCATCGCCTTTGTCGACGGCCAGCGCGCCACCAGGGCAGAAATCGTTTTGAACATCAATCACGATCAGGGCGTGCATGCGTGTCTCCCTATCCTTTTCGCGGGCACCATAAGGATGCGATTTCGGAATTGCCATGCCGGGCAGTGGCTGATAATCGTGCCCGCCTTTCAAACAGGAGTTGCGAACATGGCACGGCTTGGCGTGGATTTTGGCACGTCCAACACGGGCGCCGCTGTCATGGCGGGCGGTCGCCCCTACGCGATCCCGCTGGAACCGGGCGAACAGACTTTGCCCACAGCGATCTTTGTCGATTTCGCTGAACGTCGCTTTCTGTACGGCACCGCGGCGGCACGCGCGATGATGGACGGTGCCGAGGGGCGGTTCATGCGGGCTCTCAAAAGCATCCTTGGTACGCCGTTGGCCCGCGAACCGCGCCGTTTGCTGAACGAACGCCTAACTCTGATAGAGGTCATCGCCCGCTTTCTGACAGAGATTCGCACCCGCTCTGAGGCGCACACCGGGCTAAAATTCGACAAGGCCCTGTCTGGCCGGCCCGTACATTTCCACTCTGCCTCCGCCACGCGAGATGCTCAGGCTCTGGAGGATCTGACAGAGGCGTACCGACTTGCCGGCTTTGATTCGGTAGAGTTTCTCCCAGAGCCAGAAGCCGCCGCGCTGGCGGTCGATGGCGCCGGGCGCATGCTGATCGTCGATATTGGCGGCGGTACATCGGACTTTACGCTCTGTGATCGCAAAGACGGACAGACCCATGTGATCGCCAGCGGCGGCATCCGCCTTGGCGGCACGGACTTTGACAAGGCACTGAGCCTTGCCCATGCCATGCCGCTGCTTGGCTACGGCGCGCAAATCGGGGCCGAAATCGGGGCCAAGACCCACGCCGCCCCGCGCGCGCTTTTCCACGATCTGGCCAGTTGGGAAAAGATCCCCTTTGTCTATGACGCCACCATCCTGCGAGAGGTCCAGCGCTGGATCCGCCTTGCGCCGCAACCGCAGCTGTTCGAACGGCTAGCCGATGTGCTGGAATCCCATCTTGGTCACGACATTGCCTATGCGGTTGAGGCCGGAAAGATTGCGGCCAATGGCGTCGACGCAGGGGACATCGCCCTGGGCGTAGTAGAACGCGGGCTGACCGTGACGCTCGCGGCAGATGCGTTGGACGCCGCCCTCGAAGGCTATGGCCAAGAGATTGCCATCTGCGCGATGGACACGCTGCGCACGGCTGGCTGCGCCCCCGATAGTGTCGATCAGGTCGTTTATGTCGGCGGGTCCAGTTTGCTGGGTGCGGTCCGTGACGCGATGACCCGCGCCCTGCCACACGCACAACCCGTCTACAGCGAAGTCTTCACCGCCGTGGTTCACGGTCTTGCCATTGCGGCAGAATAGCCGCTGGACTGCTGCCCCTTCGCTTCGTATCGACAGGTCTATGTGTACCGTTTGCGCCCTATACCACTTTACCCGCTTTGAAGATCCGGCCGCCTTGCAGGGGCCGCTGCAGGATTTGTGTCAGGCGCAAAAGATCACTGGCACCCTTCTGCTCGCGCAGGAGGGGATCAACGGCACCATTGCCGGGCCTGCATCCGGGATCGACGCTGTTTTGTCGCATATTCGCGCCCTGCCGGGCTGCTCTGATTTGGAGTGGAAGCTGTCAACCGCATCCGAGCGGCCCTTTGCCCGTATGAAAGTGCGGTTGAAAAAAGAAATCGTCACCATGGGTCAACCCGACGTCGATCCGCGCGCGCGCGTGGGTCACTACGTCGATCCCGCCGACTGGAACGAGCTGATCCGCAGCCCCGACGTGGCGGTGATCGACACACGCAATGACTATGAGGTCGCCATCGGCACCTTTGAGGGCGCAGTGGATCCGAAAACCGACGCGTTCCGCGATTTTCCCGCGTGGTGGGAGGCGAACAAAGAGCGATTTCACAACAAACGTATCGCCATGTTTTGCACGGGCGGCATCCGCTGCGAAAAATCCACCAACTACCTGCTCAGTCAGGGGCATGAGGATGTCTATCACCTCAAGGGTGGCATCCTGAAGTATCTTGAAGAGGTGCCAGAGGACGACAGCAGTTGGCAGGGATCGTGTTTTGTCTTCGACGGACGGGTCTCTGTGGAACATGGGCTGCGCGAGGGGCCTCATGATCTGTGCCACGCTTGTCGCCGTCCGATCCTTCCCGCAGACCGCGCGCGCCCCGAGTATGAAAAGGGCGTGTCTTGTCACCTGTGCGTGGATGAAACCTCGGCCGAGGACAAAACGCGGTTTCGCGAGAGGCAAAAACAGATCGCCTTGGCCAAGAAGCGCGGTGGACGGCACCTGCACACGGATGTCCCGGACGAGGATTAAGCGCCGGCGCTATGCCCTCTGCCCACCCTCTGATATGGCTGGGCGAAAACAGGGGGGCGTGATGACAGACCAGATTTCCAGCCATGTGCTGCACGACGGCGACAGCCGCATCACCGTATTGTCCATCGGTTGCGCCGTGCAGGATTGGCAGGTCGGAGGCCGACGCGTCGTGCTGGGCTATGACACCGCCGAAGCCTATCGCGAAAATCCGATGTCTATGGGGGTCGTCGTAGGCCGCGTGGCAAACCGGACCGCGCAGGGGCGGTTCTCACTGGACGGGCAGGACTGGCAATTGCCCGTAGGGCCGGGTGGGCATCACCTGCATGGCGGACCACTGGGCCTTGGTCGGCAGAATTGGCACATGACCCCTGAGGGCGACCGGGCGGTGCGCCTGACGCTGCACTCATCCCATCTTGATCAGGGTTATCCCGGCGCGGTAGATTTTGAGGTGCGCCTGTCTTTGGAGGGTGCCGCCCTGACCTGGGAGATGACCGCCACCCCGGACCGCGTGACCCCCGTCAATCTGGCGCAACATCTCTATTTCAACGTCGCGGGGGCCGGCACCGTGCACGATCACAACCTGCACCTGAAGGCGTCTCATTGTACGCCAACCGGGCCGGACCAGATCCCGACCGGCGCGCGCCTGCCCGTTGATGGCACGCGGTTCGACTTTCGGACCGCGCGCCGGATTGACGAGGCTGACACTGACGGCACAGGATTTGATCTGAACTATGCGCTGGACAACATCGAAGGTCCGGCGGCAGAGGTCATTTCACCCGACGGGATGCGGCTGCGCCTTTGGACGGACCGGCCCGGATTGCAGGTTTATACGTCCAACACGCTGACGCCGTTTTCGACTGCCCTGCCGGGTGGAAACCACGGCCCATTCGGTGCGATCTGCCTGGAAGCACAGGACTTTCCCAACGCGCTCAACACACCCGAATTCGGGTCGATCTTGGTGTCGCCCGATGCGCCTTACAAACAAGTAACAACCATCGAGATCGCTCCGACCTGATTTCTTGAGCGTATCCTTTTCCGCCGATAGCAGACCGGCAGGACCGGCGGCCAATGCATAAAGATCACATTGCCCGCCGTTAACCATGATTGCGGCTAAAAGTATCCGCGCACCAGACTGCCCGCCAGCAACGCCCAACCGTCAGCCAATACAAAGAAAGCCAGCTTGAACGGCAAGGACACGATGGCGGGTGGCACCATCATCATACCCATCGACATCAGCACCGCCGCCACAACAAGGTCGATGATCAGAAACGGCAGGAAGATCAGGAAACCAACCTGAAACGCGCGGGCGATTTCGGACAGCATGAAGCTGGGGACCAGCACCGAAAGGGGCGCGTCCGGTGACAGGGCGGTTCCGACGGCATCCGGACGCAGTTCGGCCATGGCACTGAATGTGTCCGGATCGACACGCCCGACCATGAAATCGCGAAACGGGGCAATCGTCAGCAAGGCCGCTTCTTCAACCTCGATCTGTTCGTCCATGAGCGGTTGCAGGCCCGTCTCCCAGGCTTCGGTAAAGACAGGCTCCATCACAAAATAAGTGAGAAACAGCGCGAGACTGACGATCAGCATATTGGGCGGCGACTGTTGCAGGCCTACGGCCTGCCGCAGGATCGCCAGTACCGTCACCATAAATGGAAAACAGGTCACCATGATGGCAATGCCGGGCGCAAGGCTCAACAAGGTGATCAGTGCGATCAATTGAACCGAGGTGGCAGTGACAGAGCCACCCTCGCCCATATCTATTGCGATGGATTGCGCCTCTACCGCGCCAGACAACAACAGGCTCAGCGCCAAGGCAGACAGGAGGATACGCATGAGTCTCAGGCCGGAGACTGCAAATCGACCACCTCGGTGATGCGCACTGCGAGTTGCCCCGCGCCATCACCGTCGACCACCTCCAGCACACCAATGGCGATCAATTTTTCGCCGACATACAGCTCCACCGGATCATCCAGCTGCTTGTCCAGCGTCAGAACCGACCCCTCATTGAGTTGCAAAAGTTCCCGCACCAGCGGGCGGGCCCGGCCGACGGAAACGGTGATCTCAATCGGGACCGAGGTAAAGGGCGTCCCTGTGTCGGCGCGAGGCGCGGCTTGTGCGCTATCCATGTTTCATCTTCCTTCGGTTGTCATGGGCAAAGCCTTCCACGGCCTCGGCCACGGAGGCGATCAGGTCGCTTAGGTCAATCTGACGTTCGGTCTGACCAAAACGGATATCGGCCTGCTCCTCCGCCAACGTATCGTCCGGCGCGATTTGGATCGGAAAACCAACGTCCCGATCCAACAGCGGTGTGATGGCGTCGACCCGTTTCGGATTGACGGCGATCACCACCTCCATTGCGCCGATTTCCCGGCTCATGACCTGCAATTGTTCGACGATATGCTGGCCCAGCGTTTCACGGGCGATGTTCGGCAAAAGTGACGCGACCATTTCGTTCAGCAGCGGCGTCACCGCGTTCATCACCTGCGAATATGCCTCGTGGTATGAAAAACTGAGGTCCTGCAGGTGCTGTCCAAAAGAGCTGGAGATCCGCGAGCGATCATCCGACTGCGCCTTGACCGCATCGTCCCATCCTGCGCGGTATCCCTTTTCGAAGGACTCAAGTTTTTGCCCTTCCAATTCGGCTTCGGTGATACTCGGCCCCGGAGAAGCCGTTGGGAAGGCGAGGTGGCCGGGAATAGCACTGCCGAAGTCCTCCAGAAGTGCTGAGAGCTCGCTCATGAGGCACCTTCCTTGTCTTCTTCAAGCCAACTGCGCAGAATCTCGACCGTTTCGGTCTTGCGCGCCTCGATCAGGTTGCGCAGGCGATCCACCGGATCCTCCTCCGAAGGAGTGTCGAAATCGACCATGCCCATACCGCTGAAGTCCGGCCCGTCCGCAAGCGCAGGCAAATTGTCAAATCCGCCTTCTGGTTCGATCTCTCCTACCAGCGGTTCGGCTCTGGCAGCCGGAGCCCCCGGTGCAGGCAAGGCACCAGCAGCGGTCACACCGTCATTTGTTCCGCCACGCGACAGGATCGGCCGCAAAACGAACAGGCCCAAGATCAGCGCCACCACAGCAAGCACCCCCATTTGAATCAGACGCATTGTGTCGAAAGATCCGGTGAAAAGCCCAGGTTCCAGCGGGCCGGTGCCCAGCCCTTCGGGTCGTTCAAAAGGTAGGGATCGCAGGGTGATCTGGTCGCCGCGCGCGTCATCAAAGCCGACTGCGGACGCCACAAGTTCACGCAATGCCTCAAGCTCGACCTCAGGCAGCGGTACAAATTGTTGTGTGCCGTCGGCGGCCGAAACATAGGTGCCATTGACCAGTACCGCGACTGTCAGCCGCTTGATCGCGCCGGGTTGGCGGGTGATCTCACGCGTCGTCTCGGAAATCTCATAGTTAACCCGCTCTCGGGTCTCTGCCTTGGAGGTCAAGGAACTGTCTGGCCCGCCACCAGCAGCCCCGTCGGGCAGGTTAGACGCCACAGTGACGCCGCCACCACCGCCGGAATTCTCCGCTCTGTCAGTACGCTCTTCGGTGTCAGTCGAGATCACAACCCGCCCCTCGGGGTCAAAGCTGCGTTCGCGAATCAGTTCCGTTTCGGTGACAGTGGCGACGCTGACCTCAACAACCGCGTTGCCGGTCCCAACTCGCGCCTCCATCAGGCGCTGGACCCGGTCCCGCAATAGCGCGGCGCGGTCGTCAGCCGTCACACCGCCGCCAATCTTGTCCTCTGCGCCAATCAACCCGCCCTTGCCGTCGATCACAGCGACGTTTTCCGGGGTCAGTCCCGGAACCGCAGACGCCACGAGAAACTTCAGGGCCCGGGCTTGGGCCGCACCCAACACCGCCCCAGTGGTACTGACAGAGATAGAGGCCGTGGGCGTCACATCCCGCTGAAAGGGATTCGCGCTGGAATTGGCGATATGTACCCGGGCCGTTGCAATCTGGGGATTCGACACAATCGTTCGCGCCAATTCACCTTCTTTTGCGCGCCAGTAAGCGGCATCGAACATTTGGCTGGTGGTGCCGAACCCCGACAAGCCGTCCAACAATTCATATCCCTGACCGTTGTTGGCAGGCAGCCCCTCACTGGCAAGGGTGAGTCGCAGAGCATCCCGATCGCTGTCCGGGACGAAAATCGCCCCGGCCCGCACGTCATATTGCACGCCGCGCGCTTCTAGCGCCTTGACCACGTCACCGGCGGCATCGTTTTCCAATCCCGCGTAAAGCAAGGTCATATTCGGGGCGGACGCCAGTCGCGTCAGCCCAAGGACCGCCAGCATGACCACCACCGTGGCACCGATGACGATCATACGTTGGCGCCCGGCAAGGGCATTCCAGCTCGACAGTATCTGGTTCAAGACCGACCTCCACTCCAAACATTCTGTTCGGTTGTGCTGAGGTTGACCCATTCGCCTTAACAATCAGTTAGCCCATTTACCCTATACCGAGGTCACTGCCGACGAAGAGGTTGAGAATGTCTGACGCCACCGTTGATGAAACTGAACAAGATGCAAAGAAATCGTCAAAGCTTCCGCTGGTCATCGGACTTGTATTGGCGTTGGCGGGCGGTGGCGGGGGATTCTACGCGGTGCAGTCCGGACTGTTGGGTGGCGGGAAATCCGATGAAACGAGTGGACGTGCGGCTGGGGACCACGACGACCCGCATGTTGAAACAAAGGCCCTGCCGGATGTGAGCTTTGTCGAAGTGCCTCCGGTGCTGATCTCGCTTGGACCGGGCGCGCAGGCCAACCATTTGCGATTTCGCGCCAGTCTGGAAGTGCCGACACAATACCGGGCAGAGGTCGAAAAGATCCTGCCGCGTATCCAGGACGTGCTGAACAGCTATCTGCGCGCGCTTGAGGCACATGACCTCGAAGCGCAAGGCGCTCTGGTGCGTTTGCGTGGCCAATTGCTGCGCCGGATCAAGCTGGTGGCCGGAGAGGATCGCGTGCGCGACCTTCTGGTGCTGGAATTTGTCCTGAATTGAGGGAGACGGGAATGGAAGTGATTGCGGATATATTTCTGGTGGCCGGCGCGCTAGGGGCCGGATTTTACTGTTTCATCCTTGCGCGGCGGCTGTCGCGCTTCACCGATCTGGAAAACGGTGTGGGCGGTGCGGTGGCTGTTCTGTCAGCGCAGGTCGACGACCTGACCAAAACTCTGGGCGCCGCACAGCAAAGCGCGGGCGAATCGAACAAGTCGCTTGGCGCATTGACCGATAGGGCCGAAGACGTGGCGCGGCGGCTCGAACTTCTTGTGGCCTCGATGCACGACCTGCCTCAGAACGGTGCCCCACCGCAAACCGACGCCAAAGACCCGGTTTTTCTGCGGCATCCGCGCAACTGACGCCCCTCCCGACATGACAATGAACGAATGAGGTAAGGCATGGCAAAGGCAAAGGGCTCGGCGGGAAAGCACGCCAATCGGCGCGGAAGACGCAAGCCGCGTGGCGCGCTGGCGGCTATATGCGCGCTATTGGTTACATCGGGGCTGTTAAGGGTGGCAATCGGCGCGGGAGAGGCTCTGGCCCGCGAAGAAGGCGACGGGCCAAAGCCCCCCGCAGCCCATGTATCCGAACCGCCTGTCGGCGCCGATCCTACAGGGGCAACGCGCCTTGTCGCCGAAGCCGATTTCCAACCGCTGCTAGACGCATTGAACGCACGCGAGGCCCGCGTGCGCAAAAGCGAATCGGCGATAGAGGTGCGCATGCAGGCGCTTGCCGTGGCCGAGACGGAAATTGAACGCAAAATGACCGCCCTTGCCGTCGCCGAAGCCAGTCTAAATCAGACACTTACACTGGCCAGCACCGCCGCAGAAGATGACATCGAGAAGCTGACCAATGTCTACGCCAATATGAAACCAAAGCAGGCCGCCGCACTCTTTGAGGAAATGGATCCTGAATTCGCCGCCGGTTTTCTCGCTCGGATGCGCCCCGATGCGGCAGCAGCGATCATGGCGGGGATGACACCGCAGTCCGCTTATCTGGTCAGCGTGATTCTCGCCGGGCGCAACGCAAATGCCCCAAAAAACTGACCGAACTTTTGCCAAAATGGTCCTGCAACTGGTACTGCACAGCAACGTGACGCCAATCTCACCGCGTCGGGATTGCTTTTTGAGGCGTCTTGGGCGACATGTCTTGCTGCTATTCGTGTTATTTTTTCGGGGTCTGCCATGATGAAACGTCGTACATTCCTTGCCGCCGCTGCGGCTGCCGCAGCGCTCCCAGCGCCAGCATTGGCTTTTTCCCTCGACCCGATTTATCGGCCGCAGAATGTCGGGATCAAGGCGGACATGGCGCCGGGCCAGATTCTGATCCTGTCCAGGGCGCATTTCCTCTACTACATCGAAACTCCTGGACAGGCTCGTCGCTATGGCGTGGGCCTTGGCACCGCCGGGCAGGCGATTTCCGGGACCTACGACGTCGGTGGCAAGAAGAAATGGCCAACTTGGCGTCCCACTAACGCGATGATTGAGCGTAATCCCTCGGCTTACGGCAAATTCATCGACAACGACTATGTCCAACCCGGCGGTCCGGGCAATCCGCTGGGCGCACGCGCGCTGTATCTGTATCGCAATAATCGCTATACGTTTAACGCGATCCATGGCACCACCGCGCCCCGGTCTATCGGGCGTTCGGTTTCGAACGGGTGCGTGCGGATGATCAACGATCATGTGATCGATCTGTATGAGCGCGTTCCAGCGGGAACCAAAGTTACCGTTCTGTGACAACAGGTGCCTCGGCGCACCAGGTTGATCGATTTGACCTAATCGTTCTGGGGGCCGGTCCCGCTGGTGCATCTGCCGCCTTGACCGCAGCGCAATCCGGTCTGCGCGTGGCCTTGGTGGACAAGGCGCGGTTTCCTCGGGACAAATTGTGCGGTGGCGGCCTCACTGGGCGCGCCATCACATTATACAGCCGTATTTACGGCGAGCCACTGCCGCCCGTGCCGCTGGAGCGGCGCGATAGTTTTGCGTTCCATGCCTTTGGCCAGGACCTAGGTGAAAGCAAAGACGCGCCGCCTTTGCATCTATGCATGCGATTCGAACTGGACGCAGCCCTCGTCCGCGCCGCTCTAGACCGGGGTGCCGTCGATTTTACGGGCTGTGCAGGAAAACTCGACCCGGATGGGCCTGCCGTCGACATGTCAGACCGCCGCCTCGAGGCACCTTTTCTGATCGCGGCGGACGGCGTGAACAGCGCCACAGCCAGAACCCTGTTTGGCAGCTCTTACGACAAGGATCGAATTGGTTTCGCGCTTGAGGTGGAACGCCCCGGGGCAGACCCAGACCGCCCGCTGCGGATTGATTTCGGTGCGGCGGACTGGGGCTATGGGTGGCAGTTTCCCAAGGCCTCCGGCACAACCATCGGCGTGGGAGGCGTGCTGGCCCGCAACAATGACATGAAAGCCGCGCTGCAACGCTATATGGACGTGCTGGACATTCCCGATACTCTGACCGTCAAAGGTCAGTTCCTGCCATTCGGGGATTTCCGCTCCACACCCGGCAAGGGCCGTATCCTACTGGCAGGTGACGCGGCTGGACTCGTCGATCCGATCACCGGAGAGGGGATCGCCCACGCACTTGACAGCGGCGCGCTGGCCGCCAAAGCAGTGCAACAAGCTCTGACCGTAGGAACACCTGAGGCCGCGCTATCGCTCTACAAGCAAAGCTTGCGTCCGATTCACCGCGGTTTGCGCCATGCCCGACTCCTCCGAAACCTGATGTTCCGTCCCAGCCTGCGGCCCGCTTTTGTTCGTAGCTTTCGCAACTCGCGCACTTTGCGCAGCGAATACCTGCGCCTCATGGCTGGGGAAACAGAATACGGGGCTTTGATGCAGAAAATGATCTCCCGTCTTCCGGGATTTGCGTGGCGCGCAATGAGCGGTAAATGAAAAATCCAAAACAAATGCCGCGTGATCAGGAGGCGTTTCTTAAGCCTTTGTTAGGAGATGACCGCCTACCTTACTGAAAGATGGAGGGTTCAATGGCGGTTTTTTCTTTTCTTCTCGGCAGCATGATCGGACTTGCCTGCGCCCTGATAGGATGGCTGGCCTACGATATGTCGCTGTTTGCGGGCTTAGGTTTGTACTTGAGCGCCAGCATTTTGGTGGGCATGGCGCTGGTTCTTTCTGCGGTTCACACTCATGACAATGCGGGCCGCGAGGTTGGGGCCTGAGCAGGCTGCAAGCGTTAGTTTCCCACACGTTCGATTAGGGCCTCAACCTTTGGGCCGATCACATTGACAATTCGATCCACACCCGTGGCGTTGGGATGGATACCGTCGGGCTGCATAAACGCGCGCAGATCGGATGGCCCTTTGCCGTTCTGCATCAACCCGGCAAAGAAGTTTTCCAGATAAAGCGCGTCATAAGTACGGGCCAGTTCTGGATACAGCGCGTCAAAGGCTGCCTTGTAGTCGGGTCCATAGTTTCCCGGTGCCTGCATCCCGATCAGCAACACCTCCAGCCCGCGCTCCTCTGCGACCTTGAGGATGCCCTCAATGTTATCACGGGACACCGCCGGATCGATCCCTCGCAGCAGGTCGTTGCCCCCCAATGCGACGATCATTGCTTGTATGTCAGGTGTCAGTGACCACTCCACCCGTGCCAATCCACCCGCAGTTGTGTCGCCGGACACCCCGGCATTCACAATCCGCACGTCATACCCTCGCTCCGCGAGCCAGTCGCGCAGTTGCGGCACAAACCCCTCTTGTTCGATCAAGCCGTAGCCTTGCGTCAGGCTGTCGCCCAGCGCAAGAATGTTCACCCGATCTGCCGCCGCCCCTGTAGCAAGCAACAAGAGCACCCCCGCCAACGCCTTGCTCAAACCGCCTAACAGCCCATATGTGGTCCAACGCAACATCTCCGGAGATCTCCCTTGTCCGAGCCTGTCCTGTCCCTCCAAGATGTCACTCTCAATCTCAGGGGCAATGCCGGACTGGTAGAAATCCTGCACAAGATTTCGCTAGACGTCACGCGGGGCGAAACGCTCGGCTTGATCGGACCATCGGGATCGGGAAAGTCCTCATTGCTGATGGTCATGGGCGGGTTAGAGCGCGCTACAGCCGGGCAGGTTCGCGCTTTGGGCCATGACCTGACGGCGATGAGTGAGGACGCGCTGGCTCGGTTCAGGCGCGACCACATGGGCGTAGTGTTTCAGTCCTTTCACCTGATCCCGACTATGACCGCACTGGAAAACGTCGCCACGCCACTGGAACTGGCCGGGGATCGCCGCGCATTTGACCGCGCGCGTGCTATGCTGGACAAGGTCGGCCTGTCACATCGTACCGACCACTATCCAGCGCAGATGTCCGGTGGAGAGCAACAGCGCGTCGCACTGGCCCGCGCGCTGGCCCCAGAACCGGACATCCTTTTGGCGGATGAACCCACAGGCAACCTTGACGGGGTGAATGGTGCCGCCATCGTCGATCTTCTTTTTGGTCTGTCGCGTGAACATGGGGCCACTCTGGTGCTTGTCACCCACGCACATGACCTGGCCGCCCGTTGCGATCGCGTTGTGCGGCTGCGTGACGGCCAGGTCGATGACGCGGATCTGAGGGCCGCAGAATGAGTCTCAACATCGCCGCACGCCTGGCCCGGCGTGAGCTGCGGGGCGGGTTGCGCGGATTTCGCATCTTCCTTGCCTGCCTGGCTCTTGGGGTTGCGGCCATTGCCGGGGTCGGCTCTGTTCGGTCGGCCATTCAGGCGGGACTCGAGGATCAGGGCGCGGTCCTGTTGGGTGGCGATGCACAAGTGGAGTTTACCTATCGTTTCGCAACAGACGTGGAACGCGCTTGGATGGACGACACCGCCGACGCCGTGTCGGAAGTCACTGACTTCCGGTCCATGGCCACGGTCACGCGCGACGACGCCACAGAGCGCGGGTTGACGCAAGTGAAGTCCGTCGATGCCGCCTATCCGCTGCTCGGTGAGATGGTGTTGGACCCGCCGCTGCTGCTGGCAGAGGCGTTGAACGATCACGGTGCGGTCATGGCGCCGATCCTTGCCGACCGTCTGGGATTGGAAAGCGGGGACAATTTTCGCCTTGGCACGCAAGAATTTACGCTGCGCGCCCGGATCGTGACAGAACCGGACGACGCCGGGGACGGGTTCGGCCTTGGGCCGCGCACCATCGTGCGGACGCAGGATTTACAGGACTCCGGTCTGCTGGCGGCAGGATCGTTGTTTGAGACGGAATACCGAATGCGCCTGCCCGAAGGCATCGACCTCGACACCGTCAAGGCAGAGGCGCTACGCCTGTTTGAGGATACCGGCCTCAGCTGGCGCGATGCGCGCAACGGTGCTCCGGGGATTGCCCGGTTTGTCGAGCGACTGGGGAGTTTCCTGATCCTAGTCGGCCTTTCCGGTCTCGCCGTGGGCGGCATCGGCGTGTCGGCCGCGGTGCGCGCCTATCTGGCCGAAAAGACATCGGTCATTGCCACGTTGCGCACGCTTGGGGCAACTCGTTCTGTGATCTTTCAGACCTATTTTCTGCAAATCGGTGCGCTTAGCCTTTTGGGCATCGCCATCGGGCTGATACTTGGCGCGGTTGTGCCCCTGATTTTCGCGCCGCTGATCACCGAAGCGCTTCCGGTTCCGGCCATCTTTGCCCTGCACCCTGCCCCTTTGGCGGAGGCGGCATTGTACGGGTTGCTGACGGCACTTTTGTTCACGCTCTGGCCGCTTGCCCGGGCGGAGGAGGTACGCGCCGCGACGCTGTTTCGCGATGCTCTGGACAGCGCGCGGCTATTGCCCGCTTGGCGTTATGTTTTTGCGACACTGGTGCTGATCGCAGCGCTGCTTAGCGCGGCGGCGGTCTTTTCCGGCAATCCGGCACTGACGCTTTGGACGGCGGGCGGCATTGCCGCGTCCCTGTTGATCCTCGCCCTAGCGGCCTGGGCCATTCGCTGGCTGGCGCGTCTGGCGACACCTGCGGCACGCGGCCGCCCGGTCCTCCGCTGGGCGCTGGGGGCCATCGGCGGGCCGCGCGAAAGCGCGGGATCGGTGGTCTTGTCTCTTGGCCTTGGCCTGACGGTTCTGGCCGCCATTGGCCAGATCGACGGCAACCTGCGCAGTGCAATCCAGCGCGACCTGCCCGAGGTCGCGCCCTCCTATTTCTTTGTCGATATCCAGAAGGACCAGATGCCTGGCTATCTGGACCGACTAGAAACCGACCCCGCCGTCAGCCGCATCGACAGCGCGCCCATGTTGCGCGGCATCATCACGCGGATCAACGGAAAGCCTGCGGTTGAGGCGGTTGGCGAACACTGGGTTCTACGCGGGGATCGCGGGGTGACATACTCTGAGACACCCGGCGCGCGCACTACGGTCACCGAGGGCGCATGGTGGCCCGAAGGGTACGATGGTCCGCCACAGATCAGCTTTGCCGCCGAAGAGGCGCAGGAGATGGGGCTGGAACTGGGCGATGAAATCACCGTCAACATCCTTGGCCGTGACATCACCGCCAGCATTACCTCTTTCCGTCAGGTCGATTTTTCGACCGCCGGGATCGGTTTTGTCATGACAATGAACCCCGCCGCCCTGTCCGGCGCGCCGCATACCTTTATTTCGACTGTCTATGCAGAAGAAGCGGCAGAGGCCCAGATCCTGCGCGATCTTGCCAACGCCTATCCCAACATCACCGCAATCCGGGTACGGGACGCTATCGATCGCGTCAGTGAGCTACTGGACGGCATCGGTCAGGCGGTGCGGTGGGGGGCGGCAGCCACACTGCTGACCGGGTTTCTGGTGCTGATCAGCGCGGCGGCGGCAGGCGAAGGTGCGCGGACCTATGAGGCAGCCGTGCTAAAAACATTGGGGGCAAGCCGCACCCGCATCCTGCGCAGCTTTGCGCTGCGCGCGGGTTTGCTGGGTGCCGCCGCCGGGGCGGTTGCACTTGGCGCGGGCATCACCGGGTCATGGGCGATCATGACATTTGTCATGGAAAGCGAATTTGCGGTAATCTGGCCGTCCGCATTTGCCATTGTCACCGGCGGGATTCTTGCCACGCTACTGGCCGGTCTCGGCTTTGCCTGGGGACCGCTGGCGGCCCGTCCGGCGGCGGTTCTACGCGCTCGCGAATGACAAAAACGGACAGGCTGTCACCTTGCGCCGTGGCCGTTGGGCTGGCAACACCAAAGCAACACAATGCAAATACCGGATGTTCGAACCATGACTGATTCCCTTCCGATGCCGGTTACGGCGCCCCTCACATCTGCGCAGCGTACCCAGCTGTTCAACCTCGTCCGACGCGCTGCCAAGGCAGAGATCATGCCGCGCTTTCGCAAGTTGGGCAGCCATCAGATCGGTGAAAAATCCGGGCCGCATGATCTGGTGACAGAGGCCGACACCGCTGCCGAGGCGATGATCACCCGTGGACTTCAGACCTTTTTTCCCTCCGCGTTGATCGTTGGCGAAGAGGCCGCGTCGGCAAAGCCGGAACTGCTCGGCAAAATCGCCGAGGCTGAACTGTGCTTTACCATCGACCCGGTTGACGGCACCTGGAACTATGCCAAGGGCCTGCCGATGTTCGGGGTCATGGTGTCTGCCTTGCGCTTTGGGCGGCCGGTGTTCGGCCTGCTGTTCGATCCGGTATTGAACGATATCGTCTGGGCCGACAGCGACCATCCTGCGCAATTGCAATTGCCCCGGCGCGGTCGCCGTTTTGTCGCCACCGCACACGACCAGCATAAAACTATGGATCAACTGAACGGATTTGTGCCCTTGTTCCTGATCCCGCAGGACAAGCGTGAAAAGGCCGCGATTGCGATGACGAAATTCGGCCGCGTCTGGTCGCTGCGTTGCGCCTGCCATGAGTTCCGCACACTGGCACAGGGCGAGATAGATTTTGCCCTCTTTTCCAAGCTCACCGCGTGGGACCAGCCCGCCGGGGTGATCGTAACCCGGCAGGCTGGGGGCCATGTGGCCATGCTGGACGGGTCCGAATACCGCGGGGACATGACCTCGGGCTATCTATTGGCGGCCAGCGATGAAGTCACATGGGGATTGGTGCGCGACGCGTTCGATTTCCTGTTGGACACGCCGCAGGACGCGCCACCGACCGAACAGGAGCAGCCCGACGCCTGATCAACGCAACCAGCAGACGCTTTACCTCTTGCTGCGATGCTGGCGGGCTGTCGTCGCGCGCGCGTCGACCTTTTGTTGGCAGCCTTGTTGCCGTCGCAAATCAAAGTGCGCCCTTCCAGTGGCAAGACGTTGTTCGCTCGTCTGAATTGCGGCTAGGCTGACATGAAGAACGTCCTCTGTTTTTTTAGAGGGCCCGTTGGAGTGTGTCTGCCGTATGTTGATTTCGGTTATACAAAGTTTGATCGCCTTGATTCTGGCAGCGGCGCTGCTCTACCTAGTTTTGTCCAATCCACGATTTGCCAATCAGAGTCCCAAGACCGATCTTGCCTTGGGACTCGTTTTCGGCATTTCGATAATTGTGCTTTCAATCAACGCTTATGTGCTTGAAGGTGGTGCACTGCTGACCACAGTCGCCGGGGCGTTGATCTTTGCAGGGTATCTTGGCGGCGTTTCGGCTGGCTTGTGCGCGCTTTTGGTTGCTGTCTGCATCCGATTGTGGATCGGGGGCGCAATGCTCTGGGTCGGCTTGCCTGCCTTGTTCGGATACGCGCTTTGCGGAATTGCGTTGCGCTGGCTGGCCCCGTTCGAAGCATGGCCAAAACCTCCCCTTCGCGCGCTTTTCTACGCTTTGTTGGCCCACGTGCTTATCCAGATCTTGGCAGGCAGCGCTGTCTTGCTGTCAGGCATAGTTGCGGAAATGGAAACCGCCCTGTTCGACGCGGCCTTTTTCGTGGTGGTGGGTGGCCTTTCCGTCATTCTGACGTGGTTGGCCGTTTCCCAAAGCGTGAAACTTGCATCTATCGTTCTGGACAACGCCTCCCTGCTGCAACGGATGCGGCTGGTCCTGGACCACAACAATATGGGCACGTTCAGCTACGTCGGAACGCCACAGGCACTGATTGTGGACCAAGGTCTGTTGGATCTCTACGGGCTTGAGAAGGGTCCGGGTCCTGCGGACCCAAGCGCCTTCATCGACCTGCTGCACCCGGATGACCGGGAACAGGTCACTCAATTGATCCAGGAAGCCTCGGAGGGCGTCGAAAGTCCCCGTGCGCACGATTTTCGGATAATCAGAGCGGACGGCACACTGGTAGAGATCCGTTCTGTCCGCGCGACAGAAATCGACCAAGCCACCGGCAAAGTGCGGGTTGTCGGCCTTCACACCGATCTCACGGATTTTCGCAAAGCCGAACGACAAAGGAATGAGGCAGAACACCAGATTGCCCTCATCGCCGAGAACATCCCAGGCATGATTTATCAGGGAATTTGGGAAAACGGCGCACCGCGAAAGTTCACCCATATCAGCGAAAAATGCTTCGACATCTGGGGTATTTCTCAAGAAGAGCTTATGGCCGACAACAGCCTGTTGTCCCAAGGGCAGGACGAAGCATCAATCAAAAGTGGCCGTAGCGCCATCAACAAAAGCATTGAAACTGGCAAGCCGGTTGGCGTTCGCCTGCCCATTCGCGCGCGCGACGGCACGGTGCGCACAGTCGACCTACACGCCAGAACCACGGATCTTGGCGACGGAACTCATCGTGTAGACGCGATTTTCATCGATGTCAGCGCTGAGGTCGCCGCTGAGGAGAAGGCCCTCAAGCAGGAAGAACAGGCTCATAGATCGCAAAAGCTCGAGTCCATCGGGAAATTGACCGGCGGTGTGGCGCATGACTTCAATAACATCCTCGCCGTCATAATGGGCAATCTGGAATTGCTGCGAGAAGAGGTGGATGATCCAACCCAGCGCTCTTTGATCGACGCAGGGCTGGAGGCGAGCCAACGGGGCGCAGAACTGACTCGCAGTATGCTTGCCTTTGCCCGCCGCGCCCGCCTGTCACCCGAACTGCTGGACCTCAACACCACTGCATTACAGGCCAAAAACTGGATGCGTCGTGCCCTACCGGAATCCGTCCAGATCGAAACGTCGCTTTTGGCCGGGCTATGGTCCGCCAATGTAGATGCAGCCTCATTGGAAAGCGCGTTGTTGAACCTGATCCTCAACGCCCGAGACGCGGTCTCTGGCCACGGCAAGGTGACGATCGAAACGGCCAACGTGCGGATAGACCAGGCCTATATCGATTCTCGAAATGAACCGCTGGACCCCGGGCGATACGTCATGCTTGCCGTCAGCGATACCGGCACCGGGATAGATCAGGATACGCTCAACCGTATATTCGAACCCTTCTTTACCACCAAACCGCCCGGCTCTGGTTCAGGGCTTGGGCTTTCGATGGTGTTGGGCTTCGTCAAACAATCCGGCGGCACCGTGCAGGTCTATACAGAGCTCGGGCGTGGCACGACCTTCAAACTGTATTTTCCCGCCTGCGACGAGCCCCCCCTGGACAAAGAAGGTCCGTCCCGGACATTTGCGGCGCCCGTGGCCGGGACATCGCGAATTCTGCTGGCAGAGGACGAAGCCGCTGTCCGCAAAATGCTGATCGCAACGCTGGAATCCGCTGGCTATGTTGTCGAGGCCGTCGGGTCAGGCGATGCGGCGTTGGCGCTTTTTCATCGCGATCCGCATTTTGATCTGCTTGTCACCGATATCGTCATGCCAGGGGAATTGCAGGGCACCAATCTGGCCCGCGCCATCCGCGAAACCCATCCGGATTTGCCGATGATTTTCATGTCCGGATATGCGGCCGAGTCGACGGTCCACGGCAACGGCTTGCGCCCTGAGGACATCCGACTGATGAAACCTGCTCCAAGGGACGTATTGCTGAACGCTGTGGCGCTTGCGCTGAAACCTACTTCAGGGCTCGCTTGAGAGAAATCACACAGTCGATTCAGGAAAACTGCTCTTTGAGCATTTCTGCCTCATAGGCCAGAACCTCACGCAGTTTATCGATGGGAATGGGTTTGAACAGGGTCATTCCCGGATCCTGTTCACGGGCTTTCGCGATCATGCGCGCAGCGATTGCATTTGACGGGTCGCCACCGGTGATAAATCGAAGCCGCGCAGGGGCGGACTCGGCGAGATCGGAAAGCTTCCATGCAACTTCGACGCCATCAAGGTTCGGCATATTGATGTCCACCAAAACCAGCGCCGGATCAGACATCTCTTCGAGGATCGCCATAAGTTCGATGCCATCCGCGCACAGCGTCACGACCCATCCCGCGCCCTCGGCAACCGTTCGGACAAATTCAAGGAACTGAGCGTTGTCATCCGCGATGATCAGCCTGTGTGTCATTTCAAGTCACCGTTTGAATCCGCATCGCGCCGATCTGCTTGGACAACGTAGTCCGAACAGGCACTTTTTCCCATACCTTTGCATTCCCCAGCTACTTCGGAGACGCAAGCGAAGCATTTGACCGGACCCAAATCGGCAGGCCGGTTTCTCGGTGGTATCGTATCGGACTCCAACTGGTTCGATACGATACAATTGTTGCCAGACGGTAAAATCGCTGTCGGCCTGTTCCATCATTCGAAGTCGAACAAAGGCCACCGGCACCGCGTATTACTCGGCCGCCTCTGCATATTCACTCATTGGCGGACAGGTGCAAATCAGGTGCCTATCGCCATAGACATTGTCGACCCGATTGACCGGCGGCCAGTATTTGTCGACCCGGAACGCCCCTGGCGGGAAACAGCCCTGTTCGCGCGTATAGGGCCTGTCCCAGTCGCGCACCAGATCCTCCATCGTGTGCGGGGCCAGTTTCAGCGGGTTTACCTCGCGGTCCATCTGTCCGTCTTCGATAGCGCGGATTTCGGCTCGGATGGCCAGCATCGCATCGCAAAAACGGTCCAGCTCTGCCTTGGTCTCTGACTCCGTCGGCTCCACCATCAGCGTTCCAGCCACTGGCCAACTCATCGTTGGCGCGTGGAACCCGGCATCCATCAGCCGTTTGGCAATGTCCTCGACTGTAACACCTGCCGATTTCTCGAACGGGCGCGTATCAAGAATGCACTCATGCGCGACCCAGCCCTTGCCGCCGCGATAGAGCACGTCATATGCACCCTCCAGCCGCTTGGCGATGTAGTTGGCGTTCAGGATCGCCACCCGCGTCGCCTGCGTAAGCCCGCCGCCGCCCATCATCAGGCAGTAGGACCAGCTGATCGGCAGCAACGAGGGCGACCCGAACGACGCCGCACTCACTGCGCCCCCCTCTTCGTCCAACGGATTGCCCGGCAGATGCTCCACCAAGTGCTGCTTGACCCCGATCGGCCCCATGCCGGGGCCGCCACCGCCATGCGGAATGCAGAAGGTCTTGTGCAGGTTCAGGTGGCTGACGTCGCCGCCCAGATCGCCGGGACGGGACAGGCCGACCATGGCGTTCATGTTCGCGCCGTCGATATAGACCTGCCCGCCATGCTCGTGGGTGATCGAGCAGACTTCTTTCACGGTCTCCTCGAACACGCCATGAGTGGACGGATAGGTGATCATGCAGGCCGCCAGCGCATCGGAATGCTTTTCCGCCTTGGCGCGAAAATCTGCGATATCGATGGAGCCGTGATCGTCGCATTTCACCGCTACCACCTTCCAGCCAACCATCTGCGCCGAGGCCGGATTGGTGCCATGCGCATTGACCGGGATCAGGCAGACATTGCGGTCGCCCTGTCCTCGTGCCCGTTGCCACCGCCGGATCGTCAGCAGACCCGCATATTCCCCCTGCGCGCCAGAGTTCGGCTGCATGGAAATCGCATCATACCCGGTGATCTGGCACAGCTTGGCGTTCAGATCCTCGATCATTGCCGTATAGCCCCGAGCCTGATCCTTAGGCACATAGGGGTGGATCATCGAAAACTCGCGCCAACTAACCGGCATCATCTCAGCGGCCGAGTTCAGCTTCATTGTGCAGGAGCCCAGCGGAATCATCGCCCGGTCCAGCGCCAGATCGCGGTCGGCAAGACGGCGCATATAGCGCATCATCTCCGTCTCAGCCCGGTTCATGTGGAACACGTCGTGCTGAAGATACTCAGAGGTGCGGATCAGCGCCTCGGGCAGACGGTATTCCGATTCTGACGCCTCATCCTTTTTCACCAAGCCAAAGGCGCGCCAGACGGCCTCGACGGTGGCTGGACGCGTGCGTTCGTCCAGCGTGATTCCGACACGGGTCTTGCCAACGCGACGCAGATTCAGCCCTTCGCGCACCGCCGCTTGCAATACGCCCCGTTGCAGCAAGCCCACGTCCACGGTGATCGTGTCGAAATAGGTGTCAGGTTCCACTTTGAAGCCCGCCGCCTCCAGCCCCTTGACCATACGGACAGTCTTGCGGTGGATGCGCTGCGCAATGGCGCGCAGCCCCTTGGGCCCATGGAACACCGCATAGAACCCGGCCATGACCGCCAGAAGCGCTTGTGCTGTGCAGACGTTCGAGGTGGCTTTTTCGCGACGGATATGCTGCTCACGGGTCTGCAGTGACAGGCGGTAGGCGCGGTTGCCGTGGCTGTCCACCGACACGCCGACAATCCGTCCGGGCATCGCGCGCTTCATTTCATCACGGCACGCCATGTAGGCGGCGTGCGGGCCGCCATAGCCCACCGGCACGCCAAAACGCTGGGTAGACCCGACAGCGATATCCGCCCCCATCGCGCCCGGCTCTTTCAGCAAACACAGCGCCAGTGGATCAGCACTGACAATGCCCACCGCCTGCGCATCATGCAGCGCCGCCATCTCATCGGTGAAATCCCGCACATGGCCATGCGTGCCAGGATACTGAAAGATCGCGCCAAAGACCCTGCCCGGATCAAGCGCATCCGGTGCGCCGACAATCACCTCGATCCCCAAGGGCTCGGCCCGTGTCTTCATCACCGCAATGTTCTGCGGATGACAGTTCTCATCGACGAAAAACGCCTTGGCCTTCGATTTGGCCACCCGTTGCGCCATGGTCATTGCCTCGGCGCAGGCGGTCGCCTCATCCAGCAGAGAGGCATTAGCAATTTCCAGCCCCGTCAGATCACAAACCATCGTCTGAAAGTTCAACAGCGCCTCTAGCCGGCCCTGCGAAATCTCGGGCTGGTAGGGTGTATAGGCCGTGTACCAAGCTGGATTCTCAAGGATGTTGCGCTGGATCGCAGGCGGCGTGACCGTGCCGTGATAGCCCTGCCCGATGAGCGAGGTCAGCACCTTGTTGCGATCCGCCACTTCGCGCAGCCGATAAATCAATTCACGTTCGGACAGCGGCTTGCCAAAATCCAACGGCTCGTCCTGCCGGATCGCCTTTGGCACCGTCTCTTCGATCAACTGGTCCAGACCCGACACGCCAAGCACGTCAAACATCTCGGCCATCTCTTCGGGTGAAGGACCGATGTGACGCCGGTTGGCGAAATCATAGGGCAGGTAATCAATGGGCTCGTAGGTCATGCGCCGCTCCCGCGTCTTCTTCTCTGTGAAAATACTCCGGGGGTGAATTGGCCAAAGGCCAAGAGGGGGCAGCGCCCCCTCCCCCGTCATCCACCCACGCCACGTCGGGCTTTGGGCGTTGGGCGTGTGTTCCCCGCCGCGGTCTTCAGGAAATGAAGGCCTTGTAGGCTTTCTCATCCATCAGCTCATCCAGAACCGACAGATCTTCGATCTTCATCTTGAAGAACCACGCATCGCCCTCGGGATCTTCGTTCACCTTACCCGGGTCCGCGACGATGGACTCGTTGACCTCAACGATCTCGCCATCCAGCGGGGCAAGGATGTCCGACGCTGCCTTGACCGACTCGATCACCACGACCTCTTCGTCCTTGGTCACTTCACGGCCTTCGTCCGGCAGTTCGACAAAGACAATGTCGCCCAGCTGTTCCGCCGCATGTGTAGTAATGCCCACGACGACCAGATCGTCTTCGATCTCCAGCCATTCATGCTCTTCGGTGAATTTCATGTGCGTCTCCTCAGTTTCACCGTTTGAATCCTGCCGGAACGAAGGGCAGCTTTGCCACCCGCACCGGAACCCGTTTGCCGCGCAACTCAGCCCAGAGGGTGGTGCCCTCACTGGCCTGCGCTCGCGGCACATACCCCATAGATACAGGCCCTTCCACCGAAGGGCCAAAGCCGCCAGAGGTCACCGTGCCCATCTCTGAACCGCCCTCTTCGGCGTCGAACAACACAACGCCTGCCCGCAACGGCGCGCGGCCTTCGGGCCGCAGGCCGACCCGCTTGAGGGCCGTGCCCTCTGCCATTTCAGACAGAATACGCGTGTCTCCCGGAAAGCCACCTGCGCGCGCGCCATCCGTGCGCCGCGCCTTGGAGATCGCCCAGCCCAACCCAGCCGCGATCGGCGTGGTGTCTGTATCCAGATCCTGCCCGTACAGGCACAGCCCAGCCTCCAGCCGCAAAGAATCCCGAGCGCCAAGGCCGATCGCCTCAACCCGCGCGTCCCCCAAGAGCGATTTCGCCAGATCCATCGCTGCGGCATTGGGCACTGAAATTTCAAATCCATCCTCGCCGGTATAGCCAGACCGTGAGATCCAGCATTCCGCGCCAGCAATCGGCAGCGTCGCCACGTCCATGAATTTCATCTCTCGCACGTCCGGGCAATGTTCGGCCAAGACATCTTCGGCCGCAGGCCCCTGCAAGGCCACAAGCGCCCGGTTTTCCAGCATCTTGACGGTAATGCCCTGCGGTTCCAGCGCGGCGCGCATCCGCGCGACATCCGCGTGTTTGCAGGCGGCGTTGACCACCAGAAACAGGTGATCGCCCCGGTTGGCAATCATCAAGTCATCCTCGATCCCGCCCGCATCGTTGGTAAACAGCGCGTAACGCTGACGCCCCTCGGCCAGTCCGACCACATCGACCGGCACCAGAGACTCCAGCGCCTTTGCCACGTCCGGGCCACGCAGGATCACCTGCCCCATGTGGCTGACGTCGAACAGACCGGCAGACGCCCGTGTGTGCAGATGTTCCTTGAGGACCCCCAGCTTGTACTGGACCGGCATTTCATAGCCGGCAAACCCCACCATCTTTGCGCCTTGCGCGTGGTGCAGGTCATTCAGGACGGTGGTTTTCAATTCTGTCAGGTCGTCAGCCATGCGTTCCCTTTCCCCGAAACGCGCGGCGTCCGGACAGTACCGGCACGGACCCGTTCCGTACCTTCACTGCCCCCTCTGTCCCTTGGCCTGAGATCGCTATCCCTTCGGCGGACGCCCATACTGCGCCTCTCTCCAGAGTGTCGTTCCTTCGCGGTCCATTGGGCCTGAGCGTTTCCGGGGCGGTTGCGCCTTCGGCACCGGGTTTGGCCAAGGCCGCACCGGTTCTCCCGTCGAAGTTGCCGCGACGCTAGTCGATTGCCCCGGCATTGACAAGCGTGCCCGGGCGACGTCGTGCCGTGCAACCGGCGGGCGAAATGATCTCCAGCAGCGCGGGGTTGTCGCAGACCAGCGAATCCAGCGTAATCAGGTCCAGTGTCTCGTAGAAAGCATTGGCTGCGTTGTTGAGCGCGTCTCGCAGGCGGCACGCCTCTTTCAGGGGGCAGGTGTTGTCCACATCTGCAAAGCATTCCGCCAAGGGCACGGGCTGCTCAAGGGCGCGAAATACGTCGCCGATGACGATCTCGATGGCCGGACGACCCAGTTCCAGCCCACCGTTGCGGCCGCGCTGGGTGTGCAAAAAACCCATCTGCGCCAACTGGTTGATGACCTGCGCCAAGTGGTTCTCTGAGGCATTACAGCGCTCTGCGATCTCATGCTTTGTGACCAGACGATCAGGATTTGCCGCGCAATACATCAGCACACGCATGGCAATATTGGTTCTTTTCGTCACACGCATTTCGGCCTCCCCAGCCATCAGGACAGGGTCTTACTGACATGTTGAACGAAATCCGGGTTTGACATGCGTCAATTGGGGTAAATATTTCCCACATGCAGCATATATATTTCTTCGGCTACGGATCACTGGTCAATCGGACCACACACCTCCACGCCCCGGCGTACCGCGCCCGCCTGAACGGATGGCATCGTGCGTGGCGCGCCGTCCCCGAACGGGCGCTGTGCTATCTCACAGCGGTCCGCGACCCGCAGGCCAGTATTGACGGCCTTATTGCCCCAGTTCCCGGTGAAAACTGGGCAGAACTGGACCAGCGTGAGGCAGCCTATGACCGTCACGACGCAACTGCGACGCTGGACCACAAATCGGACGCGAAGGAAATCGTCGTCTATGCTATCGACCCGGCCCGCCACCGCGCACCCGGACCGGACAACCCGATCCTGCTGAGCTATCTTGATGTGGTTGTCGCGGGTTACTTGTCGGAATACGGCCCCGCCGGTCCTGCCTGCTTCTTTGAAACCACGCTGGGATGGGAGGCCCCGATCCTCGATGATCGCGCGGCCCCTCAATACAGCCGCACCTGCGCTCTGACGGATGAGATCCGCACGCTGACCGACACAGGACTGGAGTTAATGGGCAGCCGGATCATCACGGCCGCAGATTGATGCATGTCGCAGCCCGCCGCGTAATTCAGCGGCGGGGCGCGTTCATCCTCAGCCCGCGCTGCCGGGCTTTTTCTGCAACAGCGGCATCACATCGGCCATTTCCGGCCCGCGTTCCAACCCGGTCACGGCCTTGCGCAGCGGCATGAACAGACCCTTGCCCTTGCGGCCCGTCGCATCTTTTACCGCAGCGGTCCAAGTACCCCATGTGTCTGCGGCATAGGGCGGCTCGCCCAGCAGGCCAAAGGCCTCTGTGACAAACGCCTGATCCTCATCGGCCACCATCGGCGCGGCCCCGTCGCGGAACAGATCCCACCAACCGGCAATATCCTTACGGGTGGTGATGTTCTCACGCACCACCTTCCAGAACGGCGCAGCCAGATCACCGGGAACGCCCAGCGCGGCCAGTTCATCCGCGACAGACGCCAGCTCCAGCCCGTGCAGCTTTTTCGCGGTCAGCGGGTACAGATCTTCGACGTCGAACTTGGTCGGCGCGGACCCGAACTGCGGCAGCTCGAACCCGTCGGCGATTTCATCCAGCGACATCCGCAGTTCCACCGGCTGCGACGACCCCAGGCGCGCCATCAGCGACAGCAGCGCCTCTGGCTCTACCCCTGCTTCTCGCAGATCACGCAAGGCCAGCGTGCCCAAACGTTTCGACAGCGATTCCCCCTGCGGGCCGGTCAGCAGCGAGTGGTGCGCAAAGGCGGGCGGCTCTCCGCCCAGCGCGCGGATCATCTGGATCTGCGTCGCCGTGTTGGTCACATGGTCATTGCCACGCACCACATGGGTGATGCCCATTTCCATGTCATCGACAACAGAGGCCAGCGTATACAGGAACTGCCCATCCGCCCGGATCAGCACCGGATCGGACACACTGGCCGCGTCAATCGACACCTCACCCAGAATGCCGTCGTCCCAAGAAATGCGTTCCTGATCCAGCTTGAAGCGCCAGACGCCATCGCCGCGTTCGGCGCGCAGCTTGGCCTTGTCGTCCTCCGACAAAGACAGCGCAGCGCGGTCATAAACCGGCGGCTTGCCCATGTTCAGCTGCTTCTTGCGCTTCAGGTCCAGTTCCGTGGGCGTCTCAAACGCCTCGTAGAACCGCCCCATGTCGCGTAGTTTGTCTGCCGCCGACGTGTAACGGTCCAGCCGCGCGGACTGTCGTTCCACCCGGTCCCATGTCAGGCCCAACCATTCGAGGTCTTGCTTGATCGCGTCGACGTATTCCTCTTTCGACCGCTCCGGGTCGGTGTCGTCGATGCGCAGAACGAACTGGCCACCGCTCTTGCGGGCGATCAGATGGTTGAACAGCGCGGTGCGCAGATTGCCCACATGGATGTATCCTGTGGGCGACGGGGCGAAACGGGTGACGGTCATGATCGTGCCTCCTGACGAGGCGCGGTGTTTTCACAAGGCAGCGCATTTGTCCAGTTCCGCAAGGGCCCCACTGGCCCGCATCGCGCGCGAATGTTAGGCAAATGGGACAAAGCGGCGCCAAGGGCCGCCAAGGAGATGCGCCCATGACCCATATCCTGACTGTCACACTGAACCCGGCGCTTGATCTGGCCACCTCCTGCCCGTCTGTCATCCCGGGGCCAAAGCTGCGTTGCGGACCGGAAACCGCCGAGCCGGGCGGCGGCGGCGTCAACGTGGCCCGCGCGATTGTCCAATTGGGAGGCCATGCCCGCGCGCTGGTGGCGCTGGGCGGGCACACCGGGACGACGCTGGGCGAATTATTGGAACGGCGCGGGCTTGATCTGGTACGCCTGCCCGCCCCGGGAGAGACGCGCTATAGCTTTGCCGTGACCGATGACAGCAGTGGCGAACAATACCGTTTTGTCATGACTGGCCCGACATGGACTGAGGCGCAATTGGACAGCGTTCTGGACACGCTGGCCGAAGAGGCAGAGCCGGGGGCGTTCATCGTTTTGTCAGGTAGTATGCCGCTGGGATGCGCGCCCGGCTGGATCACACGCGCCTGCGCCCGCCTGCCGGGACGGCGCGTGGTGATCGACACATCTGGCGCACATCTGGCCCATCAGGCCGACAGCCCGCAACCTGCCCCCTATATCCTGCGCATGGACAGCGCCGAGGCGCGCGATCTGTCGGGGCGTCCGCTGGACACCCGCGCGGACAGCGCCGCGTTTGCCGAAGAACTGCGGGTGCGTGGGGCGGCTGATCTGATCATCATCGCCCGGGGCGCGGACGGTTCCGTCATGGCCACCCCTGAAGGTCAATGGTATGTCTCCGCCGCCAACCAAACCGTGGTCAGCGCCATCGGCGCCGGCGACAGCTTTGTCGGCGGGATGGTCAAGGCACTGGCGGAGGGCGCTGCCCCCCCCGAGGCTCTGCGCCAAGGCGCCGCCGCAGCCGCTGCGGCCGTTATCAGCCCCGGCACCCAACTGTGCCTGCCCGAGGATTTCGCCAAATTTCTTCCGCTGACACAGTTGATCGCCCTCTGATGCGCCTGTTCATCGCCCTTCCCCTGCCTGAAACGGCTCGTACCACGCTAGAGGCGTTGCAGTCCCGCTTTCCCACCGGCCGCACCGTACCCTTTGACAACCTGCACCTGACGCTGGCCTTCCTTGGCGACCAGACCGAAGAGCAGGCCGAGGCCATCCATGAAGGTCTGCAAACCCTGCGGTCCCCTGCACAACGTCTGACCCTGTCGGGCGGCACCGTCTTTGGCGGCAGGCACGGGCAGGCCATCGCGTTGGAGGCTGACGGCGGTGCCGACCTGACAACGCTGCACACCCGGGTGCTGTCGCGGTTGCGCGGCGTGGGTATCGCACCTGAACGCCGCCGCTTTCGCCCGCATGTAACGCTGTCCCGGATGGGTGCCCGCGAAAACGCGGGCCCGGTGCTGGCCGTTCTGGCCAGCGCGACGGTCGGACCATTTGTTTGTGACGCGGTCAGCCTGTACGCCTCGACCCTGCATCCCGATGGCGCGATCCACGAAGAACTGTCCCGCTACCCGCTGGCCGTGCTGATATGACCGACGTTGCCCGCTTCCATGACGTTGCCCAGCGTACCGTTGCGGGCTTTCCCGAACCGTTCCGCGCCGGGGCGCAGAACGTCCTGTTGCGTGTTGTCGACTGGCCACCGCGGGACATCCTCAATGACATGCAGATCAGAAACCCGCTGGAGCTGACTGGGATGTACGACGGTGTACCCATGACGCACAAAAGCTTTGCCGATCCCGCGCCGTTTCCCGATACGGTCTGGCTGTTCCGCGAGCCGATCCTGAACGAATGGCGCGACCGTGGTGATATCGAATTGGACGATCTAATCGCCCATGTCACGGTCCATGAGTTTGCGCATCACTTTGGCTGGTCCGACGATGACATCGCCGCGATTGATCGATGGTGGGAATAGACGGGTATCGCTCTAGTTCACTTGGGATGCGTCATTTACTCATTCTCTTGCTCCTGATCGCCGCTCCTGCCCGCGCGGAAAATGTCCTTGTCCTTGGCGATTCCATCCTCGCCTGGCACCGCGCCGCCGGTCAGTCCGTTGCAGATCAGCTTGCCGCCTCCACACAGGTGACCGTGAAAAACAAATCCGTGCCCGGCGCGCGGTTTTCCCACAGTGGCGTGCTTGCGGCAGCCACGGGTTTCGACATCCGCCGCCAGATGCGGCGTGGAGATTGGGATGTGATCGTTCTGGACGGCGGCGGCAATGATCTGATGGGGGAATGCGGCTGTCGCGCTTGCGGCGCCGTGCTGAACCAGCTGATCTCTGACGATGGGCGACAGGGTGAAATCCCCAGCTTTGTCGCGCAACTGGCCAAATCGGGTGCGCGGATCTATTGGCTGGATTATTACGACGTCCCCACCGTTGGCGGCCCCTTTGCGCCTTGCGTAGACGAACTCGCCATCCTCAGCCAGCGCCTGCAAAGACTTGCGCCAAGGATACAGGCCATGACCTATCTGTCCGGTAAGGCCGTGATCGATCCCTACGACCTGTCACACTACGACCGCGACCTCCTGCACCCCAGCCGCAAGGGCGCGTCCCTTCTGGGTCGCTACCTTGCGCAGGAAATCGCGCGCTGATCCTGTCAAAAGTCCAGTTCAGCTTGGATCGCGCCAGCGGTTCACAATGGGATAGCGACGGTCTAGCCAAAAGGCGTGTTTGGTCAACCGTGTACCGGGGGCGGACTGGAACCGTTTGTATTCGCTGAGATACAGCAGTCGCTCAACTTGTTTCGCGTCGGCACGGTCATAACCTGCGGCCACGCAATCCTCGATCGACCCGTCGCGGTCCACGAGGATCTCCAAAATCGCATCCAGCACCGGGTAGTCTGGCAGAGAGTCGCTGTCTTTCTGATCATCGCGCAACTCTGCACTGGGCGGTTTGGTGATGATCCGGTCGGGGATCACCTCCCCCGAATTCCCCATCATCCAGTCGCGGTGGTGCAGGTTACGCCAGCGGCAGGTTTCGAACACCCGCGTTTTATACAGGTCTTTGATCGGGTTATAACCGCCCGCCATGTCGCCATAGATCGTGGCATAACCCACCGCGACTTCGGATTTATTGCCCGTGGTCAGCAGCATCTCACCAAACTTGTTGGACAGCGCCATCAACAGGAGGCCGCGCAGGCGTGACTGGATGTTTTCCTCTGTCACGTCCGCTGCGCGCCCCTCAAACAATGGGGCCAGCGTGTCGGTGATTGCCGCACGGCCCTGCGCGATAGGGAGAAAATCATAGTGACAGCCCAGCGCTGTGGCGCAGGCCTTGGCGTCCTCTAGTGAGTGCTGAGAAGTGTATTCCGACGGCAACATCACGCAGCGCACGTTCTGCGGGCCAATCGCATCGGCGGCGATTGTCGCCACTAGCGCCGAATCGACACCACCCGACATGCCCAGCAAGACCTTGGAAAAACCCGACTTGCGCAGATAATCGCGCAGGGATTCGACCATTGCGCGGTAATCCTGCTCCCAGTCGTCGGGGTGCTTTTCAAACATCCCTTCCTCACAGCGCCAGCCATCCGCACCGCGTACCATGTCCACCGGCACCACACATTCGTCGAAGGCAGGCAGTTGCACAGCGATCTGGCCGCCCGGATTCAGCACGAATGACGCGCCATCGAACACCTGATCGTCCTGACCGCCCACCATGTTGAGGTAGATCAGAGGCAAGCCGGTTTCGACGACGCGGCCGACCATGTGGTTCAACCGGGTTTCCATCTTGCCTCGGTAGTAAGGCGATCCATTGGGCACCAACAGGAATTCGGCCCCAGTTTCGACCAGCGTTTCGGCCACATCCTCATGCCATGCGTCCTCACAGATCGGTGATCCGATCCGCGTGTTGCCCACGGCATAGGGCCCCCCAATCGGGCCGCTGTCAAAGATACGCACCTCATCAAAGACCGTCTCGTTCGGCAGGTGATGTTTCAGCACCCGCGTCACCACCTTGCCGCCGCGACAGATGAAATAGGCGTTGAACAGCTCTGTTCCCTCGACATATGGACCGCCGATGCCCAGCGCCGGACCATCAGCGCAGGCGGCAGCCAGTTCGTCGACCGCCTTCATCGCGGCGGTGTAGAAGGCGGGCTTCATCACCAGATCCTGCGCGTTGTAACCGGCAATGAACATCTCTGGCAGGGCCACCATGTCGGCGCCCTGTTCGATGCCTTGCTGCCAGGCGGCCTGCGCCTTGGCGGCATTGCCGTCCAGATCGCCCACAGTGGGATTCAGTTGCGCCAGGGTCAGGCGGAAACGGTCACTCATCGGCGTGCGCCTCTTCAATCAGGTTTGATGCCCGACATAGCAGATGGCACTGCGGAAGAAAGCCCATGCCGCCAAACCGGCGCTTTCGCCTTGCACCGCCACCACCTAGCCGGTTTCTTGCGCGCATTCACACCTAACGGAGCCTTCAGATGCGCCCTACCCTGCCCGCCGCCCTCGTCACTGCGATCCTGCTGTCCTTTTCAGGGTCGGCCATGGCGGACACAAAAACCTATTCCAATGGCGCGCGCTACGATGGACCCATGGTATTGGGGAAACCGCACGGCGTCGGCACGATGCACCTGCCCGGCGGCGGCAGCTATGTCGGAGGCTTCGTGAACGGCGAACTCACAGGTCATGGTCGCATTGTCGATGGGCAAGGCTTCAAGACATACGAAGGCCAATTCGTGAACGGCTATAGGCACGGCTCTGGAAAGGCTTGGCATCTCAACGGAGACTACTACGAAGGGCAATACAAGGATGACAAACGGCACGGCGAAGGCGCACTGCTCTATTCGGACGGCACGCGCTATTTCGGCCAATTTGTGGACGGCGCGGTGACCGGCAAGGGCCGATTGATCAAAACCGATGGCACCGTCCATGAGGGGATGTGGGAAAACTCCACCTATCTGGGACCCGCGCAATAGGCTGCGGCACCGATGTCGGACGCCGTGCAAAGGTACCCCATCGCGGCCCGTTTTCGAAAGCCATTGCCCCTGCCCGGTCCCTCCATTAGGTTTTTCCCAATTTTGGAGCCAACTCCGACACCACAGGGCAGCGCGTATGAAACTTGCAGGCATCACCGGCATTCTGGCAATTTCGCTGGCGGGTTTCGCCTTGGCGCAGGATGACCAGGTGGTCACCAAACAATACGATGACGGCGGCGTCTATGAGGGCACCTTCCTCAACGGGATGCAGCACGGCACCGGCACTTACCGCCTGCCCAACGGGTATGAATATACCGGCGACTGGGTCGATGGTGAGATCAAGGGCAAGGGCGTCGCGCGTTTTCCCAACGGGTCAGTCTATGACGGCGATTTCGCCAAGGGCAAACCCGAAGGCGTCGGCAAGATCGTCTTTGCCGACGGCGGCACATATGAGGGCCAATGGCTGGACGGCAAGATCACCGGCACCGGCATCGCCGTCTACGCCAATGGCGTCCGCTATGAGGGATCGTTCCGCAACGCGCTGCACCACGGACGCGGCGTGATGACCGCGCCAAACGGTTACGTCTATGACGGCCAATGGGTGAACGGCGTCAAGGAAGGCGTTGCCAAAGTCACCTACCCCGACAAGTCGATCTACGATGGCCGCGTCGCCGATGGCGAACGCGACGGCTTTGGCAAGCTGACGATGCCCGATGGCCTGATCTACGAAGGCACATGGCGTGAAGGGCAGATCGACGGCGAAGGCAAGCTGATCCAGCCCAATGGTGACGTCTACGAGGGTCAGCTTGTCGATGGTCGGCGTGAGGGCAAGGGCAAGGTCATCTACGAGAACGGCGATGTCTACGAAGGCCAGTTCAACAATGACCAGCGCCACGGCACCGGCAGCTTTGTCGGCAAGGACGGCTATCGCTACGATGGCAACTGGATCACCGGCCAGATCGAGGGCAAGGGCAAGGTCACTTATCCCGACGGTTCTGTCTACGAAGGCCAGTTCAAGGGCGACCTTGCCAATGGCATTGGCACGATCACCTATCCCGATGGCGCAACCTATTCCGGCGAGTGGGTCAACGGCGTGATTCAGGGCAAGGGCCGTGCGACCTATCCCAACGGGCTGGTCTATGAGGGCAGCTTTGAGAATGCCCGCAATGACGGGTTTGGCGTCATGACGTACCCCGACGGCTACCGCTATGAGGGCAATTGGCAGAACGGCCAACGTCATGGCGAGGGCAAGGCGACCTATCCCGACGGCACCGTCTACGATGGCCAGTTCCGTGAGGGCCAGCGCCACGGCAAAGGCGTTATCGAAATGGCCTCTGGCTTTCGCTACGAGGGCACATGGGTGCGCGGTGAAATCAACGGCGAGGGCATCGCCGTTTATGCCAACGGCGACATTTATCAGGGCACGTTCAAAGACGGCAAACGCCAAGGTCAGGGCACGATGAAATACGCCACCGGCGAAGAGGCGTCAGGCGATTGGGTCGGCGGCGCCCTACGCGCCGTTCCGGCGACCCCCGCACCTGAACCACAAGCCGCGCCAGATCCCGCCCCTGTCCCCGCACCGGCGGACAATTGAACGGCCGCGCCAACCGCGACGACACATCGTATTATTGGCGGATGATCCGTGCCGATGGTTTAGGCGGCGCGCGCGCACTACTGCTGTGCCTCCTGCTGTCGTGCCTGTGCGCCGTCCCCTCGCGCGCGCAGGACATCGAACGTCCAATCGTCCGCGTCGGGGTTCTGGCGCATCGCGGCTGGAACGCCAGAGAGTCGCAGTGGTCCCTGCTTGCCACCTATCTGCAAGAGGCCCTGCCCGCCCATGTGGTGCGGTTTGTCCCGGTTACGCTGACCTCTGCCGGGCCGTTGATCAATGCGGGCGGGCTGGACTTTCTCATAACCAACCCCGGCCACTACATCGACCTAGCCGGGCAGTATCCGATGAGCGTGCTGGCCACGCGTAAGCGTTCTCTGGCGGATGGCGCACATACCCTGCAATTCGGCTCGGCGGTGCTGGTGCGGACGGACAGCCAATTGACCACCTTTGCCGATCTGCGCGGCGCGCGGGTCGGGGCGGTGGCTCCGCAGGCCTTTGGCGGGTTCCAAATGACTTGGTTCGAGGCACGCGCCCAGGGTGTCGATCTTTTCGACGATCCCGCCGACCTTGTCTTTTACGGCTTTCCGCAGGACGCGATTGTCGCGGACGTTCTGTCGGGCAAACTGGACGCAGGCATTGTACGCAGTGGCCTGCTGGAACGGTTGGTAATCGAAGGCACTGTGCCCAGCGATAGCCTTCGCGCGCTCAATGCCAATGTCACCTACACCCACCCTGAGGCGGTCAGCACACGCCTTTACCCGGAATGGCCATTTCTGGCGCTGGCTGGAACCGATGCTGCAATGCGCGACGCGGTGGCGCTGGCCCTGTTGCAAAGCACGGATCGTGGTCTGCCAGACCCCTGGGGCGCGCCGGTCAGCTACCATGACGCGCATGCACTGGTCGCTGCCTTTGCGGGCTGGTCGTCACCCGCAACGGATGTCGGCAACCCCGGCACCGCGTTTGTGCTCTGGCTGTTTGTCGGCGCTGTTGGTGTGCTTGGTCTTGCAGGTGGCCTGGTCGTTATACGGGCGCGGCGCGGCGGCCCGACCCGGGCAGCCAAGCCAACAAGGGATCAGGACACCGTTTCGCTGACCCGGCGAGAGACGCAGGTGCTGGCGCAGATCGGCGCAGGCAAATCGACAAAGGAAATCGCCGCGCAATTAGGCATCAGCCCCAAGACGGTCGAGTTTCACCGCGCCAACCTGCTGCGCAAGTTCGAGGCCCGCAGTTCCGCCCAGCTTATCGCCCGAGCAGGACAGCAGGAAACGCGGGCAATTCCAGAAACCTAGGGTATTCCCGGGGACCAAACCCGCATGAAACACGGGGTTTTGCGGGGTGTGCGGCGGCAGTGCCCATGCGGCATTCTGGTCTTTGGCGGGCACGGTCAGCCCGCCCATTTTGGGAGGAGACCAGAACAATGACTCACTTCATCCGCCTTGCTGCCATCATCGGGCTTGCCATCGCGTTTTTTGCGACACCGAACCCGTCGTTTGCCGAAGGGTATGGCAAACAGAAAGTCGTCTATCACATCAATTATCTTGGTGGGGAGAACTCCAAAGCCTATCGCGGCGCCATGCGCAACATTCAGAACCACATCAATGCCGTCGGCGTCGAGAACATGGATATCAAGGTTGTGCTGCACGGTAACGGCATCAGCATGCTGCAATCGGCTATGGCAGACGACGGTCTACAGACAGTCATCGGCGGGTTGAAATCTCAGAACGTAAAATTTCACGTCTGCAACAACACCCTCACCGGACGCAATATCAACTACTCCGACGACCTCTACGACGTGTGGGAAGATGATATCGTGCCGTCGGGCGTGGCCGAGCTGTCGAAGCTGCAGCAAGAAGGCTATACCTACATCAAGCCATAAGCAGCGTTGCGCCATCGCCAGTTATCGGCGGTGGCGCGCCGCGGAACCCGTCGTATCAGTGCGGCGTCAGACCCTTTCCCCGGCATCCATCCGGTCGAGAAATCCCTGCGCCTCATTCAGCACTGATTCCCGCTTGTCGGAGTCCATACGATCAAAGGTACGGTACATCTGCGCCATGCGTGGATTGCCCTCAAACCTTTCGCGGTGCCGGTCCATGAAATGCCAGTACAGCAGGTTGAACGGACAAGCCCCCTCACCCGTCTTTTTCGTCACCGAATAGGCGCAAACCTTACAGTGGTCCGACATCTTATTGATGTAATTTCCCGAAGACACATAAGGCTTTGACGCGACCAGACCACCATCGGCGAATTGGCTCATTCCAACGGTGTTTGGTGCCTCGACCCACTCAAAAGCATCAACATAGACGCTTAAATACCATTCGTGCAGCGCGCCCGGATCAATGCCCGCCAGAAGACCGAAATTACCCGTCACCATCAGCCGTTGGATGTGATGGGCGTATGCCTCATCGCGCGTCTGCTCGACCGCCTTGGCCATACATCGCATATCCGTCTCAGCTCCCCAGTAAAGGGCTGGCAACGTCCGGCTATGTTTCAACACGTTGCGCGTTGGATACTCTGGCCCCTCGCGAAAATAGATGCCACGCATGTACTCCCGCCAGCCGATGATCTGCCGGATGAACCCCTCTGCCGCATTGATCGGGACATCCCCATTTTCATACTCTTTTTCAACTGCTTGGCACACTTCCAGCACATCCAGCAGTCCAATGTTGATGTAAGCCGACAAGAGCGAGTGATAAAGAAACCTGTTCCGATCCTGTATCGCGTCCTGATAGTCGCCGAAACGCGGCAGGGCATGGTCCACAAAATGCCCCAGCGCACGCAACGCCTGCTCTCGGTTCGTGGCAAACCCAAAGGGCCGCAAGACCCCGAAGTTGTCGGCAAAGCGGGCCTCGACAAGGTCCAGAACCTCTTTGGTTTCCTCATCCGGCTCAAACCAGAGGGGGGCATGCGTCACCTCATCCGGAGCCGGTTTGCGGTTATCGTGGTCATAGTTCCACTGGCCGCCCACCGGCTTGTCCCCCTCCATCAGCAGCCCCGTCTTGCGCCGCATGTCGCGATAGAAATACTCCATCCGCAGCGCCTTGCGCCCGTCTGCCCAGTTGTCGAACTCGGAGTGAGAGGCAATGAACCTGTCATCCTCCAGCATCCGCACCTTTAGTGGGCAGTGCTGTAGGGCGTTGATCAGACGCCATTCTCCGGGCTCTGTGGCAATGACCTCGGTCGCGCCTGTCTCCTCAGCGCGGCGCAAAAGTTCGCCGCAGATGGACCCGGCGTTTCCAGTGTCGTCCAGTTTAGCGTACCGCACATCCCAGCCATCGTTCCGCAACTGCGCCGCGAACTTGCGCATCGCGGCAAAGATCAGTGCGATCTTCTTGGGGTGGTGCGGGACATGGCCCGCTTCGTCCGCGACTTCGGCCATGACCACCACATCGCGCGCCTTGTCAGCCGCCTTGAGCGCGGCAAGTCCCTCACTCAACTGGTCGCCCAAGACCAAAATCAGGCGGCTCACCACGGGATTTCCTGACCAGCATAATCTAGGAATTTTCCGGTGTCCTTGGCCAGTAGCCCCGACATCACCGCCACCAACCTCTCTGCCGCATGCTCTGCTGTGACCGTCGGGTGGCGGGCGGCGTATTTCGCGGTAAATTCGGTTTCAACGGTGCCGGGATGCAGACAGACGCAGGCCAACTGTGGATGTGTCCGTCCCAGTTCGACTGCTGCAGTGTGGATCAATTGGTTCACCCCCGCCTTGGCAGCGCGGTAGCTGTACCATCCACCCAGCCGGTTGTCCGTGATGGACCCGACCCGCGCAGACAACACCGCAAAAACCGCTGGGCGGTCACGGGGCAACAAATGCTGCGCGTGTTTCAGCACCATCACCGGGCCGATTGCGTTCAAAAGATACTGATCCGCCAAGGCTTTGGCATCCAGCGTTTTCAGCGACTTTTCCGGCTCCGCGCCTTGGATTTCCAACGCGCCCGTAGCGACTAAAATCAAGTCGAACGGCCCGCTCAGGCCGCCCAGCGCTCGGCGCACGCTGACCTCATCGGTCACGTCCAGCCCGTCGTGTGACCGCGACAGGCCGGTGACGACTACCCCTGTCGCGCGCAGCCGCGCGGCCACCGCCCCGCCGATGCCGCCGCTGTCTCCGATGATCAATGCGTTGTTCATGAACCGCCAGATAGCGGTCAGCGGCACGGCATCAAGCGCCGCCTACATCCTCACGCGCGATGGCGACGGTCTTGACCACGGCAAAGCATGAAACGCCGGGGGCCAGACCCAACGCCTCGGCCGATCGGCGTGTTATGCGCGCCAGAACTCTGCCTCCCGCCGTGTCCAGTGACACTATTGCACCCGGTCCGTCGCCTTCCCGGATCGAATCCACCGTTCCCGGCAAAATGTTGAGGGCAGACAACCCTTCCGGGCGATTGCGCGACAGGATCACCTCTTGGGCGGCGATACGCACCCGAAGCGGTGCGCCAACGTCCTGCCGAACGCGCGGCAGGAACAGCCGCAGCCCATTGGCATCCAACTCGGTCAACCCGTCCTCGTGATGCGCCGCAACGCGCGCCTCCAGCACGGCCCCCACCGCACGAATGCCCGCAGGTGTCACAGCCGGATCGCTCAGAACCTCTGACGCCGTTCCCTGCCGGACCACGCGACCGTCCTGCAAGACCACAACCGTTGTCGCCAGCCGCGCCACCTCAGCTGCGGAGTGACTGACATACAGGATCGGACAGCGCGCCTCATCCCTAAGCCGTTCGAAATAGGGCAGGATCTCTGCCTTGCGCGCCTCGTCCAGCGCCGCCAGCGGCTCATCCGCAAGGATCAGGCTGGGATCGGCCAGCAATGCACGTCCGATGGCCACCCGCTGCTTTTCGCCGCCCGACAGGGCACCGGGCCGCCGGTTCAGCAACGCGCCCAACCCCAGCATCTCGACCACCGGGGCAAGCCGCAGGGCGCTGCGGGAAAACCAGCGACCGTACAGCAGGTTCTGGCGCACCGACAGATGTGGAAACAGCCGCCCCTCTTGAAAGATATAGCCAAGCCCGCGCCGGTTTGGTGGCAACCATATGCCCTGCGCGGTGTCGCCCAGTACGCGCTCACCCACCCGGACAAGGCCCGCATCGGGCCGCACCAGCCCGGCCACCGCATTGATGACGCTGGTCTTTCCAGAACCTGAGCGCCCGAACAGCACGGTCAGCCCCTGCGGCGCGTCGAATGCCGCATCCAGCGTGAAATCCCCCAGCCGGTGACGGACCGCAACCTGCAGCATCACGCGCCGCCGACCCGTGCCGCCACCCGGCGCGACACCCATTCCGACAAGAGCAGTGCCAGCATCGCCACCGCAACTGCCACCAGCACCAAACGCAGGGCAGAGGCCTCTCCCCCCGGCACCTGAAGGAACGCATAGATCGCCGAGGGCAGAGTTTGCGTCTGGCCGGGGATGTTGGACACAAAGGTGATTGTCGCGCCGAACTCTCCCATCGCCTTGGCAAAGGCAAGGATGCTACCCGCCAGCACGCCCGGCAGCACCATGGGCAGCGTCACCGTTGCAAAGACCCAGATCCGCGACGCGCCCAGCGTAGCGGCCGCCTGCTCCAACATGGGGTCCACCGCCTCGATCGACAGGCGCATGGCCCGCACCATCAGCGGAAAACCCATGATGCCCGCGGCCAGCGCGGCGCCCGTCCAGTGAAAGGCAAACGTCACCCCCAGCGATTGTAGAAACCCGCCCACAGGCGCGCGAGGCGAGAACACCAGCAGCAGCAGATAGCCGGTGACCACCGGCGGCAGGATTAGCGGCAGATGCACCAGCCCGTTGACCACCTGCTTTCCCGGAAAACGCCAGCGCGCTAGCGCGTAGGCCACAAACAACCCGAACGGCAGAGCCACCAGTGTCGCCCAGAACGACACCCGCAACGACAGGCGCACCGCCTCCCATTCCGCCGGGCTAAGCCACTCCATCCGTCAGTCACCCAACACGGCAAAGCCGTGCGACGCAAAGATGGTCCGGGCGTCTGGCCCCGTCAAAAAGTCCAGAAACGCAGTCGCCGCCTGCTCTCGCCCCGCGACGGCGGCGACTGGATAGCGGATTGGCGGGTGGCTGGAGTCGGGAAACACCCCTAGCGCATCGACATGCGAATCGGCCAGCGCGTCGGTGGCATAGACAACGCCCAGAGGCACCTGCCCAAGCGACACCAGCGCCAGCGCCGCCCGCACGTTGTCAACCTGTGCCACGCTATGTTCGACCGCACCCCACAGCCCAAGGGAGTCCAGCGCCGCCTTGCCGTAGATGCCCGCAGGCACGGCCTCGACCAAGGCCATTGCAAGCCGCCCATCGCCCAGCATCGCCGCAAGATCTAGCTGTGGCCCGATCTCAACCGGCGCGGCACCAACGGGCCCCGCCAGAACCAGCCGATTGCCCAACAGATCGACCCGCGTGTCCGTGGCGATCAGCCCGTCTGACTCCAGCACATCCATCCAGTCGGTGTTGGCCAGAAAGACCACATCCGCCGGTGCGCCCTGTTGCACCTGCCGTGCCAACATGGACGAACCTGCATAGGAGAGGATCACCTTACCATCATAGTTGCCCGCAACGTCGTCCAACGCGGTCTTCAGGCTGGCGGCGGCAAAGACGGTCACAGGCTCGGCCATCACAGGCCGAGCCAGCAGCGCCAGGAAAATCGCTGCGCCGAGAAGATATCGTGAGACCCACATCATAGCACCGAAGTATCTGGCATGATGTGCGAACCGTCACCAGAGCGCAGACAAAAAAATTGTGCCGGGACGACAGACTCTGACAAAAGACACCGTCCCATCATAGCCGTTGTCCCGCAGGGCGAAAATGAATTCAGGTCAGCGTCAGGCCCCGACGCAGCGCGATCAGGTCAAGATCCTGCCCGATAAAGGCAACGCCAGCATCAATCGCCTTTTGCCCGAAACCGGCATCCATGGTCAGTATCCCCGAGGGTTTACCCGCCGCAGAAATCCGCTTGATGCCATCAATCACCGCCGATTGCACTTCGGGGTGCGACGGCTGGCCCTGGTAGCCCATGGAGGCAGCCAGATCAGCAGGACCGATGAACAAACCGTCTATACCCGGCACATCGGCAATCGCCTCGATCTCTGCCAGCGCCTCAACGGTTTCGACCTGAACGATCAGACACAGTTCAGTCCGCGCCGTGGCATGATACCCTTGGATGAGACCAAAACCACTGGCACGGGTCATGCCCGCGACACCGCGAATGCCCTCTGGCGGATAGGACATGGCCGCCGCCGCCTGCGCGGCCTCATCGGCGTTCTGTACATAGGGCACGACCAGTGTCTGCGCGCCGATGTCCAGCAAGCGCTTGATCTCGGGCGCATTCAGGGAGGCTGGCCGCGCGAGGGCAGAGACCGGATAAGGCGCCACCGCCTGCAACATCGGCAGCACGCGGATCGGGTCCATCGGCGAATGCTCACAATCGAACAGCATCCAGTCATAGCCGCAGGTGGCCATCATCTCTGCCGCCAGCGGATCTGCCATGCTGCACCAGATGCCGCGCTGCAAGCGCCGCTCCAGGATTGCCGCCTTGAAGATATTTTTTTTCAGTTCCATTCTTGTGCCTCTCCTCTTTCCGGGCGGACACTAGACGCATCCGACGCGATCAGGCAAACGCCTCGTCATGTCCCGGCCCCGAAAGGAACGCACTATGCCCACTGCTCTTGTCACTGGCTCCGCCGGGTTCATCGGCTACCACGTCTGCGCAAGGTTGCTGAACGAGGGGTGGCGCGTGATCGGTCTGGACGCCCGGACTGACTATTACGACGTCACCCTGAAAGACGCGCGCCATGCCCGACTTGCCCCCCTGGGGGATTTCGTACCCGAACTGGGCCGGGTCGAAGATCCCGGTCGCATGGCTGCTCTGTTCGAAAGGGAAAGGCCGGACGTGGTCATTCACCTCGCAGCGCAGGCCGGTGTGCGCTATTCGATCGAAAATCCGCGCTCCTACCTCGAATCCAACATCATCGGGACGTTCGAGATATTAGAGGCGGCGCGCGCCCACCCGCCACGTCACTTGCTGCTGGCATCGACCTCTTCGGCCTATGGTGCCAACACCTCGATGCCGTATAATGAGACAGACCGCGCCGACTATCAGATGTCGTTTTATGCGGCCACCAAGAAATCCACCGAATCGATGGCGCACAGCTATGCGCATCTTTACGGGTTGCCGACGACCATGTTCCGCTTTTTCACCGTCTACGGGCCGTGGGGACGACCGGACATGGCCTTGTTCAAGTTCACCAAGGCGATTTTGCAAGGCACGCCCATCGAAGTCTACAATTACGGCGATATGAGCCGCGATTTCACTTATATTGACGATCTGGTCGAAGGCATCCGCCTGTTGATGGACGCGGTACCCGAGCGGCCAGAGGACGGCATCGTGCCCGAGGGTGATAGCCTCTCGCCCGTCGCCCCCTATCGTGTGGTGAACGTTGGCAATTCCGAACCTGTGCAACTGACCGCGTTCATCGAGGCAATAGAACAGGCGACCGGGTTAAGCGCCCAGCGCAACCTTATGCCGATGCAACCCGGCGACGTGCCTGCCACATGGGCGGATGCAGCTCTCTTGCGGTCACTGACCGGCTACACACCCGCAACGCCGGTCCACGAAGGCGTTGCACGGTTCGTCGAATGGTACCGCTCATACTACCCGCGCAACAGTTGCGACCCACAAATGAAATGAGCCTTGGAGGGGCTGCGCCAAGCAAACCCCCTTTGTAATAAAAACATTGTGAGGGCTTGCTGGCCAAAGCCGATCAAAAAAAGTGCCTTTGGCCTTGCAGTGATGCCCTGTAGTCCCACAATACTCGCAAAGCCGCGCCCGTTCGGCGCAAAGAGGGGAACACCGCAATTTTGACGGACCAGAGGATCATATCGACCCCCGGCCTGTCGTGGGGCACAACGCGGCTGTTCCGCTTCTGTCCGTGCGGGTTGCGCGATCCGTGGTGCTCTGCTTCGGCTCTATGAGCCGCGTCCGCTTGATTTACGCCTGCGGCATTGCCCCACCTTTTGCGGAAACAGCGTTGCATTTTGCCCGCGCTTTTCGCAAGAAACCTCAATTTTCTGACCTTGCGGAGACGTGAATGACCTCTGAGAGCAGTTTTCTGCCCATCATCGCGCTATTGCCCTTTCTTGGCGCGCTGGTTCCCGGTGTCATGATCCGGGCGGGGCGGACCGCCACCGCCACCTTCACCGCCGTTCCCACCGTGCTGGCCCTTGTGATGCTAGGCGTTCTTGCGCCCGGCGTGATGAACGGCACAGTCTACACCTTCAGCATCCCGTGGCTGCCCCAACTGGGGCTGGAGGCCGCGTTTTTCCTTGATGGTTTGGGGTTGATGTTCGCCTGCATGATCCTTGGCGTCGGTCTGCTGATCACGCTCTATGCCCGCTACTACCTGTCGGGTGAGGATCCGGTGGGGCAGTTCTACACCTATCTGCTGCTGTTTCAGGGCGCGATGCTGGGCATCGTGATCTCTGACAACATATTGCTTTTGCTGATCTTCTGGGAGCTGACCTCGCTGTCCTCCTTCCTGCTGATCGGCTACTGGAAACACCTGCCAGAGGGCCGTCAGGGTGCGCGCATGGCGTTGACCGTGACCGGCGCGGGCGGTCTTGCAATGATTGGCGGGATGCTGATCTTGGGCAATATCGCGGGCAGCTATAACCTGACCGACATTCTGGCGGCGGGCGATCTGATCAAGGCATCCGATTGGTACACGCCTGCGGTGATCCTGATCCTGCTGGGCGCGTTCACCAAGTCGGCGCAGTTCCCGTTTCATTTCTGGTTGCCGCACGCCATGGCCGCGCCAACGCCAGTGTCGGCCTATCTGCACTCGGCCACCATGGTAAAGGCTGGCGTCTTCCTGATGGCCCGCATGTGGCCGGCGCTGTCGGGGACCGAGCTATGGTTCTATCTTGTCGCAACCACCGGATTGGTAACCATGGTGATCGCTGCCGTGATCGCGCTGTTCAAAGATGACCTGAAGGGACTGTTGGCCTTTTCGACGGTCTCGCACCTTGGTCTTTTGACCATGCTTCTGGGTTTTGGGACAGAGGCAGCGGCCATCGCGGCGGTGTTCCACATCCTCAACCACCTGACGTTCAAGGCGGCGCTGTTCATGACCGCCGGGATTATCGACCATGAGGCGCACACTCGCGACATCAAGCGGCTGGGAGGGTTGGCAACTCTGATGCCCATTACTGCTGTGATCGGCGTGATTGCGGCGCTGTCTATGGCCGGAATCCCTTTGTTCAACGGGTTCTTGTCCAAGGAGTTGATGCTGGAAGAGGCGTCCCACACCTATTGGTGGGAAAATGCGTGGATCGTACCTGCGCTTGCCACGTTGGGCGCGCTGTTTTCTGTCGCCTATTCCCTGCGGTTCATCTTTCACGTCTTTGGCGGGCCGGTCCGCGACGACTATCCGCACAAACCGCATGATCCGCCGATGGGTATGTGGTTGTCGCCCGCCTTTCTCTGCATCTTTGTCGTTCTGATCGGCATCGCGCCTTTCCTTGCAGAACCGGTGGTCAACATGGCCGCTAGTGCGGTCACCGGCCACACCACCCATGCGCATCTCAAGATCTGGCATGGTGTCACACCGGCACTGTACATGTCGGGGTTTGCCATTGTCGGGGGTGCTGTTCTGCTGCTGCTGCACCGTCCATTGGATGCCGCATGGATCAAGGCCGGACCGTTCTACGCCAAATCCGCTTTTGATGCCGTGATCGCGGGCTGCGTTGCGCTTAGCCGTGTCATCTCGGAAACGCTGCACAATGGGGCGATCAGCCGCTATCTGGCGATCTTCACCGCCGCGACCGTCACCGCCGGATACATGGCGTATCTGGGCGGCGGCATTGCCCCCTCCACCAGAGAACTGTTGCCGATTGCGCCGGTCTTTGCCGTGGGCTGGGTGCTGCTGGTCTGCGCAACCGGGGTCGTCGTCTTTCAGCACCACATGCGCTATCGCGCGCTGGTGGTTCTTGGCGTGATTGGCCTGATGGTCTCTGCGGGCTTTGTGTTCCTCTCCGCGCCGGACCTTGCGCTGACGCAAATCTCGGTCGAGACGGTGACAATCATGCTGCTGTTGCTGGCGCTGCACTTTTTGCCCAAGACAACCCCGGTCGAAAAAGACACGCCGCGTCGCCTGCTGGACGGGGCCGTGGCCTTGGCGGCGGGTGTGGGTGTGGCATCGTTGGCCTTTGCCTTCATGACCCGCGATCTGGACAGCATTTCCTTCTATCACCTCGCCAATTCCTACAAGGAAGGCGGCGGCACCAACGTGGTCAACGTGATCCTTGTCGATTTCCGAGGCTATGACACCTACGGCGAGATCATCGTTCTGGGCATCGCCGGTCTGGTCATCTTTGCCCTGATGGAGGCCCTGCTGAGTGGCCCTGCGGGCGCGCGGCTGCGCAATTCGGGCTACAACTTTGACCGCTCGCATGACCGGCATCCGCTGATGATGGTGGTCTCAACCCGCGTGATGATGCCCATCGCGCTGATGGTGGGCATCTACATCTTCCTGCGTGGTCACAACCAGCCGGGCGGTGGCTTTGTCGCCGGGCTGGTGTTCTCGATTGCGCTGTTGATGCAATACATGGCGTCGGGCTTTGCATGGACCATGCGGCGGCAACAGTTCGAATACCACGCCATGATTGGCTGGGGTGTGGTGATCGCCGGTCTGACCGGGGCGGGCGCTTGGCTGTCGGGGACGCCGTTCCTGACCTCAGCCTATGGTTATGTCCACATCCCGCCGATTGAAGAGTTCGAACTGGCCACTGCGGCGCTGTTCGATCTGGGCGTTTTCCTCTGCGTGTTGGGGGCGGTTATGCTGATGCTGTACAGCCTGTCGCGCATGGCGCGCCATGCCGGTGAGACGGTCAACCTAGAACCGCTGGACTATGACCCGTCGCGCCCTGCGAAGATGGTCGAGAAGGGAAAGGCCTGAGATGGAAATCCTTGTCGCAAGCGCAATTGGGGTTCTGACAACCGGCGGGGTCTACCTGATCCTGCGGCTGCGCGCCTTTCCGGTAATCTTGGGGCTGTCTCTGCTATCCTATGCCGTCAATGTTTTTCTGTTCTCGACCGGGCGGCTGGCGATCAATGCGCCGCCAATCCTGCAAAAATATGGTGACGCCACCTATACAGACCCGCTGCCACAGGCACTGGTGCTGACCGCCATCGTGATCTCATTCGGGATGACGGCGGTCTTGGTGATGTTCTCACTGGGGGCCTATCTGGAGGCCGGGAATGACACCATCGACATGAAAGACGCCGGGACGGAGGACGACGCGGTATGAATCACTGGATCATCGCCCCTGTCGTGCTGCCAGCGCTGCTGGCGCCGCTGCTTGGCTATGTCATGCGGCACGACATCGTGCTGGCGCGCGTGGCCTCTGCTGCGGGCACCGTGGCGCTCTTTTTCATCGCGCTGGGGCTGGCCTTTTGGGCGGCGGACGGCGGAACACATGTTTACCGCCTCGGCAATTGGCCCGCGCCGTTTGGGATTGTGCTGGTCCTGGACCGTCTGTCCGCCATGATGGTACTGCTGACCGCCACGCTGGCGTTGATCGTGCTCTGGCACGCCATCGCCACTGGATGGGACGCCAAGGGGCGGCATTTTCATGCGCTCTACCAGTTCCAATTGATGGGGATCTGTGGCGCGTTCTTGACCGGGGACGCCTTTAACCTGTTCGTCTTTTTCGAGGTGCTGCTGATCGCCTCTTACGGTCTGATGGTCCACAGCGGTGGCAAGGTCCGTCTACAGGCAGGTCTGCAATACTTGGTGATGAACCTTGCAGGATCGACGCTGTTTCTGTTTGCGCTGGGGACGATGTACGCAACGACCGGCACGCTCAACATGGCCGATCTGGCGGTCAAGGTGCCGCTGATGCCCGCCGATGAGGGGGCGATGGTGCGGGTGGCGGCGGTACTGCTGCTGATCGTCTTCATGATCAAGGCGGCGCTGTTTCCGGTGCAGTTCTGGCTGCCCGGCACCTACGCCAATGCACCGGCACCCGTGGCGGCGCTGTTCGCGATCATGACCAAGGTCGGCGCCTATGCGATCATCCGGCTGCACACACTGGCCTATGGGCCGCAATCCTCACCTACCGCCGGGCTGGTCGAGGAATGGCTGTTCCCCGCGGCCTTGGTCACCGTGGCCTTGGGCGCGATTGGCGTGCTGGCGGCGAAACGGTTGATGCCGCTGCTGTCCTTTTCCGTCATCGGGTCGATGGGCACGCTGATGCTGGCCGTTGCACCGCAAAGCCCCTACGCGACCGAAACCGCGCTTTACTACCTTGTACATTCGACTCTTTCCGCCGCCGCCCTATTCCTGCTGGCTGATCTGGTGATCTCGCGTCGGGGAACGGATACACTTTCCGTCCGGCCCCCGGTGCTGCAAAACGGGCTGTTTGCCGCGCTATTCTTTGGTGGGGCCATTGCCATGGCCGGGATGCCACCGCTGTCTGGCTTCCTTGGCAAACTCTTGATCCTAGACGCCCTTCGCGATCCACACCTGATGCCTTGGGCGTGGAGCGGTATTTTGCTCGGGTCGCTTGTCACCCTTGTGGGCTTTGCCCGCGCGGGCAGCATGCTGTTTTGGAAATCGACCGCAGTTATTGTGCCCGAGGGTGCCGAACCCATCGACGCCGAACCGCGCCCCGCGCCCGCCACCACGGCTGAGGTCGCGCCGACCGTGGCTCTGCTGGCGCTACTGGCCGCGCTTGCGGTGCTGGCCGGACCGGCCACTAACTACATGCGCGCCGCCGGGAATCAGTTGTTTGAGCCAGAGGGGTATATCGATGCGGTTCTGGCTCCGGTCGAAAAGCCGGAAGAACTGGACTCGCTCAAGATCGACAAACCAGACCCCCTCGCGGAAGAGGAGCACTAGGCCATGCTGAAACGCATCTTTCCCCATCCGCTGCTCAGCCTGACGCTGCTCATTGTCTGGCTGATGCTGGTGAACAAGGTTACACCCGGCAACATCTTGCTGGGTGGTGTACTGGGCATTCTGGTTCCCATTCTGACGTCTCCCTATTGGCCGGGGCGACCGGGTCTGAAGCGGCCGTTTCTGACAATCCCCTATATTTTGATCGTCTTGTGGGACATTGTTGTCGCCTCGGTCCAAGTTGCACGCATCGTTCTGTTCAAACCGCGCAGCCAGATTCATTCGCAATGGATCATTGTCCCGCTGGACCTGACCTCTCCCGAGGCGATCACGGTTCTGGCAGGCACCATCACCATGACGCCCGGAACGGTCTCTGCCCTTCTGGCGGCGGACGGTGGCAGCCTGCTGGTGCATTGTCTGCATTCGGATGATCCCGACGACGTTCGCGATGAGATCAAGACCCGCTACGAAGCCCGGCTAAAGGAGATTTTCGGATGATCACCTACGCGCTAATCTTCACCATGGGATGCTTTGGGCTGGGCTTGTTGTTCAACCTCTTGCTGGTTATCCGGGGCCCCGGTCAAGCAGACCGCGTGCTGGCACTGGACACCATGGTTATTAACGTGATCGCCCTGCTGGTCTGCTACGGCATCCTGCGCGGAACGGCGGTTTATTTTGAGGCGTCGATGCTGGTTGCCATGGTTGGCTTTGTCTCGACCGTTGCCTATTGCCGCTTCCTGCTGCGGGGGGACATCATCGAATGACGGAGATTCCGATGCTGGTTGAAATCCTCATTTCGTTCTTTCTGGTGGTCAGCGGCGTCTTTGGCCTGATCGGCTCTCTTGGCCTGCTGAAACTGACCGACACGATGCAACGCCTGCACGCGCCGACTAAGGCGACGACATTGGGCGTCGGCGGCGTTCTGATCGCCTCGATGCTGTATATGTTGCTGGTGAAGGACCACCTGTCCTTTCACGAGTTCATGATCACGCTATTCCTGTTCCTGACCGCCCCTATCGCGACTCTGTTCATCGCGCAGACGCATATTCTGATGAATCTCAAGCGCAGCGACCTTCCCGACACTGGGCGAGAGCACAGCTGGTCGATCTATGACGATCCGCCGGAACAGGCTCCATCCTCGGAAGAGACGCCAGCCGAAAGCTGAACAGCCGGTTCCATGCGAACAAAAAAGCCCGCCGAGTTTCCCCGGCGGGCTTTTTCTTTTCGTTAGAGGTCGGGCTTAGCCGATGATCGCGTTCAGCGTCGCTGAGGGGCGCATCACAGCAGCGGTCTTGGCCGCGTCGCCGTGATAGTAGCCACCCAGATCGGCGGGCTTACCCTGCGCAGCGGCCAGTTCGCTGACAATCGCCGCCTCGCCGTCGGCCAGCGCCTTGGCAATGGGTGCGAAATGCGCCGCCAGTTCCGCATCGTCCGTCTGCGCGGCAAGCGCGTCAGCCCAGTAGCGGGCGAACCAGTAGTGGCTGTCGCGGTTGTCCGGCTGTCCCACCTTGCGGCTGGGGCTGTGGCCGTGATCCAGGATACCCTGTGTGGCCGTCTCGACCGCGTCGCCCAAGATACGCGCTTTGGCGTTGCCCTTGGCGTCACCGAGGAACTTGAAGCTTTCGCCGAGTGCGCAGAACTCACCCAGGCTGTCCCAGCGCAAGTGGTTTTCCTCGACAAGTTGCTGAACGTGCTTGGGGGCAGAACCACCCGCACCAGTTTCAAACAACCCGCCGCCGTTCATCAGCTTGACGATGGACAGCATCTTGGCGCTCGTCGCCAGTTCGAGGATCGGGAACAGGTCGGTCAGGTAATCGCGCAGCACGTTGCCGGTGATGGCGATGGTGTTCTCACCCTTGGTGATCGTTTCCAACGACGCGCGCGTTGCCTCACGCGGGGCCATGATCTCGAACTTGTCGGCCACGCCCTTGGCTTCAAGGATCGGCTTGACCATGGCGATCAGCTGCGCATCGTGCGCGCGGTTTGCATCCAGCCAGAAGATCGAGCGATAGCCGGTCGCTTTCTGCCGTTCGATTGCCAGATTTACCCAATCCTCGATCGGTGCCTTGCGGGCCGAGGCCGAGCGCCAGATGTCGCCTGCTTCGACCTTGTGCGTATGCAGCACAGTACCATCGTCGAGGATCATCTTGACTGTGCCGTTTTCGGGGATCTCGAAGGTGGTCGGGTGGCTGCCGTATTCCTCGGCCTTTTGTGCCATCAAGCCAAGGTTCTGAACCGTTCCGGCGGTGGCCGGGTTCAGTTTGCCGTTGGCTTTGAAGAACTCAATCGCCTCATCATAGACCGGCGCGTAGCAGTTGTCGGGAATGACGCAGGTGGTGTCACCTTCGTTGCCATCCGGGCCCCAGCCCTTGCCGCCCGCGCGGATCAGCGCGGGCATCGAGGCGTCGATGATCACGTCTGACGGCACATGCAGGTTGGTCAGGCCTTTGTCGCTGTCGACCATATACATCGGCGGACGCGCGGCGCGAACCTCTTCGATGGCGGCCACGATCTCTGCGTTGTCCTTTACCCGGTTCAGCAGGTCACCCAGACCCGAGTTCGGGTTCACGCCCAGCGCCTTCATCTCATCGCCGAATTTTTCAAACACCGGCGCCAGCCATGCCTTGACCGCGTGGCCAAAGATGATCGGGTCAGAGACCTTCATCATGGTTGCTTTCAGGTGCAGCGAGAACAGCGTGCCGTCGGCCTTCACCTTTTCGATTTCCTGCGCCAGGAATTCGTCGAGAACCGATGCCGACATGAATGTGGCGTCAACTACGGTGCCCGCGGGGAAGGATACGCCGTCTTTCAGGACGGTTTCGCCGTTCGCGGTTTCCAGAACGATCTTGGCGGTCGCGGCCTTGGGCAGCGTCGCCGAGACTTCGTTAGCAAAGAAATCATCGCCGGGCATCGAGGCGACGCGCGTCTTGCTGTCGGCCGTCCACTCACCCATGCGGTGCGGATTGGCCTGGGCGAATTTCTTGACCGCGCCGGCGGCGCGACGGTCAGAGTTGCCTTCGCGCAAAACCGGGTTCACTGCCGACCCTTTGAGGGTGTCATACTTGGCCCGCACAGCCTTTTCTTCGTCGGTTGCGGGTGCTTCGGGGTAGTCGGGCAACGCATAGCCCTGCGATTGCAATTCCTTGACGGCAGCCACCAGCTGCGGGACCGAGGCAGAGATGTTTGGCAGCTTAATCACGTTTGCCCCGGGCGTTTTGACCAACTCACCCAGCGCGGCCAGATCGTCCGATTGACGCTGCGCTTCGGTCAGTGCCTCCGGGAAGGTGGCGATGATGCGGCCAGCCAAGCTGATGTCGCGGGTGCCGATGGATACCCCGGCGGCAGTGGCGAACTTTTGGAGGATCGGCAAAAGCGAGGCCGACGCCAGTTCCGGCGCTTCGTCAACCTTGGTGTAGATGATGTCGGGAGTCGAATCAGACATGTGTCCGGCCTTTCTGAATATGGGGGCGGGTTTGCCCCTCCTTATGCCAAGAGGGATGTCACGTCCACAGTATGCAGATGTATACAGTGTCGCATTGGGAGGTGAGCACGCGCACCTGGCACTACGGACAAGACGGGACAGATAGTACCGTCTTAAGCGACAGTTATCGGGAGCTTTTGGGCCTCGCTCCATTGTCGCGGCGACTGCCCGTACATTCGTTTGAATTCTCTGCTGAATTGAGACGGACTGACATAGCCCACTTCCAACGCCGCTTCGTTAACTGTCTTACCCTCGGCAATTTTCATCGCAGCATTGTTCAGGCGCATCGACTTTACAAACTGGATCGGTGCCATCGTCGTGACCTGCTTAAACTTGCGGTGAAACACCGCTCGGCTCATGCCCGCGCGGGTCGCCAATTCTTCTATCGAGATCGCTTCATCCAAGTGGGACGACATATGCGTGATCGCCCGTGCAATGGCATTGCCTGCGCCAAAGGCATGTCGCGCAAAGATACCCGCCTCGCCTTTTAAGATCGTATAATACAGTTCGCGCAGTCGCGCCGGTCCAAGGACCGCCGTGTCCGTTTGACTGGCTCCGAGGTGGAGTAGCCTTAGCAGCGCATCGGTAAAATCCCCATCCCACTTGACGAGTCGGATTCCTTGCGCGCGCAGGTCGCCTTTGTTCACCGGCAAGATGGCACCGGCGTTTTCCATTTCCATCGCCAGTTCGGTCATTGCGCGTGGGTCCAGCGATATGAACATGCCATAAAGTGGGTTCTCTGGCGACGCATCAGGCGTGCCCGCCTTGACGGGCATAGACATGGGGCAGCACAGGTATTGGCTGTCGCCATAGACATATCTGTGGCCGTCAAGAATAGCCTCTTTCGCCCCGCTCACGATGGCCACGATGCAGGGCTCATAGACCGCCGGGACACATGGGATCGATTGGGTCGCCCGAAACAGTCGCACCCCCTTGATGCCAGTTTCGGTCAGGCCGTCATCGTTGGTTCGGGATGCGATAAGCTGCTTGATCTGTTCTTTGCTCATGCCAAAGATCTAAACGTTCCTTTTCTGCTCTGGCAACCATCTTGATACAATCAGGCAAATATTCGCGATGATTTCGCCTGTTTGTCATCGGTCGTGGGATTTATCTGCAGGTTAAAGACAAACACGCACCCCACGCGGTCGGATGACCAGTGGACCGAAGGAGAAAAAAGATGCCAGATACGACATTCGGACTCAACGGCTGGACACCCGAACGCCTCCGTTCACTTGCGGGCAAGACTTTTGTCATCACGGGGGGCAACGCCGGTGCCGGATTTCAGGCTTGCCGCATCCTACTGTCGAAGGGTGCCAAAGTTGTGATGTTGAACCGCAGCGCCGACAAGTCCGCCGCCGCTGTCAAAGACCTGAAAAAAGAGTTTGGCACGCAGGCCAATGTCAGCTTTGTCCAAATGGATCTGGCCAATCTGGCCAGCGTCCGTACAGCCGCCGCAGAGGTCCTGAGAACAGTTCCGCAAATCGACGCGCTGCTCTGCAACGCAGCCATCGCGCAGGTACCAACCCAGAAACTGACCGTCGACGGGTTTGAAAGTCAGCTTGGTACCAACCATTGCGGTCATTTTCTGCTGTGTGGACTGCTGTTTGATCGCATCGAGAAACAGCAAGGCCGGATCGTCGTCGTTGCCAGCCTTGGCTATAACATGGGTATTAGGTCGATCCAGTTCGACGACATGAACTGGGACAAAAACTACAGCGCCAACCCGGTCTACAGTCAATCCAAGCTGGCACAGATGATGTTTGCCTATGAACTACAGGATCGCGTCAGGTCCGCTGGAAGAAAGGTGAATGTATACGTCTGTCACCCCGGTTCTTCAGCAACGTCGCTGATCAGCACCAGCGGCGGCCTTTTGACCCGATTTACTTGGTGGTTGATGACCAACTCACCCATGGTTCAGACCGCTGAAAAGGGTGCGTACCCCGAAGTCATGTGCGCCACTGAAGACAATCTTGAACAACGCGCGCTTTACGGCCCAACTGGCCGTATGGAGTTCGTCGGCCCGGTCGGCAAGAGCAAGCTGAATCCTCACGCCTATGACAAATCTGTCATGTCAAAACTGTGGGATGTGTCAGAAACGGCAACGGGTTTCAGCTGGAACCTTTAACTGCATCTGTCGCATACCTGTTCATGGGGCGAATGCGTGCCGACCACGGTCATAGTCCCCAGTTTCTTGCCCATGGCAAGTTGGTCGTGGACGCGTCTAAGCCCTAAAGGGCGCGTATCTCCGCGACCGGCATGCCTTGCTACCCTGCTTCAGGAAGTCAGGGTAGACGCCTTCTATGGCTCCCTGAACTTCGATGCCGTCATGCGGTGCCGCTCCTGTCCCAGCCAGACAGATCCCTGCTAAAGCCGAGCTACCAGATGCCGGGACAGAACTGGTATATCGCGACCCCTGACGCGCAAACTTATGCGCGCCACGCAATTTTATTCGCTTGCCTACACCATCTCAGAAGTCGAGGTTTTCCACGGCCAGCGCATTTTGCTGAATGAACTCGCGCCGGGGTTCCACCACGTCTCCCATGAGCTTGGTAAACAAATCGTCCGCCCCGGCCATGTCGTCAATTGTCACTTGCAACAGCGTTCGCGCGTCTGGGTCCAGCGTGGTTTCCCACAACTGGCTCGGGTTCATTTCACCCAAGCCTTTGTAACGCTGAAGCGAAAGACCCTTTTCGCCTTCTTCCAGGATTGCCTTCAGCAGGTCCAGAGGCCCGTGGATCAATTGCCGACGGTCTTTCCTCTCGAGCGAAGAGGGCGCACCGTAAACGTGCTGAAGGCTCTCGGTAAACGACCCGGTGCGGCGCGCCTCACCCGAACGCAACATCGGTCCGTCCAGCGTGCGTACCTCTTCGACTCCGCGCAGGATTCGCGCCAGACGAACGCCCTTGTCCTGGGTGATTCGACCCGTCCAGCCGCGTTCGTATTCCAGCGCGATCAGGTCCAACCGCGCCGCCACCTTGTCTGCCACACCCTGCAAATCAGCATCCACAGCGCCGGGCACAAAGGCCCCAGCAATGGCTGCCTGTTCCAGAATATGCCGCGGATAATGCGTCGGAAAGGCATCCAGAACCCGCCGGAGTGAGCGCGCCTCTTCCACCACGCGCACCAGATCCTGTCCGACAATCACCTCACCCGAACCAAGGTTCAGTTGCGCGCCGTCGATCCCTTGCTGCACCAGATAGTCATCCAGCGCGGTCTGATCCTTGAGATAGACCTCAGACTTGCCGCGCGCGACCTTATAGAGCGGCGGCTGGGCGATATACAGATAGCCGTGTTCGATCAGCGCCGGCATCTGCCGATAGAAGAAGGTCAGCAGCAGCGTCCGGATGTGCGCCCCGTCCACGTCCGCATCGGTCATGATGATGATCTTGTGATAGCGGATCTTCGAGATGTTGAACTCATCCCGACCGATCCCGGTACCCAGTGCCATTACAAGGTTGCCGATCTCCTGTGACCCCAGCATCCGGTCGAACCGCGCGCGTTCCACGTTCAGGATCTTGCCTCGCAGAGGCAGAATAGCCTGCGTGCGCCGATCCCGGCCAGTTTGGGCAGAGCCCCCGGCAGAGTCACCCTCGACCAGAAAGAGCTCGGTCAAAGACGGGTCTTTTTCAGAACAATCCTTCAGCTTGGCCGCGTTGAAACTGACGTCCATCGCCGTCTTGCGCCGGGTCAGTTCGCGCGCCTTGCGCGCTGCCTCACGGGCCAATGCAGCCTCGACGATTTTACCGACAATACCTTTGGCCTGTCCGGGGTTCTCCTCGAACCATTCGGACAGTTTTTCGTTCATAAGCCCCTCAACCGCGGGGCGCACCTCGGAACTGACCAGCTTATCCTTAGTCTGGCTGCTGAACTTGGGGTCCGGCACCTTGACCGACAGGACAGCGGTCAGACCTTCGCGGGCGTCATCGCCAGTAAAATTGACCTTCTCACGCTTGGCGATGCCGGATTCCTGCGCATATTTTTGGATGGTCCGGGTCAGCGCCCCCCGAAAACCCGCCAAATGCGTGCCGCCATCCCGCTGGGGGATGTTGTTGGTAAAGGGCAGGACGTTTTCATGGTAGCTGTCGTTCCACCACATGGCGACCTCAACCCCGATGCCGTCCTTTTCGCCCTCCATGTAGATCGGATCATCCATAACGGCCTGCTTGGAGCGGTCGAGGTATTTGACAAACTCCCGAACGCCACCGTCATAGTGCAACTCTGATTTCAGTGGCTCGGCGGGGCGTTCGTCCTCTAGGATGATGCGCACGCCGCTGTTGAGGAACGCCAGTTCGCGCAGCCGTTTTTCCAAAGTCTCGAACTGGTAGTCGAGGTTGGAAAACGTGCCGGTTGAGGCGAGAAAGCGCACTTCTGTCCCGGTATCGCCATGCGAGTCTCCAACAACACGCAGGTGTTCCGTTGTTTCGCCATGTTCGAACTTGGCAAAATGCTCTTTGCCATTCCGCCAGACGCGCAGTTCCAGCCAGACCGACAGCGCATTTACAACCGAAACGCCGACCCCGTGCAAACCGCCAGAGACCTTGTAGGAGTTCTGGTCAAATTTGCCGCCCGCGTGCAGCTGGGTCATGATGACCTCTGCCGCTGAAACGCCTTCTTCCGTGTGGATGTCGACCGGAATTCCGCGACCGTTGTCGCGCACCGAGACACTGCTGTCGGCGTGGATTTTCACATGGACATAGTCGGCGTGTTTGGCCAACGCTTCATCGATGCCGTTGTCCACCACCTCGTAAACCATATGATGCAGACCCGAGCCGTCATCGGTGTCACCGATGTACATGCCGGGACGTTTGCGCACCGCCTCCAAGCCTTTGAGAACTTTGATGGAATCGGCACCGTATTCATTCGGCGCCGCGGGTTGGTCGGACATCGAGCGATCCTTTGTTATTTTGGCCCAATCTATAGAGGTTTAGCGGGGGATTGTCACGCGACGGACACAATATTTGGTAACCCGCGCGCGGGCGATTCCCGCCTTTGCGCGTTCAGAAGAGATGGCCCAGAAAATCGACCTGCTCATCCTCTGGCCATGGGGCATCCATCAGCGGCAAGACCCGCAGAAACGGGCTGGCCCCTTCGACAATATCGCCTGTTCGGGCCCCAACCATCTGACAATGACGAAACGGGTTGGCAGCCGGAAGAAACCCCGCCCGATCGTACAACGCCCGGTCCCCGAATAGGATCACGAATCTGGCGCGGCTGGAATTGGCTACTGTTTTGCACCTGTCCAGCAAAGCAGTCGCATGGCCACGCCCGCGCGCCTCTGCGGCCGTTGCCACGTCACCGACACCGATCACGTCCACTACACGGTCGCCAACACGGATTGCGCGGAGAAACAGCGACATGTGCGACAACACGCGGCCCTCGCGCCAGACAAGGCGCATGTGGGGGCGTTGCTGGAAAAAACTGCGGCCCTGGTAATCCGTCGGGAAACTCTGTCGAAGGATCTCGGCAATCCGCGCCTCATCCGCTGCCGTCAGGTGCGGTTCGGCGATGACCTCAATCACGGATGTGCACGCGGGACTCGCCTGCCTCTTCGGTGACTTCAAGATACTGCGCCTGCTCGCCCAGTTCGGCAAACAGCTCTGATCCGGTGCCGGTCATCCATGCCTGTGCGCCCAGCGCGACAATCTCACCGTACAACGCGGCCCGCCGGGTTGCGTCCAGATGGGCCGCTACCTCATCCAGCAAAAGGATCGGCGACGCTCCGAAATCCTGTGCAAGCGCCCGCGCGTTGGACAGGATCAGCGAGATCAGCAAGGCTTTCTGCTCTCCGGTGGAACATTCGGCCGCAGGTACTCCTTTGGCCGCGAACACGCCGTAGAGGTCAGTTCTGTGCGGTCCGACCAACGTGCGTCCTGCCGCCATATCGCGAAAGCGGCTTTCGGCCAGCGCCTCGCGCAGATCGGTCTCGGCGGGCGGCAAGCTGCCCTCGGATTGCACCATCTCCAGATCGGCAACAGGAAAGGCTGTCTCTGCGTCGGCCTGCGCGGTTTTCAGTCGGTCAAGCGTTTCTTGCCGGTTCGTGGTCAACAAGGCACCGCTGCGCGCCATCTGTTTTTCCAGCGCTTGATACCAATGCGGGTCGCGGACACTGTCCTTGAGCAGGCGATTGCGTTCCCGCATCGCCTTTTCATAGTCCAGCGATGCCTGGGCATGGTCGGGGAAAAACGACAGGGTCAAACGATCCAGAAACCGCCGTCGCCCCTCGGCCCCTTCGATCCACAGCCGGTCCATGGCCGGAATCAGCCAGACGGTGCGGGCAATGCGGCCTAGGGCAATCTGGTTGGCGCTCTTGTCGTTAATCGTGATGCTGCGCGCGGCCCCGTCTTCGGAGGCAAAGGTTATCTCTTGAAACCCCTCCGGGCCGATCAGACCACCGGTGATTTTCCAGCCAAGGCTTTGCGGGCGGCGCGCCATGTCCGCTGCAGCAGCACGCCGCAACCCGCGCCCGGGAGAGAACAGCGAAACCGCTTCGATCAGGTTGGTCTTGCCCGCGCCATTGGGCCCGTAGATCGCTACGGGTCGAACATCAACCGCAATTTCCGCCCGTCGATGCGATCGGAAATGCGATAAACTCAGGCGGGTTAGGGCAAGCGACATGGCAAGAGACGGTTTTTCGACGAAAAACCGTCAAGCCTCATACCCGCATCGGCATCACGACGTAGACCGCGCTGGTGTCACCACCTTCGCGCATCAGAGTCGGATCGCCGGAGGAATTGAACAGGAAAACGGCGTTTTCGCGGTCCACTTGGCTGGCGATTTCCAGCAGGTATTTGGCATTGAACCCAATTTCCAGCCGCTCATCGGCATAGGCGACGGCCAGCTCCTCTTCGGCGGCCCCGCTATCCGGCGCGTTGACCGACAGGATCAAACGATCCTCGTCAAGTTGCAATTTGACTGCGCGCGAACGTTCCGAGGATACGGTTGCCACACGGTCCACTGCCTTAGCAAATTCCGATGCGTCGACTTCCAGCTTGCGAGTGTTCCCCTGCGGGATAACGCGGGTGTAATCAGGGAATGTGCCATCGATGACCTTGGAGGTCAGGGTAATTTCAGGAGTGGCAAAGCGGACCTTGGTTTCGGACACTGACACCGCGATGTCCATATCATCCTGATCCAGCAGCTTGCGCATCTCACCAACGGTTTTGCGCGGGACAATTACGCCCGGCATCTCATCAGCGCCCTGCGGCAGCGGCGCGTCGATCCGCGCCAATCTATGGCCGTCGGTGGCAACACAGCGCAGAACCTTGCCGTCTTCGCCGTCGGCCATATGCATATAGACGCCGTTCAGGTAATAGCGAGTCTCTTCGGTCGAGATGGCGAATTTCGACTTGTCGAAAAGGCGGCGCAGCACCTCTGCCTTGGCGGAAAAGTTGCAGTCATATTCCGAGGTCGCCATGACCGGGAAGTCTTCTTTCGGCAGCGTCGCCAAAGAGAAATGCGACCGGCCCGCCGACACTGACAAACGGCCCGATCCGGGATCCGCAGCCAACGTCACCAGCGCCCCGTCCGGCAACTTTCGCACGATCTCATGCAGGGTCACGGCGGAGACAGTGGTGCCGCCCGCCTTTTCGACCTGCGCCACGGCGCGGTCCAGAACCTCAATGTCCAGATCGGTAGCACGAAAGCTGACGCTCTCACCCCCGGCCTCGATCAGCACGTTGGCGAGAATCGGGATGGTGTTGCGCCTCTCGACCACTGATTGCGCTTGCGCGACTGCGCGCAAAAGCGCCGCCCGTTCCATGCTGAATTTCATCGCCCTACCCTCTCCGCACTGCCGGGACGCGCAGCCTAGCCTGCGCTGGCCAGCACTCCAAGCCGGTTTTACGGATTTGTGTTGCTCTTTTGTCTAGGCGTCAAGGCGTTGCGGCGCACCAGACCCGGCGCGCCACATATTTCCCACAACTCTGATCAGGCTTCAAGCGCCCGGCGCAGCATTTCGACGTCCTCGTCGATCTGCCCGTCTTGCTGGCGCAGTTCCTCGATCCGCCGTACCCCGTGCATGACAGTGGTGTGGTCGCGCCCACCAAAGCGCCGCCCGATCTCTGGCAAAGAACGCGAAGTCAGCTGTTTGCACAGATACATCGCCACCTGTCGAGGCCGGGCAAAGTTGCGCACCCGCTTCGGCCCGATCATGTCCGACAGACGGATGTTATAATGCTCGGCAACCTTGCGCTGGATCTCATCTATAGAAACCTTGCGTTCCGAGGCACGCAGCACATCCGCAAGGCTGTCCTGCACCAGATCCATGTTGATCGGCTTGCCAACCAGCGAGGCAAAAGCAAACAGACGTGTCAGCGCTCCTTCGAGAACACGGACATTGGTGCTGATCCGGTGCGCAAGGAATTCCAGCACTCCGTCGTCGATGTGCAGATCGGGATGCATGGCGCGATAGCCTTCGACCTTGGTCTGCAAGATCCCTAGGCGCAGTTCATAGTCGGTCGGGTGCAGATCGACGACCAAACCCGATTGCAGGCGACTGCGGATGCGGTTTTCCAGATCTTTGATCTCATCCGGCGCACGGTCGGCCGAGATGATAATCTGCTTGTTCTGATCCACCAGCGCGTTGAAGGTGTGAAAGAATTCTTCCTGCGTGCTGTCCTTGCCGGCGATGAACTGCACGTCATCGACCATCAGCACATCGACAGAGCGGAACATTTCTTTGAAATCCATCATCTTGCGTTCGCGCAGCGCCTGCACAAAGCGGTACATGAACTGTTCCGCCGACAGATACAGCACCGCCAGATGCGGATTGCGCTGGGTGAGTTCCCAGGCAATCGCGTGCATCAGGTGCGTCTTACCAAGTCCGACGCCGCCATAGAGGAACAGCGGATTGAACGATACAGGGCCACCTTCGGCCACGCGTTTCGCCGCCGCATGGGCCAGTTCGTTCGGCTTGCCCACCACAAAGGTGTCAAAGGTGAACCGACCGTCAAGCGGCGCGCCCGGCAAATTATCCCGCCCGGACGGCGGGGCCGCTCGCGCAGGTTTCGGTTGCGGCGCAGCAACTTCGGTTTCGGCCAAAGCCGATGCGACCTTGATGTCCAGCTTGCGCACGTCGTGCGACGCCCGCGACACATGCTGCAACAACAAGTCCCCATAGTTCTGTGAGACATAATTGCTGAAGAAGTTCGTAGGTGCCTGCAAGGAGACGATCCCGTCCGCGCTTGTCCCCACAAAGCGCAGCGGTTCGATCCATGTCTTGTAGTTATTATGCCCGACAGCCTTGCTGATCTGATCCTGCAAGGCCCCCCATTGGTCTTTGGTCATCTGCCAGTTTGTCCTCGTTCCACGGTCCCCACGCCGATTGACCTTCGGCGGCGAACACCCTGCAGGAGGAACAGCGATATCACCCCCTGCACAGACGCAAAGGTGGGGGAGTGAACCCCATGATATAGACCGCACAACACCCCGGATCAGTCCCATCCGACGCGTCCGAACTGCGGCCCGCTATTTCTATCCTATGGACACGGCCGGGGTTTCCCCCGAGACTCATCGATGGCCTTTCTGGCCCTTCAACAAGCATGATTGCCTGCACCCCAACAGCGCATAACAACCGGCAGCCTTGTCCCCCCTGCGATTGGTGACTCGCTTGGTGAAACTAGCAACCTTCGCCAAGACCCGGCAACCGAAACTACAGCTTGACTCGGAGTTCGGCCAAAAAGAATCTCCACTGTGATCAAATGGTTATAGATGCAAAAAGGACGCCACATAATGTAGCGTCCTTTCAAAAGTCTACTAGATATTGATCGAGCTTAGCTGACCGCTTTGACTCGTGCAGCCAGGCGCGACATCTTGCGCGACGCGGTATTCTTGTGGAAAATGCCTTTGGTAACACCGCGCATCAGTTCTGGCTGGGCGGCGCGCAAGGCAGCAGTTGCCGCCTCCTTGTCACCCGAAGCAATCGCCTCTTCTACTTTGCGCAGATAGGTGCGGATACGGGAAAGGCGTGCCTTGTTCACGGCATAGCGTTTCTCGTTCTGGCGGGCGCGTTTCTTTGCCTGGGGCGAATTGGCCATGATGATCGGTCCTGTTTTTCTGTCTGTCGACGATATTCGTTTTTCAAAGCGCAAGCCGCCGACAGATTCAGCATCCCGTGCTGAACCGATTCTTGCCAAGCGGGCATCACGCGCATGTATGACGGGCGTCTATAGTAGAGCACCCCGGGGCGGGCAAGGCTTTTCTGCCCGTCGCCCCGCGCACCCCCAAAAGGCCGACGCACAGGACATGCACAGCGCAAGCACAATCCGCGCATGCGCTGTACGGAATTTCTTTAGCGATCGCGGAACTGGGCGGTGCGCTTTTCCGAAAAGGCGGCCATGCCTTCTTTTTGGTCTTCGGTCGCAAACAGCGCGTGGAACAGGCGGCGTTCGTACAACAGCCCCTCTGCCAGCGTCGTTTCATAGGCGCGGTTTACCGCTTCCTTGCAGGCAATGGTCGAAATCAAGGATTTCTCCGCCACCTTCTCCGCGGCAGAACGTGCCTCTTCCATTAACTTCTTTGCTGGCACGACACGGCTGACAAGCCCTGCACGCTCGGCCTCTTCGGCGTCCATGAAACGCCCGGTCAGGTTCATGTCCATGGCCTTGGATTTTCCAACAAAGCGGGTCAGGCGCTGTGTCCCGCCCAAGCCGGGCATGACACCCAAGTTGATCTCGGGTTGACCGAATTTCGCGTTGTCACCGGCGATGATGAAATCGCACATCATCGCAAGTTCACAGCCGCCGCCCAGCGCATACCCCGACACGGCCGCGATGATCGGCTTTCTGGTCGAGGTGATGGCATTGCCTTCGCGTCCGAAGAAGTCCGAAAGGAACATCTCTACATAGCTTTTCTCCGACATTTCCTTGATGTCGGCACCCGCGGCAAAAGCCTTGGGTGAGCCGGTGATGATAACGCAGCGCACCTTGTCGTTCTGATCCGCATCGGCCAGCGCGTCTGACAACTCTCCCAACAGGTGAGAGTTCAGCGCATTCATGGCGTCGGGGCGGTTCAGTTTGATGGTGGCGACGTGGTCTTCTACTTCGACGATGATCGTCTCATAGGCCATGGTCTGGGGCTCCGTCCGGTTCCGTCAGGGGCCAAGCCTTAGCATTTCAGTCACATGGTTCAAGCTATCTTTGACAGGTTGGGCAATAGAAGGAAGATCGCCCCGATTGCACAATGCGCCTGACCGTATCGGTGCAGCCCTCGGATCGGCAGGGCTGTCCTTCACGCCCGTAGACGTCAAAGCTGTGCTGGAAATATCCAAGTTCTCCATCGGCTTGGCGGAAATCCCGGAGCGACGATCCGCCTGCCGCAATAGCGTCTTGCAACACCTCCCGGACCACCGGAACAAGTCCCGCAAGACGCACCTCAGAGATCTGGTTGACCTTGCGTGCGGGATGAATGCCGGTGCGAAACAAAGCCTCGCAGACATAGATATTGCCCAAACCGGCGATGTTTTTTTGATCTAGAAGTGCCGATTTGATGGGCGTTTTACGCCCCTTTAGCGCGGCAATCAGGTAAGATTCGCTGAATTCGTTGCCCAAAGGTTCCGGCCCAAGAACCGCCAACAGCGGATGGCGGTCTGCCGCCTCGGTGGTCAATAGGTCCATCGCGCCGAACCGGCGCGGATCATTGAAGGTGATCCGCGCGCCCTGCCCCATGTCCAACACCACATGGTCATGCTTTTGTGGCGCCGCGTGTTCATGCACAAACCGGCCAAGCGGATCGCCGGACACCAGCATCCGACCGGACATGCCAAGGTGGATCAGCAACGACTCTCCGGTCGACAGGTCAGCAAGGATGTATTTCGACCGCCGCCATAGCCGGTTGACCCGCGCGCCGGTCAGCCGTTCGGCCATGCGATCGGGGAACGGCCAGCGCAGATCAGGGCGGTTGACCAGCGCGCGCGCGATCTCTTGCCCCTCCATCACGGGGGCCAGCCCGCGACGGACTGTCTCGACTTCGGGCAATTCGGGCATCGTGTGGCGTCCTTCACATTGTATCACCCCGGCGGCACCCTATAAGAAAGCGGGACACAACAGGACAGCAAGACCCATGAGCGAAGACAGCGGAAAAACAACGCATTTTGGCTTTACCGAGGTACCGGAAGGCGAAAAGGCCGGTCGCGTGCAGGGGGTCTTTAGCTCGGTCGCGTCCAAGTACGACGTGATGAACGACGCGATGTCCCTTGGCATTCACCGTATTTGGAAAGATGCGATGATGGACTGGCTTGCGCCGCGTCCCGGCCAGCGCCTGCTGGATGTGGCCGGCGGCACCGGCGACATCTCTTTCCGGTTTCTCAAACGCGCAGGCCACGGCCATGCCACCGTGCTGGACCTGACCGAACCAATGCTGGTCGAGGGCCGCAAGCGAGCCGAGGCGGATGCAATGGGAGACCAGCTGAACTGGGTTGTGGGCGATGCGATGGCGCTGCCGTTTCCCGATAGCACCTTTGACGTCTACACAATCTCCTTTGGCATCCGGAACGTGACCCGCCCGCAAGAGGCGCTGAATGAGGCGTTTCGCGTGCTCCGGCCCGGCGGACGGCTGATGGTGCTGGAGTTCAGCCAGATTCCCAACGATCTGATGCAAAAGGTCTATGACCTGTATTCCTTCACCATCATCCCCCGGCTGGGACAAGTGATCGCGCAGGACCGAGACAGCTATCAATACCTCGTTGAATCTATTCGAAAATTTCCAGATCAGGAGACGTTTCTGGACATGGTGCAGCAGGCGGGGTTCGAGAACGCCAAGTACCGCAACCTGACCATGGGTGTGGCCTGTCTGCACTCTGGCTGGAAGCTCTGAGATGCGCGGACCGCACAACATCTGGCGGCTGATCCGGACAGGCGCTACACTGGAACGCACCGGCGCCATGCGCGCCGTGCTGGACGCGCTAGAGGCCCCTGCGCCGCTGCGGATTGCCGCGCGCGTTCTGGGCCGCCCGTTCCGCTGGCTCGGGGATGAGGGCGATCCGGCAATGCCGCCGGTGGTTCGGGCGCTGACGGCGCTGGGACCGGCCTACATCAAGTTTGGCCAGATCCTGTCGACTCGGCCTGACGTGGTCGGCGATGACATGGCGCAGGAATTGCGCGTTTTGCAGGACAAGCTGCCGCCCTTCCCCATCCACGAGGCCAAACGACAAGTTACCGAGGAACTCGGCGTCCCGGTAGATGACGTTTTTTCCTATTTCAGTGAACCCGTGGCCGCAGCCTCCATTGCCCAAGTCCACAAGGCGGTGCTGCATGACAGTGGTGAAACCGTTGCCGTCAAGGTATTGCGTCCGGGCGTCGAGCGCGCCTTTCAGAAAGATATCGACGCGTTTTATTTTGCCGCTTGGATGATTGAACACCTGTCGCCCGCATCCCGTCGTTTGCATCCCAAGGAAGTGATCGCGCATTTCGAAGGCGTTGTGTCAGGGGAATTGGATCTCCGACTGGAATCTGCGGCTGCCAGCGAGTTTGCTGCCAACACTGCTGATGATGCAGGATTCGCACTGCCTGCGGTCAAGTGGCCATGGTCTGGTCGTCGGGTGATGACGATGGGCTGGGTCGAGGGCGTGGCGCTGGGCGACAACGACGCGCTGGACGCGGCGGGTCACAACCGGGTCAACCTGTCAGAACGCGTGCTGCAACTGTTCCTCAACCACGCGCTGCGCGACGGGTTTTTCCACGCCGACATGCATCAGGGCAACCTGAAGGTCGCGGCTAATGGCGATATCGTCGCCTATGACTTTGGCATCATGGGCCATATCGACGAATACACCCGTCGGGTCTACGCCGAGATTCTGTTTGGTTTTATCCAGCGGGACTACAAACGCGTGGCAGAGGTACATTTCGAGGCCGGGTATGTCCCTGCGGATCGCGATGTCGATGAATTTGCCCGCGCCTTGCGCGCTGTGGGAGAGCCGATCTTTGGGATGGATGCCACGCGGATTTCGATGGGCAAACTGCTGGCCTATTTGTTCGAAGTGACCGAACGCTTTGGCATGGAGACGCGGACCGAATTGATTTTGCTGCAACGCACCATGGTAGTGGTCGAGGGGGTAGCGCGTTCACTGGACCCACGCATGAACATCTGGAAAGTCGCGCATCCCGTGGTCGAAGCCTACATCAAGGAGTCCATTGGCCCAAAGGCGGTCGCGCAAGACCTGTGGAAGACGGCTGTGGTGATGGCGCGGTTTGGTCCCAGATTGCCAAAACTCGTCGAGGCGGCACTGATACGGCAATCCCAACCGGAAACAGCAGAATCTCCAAGTCCGTGGCCCGCCCGCATAGCGTGGACCGCGCTGGGAAGCTGTCTGGGTGCCGTAGTAATGCTGTTGGTGTTGATGGCTGGTTGATCCTGAAGCATGCCAACCTGATCACGGTTTTGACCAAAGAAAAACGGCGGCTCAATGAGCCGCCGTTTTCATGAATTCTTGGACCGAATATCAGTCGGTGCCGCTGCCTGCTGCGATCGCGATGATCACAGCGATACCGCCGAGGACGGCAAGTGCGGTGAGTTCCGTATCTGCGGTCGACACGAACGGATCTTGAGTGTTTTCCTGAGCGGCCACGGGAGCGGCTGCTGCAGCTGCGATCGCTGCGGCGGCAGCAATGATCGAAAGCTTTTTCATGTTGTTCTCCAAAACTGTGCAAGCTTGGACGCAGCGCGCCCGACAGCTCTGAACGTACACACAAACCGTTTCGCGTTCAAATGACAATTGCAGGCAAGCGACCAAATCCTTGCTGCACTTGCGTAAATGCGCGTCAAATCGGCAACAAACATGCCCGTTGCTGATTTCCCTACGGTAATGTTCGGTAGATTTCTTGATTCAGAATACAAGATAAGTATTTAGATTCAGAAAGATAGGAAAAGGCACACTGATTTTACAGTTTGCCCTTACCAACAACATCTGCCTCAGCAATGATTCGCCAAAACACTGTGCGAATGTCTTTGAGGCCCGCTAGTATCGGGCTGCGCCTAGGGTAATCGGGGGTAATAAAACAAACCTACCCCCTGATCGACGGCCTTGCCGGGAAACTGGATTCTCTTCAGACTTGCGGCGCACGCAGCCCTTCAATTTGCCCAGGTTCAAGTTCAGAGCCGTCCGACAGCCTCAATTGCAGCAGGTCGCCATCCTTTCGCACTTCTTGGATTTGGCTGTAAACTTGGGCAACTTTGGTGTCGATCAACGTCTCATCCTGATAGCTCTCGACTTCGAAACGGTAGATGCCAATCGGAAGCGTGGCTCCCGATTCATCCGTGCCGGCCCAGTATACCTCTTCCTGACCAGGCTCCAAGGAGAACCGTTGAACAACGGTCCCGCTCGCATCCCGCACGACCAGGGCCGCGTCGTCGGCCTCTTGTGCATAATCAGGCCGGACGGCAACCGGAGTGCCGTTGAACAACGTCGGTGCGCGCACCAGCGCCTCCATCCCGATCCATCCGCTCAATTCTTGCAGTGCATTGCCGCTCAGGGTGGCGCTGACTTCGCGCAGCAGGTCGTTAGTGAGAACTTGCTGTTCCACCGACGAAAAGGTCGCCAGTTGCGTTGCATAGTCAGTGGAATCCACCGGGTTGAGCGGGTCCTGATTCTGAAGTTGCACGGTCAGCATTTTAAGAAACGTGTCGAAGTCCGAACTCACAGCCTGCTTGGTTTCCGTAACGACGCCCGAATCGCCGGAGGCTAGAGTCGAATTGCTACTGTAAAGCGGCGGTGTTGAGGTGATTTCGGTCATGTTGTCTCCTAGAATCTAAGGTCCAGCCCATCGGGTGCGGCTGGCGCCACCGAGGTCCGCATTGCGCGTTGATCTTCTTGGCCCACAAGAGCGTCGTCGCCATCCGGCGTCGGCTGCTCGCTACGTCTTCCTTCGCCTCCATCGGAAAAGGTAAAAGACGCCCCGTCGTACCCGGCATCTGCAAGATCACGCGCGAGTTGGTCGATATGGCGTCGCAACAGGTCCAGAGTCTCCGGCCGGTCTGCCGAAACATGTACAGTCATGCCCGTGTCAGAGGGCACCAGTTGCATACGCACTTGCCCCAGCTCTTCGGGTGATAGCCGAATTTCGACGCTGCCCTCTGAAAGCCGTGCCATGCCTTCTGCCACCTGTCGCACTGTCGCCATTGCATCAGCGCGATTTGAGATGGATGTCGTCGGTGGCAGCTGTACGCTTGGGGTTCGCAGGTCGGCTGCGGCCCCGGTCCCCCGCAACTCGGCCGACAACGACTCATCCAGAAAGTCAGCCAACATCGGGGATGTCACGCGGGCATCACCCAGACCGGGTTTGCCAAGGGCTGGTAAGCCAACCGGGCCAGCGTGGAAATCTTTCCGATCAGTCGACGGCGTCTGATGCGCTCGGTCGATGGCGATCCCGTCCTCACCTGCTGATTTGGCGAAGCGAAAATGGCGGTCATCAATTCGCGTTTTCGCGGATTGATGGTCTGCAATCGAAACGCTCACCTTTTCGTTTATGTCCGAACTGATCATCGCCCCAGGTTTCGACAGTGACCCGGAAACGAAGTTTTCGGCAGCAGCTTGGGGGATCTTGGCCGCAGCGACCACTGATTTTTCAACTACCTCGAGCGAATCTACACCCTCACTTGTGGGTTGGATGAACTCTGGCGCAATCAGCACGCCCAAGTCTGACGGCGGCGCTACCTTTATCGCAGGTGCCGGTGCAACCGTTGTCGGCACGACGATAGTTCCTGCACGCGCCCGCCGCGTTTCGATTGCGTCACGAGGGAATGCGGATTGTGGATCTTTCACGGTGGTCGTCACTGGGACAGTGCGGCCGCGGTCCGGAGACAATTGAAACGATCCGGCCTGCCGCTCAAAAATCGGACCCGGTCCCGCCTTCGCGACCCGTGGTGTTGTGTCTGCAGGTGGGTTTGGTGCCGTTTCATCAGGAGTTTCGCCTTGTGAAATCGGCGCGTCCAAGTCGATGAGACCATCCGTCGACGCTGGCGAACCAGACGCAACGCTCTCCATAGCGCGCTGTCCAACAAGACCGTCGATTGGGAGTGCAGTACTCCTCTGCGGAGCGGTCAGCGGCGCGTCGGTGCGGGAAAACTGTTGCGGAAATCGGTCGGCGGCAGACATATCAAGCCGAAAGACCGGCAACTCTCGCTGAACCGGCGCCCCGCGCGGAACCCGTGTGACTTTCCTTACATCTTCGCCGATATCCAACGGCGCCCTTGAATTCAAAGCTGGGTCAGTCGGATTCGGCTGTTTGGAGAGGTCGGCGGCCTGTTTTGCGTGAATCGCTGGATCTGTTGTTAGTCCGCGGGGTAAATCAATTGATGGGTCAACGGGAAGAGCGGTTGCGGTCGCTGCCGGGACAAAACCGCTATCTTTCCGACGCGCCGCAATCATGTCATCCGATTCTGAAATGACCCGCGGAGCGTCCTCTTTCACGTCCACCGATTCTTTCAGGCGCACGGTCGCGAACGCACCACCATCAACCGAAACCCGGGATGGAGTAGCGCGTGTCGGTACAGGATTGTCCGGCGGGACCGTTGCATAAGGTATTGCAACAAGGGCGTCGTGACCGCGCATTCCAAGTCGCGGATCGAGTTTATCCTGAAATCTAACGTCCTCATCAAACCAGTCCGAATCTTCGGTCCGATCCAACCCGGACGTCAATGGCACATCACCTTCATCCGCCTCCGCGCTCTGGGGCCCTAGGTGGTCTACGTCCACCGCGTCGTCGGATTCGGCACCTGACAACAGGACCTCCTCCGCCTCTTCGCCCTCTTCTTTCTCGGCGATTGGATCCGGATCGAGGTGCCAAGACGGCTGCTCATCCTCAGCGCGGGCAAAAACGCTCGCAAAATCGATTGTCGGTTCTTCGCCTGTCTGGGTGTTCGGGCCCCGTGACGCGGGGGTCAGGCCCAACAGGCTGGTCAATTGGCTCAGCATGCATGCTCCGGGAATTCTTCCACGTCGCCACCCTAGGGCGATCCTCCTTACCACTTCTTTACCGCGATCAGGCCTAATCGAGCGGAGCGAGTCGAATTGGAGACAAAGAAGATGGAAATTTCACTGACACAGCCGGGCCCGTTACCACCACAGGATCGCGCCTTGCGCGATGCCGCCCGCGAACTAGAGGCAAACTTTCTGGCCGAAATGTTGAAGGCTGCCAAAGTGGGCGAAACGCCAGAGGGATTCGGAGGGGGCGAAGGCGAAAACCAGTTCACGTCTTTCATGCGGTTGGAACAGGCCCGGCAAATGACTGAAGGCGGTGGAATCGGCCTTGCAGAGTCACTGTTTCACGCCCTCAAGGAGAGAGCCAATGACTGATCAAAACGTCGCCGAACGCCTAAAAGCACTACTCGAGGCAGAGCGCACCGCGCTGTTGGAAGGCGATTTTGACCGGCTTTCCACGCTGATGGAAGAAAAGCAGGCCTTGGCAGAAGCCTTGGCACATCGTCCGCTGTCCGTGAGCGAAGTGACCCCTCTCCGAGACGGATTGCGCCGAAATCAGGAACTGTTCGACCAGGCAATGGCTGGAATCCGCAATGTTGCCACCCGCATTGGCGATCTGAACCGGGCGCGACGCGCAACCGACACTTACGACGCGCATGGCAAACGCCAGACCATCGACGCACCAGCATCAAAGCGGCTCGAACGCAGAGCCTGAGAATTTGTGAAAAATCCGCAGGATAGAGAAGAAGGGGATTAGGGCTCCGTTAGGATTGAAAGGCCAAGTTGGCCACGCACCACAGCAGGTGGCGCAGACCAGCAAAGAGCTCGGGCTGCATTCGTCAGAAAGACGTCAGAGATGCCGTACGCGGCAAATGCAACCGGCGCAAAAGCGCCTTTTGAAAGCAAGGACACTCTATGTCTAGCATCCTGACGAACAACGGCGCCATGGTGGCGCTGCAGACACTGAAATCGATCAATACCAGCCTTGGCGACACCCAAAAGGAAATCTCGACCGGCAAGAGTGTGGCCAGCGCTAAAGACAATTCGGCCGTCTGGGCCATTTCCAAAGTCATGGAAGCCGACGTAAAAGGCTTCAAGGGGATCTCGGACAGCCTCAACTTGGGTCAGTCGACCGTTTCTGTTGCCCGCCAGGCCGCAGAAACCGTGACCGAACTGTTGACCGACGTAAAGGGCAAGATTGTCGCCGCCCAGGAAGAGAACGTGGACCGGGGCAAGATCCAGGCCGACATCGATGCTCTGCGTGATCAGATTTCGGCAGTTGTGGGCGCGGCCCAATTCAACGGCCTCAACTTGCTTTCGAATACCGACACCGCTGCTGGTACGGGTAGCATCAACATCCTTGCCTCGCTTGACCGTTCGGGCAGCGGTGTGACGGCCTCTGACATCACTGTCGGCAAGCAGGATCTGGGCACATCCGCCGGGTCGATCGACGTCGCCAGCGCAGCTGCGGTCGCGATTGGCAGCGACGCTGCCTCTGGTGCCGCAAACGCCGCTGCAGTGGCACTGACGGGCAACACCGCTCAGCCGACCACCCTTGCCGTCATCGGTCAAACTGCCGGAGCCGGCACAGCTGCCGTAGCAGCAGGCACCGGCTTTTCGATCGAAATCACCGCTGGTGCCGGTGATCTCGCGACCTTCAACACAACCGCAACGGCTGGCGCGCAAGAGATCACTTACATCGCACGCGACGGCGATACCGAAGCTGACGTGGCCAAAGGCCTTGCCGATGCATTCAACAAGTATGTCGCGGACAACTCGGACATCACCGATGGATTGGGAATCGCGGCATCCGTAAACGGAACCAGCGCCAACCAACTGGATTTCACTGGCGCCAACAACACCGGCGACAACTTCTCTGTCCAAGTGCGCAGTTACGCGGTGGCCGACACCACAATCGGCGGCCGGCTTGAGACGCTCTCAGACGTCGATGTGACCACACAAGCCGGTGTCGACAGCGCTCTGACAGAAATCGAAGGCCTGATTCAGACGGCCATCGACTCGGCAGCTGCTTTTGGTTCGGCCCAGGGCCGGATCGAAACTCAGGCCGACTTTGTCACCAGCCTGACCGACGCCCTGAAATCTGGGATCGGCACGTTGGTCGATGCCGACATGGAAGAGGCATCCGCCCGTCTGCAAGCGCTCCAGGTCCAGCAACAGCTGGGTGTGCAAGCGCTGTCCATCGCCAACCAGGCACCGCAGTCGCTGCTGTCTCTTTTCCGGTAATACAACCAACCGGGGGCCGGCCAAACCGGCCCCCGGATTTCAACTCCTTACTCTCATAACCAGAAGGTTCTGACGTGAACGCACAGACACTTGCGCACCGGGCCTATGCCCAAAACGCCCGCTCGACCCAGACCCCACGCGGTACCGAATATGAACTGATCGCCCGAGTGACACACCGAATCAAGGCCGCCGCCGAAGCGGGTCCTCGATCGTACCCGAAACTGGTCGAAGCGCTTTCCGACAATCAACGCCTTTGGACTGCATTGGCGGTGGATGTCGCTGACAGCGACAATGCCTTGCCAGCCGAATTGCGGGCTCGGATCTTTTACCTCGCGGAGTTTGTGCAGCACCAAACCTCACAGGTGCTGACGAAAAAGGCGCGTGTCAGACCTCTGCTGGAAATCAACGCCGCAATCCTGAAAGGATTGAGCGGCAGGAGCACACAGAAATGAGTGGACTAGTCCTGAAACTCGGGCCGCGCGAACGCGTGCTGATCAATGGAGCCGTTATCGAAAACGGCGATCGCCGCAGCCGTCTGTCGATCGTGACGCCCAATGCAAATGTCCTGCGACTGCGCGACGCGATCCACCCCGGAGAAGCAAAGACACCTGTTCGGAGGCTGTGCTATCACGCCCAGCTCATCCTGACTGGAGACGCCAGCGCCGACGAAGCGCGGGCACAATTACTGCCCCGGATCGAGGAGTTGAGTCAGATTCTGGTCGACGCCGACAGCCGGCGATTGCTGACCCAGGCGACCGAAGCCCTGCTGGGCGAACAGTTTTACCAGTGCCTCAAGGCCCTGCGCGCCCTGATTCCGCGTGAAGACAGGCTTTTGGCTACTGGACCGGCACCGCAGTAAAAGGAGAGCTAGATGGCCATCACTCCGATGATACCGGGCACTGGTCTGGTCGGCTGGCAAGTTTTGCAGTCAACTCTGAACACCCAGCGCACGTCGTTCAACGCCAGTGCGGAGATCGCCCGGGATACCGAGTATTTTGCTGAGAAAATCGGCAGTATTTCATCCGGTGCGGAATTGGTTGACGATCGGCGCTTGTTGAGTGTGGCGCTGTCTGCCTTCGGCCTATCCGATCAGGTAGATAGTACCTATCTGATCAAACGCGTTCTTGAAGAAGGGACTGAAGACGATACAGCCCTTGCCAACAAGCTGAACGATGGGCGCTATGTGGCGTTGGCCAATGCCTTCGACTTTTCCGAAACCGTTGATTTTCCCTTTCAGGAAGAGGGGTTCGACGATGAAGTCACTGCAGCCTACGACGTCAAAGTGCGTTCCGACCTTGCCGCGCTTTTGGCGCAACCGGAGTATGTGAACGATCCGGACGCAGCCGCGGCATTGGAAGAACAGACCCGGTTGGTGCTGGAAACGACCAAGGCCTATTTCGAAGAAAACATTGGCTCGGTCACATCGGTCGATGACTTCCTAGCAGATACCGACCTGTTGAAGGTCGCATTGGGGGCGTTTGGTGCCGAGAAATGGATCAACTCTCCCAATCTTCTGAAACAGGCATTGCAAGATGGCGGCGATGGCCCCGGCGCGCTCGCCAATGTGTTGGGCGAAACGGGTCTGGCCGAAATGTCTCGGGTGTTCGGATTTGACTCGGAACCGACGACGGCCTTGCAGGCCGGAAATTTCGCCAATGACATCATCGACAACCATCAATGGCAACTTTTCGAAGAGGCGGTCAGTGGTGTTGATGCCGCAATAGGTACCGCACTCAGCTTTCAGCGCGCGGCTCCCGGACTTGCCGGATTGTCATCGTCTGACAACACCAAGTGGTTCAACGTTCTGGGCGATACGATGATGCGCAGCGTCTTTGAAACTGCGCTGGGCCTGCCCGACGGCTTCAGCCAAATCGACCTCGACAAACAATTGGAAACGTTGACCGAAAAGGCACAAAGTCGATTTGGCATTACGGAATTCGCCGATCTCGAAGATCCTACGATTCTGAACAAGGTGATCCACAGCTATCTTCTGCAATCACAGGTGTCACAGTCTGCGGGCACCGGATCGAGCCAGATCGCGCTGACGTTGTTGTCCTCAATCAACATACAGCGCATCTGATCCCGTAGCAGCAGCCGCCTACCGGGCCCGAGCGATAGGTCGCCCCTGTTGTGGACGGCGCGGCGGTGCTGCAGCGCTGCGCCGCAGGATAAGCTCCAATTTTTGAAACGCCCCTGCCGCCCCATTCAGCGATTTTTCGGCCAAAAACCCATCCAGATCTGGCCAGACCTTCATCGCCTGATCCAGTATCGGATCATCTCCTTCGCGGTACAAACCTGCGCGCACCATTGTTTCGGACCGCGCATAGGCCCCCAACAAGCTGCGCACCTTCTGAATCAACTCATTTTCATGGTCATTTGCCGCCTCTGGCAGGCTGCGGGACACGGAACGCAGCAGATCAATGGCCGGAAACCGCCCTCTTTCGGCAATCTGCCTGTCCAGCACAACATGCCCGTCCAGAACGCCGCGCAGAATATCTGCGACGGGCTCATCCATGTCCGACCCGGCCACAAGAACACTGAACACGGCGGTAATGTCGCCCGATCCTTGCAGTCCGGGTCCCGCCCGTTCCGCTAGACGCATGATCTGGTGCGCCACCGATGGCGGATGGCCGCGCAAGGCCGGTAATTCCCCTGAGGCGATGGCCACTTCGCGGTGCGCTTCGGCGAAGCGGGTGATCGAATCCGCCAGATAGAGAACATGTTTTCCCTGATCTCGAAAATGCTCTGCAATCGTCATCGCCGCCAACGGGCAACGGCGGCGCTCCAACGGCGAGCGGTCGGACGTGGCCGCAACCACCACGCTGCGAGCCATGCCCTCCGGGCCCAGAACAGTTGTCACAAAATCCAACACTTCGCGTCCGCGTTCACCAACCAGCGCCAGAACGACCACGTCGGCGTCCATCCCTTGCGCAAGTTGCGCAAGTAGTCGTGACTTCCCGACACCGGACCCGGCAAACAGGCCGACCCGCTGGCCCTGAACTATCGGCAAAAGTGTGTCGAAAACTGCCAGGCCGGTGTCCAGCCGCGCACCCAGTCGGCCCCGCGCAGCGGCGGGTGGAGGGCTGGCCCGAAACGGGCGACGACGTTCTCCCGGACCAAGGGGCGCCCCGTCAAGCGGTCGACCGTAGGCATCGACAACCCGCCCGATCCAGCTGTCGCAAGGGGCCAGAGTCGGAGGGCCAAGCACCGCAACCCGATCCCCTTTGGAAACCCCGTCGGGCACCTCATCTGGCAGCATCGCCACTAGGTCGTCGCGGATCCGCAACACCTCTCCGCCTAGAACATTGCTGCCGTGCATCAGGCGCAACCTGTCACCGATGCAGGCATGTTCCGCCAACCCCCGCACCCAGATTATTGTGCCGTCAACTGATTGCACGCGCCCAACGGCGCGCACCGGCTGCATCTGCGAAATCCGCGCCCTGAGGCCATTGATGTCTTCGTCCATCGTTCGCTCCGTTCATTCCTCGCAAACCATATCTAAAGGAATCAGCGTTAAGCCTTGATTTAAGCAATCGAGGGAGAAGCCCCGATGTTCCAGAATTTGGACGTCTTCAGAACGGCGATGGCCATGGCGCGGCATGCGGGCATGCAGCAGGCTTTTAGCAGCCAGAATATCGCAAATGCGGATACACCCGGTTACCGGGCCCGCGAATTGCCGGAGTTTGGCGAAACCCTGCGCGACTCGATGATGGGTCAGCGGGCGTCGCGCGAAAGGCACCTCAACGGCAGCAACGGTCGTTCGGTCGATATCTCCGAACGCCGCGACGCGTTGGATCCCAACGGCAACACTGTCTCACTTGAGCAGGAGATGGTCACCGCCGTGGACGCCAAGCGCCAACATGACCGCGCACTGGCCATCTACCGCAGTAACCTCAGCATCCTGCGCGCCAGCCTTGGCCGTTGATAAAGGAATAATCCGATGAGTGATTTTTCAAACGCTTTGAAAGTGACCACTACGGGCCTGCAGGCACAGGCCGCGCGCCTGCGTCTTTTGTCCGAGAACATCGCCAACGTCGACACGCCCGGCTATCGGCGCAAGACCATGCCGTTTGAGGCCATGCCCACCGCCGCAGATGTGACCGGGGTCAGGGCGGGCGATGTCGCGCTGGACCGCACAGATCTTGAGGTTGTCCACGATCCTGCGCATCCGCTTGCCGATGAGACCGGCACCTACCTTGGGTCCAATGTCGATTTGATCATCGAGATTGCCGACGCCCGCGAAGCACAAAGATCGTATGAGGCCAATCTCAAGATGTTTGACCAGACGCGCCAAATGTCGACCAGCCTGATGGATCTGTTGCGTCGTTAACCCCCTGATTTTCATAGTGATAGGAGACCAGAATGGACGTCCGTTCTCTATTTGCCGCGCAGAAATATGCGGCCTCTCGCCCCGCGATGCAGCCTGAACCGGAACAGGCGGTGCCGCTGGAAAAGGACTTTACCCGCATCACGGAGGAATTCGTCGATCAGTTGCGGCAAGCCGAGGAGACGGCCAAGACCGCGATGACCAGCGACGCCGATCCTCACGCGCTGGTCGAGGCGTTGGCCCAATCCGAACTGGCCGTCGAAACCGTGGTTGCAGTGCGTGATAAGGTCGTCGAGGCCTATCAGGAAATCCTCAGGATGCCAGTCTGACGCCATGCTGACAGAGGTCGTCTTTTTCGACACGCTGCGCATGGGGTTGTGGATCGCCACGGTGACCTCCGTGCCGATTCTGTCCGCCGCGCTGGTCATGGGGGTCGGCGTTGGCCTGTTTCAGGCACTCACCTCTATCCAAGAGATGACGCTGACCTTTGTGCCCAAACTGCTGGCCATTGTCGCCGTCTTCTGGATGTCGATGAGCTTTATGACTCGCACGCTCGTGGATTTTTTCCAGGGGCAAATCATTCCCCTTATCACCGGAGGCTGACATGGAAACTGCCGGCTATGCCGCCCTTTCCCGGCAATCGAGCCTGATGCGCGAAATGCAGGTTATCGCCAACAACATCGCCAACGCCAATACCACCGGCTATCGGCAAGAGGGCATGATCTTTTCCGAATTCGTGGCCGAAGGCGACGGGATGGCCGCCGTATCCATGGGTGCCGGACGCATCGGCTCCACCTCTTTGCGGCAAGGCACCCTAGAACAGACCGGCGGCCTGTATGATCTTGCGATTGAGGGCGACGGTTTCTTTCTGGTTGAAACCGGCGATGGACAGCGCCTGACCCGCGCCGGGGCATTTTCGCCCAGCGCCGAAGGGACCCTGGTCACACCGGACGGTCACCCGGTTCTGGACGAAAGCGGCGCGCCGATCTTTGTCCCGCCCCAGGCCGTTGGCCTGGCGATTGCCCGCGACGGCACGATCAGCACTGAGGGTCGTCCAATCGGACGAGTCGGAGTTGTGCAACCGCTGGAACCGCAGGGCATGATCCGCGAAGGCGGTCAGATGTTCCGCAGCGACTCTGGGTTCGAACCAGTCGAGAATCCTCGCGTCATGCAGGGCTTTGTCGAGGCCTCAAACGTCGATCCGATCCTTCAAGTGGCCCGAATGGTCGAGGTGCAACGCGCCTACGAGCTGGGTCAAAGTTTCATGGAGCGAGAGGATGAACGCATCCGCAGCGCTCTGAAAGCCTTCATCAAATAGGAGCCGTCACATGCGAGCCCTCAAGATCGCCGCCACCGGGATGAGCGCCCAGCAAATGCGGGTCGAAGTCATCTCGAACAACCTCTCGAACATGAGCACGACGGGCTACAACGCCCGCCGGGCCGAATTCGCCGATCTCCACTATCAACAACTAGCCCGCGCCGGGTCTGTCAGCGCGGCAGACGGGACGGTCTTGCCAACCGGGGTTCAACTGGGCCTTGGTGTTCGGCCCGCCGCCGTTTCCATGCAGCTACAACAGGGGGCTTTGTCCGCAACCGGCGGCGATCTTGACCTTGCCATTGAGGGCAATGGGTATCTGGAGGTCACGCTACCATCAGGACAATTGGGCTATACCCGTGATGGCGGGCTGAAGCGGACGGGTGAAGGGCTGATCGTTACATCCGAAGGTTTCCCGATCTCGCCCGAGATCGTAATTCCCGAGGATGCCTACAGTATCTCGATCAATGCCGACGGCGAAGTCTATGCCTATTTCCAGAACGACCCCGAGGGTCAGCTTTTGGGTCAATTCACCCTGTCCGGGTTTTCCAACCCCAAGGGGCTGGAGGCGATCGGCTCCAACCTATTTGTCGAGACTGAGGCCTCTGGCCCCGCGCTCCAGACGACGCCCGGGCAAGACGGGCTTGGGACGGTGCGGCAGGGTTACCTGGAAGACAGTTCGGTGGATGCCGTCAAGGAAATCACCGACCTGATCGAGGCGCAGCGGGGGTATGAACTGAACTCTAAGGTCATCTCTGCAGCTGATCAGATGATGGGCGCCACGGCGCAGGTCCGCTGATGCGTTGGTTGGTCCTGTTCGCTTTGGTCCCCGCAATATCCCCAGCGGACACGGTTGTCGCCACGCAGACCATCCGTCCGCAACAGATCATCACGGCGGATGCCGTACGCCTCGATCCTGCACAGTTGACCGGCGCATTTACGACACTCGACGCGGTAATCGGACAGGAAGCGCGGACAGCCATCTACCCGGGCCGCGCAGTAATGCGCGGCTCCGTCGGTCGGCCTGCACTGGTGGATCGAAATCAGGCGGTCGAACTGGTCTACGCGCACGTCGGCCTGCGCATCAAGGCCGAGGGGCGGGCGCTGGGTCGTGGCGCGGCAGGTGAGCGCATTCGCGTTATGAACGTGGATTCGCGCACCGTTCTGTTCGGGACGATTTCCCCGGACGGCAGCATTCTGGTGAACAAGTGAGGACTGACATGTTGCGACGACTTGGCTTGATCGGATTGGCTCTGGCCGCAAGCGCCTGCGCGCGGGTTGATCACATCGGCAAAGAGCCTGATTTCACGCCCGACACCAGCAGCCCGGAGCGCGTTGCGATGATCGCCTCCGGTTTGCCACCGGGGGACGCGTCCAAACGCGGAGCAGATCGCGCCTCTCTCTGGAGCGGTGGAAAAACCTCTCTGCTTGGCGACCGGCGCGCGGTCAGGCGCGGTGACATTATGACGGTCGTGATCGAAATCGACGAAAGCGCTGAAATCAAGAACCAGACTTCGCGATCTCGGTCGGGGTCGGAAAGCCTGGGCGTCCCTGCTCTTTTCGGCATTCCGCAACGTATCAATCAGGGTATCACCGACGGTGCGAGCCTTGATGACGCGGTTTCGATCAAGTCGTCCAGTGATGCCAGCGGCGATGGATCGGTTCGGCGCAGCGAAAGCCTGACCCTGCGCGTTGCAGTCACGGTGATCGATGAGTTGCCAAATGGCGTCCTGGCCATCGAAGGAAGTCAGGAAGTCAGGGTGAACTTTGAACTGCGCGAACTGCTTGTATCTGGTTACGTCAGGCCCGAAGACATCTCGCGCCAGAACGAAATAACCTATGACAAAATCGCGGCGGCCCGCATTTCCTACGGCGGGCGCGGTCAGATCAGCGACATGCAGCAACCCAGGATCGGCCAGCAAGTGCTGGATGCGATCCTGCCCTTCTGAGGTCGGTTCATGCTTAAGAAATTGCTTCCAATCGTTCTGGCCCTGATTGGCACCGGCGCTGGCGTCGGCGCCGGATTATTCTTGATGCCTGCAAACGGGGATGTTCCGGATGTCGCGGATAATGCTGTCGTCAAGTCTGACGGCCTCCATACGGCGGCCGACTCGCACAAATCAGACCCCCACGGAGGCGAAGGCAATGAATACGTCAAACTTAACAACCAGTTCGTGATCCCCATAATGGGCGCAAAGAGGGTCGAGGCGTTGGTTGTAGCAGCTCTGAGTCTGGAGGTCAGTGGCGGCGCGAGCCAGACGGTTTACGCGCGTGAGCCGAAACTGCGGGACGTTTTTCTACAAGTCATGTTCGACCATGCCAATATCGGCGGTTTCGAAGGTTCATTTACGTCCGGCGATCGAATGGAAATTCTGCGTTCTGCCCTTCTCGATGCGGCACGTTCGGTTCTCGGATCGGACGTACAGGACGTGTTGATCACTGAAATCGCCCGTCAGGACGCCTGACCAAACCGCAATTGCGTTAGCTTTGCAGGCCACCCTTTCGGGGTGGCCTTTGCTGTTAGGGATCATGAAATACCCTGGGCCCGCGCCTCGCGGAGAATGCCCAGCGCGTCATTGGCATCCGCCTCAGCCTTGAGCCGACGTTTTTGCTGGGCTTCCGCCTCTTGGCGGGCCAGTTTTCTGGCAGCTTCGACTCGGGAAAACGCGGTTTTAGCCCGCGCGAGGCTATCTGCCTCCTGCGCTCGGGCCATGGCGCTATGGCGCAGGATCTCTGCCCGCCGTGTCGCCAGCCAGCCCTGCCACAACGTGTCCGCACCCAGTATCTGTCTGGCGTTTATTGCCCCGGTGTCAGATTGAGCGGCTTGGCGCAAACCGTCGATCTGCGCCAATTCTCCCGCAAGACGACTGCTTTCGGCAAGGTTTCGTCGGTGTTTCTCGAGATCTCTTTCCAACAGCAATTCGGTTGCTTCGGTCAGATCATCATATTTGGATGTCACCAGCGCTTCTCCTTGGCTTTGGCACGCATACTGTCGGCAAAACGGATCGCCGCTGCGACGGGCCGATAGTGATCCGCCGCAATCTCCGCGCCGATTTTTGTGGTGGCGTACAGCGCCCGCGCGGTTGGCGGATCAGAGTGGATCGGAACGCCGGCATCCTTCGCCGCCTCACGGATGCGCGCCGCAACGGCGTCTTGACCTTTGGCCACACACACCGGGGCAGATCCCCCCATCCGGCTCCACTTCAGGGCGACAGCAAAATGGGTCGGGTTGACGATGATCACATCCGCCTTCGGAACCTCACCCATCATCTGGTTCAACGCCAGTTCTTGAGCACGCATGCGGCGGTGTTGTTTTAGGTGCGGATCGCCCTCGGATTCCTTCATTTCGTCGCGCAATTCCTTCATCGTCATCCGGTTTTTGCGAATGTGTTCAGCGCGTTGCCAGAACAAGTCGGTTCCACCTATAACCACTGCAATCAGAACGACGATGAACAGAAACTGCTGAATGAGGCTGGTCATGCTCAGGACAACCTCGCCCGGCGTACCCATGATCGCACCAATGATCACATCCCGTTTGCCACGCAAAAATACCGCGAGAAGGATGGAATAAACGCTCAGTTTGACGAAACTCTTGAAGAACTCGAACAGACCCCGACGACCGAACTTGTTCTTGGCATTCTCGATCGGGTTGATGCGTGATGCCTTGGGTGCCAATTTCGACCCGGTGAATAGCACCCCGCGAGTTGCAAAAAGCGTCAGAAGGACAAACAGCCCGGGCACAGCGAGAAAAGGCAACGCAGGCATCAGGGCCGCCGACATTACGGAACCTACCATTGCGGGCGCGCCATCCTCAAAGAACAGGGCCTCCAGCCGGTCGGGCTGTTCCAACAGTGGCAACAGAGATTCCGCAAATTGCGACAGACCGGGACCACCCAGCGCCACCATGCAGATCAACATGCCAAGGTAGGCCATCGCTGTCAGAATGTCCGGCGCGCGCGGAATTTCACCCTTTTTTCGGGCCTGATCGAGTTTTCGCTCAGAGGGTTCGTGGCTCTTTTCCGCCGAATCGTCTTGCTGCGACATGGAGATCTACCTGAAGGGCGCGGTAAGAAAGCCGTCAAAGGCATGTAACCAGACCGAAAGCAGGATCGGGGCCGAGATCATCAATAGCGCGATTGCCCCGAACGTAATGACAGGCGCACCGACAAACGCCACCATAAGCTGGGGCATCGCCTTGTTGATAACGCCCAACGTCAGGTTGTAGATCACCGACATCAGGACAAACGGCGCGGCAAGGGTAAACGCCAAGGCGAAACTCTGCCCTACGCGATGACGCCCGGCGTCGGCCACATCGGCTGGATTTGGAAATTGCAGCGCTGGCAGCAGTTCGTACGACAGGATCAGGAAGGACGCAGCCTTTATGTGAAAGCCGGTCGCCATCAAAAGCGCCAGCGCCGCCGTGGTGAGGATATGGCCAATAGCTGGCAGCGGATCGAGCCCCGATCCCCCCAATAGCTGCGAAAGTGATGTGGATTGCGCGGCCATTGCCCCAGCAGTCTGAATGGCTAGAATGAACAGCCGCAGCATTATTCCCAGAAACAGCCCGCTGAGCGTTTCCGTGGCCAGCACCATCACAAACGCACCAAGCGTTGGGTCCGGCAGGTCGATCCCCGGTGCGACGGCCGGCGTGACGATCACAGTCAACATGATTGCGATGACAAGACGGACTCGGACGGAAATGACCTGTTCACCCAAGCCGGGAAGGGCCGCAAGAGTCGCTGCAACCCGGAGAAACACCACCAGTGAAAGCCACAGCCCGCCTGAAAAATGTTCCATCAGAGGGTGCAGTGCGGTCACGCGGCCACTACCCCAACCAGTGCAGGCCGTGCCTCCAACCCAATTTCTTCATAGGACATGACCGGCGCATTGAGGCCCTTGGCAACCATAACCGTGCGCAAGAATCTTCGGCGCCGGGCAGAGGTGACCACGGCGGCAGAGACGCCCCGGTTAGCCGCTTCGCCAATGGTTTCGGCCAAGCCGCTGGTGAGTGCCTCAAACTTGTCCGGCGGCAATGCAACGTCCAGCGCGCCTTGGCTACTTTCGACCTGGTACGACAAAAAGGTTTCTTCCCATTCCGGGGCAAGTTGGACGAGTGGAATAGTTCCGTCATCGCGTCGCATCCCTGCCACAAGCTGAAAGCCTAGGCGCTGACGCACATGTTCACAGATAGCCTCGGCCTGGGATTGCTGGCCCCGCATTTCGGCGATTGTCTCAAGGATCAGTGGTAGGTTGCGCACCGAAACCTGTTCATCCAACAAGAGCCGCAGCACCTGAAGTAGGGTGTCGATTTGCACTTTGTCCGGGATCAGCTCATCCAGCAGCTTGCGATTTGCTTCGGCACGGGACTGATTGCTGAGAGAAACCATTTCATCCAGCAGACGGCGCAGCGCCTTCAACGTCAGAAGTCGACCAAAGTTGCGGCGGATTACTTCAAGCAAGTGCGTTGCCAACACCTCAGTCGGTGAGACGATGGTCGCTCCGGTGATCGCGGCTTTTTCCTGATCCTCGGGACGCAACCAGCGTGCGGGCGCACCGTAGACTGGTTCGGTAACGTCACGTCCCTGTGGCAGGGCACCGCTGAACTCCGGCAAAAGTGCAAGAACGAAGTCGGGATTCAACTCACCCCGCGCCATTTCGACTCCGTGGATGCGGATCACATAGGTGCCGGTCGGCAAAGAAGGGGCGTCCGTCAGGCGGATCTCTGGCAGGACGAGGCCGAAATTTGACGCAATGTGACGCCGCATGTTGGCTATTCTGACGTCCAGTCCAGTGCCCGGATCCAACACCATATTGACCAGATCGGGTGCAAATTCGACATGGATGTCGTCCAAATCAAGGACGTCGCCCATGTGTTGAACGGGCGGCCCAGGCTCTTCCTCAGCAGCTTCTGCTCCGTCTTCTGTTTCAGGGGGGCGTCTGGACAACCACCAGGCCGTCCCGCCAAGAACCCCGCCGCCAAGAATGAAGGGCACAAAGGGCAGGCCCGGAACCAGCGCAAAAAGCACCATCAGCACGGCAACCGCCAAGAGCGCCGAGGGATGTCGCCCGAGTTGGGCTGCCACGGCAACGTCCGTTGCCCCGGTCGCCCCCCCACGTGCCAGTAAGAGACCCGCTGCAATCGAAATAATCACAGCCGGAATTTGGGATACCAACCCGTCACCCACGGTCAGGATCGCATAAGTTTCAAGCGCGCTACTCAGCGGCATACCATGCATTACGGTGCCCATGATGATCCCCATGACGAGGTTCAATATGGTGATCAAAAGGCCGGCAACTGCGTCGCCCTTGACGAATTTCGACGCGCCGTCGAGAGACCCGAAAAAGGTTGTCTCTTGTTGTTCAGTTTCACGGCGGCGCTTAGCCTCTGTATGGTCGATCGCCCCCGCGGACATGTCCGCGTCGATTGCCAGTTGCTTCCCCGGCATAGCATCAAGGGCAAAGCGTGCCGAAACCTCAGCCATGCGTGCTGAGCCTTTTGTTATCACGGCAAAGTTAACAATCATCAGGACACCGAAGACGACAAGCCCTAGAAAAACACTGCCCCCCATGACGAAATTGGCAAAGCCTTCGATTACCTCGCCTGCGGCGTGTGTGCCGGTATGCCCCTGACCTATGATCAGTTTGGTTGAGCTGACATTCAGCGACAGCCGCAGCATCAGCGAGGTCAGCAGAATCGTCGGGAATGCGGAAAAATCAAGCGGGCGTTCGATGAACAGCGTGACCGTAAAAATCAGAATGGCGAGGCCGAACGACGCAGCCAGACCGACATCCAACACCCAGGATGGGACCGGCAAAACCATCATGACAATCACTGCCATAAGCGCAAGCGCCATAAGGATAGTGGGTTTGAAGAGGCTAGAAGGTGACATGGGCTGCTTTCTCGCTGTCACGCCGGACGACGGCGGTTTGCTGGCCGACCAATGATAGGAGGAGGTATACTTATTCTCTCTCCCTCATTGCCGAGTGGGTTACATTCCACGTTGACGAGAGCGGCAGGTTGCTAGCGCTCCTGATTTGACGCAAATTTTAGGGGTGGCAGACAAACCAGATGCGCAGAGAACAAGGATCTCGACACCAAAGGCGGGGCTTGTCGACCTCGGTTCGCACCTCGCCCGGATCTGCGGGTTGTGCCGAATCCCTGTTCCGAGCCGTGCCGATGTTTGAACCATCCTGACCACGTCAGCATTCCGCCGAATGTGGGACTGCGCCATTTCTTGGCCTTCCTATTCAGTCTTCCATACCTTCTTGGGTAGGCCAGAACAGTTTAGAAACCGTAAGGAAAATTCAGTCCTCAATTGGAACAGAAGTTGCATCCAGCAGCGCTCGAAGTGTCTCTCGAGAGTGCGCGCTGGCCGCTGATAAGGTATTTGCAGCGGAAAGGGTCAAATCCGATGCATCAAAGGCAACCGGCGTAGTTTGCATGAGGCCCGCTGCCGGTGCTAGAGCAGTGTCGCTTTCGGCGACATCCTCCCAGTCACCGGATAACCAAGCGGCGTCCACAGCGGCGGGGCCATCACCAATGCTCTCATATATGGCCTTGGTAAAAACATGGTCGCCCATTTGGCGACGCGCCTCGGCACGCAACCGCACTACCCGATCTCCGCGTTGCCCAATCAAGATGATCTCGGCCTCTGCAGGGCGAGAAAGGGCGAGAAGCGCCGCCGCTCTGGCTGTGCGGGACTCTGGCAGATTGTTCTCGTCGGTCGTCACGACCAACTGTTCAAGTGCGATGTCAGGCAGGCCAAGGGACAAGAAACGCTCGGCGATATTGATCCCGGTCGCGGATTGATCAGGGTGCAAACCGTCTGCAAGCGACAGAGTTGCCAGCTTCAGAAAGGTCAGGTCATCTGCTCTCTCGACAAGGAACTTCAGGGCAACTTGCTGCATAAATGCGACAACCTCTGGCGGCATGCCGTGCGGGGCGTCGAATTCGGCAAACGCAGCGTCGAACGCACCGTTTATCAACAGCGAACGCACGTGCGATTTCCAGAGTTTCTGGCCATCTTCTGTGTTGCGCAATTCTGTTGCAAAAGCATCGGACAATTCGACGATACGCGTTGGCACCGGCGTGTCCGTCGCGTCGGCAAGTTCAATTGCCGCAGCAACGGCCTTCGCCGCTTCAGGACCGCCGGCAACGGAAAGGTCATGTAGGCGTTTTCCCGCCTCGCCATGTCGTCCTTCTTTTAGAGCCAGTTGCGCTTTTCCCAAGGCAATACTGTCGGTTTCCTCACCTTCCATTCGCTGCAAGCGGCGCAGCACATCTTTTGCGACGTCAGAGTAGCCAGATCGGGACAAGTGATCGACCAACTTGGGCCCCAAATGTGACCGCAGATGTTTCGGCAAGGTCTCAAAATTGCGCAGGATGGCGGCAGCAGAGATTTTAGGAGCGTCGGGCGACGGAGGCAGCGACAAGACCGACCAAAGCGCAGCTGCGCCGTCACATCCGGCCAACCCATCGAAGAGGCCAGTGGGGTCCGGTTCGCCATCGACGACATACGACAGCGCGACAAGGGTTGGGGCCTGCATTTCAGGTTGCAGGGAAAGTGCCGAGCGTGCCTCGGCACCAAAGCCATAGTACAGCAACGACGTTGCATATTGCCGAAGAAATTTCGACCCAATCCTATCAAACTCTCCAAAAACCTTGCCACGTCTTTCTGCCAGAATGACGTTTGGATCGTCATCTGCTTGGGACCAGGAGCCAATCGCAAGATCACGGTCATGGACACACACTTCACCGCCGACCGAAATCCGTCCATTTTGCAAAGCTTGGTGGTCCAGACCCGACAGGCCTACCGCAAGCCGTCTTGCGAGAGTACCCGGGTCAATTGACAACTCATCGGGAATCACTGGGTCGGGTTGGCGATCCTCCACCTGTATGGGCGCAGCGGGAGACCTGATAGCCGGATCCAAAAGTCCCTGAGTCGCCGCCACGGCAAGGTCCGCGGCGAGTTGGTTACCAAGATCGCGTGACGCAGACGGCCCCCCGTCCCGGGAATTGAGGATGGACGAGACCAAATCCTCGGCCACACTGTCCGCAAAATAGGGCAGACGGCGCGCGTCTTCCGATTGAGGTCCGATCTGCGGGGCATCGCCGAAGCGGATTTGGGCAAACTCACGCAGTAAAGGCGACCGAACAGGATCTGTTGTTTCGGATTCCCGCCAGACGGCCCTGGACGAAGCAATTTGCGCCAGTGGATCAGATGGCGCAATGTCGATCACCAGCATGGTTCCCCTTAATACAAATGCTTCCGCACCACATTGACAACTCAAACCTATATCTAGCCCTCGGCCATCCGCCGATGGCGTTAACCCGGCGATCCGTTCAGTTCCAATCCGGTTGAAGACTGTCGACGTGTCAAATTCGTACGGCCCAGAGCCCAATGAAAGCGTAACGCGCGCGGCCTCCTGATCAGGTATCAGTTCCCAGTCAGTTCCATCAGGAACATCGAGGACAAGTCGTGTAAATTCCCCATGTTCACCGCTTCGCACTGTCACGGTTTGCGCCGCCGTAACGGTCGGCAAGAGCAAAATCAGCAGCCAGAAAATCCAGCGGGTCATGCGGCCTCCTGTTTGACCGATTTCAACGCCTCTTCAAGATCCTCAAAGCTTGGTCGGAAGTGGTCCGGCGTATTCTGACGACCAACTTCGATGCAGATGTTGGTTGCATGGTTGTGAAGATTGGCCACCAGGACTTCGCGGATCAGGTGATAAAATTGAAGGTCCTCTTCCGCGACGGCCTTGACCTTGGTCGCAAACGGTCCGACGAGCCCGTAGGCTAGGAATACGCCCAGAAACGTGCCAACCAGCGCGCCACCAATCAGCTTGCCCAATACTTCGGGCGGCTGATCGATTGACGCCATTGTCTTGATCACGCCTAGAACCGCCGCAACGATTCCGAGAGCTGGCAGGGCGTCTGCCATGGATTGCAGCGCGTGACTGGAGTGCAGGGCGTGATGCTGCATTCCGTCAAGCCGTTTGTCCAGAACCTCTTCCACCTGGTGCGGATCGTCATAGTTCATCGAAACGGATCGCATCGTGTCGCAGATCAGTTCAATGGCGTATTTGTCCGCCAGTATCTTGGGGTACTTTCCGAAGATGTTGGATTCCTTTGGCGATTCGACGTGCTCTTCAATGGCGACCGGGTTCTGCCGGGCCAACCGGATCAGTTCGAAGAGCAAGCAAAGCAAATCTCGATAGTCTTCGGGTTTCCATTTTGCGCCCTTGAAGACCTTGGCCACGTCTTTGAGCGTGTGCTTCACCGTTGCGCCGTCATTGCTGATCAAAAAGGCGCCGGTGGCGGCCCCCCCGATCATCATGAACTCAAACGGGAGCGCCTTGATGATGATCCCCAGCTTGCCGCCAGCGGCAAGGTAGCCGCCGAAAACCATGGCGAAGATCACCACGATACCAATGATTCCGAGCATATACGCTCTCCCGATCCGTTGCCGTCGCCAGCCTGTCAGCCAGCCGTTAAGAAAGCCTCTTCAGCGCCGTTACATCACCACAAAATCAGCATGCAATGCGCCGGCGGCCTTAATGCTCTTGAGAATGTCGATCATATCCCGCGGGCTGACCCCCAATGCGTTTAGACCGGCGATCACCTCTGATAGATTTGTGCCCGTCGGAACCTCGGCAAGGCCGATACCCGGCTCTTCTTCAATCAGGGCACCGGTGCGCGGCACCACTACAGTATCCCCATCGCTGAACGGGTTAGGCTGGATCGCCAGTGGCGCCTCTTCGATCCGAAGTGTCAGATTCCCCTGCGATACCGCTACGCGGGAAATTCGCACGTCAGAACCCATCACAATGGTACCTGATCGCTGGTCGACAACGACCCGTGCGCGGCGCTGTGGTTCGACCGCAAGGTTTTCGATGGCCACGACCGCCCGAGCCGGCGACCCGGCCCCGGCGCGTTGCAGGTCCACACTGATCGTTCCCGCGTCCAGCATTGTCGCCGCCCGCCGTCCGATGGAGCGATTTATAACATCTTCGATCCGCGCGGCGGTTGTGAAATCCGGCTCGCGGAGTGCCAATCGCAGCGTGGACAATTGGGTGAAATCAAATTCAATCTCCCGTTCGATCCGGGCCCCCGAGGGAACGACCCCTGCCGTCGGGACGCCTTGAACGATCCGGGCTGCCTCACCTTCGACTTCGACACCGCCTGCAATGATTGTGCCCTGAGCTACGGCGTAAATCTGACCATCCGCGGCATTCAGCGGAGTCATGATTAGTGTGCCGCCCAAAAGGCTTTTGGCGTCACCGATGGCCGAGACCGTTATGTCAATCTGGCTGCCGATCCGCGCAAACGGAGGGAGCTTTCCGGTCACCAAGACCGCCGCCACATTGCGCGGGCGAAACTGCTCGCCCGTGACGTTCACGCCCAGCCGTTCAAGGATGTTCGACATGATTTCTTCGGTAAAGGGCGAATTTCGCAGTCCGTCTCCAGTCCCGTTCAAACCAACAACTAGCCCATATCCGACAAGGTCGTTCGACCGCACGCCATCAACCTCGACCAAATCCTTGATGCGGACGGATTGAGCCGATGCCGGGATACCAAATGCCAACGCCAGAAAGAACGAGAGTAAGAAACGAATGAACATCAGAGATACTCCGCAAGGGAAAGTCGCTGGGATCTGGCCGTGATGGCGTAGAGGCTTTCCAGCTGAGTCCGGATATTTTCGTAGCGGGACGCGGTGTAGTATTGATCCGTTCCCACCAGATCGAGCCTGGCGATATTCGTGGCCGTGAATTCTGCCGAGTTTCGGGCTGTTGTCTCTTCGACGCGCGCCTCCAGCGCCCCAAGGCCCGCGCGCAGCTCGACAAAATCCTGCTGCGCGGCAAGCAGGTCTCGCCCGGCGGTGGTCAGGATTTCGATTTGCAGATCCTGATCGAACCCCAAGGTGCCATCCGTTGCCAGCGCCGCCATAACCATGGGTTTCAATACTTCACGAAAAACGGGGTCAGTTGCCCGGATATCCAGGTTGGCGCTCTCTGTTTCAGAAAGCTTCAGCGGCGCAAGACCGGTGTTGGACCCCTCATAAGTATTTGTTTCATAGGTTCCGCCTGCGCCAAAGAAGGTATCCAGCACAGCCTCGACGCCAGCCATATCGGTCTGGCCGACAAGTGCCGTCCGCACATCGTTCAGTAGAGCATCGGCGCTTTGGACGGCTTGCCGGTCTGTTGCAGTTCCCGAAAACAGAAACCTCCCGGCAACGGAGCGGTTGAGACCGTTCATTACTTGGCTAAGTGCATTTTCCGCGTCGTCGGCCATCGTGCTTAGCAAGGCCGAGTTTGGCGTGAGTTCTGCCGCAATGAGCGTTTGCGACAGCGTTTCGCTCCTCCCTTGGATCTCATCAAGTGCCGTTTGCATCGACCCGGAGAGAAAGCTGGCCTCGGTCGTATTGACCCGGTAGGTGTCCATCCGCGAAAGAGCGCGGTCGATCGACTGCAGCCCGGTCAAATCACCATGCAGATGTTTGCCCGCGTCCCTGACGAATCCGGTCGAGACCTCGACCGCAAGTTTATCCATTTCCTCACGCAGGCGCACCTGGTTGGTGCGCAACACCAGGGCGCGCGCCATGTCTCCGATGACTTCCATGTCGGGTTCTCCTTATATGGACATCAGCTGGTCAAAAAGTCCGTCGATCGTCGACATGACCTTGGCGTTGGCTGTGTAATGCTGTTCGATCTGCATCAGGCGTTGCAGTTCCTGATCCGTGTCCACTCCCTTGGACAGCTCCAACTCCCTGAGCGCGGCGTTCTGGATCGAAACAAAGGTTTGCGCGTCTTCTGCCCGCACACGCTCTCCCGTCGCTGACGACGCGAATTCCGAGATGTGGTTGGCAAAGCTTCGCGAGATGGCGGTCAAGCCTGAAGAACTTGGCACGGTGGCGGCCCCAAGCGCATCACTGATCCCTTGCAGAAGCCGCGCATCGCCTACGTCGCCTTGTGTCGCCGCGCCCAAGCCGTCGCGCAGCCGCCAAGTGCCGCCGCTGTCCGGTGCTACCAGACTATTGATTTCAATTCGGCTCGCGATACCGGCCTCGTTCACAGGAAGAAATGCCAGTCCGCCATCGGTGAACAAGCCCGGATCGGTCGCGCCCAACGTGCTGTCCGGACCACCGGGCCCCAGCCGCTCGATCAGATCGCGGGCTATCCCGTCGAGTTGCGACTGATATTCCACCGCCGACCCGTCCCGGATTTGGAACTGAGCAGCCAAGCTGCCCCCGGCAAAAAGCACTGATCCGTTAAGATCCACCGGCGTGCCGTTTATTGTTAGTCCGTTGAGCTGACCCCCGCTGAACGTCATGCCCGCGCCGATCCCATAACTGGGCTCAAACCCGATCTCGACCGGCGAACCATCAAGCAAAACAGCCCCACCGCGCGAAAATACTGCAATGTCGCCCTTGTCACGTTCGACCACGCGCAATGGAACAATTTCAGCGATACTGTCCAGCACCCGCTGCCGCTCATCGTATAAACTGGCCGAATCCGTTCCGGTCGACCGCGCCGCGACGATATTGTCATTGAGCGCGTCCAGCCGCGACAGCGCGTTGTTCAAGGTTTCGACCTGCGCGCCGATGCTGGTGTCTGCGGTTTGTCTGGCCGCCTGCACCTCATCCGACAGAGCGTTGAGAGACTGCGCCAAAGAATCCGCATTGTATGATACAAGCTCGAGCCGCTGGGTCGACGCAGGGTTGGACGCCGCGTTCAACAGCGCATTCTCGAACACGTTGATCCGGTCGGTGAGTGAACCGGGAACCCCGGACTCGCCCACCAGATCCTCGATCCGGCGGGCGAAATCAAATCGGGTCGTGGCATCGGCAAGAGAGGCGTCCGCAACCATCCGGTCGCCGGTCAGCACCGGGTCCGAAAAGCGGATTGTACCCGAAATGCGTACACCTCCGGTGGTGCCGACGGCCCCAGGGACGAGCTCAAGCGTTCGTCGTCCATAGCCTTCTGTCGTAGCGTTAGAGATATTTGTAGACACTAGGCCCGCAGCCCGAGAATTGGCATTGAGCCCACTGAAGGCATTGTAAAGCGCGCCTGAAAGAGACATCTAGCGACCCCCTTTATGAAGTGACAAAGGCGCTGTCAGCGCTTGATATTGGTGGTTTCCTGCAGCATTTCGTCAACGGTCTGGATGACCTTGGCGTTCGACGAATACGCTCGCTGCGTCTGGATCATATCGGTGAGTTCGCTCGCCACATCTGTGGTACTTTCCTCACGCGCAAAACTGACAACGTCGCCTGTTGGCCCGTCACCCGCGTCCCATAGGAAAAAGCTGCCGCTTTCCGGGGATGGCATGTAAATCTGCTTATCCAGTGCCACCATTCCGTTGGGGTTGGGGACATCGACCAGCGGCACCTGGTAGATGATCGAGGTGATGCCGGTATCAAAGAAGGCATAAACGAAACCGTTTTCGTCAATCTCGACCGACGTCATGTTGCCCGCCGGAGAGCCGTCTTTGGCAATATTCAGCGGTGCGAACTTGTCAGATCGCTGGGTCAGCCCGTCATTGGTCCCAGGACGACCGATGTTGATTTCAATCGGGCCGCCCGCTGTGGTCACGATCACCGTGCCGGTGGCAGAGTCATAGGCCCCGCCCACGGCGCCGGCGACAACCGTATCCAACGTACCACCAGAGGCCTGAGTGCCATCAAAGGTCACGGTATATTCGCCAACGATAGCTCCTGCGCTGGCGGAATCCGTGATGACGACAGTCCACTCATTTGACGATCCCGACGCCGGAATGGTGGGCGTAAAGGTCATGGTCAAGTTTTCCGACCGCCCGAAATTGTCATAGTATTCAACCGGCAGCGTCAACGGATCACCAGACGCTGTTGAATAGGTTTCTGTCGCCGGAAGGTTCAGGCCTAAGGTCATCGACGTGGTCGGCTCGCTAAGATACTGGTTGAGCGCGATCTGCACCGGTTCCAGGCCAGCAGAGCTGTCGCGCGCATTGGTCGGGACCGTTCCATCGGCGTTGGCTTTCCACCCCAGCAGCATCAGACCCGAGTCGGTCTTGAGATAGCCATCTGCATCGACCCGGAACGAGCCGGTCGTGGTCAGGTACATCTGCGGGTCGCCGCTGCCGGCAAGAACCTGCGATTCCTGGGCGACCGGCAGAAAACCCTGACCTCGCACAGCAAGATCCGTGGCATTGTTCGTGGCGACCAATGCGCCGCTTTCGTCTATCATGCGTTGCGTGGACGACCGAACACCAGCCGCGGTGTAGGTCGCCCCATTCCCCTGCATGACCATGGCAGTAAAATCGGCTTCGACCCGTTTATACCCCTTGGTCGCAGAGTTTGCGATGTTGTCAGAAATGGTTCCCAGCCGAGTTGCATTGGCCGCAAGGCCCGCAACGCCTGCGTTGAGGGAAGAAGAGATTGTCATGGACTAGCCTTTCTGCTGTCGATCTCAAATTCTTGAACAACAGATAGACGCGCGGGTTTAACGCCGGCCTAACAACTAAAATCCTACGAAAACTGCATCAGTTCCTCCGCAGGAAAATCACTTCTATTCGGCTGTTTCTGGGGTCCATCGTGTTCTCCGCCTTGGGATCACGATCTGCATAGGCTGTTACCCGCCGGACTCGCTGCGCATCCAGCCCGCGATCAATCACCAACTCACGAAAAACCTCGGCCCTGTCACGCGACACTTTCCAGGCCGGATTATCCGCGAGGACCACAGGATACCCTGTGGTATGTGCCTCGATCGCAACCGAATTGGTCACCACGTCTGAAGCTCGAGCAAGGACCAAAGCCAGATCCTCAAGCAACGGCGTCGGTTGTGCAAAATCGTCAAACAGGCGTGCCTGGCTTGTCTCAAAGAACTCGATCACAAGCCCCTCATCCGTCACCTCTGTCACGATATGCTCCAGAAGTTCGTCCGCGACCATGCTTTCGCCGCCGCGACCCATCAAGAGCTCCTCAACCTGCTTGAACTCTTCTGTTTCAGGTCCGCCGTTTGATGGATCCTTCGAGTCAAAAGCGTCGTCCTTGGTGCGTTCGGCCTGTGGTCTCAGGCTGGTTGCCCCTGTTCCCACACGCGGCAAGGTATTCTCGGCAAAGACGGAATCACCGCCCAATGCCCCAGAGCCCCCGCCAGAGACCCGCGCCATCGCAATGGTCGGACTAAAATAGTCCGCAATACCTTTGCGTTGTTTTTCTGTCGTTGCGTTCAGCAGCCACATCAACATAAAGAAGGCCATCATCGCGGTCACGAAGTCGGCATAGGCCACCTTCCAGGCGCCCCCATGATGCCCGTCAGCCGCGATGATCTTCTTACGTTTGATGATGACTGGCGCAACATTGCTGTCGCCACTCATCTTTCCCACCTTTCTCTCACCCGAGACAGGTCTAGCGCGCCGCCGATTACCACGCGCTTAACGATTAAAAATGTTCGGTTAAAGCAGCGTACAAGGCGCATTATGCGGACAACCCAGCGCAGGCGTGCCGATTATCACACAACGGGCCATCCAGCGCCTTCATCGAATGGACAGGGCCATCCGAAGTCGGTAGCAAGTACTCAGAAACAGAAGTGGCAACGAGGTGGGGACCATGGCAGGTTTTCAAAACAGAAAATCGGCCCTCGTACGGCGCTTTGCGCTGGCGGGTACGTTCTTGACCGCGTTAGGCAGCGCCTTGAATGCGGAAGACGTGCGTGACCGTGTATCGTACAACCTGTACGGCTCTCCCGGCTTGGTCGACATGCCTACGGCAGAGGTACCACCGGACGCGACGCTGGCCGGAACCTATGCCAACCTGAGCGGCACATCCCGTTCAACGCTCTACTTCCAGATTCTGCCGCGCTTGTCGGGCAGTTTTCGCTATTCCGCGATCGAGAACTTTCTTAACGGCGGAACAAGCACGCTTTTCGACCGCAGCTTTGATCTGCGATATCAGTTGCTGACCGAAACCGACCGCCGACCTTCGGTTGTCGTTGGTCTCAAGGATTTCATCGGAACCGGCATATATAGTGGTGAGTACCTTGTTGCGACCAAAACACTGAGCCCTGGACTCAAGTTCACCGGCGGTTTTGGTTGGGGTCGCTACGGGTCACACAGTCCTTTTGCCACAACGGGCACACGACCGGGCGGATTTACCGGAACGGGCGGACTGCCCGAGATTGATCGTTTCTTTCGGGGCGATGTCGCTGCATTTGGCGGGGTGTCCTACGCACCCCACGACCGGCTCAACCTCAAGCTGGAATATTCTTCGGACAATTACACCCGCGAGGTGCAGCTTGGCGGCCTCGACAAGTCCAGCCCGTGGAACTTTGGCGTAGATTACCGGTTCAAGAATGGGGGACAGCTATCGGTCTACCACATTCTGGGGACCGAAGTCGGCGCTCAATTGACTTTTGTGACCAACCCCAAAACAGTCGGCATTCCCGGTGGATCAGAACCATCCGGCCTTCCGGTTGCGCCGCGCGCACCGGGTGCCGCCGCTGATCTGGGATGGACGCTGGACCCACAGCGATCCACGTCCGCCAAAGCCTCTCTGAAACAGCTCGCCGCCAAGGAAGGGCTGGAGGTCGAAGCCGTCGACCTGCAAAGCAATCGCGTCACCATCCGTATGGTCAACCCGCGTTACGGCGCGCCCTCGCAGGCATTTGGCCGCATGGCACGGGCCATGACCCGCGCGTTGCCCGCATCGGTCGAGGTGTTCGAGATTGTGCCAGTGGTCAATGGCATGGCGATGTCCTCTGTTACGTTCCGCCGGTCCGATCTGGAACGGCTGGAGCATGATGCTGCCAATGAAATGCTGGCGCGGACCGTGTTCGCAGACGGCTTTCAGCAGGCACCGCCACCGGATCAAGGCATCTACCCGAAATTCACTTGGTCGGTCTCTCCCTATCTTCAGCTCTCGGTTTTTGACCCGGACAACCCGGTCCGCGCTGATGTCGGCTTGCGCGCCGCTGCCGACCTAGAAATCACGCCCAGCCTAATCCTAAGCGGGTCTGTCACCAAAAAGCTTAACGGCAACCTTGATCAGGTAAAGCGGCTAGATGAATCGAACCTACCGCGCGTTCGCACGGACAACGCCCAGTATTCGGCCCAAGGCGATCCGGCGATCGAATATCTTCAGCTGGCACATTATGGACGGCCTGCCAAAAACGTCTACTCACGCGTAACGGTCGGTTATCTGGAACAGATGTACGGCGGCCTCTCCGCCGAATTGCTGTGGAAGCCGGCTACCAGCCGCCTCGCCGTTGGTGCCGAGGTCAACTACATCCAACGCCGCGACTTTGATCAGCTATTCGGATTCCAGTCGATGACAACCGTCGATCCTGTCACCGGGGCAAAGCGCGAGATCCCTAACGTCAACGGACATGTTTCTGCATACTATGCCTTCGGAAACGGTTTTCATGGTCAGCTCGACGTCGGCCGTTACCTAGCGGGCGACTACGGTGGTACAATTGCGCTAGACCGCGAGTTCGCAAACGGTTGGCGCATCGGGGCTTACGCCACGTTCACCGACGCATCCTTCGACGACTTCGGCGAAGGTTCGTTTGACAAAGGCATCCGCTTTACCTTGCCGCTGGCAAGTTTCTTTGGTCAACCATCGCGTCGCCGCAACGATGTCGTCATTCAGTCGCTGTCACGCGATGGTGGCGCGCGTCTGAACGTCAACGGACGTCTCTATGAACAGGTTCGGGACTACCACAAACCGGACGTAGTCAATTCCTGGGGAAGGTTCTGGCGATGACCCTGCGCAACTTCACTCGCATTGGCCTTGCCCTGACCGCCGCTTTGGCGCTGGTGTCCTGTGGCACCAAGAACCAGGACACGTCTGCATTCATGCGGCAACTGCCCAAGGCGATCTTTGCCAAGAAAACACAGCCTAAGCCACTAACAACACAGCAGATTGCCCAGGCTTTGGGGGCGACGACCTCATCCGTCTTCTTGGTCGAGATTGAATCGAGCAAGTCGCAGACCCTTCTTCAGGATATTCAGCGCAACGGACCCTTTCAAACCTACGGCAACGCGGCCCGCCAAGTGATTGTCCTGCGCGGCGGACTGCTTGTGTCGACCCGTGGTCTGGCTGGCGATCTCATGTCGTCCGACGAAATCCAACTTCTGCACCGTATCCAAACACGGTCTGAAGGTCGGGTCAGCTATGATATGCGCTTTTTGACACCTGAGGACGTGACCTTGGTGCGCCGCTATTCCTGCTATACAACGACCGGGGCAACCGTACCCGTCGCTGCCGGTTTGGTGCAGACCAGTGGGCAGGTGGTGACAGCCAAATGCACCGCCGCCGATGGTGTTTCTTCTGATTTCACCAATACCTATGTTGTTGGTGCGGATGGATATGTCTTCAGCGGGCGTCAGTGGGCGGGTCCGGATCTTGGCTATCTAGTTACGCAAGTGTTGCGCCGTTGAAGCTCAACGGCGGCGCCGGTGCATCGTTACATTCTTAAACACAGTTGCCCACATTAGCCGCTGATCCGTGCAGGGGTTGCGCCGTTTCGCATATAGCAAATCTAGCCGCGCCTTCCGAGGGATGCAGCGCTGACAATAGACTGTCTCGGTCTCTTCTGCCGTCTTGGTTTTTGACAGCAGCCGCTCTTCGGTCCGGTGAAAGGCCATCGAGGCCATCCCCGTCACACCGGGCCGTTCTTTCAGGACCTCTGCATAAATCTCGGGAAATTTTTCAACGTAGCGACGAAGAGGGGCACGGGGTCCGACAAAGCTCATGTCACCGCGCAGGATGTTCCAGAGTTGGGGCAATTCATCCAGCCGTTTTCGCCGCAGCCAGACCCCTGTCGGTGTGATCCGGGCTGACTTCGAGGGACCCGTGACACCAGAATCCGAAGGGTCGCGTTTCATGGTCCGGAACTTCCACAACATAAAGGCTCGATCCGGGCTGCGCATCCGTTCAGATTTGTAGATGATGGGCCAGCCATCGTTGCGCCAAACAACATAGGCAACATAGACGATAAGCGGCGAAATCAGGATCGTCAGACCAACAGCATAAAGAAAATCCAAAAGATACAATAACTTGCGATTCAGGTTCACGTCCAAACCCCACTGTCCCGCGCGCCTTGGACAAGATGCGCGCCTTTGTGTGCATCTGCCGGCAAGGACACCAAACTATCCAGACGGCTGGTATCCAGCCAGACCATTTGCGCGGCCCCTTCGGGCGCGCCCCGCCAATCAATATGTGCTTGGCACGCGCCGGCAATCTCTGCCATTGCGGTCGGTCGAGCGGCGCTGACGTTATAGATTCCATCAGCGTCCGGCGCCTGAATAAGGGTCTCGATCACCCGAACCAGATCCCCCGGTGCGATGTAGCTGCGCATCGGGCCAGACCCGTCAGGAAACCGGTCAAGCAGGATGCGGCCCCCCAAGCTCAAATTGGCAAAGAGACTGTCGGCACCAGCAACATTCCCGATACGCAACACCACCTGCCGTGGTCCTCCCTGAATCCGATGGGCGAAAATTGCCCGTTCCATGTCATGCTTTGCTAGACCGTACTCGGACGCAGGATCAGGTGGCGCGGTTTCGGGGATAGGTTTTGGGTCAGGCCGGTAGACAGCCGCACTGGAACAATGCACCACCATATCCGCACCCAGCGCAGCCCCAAGCTCCATCGCCGAAAGCGCCAGCCGTGTATTGTCGGTCAGGGTGCGACCCGGACCCGGCGTGACACCCCAAAGTGCGACGACCGCCGTAACCCCGGGGACACCGGGCGGCCTATCGCCGGGTGCCCATTGCACATCCCCGGCTACCAACGGGCTGGAACGCATCACCGGAACCACGGAAAAGGCCTCTGGTCGCCACAAGGTTCGGACCATGCGACCGAGTTTTCCACTCGCGCCCAATAATAGAACGCTTCGGATTTGCAGTGTTCCTGCCACGGTCCGGACCTCATAACGCTTTCTTTCGACCGTCAGATTGTCTATCAGCGGAACAAGGCGCTAGAAAGTGTCAATGACCGGTTGGGGGACTGGAGTGTCTGGTAAATTGAGACTGATTACCCTGTTTGTTGCTGTCCTGACGCTGACGGCCTGCAGCCTGCCACGCGGTGCTGCCGTTCAATCCGAAGTGTTGCGTCAGCAGGATGCAGACAATCCGACCTTTCAGGTCATCGAAGTGACACGCGCCAATGTCCCCGGCCTTGCCTCTTGGGCGCAGGCCGGCGGGCAAGGGCACAATCACTGGCCGTTGACCAGTCACGGCAGCAATTCCTCCGTGATCCGTACTGGCGACCGCGTGGATATCACGATTTGGGACAGCCAGGACAACTCTCTTCTGACCAATCCGGGCCAGCGCTTTAACGAAATCAAAGGGGTTGAGGTCGATGCGCAAGGCTCGATCTTTCTGCCCTATGTCAACAAGGTTGGCATTCGCGGCCTGACCGCCACCGGGGCACGGGAAAAGATCCAGCAACGGCTGGAGCCGATCCTACCGTCAGCTCAGGTTCAGTTGAGCCTGCAACAGGGCCGCGATCATGCGGTTGATGTTGTCGGCGGCGTTGGCAAGCCCGGTGCCTATCCAATGCCATCGCGGAACTATAAGGTTCTCAACCTGCTGGCAGATGCTGGCGGCGTTGTACCTGACATACGCAACCCGCGCGTGCGTCTCCTGCGGGGGTCCAAAACGTACGAGATTTCCGCCGAACAGCTTTTTGCAGATGGATCAAAGAACGCTTTGCTGCAGCCCCGCGACACCGTGATCATCGAGGCCGATGAGCGCAGCTTTACCGCGCTGGGCGCCAGCGGCATCGAAAACCTGATCTATTTCCCCAAGGATTATCTAACCGCGCTTGAGGCAGTATCCCTGATGGGCGGCCTGTCTGATACCCGCGCAGATCCCAAGGGGGTGCTGGTCCTGCGCGAATATCCTGCGGAAGTGATCCGCCCCGACGGCTATGGACCCAAGATGCAACAAGTTGTCTTTACGCTTGACCTGACCAGCGCAGACGGGCTGTTTGCCGCGCGCAAGTTTCAGATCCATCCCGGCGACACATTGCTTGCCACCGAAAGCCCGATCACCTCTGCACAGACCGTGTTTAGGCTGATTGGCGCAGTTCTGGGCGCCTCGGCCCAGGCCGGAGCCATTGCAAACTGATTGACCAAGGGCGCGGATCACGCGCCCCCATTCCACACAAAGCGAGACAGGGGCGAGACATGGGTGTCTTTCGCTTTCTCGCCGAAAATGCGCGCTGGCTGTCGGCCGGAGCGCTGCTCACGTTCCTGTCGAGCTTCGGCCAGACTTTTTTCATCTCGATCTTTGCCGGAGAGATCCGCGCAGAGTTTGACCTCAGCCATGGGCAATGGGGTGGCATCTATACGATCGGCACCAGTGCCTCTGCGGCGTTGATGATCTGGGCCGGTGCGCTGACGGACCAATTCCGCACGCGGGCGATCGGGGCGGTGGTTTTAACCTTGCTGGCGGCGTCTTGCCTGTTCATGGCGCTGAACACTTGGGCCGCCCTGCTGCCATTTGTGATCTTTGCGCTCCGGTTTTGCGGCCAAGGCATGGCCAGTCATATCGCCGTTGTGTCCATGTCGCGCTGGTTTGTCGCCACGCGGGGCAAGGCACTGTCGGTTGCCGGTTTGGGATTTGCCCTAGGCGAGGCCGCGTTGCCGGTGGGTTCTGTTTCACTGATGCTGGTGATGGACTGGCGCTGGCTATGGGTAGCAGTGGCCTGCGTCAGTTTGCTGGCTGTACCGCTACTACTGATGCTATTGACCCATGAACGAACCCCGCAAAGCCATGCGGAAACCGATCATTCGGTGGGAATGGAGCAACGTCATTGGCGGCGACCAGAGGTTCTGCGGCACTATCTGTTTTGGTTCATGATACCTGCGCTATTGGGGCCTTCGGCATTCAACACTGCCTTTTTCTTTCAGCAGGTTCATTTCGCCGAGGTCAAAGGCTGGACCCACCTAGAGCTAGCCACTCTTTTTCCTGTCTATACGGCAGCCGCGGTTGGCGCGATGGTGGTTGCGGGCGGCCTGCTGGACCGTGTTGGCACCGGGCGACTGATCCCGTGGTCGCAACTGCCCATGATTGTAGGGTTTTCCTGCTTTGCCTTGGGCGGATCACTGGGTTGGACTCTGGTTGGGCTGCTGTTCGTCGCTATGACCACAGGCGCGAACCAAACTTTGCCCAATGCGTTTTGGGCAGAGTTCTACGGCACCCGCAATCTAGGCGCGATCAAGGCGATGGCAGCGGCCGTGATGGTTCTGGGATCAGCCTTGGGACCAGGGATCACGGGTGTACTGATCGATGTCGGCGTGGGGATCGAAACACAATACATCGGCGTCGCGGTCTATTTCGCCTTTGCCTCTGCCATGACCTGGATCGGCGTCAGCCGGGCGCGGCGCATGCTGTAGCGCGCTTACCTGCGGCGACGTAAATAGACATAGTAGGCCCCATCACCGCCGTGTTTGCGATGCGCGGGTGACACCTGTAACACCGCACCGGACAGCGGCGGCATCTGCAACCACATTGGGGCCTGTGACTTGAGCACGCCACGCCGACGGGGCATCGGGTCATAAGGGTCTTCGCGTTGCCCCTTGCCCGTGATCACAAGGACAAGTCGCGCACCGCGCGCCTGTGCGTTCAGGATGAAATGGATCAATGCGCCATGCGCACGATCCACAGTCATGCCGTGCAGATCAATCCGTGCCTCCGGGTCCAGCTTGCCACGCTTTAGCCGGGTAAACGCCTTGGCATCCATGCGCACCGGGGTGTCATGCAGATGGTCGGCGCTGGTCTTTGGAAGCACATGGGTCTGGGTGCGCGGCAGAGACCGTTCCCCCAACGCAAAAGGCGACAGCGGGTCACGCGGTACGGAGTTTTTCGGCGGCAACGGTTTTGGACCCTCGCCCGGTTCCATTGCTTTTTGGGCAGACCGCTTGTGCAAAGGATTCGCTGTGCGCGCGACCTGCCGCCAGAGCTCTTGCTCTTCGGGGCGCAACTTGCGCCGCCGGGTCATAGGCCCTCATCCGGCAAAAGGGCGTACGCACGCTGAATCGGCATCAGCACAACCATGCGGCCTGAGTCCTTGATCGCTCCGGCAACGCGGCCAGCCTCGTCGCCAGTGCCATAAAAGATATCGGCCCGTTGCGCGCCCTTGATGGCTGACCCTGTGTCCTGTGCGATCATCAGGCGGTTGATTGGATCCCTGCCCGCCTTTTCGATCCAGACCGGCGCGCCAAGCGGTGTGTACCGTGGATCAACAGCGATAGAACGCAAAGTCGTAATCGACCTGTTCATCGCCCCCAATGGCCCCTTTTCGGCAGGAACCTCACTGACTTCGCGGAAAAAGACATAGGCGGCGTTGTGGTACAACAGTTCGTCCCCGATATCGGGATTGCGATCAACCCAGTTGCGGATCACCTGCATCGAGACCTGATGCGCCCGGTAAATCCCGCGCCGCACCAATTCACGCCCGATGGACCGATAGGGATGGCCGTTGGCCCCGCCATAGCCGACACGGATCATCCGGCCATCCGGGAAAATGATCCGGCCAGAGCCTTGAATCTGCAGAAAAAACAGCTCGACCGGGTCATCGACCCAGGCGATTTCCAGCCCCCTGCCATCCATCACGCCTGACGTCAGGATCTGCCGTCGTGTCAGCCACGGCCGGCTGCGTTTTGCCTCTGGGGGCATCTGATAGACTGGGTAGCGATAGGTTGCGGTTCGATACGGAGAGCCGCTCAGTTCCGGTTCGAAATAGCCGGTAAAAAGCATCTCTTCGCCGTCGCTGATCAGAACCGGCCGGAACAGCAGTTCAAAAAATCCACGCGCATCCTCTGTTTCCCGTGCCAACCCGCACAGCGCGGCCCAGTCGGGATCATCCAGATCGCGACACGTTTCCAGAAATGCGGTCAGAGCAGCGGCATGATCATCTTCCGCCCATCCATGCAGATCGTCAAAAGCCAGGATTTCATAACTCGGCCCCGTCTCAGAGGAGGCGGGGCCGGTCATGATGTATATGGCAAGAAACGCTGCAAGGAAGACTCTGATCATTCGTCCGTAGCGACAAGCTGCCAGTTGGGATCATCGGCGCCCATAGTGCGGGCAAAGGTCCAGATGTCCTTTTGCCGTTTGACGGCGCTGGTAGATCCTTCGATCACCTCACCGTTGGCGTTTTTCACCACAGAGGTCAGTTCCCCGACATAGCGTACCGTCACCTCGGCAAGACCGGACGCGTCATCAAAACTGGCATCGGCAAGGGTCAGTTCCCGCACGCCGACAAATTCCGCCTCGATCGTTAGGCCCTGCTGTTCGCGCTGTTCGACAACCTCAGCGAAGGTGTCATAGACATCATCCGCCAGAAAGGTTCGCAACCCGGCGATGTCGCCGCGTTCAAACCCCATGAGGATCATCTCATAGGCACCACGCGCGCCAGAGAGAAATTCGGACACTGAAAAGCTGGGCTCGACCCGCTTCATCGCGGCTAGTGCGCGGGCGGCGTCGCTGTCTTCGGCGACATGGTCGATGATGTCGTGGTCGGGGCCACCATCGATCACCTCAAAGTCGCGCGCGGCGCGACGATGGTCATCAGCCGGCGCGGGCGCCGGTGGCTTTTCAAATCCCTCCCGGGTGCCCAGCACGCTCCGCAGTCGCAGAACGAGAAAAATGGCGATTCCGGCAAGAACCAGAAGCTGGAGGATAGGGGAGTTCATCGGCACCTCATTGCGGCGAGCGTTTGAAGATCACGGTCGCATCCTTATGTAGGTGAGGTGCATGGGTGAGTCCACCTGCGCGCAGGATATGGAGGACGTTCCCATGTGGCTATTCTTGGCTTTTCTCATGGTTCCGCTGATCGAGATTGCCCTGTTCGTTCAGGTTGGTGGTCTGATCGGGCTATGGCCGACGCTGGCGGTGGTGGTTCTGACCGCAATTATCGGCACCTGGTTGGTACGCGCGCAAGGACGGGTTGCCATGACTAATCTGCGGCGTAGTTTCTCGGATCTGGATGATCCCAGTGAGCCTTTGGCACATGGTGCCATGATCCTAGTCTCTGGCGTGCTGCTACTGACCCCAGGGTTCTTCACCGATGCGGTCGGGTTTGCGCTGCTTTTGCCTCCGGTACGGACCGCTGTGTTTCGATGGGCACGGCAGCGCGTTCATGTGACGCAGTTCCAGATGGGACCGAATACTCAGGGACCGGTTCACGGCGATCCAGCTGCGCGCGGCAGGCCGGGTGACGTGATCGACGGCGAGTTTACCGAGATTCCCAAGGACAAGTCGCCCAATCACCCCGGTTCGGGCTGGACGAGGCATTGAGCGTACCGCCGGGCGCTGCTATGCCTCCGGCTGAGATTTCAACGGGAGACCGATCCATGGCAGAGACCAACGGTGCAGGGCAGGCGCAACAGCCACCCAAAATGAATATTCTAGCCCAATTCATCCGCGACCTTTCTTTCGAAAACATCCTGTCCCAAAAAGGTGTGACTGGAGAGGTTCAGCCGGACGTGCAGGTTCAGGTGAATCTGGACGCCAAGAAGCGGACCGCCGAGAACCAGTATGAAGTGGTCATGAAGCTCAAGATCGAGTCGAAGGCCAAAGGAAGCAATGACGTTCTGTTCCTGATGGAATTGGACTATGCGGGCGTCTTCTCGATCGAAAACGTGCCGGAAGAGCAGATGCATCCCTTCCTACTGATCGAATGCCCCCGGATGCTGTTCCCGTTTGTGCGTCGCATCGTTTCGGACGTATCGCGCGACGGTGGCTTCCCGCCGCTGAACCTGGAGACGATCGATTTCCTTGCATTGTACCGCAACGAGATCGCTCGGCGTCAGGCCGCAACCCCGGAAGGCACCGCTTAGGCTTAGCATCTGATAGCGCTCAGGTCTTGACCCAGAGCGCGCCTTCTCCAAGGTTTTCGACAAAGGCGGCGTGAGCCGCCTTTTCCTTTTCCGACAGGCGGGACGGAAGTGCATTGGCGCGTGGACGTGGACGCCAAAGCGGATCGGACATGTCTTGCCCGGAATTTCCGTCGGACGTGGACAGACCAAAATCCGGTTGCTTGCCGCCGATCAGTTCTAGGTAGACCTCGGCCAGAATTTCACTGTCCAAGAGCGCGCCATGTAGTGTGCGGGCGGTATTGTCGATGCTGAAGCGGCGGCAAAGTGCATCAAGCGATGCAGGAGAGCCCGGAAACCGGCGGCGAGCGATGTCCAACGTATCGATGGCGCAGCCCTTGGGCAGCAACGGGCGGTTGGTCCAGCGCAGTTCTGCATTCAGGAACTTCACGTCGAAGGCCGCGTTGTGGATGATCATTCGAGAGTCACCGATGAAGTCCAGAAATGCGTCCACGACCTTGGCAAAGACCGGCTTGTCCTTGAGGGTCACTTCACCCGGATTTGCCGGGCGAGCGGGGCTGAGCAAGTCAGGACCGATCCCATGCACGCCAAATGCCTCATCCGGCATACCGCGTTCGGGGTTAATGTACTGGTGATAGGTTCGGCCCGTCGGCACATGGTTGAACAGTTCAAGCGCGCCGATTTCGACAATCCGGTCGCCCTGTTCCGGATCGAACCCGGTGGTTTCCGTGTCGAGTACGATTTCACGCATGATGGCCCCTTTGTTCGATGTCCTTGAGTACGGTTTGCACCTGCGCGCGCGCGTGCTCTAGCGTGTCGGTCTCTATCACATAAGTGGCGCGGGCACATTTTTCCTTGTTCGGCATCTGACGTTCGAGGATGCGGGTCAGATTCTCTGCGGTCATGCTGCCACGGGCCAGAACACGCGCTAATTGTGTTTCATGTGGAACATTGACGCAAACCGTTGCGTCCATGGCCGCGTCCCCGCCAGTTTCGAACAACAAGGGTATGTCGAACACGCCAATGGCGTCAGGATGTTCCGCAATAAAGGTCTCGCGGTCCTTTTGCACTAGAGGATGAACGACCGTTTCGATTTCGGACAGCGCGGAAGTGTTCGCAGCGATGATTTCGCGCAGCGCGGTGCGCGAGACGGCCCCGTCCTTGATTGCATGCGGGAACAACGCGCCCAAGGGTGCGACGGCCGCACCACCCGCACTGTACAATCGGTGAACGGCGGCATCCGCATCCCAAACGACACATCCTGCGTCGGCAAACATCTTGGCGGTGGTCGATTTGCCCATACCGATAGAGCCGGTCAGGCCCAGTTTGAATCTCATCCTAAAGCGGCCTGACGTGTCGCCTCATCCACGTCGGGACGTTCACCGAACCAGCGTTCAAATCCCGGAACAGCCTGATGCAAAAGCATCCCAAGACCATCAACCACGGTGCACCCCTGCGCCCTGCCTTCTTGCAGAAGCCGGGTTTCCAGCGGTGTATACACCAGATCGGTAACCAGCATCCCCGGTTCCAGCGCATCCAGAGGCACCCGAAGCGGAGGTTTTCCGACCATGCCCAAAGCGGTTGTATTCACCACGGTGGCACAATCCTCGATGATATTTCCGGCCTGTACCCAGTCGTAAACCTCTACTCGCTGACCGAACGTCTCGCGCAGGTTTTCGGCCCGTTGACGGGTGCGGTTGGTCAGTCTGATTTGTGGAACACCCACATCGAGCAACGAGGCAATGACCGCGCGGGCCGCTCCCCCTGCCCCGAAGACAGTGGCCGGACCAGCTGCCGGATTCCAGTCGGGTGCGTTCTGATGCAGGTTTTCCATAAAGCCGTAGCCGTCGGTATTGTCGGCATGTATACGCCCGTCTTCACGAAAAATAAGTGTGTTGGCGGCCCCAATCAGTGTGGCCCGGTCGGACACAAGATCAGCGATCTCCATCACCTTTTCCTTGTAGGGCACGGTGACATTCAAACCCACGAAGCCGAGTGAGGGCAACAGGCGGATTGTCTCTGCCAGCTTTACCTCGGGGATGTCCATGGGAATGTAGTGCCCTGGCAAACCATGTGCCTTCAGCCAATGGGCAAAGAGACGTGGCGAGCGGGAATGTGCCACGGGAGACCCGATGACAGCGGCAAGTGGGATACGCGCGAGGCTCATGCTGGAATGGTTCCTCTGTTCGAAAGATAGGTCAACAGTTCGATGAGCGGCAAACCGAGAATGGTGAAATGGTTGCCCTCGATCCGGGCAAAAAGACGGACGCCTTCGGTCTCGAGTTTATAGCCACCTACGGACGTGGCGAGATCTGGCCAGTTGCGGTCAAGATAGGCCTCCAGATAGCTGTCCGAGAAGTCCCGCATTGTCAGACGCGCGGTTCCGACGTGGCGCCAGATTGGCTGTGCCTCATGATAGAGAACCGCCGCAGACAGGAGTCTATGGGTCTGTCCACGCAAGCGATGGAGCTGTTCGCGAGCCGCCTCACGGGTTTCGGGTTTGGACAGGATGTCCCCGTCGTGATCCAGAACCTGATCGCAGCCAAGCACCATTTCGCCAGGATGTCGTTGCCCCAGTTTGCGGGCTTTGGCCTCTGCTAATGTGTCGGCCACGTCGCGCGGGCTGGCTGCGTCAGCCATCAACGCCGCCTTGAGGCTGTCTTCATCAACTTTGGGCGATTCGATCTGGATCACAAGACCGGCCGCACGCAACATGTCGGCGCGGATCCGGGAACTGGAAGCGAGGAGAAGGTCAAAAGACATGGGGATAAAACCGGGGACAGGTCGGTGTGCAGGCTTGCGGATGTTTCTGCGGAAAAAGCGGGGCACATGCAAGCATGGGGGTGAATGTGGCATCCATCCTTGGGGAGGCACAGTTTGTCACCCTGTGAGCAAGAACAAAAGTCGCATACGGAAACACGGCCACAGATCCGGATTGTGCAGACAGTTATTCAGCGGGCGAAATTTCGGAGGGTAGTAAGTAACATACTGTAATTAATAAGTTATTTTATCATCGTCTAGTTTTGTCTAAAATTGATCCCCGAAGTTCTCCAGTCTGTTTCTTGCTGTTCGAAAGTCTGGGGACAATTGGATAATCCCCAGAAAATCCTGTCACAAACACTTCATAAACCTTTTCTATTTTCTATTTCTTAAGGAATAGGGTCGCTTGCGATGAACGTTTGCAATGTTCATTGACGCACCCCTACTGAATGCGTTACGCCCACCTTGCCTTCGTCCGAAGGCAGTTTCCCCGTTAGATAAAGGATGTGTGGGCCCTTGGGCCTCACCGTAATGTGCCATGAGCGAAGAAAAGCTTAACCTGTCCGATCTGAAGGCACAAAGCCCCAAGGATCTGCTTTCGATGGCAGAGGATTTGGAAATCGAAAACGCCTCGACCATGCGGAAGGGCGAAATGATGTTCCAGATTCTGCGCGAACGCGCGGATGAGGGATGGGTCATTTTTGGGGATGGCGTGTTGGAGGTGCTACAGGACGGGTTCGGGTTTCTCCGATCACCCGAAGCGAACTATCTGCCGGGTCCGGACGACATTTATGTCTCTCCCGAGATGATCCGCAAATACTCGCTGCGCACTGGTGATTCGATTCAGGGTGAAATGCGGGCACCGGATGGGGAAGAACGGTACTTTGCGCTGGTTTCTGTGGAAGAGATCAACTTTCAGGAACCTGAAAAGGCCAAGCACAAGATCGCGTTTGATAACCTGACGCCGTTGTATCCGGATGAGCGTCTGAAAATGGAAATCGAGGACCCGACAATCCGTGATCGGTCTGCCCGGATCATTGACCTTGTTGCGCCGATTGGCAAAGGTCAGCGGTCGTTGATCGTTGCACCGCCCCGGACGGGTAAGACAGTTCTGCTGCAAAACATTGCCAACTCGATCGAGAAGAACCACCCGGAGTGCTATCTGATCGTTCTGCTGATCGACGAACGGCCAGAAGAAGTCACGGACATGCAGCGGTCCGTGAAGGGTGAGGTGATTTCCTCAACCTTTGACGAACCTGCTACGCGACACGTCGCCGTGTCTGAAATGGTGATCGAAAAGGCTAAGCGTCTGGTGGAACACAAGCGAGATGTAGTTATTCTTCTCGATTCCATCACTAGACTTGGTAGAGCGTTCAACACTGTGGTCCCCTCGTCGGGTAAGGTTTTGACAGGTGGTGTCGATGCAAACGCGTTGCAGCGGCCAAAGCGGTTCTTTGGTGCAGCGCGGAATATCGAAGAAGGTGGATCTTTGACAATCATCGCGACGGCGTTGATCGACACCGGATCACGGATGGACGAAGTGATCTTTGAGGAATTCAAAGGCACGGGCAACAGCGAGATCGTTCTGGATCGAAAAGTCGCGGACAAACGAGTCTTCCCGGCGCTGGATATTCTCAAGTCCGGGACGCGGAAAGAAGAGCTGTTGGTGGACAAGATCGATCTGCAGAAAACGTTTGTTCTGCGGCGGATCTTGAATCCGATGGGCACAACGGACGCGGTCGAATTCTTGATTTCCAAACTCAAGCAGACCAAAACAAATACCGAATTTTTCGACTCGATGAATAGCTGATTTCGCCATGGGGACCATCTTTGCCTTGGCGAGTGCCGCCGGGAAGGCGGGGGTGTCCGTGGTTCGGGTGTCTGGGCCGGGCGCCTGGGATGTGGTCGAAAGACTGGCAGGCACCGTTCCTAGGCCCCGCGTCGCATCTGTGCGCCGATTGGTCGCCCCAAACGGTGATTATCTGGATGAGGCATTGGTGCTGGTCTTTGCCGAAGGCGCCAGTTTTACCGGTGAACGGGTAGCGGAGTTTCAGATCCACGGCAGCATTGCGGTGGTTCAGGCATTGCTGCGGGTTTTGGGTGAGATGGACGGGTTGCGAAGTGCTGAACCGGGGGAATTTACCCGGCGTGCACTGGAAAACGAACGCCTGGATCTGAGTCAGGTCGAGGCCTTGGCAGACCTAATCGAGGCCGAGACAGAGCAACAAAGGCGACAGGCTTTGCGGATTCTGTCCGGGGCTTTGGGGCTACGCGTAGGTGTGTGGCGGGACCAGATTGTGCAGGCCGTCTCTTTGTTGGAAGCGACTATTGATTTTGCAGACGAAGACGTCCCGGTTGACGTATCAGGCGATGTGCGGGCTTTGCTCGACGCAGTATGTTCAGAAATTGAGTCAGAACTGCGCGGGATGGCTTCCGCTGAACGGGTGCGACTTGGATTTGAAGTGGCCATTGTCGGTCCACCGAATGCGGGAAAATCGACGCTGTTGAACTATCTTGCAGGACGGGAAGCAGCAATTACTTCAGATGTAGCGGGAACAACCCGTGACGTAATAGAAGTGCGAATGGAGATCGGTGGGTTAGCCGTTACCTTGTTGGACACTGCGGGTTTGCGCAACAGTGAAGACCAGGTTGAACGGATTGGTGTTGCACGCGCGCGGGAAAGGGCCTCAGCTGCGGATTTGCGGGTACATCTTGTTCCTGCTGGTGAAGCGCCCCTTCTGGACCAGATTCCAGGCGATATAGTGTTAACAGCGAAGGGTGATCTATCAGGAAACGGCGTTTCTGGTCTGACAGGTCTAGGTGTACCTGAGTTGCTTGATATGATCGAAGCTCGTCTATCCGGGATTGTCCAGGGTGCTGGCCTCGTTTCGCGTGAACGGCACCGGATCGCCTTAGGCGAAGGGCTGATGCATTTGAAACAGGCGAAAAAATTGTTGGATGATGGGTTGGATGTCTATGATATTGCCAGTGAAGAAATCCGTATCGCCTTTCGTGCGTTGGAGCGTTTGATAGGGTATGTGGATGTTGAACATGTTCTGGATCGGATCTTCTCGAGCTTTTGTATCGGGAAGTAAGGAGTGTTTCACGTGAAACATCGCAGTTTTGACGTTGTTATTGTTGGCGGAGGACATGCTGGCACAGAAGCTGCGGCAGCGTCGGCCCGAATGGGCGCGCGGACTGCTCTTGTGACATTGAGACTGACAGATCTAGGGGTGATGTCCTGCAATCCGGCTATCGGTGGATTAGGGAAGGGTCATCTCGTCCGTGAAATTGATGCCATGGACGGCGTCATGGCGCGTATCGCTGACGCAGCCGGTATTCAATTCCGCCTGTTGAATCGCCGTAAAGGACCAGCCGTTCAAGGACCAAGGGCTCAGGCCGACCGAAAGATCTATGCCAGGGCCATGCAAAATGAGATTGCAGCAACCCCCAACCTGACCGTGCTTGAAGGAGAAGTGGTTGACTTCGTCCTTGAGTCAGGCGCTGTCCGTGGTGTTGTTTTGGCTGACAAGTCTCAAATTTCTGCGCGATCAGTCGTTCTGACAAGCGGTACTTTCCTGCGTGGCGTCATCCACATTGGCGACAAGAAACATGCTGGTGGGCGGATGGGGGACAGACCATCGGTTCGACTTGCGGATCGTATTCGAGAAATGAACCTGCCAATCGGGCGGCTCAAGACGGGGACACCTCCCCGTCTGGACGGTCGTACCATCGATTGGACCGGATTGGATATGCAGCCCGGCGACGAAGATCCCGTCATGTTTTCCTTTTTATCTGAAAGACCTGAAGTTCGGCAGGTGTCCTGTGGGATTACGCATACTACCGAAAAGACGCATGAAATTATCCGAAGCAACCTTGCCCGATCGGCCATGTATGGCGGCCACATCGACGGCGTAGGGCCGCGCTATTGCCCCTCAATTGAAGATAAGATTGTACGTTTCGCCGATAAGTTGTCGCATCAGGTATTCCTGGAGCCTGAAGGGCTAGATGATCCGACCATCTATCCTAACGGTATTTCTACATCGCTGCCCGAGGAAATTCAGGAAGCCTATGTCAGGAGTATACCGGGTTTGGAAGCGGTGAAGATCATGCAACCGGGTTATGCTATTGAATACGACTATGTCGATCCACGGGCCTTGGACGGAACATTGGCGCTCCGTGATGTGACAGGGCTCTATTTGGCGGGACAAATCAATGGAACAACGGGGTATGAAGAGGCTGCAGCGCAGGGACTTGTTGCCGGGTTAAATGCTGCGTCCACCGCGCTGGACCGGGAACCGGTTAGATTTTCCCGGACCGATAGCTACATCGGCGTGATGTTGGATGATCTGACAACCCGTGGGGTCAGTGAGCCTTACCGTATGTTCACGAGCCGGGCGGAGTTTCGGCTGTCGCTTCGTGCAGATAACGCGGATCAAAGGCTAACACCTTTGGCGATCGCTCTGGGTACTGTTTCGCCATCACGTCGGGATCATTTTGAGAACAAAGTCTCGGCTCTGAATAAGGGTCGTGATCGACTTGAAGAGACACAGTTTTCCCCAACAGAAGTCCAAAAGGCTGGTGTGGCGGTGAATCTCGACGGGACGCGCCGTACCGCGTTTCAGTTATTGTCTTTTAAAGATGTGACTTTTGACACCATTTGTAAGCTTGATCCAACGTTGGCGGAAATAGACGAAAAATCGGCGAGTCAGCTGGAACGGGAGGCGTTGTACGCCAATTACATTGATCGCCAGGCGCGAGATGTGGAGACCTTGAAAAGGGACGAGGCTGTTCGGATTCCAGTTGGGTTCGATTTTGATGCCCTCCCAGGTTTATCGAATGAACTGAAGAGTAAGTTGAACAGGGCGCGCCCTGAGTCGATCTCGCAAGCAGGTCGGATCGACGGAATGACTCCCGCTGCTTTGACGTTGATTTTGGCTAAAATCCGTCAGTTTTCTCGGAAAGATGTAGGATGATAACAGCAGAGACGCTTGGGCGCAGTGTTTCACGTGAAACATTGGAGCGTCTGTCGCTCTATCTCGCATTACTTGAAAAATGGAACCCCAGCATAAACCTCGTAGCACGCTCCACAATTAGGGAGGCAGGCCAGCGCCATTTTTCCGATTCTGCTCAAATCGCCGCTCTTGATCAAATACCTCTGGGGCCCTGGGTCGATTTGGGCAGCGGCGGTGGCTTCCCCGGATTGGTTGTCGCAATTTTGAAGGCCGAAGATACACCTGACCGACAGATCACCTTGATCGAATCGGATACGCGCAAGGCAACTTTTCTTAGAACGGTTATCCGTGAGACCAACCTCACGGCCAATGTTATGGCAATGCGGATCGAAGATGCGCCAGCACAAAACGCCACCACGCTATCAGCGCGTGCCCTTGCCCCTTTGCCCAAATTGCTTGATCTCGCAGCAAGACACCTCGGACCCACGGGCACCGCCTTACTCATGAAAGGCGAAAACTGGGGAAAAGAGGTCAAAGACGCTCAGACGCAATGGCAATTCTCCTGCACCCCGCATACAAGTAAGACAAATCCAAACGCTGTAGTCTTGGAAATCGGAGACCTTGTTCATGTCTGATCCGACGCGCCCCCCGGGTCCTAGAATCATCGCTATTGCTAACCAAAAAGGTGGCGTCGGTAAGACGACTACAACCATCAATCTCGGTGCGGCCTTGTGTGAACAGGGGCAAAAGGTGCTTGTGGTAGATCTCGACCCGCAAGGCAATGCGTCCACGGGACTTGGCATCGAAACCGACGATCGCGAATACACAACATATGATCTTCTGTTAGGGGATGTTGCTGTCACTGACGTGATCCTAAGTACATCAACAGAGAACCTCTGCCTGATTCCGGCAACGGTGGATCTCAGTTCGGCAGATATCGAACTATATTCAAACGAAAAACGCAGCTTTCTATTACACGATGCACTTCGACAGCCAGCTCTAGACAGTTACGGATTTGATGTGATCCTTGTGGATTGCCCCCCGTCTCTGAACCTTTTGACAGTAAATGCCATGGTTGCGGCTCATTCCGTTCTCGTCCCGCTTCAAAGTGAGTTCTTTGCCCTCGAAGGGCTGTCTCAACTCATGTTGACGATCCGCGAAGTTCGGCAGAGTGCGAATCCATCATTGCGCATCGAAGGTATCGTTCTCACGATGTATGACGCGCGCAACAACCTCTCTCAACATGTTGAGGCTGATGCCCGCGCCAACCTTGGCGATCTGGTGTTCACAACCGTGATTCCGCGCAATGTGCGCGTGTCCGAAGCACCGTCTTACGCGCTACCTGTGTTGGCCTATGACACGTCCTCAAAGGGCGCACAGGCATATCGCGCATTGGCCGAAGAGCTGGTGAAGAAAAACGATCAACGCGCGGCCTAAGCCTAAGCGGCGCCGCAACTAGAGGACTGGCATGTCAGAAAAGCCCAAAAAAGACACCCGTCGCGGACTTGGCAGAGGTTTGTCGGCGCTCATGGCGGATGTTGCTCCGACACAAGACGCCCCTACTCAGTCAGAAGGCCTGCGCCGACCTGACCGGATGCTTCCGATCGAGGATCTGATTCCAAATCCGGATCAGCCACGTCGCACATTCACTCAGGCGCAATTGGATGAACTTGCGGCGTCGATCCGAACCAAAGGTGTGATTCAGCCTCTGATTGTGCGGCCGTCGCCACGCGAGGCTGACAAGTTTGAGATTGTCGCTGGTGAGCGCCGTTGGCGCGCCGCCCAAATGGCACAGCAGCACGAAGTACCTGTGCTTGTCCGAGATTTTGATGACACCGAAGTGCTCGAAGTTGCCATTATTGAAAATATCCAGCGTGCGGATCTGAATGCCATTGAAGAGGCGGCAGGCTACAAGCAACTGATGTTCAAGTTCGGCCACACACAAGAGAAACTGGCCGAAGCGCTAGGCAAAAGCCGCAGCCATATCGCCAACCTCATGCGCCTGCTCAACTTGCCCGAGTCGGTTCAACAGCACGTCTCAGAGGGCCGTCTAAGCGCCGGTCACGCGCGCGCCCTTATTACGTCGCCTGATCCGGAAACCTTGGCTCAATCCGTTGTGGCAAAGGGGCTATCGGTACGCGACACAGAAAAGCTGGTCAAACAAGGATCGTCTGAGGGTAAACCGCGGAAAAAAGCACCCAGCGGTGGCTTTGACATGGACAAGGACGCAGATACCCGTGCCCTCGAAGGCGATCTCAGTGCAGCTCTTGGGATGAAAGTTCGCATTGATCATCAGCCGGGTCAGGATGGGGGGCGGGTGACAATCTCCTACGATACGCTGGAACATCTCGACGCGCTTTGCGGGATCCTCAGCGCAGCACGTTGACGCCTTTAGGGCATCAGTTCGGCGACCACAGAGTTCAGGACTAACCGCCCTTTCGCGGTGGTCCGCAATACAGGCCCTTCCCGCATGATCAGATCCAAATCGATCATTTCGGCCACAGCTTCGGCACGGCCAACGGTAGGATTCATTCTATGCAGTCGCCCTATATCTAGTCCTTCATCCAAACGCAGACCCATCATCAGGTATTCCCCTGCCTGATCCACCAATTCCAAAGTTGTGCGGCTTTCTAACCCGCTTCCTGCTTCGGCCCGCTCCAGCCATCGGCCAGGCTGACGCCATGCAACCGTCGCCTGCCGCTGTTCGCCCGTGCCCAGTCGGCCATGCGCACCCGGTCCGATGCCCAGCCAGTCCCCATACCGCCAATAGATCAGATTGTGCCGGGACTGCGCGTCAGGACGTGCGTGATTTGACACCTCATAGGCCGAGTATCCCGCCGCTGAACACAGGTCTTGCGTCAACTCGTACATGTCCGCAGCAAGATCCTCATCCGGCAACCCACGCAACCCCCCTGCCCGTGCGCGATCCCAAAAGGCAGTCCCTTCTTCGACCGTCAACTGATACAAAGACAAATGGTCCACAGCCATGTCCAGGGCTTCGCCCAGTTCAACCCGCCAGTCGTCCAGTGTTTGGTTCTGCCGGGCATAAATCAGGTCAAAACTGACCCGCTCGAACACGGATCGGGCAACCCCCAACGCAGTCTTTGCTTCATCGACACCGTGCAGCCGTCCCAGACGTTTCAGATCAGCGGCGCGTAGCGCCTGAACGCCAAGAGAAACCCGGTTCACGCCAGCACGCGCATATCCTTCGAAACGCCTCACCTCAACGGACCGGGGGTTCGCCTCCAGCGTGATTTCGATATCGTTTGCAAAAGTCCAGCAGTCCCGCGCTGCTTCAATCACGGTCAAAACGGTTTCCGCCGTCATCAAAGACGGTGTGCCGCCGCCGAAGAAGATCGATCCAAGCACACGGTTGGGCGTTTCCGCCCCCGCGCGTCGGATCTCGTCCGCCAAGGCGCGCGCCCAGCGGCTTTGGTCTATGTGTGACACCACATGGCTGTTGAAATCACAGTAAGGACACTTCGCCTCGCAAAACGGCCAGTGGACATACAGGCCAAACCCGCCGATTTGCCAGTTCTCAATGCTACTTTGGGTCAAAGCATCCGGCCACGAATTTTCGGAATGCATCCGCGCGATGGGATATCTGGTTCTTTTCCCATCTATCCATCTCACCAAAAGTTATCTCGTAGCCTTTTGGCTGAAAAATCGGATCATAACCGTGACCCTGCGATCCGCGCATCGGCCAGACCACCCTACCCTCCATCACACCCGGAAAGACCACGTCTTCACCATCCGGCCAGGCCAGAACCAGCGTACAACAGAAGCGTGCCGTCCAGGGTTCCGCAGCCCCAGTTTCCAGCAACATCTTGTGGGATTTTTCCATTGCCATGACAAAATCCCGGCCAGACCCAGTCTCTGCCCAATCTGCAGTGTAAACACCGGGCGCTTTGTCCAAAGCGTCGATTTCGATGCCGGAATCATCGGAAAGCGCCGGCATTCCGGTCGCTTTTGCCGCTGCATGGGCCTTGATCCGGGCGTTCTCGACAAAGGTTGTCCCGGTTTCTTCCGGCTCGGGCAGGTTCATCTCGGCGGCTCCGACGCAAGCCACGCCGTATGGCTCCAGCAGATGTGTCATTTCCTCCAGCTTGCCGCGATTGTGCGTCGCGACAAGCAGACGATCTCCGGTAAACCGTCGCATCAGCCGACCGCCGCCCGCTGTGCGGCGACCAGTTCGCCAACACCCTTTTCCGCCAGGTCCATCAATTTACCCATCTCATCTCGGGAGAACGTCGCCCCTTCGGCGCTCATCTGTACCTCAATCAACCGTCCATCGGCGCGCAGGATAAAGTTTCCGTCAACACCCGCTTCCGAATCCTCGGGATAGTCCAGATCCAGCACCGGCTGGCCGGCGTAGAGACCACAGCTGACCGCAGCGATTTCAGAGATCAACGGATCGCTGACAATATCCCCGGCTTTCAACAGCTTGTTCACCGCTAGACGCAGGGCCACCCAGCCGCCTGTGATCGACGCGCAGCGTGTACCACCATCGGCCTGAATCACATCGCAATCGACGGTAATCTGACGCTCTCCCAATGCATTGCGATCCACACCTGCCCGCAGCGCACGCCCGATCAGGCGCTGGATCTCAACCGTGCGACCACCCTGCTTGCCCGCCTGCGCCTCACGCCGCATCCGGGTTGAGGTTGATCGCGGTAGCATGCCGTATTCGGCCGTCACCCAGCCCTGTCCCGATCCCTTGATAAAGGGCGGCACACGCTCTTCCAGCGACGCCGTGCACAGTACATGTGTGTCACCCATCCGGATCATACACGACCCCTCGGCATGTTTTGTCACATCCGTTTCGATTGAAACGGCGCGCATTTCGCTTAGATCACGTCCCGACGGTCGCATGGTATGTCCTCTTTTCTGGTCATGCTTGGGATAGACAGCCGTGCCCGGGATATGCAACCCCGATTGACGTTCCGGTCGCGCGCTCTTTAATGGCTCTGACAAGGGCAAGGTGATGACTGAGGCAAGCGAACTCCTGTCACAAATGAATGATCGCTCCCGCGAAGTCTTTCGCCGGGTGGTCGAAGGCTATCTGTCCAGCGGTGACCCTGTCGGGTCACGGTCGCTCACTCGTACCCTGTCGGAAAAGGTCTCGGCCGCCACCATCCGCAATGTGATGCAGGATCTGGAATACCTCGGCCTTCTCGACAGCCCGCATGTTTCTGCTGGCCGCATCCCCACACAACTTGGCCTCAGGATGTTTGTGGATAGTCTGCTGGAGGTCCGTGATCTGGATCACCACGACCGGGAAAAGCTGGACGCCACTCTGGGCCGAAATGCTGGAGATGTTTCTGGCCTGCTGGATGCGGTCGGATCGGCACTGTCGGGCGTGACACATGGCGCGTCGCTGGTGCTGTCCCCCAAACATGAGGCCCCGCTCAAACATATCGAATTTGTCAGCCTGGCGCGGGACCGCGCGCTGGTCGTCATCGTCTTTGCCGATGGCCACGTCGAGAACCGCGTCTTTACCCCGCCGCCGGGATTGACGCCCAGTGCTATGCGTGAGGCAGCAAATTTCACCAATGCGTTGGTCGAGGGTCGCACACTCAGTGAACTGCGCAAGACCATGCAGGCAGAAATTTCTCGCCGTCGGCGTGAAATCGACGGATTGGCGGCTGATCTGATCGACGCCGGCATCGCGGTTTGGGACGGTCAGGGCGACAGCGCCGAACGTCTGATCGTACGCGGGCGGGCGAATCTGCTGGAGGAGGATTCTGCGCAAGAAGAACTCGATCGAATCCGCAGCCTGTTTGACGATCTGGAACGCAAGCGGGACATCGCCGATTTTCTTGAACTGGCCGACGAAGGCGAAGGGGTACGCATTTTTATCGGCTCAGAGAACAAACTTTTCTCACTTTCGGGTTCCTCTCTGGTGGTGTCTCCATATATGAACGCGGACCGAAAGATCATTGGTGCGGTGGGCGTGATCGGACCGACACGCCTGAATTATGGTCGGATCGTTCCGATCGTGGATTACACGGCTCAACTGGTCGGCCGAATGATCGCCGACCGGAGTTAAAGGTAGAAGGCATGGCAGACCCGAAAAAGGATGATTTTCTCGACGATATCGATGCGGCCGCCGATGAGGAAATGGCTGATCTGAATGAGGAAATCGATGACGTGGCCCTGGCGATAGATGAACTGAGGGCAGAGCGGGACGACTTCAAGGACAAGTTCATGCGCGCCCTCGCGGACGCGGAGAACACCCGCAAGCGCGCCGAAAAGGATCGGCGCGAGGCGCAGGCCTATGGCGGCACCCGCATCGCACGCGATTTGTTGCCAGTTTACGACAACCTCAATCGTGCGCTAGCTGCGGCGCAAGATGATGGCGCTCAGGCCTCTGTTGCGCTGGTTGAGGGTGTTGAACTGACTCTCAAGGAACTGCTCAAGGTGTTTGAGCGTCACGGCGTGACCCGCATCACCCCCAAGGTCGGCGACCGGTTTGATCCGCAGGAACATGAGGCGATGTTTGAGGCGCCCCTGCCCGGCACGCGCGCAGGCGACATCATCCAGGTCTCTGCAGAGGGATTCCTGTTGTATGATCGGCTGCTACGTCCTGCGCAGGTCGGCGTCAGCTCGACCCCCGCGTCCTGATCGGTCACGCATCGAAACACAGTCTAGCAACGGGCGCCTTAGGCGCCCGTTTTGCATGTCCGGGCTACGTTCAATCCAGTAGATCCTTAAGATCGTAAAGCGCCTGCAAGGCGTCCCGGGGCGACAGGTTGTCGGGCAATATCTCGCGCAGCTTTTCTTCTACGGCGGATGTTTCTTGTGAAACTACCGGCTCTGGCGCGCGAGCGGCGGCAGAAAACAGTGGCAGATCGTCAATCAGCGCCTTGGGCGTTGCCCGCTCTCGTTCGCCCTTTTCCAGCGCGTCGAGGACCGCGCGGGCACGAGTGATCACCGGCGCGGGTAGCCCGGCCAATTGCGCGACCTGAACGCCGTAGGACCGATCCGCTGCACCCGCGTGAACTTCGTGCAGAAAAATCACCTCATTGTCCCATTCCTTGACGGCGACGGTGGCATTGCTGACCCCGTCCAGCTTGCCCGCCAGCGTGGTGAGCTCATGATAGTGCGTTGCAAACAGACCGCGCACGCGATTGACCGCCTGCAAATGTTCCAGCGTGGCCCAAGCGATGGACAGCCCGTCATATGTGGCCGTCCCGCGCCCGATTTCGTCCAGAATCACTAGCGCGCGGTCGTCCGCCTGATTCAGGATCGCGGCGGTTTCGACCATCTCGACCATAAACGTGGATCGTCCGCGCGCCAGATCATCGCTGGCGCCTACGCGGCTGAAAATCTGACTGACAAGGCCGACATGCGCTGTCTGCGCCGGAACATAGCTGCCCATCTGCGCAAGCAGTGCGATAAGCGCGTTCTGGCGCAGATAGGTTGATTTACCAGCCATGTTCGGGCCGGTCAGTAGTGTGACCGCCGCCGCCTGCCCCTCTGCACTCAGATCGCAGTCGTTGGCGATAAAAGGCGTGCCACTGGCCGCCAGAGCGGCCTCTACCACCGGATGCCGCCCGCCCGTGATTCCAAAGGCGCGGCTGTTGTCCACCTTGGGTCGACACCAGTCACGCTGCCGCGCCAGTTCCGCCAACGCCAGTGACAAATCAATCTCTGCCAGCCCCAGTGCCAGTTCAGACAACACGGGCGCAGCGCTCAGGACCGCCTGCCGCAGTTCCTCGTAGATCCGCCGTTCAATTTCCAGCGCTTCGTTGCCCGCGTTCAGAATTCGGCGTTCCATGTCCGACAGTTCAACGGTTGTGAACCGCACCTGATTTGCTGTGGTTTGCCGATGTATGAACCGTTCCGACAGGGCAAACATCTTTTCGGCATGCAAGGCGGTTGTCTCGATGAAGTATCCCAAGACATTGTTATGCTTGATCTTTAGCGATGAAACCCCGGTCTCTTGTGCATACTCCCCCTGCATACGGGCAATCACACCCCTGCCCTCGTCCCGCAAGGTCCGCGCCTCATCCAGGGCTGGATCATGGCCGGTGGCCACAAAACCACCGTCGCTGACCCGCAGACCGGGTTCGGCGACCAGTGCGGCGTCAAGCAGGCCCAACAGGTCTTCCTGACCCGTCAGGGCGGCAACTGAGCGGGTTATCAGATCGGGCAGCCCTTCCCCGGTTAGCCGATCCGCTATTAGCCCAGCTTGTGCCAACGCCGTCCGCACCGCCGCCAGATCGCGAGGTCCACCCCGGTCAAGGCCCAACCGGGACAGCGCGCGGTCCACATCCGGCACGGATTTCAAAGCATCGCGCAGATTGCCGGCAATCGGGCCCTCGACGCCCCAATTGACCGCCTCTAACCGCTCATTGATTACCTCTAAGTCGCGTGAAGGTGAGGCCACGCGCCGTTCCAGCAGGCGTGCACCGGCAGAAGTCACCGTCATGTCGATCACCGACAGCAAAGAGCCAGCGCGTCCTCCCTGAAGGCTTTCGGTCAGTTCCAGATTGCGCCGCGTCGCCGCGTCGATCTGCAGGATGCGCGACACTTGTTCCTGCCGCGGCGGGCGCAGGATCGGCAGCCGCCCTTTCTGGGTGATATCCAGATAATCGACCAACGCGCCCATTGCGGACAGTTCTGCGCGTTCAAACGTCCCGAAACCAGCTAGTGATTGTACCTTGAACAGTGAGGCCAGCCGGGCCTCTGCCGCACTGGAATCGAACGACGCTGCCCCCAATGTCGTCGGGTCCAAACCCAGATCCGTGAGAACCTCACGCAGGGTCTCCGCAACCCCGTCAGAGGCCAATACCTCGGACGGACCCAGCCGGGCCAGTTCCGCCCCGATCCGGGCACGGCCCAGCGGCATCACATGAAACGCTCCGGTCGAAATATCCGCCCAGGCCAGTGCCCAGTTGTCCCGGACTTGGCCAAGCGCGGCGAGGTAGTTGTGCCGACGCGCCTCCAGCAAAGATTCTTCTGTCAGGGTGCCGGGCGTGACCAGCCGAACCACATCGCGCTTCACAACCGACTTTGACCCACGCTTTTTGGCTTCCTGCGGGCTTTCCAGCTGTTCACCCACGGCAACGCGAAACCCCTTGCGGATCAGTGTCAGTAGATACCCCTCAGCCGCGTGTACCGGAACGCCGCACATCGGGATATCATCACCCGCGTGTTTCCCGCGTTTCGTCAGCGCAATGTCCAGCGCCGCACTGGCCGCGACCGCATCGTCAAAGAACATCTCATAGAAGTCGCCCATGCGGTAAAACAGCAGCGCATCGGGATAACCTTGCTTGATCTCAAGGTACTGCGCCATCATCGGCGTGACGGATGCCTCCTCCACTGTTCCCTTTCCCGGTTTGTTAGCGCTCACTTGGCTTTCCCCCAACGATTTCGCGTGACATTAAGGCTGTCAAAGAGCGGGGAAAACCGCAAATTCCGCGTGATGGAGGGGATATGACCAAAGCCAGATTCACCCGTGAAGAGGCGCTTGCCTTCCACCTCGAACCGACGCCGGGCAAATGGGAGGTGCAGGCCACCGTTCCCATGACCACCCAGCGCGACCTGTCGCTGGCCTATTCACCGGGTGTGGCGGTGCCATGTGAGGACATCGCTGCCAATCCCGAACTGGCCTACGACTATACCAACAAGGGAAATCTTGTTGCCGTAATCTCCAACGGGACCGCCGTGCTGGGGTTAGGCAATCTGGGGGCGCTGGGATCCAAACCGGTGATGGAGGGCAAATCGGTGCTCTTCAAACGCTTCGCTGACGTCAACAGCATCGACATCGAACTGGACACCGAAGATCCGGATGAATTCTGCAAGGCGGTCAGGCTGATGGGGCCGACGTTCGGCGGCATCAACCTCGAAGACATCAAGGCGCCAGAGTGTTTCATCATTGAGCAACGGCTCAAGGAAGAGATGGACATCCCGGTCTTCCACGACGACCAGCACGGCACGGCGGTGATCTGCGCTGCGGGTCTGCTGAACGCGCTGCATATCTCCGGCAAAAAGATCGAGGATGTGAGGATCGTGCTGAACGGGGCAGGGGCGGCCGGCATTGCCTGTCTCGAATTGCTTAAACGCATGGGCGCGCGGCATGAGAACTGCGTCATCTGCGATACCAAGGGTGTGATCTATCAAGGCCGCACCGAGGGCATGAATCAGTGGAAGTCTGCCCACGCCATCACAACTGAACTGCGCACCCTCGAAGAGGCGATGGTGCAGGCCGATGTGTTCCTTGGTGTTTCGGCCAAGGGCGCTGTGACGCAGGACATGGTGGCCAGCATGGCTGACAATCCGGTGATCTTTGCCATGGCGAACCCGGACCCGGAAATCACGCCGGAAGAGGCGCATGAGGTCCGCGTGGATGCCATCGTCGCCACCGGGCGCAGCGATTATCCGAACCAGGTCAACAACGTGCTGGGCTTCCCCTATCTCTTCCGGGGGGCGCTGGACATTCACGCCCGCGCCATCAACGACGAGATGAAGATCGCCTGCGCGCAGGCGCTTGCCGATCTCGCGCGTGAGGACGTGCCGGATGAGGTGGCGCTGGCCTATGGAAAATCGCTGACCTTTGGCCGTGATTACATCATTCCCACACCGTTTGATCCGCGTCTTATCCACCGTATCCCGCCCGCCGTGGCGCGTGCGGGCATGGAGACGGGAGCTGCGCGGAGGCCGATCGTCGATATCGAGGCCTATGAGCACAATCTGAAAACTCGGATGGACCCGACCGCCTCTATCCTGCGGTCGATCAACTCTCGTGCCCGTGCGGCGCAGGCCCGGATGATCTTTGCCGAAGGGGACGATCCCCGCGTTCTGCGCGCGGCAGTCATGTACCAACGCTCTGGCTTGGGCAAGGCGTTGGTCGTCGGTCGTGAACCGGATGTGAAACAAAAACTCGAAGAGGCCGGTCTGCCTGACGCCGTGCGCGAGCTGGAGGTGGTGAATGCCGCCAACACCCGCCATCTGGAGGCTTACAAAGCGTTTCTTTATGATCGTTTGCAGCGCAAGGGCATGGACCGGCAGGACATTCACCGCCTCGCGGCGCGTGACAGGCATGTCTTTGCCGCGCTGATGCTGGCGCACGGCCACGGTGACGGGCTGGTCACCGGGGCAACGCGGAAATCGGCGCATGTCATGCAATTGGTAAACCATGTCTTTGACGCGGACGCGGCGCATGGGGCGGCGGGCGTAACCGCGCTATTGCACAAGGGACGTATCGTATTGATCTCTGACACGCTGGTGCATGAATGGCCGGACGAAGAAGATCTGGCCACTATCGCCGAACGCGCCGCTGGTGTCGCACGGCACCTGGGGCTGGAACCTCGCGTGGCCTTTGTCAGCTTCTCGACTTTTGGCTATCCGATGTCAGAGCGGGCGGAAAAGATGCATGTAGCACCGCGTGTTCTGGATCGGCGTGGGGTCAATTTCGAATACGAAGGTGAGATGACGGTAGATGTTGCTTTGAACGTCAAGGCGCAGGAACACTATCCGTTCCAGCGCCTGTCGGGCCCCGCCAACATCCTGATCGTGCCTGCGCGGCATTCGGCGTCGATCTCCGTCAAACTGATGCAGGAAATGGCCGGAGCAACTGTGATCGGGCCGATCCTGGCCGGTGTCGACGAGTCGATCCAGATATGTTCAACCTCAATGACCGCCAATGACATTCTGAACATGGCGGTGCTTGCGGCGGCCAAGATCAGCTAAGGTGCGGGGCAAGCGGTCAGGGTGGAAATCGAGCAAGTGGAGAGAGAAGAACCGATATGACGATCTTCAACCTTGGCTCGATCAATGCGGATCTGTTTTATCGCGTGCCCCATCTGCCCGGACCGGGTGAAACACTGGCCGCGCGGTCTTTTCAACGTGGATTGGGGGGCAAAGGGGCAAACATGTCTGTGGCAGCAGCGCGGGCTGCGGCGCGCTGTGTGCATATCGGCGCGGTTGGGGGCGATGGCGGCTGGGCGGTGGACCGGCTCACGGAATACGGTGTGTACACACAACATATCCTCACAGTCTCCAAAGACACGGGAAACGCCCTGATCGCCATTGATGACACGGGAGAGAACAACATCATTCTCTATCCGGGGGCCAATCAGGCGATCCCGATCGACCATATCGCCGCCGCATTACAGGATGCCGAGTCGTCGGACATCTTCCTGACCCAGAACGAAACCAATGGCCAACGCGACGCCGCTGAACGCGCCTCTGCCAAGGGGATGCGCGTGGCCTATGCCGCCGCGCCCTTTGATCCACAGGCGGTGAAGGCGGTCCTGCCACTATTGGATATCTTGTTCCTGAATGAGGTTGAGGCACGGCAACTGCAAGAGGCGACCGGCACGGCATCCGAAGCCTTGCCTGTGCGCGACGTGATCGTGACGTTGGGCGGGGATGGGGCGCGTTGGCACAACACTGACACCGGGGAGACGCAGGTTTTTCCAGCGGTCAAGGTGACGCCGGTGGATACAACCGGGGCAGGGGATACCTTTACCGGCTATGTGTTGGCTGGTTTGGATCGCGGTTTGCCAATGGCGCAGGCCATCGGTCAGGCTATGATCGCCGGGGCCATCATGGTCACGCGGCAGGGGACCGCAGATGTGATCCCCGACCTGCGCGACGTTCGGGATTTTGGCGGCTAGTCGCGGTCAGTTCACAAACGGCGCGGCACTGCCCCACAACTGTTTGACGCGCTCATCACGGCCACAGCCCTTGCGATACCGTTTGTACGCATCGCTTTGCGTGATGATGCCAAAGCGAGTCACGACGCGGTCTGACCCCTTATAGTAGTCCTGATGATAGCCCTCAGCCAGATAGAACGCCTTGGCTGGCAGGATCGGCGTCACGATTCTTTTGCCCAGCGCCTTTTCGGCCTCTGCCTTGGCGGCAATGGCGGCCCCTTTCTGTCCAGCATCCGTGTAGAAGATAGCGGTGCGATAGCTTTCGCCCCGGTCACAGAACTGACCGCCCGCGTCGGTGGGATCGACAGAGCGGAGAAACAGGTCGTACAACTGACGGTCTGAGATTTTGCCCGCGTCATAGCTGATCTTGACCGCCTCATAGTGGCCGGTGCCGCCCCTAGTCACCTGTTTGTAGGTCGGGTTGGCTGTTTTGCCGCCGGTGTATCCGGATACCGCCTCTTTCACCCCGGCGACCTTTTCGAAATCGGCTTCGACGCACCAGAAACAGCCGCCCGCGACGATGATCTCGGCGGCTTCGGCGCGGTGGCTTTGGGCGGACAGGCCCAGCACCAGAAGGGCGGACAGCAGGGCAGGGCGGGCAAACGTGAAACGGGGCATGGTGATCTCCTTTCGCCTCAGCCTGCCTGTGACCGCCCTGTCTGGCAATCCGGCGCAGCCCATCTTCACCCGATGGTGAGAGTTGCGTGACAATGATGAAAAATAACTGATCCCCGCTGAAACTTTTCCGCACGCCCTTTCGTGACTGTTGTCAGCAAGCGAGGGCAAGAGGTCCTGCGCTGCCAGACCTGACTGGGAGAAAACCTATGACTTTCAAGATTGTAACAGCTGCTTTGATGACTTTCGCCGGTGCCGCTTATGCCGGGGGCCACGGCATGGCCCCCATGGTCGAGGCCATGGACCAGGCCGTCGCCGAAGGCACCGTTTCGGCAGACAAAATCGTTGCCCCGGCCAATGGCTGGTTGGTGGTCCATCGCACCGGCGAGGACATGAAACCGGGCCCGGTTGTCGGCTACGCGCCGCTGCGTAAGGGCGAAAATATGGACGTGACCGCCATCCTGACCGAAGAGGTCGCAGCGGGCGACATGTTGATGCTGATGGTGCACGGCGAGGACGGCGGCATGAAGACTGGCATCTTTGAATACACTCTTGGTGCCAAGGAAGATGGCCCAATCCGTCAGGACGGCGAATTGGTCATGACCGTGGTCACCGCCCAGTGATCCCATAGCCGGGCTGGCGCCAGTCAGTTGGCCCGGCAACCGCCGCCGAGTATGCGGCGGTAACGTACCTGCGTTTCGGGTACGGTGAACGGCCGTGCGGACCCCGGTGCTCCGGATCTGCGCGGCCGCCATTCTGTTGGGGACGGGTTTTGGCCGTCTGCGGGCTGATTGAGGCCCGGCCTACAGCAGCTGACCCAGTTTCATCGCGACGGACATGTCGCCGGATACTTTCAGTTTGCCCATCGCAAAGGCGGTCATTGGGTTCAGATTGCCCTGCACCAGTTTCGACAGGTTGTCGTGGGAAATACGGATGGTGCAGTCGGCGGGGGCAACAGAGTGTTCGACCGTTGTCCCGTCCAGACGCAGCGCGCCATCTTCGCCACAGTCAAAACGCAACGTTTTGTCCAGCGGCTTGTGCGCCAAACCCTTGCGCAGCAGGTCTGCGATTTCATCGAATGTCATGGTGTCCTCCGGTTTCGTGTCCTCTATGGCGCGAAACCGAAAGGCAGGCATAGGATGACGTTACGCGATGCCGCGTAACGTCATATCAGATCACCCCAGCCGACGCTTGCGCGCTGCCAGCAGACGCAAACGCAGCGCGTTCAGGGTGATGAACCCTTCGGCGTCTTTCTGGTCATAGGCCCCGGCGTCATCCTCAAAGGTCACATGCGCCTCTGAGTAGAGCGAGTTGTCGGACCAGCGACCGATGCAGCGCACCGACCCTTTGTACAGCTTCAGCTTGACCGTGCCGGAGACCAGTTCCTGCGACTTGTCGATGGCCGCTTGCAGCATCTCACGTTCGGGCGAATACCAGAAACCGTTGTAGATCAGTTCCGCATAGCGCGGCATCAGGCTGTCCTTGAGGTGGCCCGCGCCGCTGTCCAGCGTGATCTGTTCGATGCCACGGTGCGCCTCCAGCAGGATGGTGCCGCCGGGGGTTTCATAAATGCCGCGCGATTTCATGCCCACGAAACGGTTCTCAACAAAGTCGAGCCGCCCGATGCCGTGTTTGCGGCCATAGTCGTTCAGCGCGGTCAGGATGGTCGCCGGCGACATTGTCTCACCGTTGATCGCAACCGCGTCGCCCTTTTCAAAGGTGACTTCGATCACCTCGGGCGTGTCGGGCGCGTCCTCAGGGTTCACAGTGCGCAGGTGGACGTATTCGGGCGCTTCCTCGGCTGGATCTTCCAGCACGCGACCCTCGGACGAGGTGTGCAGCAGGTTGGCATCCACGCTGAACGGGGCCTCGCCGCGCTTGTCCTTGGCAATCGGGATCTGGTTCTTTTCGGCAAAGTCCAGAAGTGCTGTGCGCGAGTTCAGATTCCATTCCCGCCAAGGCGCGATCACCTTGATGTCGGGGTTCAGCGCGGCGGCGGATAGTTCGAACCGCACCTGATCGTTGCCCTTGCCGGTGGCCCCGTGTGCCACGGCATCGGCGCCGGTTTCTTCGGCAATCTCGACCAGACGTTTGGAAATCAAGGGGCGCGCGATGGAGGTGCCCAGCAGGTACAGCCCCTCATAGACCGCATTGGCGCGGAACATCGGAAAGACGAAATCGCGGACAAATTCCTCACGCACGTCTTCGATGTAGATGTTCGCGGGGTCGATCCCCAGCATCACGGCCTTTTCGCGGGCGGGTTCCAGTTCCTCACCCTGACCAAGGTCGGCGGTAAAGGTCACGACCTCACAGCCGTATTCCGTCTGCAACCATTTCAGGATGATCGAGGTGTCGAGGCCACCGGAATAGGCGAGCACAACTTTCTTGGGCGCGGTCATGGATCTGTCCTTTGGGGCGGTTTGGCGGGCGGATTAGCCTGTTTTCGGCGGACCTGCAAGGAAGGCCCGTTGACGCGGGGCGCGGGAGTGCTACCCCCTGACTCCAATTGATTGGCGAAAAGGTGGCCCATGCGCGGTTGGCAGGTTTTCAAACATTCCTTTTGGATTGTCATCAACAACCTAGAGGTGGCGTTTCGCATCTCTGCGGTTCTCTACGCGGTGCAGGCGCTGAATCAGGTATTGATCCTGATGGCGACGCCGACGGGGAACGTTGGTGAAACGGTTGTCAGTCCGGGCATGGCGCTGATGGTTCTGGCTACGGCCTTTCTTGCGATTGTCGCCAGCCTGTGGATCGCCGTGGCCTGGCACCGTTTTGTCCTGACGGGTGAGATCCCCGAGGGCGCATTGCCGAAGTGGCAAGGTGGTTTGGTGCTGGCCTATCTTGGGCGGTCGGTGATGATTGCCTTGCTGGTGTCCCTGGCTGTGGTGGTTGCCATGATCCCGATTGGGATCGTCATGGCTGCGGCCCCCGGCACGGGTTTGCCTCTGCTAATGGCGCTTGTCGCGCTTGCGGTCTATCTGTTCTTCCGGTTCGGGGTGCTGCTGCCCGCCGGGGCGATTGACCGAAAAATGACCCTGCGCGAAGCATGGGCCGCTACAGCCAAGGAACACGGGACAATCGTTGTCTTGTCCCTGATCGCGGTTTTCTTCAGCGTATTGGTCCAATTGCCCGCATGGCTGAATCCCGATCCGCAATCGCTGATCAACCTTGTCTACAGCGTTGTTGTTGGATGGTTTGCGACGATGATCGGTGTCTCGGCCCTGACCACACTTTACGGGATCAGCGTCGAGGGGCGCGACATCGACTGACTTGCGCGCGGCCCGGGCTTGGGCCACAGCAGGGACATGACTGATTTCAAGGATAAGGCCCGGGCCGCCGAGGCCGCGATGCGCGACGTCTTTCCACCGACGCCGCTGTTGCGCAACGCCCATCTGTCGGACCGTTTCGGTGCCGAGGTGCTGCTAAAGCGCGAAGATCTCAGCCCGGTGCGCAGTTACAAGCTGCGCGGCGCGTTCAACGCCATGCGCAAGGCACGCGGAGAGGTGTTGTTTGTCTGCGCCTCCGCCGGCAACCACGCGCAGGGCGTCGCCTACATGTGCCGTCATTTCGGTGTGCAGGGTGTGATCTTCATGCCTGTCACCACACCACAGCAAAAGATCCAGAAGACCCGGATGTTTGGCGGCGACGCGGTCGAGATCCGTCTGACCGGCGACTATTTCGACGATTGCCTGAAGGCGGCGCAGGCGTTCTGCGCGACCGAGGGCGGGCACTTTCTGTCCCCCTTCGACGATGAGGATGTGATCGAAGGGCAGGCCTCTGTTGCCGTCGAGATCGAGCAACAACTGGGCCGCGCGCCGGATCACCTTGTCATCCCTGTGGGCGGCGGCGGACTATCCGCCGGGATGCTCAGCTATTTCGGCACCGAGTCGCAGTACACTTTTGTCGAACCTTTGGGAGGCGCCTGTCTGCGCGCCGCGCTGCAGGCGGGACGCCCCGTGGCCCTGCCGTCGGTCAACACCTTCGCCGATGGCGCTGCGGTGGCCCGGATCGGTGAGCGGACTTTTGAACGACTCAAGGGCGTCGGCCTGGCCAACTCATTGACCATCCAGGAGGACCGCCTGTGCCTGACGATCCTCGAGATGCTGAATGTCGAGGGAATCGTGCTGGAACCTGCGGGCGCGCTGTCTGTCGACGCTTTGCAGGATTTGGGGCAGGGAATTGCGGGCCGCACGGTGGTGTGCATCACCTCGGGTGGGAATTTCGACTTTGAGCGTCTGCCAGAGGTCAAGGAACGCGCCCAGCGCTATTCCGGGATCAAAAAGTATTTCATCCTACGCCTGCCACAGCGCCCCGGCGCGCTGAAGGATTTCCTTGGGCTTCTCGGGCCGGACGATGACATCGCGCGCTTCGAATACCTCAAGAAATCGGCGCGCAACTTTGGCTCTGTCCTGATCGGGATAGAGACGAGCGCCCCTGAGAATTTTCAGATACTTTTCAGCAGCCTAGATGCCCACGGGTTTACCTATCAGGACATCACCGAGGACGAGATCCTCGCTCAGTTTGTGATCTGATGCTGGCGGGGCGGCGGGTTCTCTTAACCGGGGCGGCGCAGGGCATCGGCCGCGCGCTGGCCAACCGACTGGCGGCAGAGGGTGCGCGGCTGTTCTTGACGGACAGGGAAGGCCCGGCGCTGGCGCAGACGGCAAGTGCATTGGGCGCGGGCTTTGTCCCCGCCGATATGCGTGATCCCGGTCTGATTGCCGGTCTTGTGCAAAGCGCCGAGGCCGCGCTGGGCGGTATCGATATGCTGATTTCAAACGCGGGCTTCGCGCGCGGTGCCATCGACGGTCCGTGCAGTGCGCCGGATGATCTGTGGCAAGACAGTTGGGATGTGCATGTCATGGCACATCTGCGCGTCGCACGTTTGGTGCTGCCCGGGATGCGCGCGCGCGGTGAAGGCTGGCTGATCAATGTCGCCTCTGCTGCTGGATTGCTCAGCCAAATCGGCGATGCGCCCTATTCTGCCAGCAAACACGCAGCGGTCAGCCTCGCGCAATCGCTGGCCATCGAACACGGCGATGAGGGTATCCGGGTATCGGTGGTTTGTCCGTTGTATGTGGCGACCCCGTTGTTGGGATATGACGACACTCAGGCCGGGAACCGCCCGCATGACAGGGTGTTGACGGCGGATGATGTGGCCACGGCGGTGGTTGATGGCGTGCGCGCGGGTAAGTTTCTGATCCTACCGCACCCAGAGGCCGAGGTGTACGCCCAGAGGCGTGCGGCGGATATGGATCGCTGGATTGACGGCATGCGACGGCTGAGACGAGACGCCTTTGCCGAGGGGCCTCCGCGCGACCTGACAGAGTTGCATCGCCGGATTTGAGGCGCGGCGCGGTCAGGCGGCAAGCCGTTCGGGCAGGCCTTTCTGGAATTGGTCGCGCGACTCTTCAAAGATCGTGCGGACCTGCGCGGCACTGACGGCTTCCGGATTGCCTTCGGCGGCGGCTTTCTCACCTTTCAGGCATATCTGCGCCAGCAACGCAAACCCAAGGTTCAATGACGCGCCTTTGAGGAAATGCATCTGCTCTTCGGTGACAATTGGATTGCCCTCACTGGATTCCAGCAGGCAAACAGCAGACTCAACCTCAACAAGGAAAAGCTCTGCGACCTCACCAAAATCCTCTGGTCCGATTTCATCCACCAGTTCGTCCACGCGTGACCAGTCAATCATAACCTGTCTCCATCATACCGGCCCTAGTACAAGACGGACCCCACCGATGACCCGCGCCAAAGATACCCTGCGGGTAACCTGTGTATAAATCGGGGTGGTAAATAGCACCTTTCTCGATGCCCGGACCCGGCAAAAGAATGCGCAGCATTTTACCATTCAAGGGTCGTTAAGAACCTGCCCCGTATAGACAATGCGAACCAATGATATTTCGAAAAGGGTCCGCCTTGCAGACTCAGAGAAAAGGCATTCCATCCGAGGTGACAGGCGCGATCCAGCGTGTTCTGGTCGTTGATGACAGCCGTGCGCAACTCAAGATGGTGGAAACGATGGTCCGCCGCTGGGGGTATGAGGTGCTGACAGCGGAATCCGGTCAGGCCGCCTTGGATATCTGTCGGCAGCTTCCGCCGGACCTTGTGCTGTCCGACTGGATGATGCCGGGCATGACCGGGCTGGAATTTTGCCGCCATTTCCGGGAGTTGCAAAACGAGGGCTATGGGTACTTCATTCTTCTGACCTCCAAAAGCGAAAAGGGCGATATCGCTGAGGGGTTGGATGCGGGGGCTGATGACTTTCTGACCAAACCGGTCAATGCCCCGGAACTGCGGGCCCGCATTACAGCGGGTGAGCGGATCGTTTCCATGGAACGGCAATTGTCCGAGAAAAATCGCCAGGTGTCAGAGGCGTTTGAGGAACTGCGGGAAATCCATACGGCGATCGACAATGACCTGCGTCAGGCCCGCACGATCCAACAGTCTCTGGTCCCCGAACGTATGACAGAGATCCTGACCTCGCGTGTCAGCCTGTTACTGCGCCCCTGCGGTCATGTCGGCGGTGATTTAGTTGGCATGTTCAAACCGGGGTTCGGGCGGCTTGGCCTGTATAATATTGATGTGTCCGGACATGGCATTACCTCGGCCATGGTGACCGCGCGAGTCGCTGGCTATCTATCGTCCAGCTTTCCGGAACAGAACATTGCTTTGGAACGTCGGTTTGATCGGTTCTACGCCATGCGCGAACCGGCTGAAACGGCGCGGATGCTGAACCAAAGGCTGTCCGCCGACCCGGGGGTAGAAGAGTATCTGACCCTCGCCTATGTCGCGGCAGATCTGTCATCGGGGCGGATGCGGATGGTGCAGGCGGGCCATTCCCCAGCCCTGTTGTTACATCCCGACGGCAGCCACAGGTTCATTGGCGACGGTGGTCTGCCCATCGGCTTGGTGGATGAGGTTTCCTACGATCAACATGATTTCACCATGAATTCCGGTGATCTGCTGCTGTTGTATTCTGACGGTTTTACCGAAGCGGTGATGAAAAACGGCGAAATGCTGGGAGAGGACGGGTTGGTCCGCATTTTCCGCGACAGTGTACGATGTGGGGACGGACCTGACATCCTTGAGGACATGTATTGGCGTTTCACGTCGCAAATGGAAAACGCCGACAAATTGGGGGACGATGTGTCTGCGGCCCTGTTAGAGTTTGACGTTCTCAAGAATAGTCGCGGCCCAAACTGACCATCGGTTCTGCGGTCATCTGCCTGCGCTAAAGCGCTGGACAAAGGCGCGGTCGCCCGGATTGCCCAATTCGTGCATCGCGGCGCGTGGTGTGCGCCAGATCGCGCTATGTCCTGACTCTGTCGGGGGGCCATGCGGGCGCACCGGGGTGGCCATATAAATGATGCACAGCTTTTCCGCCCAGAGGTCATATTCTGGCATAAAGGTGAACCGGCGAAACGCGCCCAGCCTGCGAGGCGACGCAATACGCCAGCCGGTCTCTTCAAACACCTCGCGATAAAGGGCCTGCAAGGCGTTTTCACCGGGATCGATCCCACCGCCGGGCAGTTGAACCTCTGGCAAGGGCGCGGCCTGATGGGTCAGTAACAGGCGCCCATCGCGCGGCAAAATGGCATAGGCTCCGGGCCGCAGCTTATAGCGCTGACCTGCCTGTGGTGGCGTGCCAAACCGTCGTGTCATGTCCGGCCCCCTTTGCGTCGCCGCGCAATGTCCCTATATGGACGCGATATGCCAGCCAAAGGCAGACAAGGAAACCCCATGAGCATCGGCAATAAAATCGCCTGGGACGACACCGTCCTGCCCTTTCAGCTTGACCGTTCGGACATGCGCGGCCGCGTTGCGCGGCTTGACGGCGTATTGTCTGGCGTGCTGCAACAACACAATTACCCCGCCCCGGTTGAGGCGTTGGTGGCAGAGATGGCTCTGCTGACTGCCTTGATCGGCCAGACTGTCAAACTGCGGTGGAAACTGTCCCTGCAGGTCCAGACCAACGGTCCGGTGCGGATGATTGCCACGGACTATTACGGCCCCGAGGACGAGGGCCAGCCAGCCCGTATCCGCGCCTATGCCAGCTATGACGAGGACCGCATCACAGAAGCGCCGCCGTTCCAGCAACTGGGCGCGGGTTACTTTGCGATCATGATCGATCAGGGCGAGGGAATGCAGCCTTATCAGGGCATTACACCCATCGCAGGAAACAATCTGTCCGATTGCGCGGCGGCCTATTTCGCCCAGTCGGAACAGCTGCCCACGACTTTTGCGCTGTCCTATGGCCGCTCAACAGAACCGGGTGTGCCGGAACACTGGCGCGCGGGCGGAATCATGTTGCAGCACATGCCCAAGGCGTCTCCATTTGCCAAGGATGGCGGATCGGGTGAAGCGGGATTGCTGCAAGCCGGGGATCTGGTCGACGGCGAGACCGAGGAAAACTGGAATAGGGTGAACAGCCATCTTGCGACGCTGGAAGAGCTGGAGCTGATCGGCCCCAGCATCCCGCCGACCGATCTGTTGCTCCGTCTGTTTCATGAGGAAGAACCGCGTGTCTTTGAAATGCAGCCGGTCCGATTTGGCTGTACCTGTTCCGAGGATCGAGTGCGCCAAAGCCTGTCGATCTATTCGGCCAAAGACATCGGCCACATGACGACGGATGAGGGGCTAGTGACCGCGGATTGCCAATTCTGCGGCGCGCATTACGAGCTCGATCCGGCAACCGTGGGGTTCAGCGCCGATGGTAAGGACTGACCAGATCGCAGCCCTGCGGCGCGCGCCGCAGGCCACAGGTGCGGCGTCTTCGGACTTTGACCTGAACCCGGCGATTGTCTTGCCAGAGGGGCGCAAATTGCGGCCTGCCGGGGTGCTGGCGGCCTTCAAACCGGGGCGTGACGGGCTGGACCTGATCCTCACCAAGCGCTCCAGCCGGTTGAAACACCACCCCGGCCAGATCGCCTTTCCCGGCGGCAAGGTCGATCCGGGCGATGCAGATGAGATCGCCGCAGCCCTGCGCGAAGCGCACGAAGAGGTTGCGCTGGACCCTGCACAGGTCGAGGTGATTGGCACGCTTCCGCCGCATGAGACCGTGACCGGGTTTCTGGTCACGCCTGTCATCGGCTTGGTGCATGGGGATTTCACCCCGGTGCCAGAGCCAGGAGAGGTCGAAGAGGTGTTCATGGTGCCTTACGCCCACGTCACCGATCCGGCGCGCTATTCGGTTCAGGGGCGGCGCTGGCGCGGTCAACGGCGGTTGTATTACACCGCGCCGTTTGGCCCTTATTACATCTGGGGGGCGACGGCCCGGATGCTGCGCGCGCTGGCGGGCCGGATTCACGCATGACCCGCGTGACTGGTGATTGGTTACGGTCCTCGGCGACGCAGACCGTGATGGGTATGCTCGAAGACGCCGGTCATCTGGCCTATGCGGTGGGCGGCTGCGTGCGCAACGCCTTGTTGGGTGTGCCGGTCTCTGACGTGGACATCTCGACCGATGCCCATCCGACTCGGGTGATGGAGCTTGCCAAGGCCGCAGGGCTCAAGGTTGTTCCCACCGGAATCGACCACGGCACCGTGACCGTTGTGGCCGGGGGTGAGGGGTTTGAGGTCACGACCTTTCGCGCCGATGTGGAAACCGATGGTCGCCGCGCTGTGGTCCGCTTTGCCGACGATGTGCATGAGGACGCGGTGCGGCGCGATTTTACCATGAACGCACTGTATGCGGACCGGCGTGGCGCGCTGATTGATCCGCTGGGTGGCCTGCCTGACCTGCAGGCGCGGCATTTTCGGTTCATCCTAGATGCCGATACCCGCATCAAAGAGGACTACCTGCGCATCCTGCGCTTTTTCCGCTTTTCAGCGTGGTACGGTGACCCGGACGCAGGTATGGGCCCCGACGCGCTGGCCGCCATTGCCGCCAATATCGACGGGCTGGATCTGTTGTCGCGCGAACGGGTCGGTGTGGAACTGGTCAAGCTGTTGAAGGCGCCCGATCCGCTGATCGCGATTTCGGTGATGGAACGACTGGGCGTGTTGTCCCGTGTCTTGCCGGGGGCGGTGACAACCGCGCTGGGCCCCTATCTGATGTTTGAGACGACGCTGAACCGCGCCCCCGATCCGATGGCGCGTATGGCGGTGATGGGCTTTTTCGACGGCACGGCGTTGCGCCTGTCCAAGGCGCAACAACGCACGCTGGGGCTGTACCGTGACCTCATGGGCAGCATGGAAGGTCCGGCGGAACTGGCCTATCGGCACGGGGCAAACGTGGCACAAACCGTTGTGGCCCTGCGATCCGCCAGTTTCGGCACACCCCTGCCGCAGGAAATGGCCGCCCGGATTGCGAAGGGCGCAGAAGCCAAATTCCCTATGAAAGCCAAGGATTTGATCCCAGACTATCAGGGCGTTGATCTGGGGGATGCCCTGCGCCGGGCCGAAGACCATTGGATCGCAGAGGGGTTCGCCCCGGACAAGGCAGACCTGCGCCGATGGCTCGACGAGGGGTGACAGACAGTTTTTTCTGTCCTAGAAAGTCCCGACTCAACCTTTATCCGGGAGACATGATGGTGCGTGACAGGATTCATTTCAGCTTCGGCTGAGCCGACCTGCACGCGCGGGCAGGCTCTGGCCACCCGTTTTACCTTTTCATTGTCTATTTGCTCCAAGGAGCGCACCGGCATGTTCCGTTTCTTTGAAAATCTCGTCGATCCCTATGCGCCCTATCCGCAAAAGGACGTTCCCCCGCAGCGCCTGCTGCCGTTTCTGATGGACTATGCCCGGCCGTTCCGGGCGATCTTTGCTTGGACGGCAGCGACGTCGGTTGTTGTGGCCGCGGTCGAAATCTGGCTGCTCTGGGCCATGGGCTGGGTGGTCGACATCCTGTCTGGTGATCCGTCACAGGTCTGGCAAGACCATGGCACCGCGCTGATCGGGCTGGGCCTTTTCATCCTGCTGCTACGTCCACTGTTGCAGGCGCTGGATGTGCTGCTGCTCAACAACGGCGTCATGCCTAACTTTGGCACGCTGATCCGTTGGCGCGCGCATGCCCATGTGCTGCGCCAGTCCGTTGGCTGGTTTGAGAATGATTTTGCCGGCCGGATTGCCAACCGGATCATGCAGACGCCCCCGGCTGCGGGTGAGGCGGTGTTTCAGGTCTTTGACGCGATCACCTTTTCCCTGGCCTACTTGATCGGCGCTCTGGTCCTGCTGGGCGGGGCTGACTCGCGTCTGATGATCCCGCTGCTAGTCTGGTTGGGCCTGTATGCAATTCTGATGCGTTGGGTCGTGACCCGCGTCGGTCCCGCGTCCAAGGCGGCGTCGGACGCGCGCAGCAAGGTCACGGGTCGCGTGGTGGACAGTTATACCAACATCCACTCGGTCAAGATGTTCGCCCATCACTCGCGCGAACTGGACTACGCCAAAGAGGCGATAGAGGACACGCGCCAGACCTTTCAGATCGAAATGCGGCTATATACCATCATGGACGTTGTGCTGGTTCTGCTGAACGGCTTGCTGATCGTCGGTGTTGTCGGTTGGGCCATTGCGCTGTGGATGCAGGGCGCGGCCTCGACCGGGGCGGTGGCGGCGGCAACGGCGCTGACCCTGCGGCTGAACGCGATGACCGGCTGGATCATGTGGGCGCTGACGACGTTTTTCCGCCAGCTTGGCGTTGTGGCTGAGGGGATGGAAACGATTGCCCAGCCGATCACCCTGCTGGACGCACCGAACGCGAAACCGTTGGCGATGCAGGCCGGAGAGATCCGCGTTGAGGATCTGACGCACCATTACGGGCGCGGCTCTGGCGGGCTTGATAACGTCTCCCTGACCATCGCTCCGGGCGAAAAAATCGGCCTTGTGGGTCGCTCCGGGGCGGGCAAGTCGACCTTGGTCAAACTGCTGTTGCGGTTCTACGACGTGGAACAGGGGCGCATCCTGATCGACGGTCAGGACATCGCCAAGGTCACGCAGGACAGTTTGCGGTTGAACATCGGTATGGTGCAGCAGGATTCGGCGCTGTTGCACCGCTCGGTGCGGGACAACATCCTGTATGGTCGTCCCGATGCGACAGAGGCAGAGATGATCGAGGCCGCCAAACAGGCGCAGGCGCATGAGTTTATCCTGACCCTCGCGGACCCCGAGGGGCGCTCCGGCTATGATGCTCAGGTCGGCGAACGCGGCGTGAAGCTGTCTGGGGGTCAACGTCAGCGAGTGACTTTGGCACGTGTGATCCTCAAAAACGCGCCGATCCTGCTGCTGGATGAGGCGACAAGCGCGCTGGACTCAGAGGTAGAGGCCGCGATTCAGGACACGCTTTACGGGATGATGCAGGGCAAAAGCGTGATCGCCATTGCGCACCGTTTGTCCACCATCGCGCAAATGGACCGCATTCTGGTCATGGATGAGGGCCGGATCGTGGAACAAGGCGGCCATGACGCGCTCTTGGCGCAGGGCGGCCTATATGCCAGTTTCTGGGCGCGCCAATCTGGCGGTTTTCTTGACCCTGACACGCAGGCGGCGGAATGATGCGAAACCTGTACCAAAACCTGGTCCACCGGGCGGGCAACCTGATTGATCCCGAACGCCATGCGGACGGCATGCCGCCGGATCGGCTGTGGCCGTTTATCCTGTGGGCTTTGCAGGGCGGTTGGCTGATCATCGGGCTGGGGGTGGCGATCTCTGTCGCCGCCGGCGCGACAGAGGTGCTGTCGATGTACCTGCTGGGTCGGGTTGTCGATGCCGTGGGTGGGCCGGTCGAACAAGGTTTTCTGACGGATCACGGCGGGCTTGTTTTGCTGGCCGTCGCGCTGCTGTTGGTCGCCCGTCCGCTGCTGTTTGGCGGCTTGGCCCTGACGCAAGCGGTGATGATCGGGCCGAACATCTTCAAGCTGGTTCTGGCACGGCTGTATCGCTGGACCATCGGTCAGTCGGTGACGTTCTTTGATGACGACTATGCGGGCCGCATTGCACAGAAAAAGGTGCAGGCCGCGCGCTCTCTGACTGAAATCGTGATCGAGACGGTGAATGCCGTCACCTTTGGTTTGGCCACGATAATCGGCACCGCCGTGATGCTGGGGGCGATTCATCCGCTGATGCTGGTGCTATTGGCGGGGTGGTTCGCACTGTACCTTGGGTTCTTGCGGCTGATGCTGCCGCAGATCCGCGCGCGCTCTGCCGCGCGGGCAGAGGCGCAGGCCATGGTCACCGGGCAGGTTGTCGACACGATTTCCAACATCAAGACCGTCAAACTGTTCGCCGGGGACAGCCATGAGGACCGGCGCGCGCTGGGCGCGATGGAATCCCTGCGCGACAAGGCGCTGCGTTTTGGTGAGGCGACCACCGCCTTTCGGCTTGGGTTGATCTTTATCGCCGGGCTGCTGCCGGTGATCATGGTGGGCACCGCCATCGCCATGCGCAGTGTGGGCGTGTCCCCGGGTGACATCGCCGCCGTGGGCGCGGTCACGATCCGGTTGGCGCAGATGACCGGCTGGATCAGCTTTACCCTCATGGTGATCTATGGCCACGTTGGTGAGGTCGAGGACGGCATGTCCACCCTCAGTGTGCCTCATGCCCTGACCGATCGGTCGGGCGCTGCGGAGCTGACGGTGCCCGATGGTGAGATTGTCTTTGACGCGGTCGAGTTTGCCTATGGCGGGCTCACCGGCGGCGTGACGGATCTATCGCTGACGGTGAAACCGGGCGAAAAGCTGGCCATTGTTGGTGCATCCGGTGCGGGGAAATCGACGCTCGTGTCGCTGTTGTTGCGCCTATACGACACCGAAAGTGGGCAGGTGCGCATCGACGGCACCGATGTGTCGTCCGTCACGCAGGCCAGTTTGCGCACCGCCATCGGCATGGTCACGCAGGAAACTGCGATGTTCAACCGCTCGGCGTTGGACAACATCCGCTACGGCAAACCCGACGCCACAGAGGAAGAGGTGATCGAGGCCGCCAAGCGCGCTGAGGCGCATGAGTTCATTTTAGAACTTGAGGATTTTCGCGGGCGCAGCGGCTATGCCGCCTATCTAGGCGAACGCGGCGTGAAACTGTCCGGCGGGCAACGCCAGCGTATCGCGCTGGCCCGTGCAATCCTCAAGGACGCGCCTATATTGGTGCTGGATGAGGCGACAAGCGCGCTGGATTCAGAGGTAGAGGCCAACATTCAGGACGCCCTGTCCCGCGTGATGGAGGGCAAGACAGTTCTGGCCATCGCGCACCGTCTGTCGACCATTTCCAGCATGGACCGGATCATCGTACTGGATCAGGGGCGCATCGCCGAACAGGGTACACATGACGACCTGCTGGCCTTCGGCGGGCTTTATGCACGTTTTTGGGGTCGTCAGTCAGGTGGCTTCCTTGGTGACGACGCAGTAGAAGCAGCGGAATGATCCGACACCTTCTCCCACAAATTGATCCGTTCCAGCCCGCCGATGGTGCGCCGCCCGAAACTCTATGGGCCTTTACGCGCTGGGCGCTGAAGGGGGCGGAACGCCCGATCCTGCTGGCCGTTCTCATCACCGCGCTGACAGGCGTGTCCGAACTGGTCGCCGCACGGTTCACCGGCTGGGTGATCGACGGGGCCGAAGTGACAGGGCAGGGGGCCTTTTGGGGGCCGTATTGGGGCCTGATCGTCTTTGGATTGCTGTTCTTTCTGCTGATCCGCCCGATCCTGTTTGTCTTTGACGCGGGTGTGTCCGGCGTCATGCTCGGGCCAAACCTGTTCCCGATGGTCCTGCAACGGCTGAACCGCCATGTCATGGGTCATTCCATGCGGTTCTTTGAGAACGACTTTGCCGGGCGACTCAGCCAAAAGGCGCTGCAAGTTGCGCGGTCCCTGACCGATCTGGTGCTGGAGACGACCGATGTGGTGGTCTACGCGCTGGCGATGTTCACCGGGGCCTTTTTACTGCTCGCGGCGATTGACGCGCGCTTGCTGGGCGTTTTTGTCGTCTGGGCCGTGCTCTATGCGCTGGCCCTGCGCTACTTTATCCCCCGTGTGCAAAACTTGTCCCGTGATCGCGCCGGGGCGCGCACCGTTGTGACAGGGCAGATCGTCGACACGTTTTCCAACATCGCCACCGTCAAGCTGTTCGCCCGGGATGAGGACGAAGACGCCGCCACCCGCGCCGCGCTTGAATCCTACCGGGCAAAGGCGCTGGATTTCGGCGACCTGTCGGCAATCTTTCGCATGGTTCTGATGACACTGGGGGGCATCCTGCCCGTCGTGTCGATCCTTGGCGCGCTGTATCTGTTCAGTCGCGGCACGGCCAGCGCAGGGGACATCGCTGTAACGGCCATGATCACCACCCGCCTGTCGATGGTGACCAACCGGCTGGGCCGCACCGCCATGTCGATCTTTACCAACATTGGAGAGATGGAAGATGGCATTGGTACGCTGACCCCGGCACATGAAATCATCGACCGCCCGGATGCCTTGGGGCAGGCGCAGGCCGGTGAGATCCGCTTTGACAAGGTCGGCTTTGCCTACGGCGGTGAATCGCGCGCCTTGTCGGGGTTTGATCTGACGATAGCGCCGGGTGAAAAGGTCGCCTTGGTTGGTGCCTCGGGGGCGGGGAAATCCACTGCCGTCTCGCTGCTGCTGCGTCTTTATGATGTCGAGGTGGGGCGCATTTTGATGGGCGGCACCGACATCCGCGATCTGACCCAACACGCCCTGCGCCGCCAGATTGCCGTGGTCCGGCAGGAAACCGCGATGTTCAACCGCTCGGCGCTTGAGAACATCCGCTATGGCCGCCCCGGTGCTAGCGATGCAGAGGTGTTTGAGGCGGCGAACCGCGCCTCGGCGCATGAGTTCATCCTTGGGCTGAAGGACCACAGGGGCAACACTGGCTATGCCGCGCGGTTGGGTGAACGGGGTGTGAAGCTGTCCGGCGGTCAACGTCAGCGCATCGCTCTGGCCCGCGCGATCCTGCGGGATGCGCCGGTTCTGGTGCTGGATGAGGCGACAAGCGCGCTGGATTCCGAGGTTGAGGCAGAGATTCAGGAAGCGCTGGAACAGGTCATGATGGGCAAGACCGTGCTGGCAATTGCGCACCGCCTGTCCACCATCGCCCAGATGGACCGGATTGTGGTCATGGATCAGGGTCGGATCGTCGAACAAGGTTCGCATGAGGCGTTGTTGGCGCAGGACGGTCTTTACGCCCGCTATTGGGAGCGTCAGTCGGGCGGATTCATCGGCTCTGAGGCGGCGGAATAGCCCGAGGCGCTGGTGCCTGTCGCAGGTGGCGGATATTGGGTATTTTTACAGAGAAGAAACGGCAGGGGAGCGCGCATGTCCGACGGCACGCATCAGGTGACGATCGAACGGCTGGGCCACCGGGGCGATGGTATCGCGCCGGGGCCGATTTTTGTGCCCGGCGTTTTGCCGGGTGAGGTGGTCGAAGGTGAGGTGACAGGGGACGCGATGTCCGCGCCGCGTATTGTCACGCCCTCTGCCGACCGGGTGTCGCCCCCTTGTCGTCATGCGAAATCCTGCGGCGGGTGCCAGTTGCAGCACGCCTCGGACGGGTTTGTCACCGGCTGGAAAGAAGAGGTGGTGCGCCGCGCGCTGGAGGCGCAGGGCCTTTCCGCGCCGATGCGGCCCACGTTTACCTCTCCGACGCAGTCGCGCCGCCGCGCCAGTTTCTCCGCGCGCCGGACCAAAAAGGGCGCACTGGTTGGGTTTCACCAGAAAGCCTCGGATGTGATCGTTGCCGTTCCTGGCTGTCAGTTGGTCACGCCTGCCTTGGCCGCGGCGCTGCCCTTGATCGAACGGCTGGCGGTGGCCGGGGCGTCGCGCAAGGGAGAACTGTCGGTTCTGGTGACGGAAAGCCTGTCGGGATTGGATATCGTTGTCACCGGGGGTAAGCCGATTGACGACGCATTGCGGTCCGAACTGGCCGCGATTGCGCAAGCCGAAGGGTTGGCGCGGTTGGCATGGGATGACGACGTTCTGACCTTTTTGCCGCCGCATCAGCGGTTTGGCGCGGCTCTGGTGGTGCCGCCGCCGGGGGCATTTCTGCAGGCGACGGAAACCGGGCAGGCGGCGTTGTTGTCTGCCGTGCAGGAGGCATTGACCGGGGCCACATATATTGCCGATCTGTTTGCCGGCTGCGGCACCTTTGCCCTGCCACTGGCCGAAATGGCGCGCGTGCACGCGGTGGAGGGAGATAAGGCCATGACCCTCGCGCTGGATCAAGGGTGGCGGCAGGCGCAGGGCATGCGTCATGTCACCCATGCCGTGCGTGACTTGTTCCGCAATCCCTTGTTGCCGGATGAGTTGACCCGCTTTGACGGGGTGGTGATCGATCCGCCGCGCGCCGGGGCAGAGGCTCAGGTGGCCGAACTGGCCCGCGCCCGCGTCCCGCGTATTGCGCATGTGTCCTGCAACCCGGTGAGTTTTGCCCGTGACTGTGTGCGGTTGCAGGCGGCGGGCTATCGCCTTGACTGGGTGCAGGTGGTTGACCAGTTCCGCTGGTCCACCCATGTGGAACTTGTCGCCTCATTGCAGCTGGAGAAGTGAGCCTATGAATTTCCGCGCCCGCGTCGGGGCTATTGTCGACGCGCCCCGTGTTCAGAACGCCATCATTGCCGTCATCATATTGAACGCCGTTGTTTTGGGGATGGAAACATCCGAGTCGCTGATGAGCCGCTTTGGCAACGTCATCACCCTGCTGGACAAGCTGTGCCTTGGCATCTTTATCGTCGAGATTGCCGCCAAGCTGGTGGCGCGCGGGATGCGCTTTTTCCGCAGCGGGTGGAGCGTGTTCGACTTTGTGATCGTCGGCATTGCGCTGGTCCCCGGCGCGGGCGGCCTGTCCGTGTTGCGATCGCTGCGTATATTGCGAGTGTTGCGGGTGATCTCTGTCGCTCCCCGGTTGCGTCGCGTGGTCGAGGGCTTCATCACCGCGCTGCCCGGCATGGGCAGCGTGTTCCTGCTGATGGCGATCATCTTTTACATCGGCAGCGTCATGGCGACCAAGCTGTTCGGCGACAGCTTTCCCGACTGGTTCGGCAACCTTGGGATGTCGGCCTATTCACTGTTCCAGATCATGACGCTGGAATCCTGGTCGATGGGAATCGTGCGCCCGGTGATGGAGGTTTATCCTTATGCTTGGGTGTTTTTCGTGCCTTTCATCATGGTCACGACATTTGCGGTGGTGAACCTGCTGGTGGGTCTGATCGTGAACTCGATGCAGGACGCCCACCAGCAAGAGGATAATGAACGCACCGACCTGTACCGGGATGAGGTTCTGGCCCGGCTGGAGGCGATTGAACGGCGTCTGGGCGAACAGGCGCGCGATGTCGAAAACGTGAGCTACGCAAACCGCCCCGAATAAGGTAGAATCCCGAAAAACGTATGGGGCAGTATAATGACGATTCTCAGGGTTCTTCTGTTGGCAACGCTTGGCCTATCCGCAGCGGCCTGCGGCAAGTTTCCCACCTATCATGGACCGGAAGTGACACATGTCGTTGTCGACAAGGGTGAACGCCGAATGCACCTGCTGAGCAGCAAGGGTGTTTTGAAAAGCTATGACGTGGGGCTTGGTTTTGCGCCCGAGGGCGACAAGAAGATCGAGGGTGACGGCAAGACACCCGAAGGCACCTACATCATCGACCGGCGCAATCCGAACAGCCAGTTCTATCTGTCGATCGGTGTGTCCTATCCCAACAACGAAGATCGGGCAGAGGCGCGCGAGCTGGGCAAAAGTCCGGGTGGCGACATTTTCATTCACGGACGGCCGCGTGAGTATCGCAAGGGCGGGCGCGACTGGACGGCGGGCTGTATCGCTGTGACCGACCGTGAGATGCGCCAAGTCTATTCGATGGTGAAAAACGGGACACCGATCACGATTCAGCCGTAGCGGATGATTGGCGGGCGGCGGGGTAAGCCCCCGCCCTGCGCCTGATGACAGATCAGCTGGCGGTTGGCGTCGCGCTGGGGACGGCACCACCGCCGGGTGCGCCGACGATCATACACCACCAGATCTTGCCGTTGGGCTCCTGAAACCAAGAGAATCCAAGGTCACGCGCCGACGCGTCTAGAATCACGTTGCGGGTGCTGTCCACTTCCATCCAGGCGGCGAGGGTCTGCAGCTCTGTTTCGTAGGTTTCGGAAATCGTCTCCCCGACCAGACGCCCCGCATAGCTCACCCGGCGCACGCGATCGATGGGCGATGATCCGTCGGACCCAAAATGCCAGGGCCGGTTCTGCACGGACATGTCACGGGCATGGGTGGCGGCGGCGGCGTTCAGCTTGGAGTCGAGCACCAGTTCAGGGGCACCGGCCGACTTGCGCAATGCGTTCACCGAATCGAGCATCCGATACTGAATCCGGCCCGTCTGGCCACTGGAAATTCGGTAAACCTGTGGCAGCGGCTTGCCGTCCGGGCCCAAGCGCGGCTCTGTATTGATGGGCGTCGTGGTGCAGGCGGCCATGGCGACCGCGGAAGACATGGCAAGGAAGGCGCGTCGGTTCATGTTGCTGCTCTTGATTTCTTCGTTTCCCCTGCCATACCGAAGGACGCGTTGCCAATCAAACCCACATCGGCGTGAGAAGGCCGGTTGACAAGCGTTTGAATTGCGACTGAGGCATTCGCGCCATATTATGTTGCAACAGCAAAAACATCCCCGAGGATATTGCACCATGACCCATTCGGCAGGAAGACCCTTTGACCGCCGCGCATTCCTGGCCGGCGGCGCGGCGCTGATCGGCACCCCCCTTCTGGCGCAGGACGACAGCACAGAGATAGAGCGTGATGTAACCAGCATCGTACGCCGCAACGTCTCTAGCTTTCGCACGCTGGCCTGGCAAGATTACTTCAGCAACCTCAACAAGGGCGCGATCCTTGTCGACATCTCGTCGCGGGCGTTGCACTACTGGCGGCAGGACGGCACCTATTTTCTGTACCCCTCATCGGTGCCCCTGACAGAGGATCTGACCCGGCGCGGCCGCACCAGCGTGACCCTGAAAGATCCCAATCCGGATTGGCGTCCGACCCCCTCGATGAAGATCCGCAACCCCGAGTGGCCCGATTACGTTGGCCCCGGCCCGGACAACCCGCTGGGCACCCGCGCACTGCATCTGAGTTGGACCTATTACCGCATCCACGGCACCCACGACACCCGCAAGATTGGGCGTCGGTCGTCCAACGGTTGCATCGGTTTGTACAATGAGCACATCGAGCAACTGTATGAAATGGCCGTCGTCGGAACACAGGTGTTGCTAATTTGACGACATAGGGGTTGGGGGCCAAATCTGGTCCCCAAGAAGCAATTGCAAAGCCTCTGAAATACTGCTTAGACAGAGTTACGAGGTAAGTCTTGGGTGCCTGTCGTGTGGTCAATAGTGACCGCGATAGGCGATTACTTGGAGAAGAAACATGAAGAAAATCGCTCTCGCAGCCGTGTTCGCTGGCGCAGCAACCACCGCATTTGCCGGTTCCTATGCAAAAGACGACGTTGTCATGGAGCCCGTCGTGATCGTGGAAGAAACCAAAGAGGCATCGTCCTCCGCTGGTATCCTGATCCCGCTGCTCCTGATCGCGATCATCGCAGCTGCTGCCGCTGACTAATCGTCAACGGTTTCTAAAATTTGGAAAAAGGCGGTGCGACGGCACCGCCTTTTTTCGTTTCCAACACCCTGTTTCTGCGGTGTTTAATCTAACAATACCTAGCGATTGACCGGGTCAGGAAACCCAGCCGCCAAGGTTTTCGCCGATGACCTGGGTCAGTGCATCCACATGCGCGTCGTCATCGTTCAGGCAGGGAATATAGGTGAAATGCTCACCGCCCGCCTCTTCAAAACTGTCCTTGATCTCTTCGTTGATCTCTTCCAGCGTCTCGATGCAGTCGGCTGAAAAGGCCGGCGCACAAACCGCGATGTGCTTTTTGCCGTCTTCCTTCGCCAGCCGCGCGACCTCTTCCACCGTGTAGGGTTTCAACCACTCTTCGGGGCCGAATCGGCTCTGAAACGTGGTGGTAATCTGCGATTCGTCCCAACCCAGACGCTCGCGCAACAGGCGCGTCGTTTTCTGACACTGGCAATGATAGGGGTCGCCTTCCATCAGGTAGCGTTTCGGCACGCCGTGGTAGGAACAGACTAGGATATCCGGCCGCGAATCGGCTGTGGCATAGGCACGTTCGATCGACTGGGCCAGTGCCTCGATATACATCGGATGCCCAAAATAGGGGTCGACGACCCGCGCGGTCGGTTGCCACTTTTCCTCCATCAACGCGCGAAAGAACTGATCGTTCGCGGTGGCAGAAGTGGCCCCGGCGTATTGCGGATACAGCGGGAAAAACAGGATCTTGTGGCATCCCGCCTCTACCATCTCGCGCACCTTGGATTGGGTCGACGGGTTGCCGTAACGCATACAGTAATCGACTTTGACGCTGTCGCCGTATTGTTCGGCCATGCGCTGGGCGATCTTGGCGGTCTGCGCCTTGGTGATGGTCAGCAGCGGGCTTTCGTTTGCCTCTTCATTCCAGATCGATTTGTACGCCTTGCCCGAAGAGAACGGCCGCTTTGTCAAAATGATCAGCTGCAACAGCGGCTGCCATTTCCAGCGCGGGTAATCGATGACACGCTGATCCGACAGGAATTCGTTCAGATAACGGCGCATCGACCAGTAATCCGTGTTGTCCGGAGTCCCGAGGTTGGCCAGCAGCACACCCACACGCGGGGACGGCAGTTTCGGGTGATCGTTGGGCGCGTTGTCGGGGCGGGTGGCATCAAGCATGGTTATGGTCCTGTGGTCAGGCGTTTTGCTGTACATATCGCGGAGCCAAAATGCGTCAATCGTTCAGGGGCGTTTCCGAGGTGCCCAAGGCGTCGGACAGACGTTGTGCCGCAGACCCGGGACGCAATGGCTGCGGCTGCGAGGCGTCGGGCGCCCATCCGGTCAGCGTGATGATTTCAAACGTCGCAGGCACGCGGCCGTCCTCAAACGCGAATTCTTGTGCATAAATCTCAGACGCGCGCAGCAGCACGGCGCGGCGGGTCGGGCGGCGCAGACGGGCGGCAAGGGCGTTGCCTTCGCCCATGGCGCGCAACTCGCGCATCAGGTGCAGCGGCGTGGCATAGCTGGCGGTCAACGGGTCGGAATCGGCCACCGGCAGGGCAAAACCTGCCCGTTGCAGCAGCGCACCCAGATCGCGGATCTCTCCCATCGGGGCCACGCGGGGTGACAGGCCGCCGGTCAGTTCGGTTTCCGCCTGCCCCAGCGTGGCCCGCAACTGGTGCAGCGTCTGCCCGCCAAGGGTCAGCACAAGGCACAGCCCATCGGGCCGCAACGCGCGACGGCATTGGATCATCTGGCCCACAGGATCATCGGCCCAATGCAGGCACATCGCGTGGATCACCAGATCGCTAGACGCCTCTTCAAGGTCCAGCACCTCATCATCCGATATGAACCGGGCACCCGGAAAGGCAGACTGCCAAATCTGGGGAAAAGGCGTCACGATCGCCACGTCCGTAAACGCCCTGTTAACCATCTCCAGACGATCCTTGGCGTCGTCGCGCGCTGTCTCATGCAGAAACAGCGCGGCGTCGTCTGCGCGCGCGCGGTGCAAATTCAGGGCGTGCCGGTCGGTGAGGCGCGGAGGAGTGGGCATAAGATGGCTCATAGGCTGTGGTCGGCGGGGATGCAAACGCTGGTGCAGATGGTCTATCCGCCGCGCTGCCTGTCCTGCGGCGGGCTGGTCGAGACGGATTTTGGCCTCTGTGGCACATGCTGGCGGGATACGCCATTTGTGTCCGGTCTGGCCTGTGATCTTTGCGGTGTGCCGCTGCCGGGGCAATCCGATCATGCGGAACATTGTGACGATTGCCTGCACATTGCCCGGCCTTGGGCACAGGGGCGGGCGGCGCTGGTGTACCGGGATCGGGGGCGGCGGATGGTGCTGGGGCTGAAACACGGTGACCGGCATGACATTGCCCGCCCGGCGGCGAAATGGATGGCACGGGTGTCACGGGGCCTGCTCCGCGAGAATATGCTGGCGGTGCCGGTGCCCTTGCACGTCAAACGCCACCTGCGCCGCAGGTTCAATCAGGCCGCGCTGCTGACACAGGCACTGGCGGCGGAATTGGGCTGCGACTGGTGCCCCGACGCGCTGGAACGCGCGCACGCCACCCAACCGTTGGAGGGAAAAAGCCGCGAAGACCGCTTTGCCGCCCTGCACGGACAAATCGGGGTGCCCGACAGGCGGGCACCGCTGATTCAGGGACGACCGGTGCTGATCGTCGATGATGTGATGACCAGCGGTGCAACACTGGCCGCCGCGTCCGAGGCCTGTCTTGCAGCCGGTGCAACAGAGGTTTGTGTCTGCGTGCTGGCGCGCGCGGCCAAAGATGCTTAAGTCCTCAAAAGAACGCACGAACAATCCGGAGGACCGACATGCAACCGGTCGAAATGTATTTCTCGCCGCTCTGCGGCTTTTGCCACGCGGCCAAACGACTGCTGGACAGCAAGGGTATCGATTATACCGCTATCGACGTTCTGGCACAGCCGGGGCGTAAATCCGAAATGATGCAACGCGCCAATGGCCGCCACACCGTTCCGCAGATCTTTGTCGGAGAGACCCATGTGGGCGGCTATGACGATCTCGCCGCGCTGGAGCGGCAGGGAAAGCTGGACGCTCTGCTGGCGGCCTGAATGCGGGTCGCACTGGTCCAGATGACCTCGTCGGACGATCCGGCAGAGAACCTTGGTACGATGCAGGACATGCTGCACCGGGCCAAGGCCGACGGCGCACAGATCGCGCTTACGCCCGAGGTCTGCAACTGCGTCTCGATGGACCGCGCGCACCAGACGGCGGTGCTGCGACATGAACGGGACGACCCCGTGCTGGCCGGTCTGCGCAGTGCGGCGGCAGAGCTGGATCTCTGGGTGCTGGCCGGATCGCTGGCGCAGAAGGCCGACCCGCCAGAAACGCGCTTTGTGAACAGATCCTTCTTGATCGGCCCCGACGGCCATATCGCCGCGCGCTATGACAAAATGCACATGTTCGACGTGCAGGTGTCAGAGACAGAAACCTATCGCGAATCTTCTGGCTATGCCCCGGGGGACCGGGCGGTGGTTGCCCAAACACCGCTGGCCACCTTGGGCCTGACGATCTGCTACGACGTCCGTTTCGCCTATCTCTACCGCGCTCTGGCACAAGCTGGTGCGCAGATCCTGACCGTCCCGGCCGCTTTTTCGCCCGGCACCGGCCCGATGCATTGGCAACCCTTGCTACAGGCCCGCGCCATTGAGACGGGCTGCTTTGTTCTGGCCCCCGCGCAAACCGGCACCCACCCGGCGCAGAAGGGCCGCGCGCGACAGACCTACGGCCACAGCATGGTGATCTCTCCTTGGGGAGAGATCGTGCTGGACGCGGGTACCGAACCCGGCGTCTATTGCGTCGATCTGGATCTCAGCGCCGTGGCCGACGCACGGGCCAAGGTGCCGGCCCTGACCCATGATCGCGCCTATGCCGGGCCGGACACATGAGCGAGGCCAGCGCCCTTGCCATCTCGCTGTTCAGTGAGCTGCTGACAGCCGACCAACTGCTGCGTGCTCGGCTGACCAAAGTTCTGCCAAACCGCATGGAAATCTCGCATTTCTCAGTGCTGAACCATCTCGCCCGCGGTGGAGAGCGGACGCCGGCACAACTCGCCCGCGCCTTTCACGTCACGCGCGGCGCAATGACCAATACGCTGTCGAAACTGGAAATCTCCGGTTACGTCCACATCCGCCCGGATTGGGACGACGCGCGCAGAAAACTGGTCTCGATCTCTCCAGCCGGTCAATCGGCACGAGAGGCGGCGCTGAACGCGATCATGCCGTTGATAGACGAAATGATGGGCGACCTGGGCGAAGACCGGGTGCGTGCGGCCCTGCCCGTTCTGCGTGAGCTGCGACTGCGCCTCGAAGGTTAGGGGGCTCCCGCCCCCGTCTCCCTTCGGTCGACTCCCCCCGGGGATATTTTCAGACAGAAGAAACCGCGTGTCGCTCTTTCAGGTTACTTTTGACTTGCATTATCTGGGGGGTGAGGCCGCAGGCTGAGGGGGGCATGCTGCAATCAAACCTCTGGCACGACGCCCCATTCTTTTTCTTAAACGGGTTTCAGCGACGCGGTGACATAGTTCACGCTCAGATCGCGGTCCGACAGGCTCCATCCCCATGTAATCGGGTTAAAGACGAACCCCTTGCGGTCCACCGGGTTCAGCCCGGCCTTGCGGATCAGGTCATACAGCTCATCCGGAGTGATGAATTTGGACCAGTCATGTGTGCCTTTGGGCAGCCAGCGCATGACGTATTCCGCGCCCAAAATCGCCACGGCAAAACTTTTGGGATTGCGGTTGATTGTCGAACAGATGTGCAGCCCGCCGGGTTTCAACAACTGTTGGCAACCAGTCAAATAGGCCTGTGGGTCGGCCACATGTTCGACCACCTCCATGTTCAGTACCGCGTCGAACTGTTCGCCCGCGTCGGCCATCGCCTCGGCGGTGGTGAAACGGTAATCAATCTCCAGTCCGGATTGCGCCGCATGGGTCTGGGCCACCGGGATATTGCGTTCGGCGGCATCCACACCCACCACGTCGGCCCCCAGCCGCGCCATTGGTTCGGACAGAAGCCCACCGCCGCAGCCGATGTCCAGAATCCGCAGACCGTCGAATGCCCGCGGCGTGCTCAGATCTCGGTCAAACTCTTCGGCGATCTGGCTGGTGATGTAGTCCAGTCGGCACGGGTTCAGCATATGCAGGGGCTTGAACTTGCCGTTCGGATCCCACCACTCTGCGGCCATGGCTTCGAACTTGGCAATCTCGGACGCATCGACGGTTGTGGTCATGACTTTCCCCATGGTCTTTTGGTCTTTGGGGGCAATATAGATAGGGCATGGACAAAATCCCGGGCCAAAAGCGCGCAGTGCAGTATCTCTATCCTGCGGTTGATCCTTTCGATCAGCGCATGCTGGATGTGGGGAACGGGCATGTGATCTATGTGGAACAATGCGGCAATCCCGAAGGCGTGCCGGTTATTGTCCTGCATGGTGGACCGGGCGGCGGCTGCAGTCCGGCGATGCGGCGGTATTTCGATCCGCAGACATACCGTGTTGTCCTGTTCGATCAGCGCGGTTGTGGCCGGTCGCGCCCTCATGCCAGCGTCGTCAACAACACGACCTGGGATCTGGTGGCGGACATCGAGCGGATCCGCGACGTGTTGGACATTGAAAAAGCGGTGATCTTTGGCGGCAGCTGGGGGGCCACCCTGTCATTGATCTATGGTATTTCGCACCCGGAGGCGGTTTTGCAGCTGGTGCTGCGCGGTGTCTTTATGATGACGCAAACAGAGCTGGACTGGTTCTATGGCGGCGGCGCTGGGCAGTTCTGGCCGGAACCTTGGGCGCGGTTCAGCGACATGATCCCCGCAGAGGAACGTGGCGATCTGATCGGTGCCTATCACAAGCGGCTGTTCAGCGGTGATCTTCCCACCGAAATGCGCTTTGCACAGGCGTGGTCCGCTTGGGAAAACGCGCTGGCCTCTGTCTATTCGAACGGACAGGGCGGGGTGGCGCCCGGGGAATACGCGCGCGCCTTTGCCCGGCTGGAAAACCATTATTTCACCAATGCCGGTTTCCTGGCCGAAGACGGTTGGATCCTGAACAACATCGACCGCCTGCGCGATGTGCCCGGCGTTATCGTGCAGGGACGCTATGACATGATTTGCCCGCCGCGCCGCGCGTGGGAGCTGGCTCAGGCCTGGCCCGGGGCGGATCTGCGCATGATCCGAAACGCAGGCCACGCCCTATCCGAGCCGGGGATCAGTGCAGAGCTGGTGCGGGTGATGGATGATCTTGCGATCGGGTTCGACTGACCGTCGGTCACGCGCGGGGTTTACACGCGGATTTCAGGCGCTAACGTAACTGTAACGAAAACAACACATCGGCAGGGACCTTGAACTCAGTTCTCAAGATCATTCTACAGCGTCTTGCGCTGGGTTTATTGACCCTGTTCATCGTCTCGATTGTAATTTTCACAGCAGTCAACATGTTGCCGGGCGACTTCGCAGAGGCGATCCTTGGGCAAGGGGCCACGCCAGAGGCGGTTGAGGCCATCCGCCGCGATCTTGGATTGGATCAGCACCCCATCGCGCGGTATTTCGATTGGCTGGCGGGTGCGCTGCGCGGCGACCTAGGCAACTCTTTCGCACAGGCCAACTTTGCCAGTTTTGTCGGCGACGATTCAGGTGTGCGGGTGACGGTGGCACAGCAGATTGCGCCGCGATTTGCCAACACCATGTTCCTTGCCGGGGTCACGGCGGCGATTGCGGTGCCCTTTGCGGTGATGCTGGGCATTCTGGCCGCGCTCTACCGCAACTCTGTCTTTGACAAGGTGGCCAACATCTCGACGCTGACGTCGATCTCCAGCCCGGAATTCTTCCTCGCTTATATCCTGATCCTGTTCCTTGCGGTGTTGAACCCGGTCCTGCCCTCGCTGTCGAATATCTATGACGGCATGGGATTTGGCGAGCGTCTGCAAAAGACCATGCTGCCCGCGCTGACCCTGACACTGGTGGTCACGGCGCATATGATGCGGATGACGCGCGCTGCGATCATCAACCTGTTGGCCAGCCCCTATATCGAAATGGCGCGGCTGAAGGGCATCAAACCGATGCGTGTCATCATCAAACACGCGCTGCCCAATGCGCTTGCGCCGATCATCAACGTGATCGCGCTGAACCTTGCTTATCTGATCACCGGCGTGGTCGTGGTTGAGGTGGTGTTTGTCTATCCGGGCATCGGGCAGCTCTTTGTCGACAGCGTCAAGATCCGCGATATCCCGGTGGTGCAGGCCTGCTGCCTGATCTTTGCCGGCGCCTATATCCTGCTGAACCTGACGGCGGACATTCTGTCGATCCTCTCCAACCCACGCCTGAGGCATCCAAAATGATGACGTTGTTCTGGATCGCCGCCGCATTTGCGGCCTTGTTGGCCACGGGCTGGGTCATGCGCTTTGCGGGCCAGACGGCCACCGGCAACAAACCCGCCTTTCGTGACATGTCGCTGGCGGTGGCCTTTGGCTATGTGCTGGGTGTCGCGGTTATCGTCTTTGCGGTCTGGTACTATTTCCAGCCGGCGGTGACGGAACAGGGCATGGCAGTTGCGGGTGTGCTGTTCTTTCGCTGGGCGGTGCAGGGGTTTGCCATCTTTGCCGTTGCGGCGTGGATCTTTCGCTTTCTTGGCCGGATGGTCGGCTCCGCCGGTACCAAAAAGCTGTTCCGCCAGATGCCGCTGACGGCGGCATTCGGTCTGCTGGTCATTCTGATTTATGCGGTTCTTGCGATCTTTGCCGGGGCCATTGCGCCCTATGGTCAGGCAGAGGTGTTTGATCAGGTCAACGCACTGCCCGGCGGCAACGCGGCCACGGGCGGCAATCCGGCGCACCTGCTGGGGACTGACCAGATCGGGCGCGACCTGCTGAGCCGCCTGATCTACGGCGCGCAAAACACCGTCGGCATCGCCTTTGCCACCACCTGCATTGCCTTCTTTCTGGGCGGCACCTTTGGGTTTCTGGCGGCAGTCGCGCAGGGCTGGTTCGACCAGATCCTGAGTCGTTCCGTCGATGTTCTGATGGCGATCCCCTCGCTGATCTTTGCGTTGCTGCTGATGACCATCGCCAGTGCATGGGCCGGATCGGAAAAGTGGCTGCTGACCGTGTATATGGTGCTGATCATCGCCGTGATCGACAGCACGCGGGTGTTCCGTCTGGCCCGCGCGGTCGGCATGAACATCGTGGTGATGGATTACATCGAGGCGGCCAAGCTGCGCGGTGAGGGCCTGCCCTATCTGATTTTCCGTGAGATCCTGCCCAACGCCATGGCACCGCTGCTGGCCGAATTCGGTTTGCGGTTCTGCTTTGTCTTCCTGACCATCGCTTCGTTGTCGTTCCTTGGTGTCGGCATCCAGCCACCGCTGGCCGATTGGGGCACCATGGTCCGCGACCTTGCGCAGTTCATCAACTTTGCCGCCTTCTCACCGCTGACCGCCGCGCTGCCGCTGATGGCCGCCGGGGCGATCGCGCTGCTGACCGTGGCGGTCAACTTTGTGGTCGACTGGATGCTGCACCGAAGCTCGGGCCTGAAGGAGTGAACCATGTCTGATCTGCTGGTCGAAATGCGCGACGTGCGGATCGAGGGACGGTCCGATGAAACCTGGACGCCCATCATCAACGGCGTCGACCTGACCCTTAAAAAGGGTGAGGTGCTGGGCCTGATCGGTGAATCCGGCGCAGGCAAATCCACGCTGGGTCTGGCCGCCATGGGCTTTTGCCGCGACGGCGTGCGCATCTCTGGCGGCAGCGTGCATTTCGACGGCATCGACCTGCTCTCTGCCAGCGCCGAGGTGAAACGCCAACTGCTGGGCAAACGTATCGCCTATGTCGCGCAATCCGCCGCGGCCAGCTTTAACCCCGCGCACAAACTGATGGATCAGCACGTTGAGGGGCCGGTGCAGCACGGTGTCGCCGGTCGCGCCGAAAGCGCCAGTGACGGCGTGGAACTGTACCGCAAGCTGCGCCTGCCCAATCCCGATGAGATCGGCTTTCGCTATCCGCATCAGGTGTCCGGCGGGCAGTTGCAACGCGCCATGACGGCGATGGCCATGGCCTGCCGTCCCGATCTGATCATCTTTGACGAACCGACCACCGCGCTGGACGTGACCACCCAGATCGAAGTGCTGGCCAGCATCCGCGAGATTGTCGAGGAATTCGACACCGCCGCGATCTACATCACCCATGACCTTGCCGTCGTGGCGCAGATGGCCGACCGCATCAAGGTGCTGCTCAAGGGGGATGAGGTCGAAGAGGCCGACACCCGCACCATGCTGACCACCCCGAAAGAGGACTACACCAAAAGCCTTTGGGCCGTGCGCGCCTTTGAACGGCCAGAGAAACCGCCGGTGGCGACGGATTCCACCCCCGTGATCTCTGTTCAGGGGGTGACGGCGGCCTATGGCACGGTCGATGTGCTGCAAGACGTCAGTTTTGACATCCACGCGGGCCGCACCGTCGCCGTTGTGGGCGAATCGGGATCGGGCAAATCGACCACCGCGCGTTGCATCACCGGGCTGTTGCCGCCGCGTATCGGACAGATCGAACTGGACGGTGCGCCGCTGCCGCTGGACTATCGCCAGCGCTCAAAGGATCAGTTGCGGCAGGTCCAGATGATCTACCAGATGGCCGACACCGCGCTGAACCCGCACAAATCCATCGGTGAGATCATCGGCCGACCGGTCGAATTCTACATGGGCCTGAAAGGCCGCGAAAAACGCAAACGGGTCGAGGATCTGCTGGAACAGATCGAGATGCCGGCAGACCAGTATTTCCACCGTCTGCCCTCTGAACTGTCCGGCGGCCAGAAACAGCGCATCGGGATTGCGCGTGCGTTGGCGGCAGAGCCGAAATTCATCATCTGCGATGAGGTGACCAGCGCGCTGGATCAACTGGTGGCCGAGGGCATTCTGCGGCTGCTGGCGCGCCTTCAGGATGAGTTGAACCTCAGCTACATGTTCATCACCCACGATCTGGCCACCGTGCGCGCTATTGCTGATGAGGTGGTGGTGATGAAAGACGGCGCAGTGGTGGAACAGGGCATCAAGACAGAGATGTTCCGGCCTCCGCACCATGCCTATACCGATCTCCTGCTGTCTTCGGTCCCGGAAATGGACCCGGATTGGCTGACCAATCTGCTCAAGGAACGCGGAGTTGATAACATCGGCGATGCCGCCGTCGGCAAAATGTCGTAAGACTGTTGCCATAGAATGACGATCTGCCAGGGCATGAACCCCGGCAGGCGATGACCAAGGGAGCCTAATATGACCAGAATCAGCAGACGTGGACTTTTGACCACCGGGGCCGCCGCAGGTGTGTTGGCCGCATCCGGCCTGCCGCTGCGCGCACAAGCGAAACGTGGTGGCCGCTTGCGGGCCGCCCTGTCGGGCGCAAACACCAGCGACAGCTGGGATGGCCGGACACACTCTGACCTCTACATGATCGCCAGCGCTCAGGGTACGGTCTTTGACAGCCTGACAGAGATCAGGGCTGACGGATCGTTGGTGGGTGAACTGGCAACCGATTGGGAAGCCACCGCAGACGCCAAGACATGGACGTTCAACCTGCGTCAGGGCGTGACCTTCCACAACGGCAAGGCCTTTGGGGCCGATGACGTGATTGCCTCGTTGCAGTTGCACGTTGCCGAAGGCGCGAAATCGGCGGCCAAGCCGATCATCGAAGCCATCACAGAGATGAAAAAGATCACCGACCATCAGGTGCAATTCACTCTGGCGGGCGGCAACGCCGACTTCCCCTATCTGTTGTCGGACTATCACCTGCTGATGTACCCCGCAGGCCAGATCGAAGAAGCCATCGCCAAAGGCATCGGCACTGGTCTGTATCAGGTCGAAAGCTTTGAGCCCGGCGTGCGCATGGTCGCGACCCGTGTCGACAATCACTACAAGGGTGACGAAGCGGGCTATTTCGACTCGGTCGAATACATCGCGGTCAACGACAACACCGCCCGGATGAACGCGCTGCTGACCGGACAGGTCGATGCCATCAACCGCATCGACTTCAAGACAGAGGCGCTGCTCAAGGCAAACCCGATGGTCCGCATCCAAGAGGTGACGGGCAACCAGCAGTACACCTTCCCGATGTTGACCAACGTCGCGCCGTTCAGCGACGTCAACGTGCGCCGCGCGCTGAAATTTGCCATCAACCGCGAAGAGATGGTGAACAAGATCCTGCTCGGCCACGGTCGTGTCGGCAACGACACCCCGATCGGTCCCGCAAACCAGTATTTTGCCGCCGATATGGAGCAGACCTCCTACGACCCGGACAAGGCGAAATTCTACCTCAAAGAGGCCGGAATGACGTCGCTGGACATCGACCTGTCGGCATCGAACGCGGCCTTTGAGGGCGCGGTTGACGCGGCGCAACTGTATCAGGCGTCGGCCAAATCGGCGGGCATCAACATCAACTTGGTGCAGGAACCGGCGGATGGCTACTGGTCGAACGTCTGGCTGAAAAAGCCGTTCTGCGCCTGCTACTGGTCGGGTCGCGCCACAGAGGACTGGATGTTCTCCAGCGCCTACGAAGAAGGTGTGCCGTGGAACGATACCCAGTGGGGCCGCGAGGACAGCGAGCGTTTCCAGGACTTGCTGATCACGGCCCGCGCCGAACTGGACTCGGACAAGCGCCGCGAGATGTACGGCGAAATGCAGCAGATCCTGAAAGACGACGGTGGTGTGGTGCTGCCGATGTTCGCCAACTACGTTCAGGCGGTCAGCAACAAGGTCGCCAACCCGGACACGGTCGGCAACCTCTGGCAGATGGACAACGCCCGCATGGCCGAACGGTGGTGGATGGCATAAGCCAACCGGCCCCGGACTTGATCCGGGGCCTCGTCAACGACAAACGCCCCGCAGGATCTGCGGGGCGTTTTGTTGTTTCGGGACGTCGGAGTGAACCCCGCCTTACCCCCCGAATTTGGATCGATCGCTACCGGACTTGCCAAACCCGCTGCGTGAAATCGCGGTTGCGCGTGACATGGGTTGTTTTCCTAAGGTGGTTGCAGGGCGCGCGAACTGGGAAGTGCTCAGCTTGGTAGCGCCACGGTTGTTGGAAAACGTGCTGCTGCGCGCTGCATTGGTAAAACGCCCGTCCTTGGTCTTGTACAGCGGTTGCGCCGCAGACGTTCCCGCCCGCCCACTCAGCATATTTCCGACAAGATATCCGGCCAAGAGCGGCATGAATATGCTGCCGGACCCGCCCTCTCTTGCCGTGGCTTCGGTGCCGCAGGCGCCTTCTCCGTGCAGTTCTTCGCAGACTTCGACGCTGTCATACCGCGGCGCGGCCTCGACGTGCAGGGCCTGGGCCTCGGCAAAGTGGATCTCGCAGTCCTGCGCCGAGAACATTCCGCCCTGCAGCGCCTGGTCCTTGCAGGATTGCAGGTCGGGAAAAGCGGCGGCGTCGACCTCTTCCTCTTTGCACCCGGACAAAGAAAATGCCGCAGCACCGACGATTGCGATTGCAACCCATTTCGAACGTTTCGACATGACAATTCTTCTTTCTGCCGGGATGGCGGTCGATTGGTCGTGTGACTTACGGTTCAATATAGTGAGGTTTGAACCGTGACAAATCCTGCGTGATGCGGGAACGATCTTCGCGGATGCCAATGCCGGTACACGTCTGTCCCACGATCCAGGCACCGACAACAGGCCGGAATCCATCAAACTGCGGCAAGGGCGCATAGGCCTGAACGATACGCGGGTGATGGGAATAGTCGGTGTCCTTGGCTTGCTCTATGATCTCACCGGATTTCAGGATCGAAACAGAGGCCCCTTCGCGCGACAGGATCGGCTTGCGGACATGGCCCGCCTCAAGTTCCCTTTCGGCCCGACCAAAGGCCGCCGCGACAGCGTCCGACGCTGCGCCTTTCCCGGCCATGGCATCAGCGACGTCCTGTTCAAAGAACGCGGGCAACAGGTTGGGGTGACCCTCGAACATAGACCAGAGCACGGGCAACAGCCCCTTGTTCGACAACAGCGCCTTCCAGGCGGGTTCCAGAAACAGGCAACCAGAGCCTTGGATATGGTTGGCATAATCGTCAAGAAACAGATCTTCCCAAGGGTACAGCTTGAACAGAACGGCAATCCGGCGACTTTCGTCGTCAAGAAACTGGCCGTCGTCGCTCAGTCCGATCTTTTCGAGGTCGCAGTAGTGCGCCCCAAGACCCGCTTCCCGCGCGGCCCAGCCCATGGCTTCGACTGTCCCGTAATCTTCGGGATTCCCGGAAACGGCGGTGAAATGCAGGTCGCTTCCGGTCTCAAAGACCTCGCCAAACCGCGCGACCAGCGCCTCGTGTATGCCGTTGAACTGGTCCGCACCTTCAGGCAACACACCCGCCGCCAGTTGATCTTCCAGCCACTGCCACTGAAAGGCGGCGCTCTCGTATAGAGAGGTCGGCGTGTCGGCGTTATATTCCAGCAGCTTGGCGGGGCCTTTGCCGTCATAGGCGAAATCGAACCTGCCATAGATCTCGGGATCACCGCGTTTCCAGCTGTCTGCGACAAGATCGCGATGGGCCTCCGGAATCCCTAGCTGATCCAGCAGGTGCTCTGTGGTGAGGATTGTGGCGACGGCCTCCCGACACATCGCATGAAGTTCGGTGGCCGGGTCTTCCAGATCGGTTTCGATCTGGTCAAGCGTAAAGGCATAGGCCGAGCTTTCGTCCCAGTACGGTTCGCCATGCATATCCGCGAAGGTAAAACCAACCTCCTTGGCATGTTCGCGCCAATGCGGTCGTTCCGGCAATGTAATTTTCTTCAACTATATGCTCTCCCAGAGCCAGACGGCGTTTGCATGGTTCTGACCTCGGAACCGGACTAACACGCGTGTTTGAAAGCCGCAAAAGGTAGGGGCAACTTGTGGGCAAAGGTTACAGAAAGGTAAAACCGTCTCTGTAACCCTTTGATTTTGCGTGTGGCCACCCTTGTCCACGCGTGGACAGCCCCCTACAGGACGTAGCGGCTGAGGTCGGTGGAGCGGGTCAATTCACCCAGATGCGCCTCGACAAAATCGGCATCCACCGTCACCTCGACCCCAGCCTGATCCGGCGCGGTAAAGCTCAGCTCCTCGAACACCCGTTCCATCACCGTATACAGCCGCCGCGCGCCGATATTTTCGATGCTGCTGTTTACCTCGGCGGCGATCTTTGCCAGCGCCGCGATGCCCTCATCGGTGAAGGTCACAGTGACCTCTTCGGTCGCCATCAACGCCGTATACTGACGGGTCAGGGCGTTGTCCGTCTCGGTCAGGATGCGCACGAAATCCTCTTCGGTCAGCGCCCGCAACGTCACCCGGATCGGTAGACGCCCCTGCAATTCCGGCAGCAGGTCAGACGGCTTGGCGATGTGAAACGCCCCCGAGGCGATGAACAGGATATGATCCGTCTTGACCGGCCCATGTTTGGTCGAAACGGTCGTGCCCTCGATCAGCGGCAGCAGGTCGCGCTGCACACCCTCGCGGCTGACGTCCCCACCGCGCGCTTCTTGCCGGGCCGCTACCTTGTCGATCTCATCCAGAAAGACGATGCCGTTCTGCTCGACCGATTCCAGCGCCGCTGCCTTGATCTGCTCGTCGTCCAGCAGCTTGTCGGCCTCTTCCTGAATCAGGATTTCATAGCTTTCCGCGACCGACAGACGCTTGCGCGTGGTGCGCCCGCCAAAGGCTTTGCCGAAAATATCGCCAAGGTTCATCATCCCCATGTTGCTTCCCGGCTGGCCGGGGATCTCCATGGTCGGGAAGGGAGAGGCTGTCTCGGCGACGTCCAGCTCAATTTCGGTGTCGTCCAGCTCGCCGCTTTTCAGTTTGCGGCGGAACATGTCGCGGGTACCTTCGCGGGCGTCCTTTCCGGCGATGGCCTCGATCACGCGGTCCTCGGCGGCCTGATGGGCGCGGGCCTTGACGTCTTCGCGCATCTGCTCGCGCGTCTGCGCGATGGCGGCATCCACCAGATCGCGGATGATTTGCTCCACATCGCGCCCGACATATCCAACCTCTGTGAACTTGGTCGCCTCGACCTTGATAAAGGGCGCGCGCGCCAGTTTCGCCAGACGGCGGCTGATCTCGGTCTTGCCGACGCCGGTGGGTCCGATCATCAGGATGTTCTTGGGATACACCTCATCGCGCAGGTCGTCCGACAATTGCTTGCGCCGCCAGCGGTTGCGCAAAGCCACGGCAACGGCGCGCTTGGCCTCTTTCTGGCCAATGATGAACCGGTCGAGTTCCGAGACGATTTCACGGGGGGTCAGGTCAGTCATGAGAGTCCTGTGCGTTGGTGGGGGCGAATTTTCGACGAAAACCCGTCTCAGCCCAGCGTTTCGACGGTCAGGTTGCCGTTGGTATAGACGCAGATGTCAGCAGCGATGGCCATGGCGGTGCGCGCCACCTCTTCGGCTGACTTGTCGCTGTCCATCAGCGCCCGCGCGGCGGCGAGCGCAAAGTTCCCGCCCGAGCCGATGGCCGCCACGTCATGTTCGGGTTCCAGCACGTCGCCCGCGCCGGTGATGACATACAGTTCCTGCCCGTCCGTGACGATTAGCATCGCCTCAAGTTTTTGCAGGTACTTGTCGGTGCGCCAGTCCTTGGCCAGTTCGACGCTGGCGCGTTGCAACTGCCCCGGCGCGGCCTCCAGCTTTTTTTCAAGCCGTTCAAGCAGGGTAAAGGCATCGGCGGTCGAACCGGCAAAGCCGCAGAGCACGTCATGACCACCCGGCGACAGGCGGCGCACCTTGCGCGCCGTACCTTTGATCACAGTTTGGCCAAGGCTGACCTGACCATCGCCCGCAATCACCACCTGACCGCCCTTGCGGACGCCGATGATTGTGGTGCCGTGCCATCCGGGAAAGCTGTTGTCGCTCATATGCCTGTTCCTTTCGGTTGCCCCGGATATGGGCCACAGGGGCCAAAACGACAAGGGCGCCCGAAGGCGCCCCTGAAACATCAACCGGTTAAGCGGTTCAAATCGATTCTTCGATCCAGCTTTGCAGCGCGGCCTTGGGGCGGGCGCCGGCAAGGTTGGACACGGCCTGACCGTCCTTGAAGACGAACAGCGCAGGGATACCGCGCACGCCCATGGCGGCAGCGGTGTCGGGGTTGCTGTCCACATCGACCTTGGCGATCTTGACTTTGCCTTCCATTTCCTTGGAAAGCTCTTCAAGTGCGGGGCCGATCTGTTTGCAGGGGCCGCACCATTCGGCCCAGAAGTCGACGACAACGGGAATGTCGGAATTCTTTACTTCGGCGTCGAAGGTGGCATCGGTGACGGCGACGGTGGCCATGGGGATTCTCCTAGGGGTTGGGGCAGCCTGACAGGTTGCAGAAGGTATGGAGCGTGGTCGGCGCCGTCAAGGTGTGCTTGTCTGCGCGAGAGCTTGTGTCACAGCTTCGTGTGACAGCGGCATGTAGTGCGTTGTTGCGGTCCATATCAAAGCGGTTTCGATTTGGCGATCAGGATAGATCTGCGCCAGTGCGGCGGCATAGGCCCCCATCTGACGCAGCAATCCGTCGGGCACGCGGGCGGGATCATCTGGCACGGTGCGGTTGGATTTGAAGTCTACGGCAGTCACGGTCTGCGGTGTAACGATCAACCGGTCAATGACGCCGTGAATGCGTCCAAGGCCGGGCAGATCAGCGGTGACAGGTACCTCGGGCAGCGCGTCCGGGGCAAAGACATGTGCCAGATGCGGGGCGGATAAAACGGACAGTGCCTCATCGAGGATCTGTGCTTTTTGGCTGGCGACAATGGCAAGGTCCGGATCGTCGTCGATCTGCTGTCCCAAGGCCTCGGCGGCGTCCGCGCGCAAGTCGGCTGGAAGAGGTGCCAGATTTTCCAGCAACAGATGCAGCGCGGTGCCGCGCGCCTTGGCGATCTCTTCTGTGTCGCCCGCCGCCCCCGGCAGCGCCTTGGCACCGCCAAGATCAGAGGGAGAGCGCGCCTTGATCAGGTCCGCCGGGGTTGGCGCCGGGACCAGCAGATGCGCGGGCATCTCTATGTCCGGTGGCGCGGGGCGGGTCACGTCCTCAAACGGCAGGTGGGACCAATCCGCAAGGCCGAGCCGCCAACCTTCTCCCGCGCCCAGATCCCCAAAGTCAAAAATCTGACGTTCCGGGCCGGAACGCTCCATCCCGCGCGACACTTTATCGTACCAGGCGTCGCCGGATTTCCCCAGATCGCCCGCGGCCCCGACAATCAGCCATTTCTCGGCCCGCGTCATGGCCACATACAGCAGCCGGTCCTTTTCCTGCGCGGCTTTTTCCTTGGCCGCGTCAATCACCGCCTGCTGGCGTGGCGGTTGGGCGTCGGCGCTGCCTTTCCACAAAGGGCCGTGCTCATCGGTGAACAGGTCGTCGCGCAGCCGGTTATCTGGTTCGGCGCAGTCCGGCAGGATCACGATGGGTGCCTCCAGCCCCTTTGAGCCGTGCACCGTCATGACGCGCAGCGTCTCACCGGCGCTGTCGGGCGCGCGTTTGATCCGCAGATTGTCCGACTGCGCCCATTCGAGAAACCCGGTCAGCGAGGGCACGGCGCTTTGCTCATAGGCCAGCGCCTGTTGCAGCAGTGCGTTGATGCCGTCCTCTGCCTCTGGTCCCAGCCGCCCGATCAGCATGCGGCGGCCGTTGTGGCGGGTCAGGATGCGGTCGATCAGGTCGTAGGGGCGCAGAAAGTCGGTTTGCCCGCGCAGGTCGTCCAAAACGCGCAGCACCTCGGGGAAGGCCTCGCACCGTCCGCGCAATTCCTCCCACAGGTATTTGCGTTCCCGCCGCGCGGCGAGGTCGAACAATGCCTGTTCGCTGAGCCCGAACAGGGGTGAGCGCAGGACGGTGGCCAGCGACAGGTCGTCTTCTGGCGTGGACAGGAAGCTGAGCAGAGCGATGATGTCGCGCACCGCCAGTTCCGCCATAACCTTGAGCACGTCCGCCCCGGCAATCGGCAGGCGTTCCTGTTTGCAGGCGCGGATGATTTCCTTGAATAGACGGCCCCGCTTTTGCACGAGGATCAGCACATCGCCCGCATGAACGGGCCGCGCGCGGTAAGTGCCGGAATGGCCGATTTCCTCCGCCAAGGGCGTCTTGGCGTCGATGGTTTGGCGGATGAACCGGGCGATACGCTGGGCCAGAATGACTGTGTGATGCGTGGCGCTGGGCCGGTCGACGGGTTCGTGCCACGCGCCGTCCTCTTCATCTCCGACCTTGTCGACCAGCGGCCACAGATCGACCCGCCCCGGCATGGCATCCTTGAAAGCGCGGTGCAATTGGTCCGGGACAAAGCCCGACGCCTGCGCGCCGTCAAATGTGTTGTCGACCACCCGAAGGATCGGCTCGGCAGAGCGAAAACTGTATTCCAGCCCCATCGAGACCAGCGGCGCGTCGGTCCGGTGCAGTCTATCGGCAAAATCATCGCGCATCCGGTCAAATTCAGAGGGATCCGCCCCCTGAAAAGAATAGATCGACTGTTTCTTGTCTCCGACCACAAAGATGGTGCGCCGCACATCGGCGCGCGCGCCTTCACCGGCAGTAAACTCTTGTGCCAGCCGCTCGATGACCTGCCATTGCACCGGCGAGGTGTCCTGCGCCTCATCCACCAGAATATGGTCGATGCCGCCATCCAGCCGGTAAAGAACCCATTCCGCCACACTGGGATCGCTGAGCAGGTCACGGGCGCGGGTGATCAGGTCGTCGAAATCCAGCCAGCCGCGCCGCATCTTTTCGGCTTCATAATCGCGCAAGAATTCCCCGGCAAAGGCATGAAGCGCCGCGTCCCGCGCAGCGGCGGCCAGCGACATCTGCGTGGTGCGGGCCTCTTCGACGCGGGACGCCAACTGGTCAAGCGCCTCAAACAGGTCGGGGGCGTTGGCGCGCGGTTTCTTGGTGCCCAGCGTCTTGCGAATTGTGCCGGTCTGCGTCAGCAGCGCGGTTTGCAACACGTCCAGCCCGGCGGCATCCGGGGCCTCGATCATCGCCAGTTGGTCGGCCAGCGTGCCATCGGTCTTGCCGCCGTCGCGCAGGTAGGGCGTCAGCGCCTCAAACAGCGCCAGTTCGGACCCGAGAAAGACAGAGCCCAGCAGAGTCTCTTCGCTGTCATCCTCTCCCAGCCCATAGGCCAGCCTGATCTGCGCCGCGCTCATCGGCGGGTCAAAGGCATCGCGGCGGCGGCACAGTTGGGCGGTCAGCTTCTCCACGTCATCGCCAGAGATATGGGGCGCGATGTCCTGCAACAAATGGGCCTGCGGTCCTTCGGCCAGACGGTCCAGCACCTCGGCGCGCATCAGCTCTGCGGCGCGGTCCTCCATTTCCTGAAATTGCGGGGTGACGCGGGCCTCCAGCGGGAAACGCCGCAACAAGGAGGCGCAGAACGAATGGATCGTCTGGATGCGCAACCCGCCTGGCGTTTCGATGGCGCGCGCGAACAGTGTGCGCGCCTCACGCAGGTAGTCGCCGGACAGGTCCGTCTCAACTCCCAGCCGCTCCAGATCCTCACGCAGCCCGCCCTCATCCAGCATCGCCCACGCACCCAGCCGCTTGAACAGGCGGTTTTGCATCTCTGTCGCGGCGGCCTTGGTGTAGGTCAGGCACAGGATATGTGAGGGATCGACCCCGTCCAGCAACAGCCGCGCCACCCGGTCGGTCAGCACGCGGGTCTTGCCCGATCCGGCGTTGGCCGCCAACCATGTAGAATGCCATGGCGCTGCAGCATCGACCTGCCGCTGGGTTGCCTCATCGCGCATCATGTCAGGAGCTCCTTGACCGGCGTGTCGGTCACGTCCCACTCGCCGAACCGCGCAAGGTGGTCATAATCGCCTGCATCGTTGTCTTTTTGCAGGGCGCGTCGGGCGGTAAACCCGGTGTTTGGGTCATGATAGGCGGTGATCAGCGTGACAAACTCTGCCCAGACTTGTTCGGGCGGCGCATCCTCCAGCGGGGCAAGCACTTCCTTGGGGTTGCTGGGTTGCAGCGAGATGAACACCGCGCGCTCCACATGCGGCGGCTCCAGCGGGGCGAAGCCGCCGTCATCCAGCATGGCCGCCTCCAGCAACAATTGTTTGTCGAAACTGCGCTGTTCCTTGGCCGACGGCGCCGCACCTGTCTTGTAGTCATAGATATGCGCGCCGCCGCGCCCGTCTATGTCGATCCGGTCGGCGGTGGCGGTCAGTGTGAATCCCAATGCGGGGATCGTGGCCTTTCCCCTGATCTCGTACTGGCTGGGGGTGGCGTGTGCTTGGCGGTCTACCTCGGTTTCCACGAACCACGGCGCGATGCGGGCCATGCGGGCCTGCCATAGCGAGCGGGTTGTGGGAAAGGGGACCTCATCGGGATCGCCGATGATCTGTTCTGCCAAGGCCAGCAGCCTGCCGGGGGTCAGGTCCAACGGCTCTATCTGTGTGGCTTTGACGAAGTCCTCCAGCACTTTGTGGGTGAGGATGCCGCGCATCAGTGCGTCGGGGGCCTGCATCAGCGGATCCAGTGGTTTCAGCCGCAGAACCCGCTTTGCATAGATCGCAAAAGGGTCACGGACGAGGCGTTTGATTTCGGTGACCGACAGCTGTTTGGGCCGCGCCTCGGTGGGCGGGGCGGGAGAGGGGCGCAACACGGGTGGCGCGCTGATCGGCGTTTCCGAGGCGCGGGCCAAATCCAGCCAATGCGCGCCGCGTGCGCGCATCTGCTCGATGGCGGCGGGTCCGTCGCGATCCGGTAGGCCCCGCATCAGGTTCATCAGCCGGTTCAGCCAGCGCGAGGGCACTGTTTCGGCCTCATCGGATTTCATCGAGCGCGTCAGCCAGACCTCTGGCGCGGCGGCGGCTTGCTGAAAGTCATGCGCCGACAGGCCAATGCGCCGTTCGGGCAACAAAAGTCCAGCCTTGGCGCGCATCTGACGATTTAGCCACGGATCAGCACCGGGCAGTTCGGGCCAGCTGCCCTCATTGAGGCTGGCAAGGATCACCAGATCGGCGTCCATCACGCGGGCCTCCAGCGTGCCCCAGATCAGGATATTCGGGTGTGGAGCGTCGCGGTCGCGGACCTCTTCGCGGGACAGCAGTGCGCCCAGCAGGTCGGCAAAATCGCGGGCGCTCATGTCTGCGCCAAACTCTGCTTCGCGGCTGAGGGTCTGCATGACGCCGTGCAGCTTGCGGCCTGCTGCCTCTTTCCACAGCCCGCCGGACCCATCGATCCCCGGACCGGCGCAGACCGCCTCTGTCAGGGCCAGCAGCGACGTGACCCAATCGGGCAGGGGGCGCTTGCCTGCGTGATCGTGGCCGCAAAATCGTTGCCCGGTCCATGACGCCCAATCGCCGCGCGCGCGCGTTTCTCCCCAGGCGGCAAGGGTTTCGGGCTGCGGATAGGGCATGCCGTTGCGGCGGATGAACAGTTCCAGATCGCGGGTGTTGAGCAGGTGTTGCCCGCGATCCGCACCGCTGTGGGTCAACGGATGCTTGAGCAGGGTCAGCAGCATTTCGGCGGTCAGCGGTTTGACGAACAGTTCCGCCACATGGCGCAGCAACCGCCCCGGCGGGGTCAGTTGCGCGGGCGTGCCGCCGCTGTCGTCCGGCAGGATGTTCCAACGGTCCAAAGCCGAGGTCACGCGACGGGTCAACATCCTGTCGGGTGAAATAACGGCGGCGCGTTGTCCGTCCGCAACCGCCTGCCGTAGGCGCAGCGCGATGGCCAACGCCTCATCCCGTTGGCTGGTCGCCTCCAGCAAGGTGACGTCCTGCATCGCGTCCGGCAGCAGGGGCAGGGACGGCCCCTCGGACAGCCATTGATGGGTGACCGGCGCGGGCCGCAGGGCCAGCGACACCACGCGGTTGCGCGCGGGGCTGGGCGGCGGCGTGTCGGTCCAGTTGCGAATATCGCCCGGCGTCAGATCCAGCGCCTGCATCAGCCGGGCAAAACGAAACTGCGGGTGGTCCTCGCCCGTTAGGGCATTGTCCAGCCGCGCCCAGACATCTGTCGGCGTATCGGCATCGAACCCCGGCAGGACCACCGCGCCTTGCGGCAGGCGTGCAACCGCGGTCATGAACGCGGCAGTGGTGCCGCGCGATCCGGTAGAGCCGGCGACGATTATCGGGTGTTGTGGTGGGGTCTCTTCCCATTGTTTCAGGCGCAGGGTCAGCGCAAGGCGGGAATAGCTTTGCGCATCGGGCGCGCTGTCAGCCTCAAAATACCGCTGAATGATCTTCAGAAAGGTCAGTGCGCGTTGCCAATGGCCCGATTGGTCCGACACATCAAGGTTTTCGATGGCTTCCGGCGGCACGTTTTCGCCCTGCATCTCTTCCATCAGGGTGGCAAGACTGTCGGCCAGATCAAACAGCGCGGCGCGCGGGGCAAGGTCGGGCGCTTGATCCAGCAGTCCGGACACCAGCCCGGTCAGCTCTAACCGGCGGCGCAGGGATGGAACGGGCGTGGGCAGTTCAGCGCGGGTGAACGGATCCGCCAGATCGGTGACAAGCCGGATGCGGGGCAGCAGGCAGGCGGGACCGGCATCAAAGACCGCGCGCAGCCGCCGCGCCATGCGGTCCGAGTTGACGTAGATCTCAGCCTGCGCCATCGCCTCTGGTGGGGAGTCCTGCATGCGGGCGCGCAGCCCCGTGACCAGTTCGGTCGCAAAATCCGCACCGCAAGGCAGCGCAAAGAGACGGGGGCCAGAGGTTTCAAACACGCAACATCTCCTCGGCCAGTGCGATGCCTTCGGGATGGCCAACGTCGCACCAATGACCGGGATAGGTCAGCCCGTACAGGCGGCCCGCCCCGGCCTGTGCATTCCAGACAGTATTGAGCGAAAAGGCGGGTTTGGCGATGTCGGCCAGCCTGTCCGTCTTGATGATCTGCGCGCCGGTATAGACAAGATCACCCTTGCGCGTCAGTTGCCCGTCCGGTTGCAGGGCAAAGTCGCCACCCGTCTTGCGTCCGACCGCACGGGCCAGCGGCACACAAAGCAACAGCGCGTCCATTCGAGTCGGGTCCCATGCATCGCGCAGCAGGTGCAACGGGTTGGGGCCATTCCAGATAGCGTCAGCGTTCAGAGTGTACACAGGGTGTGTTCCCAGCGTTGACAGGGCAAAGCGCAAACCGCCGCCTGTGTCCAGAATCTCTGGCTGTTCTGTCGACACATGCACGTCGCGGCCCGCCAGATGCGCTTCGATCTGGTCCGAGAGGTAGTGCGCGTTGACGACACGCGTCGGAATGCCGTCAGTCAGGGCCAGTGCGTGATCCAGTAACGGCTTGCCCGCCACCTTGATCAGCGGTTTCGGCGTGTTGGCGGTCAACGCACCCATGCGGGTGCCGAACCCGGCGGCAAAGAGCATCACGGCGTCGGGCATGTGGCTTTCAATCTTTCAAGATGCGCAGCGTCGGGCGCGGGCAGGGCGGAGTCGAGGATCAGTTTGACAGGTGCCAGAACCGGGTGGGCAAGATCGGTTTGCAGGTGGCCCCAGACGCGCGGGATCAGGTCGATGTAATGCGGTTTCCCCCGGCTGGAGGCAAGGCGGGCAAAGACCCCCAGAATACGCAGGTTGCGTTGGGCGCCCAGCACGGCAAGCGAAGCGTGAAAGGCGTCTGTGGGCAGGCCGGTGGCGGTCAGGTAATGCGCGATACAGGCCTTGGCCGTGTGTGCAGAGACATCGCGACGGGCATCCTCGATCAGAGAGACAAGGTCATAGGCCCGGTGTCCCTGCATCGCGTCCTGAAAATCCAGCAGTCCGGCGCGGGCGGCCCCCTGTCGGTCGGGCAGATACAGGATGTTCTCGGCGTGATAGTCCCGCAGCACCATGACGTCGCAGGGTTGGGCATGAGCCTGCAACAGCGGGACAAAGGCCGCGACCGCCTGCGGCAGCGCATTGGGCGCATGAGTGTAGTGCAAGAACGCAAGGTCCACCATTTGGGCCATCCGGTCCGGCGTGGCCAGCGGCAGATGCGGCGGCGGCGGGACGTTGTGCAGCGCGATGAGCGCGTCAGTGGCCAGCAGGTAGAGATCATGTTCGTCCTGCGGTGTTTGCGCCAGGCGCGCCAGCAGCCCGTCGCCGAGATCCTCAATCAAAAGCAGACCGTTTGCGCTATCCTTGGTAAGGATGCGGGGCGCGCTGAGGTCTAGTCCTGTCAGATGCTGTGCCAGACGGGCAAAAAGGCGGACATCGCCCTCGGGGTCCTGCATCAGGATCGCAGTTTTCCCTTTCAGATGCAGGCGCGTGTACCGCCGGGCCGAGGCGTCCCCGGCCAGCGGTTCTTGGCGGGCATCGCCCCAACCGCAGGCTGTCAGAAATCCGTTCATGCGATCTGCTCCGCACGCAATGCATCCCATCGCGGGGTTTGCCAGTCCAGCGTGGCAAGGCGGCTGTCATCCTCTGGCGCGGCGGCAAAGGTCAGATTCAGGGCGTCGCGGGGCGCAAGATCTTGCAGGCGGTCGGGCCATTCGACGAGGCAAATGGCGCTCTCGAACGCCTCTGTCAGCCCCAGTTCCACGCTCTCGTCCGGGCCGGTCAGGCGGTACAGATCCGCGTGCCAAAGTTCACCGGCGGTCGTGTCATAGGTCTGGACCAGCGTAAAGGTCGGGGATGGCACATCCTCGGGGACCACAAGCAGCGACTGGATCAAGCAGCGGGCAAAATGGGTCTTGCCGGCCCCGATCTGACCGGACAGCAGCAACACGTCACCAGATTGCAGCAGTGCGCCGATGCGCCGGGCAAAATGGCAGGTCGCCTCTGGCGAGGAAAGGGTCAGTGTGATGTGGCGGGACGTCATGGCGCGGAGGATACAAGCGCCGCACGGCGCTGCAAGCTGGTTCAGCCTACAGCGCGATGTTCTTTTTGCTCCAGTTGATGACGTCCGGAAACAGCTGCAACGGCGGAGAACCGGACAAGTGTCGCACCGGCGGCCACCGGCTGCACAACGCACAACGCATCGGTTCGCCGGTTTTCAGGACCAGATCCGCCCCAATACTTTGGCGGTCGCGCAGGGTCAGGACAAACTCACGGAGATCGGGCCAGATCGGGCTTGCATCGCAGGCCTGCTGCCAATCTTTTGTGGCATCGACAATGGTGATTTCGGCAAAGGCGCTGTCCGGGTCACAATCCCATTGCGCCCGGTAGGCGGCGTTCGAAAAAGTCAGCACGCCGAGGCGCGAAAACACGGCAACGGCATCTTCGAAGCAGTCCAGCACCGATTGGGTCAGTTCTAGCTCTGACCGGAAGCGGCGGGTCAGGGAAATCTCGGCGCTGATGTCCTCGATCAGGAAGGCAACAGCCCCATCGGGATGCGGGCGTCCGGTGATTTTGTAGGTCAGGCCCGAAGGCAGGTTCCACGTCTCGCAATAGCGATCTTCGCGGGCGGCAGAGACCACATCGTACAGCTTGTCGCGCCATGAGGCGTAATTCTTGGGTTCTGGCATCATGCGGTTTTCGCGCATGTGATCGAAAAAGCTGAGCAGGTTGGGCTTGGCCGACAGAAAATCAACCGGAAGGTGGGTCAGGTCGACCAACGCGGGATTGAACAGCACCAGCTGTCGGTCGCGGTCAAACACTGCAAGCCCGATGGGCAGATGGGCAAAAGTCTTGGTCAGGGTCTGTACAAAGTTCCGTTGCGCCATCTCGGCATTGACGAGGCTGTCAATACTGGTGGCGTAGTGCATCCAGCCATCCGAAACAGGCCGGGAAACCACTTCGTACCAGCGCTGTGGATGGCCGTCCGGTTTCACGCTGACGCGAGTCGTCCGCTCAACCCGCGTTGTCGGCAGTTTCAGGTCGATCGGGCTGGAATCCTCTGGTGTTTTTCCTGCGTCCCTGCACAATTCTTCGTACGCATCGTTGTTCCACAACAGGTTGCCGTTGGTGTCGGTGTGCCACAATGCGTCGGGCGCATTGCGCGACAGTTCAACCAGTCGATTGTGTTCGTCGGTCTGACAGCGGGAACGGAACAGGTTGGCGGCACCGTCAGGTGTGCAGCGCAACCGTAGATGCAGGCGGTTCGCCGAGGGTTCGGCAATGAGTTCAGCGTGCGGGACATTGGGCGAGGCCCAGATCATCTGGCTGATGGGCAAGTCCGCAGGAAGCGCCGGGAAACCGGGTGAAAGCGCCTCACGCACTTCGTCCCAGCCCATGCCGGTAAGGATAGTGCGGTTGAACAGTTCCGCAGCGTCCGGAGTATGATCGACAACCTCGCCATTGCGAAACAGCAAAACGGTCTCGGGTATACCGACGTGCATGCGAGTCGATCGTTTTGGCCGCAAAGCAACAAAGATCAAGGCAACAATGAGAAACGCGGCAGCGGTGCCGGCCCCGATTGCCAGAATGAGATAATCCTCCAACGCCTTGTCCTGTCCGTGTTTCCAGTTGTCTTTAGCCTACCGGAAACTGTGAGTTGTATAAGGTTAATTTGGGGTTAATCGAACAAGGGTCACGTCAAATACACGTTTATGTCTCAATCTGCCGGTTCTCACCCAGTGGCGTGCCGGGCTTGGTCGGTTCCGCCACGATCTTGCTGCGTGGCCACGCCACTTCGACGATAGCACCGCGCCGCTCTGTCTGGTCCGTTGCTGTGGTGTAGGGATCTGTCCCGTTGGCAAAGCTGAGTTCGGCACCTGTGCGTTCCAGCAGGGTCTTGGCGATGAACAAACCAAGCCCCATGCCCTCATATTCTGGCCTTGCGCGCTTGTCGCTTTCGCTGCGTCGGCGACGCATGAACGGGTCGCCGATGCGCCCAATCAGATGCTGCGGAAAGCCGCGACCGTCGTCGATGATGCGGATAGAGACCACGTCATCGGTCCACATTGCCTCTATCCAGACGCGGGTGCGGGCGAAATCCACGGCGTTTTGGACCAGATTGCGCAACCCGTGAATGACCTCAGGACGGCGCAGGATCTGCGGTTGGGTGTATTCGCCACCCGGACCGGGGCCATCCTCTATCAGCACTTCTTTACCGCGGTCCTGATGCGGCTCTGCGGCCTCGCGGATCACCTCGACCAAGGGTGCCTGCCGCATATGCAGGTCGTCCTTTCCGGCGCGGCCCATACTCCGGAGAATGTCGCGGCATCTGTCCGCCTGCTCACGGATCAGCAAGGCATCTTCCCGCAGTTCGGGATGGTCATCTAGTTCTTCGGCCAGTTCCGACGAGGTGAGTTTGATCGTGGCCAGCGGTGTGCCCAGTTCATGCGCTGCCGCCGCGACCACACCGCCCAGATCATTGAGCTTTTGCGCCCGCGCCAACGCCATCTGCGTTGCGGCCAATGCGTCGGACATCGAGTTCATCTCTCGTGTGATGCGGCGCGAGTAAACAGAGATGAAAATTAGCGCAATTGTGATAGCAACCCATTGACCATAAACAAAAATATCAGGGATGCGCAGGATGAATCCCTGATCTGTCCGCAGGGGCAGGTGATAGTAAACCATGCCAGACACCAGCACGAAGGCGGTGAACCCAAGCAGAAACGTGGACCGCAGGCTGAGCACGGCGGCGGACACCGTCACCGGGGCCAGTACCAGCAGCGAAAAGGGATTGTGTAACCCGCCAGTCAGGAACAGCAGAAAGCAAAGCTGCAGCAAGTCGAACATCACCATCATGAAGTTCTCAGTCTCGCTGAGCCGCTTGTTTTCGGGAAAAACAGAGATCGCGACCAGGTTACCGACGACGGAAACGCCGACCGCGAGGTAACACAGGCCCAGCTCCAGCTGCAGGTTGTACAGCCGTTGCGCAATTGTGATCGCAGTCAACTGGCCAATCACGGCGAACCATCGCAAAAGGATCATCGTCCGGAGGCGAATCCAGTTGCTGCGCTGTTCGTCGCCGATCAGTCCCAGGTCCTCCTGCGCCATCTGCGCCCTTTCGTCCCTCTTGCACCCCGCCGCTCAACGGATAGCTAAGCATAAAACATTCCGGAGATAGAAAGTCATGCAGCGTCTTGCCGCAATCGCCTCCTTTGCCGCCCTTGTCGCCATCAGCGGGGGGGTCTGGTACGCAACCCAGCGCACCGGCTCGGATGATCCGTATGCCCAGTGTCGCACCAGCAAGGTTGCTGGTGGAAGTGAACAAATCGGCGGATCGTTCAATCTGTTGAACAAGGCCGGGGAGGCCGTGACCGACAAAGATGTGATCACAAAGCCCAGCCTTGTGTATTTCGGATACACATTCTGCCCGGACGTCTGCCCCTTTGATGTCGCACGCAACGCTGACGCTGTGGATGAATTGGATGCGCGCAACTACGACGTCACGCCGGTCTTTATATCGATCGACCCGGAGCGCGACACACCCGAAGTCGTGGGCGAGTTCTCGGAGCTGATTCATGAACGCATGATCGGCCTCACCGGGACACCTAAACAGGTGAAAGCCGCAAGCCAAGCCTATCGGACATACTACCGCAAACAGGAAAACGGCGATCCCGATTACTACTTGGTCGACCACTCGACATTTACCTATCTGGTGCTGCCGGAAGCGGGCTTTGTCGACTTTTTCCGCCGCGAAGTGACCCCAGAGGAAATGGCCGATCGGGTCGCCTGCTATATCGACGCCTCTTGACGGGGACAGATGCGTTTGACCAGCGCGGTTTGCGCGGCTAATACTCGATCTCACGCACCGTTTGCGGGGAGGAAAGCGCTTGGCGGAACGCAGCATCGAAGACCTTGGGGATGACAGGTCGCTTCTCCTGGTAGATGACGACGAGCCTTTCCTGAGACGACTTGCCAAAGCTATGGAAAAGCGCGGCTTTGAGGTCGAGATGGCCGGTTCAGTTGCTGCCGGAACCGCCATTGCGACCGCGCGTCCGCCCGCCTACGCGGTGTGCGATCTTCGGCTAGAGGATGGCAACGGGCTCGACGTGGTCGAGGTGTTGCGTGACAAGCGGCCGGATTGCCGGGTGGTTGTCCTGACGGGGTACGGCGCGATTGCCACAGCCGTTGCTGCGGTCAAGATTGGCGCGACGGATTACTTGTCCAAACCTGCCGATGCGAACGACATCACAAACGCGCTGCTGGCCAAGGGGGATGATCTGCCGCCACCGCCGGAAAACCCGATGAGCGCGGATCGCGTGCGGTGGGAACATATCCAGCGTGTGTATGAGTTGTGTGATCGCAACGTGTCGGAAACGGCGCGGCGGTTGAACATGCACCGTCGGACGTTGCAGCGCATTCTGGCGAAACGCTCGCCGCGCTAAGTGGCAGGCGGTTGCGCCAGAGTTTGCCTGAGCCAGTCGACAAACAGTCGGACCGCAGGGCGAATAGGGCCGTTGGGCAGGATCACCTGATAGGTGTTTCGACGGGCGCATTCCAGGTTCAGTTGAACCAGTGATCCATCCGCCAATTCGCGCCGAACGACTATTTCGGTGGCGACAATTGCGCCGATGCCGCGCTTGGCCGCCTCAATCTCCAGCGACCGTTCGCCTATGTCCCGCCGCGTGATCTGGCTGACATCAAGCCCGGCAGCGGCCAGACAGACCTCATCGAACGGTTCGTGCGGACCCAGTATCCACGGTATGCCTTGCGGAGTCCCAGAGGCCGCCAGTTCAGGCGCGGCGACAAAGATGGTGTCACATTCCAGCAGCGGTTCGCACTGAAACGCGGGCCAATCGGTGGGCGCGCCGACCCGGATGCCCAGATCAAATCCGTCAAAATCCACGGGTGACAGACAGGCCCCGGGCACAAAGGACACCTGAATATCGGGATGTGCGCGCCAGAAGTCCGACAGTTTGGGCAGGATGACGGCATCGACGATAAACGTGGTTGTCGTCGCGCGGATGCCCCGGGTGGCTTCGCGCTGGCGGACGTCCTCGATCCCGTTGGCGACCATGGCAAAAGCCTCTCGCAGGGGGGCGGCCAGATGGTGTCCGGCGTCGGTCAGAATAATCCCGCGCCCCTCGCGGCGAACGAGTTTTACACCCATATCCGATTCCAGTGCCCGCACCTGTTGGGCCACCGCTGCCGGGGTGACATTCAGCGCCCGTGCGGCGGCAGAGAATCCGGACAGTCGCGCTGTCGCCTCAAACGCGCGAAGCGCAGACAGGGGCGGAAGATGACGCCAGTCGAGGTCCATAATCATTAATCCTAGCTATCATGTCGGTGTATTTTCCTGACTCGGGTTGGCGTTCATAGCAAGGTATTTGTGCTGTGAGATTTATAACCCGTCTGGAGAAAGTGATGCTTTTGTTAACAGAAGATGTGGCTCGGGGGATGCGTCGGTTTCATGCGTCCGGTCGTCCGATCAGCCGTGATTTCGCAAATGAAATAGCAGCCTGCGCTATGTTGCGCGACCGCAGGATGATCCGGCGGTCCGCTGCACGGGCCAAGGTGTTGTTGGTTCTGCTTCAGATCGCGGCAGCATTTCGCGCCGCGCTTCCCGTCATGCCCAGAGGCCGGCGCGTCGCCTTGATGCCCCGTCAGAGATCGTAGCGTTTTAGGATCTTGTCCACGACCTGCCCATCGCCAAGCGGTACGCCGGACTTGCGGCCATAGTCCTCGAACCCCCGGCTCTGGTAATAGGCAAGTCCGCCGGTATTATCGGCGCGGATATTGGCGTTGATCCAGCGATATCCCAATGCCCGAGCGGCCTGTTCCGTGGCGCGAAACAGCATCGATCCGATGCCAAGCCCGCTGTGCCCCTGACGGGCAAATGTGGCGATTTCCGCAGCATCGTCCGGCAGGTATTCCGCCGGTTCGATCCATTGGAATCCCAGAACCAAGCCGGTTTCATCCTCGGCCAAATGCCATGCGGAACGGTCTTGGGCGCGGGCCATCCAGTCCCGCAAGTCATTGGTCATGAGCGGATCAGTGATCGCCGTTGTCCCGCCTTCGGCAATGATCTCGTTCAGCAACTCCGCCATCGGACGGCAGTCAAGCGGACCTGCGGTGCGGACAGAAATCTGCATCACGGCATCTCCTGCAACAGACGGGCGTGGCGGGCGGTGAAATCTGCGCGCACCTTGACCGGCGGGCGCAGATGAATGCGCAGGTCGGCGATCATGTCCAGATCCGGCGCGCCAAAGAACCTGTCCGCTTCGGTGCGGGTGAATCCGGCGATCTGCGTCGCCTCCATCCAGGCGCTTATACGGTCGGCTTTTTTGATCTGCTTTTTCAGCCGTTGCGGCGTTGCAGCGGGAAGGCCAAACCGGATGTGCACCGCGGCAGCCAGCCGTTTGTCCAACTCATCATAGTTGGGCCCGACCGCCGCCTTGACCGGCGAAATCATGTCGCCAATCACATATTCCGGAGCATCGTGGAGCAGTGCGGTCAGGCGTTCGGCGGGTCTCGCCTGCGGGCAAAGCCGACCAAAGATCACCTCGACCAATAGCGAATGTTCGGCAACGGTATAGGCATAGTCGCCGCGAGTTTGGCCATTCCAGCGGGCGACAAAGGCAAGGCCGTGGGCAATGTCCTCTATCTCGATGTCGACCGGCGTCGGGTCCAGCAGGTCCAGCCTGCGGCCCGATAGCATCCTTTGCCAGGCGCGGGGTGTGCGGGCCATGGTCTGCCTCAGCCTTGCGCAACGAAAAAGACATTGCGTTCCATCCCGCCACATAAGGCATAGCGCTGGGCGGGAAAATGTTCGGCCAGGAATTCGGCATACATGCCACGCTGCCAGGGGCGGTCCGCCTCCAGCACGATCATCGGGGCGTTTTGTTCGATCATCCGCCGCGCACCCAGCAAGGCGGGCTTTTCATGGCCTTCGACATCCAGATGCAGGATTGAAACGATTCGATCCGACGGGCAGAGGGCATCAAGTGTTACAACCTCAACCGGAACGGTTTCGCCCTCGTCGTCTGTTTCGACGATCTTGGCGCGCGCCGCCGTGGCGCTGCCACCCTCACGGGCCAGTTGCAGGTGCAGGGTGCCGGACGTTTCTCCAACCGCGACGGGGGCGAGCGCGACGTTGGTCAAGCCATTTAGCTCAATAGTGCGCTGCGCGGCGGCAAAGCTGAGCGGATTCGGCTCAAAGCTAACCACTCTGGACCCGGGGACCACGGCCCGCGCCAGCGCCGGAAAAAAGTCGCCGATAAAGGCGCCGCCGGTCACGATGTCGCCGCCCTGAGCCCTCCGTGCCAGCAAGGCCAGTGTATTTGGTTCGTAAACCCCGCCCTGTGCGAGGATTTTGGGAATCTCGCGTTTTGCATAGGCGTCAGGCACGCAATAGAAACCGTATTCGTTCACGCAAATTCGGTAGTCAAATTCCATCAGCCGTCATCCCTGCCAGAAACCGCGTTCTCAATATGACATCCCCTCTTGTTGTCAATCATAGCCCGCTTTGGTACGGGGTCTCATCCCGCACAGGCGGCATCAGGAGCATAACGACATGACGACCGACTATATTGTTAAGGACATTTCGCTAGCCGACTTCGGGCGCAAAGAGCTCGATATCGCCGAGACTGAAATGCCGGGCCTGATGGCCCTGCGTGCCGAATATGGTGCGGAACAACCGCTTAAGGGTGCCCGTATTGTCGGTTCGCTGCACATGACAATCCAGACGGCCGTGCTGATCGAGACGCTGACAGCCCTTGGCGCCGACGTGCGCTGGGCGTCGTGCAACATTTTCTCCACGCAGGACCACGCTGCGTCGGCCATCGCCGCTGCTGGTGTTCCGGTCTTCGCGATCAAGGGCCAGACGCTGGAAGAGCATTGGGACTACCTCGACAAATCCTTCATGTTCGAAGACGGCCCCAACATGATCCTCGACGATGGTGGCGACGCCACGCTGTACGTCCTGCTGGGCGCGCGCGCCGAAGCGGGCGAAAATGTCATCGCCGTGCCGACCTCGGAAGAAGAGGAAGTCATCAAGAAGCAGATCGCCAAGCGCATGGCGGCAAGCCCCGGTTGGTTCACCAAGACCCGCGACCAGATCATGGGCGTGTCCGAGGAAACCACGACCGGTGTGAACCGCCTGTACCAACTGGTGCGCGACGGCCTCCTGCCGTTCCCGGCGATCAACGTGAACGACTCTGTCACCAAGTCGAAGTTCGACAACAAATACGGTTGTAAGGAATCGCTGGTCGACGGCATCCGCCGCGCCACCGATACCATGATGGCCGGCAAGGTTGCCGTGGTCTGCGGTTACGGTGATGTGGGCAAAGGCTCTGCCGCGTCGCTGAAAGGCGCGGGCGCCCGCGTGATCGTGACCGAGATCGATCCGATCTGCGCCCTGCAGGCAGCGATGGACGGTTTCCAGGTTGCCCCGCTGGAAGACGTGGTTGCCACGGCTGACATCTTTGTCACCACCACCGGCAACAAGGACGTGATCCGCATCGAGCATATGCGCGAGATGAAGGACATGGCCATCGTCGGCAACATCGGCCACTTCGACAATGAGATCCAGGTTGCCGCGCTGAAGAACCACAAGTGGACCAACATCAAGGAACAGGTGGACATGATCGAGATGCCGAACGGGCATCGCATCATCCTGCTGTCCGAAGGCCGTCTGCTGAACCTCGGCAACGCCACCGGCCACCCGTCCTTCGTGATGTCGGCGTCCTTCACCAACCAGGTTCTGGCGCAGATCGAGCTGTATAAGAACGGCGACAACTACAAGAACGAGGTCTACATCCTGCCCAAGCATCTGGATGAAAAGGTCGCGCGTCTGCATCTGGACCGCATCGGCGTCAAGTTGAGCGCGCTGACCGAAGAGCAGGCAAGCTATATCGGCGTCAAACCCGAGGGCCCGTTCAAGCCTGAGCACTACCGCTACTGACACATTGCGCCAACCGGCGCCCCGGCAACCGCTGGCCGACAGGCTGGCGGTTGTCCTGTTTCAGGGGCAATTATGCACAGGCTGCAAAAAGATTTCTTGAAATCCGCAAAACCGGTTTGAGGATCGGGCCAGTTTGTCGTTTTGATAGGTGCGTTCATGGAACGGCGCGATGACAAGAACCGTTGTCGTCATGCTTCCATCGCAAGAAAGGTTCCGAATGTTTACCAGACGCCTGTTTATAGCCTCTGCCGCCGCGCTTGCCGTGCCGGCGATTGTCCGCCCTGCCAGTGCTGCGCCGGGTGACTGGACCGCGTGGGATGCACAGGTGACGCCGCCCGGCTTTGACCTGCAGACGACAAATCCATGGGGACTGCATCCGCGATACCTGCCGCGGCAGGTCACGGCCAACCCGGGTCTGAAACCGGGCGACGTCCACGTCGATGCGGTTGCGCGGTATTTGTACCACATTCAGGACAACGGAACGGCAATGCGTTATGGCGTCGCCATCGGACGTGACGGCCTGTACGCGCCGGGCGTCTACACGATCAAGCGCAAGTCAAAGTGGCCGCGTTGGACCCCTACCCCCGCCATGATTAAGCGAGAACCTGGGAAATACGCCGAATGGGCAGGCGGCATGCCTCCGGGGCCGAGCAATGCTTTGGGGTCGCGCGCCTTGTACCTCTACAGGGGCAACCGGGACACCTATCTGCGCATTCACGGCACGCCAGCACCGCGCTCTATCGGGACGCGGGCCAGTTCAGGTTGTGTGCGCATGGTCATGCCGCACATCAACTATCTGTATGATCAGGTCGACACTGGCGTGACCGCCTATCTGTACCCGACAGACGGCAGCCCGCTGGCCTGAGGCTTAAAGCCTCAGGATTGGGGCCGGGTGCAGATCGGGTTGCCCGCGCTGGTGCGCAGCGGCAATTCCGTCGTCTCGACGGGACCGCGATGGGTGTACCAGTAACAGCCGTCTTCAGACCGGAGTCGCACATTGTCCAGATCCTGATAGGACGCTGCAATGGCGGCTACGGCTTCGGGCGCGGCCGAGGTGGGCCGACCTGTGCCATCGGCACCGGGCACCGGCTCACAGGCGGCAAGCGCCAGAAGGACAAGGGGGCTTGTTATCAAAAACGGGCGTCGTGTCATGTCAGGCCAATCGGCTACTTGCGTTGGCCGGACAGTCGCACCCTGCGCCCCGGGCTTCAAGCCGCTTTGATCTGCGATGGTCATTCTGTGGCCGGATAGCCGAACCGTGTCGCGCCTACTCTGACAGTTTTGACAAATATCCTTCGCGCACCACCTCGGGGTCATAGGCTTTGCGCGCAAACACCTGTCGCACCATCGGCTCAAAGTGTGCCAGCGGACGGGTGTCATAGTCCGGGTCGAAACTCGACTGATCCCAGCGTTCACAAAAGGCAGCACAACTGTCGAAACAGGGGTGATCCCGGAATCTGTCGCGCGCATCGCGGTCCCAGCCGTAGTGGTGGCCGTAGTAGAAGCTCTGGAAAATTCCGTGGTGTTCCACCACCCATGCCACGTCCCAGCGCACAAAGGGACGGATGACCTCGGCGGAAAAGCGGTCATGGTTCTGAGGTGCCAGCCCGTCGCCAACATCATGCAGCAATGCGCCGACAATCCAGTCGATGTCCGCGCCGTCACGCTCTGCCCGGGTTGCGGATTGCAGGCCGTGGGTCAGCCGGGTAATCCGGTAACCCTCTAGCGTCACCTCGTCCTGACGGCGCAATTCGTCCAGAACCCGGTCGGGGGTCAGGGCCAGATAGGGTTTTTCCAGCTGTTCGAGAAGTTCGTAGTCTTCTCTTGTGCCGTCCTTCATCTGGGTAAAACTGACGGTACGGGTTTCGGTCATCTGTGTCCCCTTTTGTGTCTTTGCGGGTCAAGGCGCGCGGGCCCATGCGCCAAAAGCGGCCCGCCTACAGCGACATCTCTTGCGCTGTCCCCTTCGCGGCAACCATCCGATAATTCGACTGTCTTCGCGACCCCAAAGTTGCGGGTTCGGGTCATACCGTGGACAATCTCTTGGAGGGTGGTTCTGGTGCAGCGGCGCGATACGGGGAATGATCGCTGCCCATTTCCCTTGCCAATGGCATGTTTGTGCGGTCACGATGCACCCGCATGGCCACATTGGCTGCGACAATAGCAAAGACGGCGCGCGACATGGGCAGCGCCTGATACGAGGGAGTGAACATGGGAAAACGCGACGAACTGATCGCCAAATATGCCGAGGATCTGAAGACCAAGTGCGGGATGGACCCGGACATGGCGCTTTTGACCAAGGTGACAATCGGCTGCGGTCCGGCCATCTACAACGCGGATGCGTCCACTGTCGCCTCCTCGCAGGAGCAGGAACTGGAAACGGTCAAAGACAACTTTCTGGTGAAGAAACTGGGCCTTGCAGACGGTCCAGAGCTGATGGAAGCCATCAACAAAGCGGTGGAAACCTATGGCAAGTCTGAGCGCAACAAATACCGCGCTGTGATCTACTACATGCTGACCAAGCATTTCGGCAAGGAATCCGTTTACGCTTGATCGCCGATGTGGCGTGACCAAGACCCCCGCGCGGCGGGGGTCTTTTTCGTTTCTCGTCCGCGCTGGCACGATCGGTCAGCGGCAATTGAGTGAAATTGCTGGAACAATGGATTTGCGTCGCGGCGGTCCGGGCCGTAGATTGAACTCGACTGGCCAGAAAGGCCGGAACCGTAGATTTCGTTACACGTGTGGTGCGTAGGGAGCACGTGGGTGAGCGGAGGGTTCTGGCTTGGCTGGAACCCTCCATTTTTTGTTTGGATCGCTGCGCTTTTCAAAACAGTGTCAGCACAACCCCCATCATTGCGCAGGCCAGCACCGCGTATCCGCCGTCGATTATCGTCAGCATTGGAGGACGCATCCCGTAGGCATTGTTGATCGCAACCCACGGCGCGATGAAAAACAGGCCGATGCCTGCGCCCGACAACAATCCGCTGCCGACGGAGTCGATCCCGCTGGAGGCAAAGACATGCCGCATCATGCCGGCAACGACCAGTTGCATGACAAATGTGAACCCGAACAGCATCGGGCTTTGACCGCCTTCGGGATTGCCGTCCGCGTCACATTTGACGCCTGACGCGGCTTTCCACGGGTTTGCTAACGCCATGTACCAGACAGCGCCCAAGCCAAAGGCGACAAGGGCGGCGACCAAAACGTTTACGATTTCCAACATGTCTCGGGGCTCCGGTTTCCGGTTGCATCAGGCCCCGGACACCGCTGTCGGGTCAGACAAGACAGCTGACCCCGCGTGCTGCGCGACCTGACCCACTTTGCGTGAAATCTGCGAACCCTTCAACAGATCTGAACGGCTGTCCCTTCCTTTGGGGAGGCGACAGAAGTCAGTCGGTCAACCCGGCCAGACCGCAGATCACAGCCCATTCCGCATCCGTCACCGGCTGAACCGACAGGCGTGAGTTTTTGATCAGCACCATTTCTGCCAGTCGCGGGTTGGCCTTGATCTCATCCAGAGTGACCGGGGTCGGCGCGGTGTCCAGCGCCTTGATGTCCACGCATTCCCACCGCTCATCATCGGTGCTGCTGTCGGGATGAGCCTCGGCGATCACCTCGACGGTGCCAACAATCGCTTTTTCCTTTTGCGAATGGTAGAAAAAGCCCCGGTCGCCCACTGCCATCTCGCGCATGAAATTGCGCGCCTGATAGTTCCGCACCCCGTCCCATTCCTCACCCGCGTCGCCCTTGGTGCGCTGGTCGTTCCAGGACCAGGTCGACGGCTCGGACTTGAACAGCCAGTAGCGCATCAGATCACCTTTTTCCACGCGGTCAGCGTGACGTTTTCGAACAGACCGGCCTTGGCGTAGGGGTCATTGGCCGCCCATTCCTTTGCCGCCGCCATGTCGGCCACGTCGAGGACGATCAAAGACCCGATCATGCCGCCCTCATTGTCCAGCAGCGGCCCTGCCTGCGAGACATTGGTGGCCTTGAGGTATTCAAGATGCGCGTCGCGGGTGTCCTTGCGGATTTGCAGGGCACCGGGTTTGTCGTGGGCAATGAGGGCAATCAGCATGTCATTCATCCTTCAGAGGTCTGGAAAGCAGGGTGTTCATCGCTTGGCGCACGGTCAAGCGGCCTTGGGTCAGGTCAGAGACGGCGGTGCAGACGGGCAGTGGAATTGCGTGATCCAAGGCCAGTTGTGCGGCGGCCTGCGCGGTGGCGGCGCCTTCGACGGTTACAGCGGGGTCGAACGGTTCGCCGCGTCCCAGTGACAGGCCAAAGCGATAGTTGCGCGACAGGTCAGAGGTGCAGGTCAGCGTCAGATCGCCAAGGCCGGACAGGCCGGACAGGGTATCCGCCTGCGCGCCCAATGCCGCCGCCAGCCGCACCATTTCGGCAAAGCCGCGCGTCATCAGCGCGGCACGAGCACTGTCGCCCAATCCGGCACCGATGCAGGCGCCGCAGGCAATGGCGATCACGTTCTTCAACGCGCCGCCCAATTCCGCACCGATCATGTCGTCGCTGCGATACAGTCGCAGAACCGGCGTCGACAGTTGCGCCTGCACCGCCCGCCCCGTGGCCTCATCACTGCAGGCCAGCGTCAGTGCCGTCGGCAACCCGCGCGCGATATCGGCGGCAAAGCTGGGGCCGGTCAAAACGGCGGGGGTCGCGTCCGGTTGGTGCCGGGTTATCAACGCCGATGGGCCGACGCCCTCGGTCAGGTCGATGCCCTTGCAACAGGCAACCAGCGCGTGGCCCCGCGTCGGTGTCATGATCTGGTCCAGCAGGCGTGAGAGTTGTTGCATCGGGACCGACAGCAGAAGTGTGCCGCAGGCCGCCGCCTGCCCCAGATCGTCGGTGATCGTCACGCTGTCGGGCAGGGTGACGCCGGGCAGACGCGGGCTTTGGCGCGAATCCTGCATCGCCCTCACATCTCGTGCCCACAACGTCACCGGCTCCTTGCGTCCCAGCGCCACCGCCAGAGCGGTGCCAAAGGCCCCCGCGCCAAGGACCGCGACGCTCATGCCTTGGCGCCTTTCTTGCCCGATCCGACCAGCGGCGCGGCCTGTTTGTCCAGCGGCCAGCGCGGGCGTGCGGAAAGGGTCATGTCGTGGGTCACACCGGATGCCAGCAACGCGCCACCCGCATAGGCGATCATCGCGGCGTTGTCGGTACACAGGCTCAGCGGGGGGGCAGTGAATCGCAGGCCGGTTTCGGAGCAAACGGTTTGCAGCGCGTCGCGCAGTGTCTGGTTTGCGGCGACGCCCCCGGCGACGGCCAGCGCGGGTTCTGCGGGGGCCTCTTCCAGATAGGCGGCAATGGCGCGCCGCGCCTTGAGCGCGAGCACATCGCGCACAGCGGCCTGAAATCCGGCGCACAGGTCGGCCACGTCCTGACGGCGCAACCCGCCCTGTTCCGCGATCAACTGATCACGCTGCCGCAACAACGCGGTCTTCAGCCCCGAAAAGGACAGGTCACAACCGGGACGGTCCAGCAGCGGGCGCGGAAAGCGGAACCGTTTATCATCGCCCTCTCGCGCTGTGGTCTCAACCGATGGCCCGCCCGGTTGCGGCAGGCCAAGCAGGCGCGCGGTCTTGTCGAATGCCTCACCCGGCGCGTCGTCGATGGTGCCGCCAAGGCGGGTGAAATCATCCGCCCCGCGCACGATCAGGAACTGGCAATGCCCGCCAGAGACCAGCAGCATCAAGTAGGGATAGGCCAGATCATCGGTCAGGCGCGGCGTCAGCGCATGTCCTGCCAGGTGGTTCACCCCCACCAATGGCACCCCCAATCCGGTGGCCAGCCCTTTGGCCAGCATCACCCCCGACAGCACCCCCCCGATAAGACCCGGACCGGACGTCACCGCGATGGCATCGACGTTGCGTAATGTCACCCCGGCCTCAGCCAGTGCCTCTTCGACGCACAGGTCCAGCCGCTCGGCATGGGCGCGGGCGGCGATCTCTGGAACAACGCCGCCAAATCCTGCATGCAGGTCGGCCTGCCCTTTTACGACAGAGGCCAAGACCTCACGCCCGCGCAGCAGGGCGGCGGCGCTGTCGTCGCAGCTGCTTTCTAGACCCAGGATCAGGGGAGCGGACATCGGCGGTTCCCGTTGCGTTGCATGGCGCCTGCAGGTAGCACCACCCGGCGCGCGCCACAATCCCGGAGGCCCGATGCCCGGACCGTTGAACAGACCGCTGCCCATTCTCCTCCTGACCCGGCCAGAGGCAGCCTCGGCCCGGTTTGCGGAACAATGCGGGGACTTTGGGCTGCGGTTTGACACCGTGATCTCGCCGCTTTTCCGGATTGAGGCGACGGGATCGCTGCCGGATGCCTCGGCGGCAGGCGGACTGATCTTTACCTCTGCCAATGGGGTCGCGGTTTGGTTGGCGCAGGGCGGTCGGCGCGATCTGCCCGTTTATACCGTTGGAGATACCACTGCGCGGGCGTCCGAGGCGGCGGGGATGCGTGCCCATAGCGCAGGCGGCGCGGCGGATGACCTGATCAACTGGCTGATCGCCCACAGCCCGGCCGTGCCGTTGTTGCATCTGCACGGGCGGCACACACGCGGCGATGTGGCGGCACGCCTGACCATGGCTGGCCTGACCTGCGAGTCTGACGTGATCTACGACCAACCGGCACAGCCCCTGTCCGCAGAGGCGCGCGCCGCGCTGATGGGACCGGCCCCCGTGATTGTGCCGGTCTTTTCCCCGCGAACGGCTGAATTGCTGGCGCAGGAACGCGCACAAGCGCCTCTTCTTGTCGCGGCCATGAGCGAAGCTGTGGTCAACGCGCTCGGGTCGCTGCATAAACAGGACCTGAAAGTGGCTGCGCGGCCCGAGTCGGTGGCAATGAGAGAAGTCGTCCTGGACCTCCTCAAACGGGCAGAGGCAGGTGATTTTTAAGCCGGTCGACCTATGTGGACCGTTGGTATGCGAGGGGAACTGATCAAGTGGCGAAGTCGATCAAGGATAAGCCCGCCGACAAGGGTGCGGCAAAAGACAGCCCGCCTGAGGCGGATGCGCTGACACCTGACGCGCCGGAAACAACGGACTCCCTGCCAGGTGTCGACGGCAACGACAGCCTGACGGATGCGCCGACGGATGTTGTTGAAGATACCTTTCGGGCACAGGATGGCGACGACACCGTCGCGGAACCGATGTTGGAAACCGGCGACCCGGCAGACAGCGATCCCGTAAGTATCGGGGACGACTTTCTGGATGCGGCCCCCTATGAGGACACGTTGGTGGCCGATGCCGCCGCGCCCGAGATTGACACCGACCCGATGATGGCCGCTGCCGCGCCGCAGGTGGTCCGGGAAACGGTGGTAGACCGCAAAGGCGGTTTCATGCCGATGGTGCTGGGCGGTGTCGTCGCCGCCGGGCTGGGCTTTGTCGCGGGCAGCTATCCTGATCTGCCCTTCATGGGCGGCGCAGATGAGATCGAGGATCCCTTTGTCTCGGAAACCCGCGCTGCGTTGCTGTCGCAGGGCGAGCAGATCGAAACGCTGACCAATCGGGCGACAACCACGGATGAGGCACTGGGCAAGATCGACCTTGCCCCGCTTGGCACCTCTGTCACCGCGCTGGAGGGTGGGCTTGGCGAGCTTCAGACGTCGCTTGCGGCGCTGGACACCAAGCTGACCGGCCTCAGCGACAAGGCTACGGCTTTGGACATCCGGCTAACGTCGATCGAGAAACAACCGCTGGTCGATGCCGTGTCGCCGGACACCGTTGCAGCCTATGAACGCGAGCTGGAGACGCTCAAGGCTGATGTTGCAGCCCAAAAGGCCGCCATCGCCGCCGCGCAGGCCGATCAACTGGCCACGATGGAGGCGGCACGCAAGGAAATCGAGGCAATGGCAGAACGCGCCCGCGCGTCCGAGCAAAGCGCCGAAACTCGCGCCACCCTTGCCGCCAGCCGCGTCGCTCTTGCCGATCTCACCACCCGCGCCCGTGACGGTCAGCCCTATGCCGAACCGCTGGCTGTGTTGACGGCAAATGGCGTGGACGTGCCGGGACCACTGGTTGAGGGAGCACAGGACGGCCTGCCCACGGCGTCTGCCCTGATTTCCAGCTTTCCCGACGCGGCGCGTGACGCACTGGCAGTGGCCCGCGCCAACGCTGTCGACGCCCCGGATGCGGGGGGTGTCGGGGGCTTTCTGCGCAACCAGCTTGGCGCGCGCTCTGTCACGCCCCGCGAAGGCAGCGATCCCGATGCGGTCCTATCGCGCGCCGAAGCGGCGCTGCGCAATGGCGATCTGAATACTGTCTTGACCGAGGTCGAGATGCTGCCGGAGGCGGCACAGAATGAAATGTCGGACTGGGTGGCGATGGCCCGGTTGCGGCGCGATGCCCTCGCCGCCACTGCCGATCTCACCCAGACACTGAACCAGGAATAAGGGTCGGAACCATGCTTTGGTCACTAATCAAGATCGTTGTGTTCGTCGCGCTGGTCGCGGCCCTGGCCCTTGGCGCTGGCTATCTGCTGGAAAGCTCGGGGGGGATTCAGGTCACCGTCGCGGGGATGGAATTCACCCTTGGCCCGCTGCAATCGGTGATAGCTGCCGTTGTCCTTGTCTTTGTCGTCTGGCTGTTCTTCAAGCTGTTCGGACTGGTGATCGCCACACTGAAGTTCATTAACGGCGATGACACCGCACTCAGCCGCTATTTCGACCGCAACCGGGAGCGCAAAGGCTTTCAGGCCTTGTCCGAGGGCATGATGGCACTGTCTTCCGGTGAGGGGCGTCTGGCGATTGCCAAGGCCACCAAGGCGGAAAAATACCTGCACAAGCCAGAGTTGACCGATCTGATCACCGCGCAGGCGGCGGAAATGGTCGGCGACAACCGCAAGGCCGAAGAGGTCTACAAACGCCTGCTGAAAAATGACAGCACGCGGTTTGTCGGCATTCGCGGCATCATGAAGCAAAAGCTGGCCAGCGGCGACACCGATACGGCGCTGCAATTGGCCGAACGCGCCTTTGCCATCAAGCCCAAACACACCGAAGTGCAGGACACGTTGTTGCAGTTGCAGGCGGAAAAGCACGACTGGTCCGGCGCGCGTAAAACTTTGGCGGCCAAGCTGAAACACGGCGCGCTGCCGCGCGATGTCTATCGCCGCCGCGATGCTGTTCTGGCGCTGTCTTCGGCGACAGAGATCGACGATCCGGAGGCCAGCGGTAAGGCCGCCGAGGCCGCGATCGAGGCCAACCGCGCCTCTCCCGATCTGATCCCCGCTGCGGCATTGGCCGCGCGCGCCTATATCGATCAGGGGCGCAAGCGTAACGCGATGAAGGTGATCAAAAAGGCCTGGGAATCGCATCCTCATCCCGACCTTGCCGCCGCCTTTGCCGCGATCGAACCGAATGAGACCCCGGACGAGCGGGTTCAGCGGTTTGTCCAGCTCACCCGAATTCAGCCCGACCACCGTGAGACCAAACTGCTCAAGGCCGAACTGAACCTGACCGCTGAGAATTTCCCCGAGGCGCGTCGCGCGCTGGGCGATCTGGTCGAAAAGGACGCGGACGCCCGCGTGCTGGCGATCATGGCAGCCATCGAAAAGGGCGAAGGCGCCAAGGACGCGGTGATCCGCGGCTGGCTGGCCAAGGCATTGACCGCGTCGCGCGGTCCGCAATGGGTCTGTGACAAGTGTAACGCCATCCACGCGGACTGGGCACCGATCTGTTCCAACTGCTCGGCCTTTGACACGCTCAGCTGGACCACACCGCCGCAATCCGAAGTGGTGCTGCCCGCAGGGGCCAACATGCTGCCGCTGATCATCGGCAGCGCGCTGGAGGACAAGTCTGACGAGGTCGGAGACACCCCCGAGGTGATCGACGTCGGTCCCGACATGCCCGCAACCGCCGCCCCGACAGCGGCCAAGCCGCCAGTGTCCGAGCCGGAAGATGCCGAAGTGATCGAGGCCGAAACCCCTGTAAAAGAAGACGCAAAGTAGCGTCTTTTCCCACGCGGCCCCGCGTTCGTGGACACGGGGCCCACGGTGGACGAAGGGCCCGGTGTGCCGGAGTGGCCCTGAGAATTGGACCGTTCAGGCTATCTGCGCGGAGAATTGGTCGCGCAGCAGGTTTTTCTGGACCTTGCCCATGGTGTTGCGCGGCAGTTCCTTCAGCAGGTGGATGGCGCGAGGGTGTTTGAACCGGGCTAGTTGCGGGCGCAGGGCCTCTAGCAGCGCGTCGGGGTCGGGGGTGGTACCGGGTGAGGGGACTATGGCGGCAATCACCGCCTCGCCGAAATCCGCATCCGGCACACCGACAACAGCGGATTCCGCGACGCCTGGCAGGGCGTCCAGCAGCACCTCAATCTCTTTGGGATAAATGTTGTAGCCGCCCGAGATGATCAGGTCCTTTTGCCGACCAACGATAGCGACATAGCCGTCCTTGTCGATCTGGCCGAGGTCGCCGGTGATGAAGAAGCCAGTGTCGCGCAATTCCTCTGCCGTCTTTTCCGGCATCCGCCAGTAGCCTTTGAATACGTTCGGCCCGCGCACCTCTATCATGCCGATCTCACCGTCGGGCAGGATCTCTCCGGTCTGCGGATTGGTGATGCGCAATTCGACCCCCGGCAGCGGAAACCCGACGGTCCCGGCGCGACGTTCAGCGTCATAGGGGTTGGAGACGTTCATATTGGTTTCGGTCATACCATAGCGTTCAAGGATGCGGTGGCCGGTGCGAGTTTCGAACTGCTCATGGGTTTCGGCCAGCAGCGGGGCAGAACCGGAGACGAACAGCCGCATGTGCCCGACCAGATCGCCGGTGAACCGGGCGTCGCCTAGCAGCCGGGTGTAAAAGGTCGGCACCCCCATCAGCACCGTGGCGCGGGGCAAGTCCGCCAGAACCGCGTCCAGCTGAAAGCCGGGATGGAACAGCATCGCAGCCCCTGACAAGGCAGAGACATTGATCGCCACAAACAGCCCGTGGGTGTGAAAGATCGGCAGCGCGTGCAGTAGCACGTCCTTGTCCGTAAAGCGCCAAAGGTCGACCAACGCGTGGGCGTTGGACAACAGGTTGTCGTGGGTCAGCATCGCGCCCTTGGACCGGCCCGTGGTCCCAGAGGTATAGAGGATCGCGGCCAGATCATCGGGGCCACAGGGCAGGGGGGGCTGATCGGGTGCGGCTGCTGTGGCGCGGTCGGTCAGGGTGCCCCCACCTTCAGTATCCATCGTCAACAGGCTGGCCCCCTTGGGCAAAAGCGGAGTGATCGACTCTGCCCGCGCGGGATCACAGACCACAAGGCCGGGTTCCGCGTCATTCAGAAAGTAGTCCAGTTCGGCGGCAGTGTAGGCGGTGTTCAGCGGCAACAGCACCAGACCGGCGCGCAGGCAGGCGGCGTAGACCGCCAGCGCGGGGGCGGATTTTTGCACCTGAACGGCGACGCGGTCGCCCTTTTGCAGGCCGAGATCGGCAAAGACATTTGCCATCCGCGCAGAGGCGGTCAGCATGTCGTCATAGCTGAGGCTCTGGCCCCCGGGCAGGTGCAGAAAGGGGGCGGTGTTGCCAGCGTGACAGCCGAACAGCGGGTCGAAAAGGTGATTGGTCATCGCGGTCTTTCAGCTTTGTGTTTTGGCGGCGTGGGATTTCAACAGGGTCGCCAGCGGGCGGGTATGGGCCACGGTGCCGGAGGCCGAGTGCCGCTCTATGTTGGGGTCGATCTGGGCGAGGTCGTAGAGGTAGTTGACCATCGCGCCGCAAGACTGCCGTAGCCCGTTGGTTGAGCGATCCGCGCCGATGTGGATGTCATGGATCAACGCGCCATTGCCGAGGTGAAAGCGCGCCACCGGGTCCAGCGGGCCGCCGCGCTTGTGTTTCTCGGAAATCAGATAACGGGCGACGTAGCCGCGCAGGGTATCATCGGCTTTGCCGTCTTCGGCCTCTGCCATGGCCTGCGCCAGTTTGGCCGACTCTGCCTCTGAAAGGGTGGGCAACACCTGTTCCGCCCAGCGACGAAACCCAGGGATGGGTGACAGGGTGACAAAGGTGGTCAACTGGGGCAGGGCGGTTTTCAGATCCTCGACCACCTGTTTGATCAGCGAATTGCCAAAGGAAATCCCGCGAAGCCCTTTTTGGCAGTTGGAAATGGAATAGAACACGGCGGTGTTGATCTTTTCCGGGGCGAGGGCGGGGCGGTCCTCTGCCAGCACGGCCTGAATGTTGTTGGCGATGCCATCGGTCAGGGCGACCTCGACAAAAATCAGCGGCTCATCCGGCATGGCGGGGTGAAAATAGGCGTAACAGCGGCGGTCGTCGGGCAACAGGCGGCGGCGCAGGTCATCCCAACTGTCGATGGCATGTACCGCCTCATATTCGATGATCTTTTCAAGGATGCTGGCGGGGCTGTCCCAATTGATCCGACGCAGCACCAGAAAGCCCTGATTGAACCAAGACCGGAAGAGATGCAGGAAATCCTGATCAATGACGGCCAGATGCGGCGCATCCTTAATCATCGCCAACAGATCACAGCGCATCGCCACAAGGTCAGCCGTGGCCCCGGCGACCCGGTTCAGGCGGCGTAGCAATTCCTGCCGGGGTGGTTCGGCACAGGCGGTCAGCGCCGCCAGCGTTTTCGGATCGCGCGAATTGGCGTAGTTGGTGGCAAGCTGGGCCAGAGTTTCGGCATCGATGTCGAAATCATGCGCAAGCATGTCAAAAAAGACGCGTTTGTCTGCCCCGCTCATCTCGCGGTATTTCGCCAGTAGCGCGCGGGACACCTTGCTGAACGACACGTCCCCCAGATCGGTCAGCAGCAGGTCACACAGTGCGCGTGCTGACCGTTTGTCATCAAGACGTGCGCCTGATCGGTTGCGTTGCGTGATGGTCGACAGAAGGTCGATCAGATAGCTCGACTGAATCATCTGTATCTCGGCTCTTTCAGGGTTTGTCTGGCCCGGAACGATTGGGCCCCTTGCTCAGGCCAGCGTTACTTTCGCAGTCGACAGCCCGACTGTCACGGTCAGTGAGCCCTCATTCACCAGCCAGCGACGCAGGGTGTAGGTACGCGCGCCTGTACTGTGCATTGGGTCGGCATCGGCCAGCGCGCGTGCAGCGTCCAGCGTGTCAGCGCGGTAGATGATCAGGCCCGCGCCCTCGATCTGGGTGCCGGTGTCATCCGAAAGCGGCCCGGCAAGGACAAGACTGCCCTGCGATTCTAGCGCGCGCTGATACGTCAGGTGATCGGGCAGCACCGAGCCCAGATCTGGCCCGTCCGTGGCAGGCACCGTCATGACCGCATATAGCTCCAGCCCCAATGCACCCCTTGCGCGGGCGGTGTCGCGGTAGGTGGTCCAGTCCGGCATTTTGTCCCCCTCCAAAATATCGATATTTATTGACATACACATTTTATATCGCCAAAAGAAAGGAAATTCTGAGAGGAGAAGCCATGAAACTGCTGGTGGGGACTTATGACGGGGCCGCTGCGGTCTACAGGGTCGACGGGGCGCAGGCGGTGAACCTGACCGCCGCGCTGCCACAGATCGGGGCGGACCTGTCGGCGCTGATCGCCTCGCCTGAGTTGATGGCGCAGGCCGCCGCGGTTGAGGGTGCTGGCGTTGCCGTGGCAGAGATCACACCTGAATTGCCCGTCAACGCACCGGGCAAAATCCTGTGTCTTGGCCTGAACTATATCGAACACATCAAAGAAGGCGGCTATGACATCCCGGATTATCCGGCGATTTTCATGCGCACGCGCCAATCCATCATGGCGGCGGGCGCGCCGCTGGTGCGGCCGACCTGCTCTGACAAGCTGGACTATGAGGCAGAGCTGATGATCGTTGTCGGCAAGGGCGGGCGTCACATCTCTGAGGCGGACGCGCTGGACCACGTCTTTGGCTATACGGTGTTCAACGACGGGTCGGTGCGCGATTTCCAGCGCAAGACGCACCAGTGGACGCCGGGCAAGAACTTTGACCAGACCGGTGCCATCGGGCCGTTTGTCGTCACGCCCGACGATTTGCCAGAGGGTGCCAAGGGTCTGAAGATCGAAAGCCGGGTGGGGGATGAGATCCTGCAAAGCTCGAACACCGGAAACATGATCTGGGGTGCGGCGCAGACCATCGCCATCATGTCCGAATTCACCACGCTGGAGCCGGGCGACCTGATCGCGCTGGGCACGCCTCCGGGTGTTGGCCATGCCAAGAAACCCGATCCGCGCTGGCTGCGCCCGGGTGAGGTGGTCGAGATCGAGATTGAGGGCATCGGCATCTGCGCCAGCCCGATTATGGATGAGGCCGATCTGGCAAAGGCGGCGGAATGAGTGAGGTCGTCGATCCACGCGCCGAGGCGCAGGCAGCCGTGCGTGACCTGCGCACGCGCAAGGGACGGCTGGACGATGCCTCGATCGATCTGATCCTGCGCGATGCGCGGTCGCACTATGCCTGGACGGACAAACCAGTTCCCGATGCGCTGTTGCGTGAGATCCATGAGATCATGATTGCCGGGCCAACCAGCATGAACACCTTGCCCGCGCGGTTCATCTATGTCCGCAGCCACGCGGCCAAGGAGCGACTGGCGAAGTCCCTGAAGGAAAAGAACATTGCCAAGATGATGGCCGCCCCGGTGACGGCGATCATTGCCTATGACCCGATGTTCTGGACCCGTCTGCCGGAAACCTTTCCGCATGAGGACCGCCGACCGCTGTTCCGTGACAAGCCAGAGCATTGCGAAGTGACGGCACTGCGCAATTCGACCTTGCAGGGGGCCTATTTCATGATCGCAGCGCGGGCGCTTGGTCTGGACGTGGGGGCCATGTCTGGTTTTTCCAATGCCATCGTCGATCAGGAGTTTTTTGCCGAGAGTGGCTGGAAATCCAACTTTCTGTGCAATCTCGGCTACGCGGATGAAAGCGCGCTGTTCGGAAAATTACCGCGTTTCTCGTTCGATGACGTGAGTTCAGTGATCTGACAGTCGCGCGGAGGAGGAGCCGCGCCACTGCCAATAGAAACGTCGAGATCCGATCAATCGGGCCGGCAGACCGCGCCTACGCGGCGCATTCCAAGGGAGGAACACCATGACTTTTGTTTCTAAGGGGCTGACCGCGACGTTGGCGGTTTTGTTGACCACGGCCGCGCCTGTCTGGGCTCAGGAAAGCATCACCATCAACGTGATCGACGGCTATCCGGCGCGCTCGATGTGGGTCCAGGAGTTCACCAACTTCTTTATCCCCGAGGTCGATAAACGACTGGCCGAAACCGGTGCCTACACCATCGACTGGCGTGAAAGCTATGGCGGCACAGTGGTCAAGCCGCGCGGCGTGCTGGAGGGTCTGCAACTGGGTCTTGGCGATATCGGCATCGTCACCACGATTTTCCACAGCTCCAAGCTGCCCAGTCAGGCGATTGCGGCGGTGACGCCGTTTGTGTCGTCCGACGCGCGGGTGGTGGCCAAAGCGGTGGATGAGATCGCCCGGGAATTTCCGACCATGCAAGAAGAGTTCGCCGCCCAGAACCAAGTCTATCTGACCACCGGTGTGGTGCTGGACACCTACCAGTTGTTTTCGCGGGACAAGGTGGAATCCCTTGCCGATCTTGAAGGCACCAAGATCGCCGGCGCGGGCATGAACCTGCGGTACGTTGAGGGGATCGAGGGCGCGGCGGGTGTGCGCGGAGGCCTGACCGATTTCTACAACATGATGCAGACAGGACTGGTGGACAGTTCCATGCTCTGGCCAGAGGCGGCAGCGACCTTCAAGATCTCCGAGGTCGGCCCCTACATGCTAGAGGCGGATTTGGGCGCAGTGAACACCAAGACTGTGACCGCGAACGCCGATTTCTGGGGTGGCCTGCCAGAGGAAGTACAGACCGCCATCACAGAGGTGGCCGTAGCCTACCGCGATCACCTTGCCGACCTGGCGATGGAACGCGCGGCCGAGGCCCGCGATGCCTATGTCGCCGGGGGCGGCACCATCGTTCCGATGAGCGATGAGCAGCGCGCCGCATGGGTTGGTTCGATGCCCGATATTGCTGCCGAATGGGCCATGGGTCTGGACGATGACGGCAAGCCGGGATCGGACATGCTGCGCGCCTATCTGGCCAAGGTCAGTGATGGCAACGCGTTGCGCGACTGGACGGCCGGGCTGCCCAAGTGACGGCACCCAATGCCCAAAGCGGTTCGCCGGTAGCAAAAGGCTACCGGCGGCTGCACGGTGCGGTGTCCCGATTGGTGCACGGCGTCGCACTGGGGGCCAACGCAACCGGAACGTTGATGGTGCTCGCCCTCGTGATCGTGGTGAACTACGACATGCTGGCGCGCACCCTTGCCAATCGTCCGCTACACGGCACGATCGAACTGGTGCAGTTCGCCATGGTGCTGATCGTGTTCCTTCAACTGCCCGATGTGATCCGCGCCGGGCGGCTGACGCGGTCGGACGGGTTTTTGGTCCTACTGGAAACACGCGCGCCGCGTGTCGCGGACATGCTGCGTCGGGCCATCGACCTGCTGAGTTTTGTCGTCATGACCATGATCGCCGTCGCCTCCTTTCCGCTGTTCTTCGAGATGTGGGAAAGCCAAGACTACTTCGGCATTCCGGGTGTCTTTACAGCGCCTTGGTGGCCGATCAAGCTGACGGTGCTGGCAAGTGCCATCCTCTGCGCCACGGTCTTTGCGCTGAAAGTCCTCAAACCGGGGAGCGCGAGCACCCAATGAGTCCCATCGAAATTGGCGCCATCTCGGTCGCGGCCATTGTGGCCCTGATCTATCTGGGCGTGTACATTCCCATCGCGTTGACGGCCGTGTCCTTTGTGTCGATCTGGCTGATGCGCGATAACTTCACTCTCGCGCTGAACTTGCTGAAAATCGCGATCAGCGAAAGCGCGATGGAATACCCGTTTGCCACCATTCCGCTGTTCAGCTTCATGGGGTTGGTGGTCTCCAAGGCGGGCTTGGGCAGCGACATATACGCGGTCATGAGCGCGGCCTTCCGCCGTGTGCTGGGGGGCATCGGCATGGCCACCGTCGGTGCGAATGCCGCTTTTGCTGCCGTGACCGGCAGTTCCATTGCCTCGGCCTCGGTCTTTTCAAAGGTCGCGGTGCCCGAAATGCTGAAATACGACTATAACCCGCGCTTTGCCGTCGGGGTTGTGGCCGGCTCGTCGGTGCTGGGCATGATCATCCCTCCCAGCGCCATGCTGATCATCTATTCCTTCGTCGCCGAACAATCGGTGGGTGAAATGTTCATCGCGGGCGTGATCCCCGGCCTGATGCTGGCCGGGGCCTATATCGGCGCGATCTGGGTCATGGGGCGGTTTACTCCCGGCTTTGTCGGTGGCCGCCCGGCCGAGGATTACGTACCGATGGGCTGGGGCGAGATTGCCCGCAAGACCCTGCCGATGCTGGGCCTGATCGTGACCGTGATCGGCGGTATCTACCTTGGCTGGACCACCCCGGTCGAGGCCGGGGCGGCGGGCGCAGCACTTGGCCTGCTGATTGCCGTGGCGCGTCGGTCGATGACGTGGCGCGGGCTGTGGGATACGCTGATCGAGACAGGGCACATCACCGCCGCGATCCTGTTCCTGATCACCGCCGCATCGATCTATAGCCGGATGCTGGGTCTTGCGGGCCTGCCCCGCGAACTGGAAGCCATCCTTGCCAGCAATGAGTTCAGCTTTGTCGTCATCATGATCTTCTATGTCATCCTGATGCTTTTCCTTGGGACCATTCTGGACACCGCGTCGATCATCCTGATCGTTGTGCCGCTGTTTTTGCCGTTGATCGAGCCGATGGGTCTCAGCCTTGTCTGGTTCGGCATCATCACCGTGATCGGGGCCGAAATCGGCCTGCTGACACCGCCCTTGGGGATATCCTGTTTCGTCATCAAGGCGACGCTGAATGACCCGCGCATCACGCTGAAGGACGTGTTCCTTGGGGCGCTGCCCTTTGCAGCGGTGATGCTGGTGGTCCTTGTGGTTCTGATCGCCTTCCCCTCACTTTCCCTTGCTTTGCTGTAGGAGGCTGCCATGCGTGACGTGACGCCCGACAATATCACCGAGGTTTTCACCGGCTATTTCGGCCCCGACACAGATCCGCGGTTCAAAGAGGTGATGGGCGCGCTGGCGCGTCACCTGCATGCTTTCACCAAAGAGGTTGGCCTGACCCATGATGAATGGCGCGCTGGGCTGAAGGCGATGGAATGGGCGGCAGAGATCACAACGCCTGAGCGCAATGAGTTTGTGCTGATGTCGGACGTGCTGGGCCTGTCTTCGCTGGTGGACATGGTCAATTCGCACCCCGGCGCCACCAGTTCCAGCGTGCTGGGGCCGTTCCATGTCTCTGACGCGCCGCCGATTGCCATGGGCGCTGACCTGAAGGGCGACTTCGAGGGCGAGGTGCTGCTGGTTCAGGGCCAGGTGCGCGATCTGGACGGCAACCCGATCCCCGGCGCAAAGCTGGACATCTGGCAGACCGCGCCTAACGGGCTGTATTCCAGCCAAGATCCGGATCAGGACATCATGTCCTTTCACGGGCTGATGACGGCGGACGAAGAGGGGCGCTATGCCTTCACCACTGTGCGCCCGGTGGAGTATACCGTGCCGACGGATGGACCTGTGGGGCAGATCCTGAACGCCGCCGGGCGGCACCCGTGGCGACCCTCACACTTGCATTTCATCATCACCGCGGATGGCTGCCGCGAACTGGTGACAGAGGTCTTCCCCGAGGATGATCCCTATCTGGATCAGGACACCGTGTTCGGCGTGCGCCGCGATCTGGTGATGTCCTATGAGCCACAACCTGCGGGCACCTTCCCTGAGGGGTTTGATCTGTCCGGCAAGGTGGACGGCGCGTGGTCCAAGGTGAATTTCGATTTCAAACTGCTCCGCCGCTGAGCATTTCGTGACCGCCCTAGCCTTGCCCCGGTCTTGGCAAGGGGGCGGTGCTCTGTTCATGTGCGCGCGACCACATCAAAAGGACATGCCATGACATCGCCTAAACCCCGCGTCGGCCAAAAAGTCGACGAAATGCAGCTTGCCGTGGCGGGTGAGGATCGCGCCATTGCCGTCGGTGCGCCCAAGGACCGCTGGACCATGCTGTTTGTCTATCGCGGAAAGCACTGCCCGCGCTGCAAACGGTTCCTGTCCAAGCTGAACACCACCCTGTCGAACTGGACGGCCAAGATGGACGTGGTCGTTGTTTCCGCCGACCCCGAGGACAAGGCGCTGGCGGACAAGGCAGAGTTCGGTTGGAATTTTGACCTGTGCTATGGCCTGACAGAGCCGCAGATGCGCGCGCTTGGCCTCTACGTCTCGGAACCGCTGTCCGAGGCAGAGACCGACGCGATCTTTGCCGAACCGGGTGCCTTTGCCCTGCGGCCCGACGGGACGCTGATGCTGGTTGATATTTCCAACGGTCCCGCCGCGCGGCCGGATCTGGAGGAACTGCTGGACGGCATGATTTTTAATATCGACAAGGATCGCCCGGTGCGCGGAACGGCCTGAATACTATTCGCCGGGGCGCGTGCCGCCAAGCGCATCGCGCAGCGCCCCGGCCTCTTGTGCCAGTGCCTTGAACCGGTTGACGCCCAGCGCCTTGGCGCCATAGGCGTCCATCGAGGTCCAGACCGCGTCGATCTCTGCCAATAGCCCGCGTCCCTTGTCTGTCAGGGACAACAGATTGCCGCGTGTGTCCTGGGGATCGGGCCGCCGCGCGATATAGCCGCCCGCGATCAACCGGCTTGTCATGGTGCTCATGCTGGCCTGCGTCACCTTGAAGGCCCGCGCCAAGTGCGCCTGAGACACCTCTCCCATGTGGGCCAGACCGTCGATCAGTCGCGCCTGTCGGGGACCAAGGCCAAGCGGTTTCAGCCTGCGGGTCAGTTCTGCTTCCAGCAGGTCGGCGGAATGCAGCAAAAGATGAAAAAGAGGTCGACGTTCGGTCATGAGGATATAATTAGTATGCTAAGTTAATTCTGACAACAGAATCGAAGGAGCTTTGTACGAATGTACCGATTTCACCGCTTTGCCGGAACGATGTCCATTGCCTTGGTGACGCTGCCTGCGTTGGCACATGACGGCGAACTTCACCACATCGAAGCTTTCTTTGCCGATGCAAACATTGTCTCAGGACCGTCAATTGTGGATTGCACCCTGTCCGGGGGAACAGAAACCACCTGTTTCTCGATCACGGTTAAACCGGACCCCAAAGCCTATACACCCGGTCCATGGTGCCCAACCTCTATCACCGATACCGCAGAGAGCGGCGGCATCTGGTTCCTGGATGGCGAGATCGAAGACGTCGACGGGGCATTCATCACCCGTCTGTCTGAGATCTACGGAGACACCAATTGGCAGTTGTTCGATCCAGACACCGGCGCGGTCCGCTATACTGGCACGCTGGAGGCTTGCGAGGCTGCCGCCCGCCCGGATGTGGACCCCGCCTATCAGAACTACTGTGTCCAGTGTCTGCCGGAATATGTGCCGGAAGAGGCATCACTGACCTATGTCATCCCGCTGCACCCGCAGATGACGGATGCACCTTCCCCCACCAACCGGGCGGGATCAGGCCTTGCCTATAACGGGGTACGTCTGGACGGCCCTGCGCCGGTGGATGCGATCCTGGGTGCCTATACCATCGCGCCCTTCGACGATTGCGGCGGCCATGTGAACACCCATGTCGGATATCACTACCACGCCGTGACGGATTGTCTGCAAAACGCGCCCGCCACCACGACAGAGGTTGCGGAGACGGACAAACAGATCGGCATCGCGATGGACGGCTTTCCGATCATGGCGCACCGTGACGACCTTGTTGACCAGTTGGATGCCTGCAACGGCCTGATGGTCGAGGGCGCAGGCTATCGCTATTTCGCGGGCGCGCCGGGCAGCAACGCCATTCTTGGCTGCCATGTGGCCGAAGTCGGCTGCACGCTGGAAAACGGAACCGGCGTCTGTGACGCGTCCGCTATGGCGCGCCGAGGACCGCCACCGGCAGGCGCAGGCGCGCCACCACCGCCGGCAGACTAAGGCGATCAGCCCTCTACTGGCACCTCCGGCCGTTCGCGCAGGAAGGTGCCGGTTTGCTGGTAGTGGCTGAGCAGCCGTTGTGAGGCCAGATCGACATCCCGCGCCACTGCCGCCTCAAGGATTTCGCGATGTTCGCGCGGAACGTCGCGTGTGCCATAGTTCTGCGACCGTCCGGCCAGATAGCGATAACGCACGTTCAGATCGTACAACTGACTGCAATAGCGCAACAAAATAGGTGAGCCGCAATTCGCCAGCAGAGCAACGTGAAACGTCTTGTGCCGTTCTTCAAAGGTGGCGATGTCGCCCGTATCAACCCGCGCCATGCGGTGATGGGCCAGCACCAGTGCCTCTTCCCATGTGTCGTCAGCGGCGGCAAGTGAATCGCGCAGGGCCATGTCTTCTAGCGCGCAGCGCAGCTTGAGGATTTCGGCAAAGTTATCCTGACTGACCGGCGCGGCGCGAAAGCCGCGCTGGTCCAGCCGTTCAACCAACTGGTCGGAGACCAGCAGCGTCAGCGCCTCGCGGATCGGCGAGGCGCCGGTTTGTAGTCGGTCCTTGAGATGCTCGATCTTCAGCTTTTCGCCGGGGGCGAGGTCACCGGTGATGATCATCTGCCGGATTGCCTGATAGGTGCTTTGCGTGGCGGACACGACAGGCGGGGTCACGGGCGATGACGCAGGGGCGGGGCTGTTGGCATTCATGCGCTTGTCTTAGCCCCGGACTGTGAAAAGGCAAAGCGCCTTGCGCGCGTCATGTCTGCTGACGGTTAGGGATGCCACGTCGCGCGTCACCTCTCGCGTCGCGGGTGGTGACGCCATCATTCAGGACAAACATGATGATGCAGGTTTCGGTTCCCTTGTTGGACCACGCATGATTGGTGCCGCGCTGGATGCAGACATCGCCCGCCTTTAGCAGGACATCGTCTTCGGGGTCGTCCATCAGCATCCAGATTTCACCGGTGAGGACCAGCGCGTAGTCGACGCTGTCGGTGCGATGCATGAACGGGTGGCGCGCGCCTTCGACGATGTTGGCCGCCGCACCCATTTCGGCAAAGGCGGTTGCGCCGTCCAATTTGGCCATGACCTCGGGGTCTTCGGGCTGAAACTCGACACAGCGGAACACGCTTCCATTGGCGGGCGGGTGCAGGGTGAAATCGCCAGTGCAGGTTTCGGTCGCGCCGTCGTATTCGGCGGGCGTGCCGTCCGAGATCCAGAAGTTGGTCAGGCGCACACCTGGGCGGTTTGGCCGTTCAAGGAACTGCGCGGCGGTCTGGTCGCTTTCGATGATTGCGCGACCAGTGGAATCGTGTCCGGTGACGACGCGGCGGAACTCTTTCATGGGGTATCCTTTCAGGTCAGGTGGCGTGCTTGCGCGCGCGGAATTCGGTCAGGGCCCAGAGGGCGGCCATCAGGGCAATGCCAATCGCCGCGCTGGTGAGGTCCTGAAACAGGAGGAGAACCCCCGCCAGCGCGGCGACGACCCGGCCCAAAAGAGAGAGCGGCCGGTGGAACACGCCGATCACGGCGATGGCCAGCGCCGTCACCCCCAACGCGCCGGTGACAACGGCGGTCAGGTTCTGACCCAGTGTGCCCTGCAACAGCAGGCCGGGGCCAAAGCAAAAGGCAAAGGGCAGCAGAAAGCTGGGCGCGGCATAGGCGGCGGCGGTCCAGCCGGATTTGTTGATATCCGCCCCCGCGATCCCCCCAGCCACATAGGCGGCAAGCGCCACGGGGGGCGTGATGGTTGAGATACAGCCGAAGTAGAAGACAAAGAAATGCGCGGTCAGCACCGGCACCCCCATCTTGACCAGAGCGGGCGCCACCACGGTGGCAAGGATCAGATAGGCGGCGGTGGTGGGCAGACCCATGCCAAGGATGATCGATACGATCATCGTCAGCACTAGCGCGATCAGCAGGCTGCCGCCGGACCCGAGGTCGATCAGCACCGCGATCTTGGACCCCAACCCGGTCAGGCCAAGAATGCCTGCAATGATCCCCGCCGCCGCACAGGCAGCAGAGATGGTGACGACGTTCGACGCGCCCTCTGTCACAGCACCGGCGATGCGGGTCAGCAGGTCACGGTCAATGCGGCGGTTCCAGATAACAGTGGCGACGATCATTGCCCCCATCGCCCAAAGGGACGCCTTGAATGGTGAATATCCCAACAACATCAGACCCAAGAGCAACGCAAAGGCGGCGATGAATGGCATGCCGTCCCAAAGGACGCGGGCCGTGGTGCGGGGGTCTTTGGATGGGGTGGTCACAGGCTCGATCCCGCTGCGCACGGCGCGCAAGTGGACCACGACAAAGGCGGTGCCAAAAAACAGCAGCGCCGGCAGCAGGCCGGTGGCCATGATTTCGGTGTAAGAGACGCCCACCACCTCGGCCATGATAAAGGCGGCGGCCCCCATGACAGGGGGCATGATCTGCCCGCCGGTCGAGGCGACAGCCTCAACCGCTGCGGCCTGATGTGGGGCGTATCCCTCACGTTTCATCAGCGGAATGGTCAGGGTTCCGGTCACGGCGACATTGCCTGCCGCAGACCCTGACACCATGCCGATCAGCGAGGAAAACAGCACCGCCGATTTGGCCGATGCCGCGCGCATGCCGCGTGTCAGGCGGAACGAAATCTCAAAAAAGAAGTCCCCTGCGCCGAGGCGCGACAGCAAAGAGCCGAAGATGGTGAAGGTGATGATATAGGTCGCCGCAACACCGATAGGGATACCATAAATGCCTTGGGTGTCGGTGGTCAGAAAGGTCACAACCCGTTCCAATCCATATCCGCGCCCGTTCAGGATTCCGGGCAGCCATGGGCTGACAAATGGGTAGAGGAAAAACACCAAGGTGATCAGCGCAAGGATCAGACCGATGCCCCGCCGCGCGGCCTCGAACACCAGTGCGACGATGACGATGCCCGCCCAATAATCCTGTTCGATGGTCATGCCGCCGCTGAAGGCGATCGGCTTCCACCGTGACAACAGCCAGCCGCTGGCAATGAGTGCGGCAGCGATGAGAGCCATATCCAGTGCCCGCGCAATCCGGTTGTGTTCCAGCCCCGGTGCCGCGGGTTTGCGGGCGAAAAGCAGGGTCAGCGCCAACATCAGGTGTGTCAGCCGCATCTCCATCGTCGACATGGCGATCACGCCGGAAACGATCAGCAGGTGATATGCGCCAAAGACAAAGGCCACGACGGCCAGCAGTTTTGCAGGCGTGAGGGTCTCGCGCAGGCCGAACATGGCGCGCTCCTTTTACTGATTGTCTGAATGGGGGCGGGGCCACGATAGCCCCGCGCGACGCGTTACTGCGCAAAATAGGCGGCGGCGCCCTCATGCAGTTCAATAGACAGACTTGCCGCGCGTGCCTTGTCGATCTGACGTGCGTTGGCGTTTTCGGCAGCGAACTCATCAAGGTGGTCGTAGATCGCGGCCACGATGGCCGATGCGACGTCCACATCCATGCTAGCGGGCACGATCAGCATGTTGGTCACACCCAGCACGGTGGCGGTGGTCTCCATGCCGTAGACATCAGGCGCGATGTCATAGGTGCTGTAGGCCGGGTTTTCCTCAAGGATCTGCGCCAGCTTGTCGGGGTCCATGGTGATCATGCGCAGCTTGCCAGAGGCGGCGGCCTGCATGACGGCGGCGGCAGGATACCCTGACAGCGCCAGCGCGGCATCAACATTTCCATCCGACAACTGGCTGAATCCGTCGCCATAGCTGAGAAAGCTGGGCGTGATATCATCCAGCGTCAGGCCATAGACCGGCAGCATATTATTGAGAAAACCCATGGTGCCGCCGCCCGCAGGGCCAACGGCAATACGCTTGCCCTTGAGGTCGGCAAAGCTCTGGATATCGGAACTATCGGCCACGACCATGTGCAGCACGCTGGGGTGCAGCGGGCCAAGTGCTTTGATGTCCAGCGCGTTGCCGTCATAGGCACCACGCCCGGCCACCGCATCAGCGGCAAGGTTGGCATTGGTGATACCCAGTTCGACCTCTCCCATGGCCACAAGACGCGGGTTTTGAACGGACCCCTGCGTAACGATGGGAACCATGGTCATGCCGCCCCCGGCATATTTGTTCACTAGGTTCGAGATGCTCTGCCCGACCGGAAAGAAGGCGCCGCCGACGCTGGCCGTGCCGATCCGGTATTCCTCTGCGGAAGCCGCAAGGGACATGGCCGCAAACGCAGCCCCGGCCGTAAGCGTCTTGATAAAATGTCGCATGATAGTTCCTCCCTATCATGACAATAACAGCGATATTTTGCTTCACTCAATAAAAAATATCGATTTTAATGTGGCCGTATGGTTTGCCCGATCCTGAAAGCGCCGCTCCGGGACCAAAGTCCGGATCAGATGTTCGCTTCAACAAATCCACTTGCAATGGCCCGCTCAACGAAGGCATCAAGCGCCGCAGTCCGGTCCGCATCGTGGTACGGCAAAACCATCGCCTGCCGCACCGAAGTGATCTTGCCGGGAAGAATACGCACGCCGGACCCTTGGGGGAAATTGCGTTGCAGGCTTTGCAACACGCCAGCAACAACGTCCCCAACGCCGCCTCTAAATAGGTCAAACGACGCGCCGGGGTCCGATGCGCGCACCAATTCAGCGTGGTGCAGGGCCTCCGTCAGGAAGAGGTCATAGGCGGACCCGTTCCCGACAACGATTTTGGTGCCGGGCCTGTCTGCCTGATCTACAGAGGTGACGGGACTGTTGTCGCGCACTGCGTAGGTCGCGATGATCTCGGTGTAGGCGCGGGTGAATGAAACTGCCTTGGCCCGCGCGGGATCGATCGCCAGAAAGCCGACATCCCAAAGGCCCTTGCCCGCATCGTTGAACGTCTTTCCCGCCCCATCGTATAGGACAAACTCAACCGGCTTGCCGATCTCCTTTGCCAGTCGTCTGGAAAGCGCAGGCGTTATTCCCCGAAGCTCGCCGTTGTCGTTCCGCGCCAGCGCCCGGTTGCCAAGATTGATAGCTGCCCGAAGCGATGGTCCGGGTGCAATGGCCTGCAGTTGCTTGCGCATGAGAATCCTCGTCTGGCTTGCGATTGGTCGGCGCTGTCTTGCCACTCTCAACACCGAAGACGGAGCGGGGCAAGCCGTCGGTGCCACAAAGCGGGGCCTGTATACTGTCCGCTGATGGCGACCCGAGGCAGTGCGCGAGGTTTGCAAAATCGGGTGATTGACCACCTGCATCCTGTTGTATACTTCTGCATGCATGATGATAGCAGCCGCAAAATCAACTGGTGGATTCACCGGAAGGTCGGTCGCCCGACCGGGCACGGGGGCCTGTATGAACCTGTCCGCTGACACCCGATCAGGCGATTTGGTGTGGGGCGTCCGGATGACTGAAGCTGAGCCCGCCGATCAAATGGCTTTGCGACAAAGGCATCGGCATGCATTCGGCTGCGGGGCCGGTGTGGTGCGTGGCATTGCGCCATCGGCGCGTTGTGCGCGGCAACGTTTGCTGACCCGCCGGGGCAAGCCGGGTGAATACGAAAGGGAGGATGCGTCTTGACCAATCTGGACGCCGCAGCACAGACCAAATGGGACATCGTCGTGGTGGGTGGCGGCAATGCCGGACTGTGCGCCGCAATCACGGCGGCAGAAACTGGCGCACGGGTGATCGTGCTGGAGGGGGCGCCCAAAGCGTATCGCGGCGGCAACTCACGCCACACCCGCAACTTTCGCTGTATGCATCACGGACCACTAGGCCCGTTGGTTGAAACCTACGACGAAGACGAATTTTTTGACGACCTTTTGCGTGTCACCAAGGGCCAGACAGACGAGCATCTGGCGCGACTTGCGATCCGCACGTCAGAGGCCTGTCTGCCGTGGATGCAGGCGCACGGGGTGCAGTTCCAGAAATCCTTGTCCGGCACGCTGTCGCTGGACCGGACAAACGCGTTCTTTCTTGGCGGTGGCAAGGCGCTGGTGAACGCCTACTACAACACGGCCGAGGATCTGGGCATCACCGTTCTTTACGACGCGCAAGTGACTCATGTCGGCGTCGAAGGCGCGGCGTTTACCCATGTCGCGGTCGAACAGGGCGGCGTTCAGGCCGATATCTCGGGCAAAGCAGTGGTGCTTGCCTCGGGCGGTTTCCAGTCAGATATCGACTGGTTGGCACGCGCATGGGGCGAAGCCGCGCGCAACTTCCTTATTCGCGGAACCCCTTACAATCGTGGCGTTGTGCTAAAGGATATGCTGGATCAGGGCGCGCAGACGGTGGGCGATCCAACTCAGTGCCATGCGGTTGCAATCGACGGGCGGGCGCCCAAGTTCGATGGCGGGATCGTGACCCGGTTGGACTGTGTGCCGTTTTCGGTTGTGGTGAACAAGGACGGTGCCCGGTTCTATGACGAGGGTGAGGATGTCTGGCCCAAACGTTACGCAATCTGGGGGCGTCTGGTGGCCGCGCAGCCAGAACAGGTTGCCTATTCCATCATTGATGCGCGGGCGATCAACCTGTTCATGCCATCTGTCTACCCGCCGCTGAGCGGCAATACTCTTGAAGAACTGGCAGAAAAGCTGGGTCTGCCTGCGGCTGCAGTGCGCGACACGGTCGAGGCGTTCAATGCCGCCTGCACCGACGGCCCGTTCAAGCCGCAGGAACTGGACGGGTTGGCGACACAGGGCATCACACCCGCCAAGACAAACTGGGCACGACCCATCGTCGAGCCGCCGTTTTATGGCTATTCGCTGCGCCCCGGCGTGACCTTCACCTATCTGGGATTGAAGGTGGACGATCAGGCGCGGGTGACAGGCCCGGACGGGCTATATGACAATATCTGGAGTGCGGGCGAAATGATGGCCGGGTCCATTCTGGGGCAGGGCTATCTGGCCGGCTTCGGGATGACCATTGGCACGGTGTTCGGCCGTATCGCAGGCAAGGGAGCCGCAAACCATGTCGCTTGATGTTTCGCTACAAACCGATCCGGGCGCGTTGAGCGATGACCCGACCGAAGAAGCGCGCCGCCAGATCGAGATCTGCAATGCCTGCCGCTATTGCGAGGGCTATTGTCAGGTGTTTCCGGCGATCACCCGACAAAAGGTGTTCGCAAGCGGTGACATTACCCAGCTTGCAAACCTGTGCCACAACTGCCGGGGTTGCTATTACGCTTGCCAATATACCGAGCCGCATGAATTCGCGCTGAACCTGCCCAAGGCGCTGGCGGTGGCACGGGTCGACAGCTGGGATCGCATGGCGTGGCCGGGTGGCCTTGCGCGGGTGTTCCAACGGTCGGGCATGGCGCTAGTGGCGGCTCTGGTCGTGGGGTTCGCGTTTTTCTTTTGGTTGGTTGCGGCGCTGCCCGGCGGCGGCGAGGGGTTTTATGCCTATCTCGGCCATACAGCTATGGTGGCGATTTTCCTGCCTGCGTTTGTGTTGCCGCTTGGGGCCATTGCCGTGTCGCTACGCCGCTATTGGCGTGAGGTCGGGGCGGGGCCGGTCCGCTGGGCGCATTTGGTTGATGCTTTTGCCGGGGCGGCAAAGATGCGCAATCTGGCGGGCGGCGGTGCTGGATGTAACTTTGAAAAGGATGACCGCTATTCGCAGGCACGCCGCCATGCGCATCAGGCGGTGCTATGGGGATTTGTCCTGTGTTTCGCCTCTACCTCCGTGGGCACGATCCTTCACTATATCTTTGATATTCAGGCCCCCTACGGGCTGATTTCGCTGCCCAAACTGTTGGGCGTTCCGGGGGGCATCCTTTTGGTTCTGGGTGGCGTCGGGTTGGCCATGCTGAAACTCAAGGCTGATCCGGACCTGGGGGCCAAGGATTATTGGGGGGGCGAAATGGCCTTTGTCCTGCTGCTGTCCTTTGTTGGGCTGAGCGGTCTTGCGCTGTATGCCGCGACGGGAACGGCGTTGGTGGGCGGCCTTTTGGCGCTGCACCTAGGGTCTGTGCTCACATTTTTCCTGCTCACCCCCTATTCCAAGATGGCCCACGGTTTCTACCGGATGGCTGCGCTGGTGGCGGATGCGCAGGAACGCGCCAGATGACCCGGCTTCTTGTCTTGGAGGGTGACGGCATCGGGCCTGAGATCGTCGCCGCAACCTGTGATGTGCTTGCGGTGCTGGATGCGCGGTTCAATCTGGGATTGATCGTCGAGCGCGCAGAGATAGGATTTCCAGCGCTTGCCGCACATGGCACCACCATTCCCGATGCGGTGATCGCCCGGGCGCTGGAGGCGGATGGTGTGATCCTTGGACCGGTGTCACACAACGCTTATCCGCCAGTGTCCGAAGGTGGGTTGAACCCGTCGGGTGTCTTGCGCAAGCGGCTGGATCTGTATGCCAACATCCGGCCTGCGCGCACACCTGAGGGTCTTGGTGGACGGGCACCTGTTGATCTGGTTGTCGTGCGTGAGAACACCGAAGGGTTCTACGCCGACCGGAACATGGCCGAAGGGTCGGGCGAGTTTCTGCCAGAACCGGGCATGGCGTTGGCCATTCGCAAGATCACCGCAAAAGCCAGCAGGCGGATCGCACAAAGCGCCTTTGCCCTTGCCGAAACGCGGCCTGCGCGTCGGGTGACGGTGGTGCACAAGGCCAATGTGCTTCGTCTGTCGGACGGGTTGTTTCTGGACGAGGTGCGCAAGGTTGCAGCCGACCATCCAGAGATCACGGTGGACGAAATGCTGGTCGATGCGGCGGCGGCGCATCTGGTGCGTGCGCCAGAGCGGTTCGATGTGATCGTGACAACCAACATGTTTGGCGACATCCTGTCCGATCTTGCATCGGAACTGGCGGGCAGCCTTGGGCTGGGCGGGTCACTAAATGCGGGTGAGACGCGCGCCATGGCGCAGGCGCAACATGGGTCAGCACCCGATATTGCCGGAACTGGCGCTGCCAATCCCGGCTCTCTCATCGCATCGGTCGCGATGTTGTTGCACTGGCTGGCAGGGCGCGGTGGTGCAGACAGCTTTGCCCGCGCAGGCGCGGCGACCGATGCGGCGCTAGCCGTGGCGCTGGCCGATCCCGCGGCGCGCACGCCCGACATTGGGGGGACGGGCACGACGCGTGCCATGACCGATAGGGTGATACAGGCGCTTGGGTCGGATTAACCCAAAATGTCGCGCAAGCCGCCGTAGATCAGCCGCAGCGACAACAGGATCAGAAAGACGTCCAAGGCTTGCCGAAACCAGCGATCATCGATCCGGTTGAGCATCAGTTTGCCCGCAAGCGTGCCGCCAAAGCCGGCGCAGATCATAGCGACGATAAAAGCCCACCATTGCGCAAAGACAAACCCCAAAAGGCCAAAGGCGATGGTTTTGACACCGTGCTGAACAGTCATCAGCGCGGCGTGGGTGGCGACGTGGGAATGGCGCGGCAGTTTGTGCGACTTGGTAAAAGTGGCAACGAACAAGCCGGTCGCGCCAAAAAACATAGTGAGAAAACTTGACAGTACACCCACCAGTAGCGGCCAGTCGCGCAGTCCTTTGGGGGGCTTTGCAAAAACGCTCCAGATTACAAAACCGCCGACACCGATTTGGACCCATGCAGGCGGCAGGCTGACCACGATGGTGCCGCCCACCGCGACACCGATGACAGAGCCAAAAGCAAAGGCCGGCAGGGCAGGCCAGAAGATATGCGGAAATGACAGCAACGCCCGTCCAAAATTCGACCCGATCTGGATCACGCCATGGGTCGGGATCAGGGCGGCGGGTGGCACAAGTGAGGCCATGACAGCCAGCAGTATGCTGCCACCGCCGATGCTAAAGGCAGCGGTGATGAAAGAGGCCGCAAAACTGGTGACAACGAGAACGGCAAAGACAATCTCGGTCATTCCGTCGGGCAGCAATACAGGGGGGATCATCCGGGGCTTGCTCCTGTCGGGGTGGGCTGTAGCCTTGGCGCAACCGCGTTGGAGGGATGCGCATGCGCGTTGACTATCTTGGGCTTGAGGCGTTTGTGGCGATTGCCGACTATGGTTCTTTCCAGCGGGCGGCCGAGGCGCTGAACCTGAGCCAGGCGGCCCTGTCGCACCGGCTGCGCAAGATCGAAGAGGATCTCGGCTCTGCGTTGTTGATCCGATCGAGCCGTGAGGTTTCGTTGACCGATACCGGGCAGGGATTGTTGCCAGAGGCGCGCGCATTGCTGAAGGCGTTGCACGACACCTACGAGTCGGTGCGTGCAGGCGCCCAGCGGCAGGCACGCAGGCTTGCCTTTGCGTGTCTGCCATCGATTGCAAACGCTGTTTTGCCGTCGGTTTTGGGCGGGGCGAGCGCCGAGCGACCCGACATCGCCTATGAAGTGCTCGATATTCCGGTGGACCGCATTTCGGGCGCGGTGCGCAGCGGAGCCGCGGAATTCGGTGTCACCATCGTGTCGGCGGAACTGTCCGACCTGCGTTTGCGACCACTGGTCGAAGAGGATTACCACCTCTTCGTGCCGCAGGGGCACGTTCTGGCAGGTCGGGACCATGTCACGCTTGAGGATATTGTAGGGGTAAGTCTGGCGCGCATCCGGTCGCAGTCCAAGAACCGTCAGTTGCTTGATGCCGCGTTTGGTGACATGCGCGACCGCATCCAGTGGCGGTTCGAGGTTCAAAATGCCACCTTGGCGATGCGGTTGGTGCGCGCGGGCGTGGCGCTGACGATCCTGCCGGAAAGCGCCATTGCGATGGCGCCCATGACGCTGGTCGCGATCCCGTTTCAGGGCGTGCGGTTGCAGCGGACACTGGGCATTGTATCGCGGCGCAGCGTTCCACTGTCCAACAACGCAAGCACGCTTCTCGAAATGATCGAGCGCGAAATGCTGAACAAGTTTCGCACCCATATCGCGGCTAGTTCCGACCGGTCGTCCAGACCTCGGGATTGATCATGTCCACCGGGTTTGCGGAGCCAAAGGCGTTGACCAGCGCGTAGATGTCACCAAATTGCTTGTCGAGTTCCTCTTCCGTGATGAATCCGACATGCGGGGTCGGGATGACCCCCGGATGGGATAGCAGCGGGTCCGCCGGATCGCTTATGGGTTCACCTGCGAAAACGTCCAGTGCCGCCCGCCCAATCCGCCCGGAATTGAGCGCATCCAGAATGGCCCCCTCTTCGATCAGCCCGGCCCGCGATGTGTTCACAAGGATTGACCCCGGCATCATTGTCATCAGGTCGGCGCGGGTGATCTCATTGCGGGTGTCGGATGTCAGCCGCTTGTGAACAGACACGACATCAGAGGTGGCGAAAAACTCGGCGCGGCTGGGCGGGACGGTTTCGCCGTCCGCAGCGGCGCGGGCGCGGCTGTCGTCAGAGGCCCAGAGCTGTACCCGCATGCCAAAGGCGCGTGCAAACCCGGCCACTACCCGTGCGATCCCGCCGTAACCATAAAGCCCAAGGGTCTTGCCCGCCACATTGCGCCCGAGTGGCGCGTCGCCTTGCCACGCGCCTGCCCGTGCCGACGCGATCTGATCGGGCAGGTAGCGCAGCGCGGCAATGATCAAACCAAAGGTCAGCTCGGCGGTTGGGGTCGATGGTCCGTCCTTGGTCATCTTGGAACAAAACAGGATGCCCTCGCGGGTCAGGGCCTGGACATCGACATGGGCATGCTGGCCGCGCATGGCGATCAGTTTTACACCGTTCAAAGCGGCGGCTAGGTCGGGTGTGATGGCGCTGCGGTCACGAAACAACACGACCGCCTCGGCATCCTTGAACCGTGCGGCAAGTGTGGCGCTGTCGGGCGCGCGGTCTGTCCAGACGGTGACGTCATGGCCGTCGAGAGCCTGAAACGAGGGCAGAGCGCGCAGGCTGTCATACCAGTCGTCGAGAATATGAACTTTCATAACAAGTCCCCAAGAGTAACAGGGTGATCAGTGCCACAATGGCCACCAGGATGAGCGCGGCGTATGACGGGTGAGGCGACACGATCAGAGACATGGAAATCCCACACGACCGCACCCCCGGTTTCGGCGAACTCTGAAACCAGCATGGGCAGAGTGGCAAGATCCGTGACGCGCTTGCCAGCAATACCGAACCCCTGCGCAATGGCGGCAAGGTGGGTGCGTCCGAACACTGCACCCGCGTCTGACAGGCCATCGTCGCGCAGTTTGTGGATTTCCGACCCGTACGCGCCATCGTTGAGCACGCAAATCGCGATGTTCAACCCGTGGCGGCGGATGGTTTCAAGCTCCTGGATGTGCATCAGCAAAGAGCCGTCGCCGTCAAACATGACCACCGTGTCGCCGGGGCGCGCGGCGGCCACGCCCATGGCATATGAGATGCCGTTGCCAATGGCCCCGAACTCTCGAATTGTCAGGAAGGTTTCGAACGGGCGGTCCATATGGGCAAAGAAGAACGAACAGTGCCCAGATGAATTGACCATCTGCCAGTCCTGCGGCAAGGCGCGGTCAAGCGCACGCACCACATCGCGGGGGTCAAAAACGTCCGGTTCGGGTGGAAAAGTGGCGGTGTCCGATGGGGCCTCGGCGATGGCGCGGGCCAGACGGTCATTGCGCCAGCCCGGCTTAGGCTCAATCGCGGCTGTCAGCGCCTCGACACTCAGGCGTGCATCGCCGCGCAGGTGGTGCGTGGCGGCGATCCTGCCTTGGCTCAGGGCCTGGGGATTGGTGTCGATCTGAACGATCTCAGCTCCGGCAAAAAGCTTTCCCTTGTCCAGATTGTGCTGGGTCAGGCGGCACCCGACGGCGATCACCAGATCGGCCTCGGCGAACAGTGCGCGGCCCAGAGTCGACGAAAACCCGCCCGCAATGCCAACATGGAACGGGTCGCCATGGAACAGCCCGCGTGCAGGCAGTGTCGTCGCCAGCAGTGCGCCGGTTTTCTCGGCCAATGCGCTACAGGCCGTTGCCGCGCCCGAGGCCACAGCCCCCAGTCCGGCCATCACAACAACACGTCTGGCCGCGTTCACGCGGGTGGACAGCGCCGCAATGGCGTCGGGATGGGGCGGTGCCGGGGCCAACGCCGGTATGATCTCAGCCGACGGTGGGGGCAACGCAGCCACATCGGCCTCGATCTTGGCCTGAAGGTCGAAGGGGACGCCAAGTACTACAGGGACGCGATCCTGTTTGGATTCGGCAAAGGCATTGCGGATCGCCTCGGCCATGTGCGGGACATGGTGCAGGCGGTGATAGCGTGCGCCACAGGCGGTGACGAACGGGGCCTGATCAATCTGCTGGTTGTACCAAGACGCGCCAAGCGGCGCTTCGCCCGCAAAAACCACCAGTGGCAGGCCTGCGCGTACGGCGGCGGGCAGGGCGGTCAGAACCTGCGTCAGTCCCGGCCCGCAGGTCACGGTCGCCACGCCCACCGTTGCGGATTTGCGCGCATAGGCCGTTGCCGCCGCCACAGCGCAGTGTTCGTGGCGCACATAGATCATCCGCGTGCCACGTTCGGACAATGCGGTGGCGAAATGCATGTTGGCATCGCCCAACAGGGCAAAGCAGGTATCGACACCTTCGGCTGCAAAGGTATCGGCGAGCGTTTCAAAGACGTGTTTAGGCATGGGTGGTCCTGTTCAGGGGGTCCAGACGCTGGCGGGTACAAGCACCTCGCCCCGCGCCAGTAGTCGTGCGGTGCGCACAACACCCGCCGACCGGATCGCAATGCCAGTGCCGTCGGGTTCGTGGTCCACGACTACCTCGAATGTGCCGGATGGATGTTCGATCCCGACGTTGACCGGCGATGGCAGCGTGCCAAGCCCCTCAGCAAGGCCATCGGCGACGGTGCCCGGAAGGATTGCGCAAGTGGCGATACATTGCGCGCCGGTGACAGCCATCGACGGATGCGCTGTCCAAGGCATGAAATAGCGTGCCGTCACTGTCCCGCCAAAGCGCGGTTTGGCCAGTAGGGCGATTTTGGGTGTGACGGACTTTGACACATCGCCAAGCCCCATCCTCTTGCCCGCCTCTAACCGTATCGCTTCGATTCGCTCGAAAAAAGCGCGGTTCTCATCGAGTTCCGTCTGGGTTTCGTACCCCGTCAGGCCAAAGTCCTCCGCACGTGCAAGCATCACTGGCACGGCCACGTCCATGCAGGTCACTTCGATCCCATCGATTGTGTCGCGCAGGTTTCCCGTGGGCAATAAAGCGCCCGTGATCGACCCGACAGTTTCCATGAATCCAAGGCGGATCGGGGCAGCGGTGCCCGATACGCCCGCAATTTCACAGTCTCCCGCATAGGTGACCTTGCCGCCCGGAGTCTGGATCACCGCCTCGACCACGGCACCGGTGTTGACAGCGTGGATCTTGACGATTGTTTCGCCATCCTTTGCGGGCACCAGTCCCATCTCGATAGCGGCGGGACCGACCCCGACAAGGATGTTGCCACACGTCGGGCGGTAATCAACTTCGCGTTTTTCCACCGCGACCTGCGCAAAGAAATAGTCGATGTCGCAATCATCCCGCGCAGAGGGCGACAACATGGCCACCTTGGTAGTGACTGCGTTGCCGCCGCCGATCCCGTCGATGTTGAGCGGATGCCCCGCACCACACACCGCCATGAGAACCTGTGACAGGGTGGCCTCATCGCGGGGCAGGTCGGCGCGTCGGAAATAGGGCCCGCGCGACGTGCCGCCGCGCAGGAAATGGTAGGGTATCGCAGTTTGCGTCATGATCAGCGCCTTACGTCAGGGGCCAAGGGAGATCGGCAAGCGTTTGCAGGTAGCCCGGCGGCAGATCACGTCCAAGCGCCCAGGCCAGCCCGCAGATAAAGGCCAGACCCAGCGCCGACGCGAACAGCGTGCGGGGCCAGGTAAACCTGCCCCTGACACGGAAAAACGCGATCAGGAAAACCGTGAGCGCGATGATCAGCCCCACCGCAAAGGTCATCACCACAAGCGCGATGAACCAAGCAAGCGTAGACCAAAGGCCATGCGGGGCCTCGCCCTCGGCACCTTGCTCAAGATCGATGAAGACATCGTCGCTGGCCGGGGCGCGGGACATGCGCAGCAACAGGAACGCCCCGCCGATCAGCGTCACGATGCCGATGGTCAGCGGAAAGATCTTGTCCTGAAACCGCGAGACACCCCAAGCATCAAGGGATGAAATCGCGGCAAAGGCCACAAGCAGTCCAAGGAAGATGGCAGGCGCGGCTTTGGTTCCGGTGGGCGCATCAATATTCTCGCGGATGTTCTTGGATGCGCGGATCCCGACGATGACGGACACAACGGTCAACAACAACAGCCCAATGGTGATCGGCGACAGGATGTAATCCCAGCCCGATTCAGCCGACCGGCGGAATCGCGCGGCGGCGATCTGATAGGCTTGGTTGACGAAGATCTCTGTCTGGTTTGACAGCACGAAACCGATCAGGAATGCAGGCCGCGAAAAATCGAACCGGCGCAGCATGATGCCGATGATTCCGATAAACACCAGCGCGGCAAGGTCCAGTGCCGATTGGCGAGACTGGAACGCGGCAAAGGCGATAATCATGAACAGGTAAGGTGCGATGACGGTAAACCGGATCGTCGTCATCTTGGCGATGTATTTTGACAGCAGGATGCACAGACCCGCGCCGAACACATTGGCAAGCGCCAAGGACCAGACGATCGTATAGGTGATGTCGAGGTTGTTGCGCACCATTTGCGGCCCCGGCGTCATGTTCAGCAGCGCCAGACCCCCGAGGAAAATGGCCATCGAGCCAGATCCGGGAATGCCAAAGATCAGGGTGGGAACAAGGCCGCCGCCCTCCTTGGCGTTGTTTGAGCTTTCCGGAGCGATGACGCCGCGGATGTCGCCTTGTCCGAACTGACTGCGGTCCTTGGCCGTCTGCACGGCAGAGCCGTAGGCCAACCAATCGACCACCGATCCGCCAAGGCCCGGAATGACGCCGACCAGCACCCCGATTACCGCGCAACGCAGTGACAGCCACTTGTTCTGCCACCAGTCGCGCACGCCCTGACCCCAGCCGTCACCCAGCTTACCGCCCTCGGCGATGGCTTTGTCTTGCCGAAGGAGCGAGACGATTTCGGGCACGGCGTAGATACCGAGGCCGACAATCACCAACTGGAAACCATCGACGAGATAGGGCAGATCGTAGGTGGACAGGCGCAGGCTGCCGCCGGCCGGGGCCGCGCCGATGGTCCCGAACAAGATACCCGCGCCGGCCGCGACGACCCCTTTGAGAGGCACACGCCCAGCCAGAATCGCTACCATTGACAGGCCAAGGATCGTGATCATCAGCATTTCGGGCAGGCCAAAGGCCAAGATCAGCGGGCGAGCTATGAGAATGAAGAACGACAAGATGAGCGCGCCGAACAAACCGCCGAACAGTGACGAGGTAAAGGCCGCCGACAGCGCACGCGCGGCGTGGCCCTTTTTGGCCAAGGGAAAGCCATCAAGCACCGTGGCCTGACTGGCGGATGATCCGGGAATGCCCAACAACACAGAAGAAAACGTGTCCGAGGTCGGGATCACGGCAATCAAACCGATCATAAGCGCAAGGCCTGCAACCGGCTCCATTCCGTACATGAACGGCAACAACAGCGCGAGGCCCGCGATCCCGCCCAGACCGGGCAGCACACCGACAGACAGGCCCAGCAACACGCCGCACATAAGATAGAACAGCTGTTCAGGTTGGAAGATCAGCGCAAATGCCTGACCCATGTATGGCAGCGCTTCCAGGAATATTTCCACGGCGGGCTCCGCTGGCTTTAATGAACAAGGTCCCGCCCGAGGATGTCCCCGGACGGGTGGTCAGATCACGTCAGGACGGATCAGTTCATGGAGATGCCGTAATCTTCCATGAGCCAGTCGAGGACATATTTCTTGGCCTCAGGCGAAATCGCCGTGGCCTGATTGGTGGCCTCGATGGCGCCGCCCGCCACAAGCTGCGGGTAGACGCCCAACACCTCGGCTGCGGTGTCCATGAACCCCTCTGCGGTCACGATCGAACGCAGCGCCTCTGTATAGGTGTCGACGACATCCTGCGACGCCGACGACGGCAGGAAGATGGTCTTTTGGTTGGCGAAACCGGCAATGATGAATGCTTTGATCGCGTCCCATGCGACGCCCTCGGTTTCACATGCTGCGGTTGCCTCGCAGACTTCCTTGAACGACGGCATGTCGGGGAAGGTCGGGTCGCGCACGATATTGCCGGCATCGTCTAGCGCACCCCAGCTGAAGATCGGCACAGCGAGGCCGTCGTCCACCAAGGGCTGTACATTGGCGAGATAGGCAGACGAGGTTTGATAGTCGATATTGGCTTCGCCACGTTCGAACATCAGGCGACCGTCACCGCGGCCTTCGACGCCAAAGACAGGATCGACATCAAGGCCCAGCATCCGGAACGCGAGCAGCGGAACAAGATCAAGCGTAGTGGCACCCTGGCTGCCGTAAAGATACACTTCGTCGCCCAGGTCATCCATGTCGCCGTCGAATTTTTCGGCGAGATCGGGCGGCAGATAAACCACACCGCCGGTCGCGGAGGCAAGGACGGGCTGCCAGTCCTGATATTCATAGCGCACGCGGGGATCGCCCAGCAGATACGGGAATTTGGTCGATCCGGAATCACCGAAGATGGTCAGGCCATCGCCTTCGTCCTGCTGGCCCTGAAACCAGTTCGCGCCTTCGGTGGACCCGGCGCCGGGGCGGTAGCGGACCACCACGGTCGGATTGCCGGGCAGAGCATCTGAGAGCAGCGGGGCAAAGAAGTTGGCCCATTTCGCCGACCCGCCAGACTCAGAAAAAGGGATCGTGTATTCAATGGTCTTGCCAGAAAAGTCAGCGGCCAAGGCACCCTGAGCGGCAATGGCCACAATGGCCGCGGCGACGGTTGCGCCGAACGATGTTCGTTTCATGTAATCCTCCCGAATGGTATCTCTGCGCGTTTATGAGCGCGGAATTTTGGCCAGCGCAGTGTTTGGCCGGCCTGATAACGATGCCAGCGGCCCCATCATAAAGCAATTCTATATTAGGAAAGCTTGGATGCAGAAAACTAATGGTTGGAGTTGCTTGGCGGTGGACGACAAGCCTTCGGAAAGTGTCGCCGAGACCTGGGTTCCGGCGGCACCTAGAGGGAGTCCTGAGACGTCCTGTGCCGTTCTGCGCCTAGAGGCGTTTGAGGATCGTGTCCGCGCGGCCATACAGATCGTCCGCACCCGGTTCTTCGCCCAGCGCCGCTATACGCCCCTGCCATTCTGCGGCCGCAGAGGCCATGCCGCCACCCAGCCCCAGTTCATCTACCGTGACAGCCACCTCGACCATTTCGGCAGACCGCCGCGCGCCGTGCACCATCATCCTTTCAAGATTATAGGCCCCGCGCTCACGCCAGTTGATATCGGGGTCCGACGCCTCGAGTGAGCCGATCACTTCCTCTTCGACCCCTGCGCGGCGTGCGGACAGGAAACACTCGGCTGTCAGCGCCTCCATTCCCTTGATCATGACCGACCGCAGCATTTTGATCGTCGAGGCGCGGCCCACGTCCGCGCCCATCTGGCGTGGACGCATGTCGAACGCCTTCAGAACGGCTTCGGCTACGTCGCTGTGGGGACCGGAAATCAAGAGAGGCACTTGGTGGCGTTTGGGATAAACCGGCGCCATGACGGCGACATCCACATAGCGCCCGCCTGCTGCCTCAATCACTTCTGCCGACCGGCGTTTGGTGCCGGGTGAGCAAGAGTTGCAATCGAACCAGAGTGTACCGGCCGCCAGATGCGGCGCAGCGGCTTTGGTTGCGGCATGGGCCTGATCGGCGGTCACGACGCAAAACACCGCCTCGACACCTTCAAGGGTCGCGGTAAGCGTGTCGCGCCCATCGACGCCTTCGGCGGCGTAGCGATCAACCAATGTGGCCCGCGTTTCGGGAGAATCGGTCTTGATGTCATAGGCGCGCAGATCGGCGGGTCTGTCTGTGTCCCAGCCCGACGCGAAGGCTGTTCCCGCCTCGCCAAAGCCGACAAAGGCGACCCGGTCCGGGCGATTGGTTGGCGATGTCATTGTGTCCTCCCTGAGAATTATCTCACACTGTCATATCTCCCGGCATCACAAGAGTGGACATGGTTTTTGCGGGGGTGACGCCCGCAAGGGGTGCTGCGACTTTAAGGGGTTTGATACTTCGGACCGGATCGGCGCTGCTATTATGTGTTCGCGCGAACTGGCTGGCTGCATGGATGGTTGCCGGTCCGCCCGGTTTGGCGTCAGAAGCGAGACGTGAGCGGGGCAGCAGTGTACCGATTCAAGAGGTGCTTGAAGGAATGGTGCCTCAAGAGGGACTCGAACCCCCGACCTTGTCCTTACGAAGGACCTGCTCTACCAGCTGAGCTATTGAGGCAATGCGCGGGTCGTTTAGACTCAACCCTCGCCCTGATCAAGATGGAATCAGAGCAGTATGCCGTCAGCCGCATCCGTCGTTGGAAAGCGGGAGGGCGTTGGGTTTGGACCCCGGATCGGATGCAAACGTCCGCAAACGCGACTCGAAATCGTCACGCCAACCGGCGGCGGGTCAATTTCCAAACCAAATCAAGGGGCTTGCGCGAAGGTGCGGATGCCTCAACTTCTGTGTGGGGAGCATGGGTGATATCGCTTGAGCTGCGAAGAAAACGGCTTGTTCCAAGGGCTAACAGCCTCTTTTTTGCAGCCAAATTCACCCGGCTCATCAGAACTTTCGGAAAGCCCTCTGCGCGGTGTCGGCCTCAAGCACACAGGACGTTAGCGATAACGGAAAGAAAATATTACCAATTTTGAGCGCAGCCCCTAAACTAGACGCAGGACTACCCGAGGCACGAACCTCGGGAGTCCGTGAAGTCACGGGAGGACTGACATGACCAACAAGATCACGACGCGCCGCGCGGCGCTGCGCACTCTGGCGGGTGCTGGTGCGGCCACACTGGCCGCTCCGCATATCGCGGGCGCAGCCAGCCACACCAAGACCTGGAAGATCCAGACAAGCTGGCCCGGCGGCGCCGGTTTGCAGATTTTCAAGGACTGGTGCGGATCGATCGAGGAAAAGACTGGCGGAGAACTGGCGTTTCAACCCTTTGGCGCCAATGACGTTGTAGGTGACTTTCAGTTGTTCGACGCGGTCAAGAACGGCGTTCTGGACGCTGTGAACCCGTTTACCATTTATGCGCAGGGCATCATTCCTGCGGCCACATTCCTGACTTCGATCCCGCTGGGTCTGCGGAACCCGCATGAGTTCGACGTCTTTTACTATGGCCTCGGCGGTATCGACATCGCGCGCGAACTGTACGCAGCCCAAGGCATGCATTTCGTCGGTCCAGTTCACCACGGCCCGAACATCATCCACTCCAAGGTTCCGATCCGGTCGATCGACGACTTCGCGGGCCGCAAGATGCGCCTGCCCGGTGGCATGGTTGCAGAGATCTTTACCCAGATCGGTGCGGAAACCACCGTTTTGCCGGGATCCGAGATTTTCCCGGCGCTGGAAAAAGGCACCATCGACGTGGCCGACTATGTCGGTCCGGCGGTGAACTACGCGCTCGGCTTTAGCCAGGTCACCGACTACATCGTCATGGGCCCTCCGGGTTTCATGTCGCTGTACCAGCCCGTCGACATCATGGACATCACCGTGGGCAAGGCCGCGTGGGACGCGCTGTCACCGCAGATGCAGCAGTTCGTCGAGATGGAAACCCACGTCTATTCCGACATGCACCACGCCGCGATCCAGAAGGCCGACCAAGAGGCTTGGGGCAAGTTCGAGGCCGACGGCACCGAGGTCACGCGCCTGACACAGGACGACGTGGAACTGATGACTGAGGTCGCGGTGCCAATCTGGTACGACTACGCCAACCGCGACCCGCAGGCCGCGCGCGTGTTCAAGATCCAGCTGGATTACATGATGTCCGGCTCTTTGGGCTATGTTGATCCTGCTCTGACTCAGGGTCTGGAACTTAAACTCTAAGCGGTCGCTCAGAACCGGATTGACCGCCCGGTGCCACTGGCACCGGGCGCTTTCACTCGCCTTCAAACTGCAAGGACCGCAAATGCCTAGCCTCAGCTTCACGCTGCCGCATTGGCTCTACTGGGTGGGACTGATCGTCTTTCCTATCGTCGCGATGATCCTGTCGCGCCGACCCCAGAGGGCCGAAAAACGTTACACGCTGCCGCTGGCCTATATGATCGCCGTCACCGGCGGCATCATCGGGCTACACCGCTTATACCTCAAGAACATGCTGGGGCTGGTCTATATCCCGATCTTTCTGTTCATCCTGTACGCCAACGGACAGACACAGGACGCGCGCACCATTCTGTCGAACCATGAAAACCAGTTGCGCGTGGCGCAGCGGGTAATCGACCGTGAAGAGGGCCGAGTCACAGACGCCCGCGCCGGATTGGCCGACATGCAGGCCGCCATCGACGCCGCCGAAGAGGGCAGTTTCGCCAGACGCAGCGCAGAAAAACGGCTGCAACGCGCGCAGGACACCGTTTCCAAGGGCGAGGTGCGCCTGACAGAGGCGCGCGCCACCTTGATAGAGGCGCAGCCGCTGCGTGATCAGGCCGCCGCCACCCGTGCCAATTGGGACAACGCGGCGGGCTATGCCCTGTATGCCATCATCGCGCTCTTGTTGATCGATTTTGTCCTGCTGCCCGGCATGGTGCGCCGGGCGAATGACAACCTGCCCGCGCATGAGGAACTGACAGAGGCCGAAAAGGCCCTGCGCGCCGCCGAGGCCGAAGAGGGGCCAAAACATGACCGCGACTATGCGGAAAACTGGATCGACCGGCTGTCGCTGTTCTGCGGTGAATTCGTCGCCTACTGGGCGGTGATCGCGGTCTTTGTCTACTACTATGAGGTTATCGCGCGATACGTCTTCGGCTCGCCGACCAACTGGGCGCATGAGGCGATGTACCTGATGTTCGGTATGCAATACCTGATCGCCGGGGCCTACGCGATGCTGACCGAAAGCCATGTGCGCGTCGACATCTTTTATGCCCCGCTGAGCAGGCCGAAAAAGGCATGGGTCGATCTGTTGACCTCGGTCTTTTTCTTCATCTTTGCCGGTACGCTGCTGGTCACCTCATGGATCTTTGCCATGGACGCCGTTGCTGTGCCGTCAGGCAATTCCATCGTGTCCGACTGGGCGCGCGGGGAAATCAGTCTGGGTGAGATGTTTGCAGGTTTCGGCACCAGCCAGTGGACCGACCCGAATATTCGCTGGGGCGAGATAAGCTTTAACGAATGGGAGGTGCCGCTATGGCCGATGAAATGGGTCATGGTGATTGGTGGGCTTTTGCTGGTGCTGCAAGGCGTCTCGAAGGTCTCAAAAGACATCCGTGAAATCGCGCGGGGGAACTGAGGCATGGGTATTGAAATCGGAATTGAGTGGCTGACGCTCATCATGTTCGGCAGCCTTTTGGCGCTGCTCATGGCGGGTCTGCCACTGGCCTTTGTCACCGGGGGTCTGGCCTGTGTGTTCCTGTTTGTGCTGGGCGATGCGCGGGCGCTGAATATCGTGCCCAGCCGCATCTTCCCGCTGATGACAAACTATCAGCTTTCGGCGATCCCGCTGTTCATCTTTATGGCGGCGATGCTCGAAAGGGCGGGGATCATCAACGACATGTTCGATGTGATCTACAAGGTGCTTGGCGGGGTGAAGGGTGGTCTGGCCTCGGCCACGATCATCGCCTCGACGATCCTTGCGGCCATGGTGGGCGTAATCGGTGCTGCGGTTGTGACCATGGGCATCATCGCCCTGCCGGCCATGCTGAAACGCCACTACGATCCTAAAATTGCGATGGGGTCGATCATGGCGGGCGGCACTTTGGGTATCCTGATCCCGCCGTCGATCTTGGCGATCATCTACGCCGTTGTGGCCGAACAATCGGTGGGCGAGCTGTTCATCGGTGCTGTGATCCCCGGCCTGATGCTGTCGGGCATGTACATCGCCTATGTCACGTTGCGTTGCTACATCAATCCCAGCCTTGGCCCTGCCATCCCGGTTGAAGAGCGTATCTCAAACCCCGAAAAGCTGAAACTTGTCGGCAAGATGGCCGCGCCGATCACGCTGGTTGTCGTCGTGTTGGGTATCATCTTTTCCGGCGTCGCCACCCCGGTAGAGGCAGCGGGCATCGGCACCTTTGGTGCCTTCATCGTTGCCGCCATCCACCGCAAGCTGGACTGGCCCACGGTGCGTGAGGCCTGCACCACCACGCTAAAGGCCAGCGCAATGGTCATCTGGATCATGTTCGGCGCCACGATCTTTGTCGGGCTTTATGTGCTGGAGGGTGGTCAGCAGTTTGTTCAGGACGCGCTGGCGGCCACGGGGCTGGGTCCATGGGGTGTCCTGATCCTGATGCAGATCCTGCTGGTGGTCTTGGGAATGTTCCTGGACTGGGTCGGCATCCTGCTGCTCTGCGTGCCGATCTTTGTCCCGATCATCAAGGCGTTGGGCGCGGCGGCCTTTGGACTGAACAACCCCGAGGATCTGGTGCTGTGGTTTGGTGTTCTCTACCTTGTGAACATGCAGATGTCGTTCCTGTCGCCGCCCTTTGGTTATGCTCTGTTCTATCTGCGGGGTGTCGCGCCGGATCACATCCCGATGACCGATATCTTCAAATCGGCGCTGCCGTTTCTGGCGTTGCAGATAGTGGGGTTGGTTCTGTGTATGGTCTTTCCTGAGATCATCACATGGTTGCCGAATCTGGTTTATGGCTGACGTGCAACAGAAAGGGTCCCGACAATGCGGGGCCCTTTCCGATTTTCCGGCTGTGCTGGCCTATTGAAAATGGCGGACAAGGCGCAAAGGCAATGCGTTGACGAGGTCCAACTGAAACGGGCGCTTTTCCAGCCGTTCCATGTGCCTTATCCCTGCGGCAGGGCGCGATCACAAATGCCCCGCCCCTGACCAGACCGTTCGACCACCCACCCATCAGCCGCGCCCCGCATGGCACTGCGGCGACGAAAGACCCCGATGCCCGAACTGCCAACAGACATCCCGGGTTATGGCCCTCTGCTTCCGCATCGAGCCACCCGCAAAGGCGGCGCACGTCGGTCCAAGCTGTTGCCCGATTTTGACGCGGCAATCGCAGCCTGTGACTTGCGCGACGGCGCAACCGTTTCCTTTCACCATCACCTGCGCAACGGCGACGGCGTGCTGAACATGGTGATGGAGGCCTTGGCGCGGCGCGGCCTGCGCGATCTGCACATTGCGGCCAGTTCAATCTTTCCCGTCCATGCGCCGCTGATCGACCACATCCGCAATGGCACCGTCAGCCGAATTTCCACTGCTTTCATGTCCGGCCCGGTGGGGGAGGCGATCTCACGCGGGGTTTTACCCACGCCGGTCACTCTGCAGACGCACGGAGGCCGGGCGCGGGCGTTGGACCTGCGCGAACTGCCCGTCGACGTGGCATTTGTCGCGGCCCCGGCGGCGGATGACATGGGCAATCTGTCCGGCAGCACTGGGCCAACAGCCTGCGGAACTCTGGGCTATCCAATGGTCGATGTCGGTGTCGCGCGTCACACCGTTGCCGTGACAGATACCCTGATGCCCTACCCGGTGCCCGCCATCGACATCCCGCAGACCTGCGTGACCCATGTTGTGCAGGTGGCGCATATCGGTGACGCTGCCGGGATCGCCTCTGGTACCACCCGGCCCGCCAACGATCCGCTTAGCCTGTCCATCGCCGACACCGCCGCGCAAGTCATCGCCGCCAGCGGGCTGCTGCAAGAGGGGATTTCCTTTCAGACCGGGGCCGGTGGGGCGTCTTTGGCCACGGCGGCGGCGGTGGGCCGGGAAATGGCGGCGCGCGGAGTGACGGGCAGTTTCTGTTCCGGCGGCATCACCGGCTTTCACGTCCAGATGCTGAACGACGGGCTGTTTCGTGGGCTACTAGATGTGCAGTGCTTCGATCTGGAGGCAGTGCGATCCTACCGGGACGACCCCCGGCATCAGAGCATGTCCGCCGCTACCTATGCCGGTCCACATGTGGGGGGCGCGGTGGTGGACCGCGTGGATGCTGTGGTGCTGGGCGCGGCTGAGGTGGACCTGAATTTCAACGTCAACGTGACCACGCGGGCGGGGGGCATCATCATCGGCGGGTCGGGCGGCCATGCGGATACCGCCGCCGGGTCCAGACTGGCCGTTGTCACCACCCGCCTGACCGCCGCCGGGTTTGCCAAGTTGGTGCCGCAGGTCGGCACACTGACCACGCCGGGCGCGACCATCGACGTGGTGGTGACAGAGGCCGGGCTGGCCGTGAACCCGGCGCGCCCGGATCTGGCCGAGCGCCTGATCAGCGCGGGTCTGCGCGTTCGGGACATGGCGGATCTTGTGGCTGAGGCGGCCCTTGCCGGGACCCGCCCCACGCCGCCGCGCGCACTGGGGCGCATCGTGGCCGTTTGCGAATACCGGGATGGCAACGTGACCGACGTTGTCCGCGTCGCCCCCTCTGAAACGTGACCGCTGCGGGTCACTCGGCACTGGAACTCGGCGTTAAATTCGCGACAATCAATTGGGACGGATCAATTACAGACCCCCGCACAGGCCGGACTTGGACCGGGCCAAGGCGCGGCGTGCAACAGGGAAAAAGGATTCAGGATGACCAATTACATCCAACGCGGCTGGCTGGGTGGTTTTATGGCCTTGTCACTGATGGTGCCGATGACAGGCATGGCGCAGGAGACTCCTCTAGCGGTCGACACGATGCGATTGCAGGCGCAAAGGATGGTGACCACCGATACCTTCTTTGGCACAGTTCAGGCGACCGCCATGGTCGGCCTGTCCTACGAGGCGCGCGGCTGTGTTGTCGAAGTGTCCGAACAGGCCAAGCGTGACCGCGTCGCCACAGCCGGACAGGTGTTGGTGCGGCTGGATGGCAAGCGGTCCCTGCTGGCGCTGCGCACCGCCGAATCGCGATTGGCAGAGTTGGGGGCCCAGATCGAAGAGCGCGAACTGGACATCGTCTCTGCCGCTGCCGACGACAAGCGCCGGCAGCAGGAACTGGACCTGACCACCGCCGAATACGAACGCAACAGCACCATGCTGGGGCGCGGTCTGATCAATGAGACCACAATGGAAGGCGTCGAGCGCCGCTTCATGGAGGCGCGTTTTGCCGCCGACCGCGCGCAAGAGGCCATCGCCACCGCCCGGGCCGCCAAGCGCCGCGCCCAGATCGCGCTGGAAATTGGCGAACTGGAGCTGCAAACTGCGCAGTTGAGCCATGACATGTTGGTGCTGACCGCGCCGATCGACGGTGTTCTGGTGGGGTTTGAGACCAATGTCGGCGATTGTGTGCAAGAGGGAGAGCGCGCCGCCCAGATCTATGCGCCCAGCCAGAAATCGGTCGATGTCTTCATCCTGATCCGCCGCCTGTCCGCCAGCGGTCCGAACGGCATCGCCGAAGGGTCCGAAGTGCGCATCACCCGCGTCAACGACCAGACCTGCGGCGGCACGATCACCCGTTTCGACACTGAGGCCGATCTGGAAAACCAGTTCGTCAAGGCAACGATTGAGGTCGACGAAACCTGCGCGCCAGGCCTGTTCCTGAACGAGGCGGTTGAGGTGGAGGCGATGATCGGTGCGGGCGAAGACACCTTTGAGATTCCCACCTCTGCTCTGACCGGCGGCGACACTGTCTATCTGGTGAATGAGGACGGTCTGGTGCTGGAAGAGGTGGCCGCCGAGATCCTGCAACCCGGACTGAGCCAGACCATCGCGCGCATTCCCGCGGCCTCCGGGCGGCTGTTGGTCAGCGATGCCCGGACCGGGCTGGCGCCGGGCCAGACCGTTTCGCTGGAGTAATCTTGCGCGCGGGCGGTCAATCGATCACGCCGCCCGCGCCAAACCTGTCAGGTCAGGTCAACGCCGCGTGTGGCGGCGAACAGAAAGGACTCCAGATCCTCTGTGTTGATCGGTTTGGTCATCAGGCCAACCTGAGCCGCATCACACAACAGGTGCAGTTCGTTTGACCGGTTCGCCGACATGAGTCGCGCCGGAAGACGGGCATCGCGCGCGCGCAACTGGCGCACCAACGACAGTCCGTCCTGTTTGCCGTCGCCAAGATTATAATCGACCAGCAGCGCGTCGGGCAGGATGCCAAGATCGTTCAGCAACGCATCCGCCTCTTCGGCGTTAGAGGCGTCCAGAACGCTGCCGCCCCAGCGTTCGATCAACAGGCTCAGCGCGCGGCGCAATTCATTGTCGTTTTCGACCAGCAGGACTATCAATCCGCTGTCGCGCAGCCGCTGGCGGGCGGCGGGGCTTCTCTTGAGGATGGGCACCTCTTCAGGGCCGTTCACCCGCTGTGCGCTGAAAAAGAACCGGGTGCCCTGCCCGACAGTAGACTGCACCCCCAAGGGGTGCCGCAACTGGTCACAGGCGCGTTCCACGATGGCAAGGCCCAACCCCAGCCCCTCGTTCACACTGCTGTTGCGATCCAGCCGCTCAAACTCGCGAAAGATCCGTTCCTGATCGGCCTCAGCAATGCCGGGCCCGGTGTCCCAGACCTCAAACCGCAAAGAGCTGCCCTGTCGCCGTGTGCCCACCAGAACGCGGCCCGTCGTGGTGTACCGGATGGCGTTGGCGATCAGGTTTTGCAGGATGCGACGCAGGAAACCGGGGTCGCTGGCCACGCTGCCGGTGGTCGGAACAACCCGCAGATCCAACCCCTTGAGCGCGGCCATCGGTGCAAATTCATCGCGCAGGGCGGTCAGCAATTGCCGCACGGATACCGCCGTGATGTCCAGGCTTGCCGCGCCTGAATCCAGCTTTGAGATATCCAGCAACGCGTCGATGATGTTTTCGACGCTGCCCAACGCGCTCAGCGCCTTTTCGGCGGCCTGTACCGTCTCGCCACTCTCGCCGCTTTCAGAAACGGCTGCGACATACAGCTTGGCGGCCGACAGCGGCTGCAAGAGGTCATGGCTGGCGGCGGCCACAAACCGCGACTTTGACGAATTTGCCCGTTCTGCTGTGACAAGCGCATCTTCCAGTTCCAGCGTGCGCTCCATCACCCGCCGTTCCAGCAGTTCGTTTGCTTCGGCCAGCGCCCGCGTGGCCTGCCGTTCCACCGACACGTCGGTAAAGGAAATCACAAAGCCCCGGTCGGGCATTTCCTGGGCAAAGACGTCCAGCGTGGTGTCTGGCTCTGCGCGGATCTCAAACCGCAGTGGACGGCGGTCCCGGTCCTGATGTGCCCAGTCGCGCAGACCTCGAGAGCTTACCACATCAGAAACAAATCGCGGCTCCAGAAGATCCACAAGTCGGTCAAAATCGACCCCCAACCGCAGCGATACGACTGGTACTGTCAGCATCTCTCCGATGCGGTCGTTCCATCCCACCAGCCGCGCGTTTGCATCAAAGATGCACACCCCCTGATTGAGGTGATCCAGTGTCGCCCGCAGCATGCGTGCCTGACTGTCCAGCAGTTTTCCGCGCTCTTGCCGTTCCAGTCGCATGATGTCGGTCACGTCGGTCTGCAAGACCACAGTGCCGCCATCGGGCGTGCGATGTTCGCTGACCTGCAACCAGCGGTCCCAGATCAGGCTGACGTTGAAAATGGCGTGCAGATCCTTGTGCCGCTTGAGCCGCTGTTCGGCCCATTGCGCGGGCGTCACGAGATTGGGCAGTTGCAGGAACCGGCTTTCGCTGATCGCCGTCACATAGTCGTTGAACGGCAACCCCTCTGACAGGCATGGCTGGACATCGTGCAACGGCAGAGTGAACCGGCTGTTCCACATCACCAGACGGTCGTTGCTGTCAAACAGGCCAAAGCCTTCCTGAACCGCTTCGATCGCATTGGCCAGGTTCTTGCGCGCGTGTTCCGCCTCATGTTTGGCGCGGGCCAGCGCGGCGTTGGACTGGTTCAGCAGATCCAGAGTGTATTCCAGATCGCGGGTGCGCTGACGGACCTGATCCTCCAGCATTGCGGCGCGCTCGAACTGGGCGTAGGCCGCGCCAGTCTGGTCGGTGTCCTGCTCAACCCGACGCATCAGCGCCTCACTGATGCGCAGCAGCTTTTCGTTTTGCCGTTCGACCGGGTCTTTCGGGTCGATCAGGTAGTGGGTCATTTCTGTTGTCACGGGTCCTCGGGTGCGTAAAAGGCGACACCGGTCATGGTCTGGTTGACGTGCATGCCGTTGATCTGTTCCCCGTAGGTTGAAAACCCGGTCACCTTGTGCCGCGCCAGCACCTCGTCCAGCGGGCGCTTGAGCTGTCTTTTCTCTGCCTCGATGCGGCGCAGGATGCAGTCACAGGCAAGGATCGCCGCCGGTGGGGTATCACTGGCCAGAGCGGCAAGCTGTTGGTCGAGGTGCTCGACAATATGCGCCGCCTCGGCCAACGTCAGCACCAGTCCCTCGTCGATGGCGGAAAAGAATTCCAGCGCGCCATCGTCTGTCACCCGCTTGATGGCGCGGACGTGGTGGCTCCCGCCCAGTCGCACGACCATCGGGTTGTCGGCAAAGGTAAAGGTGTCGATCTGGTGCGTGTCTTTGCCCAACAAGCGGCCCAATTCCCGCGCGGCGGGTTCTGCGTTGATCTCATAGACCAGCCGACGTGACGGATCGGCCCGTGTCACCACCATGCGCAAATCGGTCGGTGTGAAATGGTTGACGCTGAACACCCGCAGGCGGCAGCGGCTGCGCACCACGGCCATCACCGCTGCCCTTTCGTAGCAAACCCCGTCGAGCGCCACAAAGGTATGTTCAAACCGGACACCGTCGCCCGCCGATCCGCCAAACAATTGCGTCGGGCCCAGCCCTGCGGCCAGCGACGAGGCCAGCCGATCCTCTTGCATCGACAGCCCGTCGACCATGAGAAAGGCGAACTCGTGCTCCATGTCCGCCGCCCGTTGGGACAGGGCGGCCCGGGCGCGGATCGTCTGCTGGGTCAGGTCATCGCCGGACAGTTCATCCAGATTGCCGAACAGCAGCACCTCGGCCTCAAAGAAATCCTCTGGCAGCGCGATGGCCAACACGGAATCCTCGGCATAGCCGCTACCCATGGCGATTTCGCCTGCGGTAGTACAGGCCATAACCGGGGCCGCGCCGAACCGGGTCTGTGCCTCGGCCAGCAGCCGTTCAAAAGGCGCTGCCGGGCTGCAAAAGATCATCACCAGCGAAAATGGCCCTGTGCCAAGGCCCTTGTCCAACTGGTCAATCAGGTCCGGAGCATCGCAATCGACGCAAGCAGTCCGCAGAATGGCGTCACTGTCGACACCTCCCGCGGACGGAGAGGGTGGTCCGTCCATCGGGTCTCCTCCCATGTGGTCTGTAGATTTTCGAACAGACTACGGAGTGTCCGGGCCCCTTGGCAAGAGGTTCGAAAAACTGGCCTCGCCCGCGATCAGCACCGCCTGAGTGCGGCTCTGGACCCCCAGCTTGCGCATGATGGCGGTGACATGCGCCTTGACCGTGGTTTCGGCGATCGACAGGTCATAGGCGATCTGCTTGTTCAGCTTGCCCTCGCAGATCAATTGCAGGATGCGCGCCTGTTGGTTGGTCAGCGTCGACAGCCGCGCCACCGCGTCCTCTCCGGCGTCCGCTGACTGCCCGGCATCGGCCACGTCAACAAATCCCTCTGGCAGGAACACCTCATCCCGCACCAGCGCGTCAAAGGCCTGTCGAAAGACGCCGCGCTGGCTGTGTTTGGGGACAAAGCCGTTGGCCCCGGCCCGCATGACAGAGCTGACCATGCGGTTGTCCGCCATGGAGGACACCACCACCAGCGGCGTCGTTCCGGCCGCAGTCCTGAGACGGATCAACCCGTCCAACCCGTTCACATCGGGCAGGTTCAGGTCCAGCACGATCACATCCGGTGCAGCGCCTTCGGCCAGCGCGTCCAATGCGTCCGACAACAAGCTGGCGGTTTCAATGTCTTCGATCCCGGCCACGGTCTTCAACGTCATTGCCAGCGCGTCGCAAAACAGCGGGTGGTCGTCGACGATCAGCGCAGAGGCGAAATGCCGCTGAGGCTCAATCTGTGCCATCACTGTGCTCCTCATCAACCCATCCTTTGTTGGTATACCATTCGATCCTAGCAAAGCACCACAAACCGCGAACCTGTCCTAAGGTCTTAGAGCATTCAGCCCGGCAGATGCCCGGCCAAATACCGCTGTGACGCGGGCAAACCCGTCCGCGTTGTAACCAGCGACCCTTGACGGGGCTCAAATCAATTGAGAACAGTTCAGGCTGTGTGTTCTGCGCCACGGGCACCAAAGCGGTGTACAGTCGGCGCGCAGCGTCTGCCTGCAAGAGGTCAGCCCCTGTTTTCCTTTCGGAGTGTTCCATGAAATTTCGTTTTCCGATCGTCATCATCGATGAGGACTTTCGTTCAGACAACTCCTCCGGGCTGGGTATCCGCGCGGTCGCGCAGGCAATCGAGACCGAAGGCTTTGAGGTGCTGGGTACAACCAGCTATGGCGACCTGTCGCAATTCGCCCAGCAGCAATCGCGTGCCAGCGCCTTTGTCCTGTCCATCGATGATGAAGAGTTCACTCCGGGTCCGGATCTGGACCCGGCGGTCGTCAAGCTGCGTGATTTCATCGAAGAAGTGCGGTGGAAGAACGAAGACGTGCCGATCTATATCTACGGCGAGACCAAGACCAGCCGCCATTTGCCCAACGACATCCTGCGTGAGCTGCACGGCTTTATCCACATGTTTGAGGACACGCCGGAGTTTGTTGCCCGCCACATCATCCGCGACGCCAAGGCCTATCTAGAAGGCATCCAGCCGCCATTCTTCAAGGCGCTGCTGGATTACGCCGAAGACGGCTCATACTCGTGGCATTGCCCGGGACATTCCGGCGGTGTGGCCTTTCTGAAAAGCCCGATTGGCCAGATGTATCACCAGTTCTACGGCGAAAACATGCTGCGCGCGGATGTGTGCAATTCGGTCGAGGAACTGGGCCAGTTGTTGGACCACAACGGCGCCATAGGTGCCTCGGAACGCAACGCGGCGCGGATCTTTAACGCCGACCATTGTTTCTTTGTGACCAACGGTACCAGCACCTCGAACAAGATGGTCTGGCATCACACCGTCGCGCCCGGCGATGTGGTGGTGGTGGACCGCAACTGTCACAAATCCATTCTGCACAGCATCATCATGACCGGGGCAATCCCCGTCTTCATGAAACCGACGCGCAACCACTATGGTATCATCGGCCCGATCCCGAAATCAGAGTTCCAGATTGAGGCGATCAAGGAAAAGATTCGCGCCAACCCGCTGCTGGCGCATGTGGATGCGGACACCGTCAAACCGCGCATCATCACCCTGACGCAGTCGACCTATGACGGCGTTCTGTACAACACCGAAACCATCAAGGACCTGCTGGACGGCTACGTCGAGAACCTGCATTTCGATGAGGCATGGCTGCCGCACGCAGCGTTTCACCCGTTCTACGGCAACTTTCACGCGATGGGCCGCAAACGCACGCGGCCCAGCCATTCCGTGACCTATGCCACGCAATCCATTCACAAATTGCTGGCAGGGATCAGTCAGGCCAGCCACGTTCTGGTGCAGGACAGTCAAGACACCAAACTGGACCGCCACCTTTTCAATGAAGCGTACCTGATGCACACCAGCACCAGCCCGCAGTACAGCATCATCGCCAGCTGCGATGTGGCGGCGGCGATGATGGAACCGCCGGGGGGCCGTGCGCTGGTTGAGGAAAGCATTCTCGAGTCGCTCGATTTCCGCCGCGCCATGCGCAAGGTCGACAATGAATACGGTGCCGACGACTGGTGGTTTCAGGTCTGGGGACCGGAAAAGCTGGATGACGAAGGCGTTGACGATCCCGGCAACTGGGTGCTCAAGAAAACCGATGCGGACGGGGTTCAGGCCTCGGACGGAGAGGAATCCTGGCACGCGTTTGGCGATATGGCGCCGGGGTTCAACATGCTGGACCCGATCAAATCGACCATTATCACGCCCGGCCTGAACCTTGACGGTCGGTTTGAAGAAACGGGCATTCCGGCGTCCATCGTTACCAAATATCTGGCCGAACATGGCGTTGTGGTGGAAAAAACCGGCCTCTACAGCTTTTTCATCATGTTCACGATCGGGATCACCAAAGGACGCTGGAACTCGCTGTTGACCGAATTGCAGCAGTTCAAGGACGACTACGACAAGAACCAGCACATGTGGCGCTGCATGCCCGAATTCTGCGCCAAACACCCGAACTATGAGGGCATGGGCCTGCGCGATCTGTGTCAGCATGTGCATTCGCTCTATGCGAAATACGGCGTCGCGATCCTGTCGACAGAGATGTATCTCAGCGACCTGACCCCGGCGATGAAGCCCACAGATGCGTTTTCACATATCGCCGCGCGGTCGACCCAGCGGGTTCCGATTGATGAGCTCGAGGGCCGCATCACAACCAGCCTTGTAACCCCCTATCCGCCGGGCATCCCGTTGCTGATCCCGGGTGAAGTGTTCAACAGGAAGATCGTCGAATACCTTAAGTTCAACCGGACCTTTGCGCAGGAATGTCCGGGGTTTGAGACGGATATTCACGGCCTTGTGCAGGAAAAGGACGAAAACGGACGCCTGCAATACTTCGCCGACTGCGTGGCAGAGGGGTAGGGGCCCGACGCGTCAGGCTAATAGCCATTGTTTCAGATGTGCAGCCTCTGGCAGCCCGCCTGAATGCACCATCTTACCGTCCACCGAAACGGCGGGGGTCGACATGACGCCCGCCATGGCCATGGATTTCGGGTCCGAGACTTTTTCGATCTCGACCGCGATACCAAGGTCCGACGCGACCTGTTTGACCAATGCCTCGGTGGCTTCGCAGCGTTTGCAGCCGGGGCCGAATACCTTGACGGTTTTCATGAACGGGTTCCTTTCAGGGATGTGAGGGGACCGGGTCGGTCACAGAAGAAAGTTGAACAAATAGCCGGTGGCAAGGATTCCGGTCGCGACAACGGCGATGAAGATCGCGATCAAACGCAGCGTCAGAACCTGTTTGAGGATGATCATTTCCGGTAAGCTCAATGCGATCACCGACATCATGAACGCCAGCGTTGTGCCAAGGGCCGCACCCTTGCCCAGAAAAGCCTCGACAATTGGAATGACGCCTGCGGCATTGGTGTACATCGGCACGCCCACGGTCACGGCGGCGGGAACCGACCACCACGCCTCACCGCCCATGATGCGTAGCATCATCTCTTCGGGGACATAGCCGTGGATGGCGGCGCCGATGCCAATGCCGACCAACACCCAAATCCAGACCTTGCCGACGATCTCACGTACCTGCTCGATCCCGATCCTTAGCCGGTCGACCAGTGTCAACTGCGTCTCAGGCAGATCGCCTGTCGGGCCAGCATTCAGATCGCGCACCCAGTCCTGCAGATACCTCTCCAGCCCCATCCTGCCCAAGACAAAACCCGACAGGGTGGCGATGGAGAACCCAAACACCAGATAGATCGTCGCAATCTGCCAACCGACAAGGCCATACAGCAGGCCCAGTCCCACCGGACCCACCATCGGTCCCGCGATGAGAAAGGCAAACGTGACCCCCAGCGGAATGCCCGCCGATACAAAACCGATGAACAGCGGCACCGATGAGCACGAACAAAACGGCGTCAGCACGCCCAGCAGCGCGGCCAAGGGATAGCCCCAGATCTGGCGCTTCCCGGCAAGGATGGCGCGGGTCTTTTCCGGGCTGAACCAACTGCGCAAGACACCGGTGACAAAGACGATCCCGGTCAGCAGCAACAGCACCTTGGGGACATCATAGACGAAAAAAGCGATGGCCTCTCCGGTGTGGCTGTCGCGCGCCACTGGAAACAGCGAAGTCACCCATTCCGACATCGGAATCAACTGGCCATAGATCAGCCACCCCAGCGTACCGACAACGGCAACTCCCACATACCACAGCCAATCTGGCCGCTGGTGATGCGGCGCGGTTACATGGGTTTCGGTGGTCATGCCATTTCCTGTTCAAGTCTGTGTTCGGCGGTCAAAACAGCGGTGATGACGGCCATGATATCGGGGGACAGTCTGGGATTGCGCCGATAGCGCACCCATTGCGCGTCACGCCGATCCATAACCAGACCGGCCTCGCGCAGCACTTTCATATGTCGGGACATGCGACTTTGGCTGGCGTCGAGCCGTGCCATCAGCTCACAGACGCAATGTTCGCCGCCGTCCCAAAGAACGGCAAGCGCAGCGCGGCGGGTCGAATCGCAAAGGGCGTTAAGAATTTTCTGCATGAGGGTAGAGTATGCGCCGTGGCGCATATGCGCGTTGATCCACGTCAACGGCCGTGCCCGAACATAAACCCGGTCACAAAAAGGGGCGCCCCGCAGGACGCCCCTTTGTCTGTCACGATCCGTCTAGGATCACTTCATGCTGGCAAGCTGCTTGGGCAGTTTGAAGGTCCAGACAGTGCCACCCTGATTGAGGTAGTTCACCTTCTTGGCCACTTCGCCACCCCACAGCGGCACAGCACCACCCCAGCCAGAGGCGATCGAAACGTACTGCTCGCCTTCCATTTCCCAGGTCACAGGCTGACCAACGATGCCAGAGCCGGTCTGGAAGGACCACAGAACCTCGCCGGTCTCGTCATCCAGCGCGATAAACTCACCCTCGGGCGTGCCTGTGAACACCAGGCCGCCTGCAGTGGTCATCACGCCGGCCCAGAGCGGGGCGTTGTTCTTGAATTCCCACTTCCATTCGCCGGTGGCCGGGTCGATCGCCTTGAGCGACCCGATGTGGTCCTCGTAGTTCGGCTTGATGGTAAAGCCCGAGCCAAGGTAGGCCGCGCCTTTTTTGTAGGTGATCGGCTCGTTCCAGATGTCCATGCCCCATTCGTTGGAGGGCACATAGAACAGGCCGGTGTTCTGGCTGTAGGCCATCGGCATCCAGTTCTTGCCGCCGAGGAAGCCCGGCGCCGAGAACACGACCTCGCCCTTTTTGCCATCAGCCGCAGCAGTCGGATCGCCGGGGCGGTTGCCTTCGACATAGATCGGGCGGCCATTCTCATCCAGACCTTCGGCCCAGGTGATGTCCTTGACGAAGGGATAGCCATTCACAAAGGATCCGTCTTCGGCGTTCAGAACGTAGAAGAAGCCGTTGCGGTCTGCGGTGGCCAGCAGCGCCTCACCGTCTGGCCCGTCAAAGGCCACGACCTCGTTCACACCGTCATAGTCCCAGCCTTCGCGCGGGGTGGTTTGAAAGTGCCACTTGATCTCGCCGGTCTTGGGGTCAATGCCGATGCGGCTGGCGGCGTACAGGTTGTCGCCCATGCCATCCTCAGAGGGCGTGCCCGCACCGCGAAGGTGGCTGTTCCACGGCGCCGGGTTGCCTGCCCCAAAGATCAGGGTATCGGTGCGCGCGTCATACGACCCGCCCAGCCATGTGGCCCCGCCGCCGGTTTTCCACATGTCGCCCGGCCATGTGGCGTTCAGCTCACCGGTCATGGTCGAAGGCTCGCCATTCAGCATGCCCATGTGACCCTCGATCACCGGACGCTCCCAGACCAGATCGCCGTTTTCGACGTTGCGGGCCTGCACCGATCCGACCACACCAAATTCGCCGCCAGAGTTGCCGGTGATGACAAGGCCATCAACGATCAACGGCGCGGCGGTGTATGAATACCCGGCCTTGTAGTCCGCGATCTTGTCGCGCCAGACAACGTCGCCTGTGTCCTTGTTCAGCGCCACGAGCCGCGCGTCCAGCGTGCCAAAGATCACCATGTCGCCGTAGATCGCAGCGCCCCGGTTGACCACGTCACAGCAGGGCAAAATTCCTTCGGGCAGGCGGGCATCGTACTGCCACAGTTCCTTCCCGGTCATCAGGTCGATTGCGTAAATGCGCGAATAGGACCCGGTGATATACATCACACCGTCATAGATCAGCGGCTGAGCTTCTTGCCCGCGTTGCTTTTCACCGCCAAAGCTGAACGCCCACGCGGCTTGCAGGAACTTGACGTTGTCTTTGTTCAGCGTGTCCAGCGGGCTATAGCGTTGCAGGTGGCGGCCCATGCCGTTGGTGGTGATCTGGGCTGTAAGCGTCTGGTCATCGGCCAGATCGGCCTCGGAGACTTGTGCTGTGGCGGCGGTACCGGTCAGCAGGATACTGGCGGTGGCTGCCAGAATGAATCGGTTCATGAGTTTTCCTCCCTTCATCGCCGGGGCGACGTGGATGCTATGGCACCCCTCCCGGGCACCTCCTGTAGTATTCAGCCAAGCCGCCGTAAGAGGTATTACACAAAGGTCGTAGGACCGCCGATGAATCGGCATTTCCGTGCAAAGTCAGGTGCATGGCAGGGTTCGCGACTTTGGTCCCATGTGGTTTGGGTGCGGTTCACAGCCGCCTTTCGGTGACGCAGGACCATGCAGAATCTCGCGCTGATCTGTCGGCGTGGTCGCCTGTCGTCGGGGTGATTTATGCGCGACGAACGCGGAATCCGGGCAGCCGCTGGCTGCCCGTCCCGGTCATCGAAAAACGTGGCTCACTTTGAAATCGCCGAGTTGTCCCGAATGGTGATGCTAGTGAGGTATGACAGGATGAAATCCTGCACCGTGCGGTCATCGATGCCGACATGCCGCATCTTGGTGCCGGGCATGAAACCGGCGTTATCCTCCATCCACGCCCGCAAGGCCGCCGGAGTCCAGACGATGCCGCTGGCCTCTAGCGCGATGGAATAGTCGTATCCTTCGTAGCTGCCCGCCGCGCGGCCAACCACGTTTTCAAGCGGTGGGCCGTATGAGGCGTGGTCGGCGTCGACCGCGTGACAGCGACGGCATTCGGCGTCGAAAAGGGCCTTTCCGGCGGAGATCTTGATATCCGCATAGGTGTCGGCACAGGCCGGACCGCCCAAAAGGGCGGCGGCTGCAAGGATGGTCAGTTTCATGTCAGGTCTCCCGTGAGGCGCGCGAATCCGGTGTCCTGTTCCGCGATCCTGTGGGTTTGGCGGGCAAAATCCATCCGCTGCTTTGGTCGTATCCGGCCCGACGCGCAGCGCGGTCCGTTTCGAACAGCACGGGTGAGGCCCGCCACCAGACTGACTCAGGGCCGCAAGGCTGCTCCCCAGGGAAAACGCCCAACCTTGATGGTCTTGATTGACTCACGTTTGGCCACGTCGATCACTGTCACATCGCCTGAAACACCGTTGGTGGTGAACAAAAGGGACTTGTCGGCGTTGAATGCCATGTGCCAGACGCGGCGGCCGACAAGGATGTAATCTTCGACCTCATAGGTGTCGGCATTGACCACCGCCACATGGTTGGCCGGGCCAAGGGCGACAAAGGCCGTCTTTTCGTCCGCAGTGAATTCAAAACCGACCGGCTGCACGCGGTCGGGGTGGACGCCCTTGATCGCAAATTCAAGGGTAACTTCCTTGGCCTTTGTCTCGACATCAAAGACCGACAGCGTCCCGCCAATTTCCGCCGACACCCAAAGCTGGGTGCCATTCTTGGTAAATTCGGCATGGCGGGGACGAGAATCGACCAGCGTGTTGGCGACGAGTTCCTGAGTCTGCGTATCGATCCAATGTGCCATGTTGGTCGTCTCGGACGTGGTGATCACATATTTCCCGTCTGGGGAAACGGCCATCCCCTCGGGTTCGATTCCGACGTCGATCTGGGCCACAACGGTGCGGCTCACGACATCCACAACGGTGGTGATCGCGTCGTCCTCATTGGCAATGTAGAGATGCCGGTCATCCGGGTGCAGGACAAACTGTTCAGGATCCTCGCCCGAAGGCAGATCATGCAGGATCTCCCCGGTGACCGGGTCCATGACCTGCACCGTGTCGCTGTCCGACGCGCAGATATAGAGCACGCTGTAGTCATGGCTGAAAACAATTCCGCGCGGGCGTTCACCGGTGGGCAGGGTGCGGATCACCTCTAACGTCTCGACGTCGATCACGCTGATCGTGTCGTCCTTTTCGTTGGAGATCCAGATTTCCTCGGCCTGTGCGGGACCGCCCAAAAGGCAGGCCGCAAGACCAGCAGAGAGGATAGATTTTTGAGTATGTTTTCCAAGAAGAAGCATGCTGAATCCTCAGTTTAAAAAGGCGGTGCAGGCCGAATCGGGGCGATCCTGCCCAAGGGTGTCCAACTCACTGGTTTGGTGCAGGAACCCCTCAAGCGGCGCCTGCGCCACAAGCGCGCGGTCGGTGACAAGCGGAATGGGTTGGCGTAGTTGGCCGTTCCAGTTGCGGTAGGACATCGGGCGGCCCTTGAAACCGGCCAGTTCAAAGTCGGGCCCAAGCAGGAAGGCGCGCAGGGTGGCGGTGTCACCGGAATTGGTGCGGGTGACCGCCTCTCCGATGCTGCGCACCGCCGCCCAAGCGGCGTAGTCGCGTGACCGCATCGGGCGGCCCGCAAGTTTGTCAAAGCGCGATTGCAACTGCGCCGCGCCCCATTGTTCAACAACGTCCGACCAGGTCACCGGCACCAACCCCTCGGACCCGGCCACGGGCCGTGGTTCCCATGTGTTGTAGGCGATGTAGCGTCCGAAATCGTGGATTTCATCGGCGATCAGCAGGATGTCGTGGTCGCGCAGGCCCTGGGTGAACAGCGGCACTTCCTGGCTGGCGGTGCGGCGCATGTCGGCGTCAAAGGCCCATGTCTTTTCCGATCTCAGGCGCAGACCGAACTTGGTCAGGCTGGTGCGCAGGGCATCGGCAAAGGCGATGTCGTCGGGATGGGTGCCTTCGATCAACGCCAGATCATCCCAACGCCGTTTGACCAGAAATTGCGCCAGCGCGTCGGTGCGCATGGCGTTGCTGGGCAGGCTGTGCAGCAGGTTGGCGCGGCAATCTGCACCGCGCAGGGAGTCGTCCGGTGCGGCGGCGTTAAAGATCAGCGCGTTTGCGGCCTCGGGCAGGTCGGCAACCGCCAGCAGCGCCTCTGCCGGGGCGTCCAGCACGATCAGGTCCGTGTGCGCCAGTGCGCTGCGTGCGGCGGCGGTCAGATCGCCGCCGGGTGGCACAGTTGTCACCTCCATCGCGTAGGTCTGGCCCAGAAACCGCCCCGTGGTGGTATTTTCCGTGACCGCCAATTCCGCGCCCCGCAGCCCCAGATCCGCAGGGATCGGGTCAAGGTTGGACAGGACAGGCGGCTGTTCGATCTCTTGTCGAAGATAATGAATCTCGACAGAAACGTCGGCGGTTGCGACCGTCGCGGACAGGCATAGCGTCAAGGCTGTGCGCAAAAACATGTGTGAAATTCCTCCCATTGACGTCAAAATAGGCACGCGCCGGATGGGCGGAATAAGACCTTGGTCGTGGTTCCGCAGGCATTTGGACTTAGGTCCAATAGCCCTTGTGCAGGGGGCGCTTTTATCAACGTGACAGCTGTACCGAGGAGGAGAAGTTTCATGACCCGCAAGACAACCGCCCTGACCCTGTCGCTGATGATGGGTGCCACCATGGCCCTGTCGCACGGGGACGTTGCCCCGCAGCCTGTCAATACGGACGCGCTGCCGGACGTGGGCGAGGAATGGCTGATCGAAAATCCCTATCGCGCGATGGATCCAGAGATTTATCAGGCTGCGATCGAGATTGGTGCCTCTGGCTACAACCAGAACTGCGCCCGCTGTCACGGGCTTGAGGTGATCTCGGGCGGGCTGGCCCCTGACCTGCGGTTTCTTGAGGCCGAGGAATACGGCGATGAGTGGTTCATGGAGCGGTTCCGCACTGGCTACACCCAGAACGGCGTGACCAAGATGCCCGCCTTTGGCGAGTTGCTGGGTCAAAAGGCGGCTTGGGCGATCCGTACCTATGTCGAGGCGCGCCCGGACGATGAGCAGATGGCCGAGTTGACACCCGAGTTGAAGGAGCTGCGTGATCAGCTGGCCGCTTGGGCAGAAAACCCCGAAGGGGCCGATCCCGAAGGCATGACCGCCAAATTGACCGAATTCGCCGAAAGCATCGAGACGCTGAGCGGCGCGCCTTTTGCCGACAGTGCCGCCTCGCGGGCTGTGATTGTGCTGGATGGCACCGTTGACGGCTATCGCAAGGCCGCAGAGGCGCTGACCATCGGCTTGTCGGCGGCGCACTGACCATGATCGCAGCGCGTGCTTTCCGTTCTGTTGTCTTGACGCTGGGCCTGTTGGCAGGGCTGGCGACCACGGCGACTGCGCGTTGCGAAGACTGGGTGCCGCAGCCCAAGCCGCAGAATGCCAGCCGTGACATCGTTGGTCAGGAACTGGATGTCATTCTGGACCGGGGCTGGATCGAGTTTGCGGTCTTTGACGACTACCCGCCCTATTCGTTCGAGGAAGGCGGCCAGCCGCGCGGCATCGACATCGACATCGGCAAGCTGATCGCCGAGGATCTTGGTGTCGCTCCCCGGTTCAAGCTGGTAGCGGCGGGGGAAAACCTGGACGCCGATCTGCGCAACACCCTGTGGCAGGGGCCGGTTGTGGGTGGCGCGGTGTCGAACGTGATGTTGCGTGTGCCCTATGACAGCGCCTTCACCTGCCGGGTAGAACAGGTGGTCTTTACCGGCCAGTATCAGACAGAGGGGATCGCCATTGCCTATAACAAGGCAGCCTACCCCGAGGAAAAGCCCGTTCCGGCCTATTTTCGGTTCGATACGGTTGCAGTCGAGAACGATTCGATTGCAGATTTCTACCTGACCTCGCTTGCGGGCGGGCAACTGAAGGATAACATCCGACGCTTTCCCGATATGACACAGGTCATGGCTGCGCTGGCGGCGGGTGAGGTCAAGGCTGCCATGGGACCGAAGGCGCAGCTGGAGTATGGTCTGACTGATGATCTGGCCGTACATCAGCCGCCGCTTCCGGGGTTTGCGGTCGGAAACTGGACCATCGGTCTGGGCGTCAATTTCCGGTATCGCCCATTGGCTTATGCGGTGGACGACGCGATTTATGCTGCGCTTTCAGATGGCCGTATCGCGGCTATTTTCGAAAGCTACGGGTTGAGTTTCACGCCGCCTGAGCGTTGAGTGTGCCGGGCAAGGATAAGGGGCGCTATGGCGTTCCGCAGAACGAAGAGGGTTGAGAGATGCAGATGAAAGACAGCCGCGAGATCGCGGCCCCCCGGGACGTTGTATGGGCGGCGATTCTCGACCCTGAGGTGCTCAAGTCGTGTGTGCCGGGCTGTACAGAGATGACCGGCTCCGCCGAAGAGGGCTTTGAGGCCACGGTGGTGCAAAAGGTCGGCCCGGTGAAGGCGACCTTTAAGGGCCAAGTGACCATGTCGGCGATGGACGCGCCCAATTCGGTCACGCTGTCCGGTGAGGGCAAAGGCGGTGCCGCCGGCTTCGCCAAGGGCGGCGCCAAGGTCGACCTTGAAGAAATTGAGAATGGCACCCTGCTGACCTACGAGGTTGACGCCAAGGTCGGCGGCAAGCTGGCGCAGCTGGGCAGCCGCATCATCGACGGCTTTGCCAAGAAGATGGCCGACCAGTTCTTTACCAATTTCCAGAACGCGCTGGAGACTCCGGTCGACGGCGAAGAAGTCGAAGCCGCGCCCGACGGCGACGACAACCACAAGAAAGGCTGGTTCAAGCGCCTCGTAAAGGGCTGACACCGGCAAGATCCATAGACCCAGACAAGATTTATCCAGGGAGGATAGCAATGGCAGAAGTAACGATGAAGGTGAACGGCAAAGCCGTCACCAAGTCGGTCAAGGGCAACACCCTGATGACCGATTTCCTGCGCGATGAACTGCGGCTGACTGGTACCCATGTGGGCTGTGACACCTCACAGTGCGGCGCGTGCAATATCCATGTGAACGGGTCGCTGGTCAAAGCCTGCACCATGTTCGCCGCCGAGGCCGAAGGCGCCGAGGTCTCGACCATCGAAGGCCAGTCCGCTGCTGACGGCACGTTGAACGTGATCCAGCAGGCGTTTCAGGACCACCACGGCCTGCAGTGCGGCTTTTGCACGCCCGGCATGGTGATGGCAGCGGCCTCGCTGCTCAAGGAAAACCCCAAGCCGTCCGAGGCCGAGGTGCGCGATTACCTCGAAGGCAACATCTGCCGCTGCACCGGCTACCACAACATCGTCAAGGCGATCCTGGCAGCATCCGGTCAGGACGTGTCGGCCATCGCTGCAGAGTGATCTGTTACGGGGGCGGACTCAGGTTCTGCCCACGACAATTCCGTAGGGTGGGTTTCAGCCCACCGACTTTAGGGAGGAGACCCCATGCCCAAAGATCATGGCATTGGCGCAAGCCCGAAGCGGCGTGAAGACGTTCGCTTTCTGACTGGTGCCGGTAATTATACCGACGACATCAACGTACACGGCCAAGCGTACGTGTATTTCCTGCGCTCCGATATGGCGCACGGCAAGATCAACAACATCGACACGGCGGCGGCCGCTGACATGCCCGGTGTTGTGCGCATCTTCACCGGTGCGGATTTTGAGGGCGTGGGCGGCCTGCCCTGCGGCTGGCAGATCACCGACAAGAACGGCGACCCGATGAAGGAACCGGCCCACCCGGTTCTGGCTCAGGGCAAGGTCCGTCACGTTGGCGACCCGATTTGCGCCGTTGTCGCTGACTCGCTGGAACAGGCGCGCGATGCCGCCGAGGCGATCGAGCTGGACATCGAGGAACTGCCCGCCGTTGTCGACATGCCGCGCGCGTTGCAGGCTGACAGCCCCTTGGTGCATGACGATTTGTCCGACAACCTGTGCTATGATTGGCAGTTCGGCACCGACACCGAAACCACCGACAAGGCATTTGCCGACGCGGCGCATGTGACGACGCTGGAACTGGTGAACAACCGTCTGGTCGCCAACCCGATGGAACCGCGCGTTGCGGTCGGCGACTACAACCGTGCCAATGACGAAAGCACGCTGTACACCACCTCGCAGAACCCGCATGTGATCCGGCTGCTGATGGGCGCCTTTGTCCTTGGCATCCCAGAGCACAAGCTGCGCGTTGTGGCCCCGGACGTGGGCGGCGGTTTCGGCACCAAGATCTTTCACTACGCCGAAGAGGCCTTCTGCACCTTCGCGTCGCGTCAGATCAACCGCGCCGTCAAATGGACTGCCTCCCGGTCAGAGGCGTTCATGTCGGACGCCCATGGTCGTGACCATGTGACCAAGATCGAACTGGCGTTGGACGCAGACAACAACTTTACCGCTGTGCGCACCAACACCTATGCCAATATGGGTGCCTATCTGTCGACCTTCGCCTCGTGTACGCCGACATGGCTGCACGGCACGCTGATGGCCGGCAACTACCGCACGCCGGCGGTGCAGGTGAACGTAAAGGCCGTCTTTACCAACACCGTGCCGGTGGACGCCTACCGTGGAGCGGGCCGCCCCGAAGCGACCTATTCGCTGGAACGCCTGATCGACAAGGCCGCGCGCGAACTGGGCGCAGACCCGATCAAGCTGCGCCGCCAGAACTTCATCACTTCCTTCCCCTATGCGACCCCGGTTGCCGTCGAATACGACACCGGCGACTACGTCGCGACGATGGACAAGATGGAAGAGATGATCGACGTCGCAGGCTTCCCCGCCCGCCGCGCCGAATCTGAATCCAAGGGCATGCTGCGCGGTTTGGGCATCAACTGCTTCATCGAGGCTTGTGGCATCGCGCCGTCGAACCTTGTGGGTCAGTTGGGCGCGCGCGCCGGTCTGTATGACGCCGCCACCGTGCGGGTGAATGCGACCGGGTCGATCAGTGTCATGGTCGGCGCACACAGCCACGGTCAGGGCCACGAAACGGTGTTCCCGCAGGTGGTTGCGGAAATGCTGGGCATCGACGAATCGATGATCGATATCGTGCATGGCGACACCTCCAAGATCCCCTTCGGCATGGGCACCTATGGCTCACGCTCGCTGGCGGTTTGCGGATCGGCCATGGTGCGTGCGACCGAAAAGATCATCAATAAGGCCAAGAAGATCGCCGGTCACCTGCTTGAGGCGTCCGAGGCGGATATCGAACTGAAAGACGGTCAGTTCAGCGTTGCCGGTACGGATAAATCCGTGGCTTGGGGGGATGTGACCCTTGCTGCCTATGTGCCGCACAACTACCCGCTTGAGGACATCGAACCCGGCCTTGAGGAAACCGCCTTTTACGATCCGGCCAACTTCACCTACCCCGCTGGTGCCTATGCCTGCGAGGTCGAGGTTGACCCGGAAACCGGCAAGGTCACGATTGCAAAATTCGTGTCTGCGGACGACTTCGGCAACGTCATCAACCCGATGATCGTCGAAGGTCAGGTCCATGGTGGTATCGCTCAGGGCATCGGTCAGGCGCTGTTGGAAAACTGCTCCTACGATGAAAACGGCCAGTTGCTCAGCGCGTCCTACATGGACTACGCCATGCCGCGCGCCGACGATCTGCCGCAGATGTCGAACTATCAGGTGGACCATTCGTGCCAGACACCGTGCACGCACAACCCGCTGGGTGTGAAGGGCTGCGGTGAGGCCGGTGCCATCGGCTCGCCTCCGACAGTTGTGAACGCAGTGCTCGACGCGCTGAATTCCGGCGGTCATAACGTAGCCCATATCGACATGCCGGTTTCGCCTTCGCGCGTTTGGGCAGCGATCAACGGATAATGCCTGCCCCCGGCCTGACAACAGGGCCGGGGGAACTCAACAGGAGGACAAGAAATGTATTCATTCGATATGGTCCGGCCCACCAGTGTGGCCGACGCGGTTTCGGCCCTTGGACAGGAAGACGCTCAGGCGCTGTCCGGTGGTCAAACCCTGATCCCGACGCTGAAACAGCGTCTGGCCAGCCCCTCGGTTCTGGTCAGCCTGACCGGCATCGCGGACATGAAGGGCGTTTGCCGCGAAGACAGCGGTGACCTTGCCATCGGTGGCGGCACCACCCACGCTACCGTCGCGGCAGAGGCGGCCTCGATCTACCCCGGTCTGGCGAAACTGGCCGGCGGCATCGGCGATCCGGCGGTCCGCAATCGCGGCACCATCGGCGGCAGCATTGCCAACAACGACCCGTCGGCCTGCTACCCGGCGGCGGCGCTGGGTTCGGGCGCGACGATCGTGACCAACAACCGCGAAATCGCGGCAGACGATTTCTTTCAGGGCATGTTCACCACCGCTCTGGAAGAGGGTGAAATCATCACCTCGGTCCGCTTCCCGGTGCCAGAGGTCGCAGGCTACGCCAAGTTCGAACAGCCCGCCTCGCGTTTCGCGCTGACGGCTGTCTTTGTGGCGAAATACGCCGACGGCGTGCGCGTTGCGGTGACAGGAGCGTCCGAAAACGGCGTCTTCCGCTGGACCGAGGCAGAGGCCGCGCTGTCGTCCAACTTCTCTCCCGATGCGGTGGCCGGTCTGTCGCTGTCGGGCGACGACATGATCTCCGACCTGCACGGCACCGGCGCCTACCGCGCCCATCTTGTCGGCGTGATGACCAAACGCGCGGTCGCCGCGGCTAGCTGAGCCGCCTTTGCGTGACCTCAAAGACCCCCGGTATCGCCGGGGGTCTTTTCGTCTCTGGCGTTTCTTCTGTCTGGAATAAGCGTCGGGGGCAGGCGCCCTAGACCGTCCGCAGATTGCCCTCCGCATCGACTGCGGTGATCCGGTTCAGTCCGGCCTCCCGTTTCAACCTGCGAAGCCGGTTAAGATCCATGAACACCGCGGCCGTGGACAGCGCATCCGCCCAAGTCGCGCTTGCGGCCTCTATGCTGACCGTAGACCAAAGCGGTGGCCGCCCGTCCGGGGCAAGGATGTGCCATTGGTCTCCTAGTCGCAGCGCGGCGGGGCTAGAGCTTGCAATCGCACGGTCACTCAGGGCCAACGTGCTCACGATCCCCTGTTCCGGATCGGACAGTCCTAGCGTGAAGGGGCCTCCCAACGCCGCCTGTTCGCCAATGTCGATCAGCGCATGGTCAAACCCTGCGGCCTTGAGGTGACCACGCACAAAATCTGTCGCAAATCCCTGCGCGATTCCGTTCAGTGTGAGTTTCTGACCAGCCCGCAGGCGAATCCCGTCGGTCTGACTATTGATGACCCCGCGCCACCCAATCAATTTGCGGGCTTCGGCCGTGTCACGCCCGTCTGCCAACGCTCTCCACAGTGGTTGAACTGTCGGATCGAACAATCCGTCTGTCAGCGCGTATGCGGCGTCGATATCGTCCAGAATGCCCCGCAGGTCGGCAGGTGACCTGAGGAATCCGTTGCGGTTAAGGCGCGAAAGCGCGGAGTCGGACCGATACAGGCTAAAAGCACGCTCCATATCGTCCAGATGTGCTGGGATTGTCGTCAACGTGCGCTGCACCAATTGTCTTGGGCCTTTCAGCGTCACACTGACATCGGCCCCCATGGCTTGACCCGTCCATGTTCCGCGATAGGGTGCGGCCCGGCTTAGGCTGGGCGCGCTCGCGAAAGCGGCGGAGAGAGTCAGGAAACGCCGTCGCTTCATGCTGCCCGCCTCCGTTCGCGTGTCTTCAAAACCAGCGGCACGCATTGTGCCGGATCGTCGTGGATCGTGACGCAATCCAGGCAGCCAAAGCACTCGCCATAGTCGATCTTGCCGGTTTTCGGGCCCGCCTTCGGGATCGCCTGATACTTGCAGCGCACAGAGCAAAGCTGGCAGGGGCTGCCGCACTCTGCCCGCCGCGCGATCCAGTCGCGCCCGCGCAACAGCCCGCCCAGCGCCATCAGCGCCCCGAGCGGGCAGATGTAGCGGCAGAACCCTTTGAACAGCACCGCCGACAGCAGCAACAGCCCCACCGCATAGGCGACATAGTACCATTCACGGACAAAGAACGTGGTGACGGCGGTCTTGAACGGCTCCACCTCTGCCGCCTTGTCCAACGCGCCCGGCGCGACAAAGGCCAGCCCCACCAGCCCCGCCAACACGCCGTATTTCACCAGCTTCAACCGCGCATCCCACCTTGCCGACACCGTCACCTGCGGCAGGCGCAGCAACCGCCCCAGATGATGCGCAAACTCTTGCATGGCACCAAAGGGACACAGCCAGCCGCAGAACAGCGCCCGCCCCCAGACGACAAAGCCGACAATCGCCGCGCCCCAGACCAGCAGCGAAAACGGATCATACAGCAGAAAGGCATAGCTGCCGCCCTCCCACGCCGTGCGGATCACCCCGATCACCGTGACGATGGACAGTTGCCCCTGTCCCCACCAGCCCACAAACCCCGTCATGACCGCCAGCACCGCCAGCCGCACAGGCGTAAAATACCGCAGACCGGCCAGCGCCGACTGCCGCCAGAACAGCACCGACAACAGCCCCGCCAGACCAAGGCCCAGCACAATCAGGTCAGTTTGCCGTTCGCGCAGCGCTGCCCGCCACGGCGGCAGGGCGCGCGGTGCCTCGGCGCGGGCAAAAAACCGGGCGTCGGTGGCCTGCGTGGATGACAGCGCGACGCTGCCCACCTGCGGCATGAAAGAGCCGTGCTTGCGCACCGCCTCCACATGCAGCGTCCAGGGTTCTGTCGGGTCAAACCCCAGCCGCCTGTCGGTGCGCAGGATCATCGCCTTCCCGTCCCGCACCGCCTCTGGCAGGTCGTCGCGCAAGGAAAACAGCAGATCGCTGTCCCGCAACGCAATCGGCAGGCCAAACTGTTCGGCTGTCAGCAGATCGGGCGAGGTGTTGCGCACGAAATCCTCTGTGATCAACCCGTGCCGCCCCGCCTCGATCAACGGGATCGGCTCATCAAAGGTCGAAATGGTCAGGAACTCCTGCACCTCGGCAAAGGACGGCCCGTCCAGCACCGCCCGCGCAATCGACGGCGGGCCAAGATCGACAATCCACAGATCCAGATAGGCCCCTTCAGGGTCTTCCTTGGCCGCCGGGTCGTCATCTTCCCACAGCGTTCCGGCAAATTCTGCCTCGATCTGGGCGTTGGTCACACGGTGCCGGGTCGCCAGCCCCTGCGCCACCAGATCGTCCCATGTCAGGGCTTCATCCACCGCAGGATCGGGATAGGCGGGCGGGCCGGCGGATACGCCCTGCATCTTTTCCCGCGCCACCTGCAAGGTCGCGGCCAGAATCGATTCATGCGCGATCCGCACGCTGGCGGTCGCCTTGGTCACACCGTCCAGATAGACCAACGCGCCGGTGCCGCCGCTGTCGCCATAGGGCGTGCCCACCACCATCGGCGCGGCGATGGAATGGCCCCGATACTGGGTAAAGAACGCCTCAAACGCCGCCTGCCCAAGGCCGGACACAAAGATCGGCTCGTTATGGCTGACCAGTTGGACATCCATGAACCGCCCCTCAAGGTCCAGCAACACCAAGGCGTTGATCGGCGCGCCGGAAAAGCCGGGCAGGGGGGCCAGCGGTTCGGTTTCAAAAATATAGCCTGCGGTGATCCCGCCCGCATTCTCCAGCGTCCAGACGCCTTTGTCGTTCACCGGTTCGCCCAGAATGAAAGGCGGAATAACCCGCTCTGCCAAGGCGTCGCGGCTCAGCGTCTCGGCCTGCGCAAGGCCCGCAAAATGGATCAGGCAGGACGCCAGCAGAACAAGGACATATCGCATGAGGCGCAGCCTATGACGCGCCCGCAACCTGCCCAAATGCGACCTTGGTCCAATGGGCGGCGGCGACGGACCACAGCCTAGGGTGCGGCGCAGGGATCTACGACTATAGGCGCGGTGAAACGGCGCGACCCCCGTGTTAGCCTGCCCCCCAAATCTGGCACGACGGGGAGGGTCCGCCATGTTTCTTCGCACAACGCTGGTTGCGCTGCTGGGTCTCTTTGCGGGGGCGGCTATCGCGCTGGACGATCCACAGACCCCGCTGAGCGATCCGATGCAGTCGGGCATGTGGGATTATCACCAGAAGGGGCTTTTGGGTGATCCCGCCGACATCCGCTTTGACGATCGCGTGGTGTTGCGTGCGCCCGCCTCGGCCGAGGATAGCCTGAATGTCCCCCTGCTGGTCGACGCCACGGCGATCCCGGACGTCAAACGTATCGTGGTCAGTGCCGATTACGGCCCGATCCCGCACATCCTGACCTATTACCCCGATCAGGCCGACGCCAAGCTGTCGCTGCGGTTCAAGATTGATCAGGCCACCGCCATCCGCGCCAGCGTCGAGACGCACTCCGGCGCATGGCATGTCGGTTCAATCTATATCGACGCGGCGGGCGGTGGGTGCACTGCGCCTGCCCACGCCTATGCCAACGACGATTGGGAAGAGAAACTGGGTGAGGTACACGGGCGGCTTTGGTCCGCCGCCGGGCGCGCCCGCCTGATCGTGGATCACCCGATGGACACCGGATTGGCCGATGGCATCCCGGTGTTCATCATTCAGGATCTGTCCTTGCAACGGGATGACGGCACGCAACTGGCGCGGCTGGAACTGGCAGAGCCGGTGAATGAGGACCCGGCCTTTACCTTTTACTTTGCCAAGGGCGCACTGCCCGCCTCGGTCAAGGTGGTCGGGCGCGACAACAACGGCAACCGCATCCGCGGCGTTCTGAGCGAAGGTGACCTGAACTGATGCTGACACGTCGCACGATTCTGGGCGCGCTGGCCGCTCTGCCGCTGGCCCCGCGCGCCTTTGCACAGGCCCGTCTGTCCTATGATCTGGTCGCCAAGCCGCTGGCCGATGGTATCTGGATGGTCGAAGGCGCAACCGACCACTTCTCGATGCAGAACGGCGGCGCGATTGTGAACATCACCCTGATCAAGGGCGACAGCGGGCTGATTCTGATCGATACCGGATCATCGCGCCGCTATGGCGAGGCGCTGGTGACTCTCGCCCGCAGTCTGGACATTCGCGGCATCTCGACCGTGGTAAACACCCACCATCACCCCGACCATTTCTTTGGCAATCAGGTCTTTGCCGGGACGCCGATCCTTGCGCTGGGCGAGACGCGACAGGCCGCGCTGGCAGAGGGCGAAGGCTTTGCCGACAACATGTATCGTATTCTGGGCGACTGGATGCGCGGCACAGAGGTGGTGCCACCAACGGATGTGATCGCGGGCGGCGATATCCGTCTGGACGGCCGCGATTTCCTCGCTCTTCCGCTGGGCGGACACACGGCGGCGGATCTTGCCCTGCTGGACCGCCGGACAGGCACTCTGATCGCGGGCGACCTTGTGTTCCACAACCGCGCGCCGACCACACCCAGCGCCGACTTGCCGCGCTGGATCGCATCACTGGATGCGCTGGACGCGCAGAAACCGGCGCTGATCCTTCCTGGCCACGGCCCCGCCGACCCGACCGGGGCGGCGATCACCCAGACCCGCGACTACCTGCGCTGGCTCGACACCGCGCTGCGCGACGGCGCCCAGTCCGGTCTGGACATGGTCGAACTGATGGACACCCCCCTGCCAGAGCGGTTCGCCACCATGGGCGCGCAGCCGCAAGAGTATCAGCGCTCTGTCACCCACCTGTTCCCGGGGATCGAACTGGAAGAGCTGCCGCGCGGCAACTAGTCGACGTTGACCGGCACCGGATCGACCGGCTCCAGCACCCCGCCCATGTCCAGCCACCCGTCCGTGCCCAGCCGGAACCAGTGCACACGCGCATACCCCATCGCTGCGATCCTCTGCGCGGCGTTCCAACTCATCCAGCAATCGGCGACACAGTACACCACCAAGGGCCGCGCCATGTCGCCGCCCGTCGCCTGCGTCAGCCCCTCTGCCAGATAGCGCTGCATGACCGCGCTCAACTGCCCGCGCCCCACCTCGGGCAGCCAGATCGCGCCGGGCAGGCTCAGCCGCTGTTGCGACACCAGCCAGGTGCCATCCAACTCATCGAACCGCGACTGCTGTGCGCCAAAGACATCCAGCGCCACGGCCCCCGCCGCCAGCAGGTCGCGCGCCTCGACCGGCGATACCAGAACCGCAGGCGCGGGAATGTCGTCAGGCGTCGGCGCCCTCTGCCGCCCAACGCGATACCCCGTCGCGGGGTCAAACAGATCCGGCCGCGCCTCTTGATGCTCGGCATAAGGGGCCGCCGCCAATGGCGCGGTAGACAGACACAGGATCAGGGCAAATGCGCGTTTCATGGCCACAGACTAGGCCGCAAGGCCGCGCAGCGGAACCCGCCCTTGCCTTTGCGGGCGAGACTCGGGAAAAGAACCGCGCGCGGGCATCGGCACGCAACGTATTTCAAGGACAGGGATTACAGAATGGCCCCCAAATTCGGAACAAGCGGCCTGCGCGGCCTCGTCGTGGAACTGACCGAACCGCTGGTGCACGACTACGTCACCGCCTTTCTCAGCGCCTGCCCCCACGGCGGCGCGGTGCATGTGGGCCGCGACCTGCGCCCCTCGTCGCCGCAGATCGCAGGCTGGGTGATCGACGCCATCCGCGCGGCGGGCCTCAAAGCGGTGGACTGCGGCGCGGTCCCGACACCCGCGCTGGCGCTGTCCTCGCTGAACGCGGGCGCGGCGGCGGTCATGGTCACCGGCAGCCACATTCCTGCTGACCGCAACGGGCTGAAATTCTACGTCCCCACCGGCGAGATCTCCAAAGAGGATGAGGCGCTCATCAACAGGGCCCTCGGCCAAACCGCCCCCGACGCCGAACAAGGCAGCCTGACACAGGCCGACGCGCGCGCCGCCTATGTTGCCCGCTACACGGACGCCTACGGAACCGAGGCCCTGCAAGGGCTTCGCGTTGGCGTCTACCAACACAGTTCCGTCGCGCGCGACATCATGATCGACGTGGTTCAGGCGCTGAGCGGCACCGCCATCGCCATCGCCCGCTCAGACAAATTCATCCCGGTGGATACAGAGGCGCTCGACCCGGACACCAAGAAACTCTTCGCTGGATGGTTCGCCGAACACGACCTGCAAGTGCTGATCTCGACCGACGGCGACGCCGACCGCCCGATGCTGGTGGACGATGCGCAGCGCGTCGTACCGGGCGACGTTCTGGGCGCAGTGACCGCTGCCTCACTGGGGGCCAAGGTGATCTGCACGCCCGTCTCCTCCAACACCATGATCGACGCCGAGGGTGTCTTTGACTTTGCGCAAATCACCCGCACCAAAATCGGCTCTCCCTTTGTGATCGCTGCGATGGAGGATGCGTTGCAGGCCGATCCCGCCGCCCGCGTCGTGGGGTATGAGGCAAACGGCGGCTTCCTGCTGGGCTTTGCCGCCCAAGCACCCACCGGAAAGCTCGCGCCGCTGATGACCCGCGACTGCCTGCTGCCGAACCTCGCCCCGCTGGTTGCCGCCCGCGCCGCCGGTCAGCCGCTGTCGGCCCTGCTGGACGCGCTGCCGCCCCGCTTTACCGCCGCCGACCGCATTCAGGGAATTGCCACGGAAACCTCCAAGGCGTTCATCGCTAAACTGACCGAGGATGCCGCCGCCCGCGCGGCCTTCTTCGCCGCGACCGGCCCGGAATCCGCGCTGGACACAACCGACGGGCTGCGCGTGACCTTCGCCAATGGCGACGTGGTCCACCTGCGCCCCTCGGGCAACGCGCCAGAATTTCGCTGCTATGCAGAGGCCGGATCGCGGGACACCGCCACCGCACTGGTAGACACCTACCTTGGCAAACTGGGCGCAACGCTCAGCGCCTGATAAAAACGAACAAAGCCGCAAGGAGCACTCCCTGCGGCTTCTTCTCTGTCAAAATACCCCAATCAACCGGGCGTCGCTGCGATCAGCCCGCCTTGGTCAGCGCATCCACCGCCGCCAAACCCTTCAACAAGCGCGCCAGATCATCGACCGGCACCATGTTCGGCCCGTCGCTGGGCGCGTTGTCCGGGTCTTCGTGCGTCTCGATAAACACAGCGGCGCAGCCCACGGCCAGCGCGGCGCGGGCCAGCGGTTCGACAAACTGGCGCTGCCCGCCAGAGGATGTTCCCTGTCCGCCGGGCAATTGCACCGAATGGGTTGCGTCGAAGACCACCGGATAGCCGGTCTCGCCCATGATCGGCAGCGACCGCATGTCCGACACCAGCATGTTATAGCCAAACGAAGTGCCGCGCTCACAGAGCATGATCTTTTCGTTCCCGGTCGAGGCGATCTTGGCCGCGACATTGGCCATGTCCCAAGGGGCCAGGAACTGCCCCTTCTTGACGTTGATCGCGGCCCCGGTTTCGCCGGCTGCCAGCAGCAGGTCGGTCTGCCGCGACAGAAAGGCCGGGATTTGCAGCACGTCCACGGCAGAGGCGACAGTGGCGCATTGGTCGGGCGCGTGCACATCGGTCAGCACCGGAACCCCGAATTCTGACCGGATAGTCGATAGGACGCGCAGCCCCTCTTCCATGCCGATACCGCGCTTGCCCGACAGGGATGAGCGGTTGGCCTTGTCGTAGCTGGCCTTGAAGATCCAGTTCACGCCTGCGGCCTCTGCTGCCGCCGCGATCCGTTCGGCCAGCATCCGCGCGTGATCCAGCGTCTCGATTTGGCAGGGACCGGCGATCAGGGTGAAAGGGGCGGCGTTGGAGACGGTATAGTCCCCGATTGAAACGTCCGTCATGCGATGCCTTCCTTTGCCAGCACGCCTTCGATGCGCGCCACGTCCACAGGGTTGTTGAGTTCCCAGAATACCCGGCCTTTGCCCTCGACCGGAACACAGGTCACCGGCACGCCGTTTTCGAGGAACCGCAGCTGTTCCAGCCCCTCGGCCTTTTCCAGCGGCCCCTCGGGCCATGACATATAGGCCTCCAGCGCCTCGGGGCGATAGGCATAGACGCCGACGTGGTGCCAGACCTCGGGCGGGGTCTCCAGCGATCCGACGAAGGGCAGCACTTCCTTGGAGAAATATAGCGCAGTGCCATCGGCGCGGGCGACGGCGGTGGTGCCGCCAACGCGGCCGTTCTGGCGGTCGGTCACGAAATTGGTCAGCGTCTCGGCATCACAGCGCAGGATCGGCGTGGCCATCCGCACCGCCGGGTCGGCCATCCGTTCAATCAGCGCCTCGACGAACCACGCGGGCGTCAGCGGCGCGTCCCCTTGCAGGTTCACCACGCAGTCGGGGGTGTGCTGCAGTTGCGCAACGCCCTCGGCACAGCGTTCGGTGCCGTTGCGCGCGTGTTCCGACGTCATCAGCACATCCGCGCCAAAGCCGCGCGCCGCCTCGGCGATACGGCTGTCGTCGGTCAGCACATAGACCGCGTCGGCCCCCTTGACCGCCTTCGCCGCCTCCCAGCTGCGCTGGATCAGCGATTTCGCCTCACCCGTCGCGCCCGTCAGTTCGACCAGCGGCTTGCCCGGATACCGGGTCGAGGCATAGCGCGCGGGGATGAAGATGACCGCGCTCATGCCACACCCGCCCGCAGCGCGTCGTGGATGTGCAGCAGGCCAACCAGCCGGTCACCGTCGGTCACCAGCAGGACCGTGCGTTTCGTCGTGTTCATGATGCCAAGCGCCTCGATCAGCAGGGTGTCGGGGGCGGTGACCAGCGGTCCACGCGTGGCAACCTGCCCCGCACGGCGGTCCATCAGCCCCTCCATGTTGCGGCGCAAATCGCCGTCGGTGATGATGCCCATCAGCCGCTCACCCTCATCGACCAGCGCGGCCACGCCGAACCCCTTCTGGCTCATCACCAGCAGGCATTCGGACATCGGCGTGTCCTCTTGCACGAGTGGCAGTTCCTCACCCCGGTGCATGACGGCAGAGACATGCAGCAGTTGCGCCCCCAAAGTCCCGCCGGGATGGAAGGCCGCGAAACTGGAGCGGTCGAACCCCCGGCTCTGCATCATCGCCACCGCCAACGCATCCCCCAGCGCCATCGCCATCGTCGTCGAGGTGGTCGGCGCCATGCCGATGGCACAGGCCTCTGGCGCGTCGGGCATCAGCAGGACAAAATCCGCCGCCCGTGACAGGGTGCTGTCCGCCCCCTTGGTCATCGCCACCAGCGGAATCGAGAACCGCGCGCAATGGGCGATCATATCGGCCAGTTCCCGCGTCTCGCCAGAGTTCGAAATCAGGATCACCGCGTCCGACGGCGTGATCATGCCCAGATCGCCATGGCTCGCCTCTCCCGGATGGACGCCCTGCGCAGGCGTGCCGGTCGACGCAAAGGTGGCGGCGATCTTGTTGGCCACATGGCCGGATTTGCCCATGCCGGACACGATCACGCGCCCCTGCACCTGCAACAGCCGGGCAACGACGGCGTCAAAACTGTCGGGAAGTTCATCGCCCAGCCGCGCCAATGCGGCGCTTTCGGTGGCTAGGACGGTGCGGGCGACCCGGGAAGGGCTGTCTGTCATGATTGTCTGCTCGGCTGTTGTCAGCCTGCGTGCTTTAGCGCCTCTGCCGGACCTTGTCCAATCGCGCAACAGTTTGCCGCGACGCGGCATGCGCAAGTTGACATTTGCCCCCTCACCGCCGCATGTCGTCGCCATATAGACCGGTCGAGGGATCGCTACCATGAAAATTGCCATGATCGGAACGGGCTATGTCGGCCTCGTTTCCGGAGTTTGTTTTTCGGATTTTGGACACAAAGTTGTCTGCGTGGACAAAGACCCCCGCAAGATAGAAATGTTGGAACGCGGCGAGGTGCCGATTTACGAGCCCGGCCTTGACGTGCTGATGCACAAGAACGTCGAGGCAGGCCGCCTGAGTTTCACGCTGGACCTCAAGACCGCCATCGACGGCGCGGATGCGGTGTTCATCGCCGTGGGCACCCCCACCCGGCGCGGTGACGGCCATGCGGACCTGACCTATGTCATGGCTGCGGCTGAGGAAATCGCCAAGGCGGCGACCGGCTATATGGTTGTCGTGACCAAATCGACAGTGCCCGTCGGCACCAACCGCAAGGTCAAAGAGGTGATCTCCGCCGCTGTCCCCGGCCTTGACTTCGACGTCGCGTCGAACCCGGAGTTCCTGCGCGAAGGCGCGGCCATCGACGACTTTATGAAACCGGACCGTGTGGTTGTCGGCGTCGAAAGCGACCGCGCAAAGCAGGTGATGGCGGATATCTACCGCCCGCTGTACTTGCGCGATTTCCCGATTGTCACCACCGATCTGGAATCGGCGGAGATGATCAAATACGCGGCCAACGCGTTTCTGGCGACCAAGATCACCTTTATCAATGAGATCGCCGCCCTGTGCGAAAAGGTCGGCGCGGATGTGAAATCCGTCTCCAAGGGCATGGGCATGGATGGCCGCATCGGGAACAAGTTCCTGCATGCCGGTCCCGGCTATGGCGGGTCGTGTTTCCCCAAGGACACCATGGCACTGGCCCGCATCGGTCAGGAACACGCGGCCCCCATCTCGATTGTCGAGACGGTCATCAAGGTCAATGAGGACGTCAAGCGCCGCATGATCGACAAGCTGGCCGATCTGTGTGACGGCGGCTTCAACGGCCAGACGGTCGCCGTGCTGGGCGTCACCTTCAAACCCAACACCGATGACATGCGCGACGCGCCGTCGCTGACCATCGTGCCTGCGTTGGTGGGTGGCGGGGCAAAGGTCCGCGTTGTCGATCCGCAAGGCCGCCGCGAAGGTGAGCATTTGCTGCCCGGCGTGACATGGGAGGAGGACCCCTATGCCGCCGCCAAGGGTGCCGATCTGCTGGTGATCCTGACCGAATGGAACGAATTCCGCGCGCTGGACCTGTCGCGCCTTGCCGGGTCCATGGCGCAGGCCAAACTGGCCGACCTGCGCAACATCTACGCGGCATCGGATGCGGCGGCAGCAGGCTTTACCGCCTATGAAAGCATCGGTCGTGTCGGCCTGACCAGCTAAGGTTGGGCAACGCGCCCCGCCGATCCAGACGCCGCCCTTCGGGGCGGCGTTTTGCGTCTGACGGGACGGCGTTGTGCCCATCAACCGCCCTCTGGACTAACCTTTTGGGTAAGAAGTCGTTGCTTTCCGGCCACATAAGCACGGGTTTTCCTTGCGGAAGGTCAACCCCCATGCCGGGTTCCGCTTTGAGATACGCCAGCGGCGCTGTAGCCTAATTGTTAATAAAAAAAGACTGAGGCAGGCAAACAGATATGGCAACGGGCTATCGTGGCACGTTCGTCATCTCGTGGGCACAGACGGAAATCGACGGGGTGCAGGACGCGCCTCTTCCGGCGCTTAAGGTCGGGGCCGCGTGGTCCTGGACCGGAGAGCCGGTTCGGGTGGATGGGCCCGCGTCGGTATTGCAACTGGGCGATGAGAGTGGCGACGCAAACATTCGTCCGCGCGCGGCGCGCATGGTGCGGCGTCTTGTGGGCGCGGCGCTGGAACGCGACACGCCCGGACGATCATCTGACGTCGTGGACGACGGCGACCCCCGGCATGGCGATTCCTGTTTTGTCGTGACTGATGGGCGCAAGGGGTACACCGTGACCCTGATCCCGGTTGGACGACATGTGCCGCCTTTGCTGATGTTCCTGGATGAGGTGCCGCCCTCTGCGGTCGATCTCTGGGTGGTTCACCACGCTCGTACGGTCGAACCGCTGGAAATGCCCTTCGATCCCGGTGGGGCGGTGATCTGTTTCACGCCGCGCACCCGAATCCTCACTCCCACCGGGTCGATGCCTGTGGGTCTTCTGCGTGAGGGGGATCTGGTGCAGACCAAAGACAGCGGCGCACAGCCTGTTTGCTGGATTGGCAGCCGGCGCATGTCGGGCGCGCGGCTGTTTGCCATGCCCTCGCTGCGCCCGATCCGCCTGCGCGCCGGGGCGCTGGGGCTGGATCAGCCCAATTGCGACATCCTTGTCTCGCCAGAGCATCGCATGGTGGTGCGCGGCGCTGCGGCGCGGGCCTTGTTCAACACGCCAGAGGTGCTGGTCGCCGCGCGCGATCTGGTGGACGGGCAGGGCATCGTGCAGGACATGGACATCAAAGAGGTGACCTATGTGCATCTCCTGCTGCCCCGGCACGAGGTGCTGTTTGCCGATGGCGTCGAAACCGAGAGCTTTCATCCCGCCAACGCCGCGCTGTCCTCGATGGACAGCGCCGACCGCACGCGCCTGCTGCAAACCCTGCCCGGCGTGGCAGGCAACCCGCAATCCTACGGTGCCTACGCGCGGCGCAACCTGTCCGCGTCCGAGGCTGCAATCCTGATGCACGAGGCGGCATGAGCGAAAACGGGTGTTCCATGACATCCCCGTCCCGGACCTGATCCGGGGCCTATGGTTGGGGTGGGTCCAGGCTCGTTCCGGCCTACCCGTTCCCTAACAAACTATAAAAACGCCTCTGCAAGCCATTGAAATCATTTGGGCGGGTTGTTGTCCACGCGTGGACAGCCCCAAAATCACTCGCGGATCTCGTCCGGTTTGACCCCCCACAATGCGGTCTTGTCGGCCCATCCCTTGTAGCCCTTTGCCGTCAGTTTGCACCAATCCGGACCGCAATCGCCCAGCCGCGCGATCACCCCCAATTCCAGCCGCGCCACCACCGGACTGTCCGGATCTTCGCGCTGATACAGGCTCAACATGTCCTGCTCGATGATGACCGTCCTCGACCCCGACAGCAGCGAATAATGCACCCATCCCCCGGCCCCGTCGCGGTCCCGCACGCGCCGCCAATGGCCATGCTCGGCGGTGATCTCCAGCGGCATCGACCGCCGCTTGTACACCCAGTCGATCCGATGCGTCAGCGACGGCCCGCGCCGCACGTTGCCCTCGGACGCCTTCAACGACACAAACCGCGGCAAAGGCAGGTTTGTCTCTGGCCCCTTGTCCTGCGCCGAGGCCAAAGGCGCGGCAAACAGGCCAAGCGCCATCGCCATGGCGATCGCTTTCTTGAACATGGTCTCTGATCCTGCTCAGTTTTTCCGGCGGGGTTCTTGCGCCCCGTCCTGTCCTGACGCAGTCTACCGCCCAAGTGCCCCGATGGGGAAGTTTGGGGAGAGGCTGCATGCCATCAAAACGTCTGAGTGTTGTCGTGACGCGACGCTTGCCCGAAGTCGTCGAGACTCGGTTGACCGAGTTGTTCGACGCCAAGCTGCGCGAAGATGACCGCCCCATGACCCGGGGTGAGCTTGTGGACGCCATGCAGGAGGCAGATGTCCTTGTGTCCACGGTCACCGACCGGATCGACGCCGGGCTGATCGGTCAGGCGGGAGAAAAGCTGAAACTGATCGCAAATTTCGGGGCGGGATTCGATCACATCGATGTGGCCACGGCCCGATCACGCGGAATTTTGGTGTCGAACACGCCGGGCGTTGTGACAGAGGACACCGCCGACATGGTTCTGGCCCTGATGCTGGGGGTGACCCGCCGCATTCAGGAGGGCATGAAGGTGATGCAGGAGGGCAGCTGGCAAGGCTGGGCGCCCACCGCACTGCTGGGTGGGCGTCTGGGTGGTCGTCGTCTGGGTATCCTTGGCATGGGTCGCATCGGTCAGGCCGTGGCGCGCCGCGCCGCCGCCTTTGGCATGCAGGTGCATTACCACAATCGCCATCGCCTGCGCCCCGAGATTGAAGACGCGCTGGAGGCAACCTATTGGGAGAGCCTTGACCAGATGGTCGCGCGGATGGACGTGATCAGCGTCAATTGCCCGTCAACGCCCAGCACCTATCACCTGCTGAACGCGCGCCGATTGCAACTGATGAAACCCAGCGCCGTGATCGTGAATACCTCACGCGGAGAGGTGATCGACGAAAACGCGCTGACGCGGATGCTCAAGGCCGGGCAATTGGCGGGCGCAGGGTTGGATGTCTACGAACAGGGGCTGGCGGGCAATCCCGAACTGCGTGATATGCCCAACGTGGTGATGCTGCCGCACATGGGATCGGCCACGCAGGAAGGCCGCGTCGAGATGGGCGAAAAGGTGATCATCAACATCAAGACTTTTGACGATGGTCACCGTCCGCCGGATCAGGTTGTGCCCGCGATGCTGTAGGGGCCGTGGCCGATGCGCGGGCATCCTCAATGCGTCGACCGTTGGCCACGCTCAGGTCCATAACGCCGCGCGGAAGACCAAGCCAATCGATCGCCGCAGGAATATCCGCAAACCGCGCACATCGTGCGGTGCCCGCGCGTGACACCTGCGCGCAATAGTCCGTCAAGATGGGTGTCATGTCCCGTTGAGGCGCGACAAAGGCGATTTCCCATGGGGCGGCCCGCAGGGCGGCATCAGCTGAAATGGTCCGGGCCAAAAAGGACATACCCTCATAGAACACGTTCAGATTTGTCAGGCTTCGCATGTCGTTGATGGCATATCGCAGGCAATCTGACTGGGGGTGTGAGAGCATGTCGGAATAGCTGCGTACGATGTCCCCGACTGTTGTGCAGCCGAAATAATCGGCATGCACGAGGTTCCAGCGCGGAAAGAACGTCAGGTCGAGGGGCACGGCAATACTCGGGTTGTCTGACAGGTGTGGGCATCGGTTTCTGCACCGCAGTATAGCGCCAAGTCCGTTGCAAAGGCTGACTTTCTTCCGGTTGTTTTGTGTCGGAACACCTATCGGCGGAAACCCGCGCTTGAGATTCGCGGCAAAGATGCAAAGCTGCGGGTGTATTTTGCTTATCAAGGGAGGGGTTCGCACCATGCGTTTCATCATGTCTTTTGCCGTCGCGGGTCTGTTGGGGTCTGCGGGTCTGGCACAACAGGCGGCCGACGCTGTCGATCCTGAACAGGCGGTGGCAGACAGCGGGTTTGCCGCGATGTCTGCCCCGGTCGGGGAGGCTTTGGCGGCCAAAGTAGCCGGCAAGCCTGTGATGGCCGATACATGGATGGTCGCCGCCGCGAATCCCCATGCCGTTGAAGCCGGGGCCGAGGTGCTGCGGGCGGGGGGCACGGCGGCGGACGCCATGATTGCCGTGCAGACCGTGCTGGGTCTGGTCGAGCCGCAAAGCTCGGGCATGGGCGGAGGGGCCTTCCTTGTCTGGCACGACGGGGCAACGGGAGAGATCACAACGCTCGACGGTCGCGAAACCGCGCCGCTGGCCGCAACACCCCGGCTGTTTCAGGACGCCGAGGGCAGTCCGCTTCAGTTCTGGGATGCGGTTGTGGGGGGGCGTTCTGTCGGTGTGCCGGGCACACCCGCATTGATGCAGGCCGCGCATGAAAAGTGGGGCAAGGCCGACTGGGCGGACCTGTTCGATCCAGCCACGCGATTGGCCGAAGGTGGTTTTGCTGTGTCGCCGCGCCTTGCCGGGCTAGTGGCAGGGGATGCTGACAGGCTAGGCCAGCACGGGCCAACAAAGGATTACTTTTACCCCGGCGGCGCACCGATTGCCGAAGGGTCGATGCTGACCAACCCTGCCTATGCGGCGGTCATGCGGGCGATGGCGGCGGATGGCGCGACGGCGATCTACGAAGGTCCCATCGCGCAGGACATCGTGGACACGGTGCAGGGGTTCTCAGCCAATCCCGGCGTCATGACGCTACGCGATCTGGCGGCCTATGAGGTCAAGGAACGCCCCGCCGTCTGCGCCCCGTTTCGGGGGCATGAGGTTTGCGGCATGGGCCCACCATCGTCTGGTGCGCTGACGGTCGGTCAGATCCTTGGGCTGCTGGATGCCTCTGCACCCGGCGATCCGGGCGATGTCGATACATGGCGGAAGATCGGCGATGCCTCGCGCCTCGCCTTTGCGGACCGGGGTCGTTACATGGCTGACAGCGATTTTGTCCCGATGCCGACCAAAGGGCTGGTTGATCCGGCCTATCTGGCTGAACGGGCCAAGCTGCTGGCGGGTGACGATGCCTTGCCAGAGGTGGCGCCGGGGATGCCCGCGTGGGATCACGCGATGCTGTGGGCCGATGACGAAAGCATCGAACTGCCGTCGACCTCGCATATCTCGATCGTGGATCAATATGGCAACGCGCTCTCGATGACGACGACCATTGAGAACGGCTTTGGCTCTCGGCTCATGACCAACGGTTTCCTGTTGAACAATGAGCTGACGGATTTCTCTTTCCGATCACATGCCGACGGGGTGCCGATTGCCAATGCGGTGGCACCGGGCAAACGTCCCCGGTCGTCGATGGCACCGACAATTGTCCGCAAGGACGGCGCGCCGGTTCTGGTGATCGGATCGCCGGGAGGGTCGCGCATCATCGGGTATGTGGCACAGGCGATCCTTGCCTATATCGATTGGGGTATGGACGTGCAGCAAGCAGTGGCAACGCCGCACGGGCTGAACCGGTTTGGCACCTTCGATCTGGAAGAAGGCACCGACATGGCGGCCCTTCAGGCCCCGTTGGAGGCGCTGGGATTTGAGGTCAGCGTTCGGGATCTGACCTCTGGGTTGCACGCCATCGCCGTTGGGCCGGACGGGTTGCAAGGTGGTGCGGATCCCCGGCGTGAGGGAATCGCGCTGGGCGAGTGACGCGCATTTCGACGCATGGACAGCGCGGCTTCCACACGATCTGACAGGCCGGGTCAAACAAGGAGACCCGGCCATGACCCAATGCGTTTTGTGCAAAGCAGAGGATGCCGTGCCTGTTGCCGTTTCCCCTAAGGATGTTGAGGTCGCCCTGTGTGCGACCTGCTCCGCAGGCGTTGAACAAGGGCCGCAGGACGGCCCGCATTGGCAATGTCTGAATGAGGCGATCTGGAGCACGGAACCCGCCGAACAGGTTTTGGCGTACCGGCTGTTGAAACGTCTGGACGCGGCATGGGCCAATGACCTGCTGGACATCGCCTATCTGGAACCAGAGGTTCTGGAATGGGCGGAGGCGGGCGTGCCCTCAGGCGATGAGATCGTGCACCGCGACAGCAACGGCACCGTCTTGCAGAACGGCGACACCGTGACCCTGATCAAAGCTCTGCCAGTCAAAGGCGCGGGCTTTACCGCCAAGCAAGGCACGGCGGTGCGCAAGATCAGCCTGGAGGCTGACAATGCCGAACACATCTCTGGCCGGGTCGAAGGTCAGCGGATCGTGATTCTGACGAAGTTCGTCAAGAAAAGCTGAGGCGAGCAGGCCGCCGGGGTGTCCCCGACGGCCTGCGCTGCAATCACACGTCCTTGTAGCTGATTTCACGCGTGTCGACACCCGGGCCGACACGGTTGCGGCGCACGATCAGCCGGTTGAGCGCCTGAATATACGCCCGAACCGAAGCCACAACCGTATCGGTGTCCGCCGATTGGCCGGTGGCGATCATGCCGTCCTCTTCCAGCCGCACGGAAACTGTTGCCTGCGCGTCGGTGCCCTCTGTCACGGCGTGCACTTGGTAGAGTTGCAAAGCTGCCTTGTTCGGAAACACCTCGCGTACCGCCTTGAAAGAGGCATCTACCGGGCCGTCGCCCTCACAGGTGGCTGACAGGTCCTTGCCCTCAATCTCCATCTCTATCTGCGCCTCGGCGGGACCGCCGGTGCCGCAGATGACGCGCAGATTGACAAGTTGCAGCGCCTCGGGGCCATCCGTTGTGGCGGAGACAAGCGCAAGGATGTCATCGTCGAACACCTCTTTTTTGCGGTCGGCCAGATCCTTGAACCGCACAAAGATGTCCTTGAGCTGGTTATCGCCCACTTCGGTTCCAAGCTCTTTGAGCTTGGCGCGCAAGGCGGCGCGGCCCGAATGTTTGCCAAGCGGAAGTGAGGTGCCTGCCAGACCCACATCCTCGGGGCGCATAATCTCAAAGGTTTCGGCGTTTTTCAGCATGCCGTCCTGATGGATGCCGCTTTCATGTGCAAAGGCGTTCTTGCCGACGATGGCTTTGTTGAACTGCACCGGAAAGCCGGACACGGTCGAGACGCGGCGCGAGATGTGCATCAGCTTTTTGGTGTCGATGCCAGTGTAGAAGGGCATGATGTCCCCGCGCACCTTCAGCGCCATAACCACCTCTTCAAGCGCGGTGTTGCCCGCGCGTTCACCCAGCCCGTTGATGGTGCATTCGATCTGACGCGCACCACCAGCCACGGCGGCCAGTGCGTTCGCCGTCGCCATGCCAAGGTCGTTGTGGCAGTGGGTGGCAAAGATCACTTCATCTGCGCCCGGCACGGTTTCGATCAGGCGCTTGATCAGATCGGCGCTTTCCACGGGTGCGGTATAGCCCACGGTGTCGGGGATATTGATGGTGGTCGCGCCTGCCTTGATGGCAATTTCAACGGTCCGGCAAAGGTAGTCCCATTCGGTCCGCGTGGCGTCCATCGGAGACCACTGCACGTTGTCGCACAAATTGCGGGCGTGGCTGACGGTCTGTTCGATGCGGTCGGCCATTTCGTCCATCGTCAGGTTGGGGATGGCGCGGTGCAGGGGCGAGGTGCCGATAAAGGTGTGGATGCGCGGCTTGGCCGCTTTTTTCACCGCCTCCCAGCAGCGATCGATGTCGGGCAATTGCGCACGGGCAAGGCCGCAGATCACCGAGTTCTTCGACCGTTCGGCAATTTCTGACACGGCGCGGAAATCGCCTTCGGACGCGATGGGGAAACCGGCCTCGATGATGTCGACGCCCATGTCGTCCAACAGTTCGGCAATCTCGATCTTTTCGGCATGGGTCATGGTGGCGCCGGGCGATTGTTCACCGTCGCGAAGCGTGGTGTCAAAGATGACGACCTTGTCCTTGTTCTGTTCAGTCATGGTGTGAGATCCTCAGATACTTGGTTTCGGAGCAGGCGGAATATCCGCGTCCCCGGAGTTTGGTTCGCCCTTGGGTTCGATCAGCAGCACCTTGACCTCAGCGGCGGCGCGGGGGCGGTGGATCTGACCTGCGGGCACGATCACGATTTCCCCGGCTCGCACTGTCACAGGCGCACGGTCGGGGTAATCCATCTGCATTTCCCCTTCGAGGACCAGAAAGAAATCATCGGTGTCCTCGTGTTTGTGGAATGGAAACTCACCTTGGAATTTCACCACCATCACGTCGTTGCCGTTGTAACCGGCCACCACATGGGGATCCCAATGGGTGGAAAACAGCGCCAGCTTTTCAGCCAGATTGATCGCGTTCATGGGTTTGTCCTAACTCGGGTGTGGGGGTCTTCGGCGCGTCACACACATCCTCTGAGCACGCGCGCCGAGGGGGCCACGCTCAGAGGCGAGTTAGTAGCAGATCGGCACCATACGCGACGGCCGCCGGAAGGCGGGTCAAGCGGGGGATATGGCGGTCAACGATCATGGACGACACTATACGCCGCGATTTTCAAATGAAAACCCACCTTGTGCACGAAATCGTCGAGAGTGATTGCACGCCTTAAGGGGGAATGAAATATAAATAGATACCGTTTAGGTGGAAATCAATGATCACTATTTGCGAGAATCGCACTATACTTATTCTCTCTTAAGTTGATTCCATTTGGGCGGGAGGCCCTGGCACGCATGAAACGTATTCTTATCTTGATTTCCGCTCTCTGTATGGCTCCACCTGTTGTGGCGCAGCCTGTTTATGGTGACAGCGTCACGAAATTGGCCACAGTCACCACGCAGCAATGGGTCAATTGCGCCAAAGAAGGAAAGGACTGCGCCCCGGACACCGATGATCTGGTAATCGTGCGCTACGGCATCAGTGAAGATTTCACCTTTTTCGTCACCAAGGGCATTGAAAAAGTGCCGTGCAAGAATTTCTGGGGCGACCCCTCAAAGGGGACAGACAAGGAATGCGCCTTTATCCTGGAGAACCTGTTCGGTGTCCCGGCGGACGACACGTTTTCCAAAGTGGCCGACGAAGGCAAGGATTTCACCAACCCCAACAGTGATTTCCGCTGGGTCCGTTACGGCGCGGATGGCAAGTGGACTTACACGCTGATTGAAGGATCTGATCAGCAAAAGCTGGCCTGCACGAACGACTATTTCGGATTTGATCCGGCCAAGGGCACAGACAAGACCTGCCAGATAGGCGGCGCATATACCCTTAGCGAAGGGGACATCGTGGAATGCGCCACCGAAGACCGTGACTGCCAGATGGACGTCGGAGACGTTGTCATGGCGCGGTACGGGGCGGACAAACGGTACGACATCCGTTTCATTCACCACACGGGCAATAAGTTTCCCTGCAATAACAACTATTTTGGTGTCGACCCGATCCGCACCAACAAGCGGTGTTACTATCAGGCACAGGTGCCGGTTTCGGTCAACACGGTGGGCCGCTGGCAAAAGGTAATCTCTTGTGACGGGCTCAATTGCCCGATCAGCCACCAGATCTCTGTCGGGACAGAGCGCACAAACAGTTGGACCACAACCCAGCAATGGAGCGTTACAGTTACCGAATCAATGGAGGCGGGCCTGACGATCTTTGGCACAGGCGTAAAGGCATCGGCCTCTGTCGCGGAGAGCTATGCAGGGTCTTATGCCTATAGTAGCGCGCTGTCACAGTCGGTGGCGCAGAACTACACCGCCACCTGTGACCCCAGCGGAAGCTACACCTCGCGTGCGTTGTGGCAATTCTCAACCGGGACTGGGACCAGCTGTCTTGAATCCGGCACCTGCGACGGGTCGACCTTTACAGCGGAATATCTCTGTGTCGGTGATGCGCCGTCTGGTTACACCGGGCCTGTCTGCATACCCGGGTATTGCGCTGATGAGTTGTGCAGCACTTGCACCTATGAGGACGCGTCGGACCAATAGTCTGTTGTCTCTGAATGGGGCGCGTCGCGCCCCATTTGCTCAGCGTGAAACATCAGGCATACTGACCCCGAGGCATAAAAAAAATTGGGGCAGGGCATGAAACGGATCCTGACGGCGCTAGTGGCGCTATGGGCAAGCGTCGCGGCGGCAGAACGGGACGAGGCGCGCGTCTACGTTTTTGGCAATTCTCTGGTCCACCATCTTAGCGAGACGTCCGACCTTACCAACGTGCCGCATTGGTTGAACGAAATGGCCAAGGCTGACGGGAGGACGCTGGCGCTGGACGGTCAGTGGGGGTTCTTGCGGAACTTTGCGGATGGTTTGCCGCCAACGGCGAATTGGGGCTTTCCGGGTGTGTCGGGCGCGTGGTCGCCCGGGCAGGGCAGTTTCCGCGACGGGCGTTTTGACGCGGTGATCGTGACGCCGGCAAACTTTATCCAGTATCAGTTGCCGGATGTGCCCTACGACGGCGACAACCCAACCGACGAAAGCCCGCTGGGCGCGTTGCAACGCCTGTTTGACTGGGTCGGCACCAATAGCCCCGGCACACGCCTGTTCATCTACGAAGGCTGGTCGACGATGGACGGCATTGTCGCCGTCTTTCCCCCCAACGCGCAGGAAACGCAGGAGTTTCACGCCTACAACACGGGCGAATACCATCAGTGGTATCGCGACCTGTTGAACGTCCTGACAATCACGCGGCCGGATACGCAGGTCGAACTGATCCCGGTTGCCTCGGTTCTGGCGGGTTTTTTGGCCGAGGGGGGACTGTTGGAGGGCGTGCCGCCGGAGGCGCTGTACACCGATAACGCTCCGCATGGTACGCCGACTCTGTACATGCTGGCCGCCATGGTCACTTATGCTTGGCTGTATGATGCCCCGCCGCCCGCCGAATTTATCCCCCCCGCCACGCTGCACCCCGATGTGGTGGAAAACTATGACGCGCTGGCCAAGGCGATCTGGCAGGCGGTCCCGCAACGTGAGGCGCGTGCGTTGGTGGTGAACCCTGAAACGCCGGTCGCGCCCGCGCTGCCGGAACGCCAGCCGGTGTCCCTGCCCCCCAGTGGCATCCGCCCGGATGGCATCCCGGCGCTGGCCATGGGGTTAAACGGTATTTCCGACTGGTCGACGCAGCATCCCTTTCTGGACCTGATGAAATCCTCACGCGGCTGGGTCGGTAATGTCGGGGACACATGGGGCGCGGTCCGCACAGAGGAACTGCGCGAACGCGGCGATCTGGACGAAAACGACTGGCCGTTGCGGATGCCAGACGGGGTCGATGCGCTGGAAACCGTGATCCTGACAAACCAGCCGATCGGAGCCGAGTCGCTGCGCGGTGACTATGTGCTGACCTATGACGGCAATGCCCGCGTGAAGCTTGTCGGGCGGGCCAAACGTGTGCGGCGCGAAAACGGCCGCATCACCTTTTCTTATGATCCGGGGGAGGGGCTGGTGGCGCTGTCGATCACTGGCATCGACACCAAGGACCCGATCCGCAACATCGTTATCCTGCGCAAGGAACATCAGGCGTTGCATCAGGCCGGGGCGCTGTTCAACCCCGCGTTCCTTGATCAGATCGAGGATATGCGCGTGCTGCGCTTTATGGACTGGATGATCACCAACGGCTCTCCGGTAACAGGATGGGATGCGCGCCCGACTATGGCGACGGCCAGTTGGTCGGAATGGGGCGTCCCGGTCGAGGTGATGGTGCGACTGGCCAATGTGACCGGCGCGGATCCGTGGTTCAACATGCCCCACCTTGTCGATGACACCTATATCCGCAAATTCGCCGAGGTGGTGGAACGCGATCTGGACCCCCGGCTAAAGGCCTATGTGGAATTCTCGAATGAGGTCTGGAACCTTGGCTTTCCGCAGGCCACTTGGGTGCGCCAGCAGGCAGACGCGCGCTGGGGTGCGACAGGTGAGGGATGGACCCAGTTCTATGGCCTGCGATCGGCACAGATCATGGATATCTGGACAGAGGTCTTTGGCGAAGTGTCGGACCGGCTGGTGCGGGTGGTGGCCACGCACACCGGCTGGCCGGGACTGGAACAGCAGATACTGCAAGCACCGCTGGCCTTTCTGGAACTGGGGCGTATGCCGGTGGACAGTTTCGATGCCTACGCCGTGACCGGCTATTTCGGCTATGAGATCGGCGGTGCCGAGATGGCGCAGCGGATGGATGGCTGGCTGGACGCCGCCGAAAAGATGGCGCGCGACGCCGGTGAGGCAGAGGGCCTGCAGCGGGTCGCCCTGCGCGAATACGTCCGTGAGCGGCGCTTTGACGGGGCAGTCGCGCCGGTGGCTCAGGCCCTGGCAGAGGGATCGGTGCGGCAGATCGTGCAAGAGGTGTTTCCCTATCACGCGGGCGTCGCGCGCAAGAACAACTTGCGCCTGATCATGTACGAGGGCGGCACGCATCTTGTCGGCCACGGCGCGCGGGTCAATGATGAGCGGCTGACCGACTTCTTCAATGCCTTCAGCTATACGCCAGAAATGGCCAAGCTGTATGAGCAGTTGTTGGCGGGTTGGGTCGATGCGGGCGGTGTGCTGTTCAACGCCTTTGTGGATGTGGCCCCGGCGACGATGTGGGGCAGTTGGGGTGCCAAGCGATATCTTGAGGATGAAAACCCGCGCTGGGACATGTTGATGGCTTTCAACGCCTCCGGTCCAAACTCTTGGGAGACCCGCGATGATCGGGCCTTTGCGAACGGGTCCAGGGTTCTGGACGGCGTTGGCCGGATCGAAGGCACGCCGCAGGAGGATTACATCGTCGCGGGCGATGGCGATGATATTCTGGTGTCCGGCGGAGGCGCGGATGTGCTGGCCGGTGGACCGGGCCGCGACGTTGCGGTGCTGCCCAGCGCGCGCGACGCCTATCAGATCACGCAGGACAGCGACCGATTGGTGGCGGTGGGGCCGGATGGCCCCGTGCGGATGATCGGGGTTGATGCGCTGGTGTTTCAGGACGCCCCAGAAGTGGAAGTACCCGTCGCGGGGCTATGATTCCTGCGTGTCCGCCGCTGGATCAGGCATTTGGCTAGTGCCTTTCAAGCGCTGGATTTCTTCCACCAGAACATCTGCCCCCAGCGAGGCGCGGAAGTTTTCCACCACATGTTCCCGTCCTGCCTGCGACAAGCGCAACAGTGCGTCGGGGTCATTGACCAGCGACCGGATCGTGCGGGTCAACTGGCCGGGGTTCTTCGGTTCCACCAGATAGCCGGTCGAGCCATCGGTGATCAATTCGGCCACGCCCCCCGCATCGGTGCCGATGGTCGGCACGCCCATCGACATCGCCTCCATATAGGCAACGCCCAGAGGTTCATGCCACGAGGCCAGCACAAACAGATGCGCCTGTTCTAGCTTGGCCTTGACCGCACCGGCGTCGATCGCGCCCAGCAGTTTGACGTGATCCTGAAGGCGCAGCTTTTTCAGCGTGTCTTCCAGTTCGGCTCGATAGCCGGTGCCGCCCGCGTCGTCCTCTCCGGCGATTTCCAAACGGACGTCAACGCCCTGATCTAGCAATTGCCGGGTGGCGGCCATGACATCCTGATGGCCCTTGACCACGTTCAGCCGCCCACAGCTGAACAGGCGGATCGGGCGACCATGTTCGGGCGGGACGTAAGGCGTGATGCGTTTGAGCGCCTCTGTATCGACCCCCATGGCGCGAATGATGCGGCGCTCGGGCAGATAGCCTGCAAGGCTCTGCTCGATCTCGTTCAGGATTTTGCGGGTGATGATGGTGGCGAAACTGGCGTGTCGCCACTTGACCCGCTGACCGGGGCCATAATCGGACAGCGGACCGTGCAACGTCAGTGAATAGGTCGGTCCGCCCATGAGGTGGCAAAAGGTGGCGATCAGCGCGGAGCGGCCACAGGAATGCGCGTGGATGTGGTCTAGGCCGCGGGCCGCAGCCTCTTTCCGCAACCGTTCGGCAGCCGCCAGCGTGACCAATGCGTCGTGGGCAAAACCCGTCCCCTCGCGCAGCATCCACAGTGGCAGGCCCTTGGCCGACATCTTGGCAAGGCCGATGGCGGCGGGGATCGGATCGACCCGGCCCAGATAGGTGGTGCGGGCGATCGCCTCGGCCGACCAGTCGTGTGAAATCAGCTTGCGCGGCGGCTTGCGGGTGGAAAAAACGTGAACGGCATGCCCCATCGCTTCCAGCGCCTGGATTTCGCGCCAGAAGAAAATATGTGTCTGTCCCGGGAATTGCGGGACGATATACCCGATACGCAATCCTTGCGTCACCTGTTAGTCCTTGAGATGGCAGCCGCACCGCCGCTAGGGCGTTGGTCTCTTACAAACCTAAGTGATTTCACGCTTTGGCCACAGTTCCGGGGCAGTTTCCAGTGCGGGGCATGGCGTATTTTTTCAAGGTGTGGCCACATGGGTACGGGTGTGGGCAGGGATATGGATCAAGACTATCAATCGCGCGGCACGGACGTCACTGTGATCGTGCCAGCAAGCAATGAGGCGGCGCTGATCGGCGGCTGCCTTGAGGCGTTGCTGGCGTCACGGTTTTCCGGCTGCGCCGAGGTGATCGTGGTGGCCAACGGCTGCGTGGATGATACCGCATCGGTGGCGCGGTCATTTGCGGCGCAGGCGGCGGGCATGGGCTGGACCCTTGCGGTGATAGAACGCGCGGAGGGCGGCAAGCCGGGTGCGCTGAACGCAGGGGATGCGGCGGCGCAGGGGCCTGTCCGTGTGTATCTGGATGCCGATGTGACGGTGACGCCTGATCTGTTGGGGCAGCTTTTCGCTGCCTTGGACGCCGCCACGCCACGCTACGCAAGTGGTGCGGTCCATATCGTCGCGACAACGCCGATCAGCCGCGCCTATGCGCGGATCTGGCGGCGCGTGCCGTTTATGCGAGATGTGGTGCCGGGGTGCGGACTGTTTGCCGTGAACGCGGCGGGGCGCGCGCGCTGGGGGAGCTTTCCCCACATCATCGCAGACGACGTTTTTGTGCGCCTGCACTTTGATCCCAAGGAACGCGTTGGCGTGCCTTCCTCTTACCGTTGGCCGATAGCCGAAGGGTGGCGCAATCTGGTCAGGGTGCGGCGGCGGCAGAACGCGGGTGTGGATGAGATTGCCGCGCGTTACCCCGACCTCATCCGTAACGAGGACAAGCCTGATTTTCCAGCAGCGGAAAAATTGGGGATCGCCCTGAGTGATCCGCTGGGGTTTTTGATCTATGCCGGGGTCGCTTTGGCGGTCAAATTGACCCCGCGCAGCAATCAGGACTGGAGCCGGGGACGATGAGCACGCTTGCCGCGCTCCGAGGCGGGTCGATCACCGCACGCGCCATGCGTTCATCGCTGCTCACGATGGGCAGTTTTGGTTTTGCCCAAGTCTTGCGTCTGGCGTCAAACCTGATTCTGACCCGCCTGCTGTTCCCAGAGGCTTTTGGCCTGATGGCCTTGGTCATGGTGTTCCTGATGGGGTTGGGGCAGTTTTCCGACGTCGGAGTGACCCCATCGATCATGCAATCCAGACGCGGCGACGATCAACGCTTTCTGGATACCGCATGGACCATTCAGGCGTTTCGTGGCGTTGGGCTGTGGCTGGTGGCTTGCGCATTGGCCTGGCCGATGGCGTGGTTTTATGACCAACCGATGCTGGCGCAAATCTTGCCAGTCTCTGCGCTGACGCTGCTGATTACCGGGTTTCGACCGACGCGGATGATCACCGCCAACCGACACCTGATGCTGGGCCGGGTGACGGTTCTGGACATCGGGACGCAAGTGGCCGGAATGCTCACCGCGGTCCTGCTGGCTTGGTGGTGGGGGTCAATCTGGGCGCTGGTAGTGTCAGGCGTGATCGGCGCTCTGATCGAGGTTGTTCTGAACTGGCGCTTTCTGCCTGGGCCAGGCAACCGGCTGCGCTGGGAAAAAGCGGCGGCAAAAGAGCTGATTGGTTTTGGCAAATGGGTGTTTCTAGCCACGGTCTGCGGGTTCTTCTTTACCCAAGCCGACAAGATGCTGATTGGCAAGTTTATCGCGCTGGACGCTTTTGGAGTCTACAATATCGGGTTTTTCTGGGCGTCTTTCCCGCTGATGCTGGGCAATCTGGTGACGCATAAAATCTTGATCCCTGTCTACCGGGAAACCCCGCCTACCGAAAGCCGGGAAAACTTCCTCAAGCTGCGCAAGATGCGGTTTGCCGTCTCGTCGCTGTTGATCGGGTTTGTGGCGGTCTTTGCCCTGCTCGGGGTCTGGTTGGTGCAGACGCTATATGACGTACGCTATGATGAGGCAGGGGCTGTGGCCGTGGTGTTGGCCTGTGCGCAAATCCCGATGCTGATTGTGATGACCTATGATCAGGCGGCCTTGGCGGCCGGGGATTCGCGGCGCTATTTCTATCTCGCCTTTGCGCGCGCGGTCCTGATGGTGGGCTGCGTTCTGATCGGATTGCAGGCGGCCGGGTTGATCGGTGCGTTGATCGGGCAGGCGGCGGCCTTTACGCTGGCATATCCGGCGGTTGTCTGGCTGGCGCGGCGCTCGGGGGCGTGGGACAGGCTGCATGATGCGGTGTTTTTTGGGGTTGGCCTGATGCTGTCGGCACTGGCGCTTTGGCTGAACTGGGGCCCGATTCTGCAACTGGTCCTGCAGGGAGGATAGGCCCATTTTTCCCGTTAGGAAACAATCCCGAAAAGGATAGGCTGTTTGTCTAGGCGTCGTTACAGTTATCCCCATATCTTGTCGCCAATAGGGCGGATTCAGGCGGAAACTCCTAAAAATCGCCGCAATCGCCGGGCAAATGAGACGGTGGGTGGCGGCGTGAATTCATTTGGAGTCAGCAATGACCGATGACAACGCCCGCATTGGTGAAAACGATATCGCCATCGTGGGGATGGCGGCGCATTTGCCGGGGGCTGCGGACATCGCGACCTATTGGCGAAATCTGCGTGACGGCGTGTCGTCGATCCGGCGTCTGTCTGAGGACGATTTGCGCGCGGCGGGCGAAGACCCCGGCCTGATGCGGCACCGCGATTATGTGCCTTTTGCCGCGCCTCTGGATGATTTTGACCACTTCGATGCCGAGTTCTTTGGATTCAGTCCAAAGGAGGCGGCGATCATGGACCCGCAGCACCGCCAATTCCTGGAATGCGCCTGGGAGGCGCTGGAGACGGCAGGTCATGTGCCCGAGACATTCGACGGTCAGGTTGGTGTCTTTGCCGGTTGTGGCATGGGGTCGTACTTTTATTTCAACGTCTGTTCGAACCCGGATCTGGTCGAGAATACGGGCATGTTCTTGCTGCGCCATACTGGCAACGACAAGGATTTCATGACCACGCGGCTGAGCCATGTGCTGGATCTGCACGGGCCGTCGATCAACCTTCAGACGGCGTGTTCGACCTCGTTGGTGGCGACACACTACGCCGCGCAAGCGCTGCTGAACGGTGAATGCGACATGGCCATTGCGGGCGGCGTGACCATCGAACTGCCGCAGGGGCGCGGGTATCTCTACAAGGAGAATGAAATCCTGTCTCCGGACGGCCAATGCCACGCCTTTGACCATCGCGCGCAAGGCACGGTGTTCGGCTCTGGCGCGGGGGTTGTGGTGTTGCGGCGGCTGGCAGATGCGGCGGCTGATGGCGACCACATCTGGGCGGTGATCAAGGGGTCCGCTGTCAACAATGACGGCGCACAAAAGGCCGGATACCTCGCGCCCAGCGTCGAGGGACAGGCCGTGGCCGTGGCGGAGGCGCAGGCCATTGCGGGGGTTACGGCGGATACTGTGGATTACGTCGAATGCCACGGCACCGGCACCTATCTGGGCGACCCGATTGAGGTGGCCGCACTGACACAGGCCTTTGCCGAGACATCGAATGCTGTTGGTCATTGCCGCATCGGATCGGTCAAGACCAACATCGGGCATCTGGATACGGCGGCGGGTGTGGCGTCCTTGATCAAGGCGTCCCTGGCCCTGCACAACCAGCAGATGCCACCCTCATTGGGGTTTGAGGCCCCGAACCCCGCGATTGACTTTGATGGGTCGCCCTTTGCGGTGAACGACCGTTTGCGCGACTGGCCGCGATTGACGCATCCGCGCCGCGCCGGGGTGAACTCTTTGGGGGTGGGCGGGACCAACGCACATGTGGTTCTCGAAGAGGCACCGGAGCGCGCGGCAAGCGCGAAATCTGACTGGCCGTTCCAAATTCTGACGATCTCCGCCCGGAGCAAACTGGCGCTGGACGGCAATGCCACCCGGTTGGCCACGCATCTGCGGGCGCATCCGGAACAGGATCTGGCGGATGTCGCTTGGACCCTGAAAGAGGGGCGGCGCGCGTTTGAAAAGCGCCGGGTCGTTGTGGCGAACTCTCACGAAGAGGCGGCGCGCCTATTGGAAGGCGTCGAGGCGCGGCGGGTGTTCGACCATCAAGCGCTGGACCGGCCTGAGGTCGTGTTCATGTTTCCCGGCGGGGGCGCGCAGTACGCAGGCATGGCGCGTGATCTGTATGAGACAGAGCCGGTTTTTGCTGAGTGGATGGACCGGGGGCTGGACCATCTTGAGCGGATCGCGGGTGGCGATGCCGAAGTGAGTATTTCTGCCAAGAAGAAGCCGGGGGTCCGGGATCTTTGGCTACCCCCGCGCGGGGAAGAGGCGGCAGCGGATGCCGCGCTGTTGACGCCCTCACTGCAATTGCCGCTGATCATGATCACGGAATATGCGCTGGCGCAGTTGTGGCAAAGTTGGGGCGTGACGCCTGTCGCGCTGACCGGTCATAGCATGGGCGAAAACACCGCCGCCTGCGTGGCGGGGGTGATCGGATTTGAGGATTGCATCGGTTTGGTGCACCTGCGCGGGCGGCTGTTTGACTCGGTGCCTGCGGGCGGGATGCTGTCAGTGGGCCTGCCTGCGGATGAACTGCAGCCCTTGTTGGGCGATGATCTGGATCTGGGCGCGGTGAACGGACCAGAACTGTCGGTGGCGTCCGGGCCGCAGGCGGCGCTGGATGTCTTGCAGGCAGAGTTGGAGCGGCGTGAGGTGCAAAACACCCGCATCGGCATCGACATCGCGGCGCACAGCCGCATGCTGGAGCCGATTTTGGCGCAATTTGGCGAATACTTGCGGTCGATAGATCTGCACGCGCCGCGGCTTCCTCTGACATCGAATCGGACCGGCCAGATGATGACGGCGGAACAGGCGACGGACCCGGACTATTGGGTTGCGCATCTGCGCGGCACGGTGCTGTTCGCCGATTGCGTGGGGGCCTTGGCTGCGGACAACCGGGTTTTTCTTGAGGTCGGACCGGGCAAGGCGCTGTCCTCTCTGGCGCGGCAACACGCCGAGGTTTCCGGCAATCAGGTGCTGTCGTCGCTGCGCCATCCCGAAGAAGCGATCGCCGACGACAAGCACATGTTCGAGGTGCTGGGGCGGCTGTCCGCGCTGGGCGTGGACATTGACTGGGGGCAGATCTGGGGCGACGCGCGGCGCAACCGCGTGGTTCTGCCGACCTATGCCTTTCAGCGCAGCCCCTATTTCATCGCTCCGGGCAAGGCCGCAACAGACAGCGCGCCCAGTTTCCTGATGCGCAATGACGACCTGTCCGAATGGGGCTGGCAGCCGGTTTGGCGGCCCCGGTCCGCCCCGGTCGAAGTGGACGTGGTGGAGGGCCTGCATGAGGCCACACCTCAGGTCTGGCTCATGTTTATGGATGAGGCTGGCGTGGCGATGCGTTCGGTGCATCGTCTGCGCAAGGCTGGCCATGCTGTGGTCGAGGTGCGCCCCGGCGACGCATTCTCGCGTGTCGGCGAGGGTTATGTGCTGGCACCAGAACGCGGGCGCGAAGGATATGACCTTTTGTTGCAGGACCTTGGTCTGCGTGGGATCGTGCCCACACGGATCGGGCATTTCTGGTTGCTGACAGAAGGGGAAACCCATCGTCCCGGGTCCAGCTTTTTCCACCGCGTGCAAGAGCAAGGATTCTATGCGCTGATGTTCCTTGCGCAGGCGATGGAGACTGAGGGGCTGCCGCGTCCGTTGCATATGACCGTCGTGACGAATGGCGCTGCGCAATTGCGGGATGAGGCGCTGCCCTACCCTGAAAAGGCGACCATCGCGGGGCCTGCCCGGGTGATCCCGCGCGAACTACCGGGCGTAAGCGTCTCGACTCTGGACGTGACATTGCCAAACCCATTGGAGGCTTCATTCTGGTCGCGGGCCAAGGGGCAGGCGGCACAGGACGCCGCGCAGGAGGCGCTGGCTTTGCGCGTTCTGGAGGAACTGCTCAGTGAACCGGGGGATCGCATCGCGGCCCTGCGCGGCGATCGCCGTTTCGAATGCGCGCTGCGTCCCGTGGCACTGCGCGAGGAACCCGTGGTCGAAGGGGGCGGCGTTGTTCTGATCACCGGCGGGTTTGGCGGAATTGGTCTGACATTGGCGCAGGATTTCGCCTCACGGGGGGCAAAACTGGTGCTATTGGCGCGCAAGGCGCTGCCGGATCGTGCCGACTGGCCCGATTACCTGCATCGCCACGCACCGCAGGACCGGATTGCACGGCGGATCAAATCCGTTCAGGCCTTGGAAGAGGCCGGGGCAGAGGTCATGGTGTTGGCCGCAGACGTTTGCAACCTTGGCCAGATGCAGCAAGTACGGCGCACGGTTGAGGACCGATTTGGTCCGATCACCGGCGTGATTCATGGCGCGGGCGTCATTGACGATGCTCCTTTGCTGACCAAAACGTCCGCCAGCGTCGAGGACGTATTCACCCCTAAAATCCACGGAGCGCAGGTATTGGGAGAGGTTTTCCCTGACGGTGCGCTGGACTGGATGGCGCTGTTCAGTTCCTCTTCCACCGTCACCGCACCGGCGGGTCAGGTGGACTACGTCGCCGCAAATGAGTTCTTGAACGCCTTTGCCTGCGCTCGCACTGGAAAGACGCGGATCGTCGCGATCAACTGGGGTATCTGGAACGAGGTCGGCATGGCGGCCGAGGCAGTCGCCGCGCGCACTGGCGACCTGCCGAAACCCCCGGTGACGCCGGTGGCGCAAGAGATGCTGGCCGAGGCGAGTTTCGACGACCACGGCAACCGCATCTTTTCCGCGCGCTATTCCACTGACGACTGGTTCATCGATCAGCATCGCACCAAGGCGGGCGATGCGCTGTTGCCGGGCACCGGCTATCTATCGCTGGCAGCCCAAGCGCTGCAGGCCCATGGCGAAAGCGGCGTGTTCGAGATCCGCGACCTGTCGTTCCTGCGCCCCCTGAGGGTGGCCGATGGTGGCGCGCGGGATGTGCGGCTGCGGCTGACACGCTCTGACGAGGGCTATGACTTTGACGTGCTGGGGGATGCCACACTGAATGGTCGCCACGGCTTTGCCCTGACGGCGCAGGGGGCGCTGTCGCTGATGCCGATGGCGCGGCCCGCTCGGCTGGATCTGGACGCGATCCGGGCGCGATGCCCGGCCCATGTGGACGGCAACGGGGCCAAGCTGACTTCGGCGCAGGAGGTGCATCTGGCGTTTGGTGACAGTTGGAGGGTGCTGGATGCCCGCGCGCTGGGGCAAGGGGAAGGGATTGCCGACCTGTCGCTGCTCGCGAATGCCTCTGCGCCCGAAACTCTGCTGCACCCGGCGCTGATGGACATTGCCACCGGATGGGCGATGGATCTGATTGCGGGCTATCAGCCGACGCATTTGTGGGTGCCGGTGCGCTATGGCCGCGTGCGGGTACATGGGGCGCTACCGGATCGCGTTGTGTCCTGGGTCCGCAATGCTGCTGAAAACCGCGCGGACCGTGAGACGGCGAGCTTTGACATCACGCTGTGCGACGCCGCAGGAGAGGTGCTGGTCGAGGTCACGGGCTTTACCATCCGCAAATTGGCCACGGCGAATGTGCTGAAGGCCGCCCCTCCGCTGACGGCTGCCGAACTGGAACTGGATGACACCGACATCTTGCATCCGTTGTCCGCCGCCGAAGAGCGTCTGGCGCATAACCTGAGCCAAGGCATCTTGCCGGACGAGGGGATTGAGGCGTTTCATCGGGCGCTCGCATTGGGCGCGCGGCAGGTGGTGGTGTCCTCGATGGATCTGGATGCACTGACGCGTCAGGCGGCGGCCTCGGTGGCAGAGGCGACAAGCGGGCAGACCTTTGATCGGCCGCAATTGGAAAGCGATTATGTCGCCCCTGAGGGTGAGATAGAGCAGCGGCTGGCCGGGTTCTGGGAGGAACTGCTGGGCGTACAAAACGTCGGTGCCGAAGACAGCTTTTTCGACCTTGGCGGGCATTCGTTGATCGCGGTGCGTCTGTTTGCGATGGTGAAAAAGGCGTTCCGCGTGGATTTCCCGATCTCTGTTCTGTTCGAGGCGCCGACCATTCGCAAATGCGCCGCCTTGATTGAGGCGCAGATTGGCCCCGTTGATGCCGAGCCCGGTGCCAAACCCACGCCAGAGCGTCGTTTCACGCATTTGGTGCCGATGCATGACGGCGACGGTGGCGCGCGACGGCCCTTTTTCCTGATCGCAGGGATGTTTGGCAACGTGCTGAACCTGCGCCACCTTGCGCATCTGTTGGGCGCGGACCGGCCGTTTTACGGTCTTCAGGCGCGGGGCCTGTATGGCGGCGAGGCCCCGCACGACAGCATCGAAGAGGCGGCGCGCGATTACATCGCCGAGATGCGGCAAGTGCAACCGAACGGTCCCTACATGCTTGGGGGGTTCTCTGGCGGTGGAATTACCGCCTATGAGGTGGCGCGCCAATTGGAGATCATGGGCGAAGAGGTCTCTCTGGTGGTCATGCTGGACACGCCTTTGCCGCAGCGGCGGGCTTTGTCACGGCAAGATCGGTTGATCATCCAATGGCATCAGGCCCGCGAAAAGGGGCCGCTGTATCCCTTCATCTGGCTGAAGAACCGCATCAAATGGGAGATCGCCAAACGGCGGCAGGCAGAGGCTACAGGTCCGCAGCACGGTTTCCACAACGCCGAAATCGAAGCGGCGTTCTACCGCGCCATCGCCGGGTACACGGTGCGGCCTTGGGATGGGCGCGTGGTGCTGTGTCGTCCGCCGCTGGTGGGAAAATGGGCGGTTTCAAACGGTGCGCTGGTGAACTCGGAGCGGACCTATGTGACCCATGACAACGACTGGGGCCGGATGGTGCCGGGGGTTGAGGTGCACGAGGTGCCCGGCGACCATGACAGCATGGTGCTAGAGCCTAACGTGCGCGTGCTGGCTGCAATTATGCGGGACGCGATCGACGGCGCAGAGGCGGCATCTGGCGGCAATGGCGAAGTGGTGGCCTTTCCCAGCCACGCGGCGGAGTGATCGGCATGGCGCGGGTTCTGGTGGTGTCGCTGAACTACAGGACGGCAGAGATGACGCTGCGGTCCATGCGCGCCGCATTGCGCGCTATGGACGGTATGGATGCCGAATTGGTGGTGGTCGACAACGCCTCAGGTGATGGGTCGTATGAGCGGATCGTCAAGGCGGTTGCTTCCGAGGATTGGGCACAAGGTGCGCCAATCCGGGTGGTGCAATCGGGCGTGAATGGCGGGTTCGGCGCGGGCAACAACGTCGGTATTCGCGCGGCGATATCGGATGGCAGAGTCCCAGACTACGTCTATCTGCTCAACTCCGATGCCTTCCCTGCGCCCGATGCGATCCGACACTTGCACGACCATCTGGAAAACCATCCAGAGGCGGGCTTTGCCGGCAGTTACATCCACGGCGAAGACGGCGATGCGCATGTGACGGCCTTTCGGTTTCCGTCGATATGGTCTGAACTTGAAGGGGCGATGCGCTTTGGCCCTGTGTCGCGTTGGTTGGCGGAAAAATCTGTGCCGATTGGCGTGCCAGAGGCCACACGGCGGGTCGATTGGTTGGCCGGGGCGTCGATCATGATGCGGCACAGCGTGCTGAAGGAGATCGGCCTCTTTGATGAGCTGTTCTTCCTGTACTTCGAGGAAACCGACCTTTGCCTGCGCGCCGCGCGGGCGGGGTATGAGACCCATTATGTACGCGAGAGTGAGGTCGCCCACATCGGGTCAGTTTCGACTGGTATGAAGAAATGGAAGCGCATCCCGGGGTTCTGGCTGGACAGCCGATGGCACTATTTCTCCAAAAACCACGGGCGGGGTTATGCTGCGCTGGCAACGCTTATGCACGGGGTGGGCGGGGCGTTTTGGCGGCTGCGCGTCCTGCTGCAGCGAAAGACGCCTGCCGATCCGCCGCATTTTCTGCGTGATCTGCTGGTACATGACATCGAGGTGCTGTTCCGGCCCCCGCCGGAAAAGCGCAAAGCGGCCCCACCAAGGGTGCGGGTCGCGGCTGAACTGGAAGCGGAGTGAAGAAAATGGGGTTTTCCTGCGTCGTCTGGGGCAATGAATCGCTGCTGGTGCACTGTGCCGAGATGGCGCGCGCGCGGGGCAACACCGTTGCTGCAGTGGTGACCGACAGCGCCGAAGTGCGTCGGTGGGCCGAGGCTGCGGGATTGCGGGTTGAGTCACCGGGACAGGATCTGGCGGCGCGCCTGCCAGGGGATTTTGACTGGCTTTTGTCCATCGCGAACCTGTCAATCATTCCCGACGACGTGCTGGCGTTGCCCTCAAAAGGCGCGGTGAATTTCCACGACGGCCCTTTACCGCGTCACGCCGGGCTGAATGCCCCGATCTGGGCGTTGATCGAGGACGAGACGCGGCACGGCATCACCTGGCACATGATCGAAGGCGGCGTGGATAAGGGGGATATCCTTGTTCAGGCCGGGTTTGACGTGGCGGCGCAGGACACGGCGCTGACCCTGAACGCAAAGGCCTATGAGGCGGCGATGGGGTCGTTTCCTGCGCTGCTGGACCAGCTTGAAAGCGGTGATTTGCGCCGGGTAAAGCAGGACTTGTCGCAACGCAGCTACCATGCGCTCGCTAAGCGTCCTTTGGGGTTTGGGTTGTTGGATTTCCGTCGCTCTGCAGCTGAGCTGGAACGGATGGTGCGCGCACTGGATCATGGGCCGTATTGGAACCCGCTTTGTACGCCGAAAATCCGCGCGCGAGGGTCTGTCTGGTTGGTCGGTCGTGCGCGCCTGACAGAGGCGCACGCCGCGCCCGGCACTGTGCTGGAGGTTGGTGATGACCATCTGACCGTGGCGTGCGGAGAACACGCGCTGGTGTTGTCGGCACTGACGCGCCTCTGCGGTGCGCCGGTCAGGGCGGATCAGATCGTTGCCGTTGGGGATGTGTTGGACTTGCCGGATGCGGACACCCGCACCACGATTGATGCGGAGATGGGCAAGGTCGCCCGCCATGAAGGTCGGATGCGGACAGTCATGGCGTCTTTGCAACCCGCGGAATTGAGCGGGTTGGAGGCAGGCGAAACCGTGCTGGAAACCCGAACGCTGAACGTGCCGGGCGGGGAGGATGGAGTTGCTCTGGTATCCCGTTGGGCGGACCATCTGGCCGGGCGGGGGGCGGACCTGGCGTGGGCAGACGGCGCGCTGGTGCGAATGGCGGCTGGTGGGCTGGTGCTGCCTTGGGCCCCGCTGCGGGCGCGGCACCCGGTGGCGACGGATCTCTTTGTCCGCGCCCCGGAATTGAACTGGCCGGACGTGCCGCAGATTGGTGTCGCTGTGGATGGTGCGGGCCATGTGCCCGGCACCGTGGTGACGGTGATCTTTGGCGATGAGGTCCAACTCAGCTATGATGCCGGACGGTTGCCGCCTGCCTTTGCGGAACTGCTGGCCGCACGGCTGGAACTGATGGCGGTCGCGCCGGAACAGGACTTGCCCGATCCTGAACGCGATCTGGTGCTGAACCGATGGAACGTGACAGAGACGGCGCATGACCGCACTCTGACCATGCACCGCGCCTTTGAGGTGCAGGCCGCGCGCACGCCGGACGCCGTCGCGCTGATCTTTGAGAACCAGAACCTGACCTATGCTGACCTGAATGCGCGTGCCAACCGGGCCGCACATGTGTTGCGCGACATGGGCGTGACAAAGGGGCAGGTGGTGGGCCTGTGCTGTCGCCGCTCTGTCGATCTGATGGTCGGCGCGCTGGCGATCCTCAAGGCGGGGGGGGCCTATCTGCCGATGGATCCCGGCTACCCCGCCGACCGTTTGCAGCATTTCGTTGAGGACAGTGGCGCACAGGTCATCGTCACTCAGGCGGCGATTGAACCGGCGCTGCCGCGCCACGATGCTCAGCTTTTGGTGCTGGACGCAGAGCCGCGCCTGACCGCGAAGCCAGACCACAACCTGCCCGACACCAGCGGCCCCGAAGATCTTGCCTATTTGATCTACACCAGCGGATCGACCGGCAAACCCAAGGGCGTGATGGTCGAGCATCGCAATGTCTGCAACTTCTACACCGGAATGGACGCCCATGTTCCGCATGATGGCGGGACGTGGCTGGCGGTGACTTCGCTGTCGTTCGACATCTCTGTGCTGGAACTGTTCTGGACGACGGCGCGCGGGCTGACCGTGGTGCTGACGGGCGATGAGGACCGGGGCCTGATTTCCAACGGGCCGATGCCGCGCGGCAACGGTATGGAATTCTCGCTGTATTACTGGGGCAATGACGACGGCGCGGGCAGAGATAAATACGCCTTGCTGCTGGAGGGGGCGCAGTTCGCGGACGAAAACGGTTTTGTCGCCGTCTGGACACCGGAGCGGCATTTTCATGCCTTTGGCGGCCCCTATCCCAATCCTAGCGTTACCGGCGCGGCGGTTGCGGGCGTGACCAAGAACATCGGTGTGCGCGGCGGCTCTGTTGTGGCCCCTTTGCACCATCCCGCCCGCATCGCCGAGGAATGGGCGGTGATCGACAACCTGACCAACGGGCGCGCAGGCATGGCGATTGCCAGCGGTTGGCAGCCGGACGATTTTGTCCTGCGCCCCGAAAACACCCCGCCCGAGAACAAGCCCGCCATGATGCGCGATCTTGAGATCGTGCGAAAGCTGTGGCGCGGCGAGGCGGTTGGTTTTCCCCGTCAGGATGGCACCCTGCATGAGGTAGTGACGCAACCGCGCCCGGTGTCCAAAGAACTGCCGGTTTGGGTCACGACCGCAGGCAACCCGCAGACTTGGCAAGAGGCGGGGCGCGCGGGGTGCAACGTGCTGACTCACCTGTTGGGTCAGACGGTCGATGAAGTCGGCGAAAAGATCAAACTCTACCACGCCGCGCTGCGTGAGGCGGGCCATGATCCGGCGCAGTTTACAGTGACGCTGATGCTGCACACTTTCCTGTCCGACAGCCGCGACCACGCCCGCGAAATCGCTCGTGAACCGATGAAGGATTACCTGCGGTCGGCGGCGGGGCTGATCAAGCAATACGCTTGGGCCTTTCCGGCGTTCAAACGTCCCGAAGGCGCGTCCAATGCCTTTGACTTGCAGTTGGACGGGCTGGAACCGGATGAGCTTGAGGCTATCCTCGACTTCGCCTTTGAGCGGTATTTCAACGACAGCGGGCTGTTCGGCACGGTTCAGGATGCCTTGGCGCGGACAGAGCAGGTGCAGGCCATCGGCGTCACCGAAATCGCCTGTCTGATCGACTATGGCATTGACCGTGGGACGGTGATGGCGGGGCTGCGGCCCTTGGCAGATGTGGTCGCCCAAGCGGGCGGTGCCGCAGAACTGGCCGACGATGATTTCAGCATCGCGGCGCAGATCGTGCGCCACGGTGTCACCCATCTGCAATGCACTCCGTCGATGGCGCGGATGATCGCCATGAACGACGAGGCACGCTTTGCCCTGAATAGCGTACAACATCTGTACTTGGGCGGAGAGCCGCTGCCGGGAGCGTTGGTTGAGGAGTTCGCCCAGATCACTGATGCGACCGTGACCAACATGTACGGGCCGACGGAAACGACGATCTGGTCCTCTTGCACGCGGGCCGCGCCGGGTGAGGCAGTGGTGAATATCGGTTCACCTTTGGCGAACCAGCATCTGTACGTTCTGAACGAAGAGCGCAAGCCTGTCGGTATTGGCCAGGAAGGCGAATTGTGGATCGGCGGTGAGGGTGTGACGCGCGGCTATTGGCAGCGGCCCGATCTGACGGCGGAAAAGTTTACCGACAACCCGTTCCATCCCGGTCGCATGTATAGCACCGGCGATCTGGTGCGGCGGCGTGTTGACGGCAAGATCGACTTTGTCGGGCGGGTGGATCATCAGGTCAAACTGCGCGGTCACCGGATCGAACTGGGCGAAATCGAGGCCTGTCTTGAGGCGCTGGATAGCGTGACCCAGGGAGTAGTAGCAGCGCGGGAGGATACGCCCGGCGACGTGCGGCTGGTGGGCTACTACACGGGCATATCGAAACCAGAGGCCGCGCTGAAAGCGGCAATGGCGCGGGATTTGCCCGCATTTATGGTGCCGGGACGGTTTGTGCATCTGGATGCGTTCCCCCTGACGCCCAACAAAAAGGTTGACCGCAAGGCGCTGCCCCTACCGCAAGCGGCACAGGCGAAACCTGTGGCTGTTCCGGTGGTTGCGCCTGCAGGCTCTGGTGACGCGCAACAGGTCGAGGCCGCGATTGCTGCGATCTGGCAGCGCACTCTGGGCGTCAGCGCGACGGGGCGCGACAATTTCTTTGATCTTGGCGGGCATTCCTTGCTGGCGGTGCAGGCGCACCGCGCCATCCGCGAGGAACTGGGAGCTTTGAAACTGTCCATCACCGACATCTTCCGCTTTCCGGTGCTGGCTGATCTGGCAGGCCGGGTTGCTGGGTTGATTGACGGGCCAATGGTGGCGAAATCCGCCGCTCCTGCGCCTGTGGAAGCAGTCACCCGCGCCCAATCGCGCAGCGACGCAATGGCGCGCCGCCGGGAAATGCGCGCGCGGCGCCGGGCCTGACGCGATGCGGTCCTCGGCGAGGATGATCTGTACCCCGAGGAGGCCGCCGCGATGACCCGTGCGCGTCCTGCCCGCCGGGCAGAGAACGCTGCCGAACGCCGCTCACCCTACGCTGGACAATCGGCTGTTTTCGGCCAAGGAAGCCGCCTACAAGACGCATTGTCCAATGGCGAAGCATGTGTTCGGTTTTCACGCGCTTGCGGTTGATCTGTCGAAGGGCTGTGCGCGGCTACCGATCACCTGGATGCTGCCGCAATTCCGCCCGAATCGCGCATGGATCTGCTCATACGTCAGGCTGCGGGTGGTGGGCTGATCCTGTCACTTAGCGCTACACCCGCCCACTCGTCTTCAAACTAAGCCACAATCATGCTGCAGTTTCCCGGTATACACCTGTATCCTGCTAGAAATGAGGCAAAAATATGACCGTGGTTCCCGTCTGGGACACGCATTGTTTCCTGCATTTCCACGGCAATCTCATGGCAAAATTTAGGCAACTTCGATAGGTTGGGGCCAGAAGACGACGCGATTGGGCCGGATGGCCTGGGATGTTGTCTCCGCGCCGGGGGCGGTTTTGCGGGAGTTATTGAGATGATGCAGTTTCAGTCGATTGGCGAAGTTCTCGCGGCCCTCCGGCGTCGCGCACTTTTGATTATTGTAGTGACCTTTCTGGGCTGCTTTGGCTCGTTGTACTATGCGCTGGGCCAGTCCAAGGTCTATGAGGCCACCGCCGTCGTACAGATCGAAGATGCGCAGGTGCCGGACCAACTGGCCGGAGCGCTGGCCACCAATACAGACGCCGCCCGCCGGATCAGATTGATCGAACAGCGGTTGATGGCACGCGACAATCTTGTGCGGGTAATGGAAAAACATGTGCTGTTCGCCGACAATCCGGCGATGACCATGACGGAACGTGTGGGATGGATGCGGGACGCCGTGCGCATCCAGCAGCTGGTCAGCCAGGCGCAGACCTTTGCGCCAGGGGGCAATGCGCCTTCGGGATTGATGATCACGGTTCGATTGGACGATCCGGACAAGGCCGCCAATGTGGCGAACGAACTGATGCAACTTGTGATCGACCAATCGCGCTCGCGCAGCGTCAGCCGTGCGCGTGATACCTTTGACTTTTTCGCCACCGAAGAGGCCCGAGTCGGGGCCGAAATCGAGGATCTTGAGGGTCGAATGGCCGCCTTCAAGCGTAAAAATGCAGAGCAGCTGCCTTCGGGCGTGGTGGACCTGCGGGCGCAACTCAGCACATTGCGCGCCACCGACTTGGACCTTGATCAGCAGATCTTGACCATCGAAACCTCCAGCGACCGGACGCGGGACGATGTGCGGTTGCGCCAGATCGCGGCGTTGCAGGAGCAAAAGGCGCTTATCGCCTCACGCATTACCGAAATTGAGAGGCTGATCCTTGGCGCGCCCGAGGTTGAGCGAGAGTTCAACCGGCTGGAACGCGAGATGACGATGTTGCGCGAACAGTATGAGGTGATCACACGGCGCAAGGCCGAGGCGGAACTGGGTCAGATGCTGGAGAACCGTCAGGCAACCGACAGGTTCGAGGCGCTGGAAACAGCCCTGCCTCCCGAATTTCCCGTCTCGCGCAGCCGCAAGAAACTTGCCCTGATGGGGGGCGTGGCCAGCGTGCTGGCGGGGCTTGCCGCCGCCTTTGTGGTCGAGACGATGAACCCGGTGATCCGCTCGGCGGCACAGATGGAACGGATGCTGGGCATTCAGCCGGTTGTTGCTATCCCGGTTGTGACCACCCGGCAGGATCGCAGCCGCGGCGGGCTAAAGGTGTTGGCGAAACTGCTGGTGATCTTTGCCCTTGCCGGGCTGGGGCTGCGGCTGATCTGGGAACGCTCTCCGGTGCTGGCCGGTTTTGCGGAGCGGTTCTTGCCTCGTGCGATCCGCCACTAGCGGCGGTCGCTGGAGCGGCGGGGCTTACTGGGTTTAATAGGTGTAGCGGCTGATGTCGGTGCCTTCTGCCTTGTTCAGAACCATGCCCAGAACGGGCATGGAGTCGCCAAGGCGGCGCTCGACTTCAGAAATCTCACTTTCGGTTGTCAGACCACCGCCAACCACCAAAAGCACACCGTCGAACAGCGGTCTGGCGGCAATCACATCGTCGTAGAACAGCGCCGGCGGCAGATCGAACAGCACCACATCGGGCGCATAGTGCTCATCAATGGCGCGCAGGGTTTCCGCGCTGCGCGGATCTTGCAACAGTTCAGAGGCATATGCCTCGGGGCGGTCGTTCAGCGCAAAGGCGATGTTGCGCCCGGCGTTGATCGGGTTGCGGCCCATTCGGTGCAAATGCGTCTCTGGCGGGATCATGCCACGCAGCATGTCGCCCACCGATCCCGGTGAGCCGACCCCCAGAACGTGATGCAGACTGGGCCTGCGCATATCGAGATCCATCAGCAGCGTGCGGCAGTTTTCCTGCCGTGACAGGCTGATTGCCAGATTGGCAGCAGTAAAGGTCTTGCCACAGTCCTTGCCCGGCGAAGTGATCGCCACCCGCCGCCAGCCGTTTTCCGATAGGGTCTGCAACAGCCGGGTGCGCAATACGTCGAATGCACCATGTGCCGGATCTTCACGCGTGGCGGTAATGATCCGATTGCGGGCAAGATGCGCCTTGTCGACGGTCAGTTCGGGCAGACCAGACCAGGCGTGTTCGACGTCCACGATGGTTTTTGGGGTGGGTGTCACGGGTGCTGTCGTCGGGGCTGGTTCGGCGCGGCGTGTGACAGGGATCATGTCGGTCAACGGCAAGACGGGCGCAGGGGGCTGCGCCTTGCGGCGGGCGTCTTCCTCGGTGCGTCGCGCGTCTGCGTCGCGTGCCTCGGCATCGCGTTTGGCCTTTTCGCGCCGCGCGGCCTCTTCAGCGGCGCGCTTTTCGACTTGTTGCCGGTGATCTTCGGCGTCTTGCGCCGCCTTTGCGGCCGCCTCCTGACGAGAGCGGGCTTCTTCGGCTTCGCGGTGCTGGCGTGCGCTTTCCTGCCGTTCCGCGTCTTCGCGGGCTTTCATAGCATCCGCCGCGCGTTGTTCGCGGGCCGCCTTGACCCGGCGCAGCGCCTCAGTCTGAGCGCGTTCCTCAAACTCGGCCTTGCGGCGTGCTTTTTCCTCGAACTTAGCTCGTTCGGCGGCCTTGGCGATGCGCTGTGTCTCTGCCTCGGCGCGGGCGCGTTCGTCGGCCTCAACTCGCAGGTGCGCGGCCTCTTGCGACGCCGCCTTGACGGCCGCGTACGGCGATGCCGGAGCGGCTGCAGGGGGGTGAGCCGTGGCCGATGTGCGTTTGCGTCTGAATTTCGGGCTGTCCATCATGTTCATGCCCCTTGCTCCGTGACGTGCCAGATGCCGCCGCTGACCTGCGCCGTTGTCTGACCTGTGCGCTTGTCCCGGTTCATGACCTGATCCGACCCCATCTAAATCGCCACTGATCCCGAACGGACCCCGGCTTACCGCCTCTTTAACCAGTCAAATTTGGCCAGAATAAGGTGGATTTGTCCCTATTGTTCACCAACCGCAGGTGATTTGACGACGCGCCCTAGAAGCCAAAGAGATTGGCGTTTGTGATCGCCTTTTCAACAAAGCGCGCTTTCTCGTGTTCCGGCTGCCAGCCCAAACCCTGTTTGGCGCGGGTGTTGATGAAGGGCGAAAAATGCGCCCGGCTTTGCCAGTCCGCGCGTGACGGGCGGATGACTCCCTGTTTGCGCAGGGCGTATTTCTTGAGCAGGTATTTCACCGAATCCGACGCGTAAAACGCGGTCAGATTGCCTGGCACAACGCGGATCTTTGCGCCCAAAGCCTCATGGATGGCGTTGAAATAGCCGCGCGCGGACAGCATCGGTTCCCCCACAAGGTTAAAGCTCTGACCGACGACTGGCGCGTCGATCATCCGCACCAGCCCATCAACCACGTCGTCGATCAGCACAAACGGCAGGATGTTGCGCCCATGTCCCCAGATGCGCACAGCGCCCGCACCATGCCACCGCCCAATCCCCCAATGTTGCAGCGGCCCGCCCTTGCCCACAACGATGCCGGGTCGGGCTATGACCAGTGGCAGGCCACGGGTGCGGTGCAATTCCAACAGCTTGCGTTCGCATTCCGCCTTGGACCGGGCGTACAGGTTGCGGTCAGTCATATCCTCGGCAAAACCGGTGTCCTCGGTGATCTGCACGTTGGGATCGGACATGTCGTAGCTGGCGATGGTGCCAGTATAGATCAGCCGTTTCACACCCGCCTGTTCCGCAGCCATGGCGATGCGCAGCGCAACGCCCACATCGTTTTTCAGGCAATCGGCCCACGTATCGTCCAGTGATTTGGCAAGGTTGAACACCACCTCGATGCCCCGCATCGCCGCTGTCAGCGCATCCAGATCGTGCAGTGAGGCAGAGACGGTTTCGACACGATCGGGCAGATCGGGGAAGGGGCCGGATTTGCCCCGCGACAACACCCGCACGTCCCGTCCGTCCGCCACCAGACGCCGGGTCAGCGCCCGCCCGATGAACCCGGTGCCGCCGATGACCAAGGCGGTCGGTTTCGGGGCGCGGGTCTGTACCGCAGGAGCAGCGGTTTGCAGCACCTTATCGGGTAGCTTCGCAATGATTGCGTCGATGGTCCGCATGACAGTGACGGCGGTTTGCCCGGAAAACCGCGGGTCCTGCGGTTTTCCTTCGGCCAGCGCACTATAGATCGCTGCGGTCATGCCCCGAAAGCTGAGGCCGTAGGGGTTGCGCGTGTTGAGCGATCTGAACTGCGTGAAGGCGTTGGAGAACCCCTCAACCAGCCGTTGATGCGCCAGCTCGCGCTGTTTTCTGAGCGGGTTGGCCACCAGATCGGCGGCGTTTTCGCGTTCCACCACCAGCACGTCCTGCGCATAGTCGAGCCGCGCGCGGGCCGACGATCCGCGCAGGGTAACGGACCTGTCGTCGATCGTCTCGACAAGGGCGATGGTGAACGTGATCTCGACATGGCCTGCGCGGGCGAGGATGCGAAAGCTTTGCGGGCGCGGATCGTCCCCCGGCAGGGTGACGGGATGCGCGGCCTCGGCGTGCAGGATTTCGACCTCGCCAAACAGGTCATGTGCAAAAGCGACAAGATGCGGCCCCAGTTCCAGCAGCAGGTTTTTGGGTTGACGCAGCAGCCACAGATTGAACGGACCGGACCGCAACGGCGACAGTGGCAGCGCCCATGTGATCTCTGCGCCAGAGACTCGGCCATAGTCGCCCGCCTGCATCGCAGCCTTCATCCGGATGTAAGAGGGCAGGCCCAGAAAGTTGTGTCCGGCGTGGAAATGGCGGCCTGCGAAATCGGCGGCGGCAAGGATTTCTGCGGTCTCGGTTGCGGATTCAGCCACAGGCTTTTCCACAAGCACATGCAACCCAGCGGCGAGGCACTGAGTCGCGATATCCTTATGTATATTTGGCGGAGTCAAGATATGGACAGCGTCGCAGGCCTTCGAATCAATCAAGTGCTGCACAGTTGTGAACACCCTCGCGCCAAGCGGGTCGGCGATGGCGCGGGCGGCGGCCTCGCTCAGATCGCAGACGGCGGTAATCTTGACGTCAGTCGTGGCGCGCAGCGCGTCGGCGTGCCAGTCGGCGATGTATCCGGCCCCGATCAGACCGACGCGAATGGGGGTGGGCATCTCTAAGACCTCATTTGTATTCGATAATCCGCATGTCGGCACCAGATAGGTGCCGGGCGTGGAATGTCGCCATGCCGATCAGGTTCGGGAACTTGGACAGCGTCAACAGGATCGCCAACCGGCGCGCTCTGCGTGGCGGCAGACCGTCACGGCGCAACCCCCGGATCGACCGTAGGTGGCTGACGAGATAGAGCGCTACAACCACAAGGCTCAGCATGGGTGTGGCAAAAAGACCAAGGACAAACAAAACGGGCAGCAGCAGGCCAAAGACCAGCACGCGACGACGTTCGGAGCGAAAATACTCTGGGTGCAGATGTCCGACCTGGGCAAAGCCGTGACCGGTGCGCACGGCGCGGCGCCACCATTGGCCAAAGGTGGTCATGGCGGCGTCATGGCGGGTCATTTCCAGCGGCAGGCGCTCTAACCGCCAGCCTGCCTTGCGCAGGCGGGTGCAGAACTCATCATCCTCGGCGGCGATCACGCTGGGGTTCATGCCGCCGACCTCTGCCCATGCCTCTGCCCGCACCATCATGTCACCACCACAGGCAAGGATCTGCCCGGCGGGGCGATGCCATTCCCAGTCGCAGATCGCGTTGTAGATCGATGCCTCAGGGTGCATTTCCGACCGCCACCCTGTCACCAGCCCCAGCTCTGGATGTGTCTCCAGGTGGGTCCGTGCCGCGACCAGATAGCCGGGGATCAGGCTGCAATCGCCGTCGATGAACTGCACGATCTGCGGATCGTCCAGCGCATCAAACCCGGCATTGCGCGCGCGCGCTGCGGTAAAGGGGATGGACATGTCCAGCGCGACAACCGTGGCACCGCTGTTGCGTGCCTCGGCCACGCTGTTATCGGTGGACCCAGAGTCCACATAGACCACCTGCCGCGCCTGCCCGGCCACAGAGGCCAGCGCGGCCTTCAGGCGGTCGCCTTCGTTGCGGCCAATCAGGACGACATCCACGGGTGTGCCGGTCATGGGCGAGTCCATCGGGGTTGCCGCCCTGCGGAGTATTCCTGAAACAGCCACGACAGTTTCTTTGCCTCGGTCGCGATATCGAAGTCGGCCTTTACGGTTTCCCGCCCTGTCTCGCCCATTTGGGCGCGCAATTCGGGGCTTTCAACCAACGTGCTGATCGCGGCGAATAGCGCGGTTTCATTGCCCGGCGGCACCAGCAGTCCGTTATAGCCGTGGGTCACCAGTTCCGGCACTCCGGCGATGCGGGTGGTGATGACGGGCAGGCCAGCGGCCATCGCCTCCATCAACACGACGGGCAGCCCCTCGGCAAAGCTGGGCAGGACAAAGATGTCGGCCTTGGACAGGATTTCTGCCACCTCGGACTGGCTGCGGTATCCGGTAAAGGTGACGGGCAGCCCCGCTGCCTGCTGTTCCAGCGCCGCGCGGTCGGGGCCATCGCCAACGATAGTCAGGTGGACGGCGGGCGGTTCGTCAAAGGCGCGGTGCGGGTCGTCGGTGGCGGGCGGTTGTTGCAGGCGGCGCATGGCATTCAGCAGCAGCGGCACGCCTTTGACCCCGGCCAGACGGCCCACAAAGACCAGATCGGTGCGCGACTTTTCTTCGCGCTCAATTGGGGTGTAGCGGTCAGGCTCTACCCCGCAATGGACGATGTGAAAGCGGTCCCAGTGTGCCTGATCCGCGAAACACATGAGTTGTGAGCGGCAAAAGTCGCTGATGCAGGCAACAAAGGTCGCGCGGGCGGCCTTTTCGTCGATGCGCCAATGATGCGGTTCAAAAAAGATGTCCGGCCCGTGGATGGTAAAGCTGTAGGGGATGCCCGACAGCGCGCTGGCCAGCATCGCCACGGTGCAGGATGCCTTGGCGATGTGGTTGTGGAGGTGGTCGATGCCCTTATCTGTCAAATGGGCCGCCAACACCCCGGCCTCAAGAAAATAGATGAGGTTATACAGCCGCCCTTTGACGCCTTTGGGCGCGGTTGCCCATGCCAGTTTCAACGCCCTCAGGTATCGGCGCGGCGCGCGCATCCAGTGCAGGTGGGCACGGATCAAGGTCATAGGGCGTTTGCAAGCATCCAGCACCTTGAACGTGCGGGCATGTTCGGCGCGCTGTTCAGGGCCGACTAGGTGCTCTGGCCCCGTAGTACGGATCGAACAGGTGTCGACCTCATGCCCAAGGGCGCGCAGGGCGGCGACTTCACGCTGGATAAAGGTATCAGAGGCGCGGGGGTATTCGCCGGTCAGATAGGCCAGTTTCGGCAGCGTCATGGGCTGTTATCCCCCAAAGTGCGGGCCAGCATCCCCTCAAATGTGTCGGTATCCTCGCCGCCCAACGTGCTGCGCAGGGCGGTGTTGGGCCATGTCAGCGGCAACAGGCGGGCGCGGGCGACGGGCTCCTGCAGCAGACCGGGCAGGCGGGACGACAGCGGTTTGAGCAGGTGAACTAAGGCCATCCAGACGTTGTAGGGAATCGGCAGGGTCAGGCGTGGCCAACCCGACATCCGCCGATGCGCGCGCAGGAAACGGGCGCGCGTGGGGCGGTCATCGTCCAGGACATTCAGGGCGGCTGTGCCTTGCGGGGCGCGCATCGCCGCCTCGACCAATGCCCAGGCTGTGTGCGTCACATGGGTCAGGGGCAGTTCCCCGCCCGAGTTGATCTGGACATGTAATTTGGCGGCCCAAAGTCCCAGCAGCCCGTTCCATGTTCGTCCTGGCCCCCAGACTGCGCCGGGTCGCAGGATCCACAGCGGCAGACCAGAGGCGCGGCACATCTGTTCCTGACGCAGTTTGGCCCCAGCGTAGGCGTCACGGGGATGATCGGGATCGTCCAAAGGCGCGGTTTCGTCCAGCGCCGCGCCGGGGACGATCTGCATCGTGTCGTAAACTGCGATGGAGGAGACAAGGACCAGCCGCGTGCCACCGCCTGCCATTGCGTCCAACAAGGTTTGCGTGCCGCGCAGCGTGTCCTGAGCGTGGCTGGCGGCGTCGCCGCCGAGGTGCGCGGCGGCGTGGATCACGGACTGTGCTTTCGCGGTGGCGTTTTGCAAGGGGGCGGTGATGGCGGGATCTGACAGGTCCGCCTGTAGCGGGTAAATGCCGGGGTCGTTGGCCCATTTGGCCAAGGGCGCGCGGCGATACAGGGCGATCACCTCAATCCCGCGCGCGCGCGCCTCAGTCACGCAGGCGCTGCCGACAAAGCCATTGGCCCCGGTGATCAGGATGCAGGTCACGTCGCCTTCGCTGCCTAGCCTTTTCACTTCGCGCAAATTGTTTGGCCTTGGTGTCACTTCGCCCATGGCATCGGTTCCATCCGGTCACATGTGGTGGTCATAGTCTGCGCGCCGCCGGTTTCTCCTGCGTTCTGGATCGCCAGCGTGACCTCTGTCAGGTGCAAGGCGAAATCGTTGGTCAGGCGACACGGGCGGCCGTCGCGCAGGGCCTCCAGCACCTCGACGGGGCCAAGCATAAAATTCATCGCCGCAGCGCCCCAGCGTTTGACCTTGGGGTGGGTGGGCTGTTTCAGGCGGACGGTTTGCGGAAACGGATGTTCCATCAACCGGCGGCGCAGGTTGATCCGGCGGGCAAAGCGGACCTTGGCGGAATTGTCCCACGCAGCCTTGCAACTGAGCACGCCTTTGTCGCCGACAATGCGGATACCGTGGTCATGCGGGGCGACGATGGAACAGGTCAGCCGCGTCACCGGGCCATTGTCAAAGAACAGCGTCGCGGTAGCGAAATCCGGCGCAAAGGGGCCAGCGCCCTCTTTTTCCGGGATCGTCTCGGCAGAGGCGGCCACCACCGTTCGCACCGGCCCAAACCAAGAGATCAGCCATGTCAGATAATAGCCAGCGTGTTCCAGCGTGCAGCCCACCCGGAACTCATCCTCATAGGGCCAAGGCGCGCCGGATTCGGTCAGCCATTTGTCGTAGGCGGCCTGCGGGACAAAGCCGTCGTCAAGCTCGGCATAGATCAGGCGGGGTGTGCCCGCGATGCCGCTGCGGATCGCGTGCCCAAGGGTCTGTGCCGCTTCACCCAGCGCCGAACACGGGGCAGAGGCCAGCATCAGGCCCTTTTCGGCGGCCATCGTATGCAGGGTCTTGGCGTCGTCCAGCATCATCGCCAGAGGTTTTTCCGAGTAGACGTGGCGGTCCGCTTCAAGACAGGCTTTCGTGGTCTCGAAATGTTCGGCGGGATTGGTTAGGTTCAGGACCAGCGCATTCGGGGCTCGCGCCAACAGCGCGGCTAGACCGTCGCGCGCGGGGACATCCCAATGGGTGCAAAAGGCGGCAAGCCGGGTGGCATCCCTGTCCCAGACGCCCGCAACCTCGATACCCGGCGTGGCCTGTAATGAGCGCATGTATAGGTCCGCGACAAAGCCACAGCCCAGCAGGACAACCTGCCCTGCCGCGCGGCTATCCGCCCCTGCGCTATTCGGTTTCACTGTGCCACCCATGGCCCGCCCTTGGTTTCGCTCTCTTTGGCAAGAGAACATGGCTACAATTCGACATGGCCCGGATAATTGCGGCAGCGCGGCACCAGTTGTTTCGAAACTTGCGATGTGTGCCGTAAAGGGCACTGAAAACACGCGGCTTTCACGTTAGACCATAGCCGGGGGGCCCCGGGGGGCCAAGGTGTTCACATGGATTTTCGAATAGGCGACGACACGATCACCGTGAACGTGCCAAGCTGGGCCGTGCTGGAGGCCCGCGTGCGCGAACGGTTTGCCCGGCGCAGCGGATTTGCGTTGGCCACAATCAATCTGGATCACATCGTCAAGCTGCAGGCTTCTGATGCCTTCCGCGAGGTCTATGCCGCGCAGGATTTTGTCGTGGCCGATGGCTATCCCATCGTCTGGCTGTCGCGACTGGCGGGACGGCCCGTCGCGTTGGTTCCGGGGTCTGAGGCGATTCTGCCGCTTGCCCGTATTGCGGCCGCACAAGGAGTCACGGTTGCGCTGTTCGGCTCCAGCGCGCCGGTTCTGGCAGCGGCGGCGGAATACCTGGAGCGTGAGGTCCGCGATCTGGAGGTGGTCAGCCAGATTGCTCCACCGATGGGCTTTGACCCCGCTGGCGCTGAGGCGCAGGAGATGCTGCGCCAGATTTCCGCCTCTGGCGCGCGGCTGTGTTTTGTCGCGCTGGGCGCGCCCAAGCAGGAAAGTTTCGCCGCGACGGGGCGAAGGATTGCCCCGGACATCGGCTTTGCCTCGATTGGGGCGGGCTTGGACTTCTTTGCCGGAACGCAGCAGCGCGCCCCAAATTGGGTGCGCAAGATTGCGATGGAATGGCTGTGGCGGATGATGCTGGACCCAAGGCGGCTGTTTGGCCGTTACTTCAAATGCGCCCTTGCGCTGCCGGGTCTGACCGTGCGGGCCTTGCTGCTGCGCCTTAGTGACAGGCGCGACTGATCACAGGCGCCTGGGTTTGGGGCGGCGCAACAGCAGAGCATCCTTTAGTTTGGATTTTAGCCCGCGCGGCGGCAGCAATTCCATGTCGCGCTCAAACGTCGTGCCGTTCAGGCCCGTGTCGCGCATCAGCGCCAGTTTCACACCCCACTTTGCCGCCACGTCTGGCGGCAGGCCGTCGGGGATGCCCATGCCGGTCGCCAGCGCGCCGGGCAGCCAGTCGCTGATCACGATACCGGGGAAACGGTCAAACAGATCGGCGATCAGCGCCCGCGTCAGAATGCGCTGCGCGCCCTTGGATACGGAATAGGCCGCTGATGCGGGCAGGGGTGCAATGTCGGCGTAGCTGGCCACGTTCAGGATACGGCCTTTGCCGCGCGGGGCCATGTCCTGTAGCGCCGCCCATGAACAGGCATAAACCCCGCCAAGGTTGATTTTTATGCTGTGCCAAAAGCGGTCCGGCGTTTCCTCCAGCACATCGCGCTTGGGATAGACGGCGGCGTTGTTGATCAGCAGCGCCAGCGGTCCATGACGGCTGGTCATTTCCGTAAATCCGGTCGTCACAGCGTCGAAATCGGACACGTCCAGCGGTACAGCGTCAAAACGGCCCCCGCACAGCGCGGCGGTTTCCTCCAGCGCCTCTGCCCTGCGTCCGGTGCCGACCACGGTAAAGCCCTGCGCGCAGAGCTGTTGCGCCAGCGCGCGGCCCAGACCGGATCCGGCACCGGTGACCACGGCAAAACCGTCCTGTGGCGTGATCTGCGTCATGTCCGGTCCTTCAGGATCTGGTCCGCCACCCGCAGGGCGTTGGCGGCAATGGTCAGGCTGGGGTTGACCCCCATGGAGGTGGGCATGAAACTGGCATCCGCCACCCAAAGGTTGGCCAGATCATGCGCCCGCCCGCCCGCGTCCGTGACGGATGTCGCCGGATCATGCCCGAACCGCAGCGTGCCGCAGGGATGACCCCAGTTCAATTCAGGAGTCATCGACAGGAACATGTGCCGGTGCCCGCGCAACCCGCGCCTCAGAGCCTTGCGAAAGGCACGGCGGCGCGTGCGCAGTTCATCTGACAGGGTGTAGGTGACGGACAGTTTGTCGGGTTGCGTGGGATCGAACAGCACGCGGTTTTGGGCGTAGGGAAAATCCTCCATCAACCCGACAAACAGATGTGCGTGGCCCAGAAATACCTGCGCCACCGCCGCCATGGGGCGTGACAGAGTGCGCAGGCGGGACTGCCCGCGCAGGTCGAACATACGATTCAGGAAATGCACCATCTCGCCATACGAGGCGCGGATGCCCATGGCCTGTACCGACCCCAGCCGCATATCCTCACGGTGGTAAAAGTCGCGAAAGGATATCGCCTTGGTCGCGCCACTGTCCGGGGTGCCGCGTTTCGGCCAAAGGGCAAAGCGTTCATCGACATGCAGCATCAGGTTGGCTCCGACACATCCGGACCGATTGGCCAGCCCCTCGGGCCAGTCCTCTGACGCAGAGGCCAGCAGCAGGCGGGGCGAATGCAGTGCCCCGGCGGCAAGGATGAAACGACCCGCCCGCAAATGTCGGATTTCGCCATCAATACGCACCTCGGCACTGGTGATGCGATTGCCTTGGGTGTGCAGACGGATGACATTTGCGCCGGTCAAGAGATGCGCATTGCCGCTGGCCAGCGCGGGTTCCACCCCGGCAGAGCGGCCATCCATTTTGCAGACCTTGGGGCATTTGCGGCCAAGGCAATTCTCACAGCCCCCGACATTGGCGATGCCCGTATGCGTGCGATAAGGATGCAACCCGGCGGCGCGCAGGCTGTCGGTCAATCCGGCCTCTGCCTCGCGCAGAGGTGGCGGGATTTCCAGTGGCATCGAGGCCTCAGGCGACAGGGGATCGGGCGTGCCGTGGACGCGGAATTGCAGGGCGGCGCGGTCATACCACGGGGCCATTTCGTCAAATCCCACCGGCCAGCCGCCGGTTGGGTGCGGCTGGCCGGGCAGATCGTCCAGATCGTGTCGTTCGGGGCGTTCCAGCGTGGCGGCGTAGAACACCGAACTGCCCCCCGGTCCGCTGCCCAGCGGTGCGAAAAAGCTGGTCTGAACGCCGTCGAGCGACACATGCAGCGGATCAGGCCACAGGCCCCGCGCAGCGCGTGCCTCTGGCACGAAGACCTCTGTCAGGCCGTTGCGTTCGCTGCGCAAACCCGGTGTACCCTTTTCGACAAACAGCACCTTTTGGCCTGCCTCGGCCAGCGCGCGGCCCAGCGTACCGCCGCCCATGCCCGCGCCGATCACGATGGCATCCCAGTGCGTGTCAAAGACCGATGTCATCCGTCTGAGGCCCCGTTCATGGAAACCGCTGGTTGCAGCGGTGCAAAGACGGGGCGCAAAACGTCGCGTATGCGGATCGCGGCGCTGTTGGTCAGGTGATTGTTGTCGAAATACTGGCCCTGCCCCTGCTGAACGGCAGAACACAGACCGTCCGCGCAGAAATACGGCCAAGTGTCGAGGAAGGTGATGCGGCCCTCATCGACCAGCGGCAGCCACGGGGAATCCGAAAGGGTGCCGCGCAGGACGATGGCCTCAGCGGGAACAGAGGCCTTCGTGGTCGCCGGTGCGGCGAGGGGCAGGCCCACATGCGCCGCCTCGCGCGCGGCAAAGCGGCTGTTGTACCACGGGATTTCGGGGGGTTGGCGCAGGACATGGACGTGATCGACTAGATGGCCCAGTTCCTCAACCGTGGTACGCGCCGCCTTGGCCAGCAATTGCGGTTGTCGCGTCCCGGTCGACGCGGGCCGGTCGGTGGGAAACAGTGCGATCCGGTCATGGGCATTCAGCCCGACGCCCTCACCCGTGGCATAATAACTCCACCGCCCGATCAGCAGCACGGAGTCGAGGCTGTTCAGCGCGGGCAGGGCCTGCCGGATCTGTTTGTTGGCCCTTGTGCAGGCAGTGTCCTGTGCCGGGGTGGCGGCGCTTTCGACCTTGCGCAGACCAAAGAGCGGCGCACATCCTGCGCGCCATATCAGGATGGCGGGCACCTCTGCCTCATGCGCGGCGACATCCAGTCCTTCTTTCATCGCGCGCACATGGCTGTCTCCCCAGACCAGCAGGCGGGGAGGGCCGTCTGGACCGATCGGGCAGACCTCCAGCCCGTCCAGCGGGCCGCTGTCGGCGATGCGGCACCTGCTCCAGTCCTGAAGGAAATCGCCGGAGGCGGCGATATGCACCCGTGCTTGTGTCCCGAACCGTTCCGGCAGCCCGTCGCGGGTGAACAGGGCAAAGCCCACCACCAGTGCTGCCAGCGACGCCAGCGCCATACCGCCAAACACTGCGCGCCCGGTCAGGCGGCGGGCATGGCGCACGGGCTGTTCGACAAATCGCCATGACGTCCAGCCAAGGCCGATCGACACGGTCATCCAGACCAGCGATTCCAGCAGGCTCATATCCCCGCGCAGCGCAGAGGCCAGCGTGTAGACGGGCCAGTGCCACAGGTAGAGCGAATACGAGATCAGCCCGAAGAACCGCATCACCGGCATGGTCAGCATCCGGTTCACCGGGTTGTCGCCGTTGCCCGACGACAATAGCAACAGCGTGCCAAGGACGGGCGGGACCGCCAACAGCCCGGGGAACAAGGGCCCCGCCGGGGTGAACCAGATCGACGCGCTGACCATGACGATCCCGACAGAGGAAAACGCCGGGTGGCCGCGCCAATTGCTGCCCCGCGACTGTCCCCAGATCGCCAGCAAGACGCCGGACAACAGCTCCCACGCGCGGAAGGGAAACAGGTAAAACGCGGCGGTGTGTGACAGCGGGGTCAGCAGTACGCAGGCGATCAGTGAGGCGGCCCAGCACGCCACCAGCGTGCCGATCAGCCCCCAACGCCATCGCGCCAGCACGATCAGCAGCAGCGGCAGGAAGATGTAGAACTGTTCCTCAACAGCCAGTGACCATGTGTGCAGTAGCGGTTTGTCTTCGGACGCGGTGTCGAAATAGCCCGCCTGCCGAAAGAACAGCACGTTTGACAGATAGACCGTCGAGGCAATCACCGCCTTGCCGTACTCGCGAAACTCGAACGGCAGCAGGATCACCCAGCCCAGTGCGGTTGTGACCAGCAGCATGGCGAAAAAGGCGGGGGCGAGGCGGCGAAGCCGGCGGATATAGAAATTTCGCAGGCTGATGCGGCCGGTGGCATCGTATTCGCGCCACAGGATGCCGCCGATCAGAAAGCCGGAGATCACAAAGAAGATGTCGACGCCCACAAACCCGCCGTCCAGCGGCAGTCCAAAGTGGTACAATACCACGGCCAAAACGGCGACAGCGCGCAGCCCGTCGATGTCTCCCCGGTAAGGGAGTGGGTTATGCGCCGGTGCGCTCATGCCGGGCTGTATCCTCGTCCGTCGCGCAGGCGCGTCATGTCTGTCCTTCCGGGTTCTCCGGAGATGTCCGGCGCCCTGCTTGGCGGGCAGTCTGCGCTCAGAGTGTTGCCATATCGCTTAGGATACCGCATTTCAGGGCAGGAATATGGCAGATCACGGGCATTGGCGCGGACATGGCGGATACGGGCATATCGGCACAGGTGCCGGATTGGTCGCGGGAGCGGATAGAGCGTTTCTGGGAGCCGGGCAAAAAGATGATCCGTGCTGTGCGCCGCTATCAGGCCTGTCGCGGGCGCGGCGTGCTTGGTCGGGGCCTGTCCCGTTACTGGGTCTTGAATCACTGGTTCTGGTCGCTGATGTGCCAGAGCGAGCTGCATCTGACCACGCAGGTGGGGGGCGGGCTGCGGCTGACCCATCCAACCGGGATCATCATCCATCCAGGCGCAAGGATCGGTGTGAATTGTATGATCTTTCATCAGGTGACGCTGGCGGGTCCGGTGGTGTTGGGAGGTCATGTGGATGTGGGCGCGGGAGCCAAGCTGATCGGGCCATTGACGGTGGGCGATCACGCGGTGATCGGGGCAAATGCGGTCGTGACGCGCGATGTGCCAGCCGGGGCCACGGTGGCCGGGGTGCCGGCGCGGGTGATCTCGGGCGGGTAGGGGGCGTCTTGCCGGGAGAGTGTTTTGAGCGCGCTCCGGTCTCCCTACGGTCGCCCCAATGGATATTTTTAGACAGAAGAAGCGCAAGGCCGAGTCACGTCTTGGGGTGGGCGTTTTAATCGATGGCAAAGGTGAACCTGCGTATGTCGTCCTGCGTGTTGGGCCGGTCTTCGCTGAACCCGGCCTTGAGCAAGACGCGGGCGGAGGCCGGATTGTCGAAAGTGACACCAGCGTGCAGGATCTGGGGCGGACCGTTCTGCAAGTGTGCCACAAGGCCCTGCACCAGTTCAGACGCATAGCCTTGCCCCCAACCGTCCTCGCACAGCAAGTAGCCGAGGTGGCGTGTCGTCTCGCCTTCCGGCGAAAACAGGAACAGCAGGCCGATCAGCTCCGAATTTCGTTCGACAAGGCTGACCTGCGCCTTTTTGCGGCGGGCTTCGATCCAGTGGGCAATGCCGCATGGGCCACTTTCCCGGCCGAAATCGGGCGGCAGGTGCTCTAGCACCGCAGGAGTCAGCAGGGTGGGCAAACGTGCCTCCAACAGGTGGCGCGCCGCTGTGACGTCCAATACGGGTTCCCAAGGGCGAACCGTCAGGTGTGGGGTGGTGAACGCGGTCAATAGCCCAATCCGGCCAAAGGTTCTCCCGCCATAAGCGCTTCATAGACCGCCATCGTTTTTTCGCCCTTGCGCGCCCAGGGGAAAAACCCGTCGGCATAGGCTTTGGCGCGGGCGGCGGTGTCTGCCACGTTGGCTGGGGTTTCGACGCAGGCCTCCATCTCTAGGCGAAAGCCGTCGACCATCCGGTCGATCCCTGCCATGTCCACCCGTGCGCCGCGCCCCTCATCCGCCAGATCGCCCGGCGCGCCGTAGTTGGCAACGATGACCTGACATCCGCAGGCCATCGCCTCTATCACCACGCCAGCGCCCAGTTCGCGGATCGAGGGAAAGACAAAGGCGTCTGAGGCGCGCATCATGTCGGCGACCTCTGCCTGTGATTTGCGCCCGTGCATCGTCACGCAGTCCTGCAGGCCGTGTTCGGCGATCAGCGCCTCCATCCTTGGGCGCTCTGGCCCGTCGCCTGCGATGTGCAGGTGATGGCGGCGCAGGGTGCTTGACGCCGCGAAGGCGCGCAGCGGCAGTTCGGGTAATTTGTAAGGTACAAGGCGCCCGGCGTAGAGGAAATTGAGCCTCCCTTCGCCACGGCTGCCTGCTGGTTTGGCCCCCGTCGCGTGAAAGATCGCCGGGTCAAATCCGATCTCTGGGAAAGAGACGATGCGCGCGTCCTCGACCCTCGGCAGGTCGGCGCGGGTGTGGGAAAATGCGCAGAGCACGGCGGCGGCATCGTCATAAGTGCTGCGCGCGTAGGGCAGGTATTTGTAGGCATTGCGCAGCTTGCGCAGCCCCTCTTTCTCTCGCGCTTGTTCGGCGGCAAAGGCGCGCGGCCAGTCAAGGTTGCCGTTCAGCGGCCCGATCACAAAGGGCTGCGGCACCTTGTGCGCCAGCCAACTGGGTAGGGTGGGCGACATCGGTGTGATACGGTGCACGATGTCGAACCCGCCTGATGTCAGTTCCTTTTGGAAATGCCGCCAGACGCCGCGCTCAAAGGCCAGGTACGGCAGATAGTTGAAGATCATCGAGGTCGACCAGCCGACCTCATCGCCGCCCCGGATCATCCGGGCCAGCCGGTACATCGGCGAGGCGATCCATTCGTTGTCGATATAGGCAAAGGGGATGCCGGGGCTGGATTTCTCAATGTTCTCGCGGTTGCGCACATGGGTTGCCACGGTCACATCCGCCAGTTTGCCGATCTCCAGCGCGTATTTGTATCCGACAATGGGCAGCGAGGGCCATTCGGGATTGCACTCGTCCGCCACCAGCAGAACACGAAGCCTTTGGGTCATGAGCAGCCTTTCTACATCACCGTGCGGCGCCGGGTTTCGGCGGTATGGTTGGCATGGCCCCGACGCTGGGTGGGGGCGGCCTGACGGAGTTTTTCGGCGTAGCCGGTCAGCGCCCCGGCCAGCAGCCAGGTCAGCGGGGTCAGCGTGGCATTGGGAATCATGTCAGACACGTTGATGGCAAGCATCAGCGACAACGGTCCGACAAAAGGGGAAATGGCGTCATTGCGATGGCTGCCCATCGCCCGCCAGATCAGCGCCAGCGGCAACAGCAACGTGCCGAACTGCGCAAGGAACCCGATCCAGCCATAGGTGCCGATGGAAATGATCCAAAAGCCATCGGTGACGGTCAGGATCGCTCCGCTATAGGGGTCAAGGATGTGGTTGCGCCCCCAACTGCCCCAGCCAAAGATCGGCTTGATATAAGCGCGCTCCAGCAACTGGTCCTCATTGTGAAAACGAAAGCGCAGTGATCCGGCGCGGTCCGGGTCAATCTTGGTCGCCTGTTCCAGCATCTGTTCCTGCGGAACCAGATCGGCCCCCTTGAGCAGCGGATAGGCTAGGGTCATCGCACCGATCAGCACGGCAATGCGCACCTGCGTGCGCGGTGCCAACAGCACGACCAGCGGGACCAGAAGCACCACGAAGATCAGCGACCCCAGCGATTTGGCCAAAACGAGGATCAGCGTGAGATACAGCGCCACGCCCAGCAGTTTCCACCGCCCGTCCCCCTTGTGCCAACGCCACAGCGCAAAGGCCGACACAACCGAGGTCATCAGGAAAAAGGCGACCCAGATGCCGTGATAGAGAAATACAATGGGCCGGTAGCCACCAAACCGGATGGTCTGCGCAAAGTAGTGCTGGAAATAGCCGTAGACCCAGTTGTTTAGTTGGGGCGACAGGCGCGTCTCAATCAGCATGAGCGGCGTATAGACCAGACCGCCGATCATCAGTGCCCACAACAGTTCCTTTTGCGCACCGCCGGTGGCAAGGTGCTGACGCGCCAGCAGAAACGGCAACACTTGCAGGAATTGTTCCAGTACAAGCGCGGCGGCATCCTTAAGGCCCAGAGCGGGCAGGCCGACGAGGCCGAAAAAGACCGGTTGGCCGTTGTTGATCACCGTCATGATCGGCGAAAAGACAAAAGTCAGCACAAGGGTCTTGCCCAGTACAGAGTCCGGCAGCAGCGAGCCGCTGGGCTCACGCCGTCCCAGCAGGATGGCAAAGACCATGAGCGCGGGGAGATTGTGCTTGTCCAGCGGCGGCATCATCGGAAAATCGAAGACGGCCGGCGGTTCGGGCAGGAACAGGTAGCACAGCATCATCGACCAGATGAAGGCACGCTCTACCGACAGCCGTGACAACATCACGGCCACGAAGATCGGGCTTGCCGCCAGTGCAAGGAAGGCGATCTGGTTGGGCATGGTCGCTTTGCGGTTGGGACGCACGCGTGCGCCGGGTTTGTGTGTTCCTACCAATCGGCAAAGGCAAAGTCGCGGCTGCATTGCAGCAAAACCGTGAAATTGGCTGCAACGTGTAATTGAGGCGCAAAACCTGTCTATGGTCGTTGCTTGGCCGCAATATTGCCCGGATGTGCTAGCATTGCAGGGCAATCGAGAGCAACCTGGAGGAGAAATGACCCGCGAACGGCTGCGCATTGCTTATCTTTGCGACATGTCTCCGCTGGACCGGACACTGTATTCCGGTGGCAATGCGCGGATTCACGACGCTCTGCAAAAGCACGCGGGTGACGTGACCATCCTGCCCCAGACCTGGGCGCGGGCCGAACCTGTGCGGCGCTTGATCCATGCAATGCCGGAGGCGTTGAACCTGCGGGCGCGCTGGCGGGCGCAATATGCGCTGCGCCGGGTGATTGCACGTGGGATCGAGGCGGAATTGCAGCGCGGCGGGTATGACGTGCTGTTTGGCGCCTATGCTCTGCACGCATTGGCCGGAGTCCGGACACCTACGGGCATGGTCACGGCCTTTACCTCGGACGCGACGCAGACCGTCTATCGCCTGTCAGAGGTGGGGCGGGCGCACAAGCGGGTCTTTGTGGTGGGGCCGTTGCTGGACAAATGGGTGGAACGGCGCGAACGCGCGGCTCTGGCGCAGGCCGACCTGTTGTTGTGGCCCTCTGCCTGGTTAAAGGACGCGGTCACGGCGCGCTATGGCGTCGACCCGGGGCGCAATCATCTGGTGCCATGGGGGGCCAACATCGCAACGCCACCGCCCGCCGCATCCAACACATTGCGGCGGGACGCACCTGTCCGGCTGCTGGTGATCGGTCGAAACTGGTCCGCCAAAGGCGGGCCAGAGGCGTTTGACACGATGATGGAATTGCGTGCGCAGGGCGTTGATGCGCGGCTGACCGTGATCGGCTGTCAGCCGCCAAGGGTTCATTGCAATGCGCATGTGACCGTGCATTCGCAACTTAACAAGGCGGTACCTGCGGATCTGGCACAGTTCAACGCCGCGCTGGCCGAGGCGCACTTCATGGTGATGCCATCGTTCGAATCCTACGGCTTCGCCTTTTGCGAGGCGGCGGCGCATGGGTTGCCGTCGCTGTGCCTGCGGGTCGGCGGTGTGCCGGTACGCGACGGGATCACGGGACACGCCCTGCCGCCGGGGGCCGACGCGGCCGATTTCGCGCAGAAAATCCTTGGCTATCTCGATGACCCTGCGTCCTATGCCCGGCTCTGCCAGTCCGCGCGCGAAGAGTTCAAAACGCAACTGAACTGGGATTCCTGGGGGCAGACAACCGCCGATTTGCTGCAAGAGGCCGTGGCGCGCAAGCGTGATGGGTCGTCGGACACGGCGGCCTGAATATGGGGCGTCGGCGGGCCTACGCGTGCTGCAATGCGGCGTGGGGCAGGCTATGATCCCTTCGGAATTTGCGATGCGGCGCGCGGTGTCGCTGCCCGGGGTATATCACGGGATGAAACCGGGGATGGGCTGGCCGCTGGCGGTGTCGGCCGCGCTGATGGAACGCAAACGCGTGGCGCTGACGATTTACCACTGGGTCGGATGAGGTTTCAGACCCGAGGCTGGTTCAAGCTGGACGTTCTCTGGACGTTTTCTGGGCAGTCAGTTTGGGGCTCGTCGGCGGAATTGGGGTCATGACGGCGCTGTGAAACAGCGCCGGGTGGCCCTTAGACCATGTTTATGCTACGGCGCAGCGAAACCTTTGGATGCCGAGAATCGGCTGGAGCCTTACATGTCCCCCCTCACCGACCACGGCGCAGCCGTGCAATCCCGCCTGAGCCAGAACTATGGCCTCAGCCTTGACGCTGTTCAATCCATGATGGATGCCGTATCGCGCGGCGGCGGTTCGCAGGCGCAGTTCAACATTCCTGAACTGGGCGGCATGGGCCAATGGCAGGCCGGCGGCATGACCATGGTTGGCGATATGTTCAACAATGGTCTGAAAAACACGGTCAACAACCTGTGTGGCGAGATCTCCAATGCCTATTTCCAAGGTGCGTTCTACGCGCCGACACCGCAGCCGCAAGGCAGCTATCAAGGCCAGCAGCAGGGCGGCGCGTCGATGACCTTCTCTGGTGGCAGCTTTGGCTCATGGTGGCCGTCCGATCTGGGTCAGCCGTCTTCGCAAGGCTCGCAGAACAACCTCAGCTACGCCATTTTCCCGCAGTCGCGGCGTCTGGCCGTGAACCTAAACGGTCAGGTCACCGTCTACGACACTGGCGACCACCTGATTGGCGGCGTCGGTCAGCAGCAATCGGGCGACGCCAGTTGGACCTTTACCAGCCAGTTCGGCACCGTCTACCTGAACCAGTTGCCGATTGTTCCCGGGCAAAACTCCGGTGCATCCACGCCCGAGCCGTCGTTCACCACCCAGCCCGAGCCGACCTTTGTCGAACCTGAGCCTGTCCAGCAGCCAGAGCCGATGCGGATGGAGCAAAGCCCGGCCCCCGCGCAGCAGGGCGGCAATTCGGACCAGATTTTTGCCGCGCTGGAAAAGCTGGGTAACCTGCGGGACATGGGCATCCTGTCCGAGGATGAGTTCGCCGCGAAGAAGTCCGAACTGCTGTCGCGGCTGTAATCGCAATCTGGTCTTAATCGGGCCTTTCAACTGGCCCTATCCGGCGGCGTGAGCCGCCGGTAGATTGCCCCAAAACCGCCGGCGCTTTTTGCCGGCGCCTTTGCTTGGGGAACGCGGCCTATGAAAATGACCACCGAAGAAGCCTTTGTGAAGGTGCTTCAGCGCCACGGGATCGAACATGCGTTCGGGATCATCGGCTCTGCCATGATGCCGATTTCCGATCTGTTTCCGCAGGCCGGGATCAAATTCTGGGACTGCGCCCATGAGGGCAGCGCCGGTATGATGTCCGACGGCTACACCCGCGCCACCGGCAAGATGTCGATGATGATCGCCCAGAACGGCCCCGGCATCACCAATTTCGTCACCGCCGTCAAAACCGCCTACTGGAACCATACGCCGCTGCTGCTGGTCACGCCGCAGGCGGCGAACAAGACCATCGGTCAGGGCGGTTTCCAAGAGGTCGAACAGATGAAACTGTTCGAGGACATGGTGGCCTATCAGGAAGAGGTCCGTGACCCGACCCGCGTGGCCGAGGTGCTGACCCGCGTCATCGCGCAGGCCAAGCGCGCCAGCGGTCCGGCCCAGTTGAACATTCCGCGCGATTTCTGGACTCAGGTGATCGACATCGAAATCCCCGAGCCGATCGACTTTGAACGCTCCTCCGGCGGTGAGAACTCAGTGGCGCAGGCGGCGGCGTTGCTGTCCGACGCAAAGAACCCGGTGATCCTGAACGGCGCGGGCGTGGTGCTGTCGGCGGGCGGGATCGCGGCGTCGATGGCGCTGGCCGAACGGCTGGATGCGCCGGTCTGCGTCGGTTACCAGCACAATGATGCTTTCCCTGGCGGGCACCCTCTGTTTGCAGGGCCGCTGGGCTACAACGGCTCCAAGGCGGCGATGGAGTTGATCAAGGACGCCGACGTGGTGCTGGCCCTTGGCACTCGCCTCAACCCGTTTTCGACTCTGCCGGGCTATGGCATGGATTACTGGCCGAACGACGCCAAGGTTATTCAGGTCGACATCAACCCCGACCGCATCGGCCTGACCAAAAAGGTCAGCGTCGGAATCGTAGGGGACGCGGCCAAGGTGGCGCGCGGCATCCTTGGCCAACTGTCCGATACGGCGGGCGATGCAGGCCGCGCCGACCGCAAGGCCAAAATCGCCGAGACCAAGTCGCGCTGGGCGCAGCAACTGACCGAAATGACCCATGAGGACGACGATCCGGGCACCACATGGAACCAGCGCGCCCGCGCGGACAAGCCGGATTGGATGAGCCCCCGCATGGCATGGCGTGCGATTCAGAGCGCGCTGCCGCGCGAGGCGATCATAAGCTCGGACATCGGCAACAACTGTGCCATCGGCAACGCCTATCCGTCGTTTGACGAGGGGCGCAAATACCTTGCCCCCGGCCTGTTCGGCCCCTGTGGTTATGGTTTGCCCTCCATCGTCGGGGCCAAGATCGGCTGCCCGGATGTGCCGGTGGTGGGCTTTGCCGGGGACGGCGCATTCGGCATCGCGGTGAACGAACTGACCGCCATCGGGCGCGGCGATTGGCCGGCGATCACGCAGGTGGTGTTCCGCAACTACCAGTGGGGCGCGGAAAAGCGGAACTCGACTCTCTGGTTCGACGACAACTTTGTCGGCACCGAACTGGATGAGCAGGTCAGCTATGCCGGTATCGCCAAGGCCTGCGGGTTGAAGGGCGTTGTGACCCGCACGATGGACGAACTGACCGAGGCGCTGAACACCGCGATCAAGGACCAGATGGAGCACGGCACAACCACCCTGATCGAGGCGATGATCAATCAGGAACTCGGAGAGCCGTTCCGCCGCGACGCAATGAAGAAACCCGTCTCTGTCGCGGGCATCAATGCCGCTGATATGGTTCCGCAACAGCCTGCAAAGGCTGCGGAATAATTCATGAGTGACCCGACGTGTGGTGACGTCCTTGTCCTGAACGTCGGGTCGTCATCGATCAAATGCGCCGTCTTTGACAGCGTCCTGCACGAGGTTTTGCGCGGCGGGATCGAAGGGCTGGGGCCGCAGGCGACCCTGCGTCTTGGCGTCCTGCGCAGGGATGTGGAGGCGTGCGACCATCGCGCGGCTCTGGCGGTGCTGCTAGAGGCGCTGGATGCGCAGGGGGTGCTGCTGGGCAACCTGCGTGTGGTGGGGCATCGCGTCGTGCATGGCGGTCCCCGCCTGACACAGCCGGTGCGGATCACGCCGCAAGTCCGAGACGAGATTGCCCTTTGCACGCCGCTGGCCCCTTTGCACAATCCCCACCACCTTGCCGCCATGGACGCGTTGGCCGCCTTGGCCCCCGATCTGCCGCAGGTGGCCTGTTTCGACACCGGATTTCACGCGACCAACCCAGAGGTCGCGCTGCGCTATGCTTTGCCGCAGGAACTGGCCGACAACGGCCTGCGGCGCTACGGGTTTCACGGGCTCAGCTATGCCGGTCTGGTAGAGCGGCTGGAAACGCTCGCCGGTGCGCTGCCCGACCGCGTGCTGGCCTTTCACCTTGGCAACGGCGCCTCGGCCTGTGCCATTCGGGGCGGGCACAGCGTGGCAACGACGATGGGTTATTCGCCCACTGACGGGCTGACCATGGGCACACGATGCGGCAGCATCGACCCCAGTGTCGTACTGCGGCTGGCCGAAGAGCGCGGGATAGACGGCGCGCGGCACTTGCTGGACCACGGGTCCGGGCTTGCGGGCCTGTCGGGCGGGGTATCCGATATGCGCACGCTAGAGGCCCGTGGCGACCCCGCCAGCCGGTTTGCCATCGACCATTTCATCTATTGGGCGCGCCGCCACGCCGGCAGCCTGATTGCCGCGATGCAAGGGCTGGATGCCATCGTCTTCACCGGCGGCATCGGCGAAAACTCTGCAATGATCCGGGCGGGTATCCTTGACGGTTTGACATGGGCTGGTGCGCGCTATGACCCAGCAAAAAACTCGCGGCACGCGCCGCGTCTACACGACGACGGCACACTGGTCACAGCTTGGGTGCTACCGGCAGAAGAGGAACGCATGATCGCTCAGGCCGCGCGCGATCTTGTGATCATGGCATGACCGTTCAACCCAGCGCCAGCGTCACCGCCGTCGCGGCGACAATATCGTCCACGGTGGTGCCGCGCGACAGGTCGCAGACCGGGCGACGAAATCCTTGCAGGATCGGCCCCAACGCCTGCGCCCCGGCCAGTTCCTGCGTCAACTTGTACGCGATATTGCCTGAATCGAGGTCCGGGAAGACCAGCACATTGGCATCGCCCGCGCCCAACCCCTTTTTTGCGGCAATCACCGGATTCAACGCCGCATCCGCTTGCAATGGTCCGGCAAAGCCCGTGATCTCTGCCGCCCGGCGCACCCGGTCGACGCTGTCGCCCGCGCCGCTGGTGCCGGTGGAAAACGACAGTAGGGCGACCTGCGCCCGGCCCAGTAGCGCCTTTGCCGTGGTCTCTGATGCCCGCGCAATGGCGGCCAGCCCGTCAGCATCCGGGGCCACGTTCACCGCGCAATCGGCAAAAATCAATTCGCGCCCATCCGGTAGGATCATCAGGAAAAACGACGACGGCAGCGTGACCCCCTCGGCCAGACCGATCCCGATGGCGGCCGCCTCGATCACCCGCCGCGTGGGCGCGTCGGCCCCGGCCACCATAGCCTCTGCCTCTCCGGCGGCGACCATGGCAGCAGCGCGGTACAGCGGCCGCTCCAGCATCCGCCGCGCCACGGGTTCCTTGAGGCCGCGCCCCTCGACCAGGGCTGCCAGCATGGCATCGGACGGGGGGATCAGGCCCATCGGCTGCGCCAGCCCTTCGGCCGTCAACCGGGCGCAGGCCGCCGCCACACGCGGCTCCGCCATCTCAGGAAAGACGACGCGCGCCTGCCGTGCCCTTGCCCGATCAACTGCGCGGTCCAATACACCCATGCCCGGTCACTTTCCTGTTCCCTTTCGGCGGAGAATGCAGGAACCGACACGCCATGATCAAGCGCGTTGGCCAAACGCGCCAACGCCCCGAAGTTTGGTCTTTATTCGGGAAAATGGTTTCGATTTTTTGCAGAAACTGAAACAGATTGGGGACCGCTTGCGGATTGGCGGAATTGATTTACGAATGATGTATGATCCGGCGCGCGACGGGCCGGAGCCCGATGGGAGGGGACATGGCACAGCCGCAGGTTGACACATCGCCCAAGGTTTCGGACGAGATTCGCAAGACCACCTGCTACATGTGCGCCTGCCGCTGCGGCATCAACGTGCACATGAAAGGTGGCAAGGTCGCCTATATCGAGGGCAACCGAGATCACCCGATCAACAAGGGGGTGCTCTGCGCCAAGGGCAGCGCGGGCATCATGCAGCACAACGCGCCCTCGCGTCTGCGCGCACCCTTGCGCCGGGTCGGCCCACGCGGGTCCGGCCAGTTCGAAGAAATCAGCTGGAATGAGGCGCTGGAAACCGCTGTAAGCTGGCTGAAACCCCTGCGCGAGACAGCGCCAGAAAAGCTGGCCTTCTTCACTGGGCGCGACCAATCGCAGAGCTTCACCGGCTGGTGGGCGCAAAACTACGGCACGCCGAACTTTGCCGCGCACGGCGGCTTTTGCTCGGTCAATATGGCGACGGCGGGCATCTACACCATGGGCGGCGCGTTCTGGGAGTTCGGCTCACCCGACTGGGAACACGCCAAGCTGTTCCTGCTGTTCGGCGTGGCCGAAGACCACGACAGCAACCCGATCAAGATGGGCATTGGGCGGCTCAAGGAACGCGGTGCCAAGATCGTCGGCGTGAATCCGATCCGCTCGGGCTATAACGCGGTGGCGGATGACTGGATCGGCATCACGCCAGGTACAGACGGGCTGCTGATCCTGTCGCTGATCCACTGCCTGCTGAAGGCGGGCAAGATCGACCTCGGTTACCTCGCGCAGTTCACCAATGCGCCGGTGCTGCTGAATGGCGATGAAAAATCGCCCGATTACGGCCTGTTCCTGCGCGATGAGGACGGCAAGCCGCAGGTGATCGACCGTCCAACCGGCAAGCTGATGGCATGGGACACCCCCGGCGTGCGCCCCGACCTGACCGGCCATATCCGCCGCGCCGGCGTCACGCATACCTCTGTCATGCATCTGATCGCCGACCGTTACCTGGCGGACGAATACACACCCGAGGCGGTGGCAGACCGCTGCGGACTGACCCCGGACCGCATCCACGCGCTGGCCGCCGAACTGGCCCGCGTCGCCTTTGACGAGGAAATCACCCTAAACCGCCCTTGGACCGATTTCCGCGGCGAACGGCACGAGACGATGATCGGTCGCCCCGTGGCGATCCACGCCATGCGCGGCATTTCTGCCCATGCCAACGGGTTCCAGACGGCGCGCGCGCTGCATGTGCTGCAAATCCTGCTGGGTGCGGTCGAAACGCCGGGCGGGATGCGCTTCAAACCACCCTACCCAAAACCGTCCGAGGCGCACCCCCGCCCTCATGCCAAGGCGACCCCCGGCAAGCCTCTAAACGGCCCGCACCTTGGCTATCCGCACGGCCCCGAGGATCTGGCCCTGGCAGAGGACGGCAGCCCGCTGCGCATCGACAAGGCGTTTACATGGGAAAACCCCATGTCCGCACATGGGTTGATGCATATGGTGATCTCGAACGCCCATGCCGGGGACCCGTACAAGATCCACACGCTGTTCCTGTACATGGCCAACATGGCGTGGAATTCCTCGATGAATTCCAGCGGCGTGATGGAGATGCTGACCGACACGGATGAGAATGGTGACTACGTCATCCCGAACATCATCTACTCGGACGCCTATTCTTCGGAAATGGTCGCCTACGCCGACCTGATCCTGCCCGACACCACCTATCTGGAACGGCACGACTGTATCTCGCTGCTGGACCGCCCGATCTCGGAACCTGATGCTGCCGCCGATGCAATCCGCTGGCCGGTGGTGGAACCGGATCGCGACGTGCGTGGCTTTCAGTCTGTCCTGCTAGACCTCGGCGCACGGCTTGGCCTGCCTGGCATGGTCGATGACACGGGCGCGCCAAAATACGCGGATTACGCCGACTATATCATGAACCACGAACGCAAACCGGGCATCGGCCCGCTGGCGGGTTGGCGTATGGCAGAGACCGGCCTGACACACGGGCGTGGCGCCCCAAATGAGGCACAGATCGACAGCTATATCGCGAATGGCGGCTTCTGGACCATGCACATCCCCGAAGAGGCGGCGTATTACAAACCGTGGAACATGGCCTATCAGGACTGGGCGGTGCAAACCGGCCTGTTCGATGCCGCCACGCCCTATATCTTCCAGCTTTACGTCGAACCCCTGCGCCGCTTCCAGCGCGCCGGTGAGGGCAAGGGCGACATCCTGCCCCCGGAACACCTGCGCGCGCAAATCGCCCACAAACTCGACCCACTGCCAATCTGGTACGCGCCGGAAACGGACGACCCGGACGGCTACCCCATCCACGCGCTCACCCAACGCCCGATGGCCATGTACCACAGCTGGGGCAGTCAGAACGCGTGGCTGCGGCAATTGCACGGCCACAACCCGATGTACCTGCCCACACGCCTGATGCGCGACCACGCCTTGCAGGACGGCGATTGGGCTCGCATCACCTCGCCGCACGGCGACATCACGGTGCCGGTGGCTGAAATGGCCGCTCTCAACCCAAATACGATCTGGACATGGAACGCCATCGGCAAACGCAAAGGCGCATGGGCCCTGAAACCCGACGCGCCTGAGGCGACCAAGGGCTTTCTCCTCAACCACATCATCCACGAACTGTTGCCACCCAAAGGCGATGGCCTCAGGTGGTCCAACTCCGATCCGGTCACCGGGCAGGCCGCGTGGTTCGACCTGCGTGTCCGTATCGAGAAAATCGCCCCTCCGGCAGAGGCGCAGCCCGCTTTCGAGAAACTCATGTCTCCCGTCGGCCAAGGCCCGGACCAACTCAAATGGAAGATTCCGTCCTGATGCTTCTTCTGTCCAAAAATATCCCGGGGGAGGCTCCCGCAGGGAGACGGGGGCAGCGCCCCCAGCCCAATAAAACCTGTGCCGCGACAGCGGCTCCGCTGGATCACGGGGGCACGCAATGACCGTCCTCCCCGAAACCACCGACCGCAAACTCGGCCTTGTAATCGACCTCGATACATGCGTCGGCTGCCATGCCTGCGTGATCTCCTGCAAAGGCTGGAATACGGAAAACTACGGCGCCCCCCTGTCGGATCAGCACCCCTATGGCGCGGACCCCTCGGGCACTTTCCTCAACCGTGTCCACAGCTATGAGGTCCAACCACAGGATGCCCCCGCCCAACTGATCCACTTCCCCAAATCCTGCCTGCATTGTGAGGACGCGCCCTGCGTCACCGTCTGTCCCACCGGGGCCAGTTACAAACGCACTGAGGACGGCATCGTTCTGGTGAATGAGACCGATTGCATCGGCTGCGGTCTTTGCGCGTGGGCCTGCCCCTACGGCGCACGGGAACTGGATCTGGCCGCAGGTGTGATGAAGAAATGCACCCTTTGCGTGGACCGCATCTACAACGAAAATCTGCCCGAAGAGGACCGCACCCCCGCCTGTGTGCGCACCTGCCCGGCGGGCGCGCGGCATTTCGGTGATCTGGGCGACCCCGACAGCGATGTCAGCCAGTTGGTCGCCGAACGCGGCGGCATGGACCTGATGCCCGAACAGGGCACCAAACCCGTCAACAAATACCTGCCGCCGCGCCCCAAGGATGCGTGGCAGGGAGAGGTCGACGTGCTGGCCCCCTTCCTTGAACCCGTGGCCGAGGAACCCAAGGGCTTTCTCGCGTGGATCGACAAGACGCTGGAGAAACTCTGATGCATCCGGCTCCGTCTATCATCGCCTTCACCACCTTTTCCGGCCTCGGGCTAGGCCTGCTGTTCTGGCTGGGGATCGACCCGACCGCGCCAACCGGCTGGGTCGCTTTTGCCTTTTTCCTCATCGGCTACCTGCTGGCGGTGGGTGGGTTGATGGCATCGGCTTTGCACCTTGGTCGGCCCGAACGCGCGCTCAAGGCGTTTACTCAGTGGCGGTCAAGCTGGCTGTCGCGCGAGGCGTGGATGGCGGTGGCGGCGCTGACCGTCATGGGCATTTACGCCGCACTGCTGGTGTTCCTGAACCTTCAGATCACCGTTTTGGGCTGGCTGGGCGCGGCGCTTTGTCTGGCGACCGTCTTTACTACCTCGATGATTTACACTCAGCTCAAGACCGTGCCGCGCTGGCACCACTGGTCGACGCCGGTGCTGTTCCAACTCTACGCGTTGGGCGGCGGCGCGCTGTTGTCGGGGCGTGTCACCACCGGCCTTGTGCTGATCGTGCTGGCCGCACTGGCGCAGGCGGGCTGGTGGCTGGCGGGGGATCAGCGGCTGGCGACGTCGGGCACAACGATCGAGAGCGCCACCGGCCTCGGCCACATCGGCAAGGTCCGCGCGTTTGAACCGCCGCACACCGGCTCCAACTACCTGCTGCGCGAGATGGTCTTTGTCGTCGGGCGCAAACACGGGCAGAAATTGCGCCTGATCGCGCTAGTCTTGATGGCGGTGCTGCCTGCAATTCTGTTGCTGCTGCCCTTCGGGCATCTGCTGGCCGTGGTCGCGGTGCTGTCCCATGTGGCGGGCGTGCTGGTGTCGCGCTGGCTGTTCTTTGCAGAGGCCGAACACGTTGTTGGCCTCTACTACGGGAAACGCTGAGCGCCTCCCTTTCATTGCGAACCTTGAAAAAAAATCGCCGTTTCGAAGACAATTCTGGGTGTCGGACGGGCCAATAGGCCGCTGCCCGGCCCCAAAGTTCCTTTTTCTCGCAATTTTCAATATGGAAATTGGAGGGAAATGAATGTTCGAAGTCATCAAAGCGATGGTCGGTCAGCAACCGCGCAACAGACGAGGGCCAATTTAGAACATTATTGCTGCTATCATATCCGCGTTTTCCGTCGCAACCGGCGCGGCGGCCCAGACCGAAAACCTAAAGCCATTTCAAGAGGCTGACCCGCTGCCGGACGCTTCTGCTGTGGTGCGTCAGATCATGGGATTTGAGCTGGCGCACGGCCCGGACGGCTTTACCTTCGGGAACTACAATATCCTTGTCCCGCGTATTGAGCCGCAGTTCCAGACAGGCCTCGTCTTTCCCGGCTTCAGGATACGGCCATTGGATGGGGAGGATTTCGGGTGTTTTGACTTGGCCTGCGTAGACACTGCGCTGCGAGACGGGGTGGAATTCATACAGCCCGGCGGCCGTCCGATACCGCCCGATTCGCAGGGCGGCGAGGCGTTCATGGTCGCGCTCAGCGGGAACAACTATGAGCTGGCAAATGAACGGGCGCGTCAGGTTGTCTATGCCAAAACGGGTATCCTTTACGCGCAAGAGATGAACACACGGATCATTGAGGCTGTGGATCCTTTGAGCCCGGCCCATCGTGCCGGTCTGCGCGCGGGCTATGAAATGTCTCGGGTTGGGGACTCCCGCGCCTTGGTCGGTCTGCTTGAGCAAAAGGTCATGACGGGCGAGCCGCTCCAGCTGTTCTGGCGGGCCAGTCCAGATGACCGCTGGGACACCGAGGGCGGGTTGGTGCCCCGTGAAGGTCCGCTCACGGTCGTTGACGGGATCATCCGGATCGCCGGGACAGCACAGCCAGGCGACGTTGCCCTGCCCGCGCCGCTTGCGGGCTTGACCGATGAAAAGGGGCTAATGTCCCTTCTGCGGGACAAACCGGACATGGCCACAGAGCAGGAACTGCGCGTTGCGGCTTTGCGCGTGTTGGAAGGCTGGAGCTACAATCCGAACGCGCGCAACTGCCTGATCGCGCCCGTTGTGCGTATCGACATCCGGACCACCATCGAGATGAACGAGCGCAATCTGAAGGGCCAGAGCAGGACGTCCTTTTCCGCATCCAGCGTCGATCCCTTGTTCGTGGAAGAGCGTTTCGAACCTTTCGTCCGATCCATGAGCGCCTCTTGGTCATCGCCTGAATCAATCGGCGTGATTGATGCCGCCGCCGCACGGCTCGTGCAACTCGAAGGGTGCGATGGCCCGAATGTCCGAAAGTTGAAAGCCGGGATTGCAAGGCTTGCCGGCGTGGCGCTACTCCCGGAAGAACTGGCCGCCGCGGCAGCGACGGGCTTTCAGCCGGATTGGCGTCAATTCATGGCGCAGTGTTATCCGGCCTATATGCAAGAGGCCCGCATTCAGGGGCGAAATGTTCCCGACCGCGGGGCCGTCGCCATGTGTATCTGCATGGAATACGGCGCAGCCGAGCATGGTGATCCCGACATCTATGCAAGGCACCGGGCTTTTTCATTCGACGGTATCCCGCAAGAGACTTTGAAAGACGTGTGGGGCCGGACACAAAACGGTGCCTGCAATCGCGGCGGCAACCCGGTAGATCCAGAACTGGTCAGGCGGTATGAAAGCTTTTTGCGGGACAACGGGCTCTAACTGACCAAGAACCTCGGCCAGTGTTGGCCGAGATTCACACTGCATCGGACCGGGGGCTATTTCGACCGGTTGAACAGGCCCTTGATGCGGTCGCCGCCCTCATCCAGCCTGTCGCCCGCGCTTTCCAGAACCGGGTCCACCCGGCTGGACCAGAACCGCCGCCAGCGCACGCGCAGCGCCCAGAACAGCGCCACCAATGCGCTCAGCAGGATGATGTTCATCCACGGGATGATCGTCACGTCCGGGCCATCCACCGGGCGGATCGACACCGCGTTGGGATAGATCGAAATGAACTCATTCCGCCAGCCATAGTGCCGGATCACCGCCCATTTCGGATTGTCCGAGGTCGATTTCAGATCCGCCGCCTCTGCCTGCAGGTTCGAGGTGTCGAACTTGAAATAAGGCGGCCAGCCCCAGCCGGTGTCCTCGTTCCGGTACACCATGATCGAATCGTTGGCGCGCCGAGTCTGGATAAAGAACACATCGCGCGCGGCCAGCGGGTCGTCGCCCGTATCGGCCTGAGTCCAGAACCAACGGTTCTCCCCCGGGTTCACGCGGGTTTCATAGGTGTCGGTGATCCGCACCACGTCATGCTGCGGCAAGGTATAGTGCAGAAACCCGGCCACCAGCGTCCAGAACAGAACGATCAGGGTCCATTTGACGTATTTCATGCGTGCGGCGCCTTTTAGTTGAAGTTGGTCAGATACACGATGAGGCTCACAAGGCAAAGAGGCACGATGTAGACCAGCAGCACAAGCATGCGATGCCGCCGCTTGTCGTAGGTTTCCAGTCCGTCACGCACATAATCGTCCTGACTGCGCGTCTCGGACGGGTCGGCGGCCCAGTCAGTCTCCAGCAGATCACGCCGCCGCGAACGCAGGTAGAACCACAACGACCCGTAGATCACCGTGAGCACGACCGCCGCCATGATCAGGAACCGCGCCAGTGCCAACATGCTCTACCTCCTGTATTTGACGTGATACGGGTGGCGGCAAAAATCAACGGGGAATGCGCCCGGACGTGCCGCGCGGGCGCGATTGGCGCAGACGGGTCACCAAACGGCGGTTTTCCAGCGCCGCGGCGCGGTCGATACGGTCAGCAGCAGGATCGGCGCCCAGAGCAGCGCCGCTTTGGCGCCCAACCGCAGGAAATGCCCGGCAGAGGTGCTTGGTGTTTGTCCCAACAGCGCCAGAATGCGCCCGTCCTGCACCCCGTACAGCACGGCAAATCCTGCCGAGGCCAGTACCCAGCACAGCATAGCTGACACCAGCGCCATGACGGCCAGCCCGAGCACGGTTTCCGGCACCAGCATCTCGACCCCGCGTGTCACGACAAAGGCCAACAGCATCAGGCCCAGAGAGGGCAAAAGGAGGTCTGCGATCATGGCCCCAGTCATGAGGGCAGAACGCCGCCGGCGCAACGGTATGCCGATTCCCATACTTGCCCGAAGGGCGGATCGTCTGACAGAATGCGTCCAGTGATTTAACGAAGGGAGTTTTCCGTGACCCGTATTTTTGCCGTTCTGATGATGTCCTCGCTGGCCCTGCCCGCACAGGCAGACGATGTCTCCGACCTGATGGAATCCGCGCTCAAGGCGTATGAGGATGGTGACATCCAATACGCCCTTGATGAACTGGACATGGCCCGCCGCGCGCTGCTGGACATGAAGACCGCCAGCCTTGGCAGCTATCTGCCCGAGGCGCCCGAGGGCTGGACCCGTGAGGTGAGCACCGAAATGGGCGCTGGACTGGCCATGATGGGCGGCGGCGTCGGCGCAGAGGCGACCTATACCGATGCGGGTGGCGCGCGGGTCAAGATTACGCTGATGGCAGACAACCCGATGGTGATGAGCATGTCCGGCATGATCGCCAATGCCGCCGTTATGGGCATGAAGACAGAACGCATCCAGCGTCAGAAATTCGCGGTTCAGGACAAGCAGATGATGGCGCTGATCGCCAACCGCATCCTTGTGCAGACGGAGGGCGACCCGGATCAGACCCGGCCCCTGCTAGAGGCGATGGATTTCGCTGATATGGCCAATTTCGGGCTGTAAGGGACGCGGGCGGTGGCGAGGGCATGACCCCCGCGCCGCCCGCGCTGACAGAAGGTGCCTTACCCCACCACGTTGAAATCCGGCCCGTAGGGATAGCCGGTGATGTTCTCATTGCCGTCTTCGGTGATGACCAGAATATCATGCTCTCTGTAGCCGCCCGCGCCGGGCGCGCCTTCGGGGATTGTCAGCATCGGCTCCATGCTGATCACCATGCCCGGTTCCAGCACCGTGTCGATATCCTCGCGCAGTTCCAGACCGGCCTCACGTCCATAGTAGTGGGACAAGATGCCAAAGCTGTGCCCGTACCCGAACGTGCGGTACTGCAGCAGGTCGCGCTCGGCGAAAAAGACGTTGATCTGCTCGGTCACCTCCGCGCAGGAGACCCCCGGTTTCAACAGGCTCATGCCGTATTCATGGGCGGCGACGTTCGAGTCCCAGATGGCGCGGCTGGCGTCATCGACCTCTTGCACAAACAGCGTGCGTTCCAAGGCGGTGTAGTAGCCAGAGATCATCGGAAATGTGTTCAGCGACAGGATATCGCCGCGCTCCAGCACCCGCGCCGTGACCGGGTTGTGCGCGCCATCGGTGTTGATGCCTGACTGAAACCAGACCCATGTGTCGCGGTATTCCGCATCGGGAAAGCGTTGGGCGATTTCCAGCTCCATTGCGTCACGCCCCGCCATGGCGACGTCGATTTCCCGCACGCCGGGTTTGATGGCCTCGCGGATCGCATAGCCGCCCACATCGGCCACTTGCGCGCCGTGCCGGATCAGGTCGATCTCGGCAGGCGATTTATGCATCCGCTGCCGCATGGTGGCCGGGGCCACGTCAATGGCGCGGGTAGGGGACAGAAACGAGTCCATCAGCGTCTTTTGCGCCAGCGTCATGTGATCGGCCTCATATCCCAGCGCCGTGTTTGCGCCGGTGACAGATGCAATCGCGCGCCAGTAGTTGTTCCGCTCCCAATCGGTGTAGGTGATGTTGTCGCCGTGGCCGCGCCGCCACGGCTGCGCCGCGTCGATGCCCGCGCTGATCGTCACGCTGTCGGTGGGCGTCACGACGAGGGCATAAGGGCGCCCGAAAGCGCAGTACAGAAAACCCGAGTAATAGGCGATGTTGTGCATCGAGGTCAGAACAACCGCATCCAGCCCCGTTTGCGCCATGGCCTGTCGCAGCCCCTTGAGCCGGACGTCATACTCTTGCGATGTAAAGGGGAGAACACGGTCCCCCTGATGAAAGCGGTGGAACTGTGGACGGTGCATGATGATCCTCCTGAGGCGCGACGGCTCTTTGCTCGCCGCGCTGGCAAAGCAAGATCCCGGCGTTCAGGACGAAAAAAGGGGGGCGCACAGGTGACGACGCCATCGTCGGCCCGCGCGCAGATTGTCGCGATGCGGGCGCGGGTGCAAGTCTGTCAGCGGCGCGCGCGTGTCGTTTTCGGGAGCGAGGGGCCAGCCCCTCGCGCTCCCCGGGATATTTCCGGACAGAAGAAACGGGGGCCGGGCCCTGAGTCTTAGTGTCCGGCCTTTTTTAGCCAGATTTTGTAGTGCAGAACTGCGCCGTCGCGCTGCGCCCAATGCAGTTTTTTCTGGAACAGCCTATAGGCCTGTTGCGGATTTTGGTGGTCGTCCCAGTTGTCACCCTCGGGATCGTCTCCGAGGATTTCCCATGACACATCGCGGGGCGGTTCGCGAAAGCGGGGGGCGATGGCCTCCATCATGTGGACGCCCTCGCCGTATTTCAGCGCGTAGCGGGCCAGGGCATCGGCCTGGGCTGCCTTGAGCCAGGGCGATCCTTCGCCGTGGCGGGCGTCCTCGCGCCAAGCCGCAAGATCGTTTTGCGACGGGCCGGAATTGGGCGCGAGGAGGCCGGTCATCAGACGCTCATGCAGATGTATTTCATCTCGAGGTAGTCCTCGATGCCGTGGTGGCTGCCTTCGCGGCCAAGGCCGGATTGTTTGACCCCGCCGAAGGGGGCGAGTTCTGTCGAGATGATGCCGGTGTTCACGCCGACGATGCCGTATTCCAGCGCCTCGGCCACCTTGTACACGCGGCTGAGATCCTTGGCGTAGAAATAGGACGCAAGGCCAAAGATGGTGTCATTGGCCATCTCGATCACCTCGTCCTCATCCTTGAACCGGAAGAGTGGTGCCATCGGGCCGAAGGTTTCCTCTTGCGCGACTTTCATGTCCTGGGTCACGCCGGTCAGGATCGCGGGTGTGATGAAGGTGCCCTCTTGTGCCTCCCCCCCGCAGAGCAGCGTGCCGCCATGTGCGGTCACATCGGCAATGTGTTCCTTGACCTTGTCGACGGCGCTTTGGTTGATGAGTGGCCCCAGATCGGTGCCCGCCTCCAGCCCGTCACCGACCTTGAGCTTGCCCACGGCGGCGGCGAGCTTTTCGGCGAAGGCGTCATAGACACCGTCCTGCACGTAAATCCGGTTGGCGCAGACGCAGGTCTGGCCGTTGTTACGAAACTTGCAGGCAATCGCGCCTTCGACCGCGGCATCCAGATCGGCGTCGTCAAAGACGATGAATGGCGCGTTGCCGCCCAGCTCCATCGAGCATTTCATCACCTGATCAGCAGCCTGTTTCAGCAGGATGCGCCCCACCTCGGTGGAGCCGGTGAAGGTCAGCTTGCGGACCTTGGGGTTCTCGCAGAACTCCTTGCCCACGTCCGAGGACCGCGAGGATGTGACGACGTTGAACACGCCTGCCGGGATGCCTGCACGGTCTGCAAGCACGGCGAGGGCCGTCGCCGACAGCGGCGTTTCGGCGGCCGGACGCCCGACAAAGGCGCAGCCAGCGGCCAGCGCAGGGGCGGCCTTGCGCGTGATCATCGCGGTTGGAAAGTTCCACGGGGTGATCGACGCGGCCACACCGATGGGCTGTTTGATTACGGTGATGCGTTTGTCGCGCTGGTGGCCGGGGATCGTTTCACCGTAGATGCGCTTGGCCTCTTCGCCGAAGAACTCGATAAAGGCGGCACCATAGGCGATCTCACCCTTGGCTTCGGCCAGCGGTTTGCCCTGTTCGGCGGTCATGATGGTGGCAAGGTCGTCCTGATGTTCCATCATCAGTTCAAACCATGTGCGCAGCACGCTGGCGCGTTCCTTGCCGGTCCACTTGGCCCAGTCCTTTTGCGCGGCATAGGCGGCCTCGACCGCGCGTGCCACGTCCGCACGCGACAGATCCGCGACTTCGGCGATCACGTCGCCGCGCGCCGGGTTTGTGACGTCAAAAGTGGCATCTCCGTCCATCCAGACGCCGTTGACGTAGGCACGCGGCTCCAGCAGGCTGGGGTCTTTCAATAGGCTCTTGAGATTGGTCGCATCGTCGCGCATTCGATAAATCCTCCGTGCAGGTCTTGCCCAAGGCAAAACACCCGTTGCAGGGGAAGTATAGGGCCAAAATGGAGAAAACGATGGACCTTGACGACGCCTACGCCAATGCTGCCCATATCCCCGATAGCGATGCCTATCCCCCGCGTTGGACCGCCGCTGCCGAGGCCTATCGCCAAAGGCTGTCGGTGGCGGGGCGGGCGCGTCTTGGGCTGATGTATGGTCATGGAACGCGGGCCGCGCTGGATTTGTTCCTGCCCGATACCGCACCCAAGGGGTTGGTGGTGTTTGTCCACGGCGGCTATTGGCTGCGGTTTGATCGTTCGAGCTGGTCGCATCTGGCAGAGGGTGCGCGCGCGCGCGGCTGGGCGGTGGCGATGCCGTCTTATGATCTTTGCCCCAGGGTGCGCATTTCCGACATCACCCGGCAGGTCGCCAGTGCGGTGACGGTAGCAGCGACAGAGATACCGGGACCGATCCGGCTGGCGGGGCATTCTGCAGGCGGGCATCTGGCGGCGCGCATGGGTGCGGTGCTGGACCCGGATGTGGCGACGCGGCTGGCGCATATCCTGCCCATCTCACCGCTGTCGGACCTGCGACCCCTGATGCAGACCTCGATGAATGCGGACCTGCGCATTGATGAGGCCGAGGCGCGCGCCGAAAGCCCGATCTACACCCCGCCGCCGGCCTGCCCGGTGACGGTCTGGGTTGGCAGCGATGAGCGCCCCGCCTTTCTGGATCAGGCGCGCAAGCTGTCCAAGGTCTGGCAGTGCGATCTGGTGGAGGACGCAGGCAAACACCATTTCGACGTGATCGACGCCTTGGCAGATCCGGACAGTGCGATGGTGGCCCGCCTATTGTCGGATTGAGCCGCCTGTGGCGCGGTTGGATTGAGTATTTGGACCAAGAAAAAGCGCAAAAGACGGGCGCAGATTTCGGCGGCGCGGAAAAAACGCGAAAAAATAGGTAAGGTATCCAAGGATTGCGGATCGGGCTGCGTCTCACTCATGTGATGCGCATGGAAGTTAGCGACGAATCCCTTGCCCGCGCGGCGGCAGACGGTGACCGGCAGGCCTTTGCCCTGTTGGTGGGCCGGGTTTACGGCCGTGTCTATGGTTATGCGGTAAAACTCACCGGCAGCCGGACAGAGGCCGAGGATCTGGCGCAAGACATTTGCGCCGCCCTGCCCGCCAAGCTGCAAAGCTATCGGGGAGAGGCCAAGCTGACCACATGGCTGTATCGCATCACGGTGAATGCCGCCCGGGACAGGTTCCGGCGTCACAGTACCCATACCCGCGCCGCTGATGGCTGGGGTGACTGGGAACTGGCGCGCCGGGCCGAAATCTCGGAGACGGCAGAGCGGATCGACTGGTTGATGGAGGCGATGAAACGCCTCACGGTCGATCTGCGCGAAACCCTTGCGCTGGTTCTGGATGGGGTGACCCATGCAGAGGCGGCGCAGATTTTGGAGGTGTCCGAGGGGACCGTCAGTTGGCGGATCTCGGAGGCCAAAAAGAAACTGAAGGCGATGCAGGAGGCCGAGGCATGAGCGACGATCTGGACGATCTCAAGCGCGCATTCGACGCGGGCCTGCCGGGGCCTGATCCGGACAAGCGTGCCGCCGCCATCGCGCTGGCGATGAAAAATTTCGACCGCGCCCAAGAAACGGCTGATCTGGCGCGTCAGACCTCTGAGCCCACCGAAAAGGCGGGCATTTTCAGAGGAGCCAAACTGATGTTTGCCAAGATTTCAAATCGCGGACTTCTGACCGCAACCACGGCGATTGCCGCCGTCGCCATGGTGGCGTTGATCCCCGTATTGCAAAACAGCCAGCCGCCAGAGGTCACCCTGATCCCGGCCAGCAAACCGGACGCCAAACCCGTCGCAGAACCCGTCGCCAAGCCTGATGTCAAAGCTGACGACCGTGTTGTCGTTGCCCCAGCACAGACCCCGGTGGAGCCCGAAGCGCTGGAGGAAACGCTGGACCTTGCCTTTGACGCGCCGGTTGTGATGAACAGACGCGCCGCCGATGCCGGTGCGGCCAAGGTCGGGCGTCCGATGGTCGCGCCGTCGCCGCAACCCATGGCGCCAGCCGGGGCATCGCGGATGCGCGCACCGGCGCCTGCCTCACCGGGGGCGGCCCCGTCGGTCAGCCTTGAAACCGGGGTGTTCAGCTTTGAGGGCGGCGCGCCCGCCACCCGTCCCTTGCCGATCCCCGTCCCCGATCAAATCGTCCGCCCCGAGCCCGACACAGAGGCCTTCCCCGACGCAGAGGACAACCCGATCAAGGTCACGGCAGAGGCGCCGGTGTCGACCTTTTCCATCGACGTGGACACCGCGTCGTGGTCGATGATCCGCAACTCTCTCAGCCGGGGCATGCTGCCGCCCGAGGGTGCCGTGCGGATCGAGGAGATGGTGAACTATTTCACCTACGACTACCCCGCGCCAGAGGGCGACGCGCCTTTTGCCACCCATGTCGGGGTGTCGGACAGCCCGTGGGTGGACGGGACACAGATCGTCCACATTGGCCTGCAAGGCATGTTGCCGGACGAACGTCCGCCGATGAACCTCGTGTTCCTGATCGACACCTCCGGCTCGATGAACAACCCGACCAAGCTGCCGCTCTTGAAGCAGAGCTTTCGGCTGATGCTGGGACAACTGGGTGAAAACGACACCATCGCCATCGTGACCTACGCGGGCAGCGCGGGCCTCGCGCTGGAGCCGACCAAGGCGACAGAGCGTGACACCATCCTTGCCGCGCTAGAGTCGATGCACGCAGGTGGATCGACCGCCGGGCAGGCCGGTCTGCAACAGGCCTATGCCACCGCCGCCAAGATGGCCAAGGATGGCGAAGAGGGGGCCGTCAGCCGCGTGATCCTTGCCACCGATGGCGATTTCAACGTCGGCATCAGTGACCCCGACGCGCTCAAGGAGTTCATCGCCGACAAGCGGGATGAGGGCACCTACCTGTCCGTTCTCGGCTTTGGCCGTGGCAATCTGGACGACGCGACCATGCAGGCGCTGGCGCAGACCGGCAACGGGATTGCCAGCTACATCGACACGCTGGCCGAGGCGCAAAAGGTGCTGGTGGACCAGTTGACCGGCGCGCTGGTGCCCATCGCCAACGACGTCAAGATCCAGGTCGAATGGAACCCGGCGCTGGTCGCCGAATACCGCCTGATCGGCTATGAGACCCGCGCGCTAAAACGTGAGGACTTCAACAACGACAAGGTCGACGCCGGTGAGATCGGCGCGGGCCATCAGGTGACGGCGATCTATGCGATTACGCCCGTCGGCTCTCCTGCCCGCATGACGGACCCGCTGCGCTATGCCGCTGGCGACGCCCAGCCGGTGGCCGATGAGACCGGCGAATTGGGGTTCCTGCGCCTGCGCTACAAAACGCCGGGTGAGGACAGCAGCAAGCTGATTGAAACCCCGATCAACGCCGACGCTGCCCCGCTGGCCGAAGGCAACTGGGCGCTGGCCATCGCCGGTTTTGGCCAGATCCTGCGCGGGTCCGACCTGATCGGCGACTGGAGCATGGGCGACGCCATCGCATTGGCGCAGGCCTCCAAGGGCGATGACCCCTTCGGCTATCGGCAAGAGGCGATCACCCTGATGCGCCTGACCGAGAGCCTGAAAAACTGACCCACGCGCCCCGGGCCTGACCCGGGGCCTATGGCCCTCCGTGTGCGGCGCGGGGGGCTTTGCTTTACCCCTGCCCAATCACCAAGAACACGGCACACATGGCGCGCTCTTTTCCGGTCCGGTGGCCAGTTTGACATTACCGTCACCAGAACGTCACGCAGATGTTACGCCCCCACGTCACTCCCCCCTCAACCATACAAGAGGGACGCCCCATGCAATTTCGCACTCTATGCCTGACTAGCGCATTGGCTCTGACGGCCTCCTCCGCCGCCGCAGACATGAATTTCAACCGTATCGCGTCTTTCGCGACGCCGCTGAACATGGCGGCCGGTGAGGACACCGCGCGCGAAACCTCGGCCGAAATCATCGCCGCATCGGGCGACGGCATGACGCTGATCTACACCGACAGCCCGCTGGGCGTGGTCGGCCTGATCGACATCACCGACCCGGCCAACCCGCAGCCGCTGGGCAACATCGCCCTCGATGGAGAGCCGACATCCGTCACCGTGATCGGGTCCACCGCCTATGTCGGTGTGAACACCTCTGCCTCCTACACCGCCCCCGGCGGCAAGCTGCTGTCGATCGACCTTGGCACCCGCCAGATCACCGGATCTTGCGATCTGGGCGGCCAGCCGGATTCGACCGCGCATGACGACGCAGGCACCTTTGTGGTTGTCGCCATCGAAAACGAACGGGACGAAGATCTGGGTGACGGCCGCGTGCCGCAGATGCCTGCGGGCTATGTGTCCAAGGTCATGGTCGACAACGGCGTCATGGCCTGCGACACGATCCAGAAAATCGACGTGACCGGCCTTGCCGATGTTGCCCCGACCGATCCCGAACCGGAATTTGTCGACGTCAACGCGCTGGGCGAAATCGTCGTCACGATGCAGGAAAACAACCACATGGTTGTGATCGGCACCGACGGCACCGTGATGTCGCATTTCTCGGCCGGGGCCGTTGATCTGACCCGCATCGACATTGACGACGACCGCGCCTCGCTGATGTTTACCGGCGAACAGATGGGCCGCCTGCGTGAGCCTGACGGCGTGCAATGGCTCGACGATACCCATTTCATGACCGCCAATGAGGGCGACATGGACGGCGGATCACGTTCCATCACCGTGTTCTCGAAAGACGGCACCGTGGTTTTCGAATCCGGCTCTGACTATGAAACCGCCGTCATTCAGGCCGGACACTACCCGGATAAACGCTCGGACGCCAAAGGCGTGGAACCCGAAGGCATGGAATTTGCCGTGTTCGACGGCACGCCCTACGCCTTTGTGCTGGGCGAACGCGCGTCGACCGTATCGGTCTACGACACCACCGACCCGACCAACCCGGTGTTCAAACAGCTGCTGCCCTCCGGCGTCGCCCCCGAAGGGGCCATCGCCATCCCGGGTCGCAACCTCTTTGTCACCGCCAATGAGGCGGATTTGATCGAAGACGGCGGCGTCCGCGCCCACGTCATGATCTATGCGTATCAGGATGCCCCGGCGGCCTATCCGCAGCTGACCTCGGCGGGTGCCGATACGCTGATCGGCTGGGGTGCGAACTCTGGCATGGTCGCGGGTGAGGACGGCATCGTCTACTTCGTCAACGACAGCTTTTATGGCAACCAGCCCACCATCTTCACCGTCGACACCACGCAGACCCCGGCCCGCATCACCGCCGCGCTGCCGGTCCTGCGCGATGGTGCCCCGGCGATGAAGCTGGACATGGAAGGTATCACGCTGGACGGCAATGGCGGCTTCTGGATCGCCTCCGAGGGCCGCACAGACCACGACATTCCCCACGCTCTCTACCATGTCGACGCCTCCGGCGAGATCACCCAAAAGGTCATGCTGCCCGAAGCCCTGCTGGCCAATGAGCTCCGCTACGGTTTTGAGGGCGTCACCAAGATCGGCGACACTCTGTGGATGGCCATTCAGCGCGAGTGGAAAGACGACCCCAAGAACCACGTCAAACTGGTGTCCTACAACACCGCCACTGGTGCATGGGGGGCTGTTCACTACGCCAAGGCAGAGCCCGCCACTGGCTGGGTCGGCCTGTCGGAAATCACCGCGCACGGCGACTTTGTCTATGTGGTTGAACGCGACAACCAGATCGGCGCCAATGCCGTGACCAAAAAGATCTACCGCATCCCCGCCTCTGACATGGTCCCGGCGGAACTGGGCGGCGACCTGCCGGTTGTCACCAAGGAACTGGTGCGTGACCTGATCCCCGATCTGGCAGCCAATGGCGGTTACATCGTGGACAAGATCGAAGGTCTGGCCATCTTCGCTGACGGAACCGTCTGGGTCTCCACCGACAACGACGGTGTCGACGACAGCTCGGGTGAGACGTTCTTCTGGTCCTTCGGCAAGCTGTAAATCCTGCTTGCCCAAAACTGACGACCATCAATCGACGCTCCGCGACCAATCGCGGGGCGTCTTTCCACGTCCGGCCCCCGAGTTTCTTCTGTCCAAGAATATCCCCGGGGGGTTATGCTGCATGCATGCCTAGGGCATGACGCCCCTGCTTTTACTCCGGTCGCCGCAAGAGCGCGGGCAGCATTTCTGCCAGCAACTCCCAAACGATGCGGACCCTTGGGCTGGTGCGCAATTCGCGGTGCGCCACCAGCCAGACGGGAAAGCGAAAGCCGAGATCGGGCAACACGCGCCGCATGTCCGGGGTCGTTTCGCCCAACCCGCACGGTGCGGTGCCAATGGCAACACCGGCGCGGGCCATTTCCCAATGCACCGCATGGGATGAGGCCAGCACCGGGAAATGCGCGGGTGTCACCGCGATCCCGCGCCTTTGCAGGGCGGCGATGAAATTGTCGTTGTCCTTGAAACCAATGAACTCTGCGCCGGCCAGATCCGCAGGGTCGATCACCGGACCAAGCCGGGACAGATAGTCGGGGGTGGCATAAAAGGCACCTTCGTCCTCGCCCACCATCTTGGCAATCAGGTCGGGTTCCTCGGGGCGGGCATTGCGGATGGCGATATCCGCCTCGCGGCGTTTCAGGTCACGGATCTCGTTTGAGGCAACCACCTCCAGCGTGATGCCGGGGGCGACCTTGCGCAGGCGGAGGGCGATCTGTGGCAACAGCCAGCTGGAATAGATCTCTGAGGCAGTCACTGCCACATGCCCCGACGCGGCCTGCGCCTGCCCGGAGGCGGCCAGCGACACGCCCACCGCTGCCTCGCCCATGGCGCGCACATGGCTCATCAATTGGGTGCCCGCCTGCGTCAGCACCAGACCCCGCCCGACGCGTTCGAACAGGATCAGGCCCAGTTCCTCTTCCAGCGCGGTCACCTGCCGGCCCAGTGTCGGCTGCGTCATGCCAAGGGCTCGGGCCGCCGCTGACAGCGATCCCTCTTCGGCGGTGACCAAAAAGGCCCGCGCGCGGTTCCAGTCAAAGGTAACAGAGCGCCAATCCATACGGGAATGCATGGACACCCGGCGATCAAAGTCAATCGCTCATGCAAAAAAGGCCCCGGAAAATCCGGGGCCTTGCGTCTGATGTGGCGCAGCCAACGCCGCGCATAGCCGTCAGTTGATGGTTTCGGCGTCCACCACATCCTTTTGGACGGCCACTGCGCTTTGTGGCCGCGCAATGGCGATCTGGCGCGGCTTCAGCGCCTCGGGGATCTCGCGCTTGAGGTCGATGTGCAGCATGCCGTTCTCATGAATGGCCCCCTGCACCCGCACATGATCGGCAAGGTGGAACCGGCGTTCAAACGCGCGCGTGGCGATGCCGCGATGCAGGAACGCCTTGGCCTCTTCGCTGGCCTCAGCCTTGCGGGCAGAGACAACCAGCGCCTGCTCCTTGACCTCGACGGACAGCTCGTCTTCGGCAAAGCCAGCCACCGCGATAGAGATGCGATACGCATCATCGGCGGTTTTTTCTATGTTGTAGGGGGGATAGCCCGGCTGTGCGGTCTCATTGGCAAGAACGCGGTCCATCATGTCAGCCATCTGGTCGAAACCGACAGTGGCACGGTAGAGCGGGGCAAAATCGAAATGTCGCATGGAATCCTCCGTTGAGCGATACCTTGGGTCTGCGCGCCTTCCCATCGGGGACAGGCGCCTGATCAACCGGGACCCTGTTGCAGGCGTCCCGATGACTTAGAATTTGGAAAGCGCAGGCGCGGTTTCAAGACCCTCAGGGCCGGACAAATCGCGCGCCGGTTCCGCTGCGGTCGCCGACATGCACCCGGCGTGCGCCGGTCCCGGCCTGCGGCTGGGTCTCCTCGCGTCGCAGACGGCTGCGCAGGCGCGCCACATGATCGGACAGCTCCATGCCATAGGCCCGCTTTTCCCCTGACGGGTTCGGCGCGATGGCCGAAATCACCGACAGGATGCGCAACCGCCCGTCCACCTTGACCAATACCGGCGACCCCGAAGAGCCAAAGGTCACGTCGCAGTCAAACTCCAGCACACCGCCGGCAAAGCGTTCTGTCAGGTCACAGCGCCGCTGCCGCGACATCACATCGGCGCGCCCCTTGCCATAGGACACCACGCTGACGGCACTGTCGGCGACCGGGGCGTCATGAACGATCAGCGGGTCCGCCTCGGCGGCGTGAATGTCGCGGTCCAGTTGCAACAGCGCCAGGTCCCTTGCAATCATCCGCCCGCTCAATTTCTGTCCGCCGCCGTCCCTGTACCCCTCGGCCACCGCATAGCGCCGCACGCCCCGCGCCGCGATCTCAGTGCCCAGATGATAGCCCGCGCGAAACCGCATCCGCTCGGCAGGCACCTGCGATCCGTCGCGGTCAAACACACAATGCGCGGCTGTCAGAACCAGATCGCGCGCGATCAGCGTCCCGGTGCAAAAACTACGTCCGGTGTCGATCCGCCCGACCGCCTCCCAGCCCAGCAATTCGCCGCGCCGGTCCATCACATCAAAGGCGGTCTGTGCCGCAGCTGGGGCGGCAAGCCCCAACAGCAGAAGGACCGCCAGCCGCCTCAAGGCCGCACAAACTTGGCGCCGGTCTCACGCCGCGTCCCGGCGGTCAGCCGGTCCAGCCCGGCGCCCGGATCGCGGTCCGCAGACAGCGCATCGCGCAGATCCGCCAGCGGCCCCTGCAACGGGGTGGCCAGCGCAACAGGCGCGCCGTTGGCCTCTGCCTTGGACGAGACGATCGACACCATCCGCGCCAACCCGTCCGCCCCGATTCGGAACACTGGCGACCCGGAGGCCCCAAAATCTACCGAACACGACAGCACCAGCATCCCGTCCTGATGCGCCAGCACCGCGCAGGTGTCCTGCAACGACGGCGCTTCGGACCGGTCATGGGCATAGGACACCACGCCGACGGTATCGCCCGTCTCGGGGCCGATGTCGGTGTTGAACGGGGTGATGGTGGTGTTGCGGATCGGGTGTTGCAACTCGATCAGGGCCAGATCGTGGCGCACCCTGTCGGCGTTTGCCTCCTGACCATAGGCGAACCCCGGATGCGGCACCGCCTTGCGCACCCGCCGATAGGCTGCCGCGCGCCCGTTGCGCCAACCGGCAAGGAACTGCATTTCGTTCACCGGCACGCGCAGTCCGGTGTCAGGGTCAAACAGGCAATGCGCCGCCGTCACAACCAGACGCGGCCCAATCAGCGCCCCGGTGCAAAAGGCGGCGTCGGCGATTTCAATCCGCCCGACAGCCTCCCAGCCGCGCCCGTCCTGTGCCGAATCCATGCTGAACAGGCCCTGGGCGCTTGCGGCGCTGCCCAAGAGCCAGAGAGACAAAACTAGAAAAAATCGCACGAAAACTCCCTCAAAAGCTGCATGTAAATACGCACGGCATCTAGGCAGAAATGTGGCAAACTTGCCTTAAAGACAGTCTGTTCTTGTCATGTCAACGATCGTGGTTTGGGACCGCCGGTGGCCCAATCCAGCAGCTCGACGGTATGCACAATCGGCACCTGCGTCCCGCCACCGATCTGCATCATGCAGCCGATGTTCCCGGCGGCAATCACATCGGGCTCCTTCGCCTCCAAGGTCTGCACCTTGCGCGCCTTCAACTGCTTGGAAATCTCTGGCTGCATAAGGTTATAGGTGCCCGCGCTGCCACAGCACAGATGGCTGTCCGCAGGTTCAACCACCTCAAAACCCGCCCGTTTCAGCAGATCCTTGGGGGCGGTTTTGACCTTTTGCCCGTGTTGCAATGAGCAGGCGGAATGATAGGCCACGCGCAGTCCCTTGGGCGCCCCTGCGGGGATCTCCAGCCGTGACAACAATTCGCTGATGTCCATGGCCTTGCCCGCCACCTTGGCGGCATCCTCGGCCAGCGGATCTTGGGCGAACATGTGGCCATAGTCCTTGACCGTGGTGCCACAACCGCTGGTGTTGATCACGATGGCATCCAACCCGTCGCCCGCCATCTCTGCTGTCCAGGCATGGATGTTCTTGGCGGCGCTGGCATGGCTCTCATTGGTTTTGCCCATGTGATGGGTCAGCGCTCCGCAACAACCCGCGCCCTTGGCCACCACCACCTCACAGCCAAGCCGCGTCAGCAGGCGGATCGTGGCATCGTTGATGTCGGTGTTCAGCGCCTTTTGCGCACAGCCCGTCATCAACGCCACGCGCATCTTTTTCTCTGTCTTGGGGGCAAAGCTTTGCGGGTCGTCGTTGCGGCTGACCGGGGGGATGGTGTCCGGTGCCATTTCCAGCATCGCGCGCAGCCGCGCGTCGGGGACAAAGCGGCGCAAAGGTTTGCCAATCTTGGCCCCCAGCAGCGCCAACCGGAACCGCCCCGGATAGGGCAGGATCTTGGCCAGCATCCAGCGCAGCGCCTTGTCGTGCCACGGGCGGTCATAGTTCTTTTCGATATACTCCCGCGCATGGTCGACCAGATGCATGTAATGCACCCCCGACGGGCAGGTGGTCATGCAGGCAAGGCAGGACAGGCAGCGGTCGATATGCTTGACCGTCTTTTCGTCCGGGACACGCTCATTCTCCAGCATGTCCTTGATCAGATAGATACGCCCACGCGGGCTATCCAACTCGTCACCCAGCACCTGATAGGTGGGGCAGGTCGCGGTGCAGAACCCGCAATGCACACAGCTGCGCAGGATCTGGTTGGCGCGCGCGGTGCCCGCGTCTTTCAGTTGCTCGTCGGTAAAATTCGTCTGCATGTCAGTCCATCATTTGGGCCGTGGCAAGGCCGAACCAGGGGAGGGGGGCCGCCAGCAGCGCGCCCAAAAGGGTCAGGCGGCGGGTCGTGCGACCGGGTAGGCGGCGGCGCAATGCCTGTGCCACCATGGCCACGGCCACGGCCACAACCCAGCCAAACCAAAAGAAAATCAGTGAAGTTAGCGGGCTGCGGCCCTGAAACACCACCGCCAGAGCCGCCGCGCCGATCACCGTCAACGACAGCGCCACCAGCACCGGCAGTGTGGCGGACAGGCGCAATAACGCCGCCACCACCAGCGGCCCGGCCACAAAGGCCACGACAAAGGCGATAAGCGCGGGATGCCCCATCAGGCCATGATCCCGGGGTTCAGCATGCCCCTCGGGTCAAACCTTGCGCGGATACCCCGTGTCAGCGCCGCCACCGCAGGCGGCTCCGGCTGGAACACAGGCAGGCTCAGTCGTGTCTCCTCTGAGGCGCGGATCAGCGTGGCATGGCCCGCAAGGCCCTCGGGCCGCAGGTCCGTCCCCGGCACGCATTCGATCCAGACCAGCCCACCGGCCCAGTCATACAGCACACGGGACACCTCATGCCGCGCCCGCAGTTCGGCCACCAGCCCCGGCGCAGCACTGGGCCGCAGCGACAGCTTCCAGACATCGCCGCCAGTGCCCTGCATCATCTCCACATCGCGCACCCCGCGCCACAGCGCCGCCACGCGGTCCGGGTCCGTCTCCACCCGCACCGACAGATCCGCAAACATCTCCTGCAAGCGCCCCAGACGATAGCTGACCGATCCGGCAAATCCCTCGATCCGCAACAGAGTCAGGGGCACGTCCCCAGAATCCCCCGGCGCATGCGCCGCGCCGGTGATCTCGAACGGTGAGGTGATCGCCCGGCTCATGACCTCCTGCGCCTCAGCCTCGCTCAATCCGTCAATCATCACACAGGCGGCGGTCTCCGGCTGCGGCAACACTTTCAGACTGACCTCGGTCAACACACCCAAAGTGCCCCACGAACCACTCATCAACTTGACCAGATCATAGCCGGTGACATTCTTCATCACCCGCCCGCCGTTCTTCACCACCGTCCCGGTGCCGTCGACAAACCGCACCCCCAGCATGAAATCGCGACAGGCCCCGGCCTGCACCCGGCGTGGCCCGCTGACATTGGCGGCCACAACGCCGCCAATCGTCGGCACACCCTGCGTCCCCAACAAACCGCGATGATCCATCGGCTCAAACGCCAACCGCTGCCCCTCCGCCGCCAAAGCCGCCTCGATCTCGACCAGCGGCGTCCCCGCCCGCGCCACCAGCGTCAGCGCCCCCGGCTCGTACAGGGTGATTCCCGCCAAACCGCCGGTCTCCAACACCTGTGGCGCGGTGGTCACGCCAATCGCCCGCGTCCCGCCACCGCGAATGTGAAACGCCTCACGCGCCCCGGCAATCATCTCCGCCAGTTCCGCTTCGCTCTCAGGTCTCATGCGCCACGCTCCTGGCTTCTTCTCTGTTCAAATACCCCCGGGGGGGTCGCCGTCAGGCGACGGGGGCAGCGCCCCCACCGATGTTTCGTAGAAAAATCGCCCCTCATTCGGCCGCCATCCACATCACGCGCCGCGCCTCGGATGAGGTCAGCGGGAACACCTTGGCCGGGTTCAGCAGCCAATCGGGATCAAACACATCCTTCATGGCCATCTGCGCCTCCAGATCCGCCGGCGCATATTGATCCAGCATCAGATCGCGCTTTTCGATGCCCACGCCGTGCTCGCCGGTCAGGCAGCCACCCACTTCGACACACAGCTTCAGGATCTCCGCCCCGAACTGCTCACACAGTTCCAGATCGCCGGGCTTATTGGCGTCGAACAGGATCAGCGGGTGCATATTGCCGTCGCCCGCATGGAACACATTGGCCACGTCCAGCCCGAACTCCTTGGACATCTCGCCAATCCGCTTGAGCACAAACGGCAGCTCATTCACCGGGATCGTCCCGTCCAGACACATGTAATCGTTGATATTTCCCATCGCGCCAAAGGCCGACTTGCGGCCCAGCCAGATCCGCCCCGCCTCATCCGCGTCTTTCGCCTCGCGCAGTTCCACCGGATCGTGCCGCCGCGCAATGGCAAGGATCTTGCCCAGCTGTTCGTCGATCTCTTCCGGGCTGCCCTCGACCTCGACAATCAACAGCGCCTCACAATCGGGGTATCCGGCCTGCGCAAATTCCTCTGTCGCGCGGATACAGGGGCGGTCCATGAACTCGATCGCCACCGGCAGGACACCGGCCTTGATGATGTCGGACACACAAGCCCCCGCCACCTCGTTGGAATCGAACCCCATCAGCACCGGGCGCGCTCCCTCGGGCTTGCGCAGAATGCGCAGCGTTGCCTCTGTCACTACGCCCAACTGGCCCTCTGATCCGCAGATCAGCCCCAGCAGGTCCAGCCCGCCCGCATCCAGATGCGCGCCGCCGATCTCGACCACCGTGCCGTCCATCTGCACCATGGTCACGCCCAGCAGGTTGTTGGTTGTCACGCCGTATTTCAGGCAATGCGCACCGCCAGAGTTCATCGCGATATTGCCCGCAATCGCGCAGGCAAGCTGTGACGACGGATCGGGCGCGTAAAAGAAATCCTCTTCTTCCACCGCACCGGTCACGCTCAGGTTGGTGCGCCCGGTCTGCACCCGGATGATGCGGTCGGCGTAATCGACCTCCAGCACCGCGTTCATCCGCGCCACGCCCAGGATCACCGAATCCGCCGTCGGCAGCGCGCCCCCCGCCAGCGATGTGCCGGACCCGCGCGGCACCACCGGCACACCCTCCTCATGGCAGACCTTCAACACCGCCGACACTTCCTCGGTCGTGGACGGCAATACGGCGGCCAAAGGTGGACAGCGATAAGCGGTCAGCGCATCGCATTCATAGGCGCGGGTCTCTGCCTCATCGGAAATCACCCGGTCGGCGGGCAATACGCTGCGCAACCGCTCGACAATCCGGTCTTTTCGGGCAAGGACGGATCTGTTCGGCTCGGGCATCTGCATGGGGCTCTCCTCTGCGCGCGGCGATATCGCGTGATTGGTAAGAATATATAACCAAAACTGCCATTACACCACAGCGAATCCGCCAAGTGCGGCGCGGCATCTTGCCATTTTAGCGTCGCAGGGGTCAGGTGCGGACATGAATTGGGTCAAGATCATACATCTTCTGTGCGTCATGGGCTGGATGACCTCCATCTTTGCCGTACCGCGCGCGCTGATCTACTGGAAGCGGGAACACGCAAAGCTGGGCGAAAACGGCCCGCTGGGCGATCTCACCTATCGGCTGTACCGCTTTTCCGCTGGTCTGGCGGCCATCGCGGTGATCACCGGGCTGTGGCTGGCGTGGGATTGGGGCTTTCCGGTCTGGTCCCACGTCAAGATTGCGCTCGTGCTGCTGCTGGCGGGGCACTACCTGTGGACCGGGCGTCTGGTGCGCCGCGCCCAACGCGGCGAATTCCGCGAAAGCGACATGTATCTGCGTATCTTCAATGAGGTCAGCGTGGTCGGCGTGATTGCGATCCTCTGGGTTGTCGTGGTGAAACCGTTTTGATGGATTGGGACACTCTAACCGCCGGATTTACCGTCTGGGATGTTGCCGCGCTGGTGTTTCTGGTGCTGTCTTGGGCCGGGGCCTCCCGCGTGATCGAGAATCCGCCGAAAAACTACCCATCCACCTCTTTCCTGATGGCCGACTATCGTCGTGCGTGGATGACGGTCTTTGTCACCCGCCAACCGCGCATCTTTGATTCGCAGATCGTCGCCAGCCTGCGGCAGGGCACCGCCTTTTTCGCCTCGGCCAGCATGATTGCCATCGGGGGCGGGTTTGCCCTGATGGGCAACGCGGACCAGTTGCGTGGCGTGGCGCAGGACTTCGGCACCGACGTAGACCCGGTGGTGGTGTTTGAGATCAAGCTGATGTTGATGCTGATGTTCGTCGCCAATGCCTTTTTGAAATTCGTCTGGTCGCATCGGCTGTTCGGCTACACCTCGGTGCTGATGGCTGCGGTTCCCGAAGACCCCGAAAATCCGGTGACTTTGGCCCGCGCGCGCAAGGCAGGTGAGATCAACGTGACCGGCGGGCGCAGCTACAATCGTGGCTTGCGGTCGGTCTATTTCGGCATCGCGGCGGCGGGCTGGTTGTTGGGGCCGGTGGTTCTGATGCTGACCACGCTGGTGACGCTGTCGGTGGTTCTGCGGCGAGAGTTTGCATCACACTCGCGGGCCGTGCTGCTGGACGCCAGCGACCATCCGCTGTGTTGCCACAACATCCCCGAGGGCGGCTCTTCGGGATCGCCTTGGCTCCGAACCCTCTGATAGGCTGACTTCATGCGATATGTGATTCCCCTGCTGCTTCTTGCGGCCCCGCTTTTTGCCGAAGCGCCCGAGATCGAAGGCGCCACAGCCCAACGCAGCGGCGACGTCTGGACCGTCTCCGTCACGCTGCGCCATCCGGACACCGGATGGGACCACTACGCCGATGGCTGGCGAGTGGAACTGCCCGAGGGCCGGGTGCTGGCAACCCGCGTGTTGCTGCATCCGCATGAAACGGAACAGCCCTTTACCCGGTCCCAATCGGGCATCCGCATCCCCGAAGGAACGGAACAGGTGATGATCCGCGCCAGATGTTCAGTCGATGGATGGGCAGAGGACACGCAGGTTCTGACGCTGCCGTGATCTAGGCGCTCGCTCGCCGGGTCTCACCGGGATCTGCTGCGGGTCGTTTCCTAACCAATGGTTAAATCGTCTCTGTAACCCATTGATTTTGCGTGTGCGTGATGCTGTCCACGCGTGGACACCGCAAAACCCATACGACCAAATCCCTATCGAGCGGTAGGCCGGGCTTCAGCCCGGCACACCTCCCAAACCCAAGGCCGTCAGCTCCGCCCCTCACGCAGCCAGGCCCCCACGATCAACCCTGCGGCCAGCAGCAGAACCAACCATTCCGGGGCCAAAGGCGTCTGCCTCACATCCAGCGTCTGATAGGCCTCGCGCGGGGTCAGACCGATCCATCCCCGCCCCGCCGCAGGCCGCCCGGCCCGCACCTCTCGGATTGAGGGCAACCCCTCTTCCAGCCGCATCACCCCGCCCCGCAGGCCCTCGATCATCGGCGACAAGGCAGCCCCGCTGGCGATGGTCTGAATAAACTCTCGCGGCGCCGAGGGGCCAAGGCCCACAACGGCAGACAGAGCGTTCTCTTCCAGTCGATACAGCCCGATCTCCGGGCCATCATAAATCGCCTCATACCGCCCCGGGCTGACCTCTTCCAACGGCACCTCAACCTCATCGCCCGAGGGCGTGATCACCGTCACAGAGCCGACAAATTCATTCAGCGTCCGCCGGATGATCCGCATGGATTGCCCCGCAGGCTCCGCCCACAGCGCCTCTTCCTCCAGCTCCGGCTCTTTCATCATCCAGTGCGCCAGCCGCCGCAGCAGGTCCAGTTGCGGCCCGCCGCCCTCATACCCACGGTTCCACAGCCACGCCTGATCCGAAGCCAGCAGCGCCACGCGCCCCTCGCCCACACGGTCCAGCACCAGCAAGGGCCGCTCATCCACGCCGGACATGACCACATCGCCCTTGATCGGCTCCACCTCGATCTGGCGCAGCCAGCGGCCCCATGTGTCCGCCCCCTGCAGGCCAGAGGTTACCGGATGACGCAGGCCAAGCTCGGTAACGGCAGGGCGATAGCCCTGATCCACCACCCGCGCCGTTGGCTCTGCTGGCAGGATATCCGCCAGAGGTGAACGATAGATCGAATCCGCCGAGGCAAAGTCAGGTCCAGCAGCCACCAGCACCGCGCCGCCCTGCTCGACATAGTTGCGCACGTTGTCGAGGTAGATCGCAGGCAGGATGCCGCGCCGCTTGTATCGGTCAAAGATGATCAGGTCGAAGTCGTTGATCTTTTCCAGAAACAGCTCTCGCGTCGGGAAGGCGATCAGCGACAGTTCGTTCACCGGCACGCCGTCCTGCTTTTCCGGAGGGCGCAGGATGGTGAAATGCACCAGATCGACGCTGGAGTCAGACTTCAGCAGGTTCCGCCATGTCCGCCCACCGGCGTGCGGCTCGCCCGATACCAACAGCACCCGCAGCCGGTCGCGCACGCCATTGATCTGCACCAAGGCCTTGTTGTTGCGGTCGGTCAACTCGCCTTCGGCCTCGGGCACCGTGAATTCGATCACGTTCAGCCCGCCGTGGGGCAGGGTGATCGGCAGGGTCAGATCCTCGCCTATAGGAACGGTAAAGGTGTCTGGCGCCGCGCCATCGATCGAGATCAGGATCTGCGTGCTGAGATCGCCCGGCGCCGCGCCATCATCCTCGATCCGCAGGGTCAGTTCGACCTCTTCGCCAAGGATGGCAAAGGCGGGGGCGTTGCGCACGATCAGCCGCCGGTCCCAGTCCTCTTCTAGTCCTGTTAGCAGCAGGTGCATCGGCGCGGGCAGGTCGGGCGCACGTTCAAGGTCATGCAGACGGCCATCGGACAACAGAACAACACCCGCGATCCGTCCGCGCGGTTCCTCTGCCAAGGCGTTGGACAGCGCGGTCATCAACAGCGTCCCCGCGTCCCCTTCGCCGTCGGGTACGGGAATGCGCCGCACCTCTGTGTTGGGGCGGGCCAGCAGGCGCGCCTCCATCGTGTCGGCTGCCTCTGCCGTGATCTGCGCCCGTTCGGCCAGCATCTGCGAGGCGGTCTCATCCACCAACATCAACACGATATCGGCCAGCGGGGCGCGGTCCTCAACCTGGTAGGAGGGCTGTGCCAGCGCGCCGACCAGTACGACCCCTGCCAGAAAGCGCAGCGCCCAGCCTGATAGCCCGCGCCACAGCGCCAGCCCGGTGCCGATCAGCGCCAGCGCGGCCAGTACGGCGATCACCGCCCAAGGCAGCAGCGGGTCGAATACGATCTGTCCGTTCATCTCTGCTCTCGCTTATTGGCCCAGTTTTATTGACCCAGACGGTCAAGAAGGGCGGGGACATGGACCTGGTCGGATTTGTAGTTGCCGGTCAGAACATGCATCACAAGGTTTACACCAAAGCGGTAGGCGATCTCACGCTGGCGTTCGCCGGTAAAGCCGCTGCCTAGCGGGACCAGCGGGTTGCCCCGGTCGTCCATCGCCCAGGCCGAGGCCCAGTCGTTGCCACCAATCACCACTGGCGTCACGTTGTCGTTGAGATCGCGAAACGGCATGCCCTCGATCAGTTCGGCATCCGGCGGCGCGGCCTCTACCCAGACCTCGCGCCCGACGTAGCGGCCCGGGAAATCCTGCAAGAGGTAAAAGGTGCGCGTCAGGACGTGGTCCTCTGGCACCGGCTCCAGCGGGGGGATGTCCAGCGGGGCGGCCAGTTGTTGCAGCTTGCGGCCTTCCGGGGTGGCCGCACCAAACCCGGCGATGTCCGCATCGCGGGTGTCGAAGACGATCATGCCGCCGGTGCGCAGATAGGTGTTCAGCTTGGCATAGGCCTCACGGGACGGTGTCGGCTGGCTGGCAGTGATCGGCCAGTAGATCATCGGGTAAAAGGCCAGTTCATCGATTTCAAGGTTCACACCGACAGGCGTGTTCGGTTCGACCGAGGTGCGGAAATACAGCGTCTCCGACAGGCCGCGCAGCCCGGCAAGGGACAAGTCGTCGACCGTGTCGTCGCCGGTGATCACATAGGCCAGAACCACCTCCGAGGTCGCGGCGATGGCGGCGCGTTCCTCGGCGGTTTGCGCCTGTCCGTCCTGCGGCACCAGCATCAGCGCCGCCAAAACGACACCCGCCGACACCGCGCCGCGCAACCGGCCCGACAGCATCAGTGAGGCGATCACATCGGCCAGCAGCAGCGCAATCGCCCCGGCCAGCAGCCAACCGGCCAAGGGTTTCTCCTGCGGACGGGTGATGCCCTGCACCGGGATGCGTTCGGGCCAGATCATCGGCGTCAGTTCTGTGTCCGCTGTCACCACGTTGCGGGCAAGGCTGCGATCCTCGCCCTGATACACGCCAGGGCGCAGATCGGGGCCCAGTGGGGCCTCGATCAGGGCGGGACCATCGACACCGGGCAGGGTGCCGGCCTCACGTGGGCGGCCAAAGGCGTCCAGCACGCGGATCGGCTGCCAGACGGTGCCTTCCATATCCTCAATCTCTGGCTGTGCGGCAGCGGAGGAGACCGCCAGCCGTTCCAGCATCTGCACAAAGAGGCCCGACAGCGGCAGGGTCGACCATTCGGCGTTGGCGGTGACGTGGAACAGGACGATCTGGCCTTGTCCCACCGATTTGCGCGTGACCAGCGGGGTGCCATCCGACAGTTGCGCCGCTACGCGCGCGGCCAGCGTTGGGTCAGGCTGTGCCATGACCTGACTGTTGACGGTGACGTCCGAGGGTACGGCCAGCCCGAAGAACGGGCTTTCGGCGGGGAAGGGGGCCAGCGATTTGGGCTCTCCCCAGCTCATCGCGCCGCCCACGGTGCGGCCCCCGGCGCGCAGGCGCACCGGCATCAACGGGTCTTCGCGGTCGCGGCTGATGTCCGACGCAGCAAGGCGCGGCCCGGCAAACCGCAAGAGCATCCCGCCCTTGTCGAGCCATTCCAGAACGGCGTCTTCCTCTGCCGCCGACAGGGTCGCCACATCGGCAAGGATGATCACGTCCGGATTGGCGGGCAGGATGTCCAGCAAGGCCCCGTCCAGCAGGTCGGCGGTAGGAACCAGAGCCTTTTGCAGGTAGTGCAGCGGCGACAGAAGCTCTAGCCCCTCACGGTCCGTACTGCCCGCGATCAGGGCGACCTCGCGGCGGCGCAGGCTGTCGTCGGGCAGTGTGACGGCCCCGGCGCTGCGGGTGCCTTCGATCTCAAACCGTTCGATGCGGGCGCGCAATTCGGCGGGCAGGGCAATCTCTGTTGTGGTTTCCAGCATCCCAGCCTCAAAACTCAGCGTGTTGCGGGTCAGGACCGACGGGTTGCCTGCCGGGTCTTTGCCGTGGCCAGCCAAGGTCAGTTCGGTGGCGCCGCCTTCGCGTAGGCGGCGCGCGGTGATCAGCAGATTGCCCTCGGACACCTGCGCCGGTTCCAGCGCATAGAGCGTGCGGGGGGCCTCGAACACTGTCACCCGGCCTTTGGCTTCCAAGGCGGCCAACAGCGGTGTGCGGCCTTCGCGGTCAAGCGCGTCGGACATCCAGTAGGTGTCGAACCGCGTGTCGGGCAGAAAGCCGATGGCGCGTTCCGTGCTTTCGGCGTCGGGCTGCCACGGCTCTGGCTGAATGCCCGACAGGCGCGTGCGCAAAACATCGGCGCTGAGGAATTGCACCGGTTCGGGGTCCGTCAATCGCATCAGCGCCACGGGGCGCGTGTCGCGCCCGGCCTCGGCCAACAGCCCGTCCAGCGCGATCATTCGCCCGCGCCAATCGGCGGCAGAGGCCCAACTGGCATCCATCACAACCAGCAGCGGCGCATCGCCTGCGACCTCTCCATCGTTGTCGGGGTTCAGCACAGGCCCCGCCAGCCCGATAATCACCGCCGCCACCGCCAGCATCCGCAGCAGCAACAGCCACCAAGGCGTGCGATCCGTGACCTGTTCCTCATCCTTGAGGCCCAGCAGTAGGACCACGCCGGGAAACATCCGCCGGATTGGCGCGGGTGGCACGGCGCGCAGGATGATCCAGAGGATCGGCAGGGCAAGCAACCCCAGCAAGAGCCAGGGGGTCGTGAAACCGATCAGGCCGAAAAGGGTCATCCTTGGCTCCCGTCCAGAGCGCGATACACCCAAAGAAGGGCGGATTGCGCGGTCTGGTCCGTGTGATGGGTGAAATGCTGCCAGCCGGTTACGCGACAGATCGCGTCCAGCCGCGCTTTGCGCTCTGCCAACCGTTGCAAATAGGTTTCACGCAGGTCGCCGGCCTTGAGCGTCTCGTGGCGCATCGTCTTGTTTACACTTTCAAATATGGTGCGCCCGTCAAAGGGGAACGCCTCTTCGCTAGGGTCCAGTACCTGTAACAACACGCCGCGCACACCGCGGTCTGCCGCCTTGGTCAGCGCCGCCTCTACGGGTTCGACATCGCTGAGGAAATCGGAGACAAACAGCGCCTTGGCGTTGGGCAACATACCGCGCGCTTCAGGGGCGGCGTAATCGTCTTCGCCGTCTTCGGCGAACATCTCGGCCAGCCGCAGGGTCTGCAAATCACCGCGGCGGGGAGGCAGTCGCCAACCGGTCAGGCCAACGCGTTCACCGCCACGGATCAGCAGGATGCTGGCTGCCAGCGCCACCAGACGCGCGCGATCTGCCTTGGTCGGCAGGTTCTTGTGGCTGGAAAAGCGCATAGAGGCGCCGGGATCGACCCAGATTTGCACACTTTGTGCGATCTGCCATTCGCGTTCCCGCACAAATTGCTCATCCCCACGGGCCGAGCGCCGCCAGTCGATGGATCGATAGCTATCGCCCGCCTGCAACGGGCGATATTGCCAGAAATCATCGCCCAGACCAGAGCGCCGTCGCCCGTGTTCGCCCAAAAGGACGGTGCCCGCCAGATGTTCAGCACGGGCCAGCAGCGCGGGAAAGCGCCCGGCCTCTTCTTGCGCGCGGGTGCGCAGGTGGGCGACGGTGGCTGTCACGCTGCGGCCTCAGCGGGGCGCAGACCTGCGGCAACCTCGTCAATCAACGCGCCCAAATCTTCACCCCGCGCACGGGCCGAGAAGGACAGCGCCATGCGGTGCACCAGAACGGGTTTGGCCATGTTCAACACGTCCTCCGGAGAGGGGGCCAGCCGCCCTTGCAATAGCGCGCAGGCGCGTACGGTCAGCATAAGCGCCTGCGCGGCGCGCGGACCGGGACCCCAAGCAACGATGTCCTTGACCCGCTCAGGCGCAGAGGGATCATCGGGGCGAAAGGCGCGAACCAGATCTAGGATCATCTCGACCACGGCATCGCCCACCGGCATCCGCCGCAACAGGTGCTGAGCGGCGATCAGTTCCGGCCCGGTAAAGACGCCATGTGACTGCGCCTCTTCGGTGCCGGTGGTGGCCAGCAGGATATCGCGCTCTGTCGCGCGGTCGGGATAGGCCACGTCGATCTGCACCAAAAAGCGGTCAAGCTGCGCCTCGGGCAGCGGGTAGGTGCCTTCCTGTTCGATCGGGTTCTGTGTGGCCAGCACATGAAACGGTGCTTCCAGCGTGCGAGTCTGCCCGGCGACGGTGACCTGCTTTTCCTGCATCGCCTGCAACAGCGCCGACTGGGTTCGGGGGGAGGCGCGGTTGATCTCATCCGCCATCAACAGCTGGCAGAAAATCGGGCCTTCGATAAATTTGAACGCGCGAGTGCCGTCGGTGCCGGTTTCCAACACCTCAGAGCCCAGAATATCGGCGGGCATCAGGTCAGGTGTGAACTGCACGCGGTTGCCATTTAACCCCATGACCTTCGACAGCGTTTCCACAAGCCGCGTCTTGCCAAGGCCGGGCAGGCCGATCAGCAGGGCGTGACCGCCACACAGCAGCGCGGAAAGCGTCAGGTCGACGACCCGTTCCTGGCCGATGAACCGCGCGGTGATCGACTGCTTGGCGCGGGCCAGCTTGTCTTCAAGCGCCTCGATCTCGGCGACGAGATCCTCGGTCGAACCGGCGTGATCGGACATGATAACTCTCCACTTCATGCTATCTCTTTGGGTAACTATGTATCTACTGAGAGGAGAATGGCAAAAACTATGAGTGGACAAAATCTCGTGACCCCATCGGCAGAGGGGCTTGCAGCCTCGGCGCGCGCGGCGGGGAAAGGCCGGGGACTGCCGCCCGTGCACAAGTGGAATCCGCCCTTTTGCGGTGATCTGGACATGCGGATCGCCCGGGATGGCACCTGGTTCTACCTTGGCACGCCAATCGGCAGATTCGGGCTGGTGCGACTTTTCTCATCGATCCTGCGTAAAGATGGCGATGATTATTTTCTGGTCACTCCGGTCGAAAAGGTCGGAATTACCGTCGATGATGCACCGTTTGTGGCGGTGGACTTTGAGTCGGAGGGCGAAGGTGAGTCGCAGATCCTGACTTTTGAGACCCACGTTGGCGATCTGGCGGCGGCGGGGCCAGAGCATCCGATCCGGGTAGAGCGCGACCCCGAAACGGGAGAGCCGTCCCCCTATGTGCTGGTCCGAGCCAACCTTGAGGCGCTGATAGATCGCAAGAGTTTTTACCGGTTGGTCGATCTGGGGGTTCACCATGACGGCTGGTTTGGAGTGTGGTCCGGTGGCCAGTTTTTTCCTATCATTCCGTCTGCAGACTTGGGCTAAGGGCGCCGGGTCACTTTGGCTGGGCATGCGGGCCAAGGCCATGATAGAGGCTGCCGCAAACCCCAGACAGCCCGGAAATCGGAACCAAGCCACCATGACCGACACAAAACGTATTGTCCTGTCCAGCGACCATGCCGCCATTGACCTGCGGCAGGCCATCGCAAAACACATCGAGGCCAAAGGCTGGGAGGCGGTGGATATCGGGCCGACCACCCCCGAAAGCACCCATTACCCCGAACACGGCGCTGCGGCGGCGCGTCGGGTAGCCTCCGGCGATTGCAGTCTGGGCATCATCCTTTGCGGTACTGGGCAGGGCATCATGATGGCCGCCAACAAGGTGGCTGGCGTTCGCTGCGGTGTCTGCTCTGACCCGTTTTCGGCGCGCATGATCCGTGCCCACAATGACGCGCAGATCCTGTCGCTGGGTGCGCGCGTTGTCGGTGAGGGGCTGGCGCTGGAAATCGTCGACGCCTTTCTGGAAACCGCCTTTGAAGGCGGACGCCACGGCACCCGCGTCGATATGATCACGGCACTGGAAGGCTGAGCTGCCGCGCCGCAACGGGCAGGGCGGCGATCAGTCGCCCAGTTTGGCGTGGACCTCATCCAGATCGATCTCGCCGATGGGCAGCTTGTTGCCCGGATTGTCGAAGTCGTATTTGAACAGATCGAAATCGCGGCCGTACATTTCCTTGATCAGGTGCATCGACATGTCGTCGAAATAATCTTCGACCGGATGTGCGCGTTTCGGTCCGTGACCTTCGGATTCGTTGAACCGGGGGATTGCCGATAGATCGACTGGGTGCCGCGTTTGGATATTGTCCAGCACTTGTTGCATTCCCTCGTCAAACGTCTCTGTCCAGACGATCTTGTTGTAGAGGCCACCGTTGACGATAAAGGTGCCCACATGGCCGGACATGCCGGACCAGTGAATGTCCGGCTCCATCGGGCGGCGCCAGCGGATGGTGTCGCGGGCGAACAGCAGAAACCGGCGAAAGCTGCGGATCTGGTCAAACTCGAAATCTGGGGCGTCGCCCACCTCGATCCCGTACTTCTGGATCAGCAGCGGCACAAGGTTGCCGCGATAGCGTTTGCCGTTGCGCTGGATGCCGCAGATCTTGTCAAAAAAGCTGGACAGGATGCGGGTGTAGGGGTTGCGCACGCAGGTAAACGCATAGGCTGAGCGTGTCTTGACATTGGCTGTGATGATGGGTTGGCTGGCCTCCAGCGCCCATTTGTGCAGGCCGTTCTGCGCGTCGTGAATGTCGCCGTCAAAAAAAGTGCCGTGGTCGGAATAATACAGGATCTGTCCGATCGTCGAGCAGGCGCATTTCGGCACGACGCGGTACACGACGCTTTCGCTCTCGGTCATCCAAGTGCCCGGAAATCCCATATTTATTACCCCTTTGGTCCCCGCTGCCGGTATGACGGGGAAAAATTCCCGGCAAAGCAGGTTTATTCAACAGGTCTTCATCACTATCAACATAAACAATCGGGCTAAATTGGGGCGATTGATCACCAAAATGGCAAAAGTTGCCTTCATCCTGCTGTGCCACAAAGATCCTGACGCCATCATCAAACAGGCGCAGAGCCTGACCGCTGTGGGCGACTATATTTCGATCCATTTCGATGCCCGCTCAGGGGCGGGGTCCTTTGGCCGTATCCGCGCCGCGTTGAAGGACAACCCGAATGTCGCCTTTGCCAAGCGGATTAAGTGCGGTTGGGGCGAATGGAGCCTTGTGCGGGCGACCCTGAACGCGGTCGAGGCGGCGGTGGACGCCTTTCCGCGCGCCACCCATTTCTACATGCTGTCCGGCGATTGCATGGCGATCAAATCGGCGGAATACGCCCACAGCTTTTTGGATCGACGCGAGTGCGACTATGTCGAAAGCTTTGACTACTTCGAGTCGGACTGGATCAAGACGGGCTGGCGCGAAGAGCGGCTGGTCTACCGTCACTGGTTCAACGAACGCACGCAGAAGCGCCGGTTTTACGCAATGTTCGAGGCGCAGAGGCGGCTGGGGCTGACCCGGAAAATCCCCGAGGACATAGAGGTTATGGTCGGCAGCCAATGGTGGTGCCTGCGGCGGCGCACCATTGAGGCGATTCTTGAATTCGTCAAAAAACGCCGAGACGTGGTCCGTTTCTTTGCGTCGACATGGATTCCGGATGAGACGTTTTTCCAGACGCTGGTGCGCCATTTGGTGCCCGGGCAGGAGATCGAAAGCCGCACGCTGACCTTTCTGTTGTTCACCGACTACGGGATGCCGGTCAGTTTCTACAACGATCACTACGACCTGCTGTTGAGTCAGGACTATCTGTTCGCCCGCAAGATCAGCACCGACGCCTCTGAATTGCGCCGCCGCCTCGGCGTGCTGTATGCGGCTGAAAAGGCGCAATTCCGCATTTCGAACGAGGGGCGGTCGCTGTTCAATTTCTTGACAGAACGGGGCCGGACCGGGCGGCGGTTTTCGCCCCGCTTCTGGGAAACCGAAAGCTCATTGGGGCGCGAGCGCGAGCTGTTGATCGTGATTTGCAAGAAATGGCATGTGGCCAAACGGCTGACCGACCGTATCCAGCAGATGACCAACATCCCCTGCATCGAATACCTGTTCAACGAAGACAGTTGTCCGCTACCCGATCTGGGGGGCATTCAGTCGACCATGGGCAAACGGCATCGCCACCGCCGCGCGTTGATGCGGATGCTGTATGATTACTATGAAACCGACCGGCTGGTGATTTGTCTGGATCCCGGCAGTCTGGACTTGCTGGAGGATTTCGCCCGCGACCGGGCGCAGACCCGGATGTTGGAGATCGAGTGCCACTTTTCCGATGAGTATCTTGTTGGTCATGCGATGCGCTCAGGTCTTGCCGGGGACCGGACACCAGCGGACACGCTGGCGCGGTTGTTGCCCACGGTTCGTAACGATCTGCTGCACGAAAGCGATCGCATCCGGGATGCGAAGTTCGACAATCATTCCAGCTTGCGTGAAACGGATTCGCGTGTGGCCCATACGCAGGCGATTGAAACGTTCCTGACGGTGCCGCCCAGCGTCGCCGAAGAGATCGTGTCGCATGATCATCTTTTCGCGGACTGAAATGCCGCGCCTGAGGGCACGAATCCTGTGGCGTTTTGCGCTGTAGCGGCTATGCCACGGGGCGAAGCCCGCCCCGGCGCGCGGGGCGCGGCACCTTTCCGCTCTGAAGAGGCGCAGCATGGCCTATACCTACGATCCCGAGAACATTTTTGCGAAGATCCTGACGGGGGATATCCCCAACAAAACGGTGCTGGAGACAGAGCACACGCTGGCCTTTCGTGATATCTATCCGCAGGCGCCGGTGCATGTGCTGGTGATCCCCAAGGGGCCTTATGTCTGCTATGACCATTTCGCACAGGATGCCTCGGACGCCGAGATCCTCGATTTTACCCGTACCGTGGGCGAGGTCTGCAAGATGGAGGGGTTGGAGGCGGACGGTTTCCGTCTGATCGCCAACGCCGGCGTCAACGGCGTGCAGGAGGTGCCGCACTTGCATGTGCATATCCTGTCGGGCCGCCCACTGGGCCGGATGCTGGACAAGGCGTGATCTGGTAGAGCGCCTTGCGGCGCGCAGGGTGTCTTACCCTTCGGCCTGCGGCCTACGGGTTCGGGGCGTGTGGAAAGGCGACGCCCCACTTAGGTGGGGTGTGCCGTAGGTTGGCGGCATACTTGGGTATTTGACCCAAGAAGAAATCGGATTGCTCGGTGTTTCGCGATCAGGTGGCGGTGCTGCGGGTCAGCGCGAGAAAGACATCCTCCAGATCGGGTTCTTCTGTGCGCAGGTCGCGGATGCGGATGTCTGCTGCCTGTACGGCATTAAGCACATCCTGGGCGCTGGTCCGGGTTGAGCGATAGGTCAGCGCGAGGCTGCCATCGGGGCGTTCTTCGGCGTCGATTCCCGGCGCGTCTGGCAGGGTGTCAGGTGCGGTTTCAGGGTTGATCACCATGGTGCGCGCGTCAAGACGACCGAGCAGGTTGACGGTGCTGTCCTGCGCTACTTTCTGGCCGTGGTTGATGATGGCGATTTCATCGCACATTTCCTCGGCCTCTTCGAGGTAGTGGGTGGTCAGGATGATGGTCATGCCGCGGTCCTTGTTCAGGCGGCGGACGTTCTGCCACAACATCTGGCGCAATTCGATGTCAACCCCGGCGGTGGGTTCGTCCAGCACCAGCACCTGCGGGCTGTGTACCAGCGCCTTGGCTAGTAGCAGGCGTCGCCGCATCCCGCCGGACAGCGTGCGGGCATAGGCCCCGGCCTTGTCGGTCAGGCCGACCATTTCCAGGATCTCGTCAGAGCGGCGCTGCGCCTTGGGCACGCCATACAGGCCGGCCTGCACCTCCAGCGCGTCGCGCGGGGTAAAGAACGGGTCGAGGTTCAGCTCCTGCGGCATGACGCCGATGGACGCGCGGCTTTGCCGTGGGTTGCGGTCCTGATCCCAGCCCCAGATGTCCACCTTGCCACTGGTCTTGATCACCAGCCCGGCGAGAATGTTGATCAACGTGGATTTCCCGGCACCGTTTGGCCCGAGCAGGCCAAAGACCGATCCCGCGGGCACGGTCAGGTCGATGCCTTTCAGCGCCTGCTTGCCGCCTGCGTACGTCTTGGTCAGTCCGTCGATGCGGATGGCTGCGTCGCCCTGTCTGTTGTCCAACGTCTTGCTCCCCCTCGCGGCATTGTTCATAAGGCAGATAGGCCAGTGCATCTCGAAAGGGAACCAGATGACGACCCAAGCGCCCGAGACGAAGATTGTCGAGAGCTTTCGCATCGCCTGTGACGGCGGCGACGGGGCCCTTGGGCATCCGCGGGTCTGGTTGCAGATCCCGCTGGAGACCGGCTTTGTCGAATGCCCGTATTGTGACGCGAAATACGTTCAGGCGGGATTCGAAGGCAAGGTCTGAGGGGCCGTCCTGTCGATCCTGTGACGGCGCGCACCATGTCTGTGCGGGGATGGATCTTGGGTGGCGGGCTTTGCCACTTTATCTTTGGGCAAGCTTTAACAGGAGTTTGCCATGACCTTCCGACCTGTTCTTTCACAGTCCCACGCGCAGCCCACGATGGAGGGCGCAGGTGTGCATCTGCACCGCGTTTTTGGTTTCGGCGATACAGCTGAGACCGATCCGTTTCTGTTGCTGGATGATTTCCGCAATGACGATCCGGCCCAATATGCGCGCGGTTTTCCCTGGCATCCGCATCGTGGGATCGAGACGATCACCTATGTGCTGGAAGGTGAGGTTACCCACGGCGACTCTCTGGGCAATGAGGGTGTGTTGGGGGCCGGGTCCGTTCAGTGGATGACGGCCGGATCAGGCATCCTGCATCAAGAGATGCCGCGCGGAAACGCTGCCGGGCAGATGCATGGCTTTCAACTGTGGGCGAACCTGCCGTCTTCGTTGAAGATGACGGGCCCGCGTTATCAGGACATTCAGGGCGCGGATATCCCTGAGATCATCGACGACGACGGCACGCGGGTGAAGATCATCACCGGCGGGTTCTGGGGCAAGCGGGGGCCGGTGGATGGTATCGCCGCCGATCCTTTGTATCTGGACGTGTCGGTGGCCCCCGGTGTGACCAAGGTTTTGCCGGTGGATACGCGGGCCAATGCCTTTGCCTATGTGTTTGCCGGGGCGGGTCGCTTTGCCGAGGCATCGGCCCCCGTTGGGGTGCGTGTTGAAAAAGAGTTCGGCGGGCAGGAGGTGAACATCCGTGACCTTTCCGGCAACCGGACGCTGGTGAAATTCGGCAACGGGGATGAGGTCAAGGTGACGGCAGGGGCTGAGGGCGTGCGGTTCCTTTTGGTGGCCGGCAAGCCCATTCAAGAGCCTGTGGCATGGCGTGGGCCGATCGTGATGAACACGCAAAAAGAGCTGCAACAGGCGATGAAAGACCTGCGCAACGGCACCTTTATTCAGCCCGCCCATTAGAGGTGTCCACGCGTGGACAGCAGTCCACGTTCGCAAAATCAAGGGGTTACAGAGACGGCTTTACCTACCGTTAACTTTTGTGGCCCCGGTTGCGGCATTTCTGCACAGGTGGTCACGACTTGCTTACCCTTCGGTGGCAGGCTGTTGAAATGGCAGCCTGCTACTATACCGTGATGACATGAACAGCCCAAGTCAGACAGCATCCGCATCCGCACCGATCACCGCCTCGCCGCGCGACTATAGCCCGGCGGAACTGACCAGTGATAAGATCGTGCATCTGGCGGCGCTGGTTCTGGCGCTGGGCGCGGTGCCGGTGCTGATCACCATGACGGCGGTCTGGCGCGGGGATGCCGCCGGGGTTGTCGGCGTGACCATCTACGGCGTGACGCTGATCGCGATGCTGACCGCCTCCCTGCTGTATAATCACGTCGGGCGGCCGCATCTGTCGGACCTGTTCCGGCGGATCGACATGTCGGCCATTCATCTGAAAATCGCGGGCACCTATACACCCTTTGCGCTGCTGACCGGCACCAGTTGGGGCCTGTTGACGGCGATCTGGGGCGCGGCGGCGGGGGCTGCGGCGGTCACCTTGATCAACCGGCGTTTGCCGACAGGGGTGGCGGTGGCCATGTGCCTTGCCTCGGGATGGGCCGTGGTGATCGGGGGGCGCGACCTGATGGGGGCGCTGCCATTGTCGGTGATCGTGCTGATGGTGGTGGGCGGGGTGCTGTATTCCGCCGGGACGCCCTTTTTGCTGGCCTCGCGGCTGCGGTTTCACAACACGATCTGGCATTCCATGGTGGTTGCCGCCTCTATCGTCTTTTTCGTGGCGGTGTTTTTGTGCGCTGCCATGCCGGGCGTCGTGGTGGCGGCGAACTGACCGGGGGCAAGCGCGCTTGCAAACCGCTTTGCACCGGCTTTGGCCGGGTATCCTTGCGGGCGGCACATTCGGCGGCTGGCACCCCGTCGCTGTTCATGGCACATCTGGGAAAACATCGCGACATGAGGGGGGCCGGAGATGGCCAGCACTTTCGGCAAGGGATGCCACCTGCATCTGATCGACGGATCGGCCTATATCTTTCGCGCCTTCCACGCGCTGCCGCCGCTGACGCGCAAATCCGACGGGCTGCCCATCGGGGCGGTTTCGGGCTTTTGCAACATGCTGCACCGCTATGTTGAGGGCAACACCGGCCCGGATGCGCCGACCCATGTGGCGGTGATCTTTGACAAGGGCAGCCACACCTTTCGCAACGACATGTACGATTTGTACAAGGCCAACCGTGAGGCGATGCCAGAGGATCTGCGCCCGCAGATCCCGCTGACCCGCCGCGCGACAGAGGCATTCAACATCGCCTGCAAAGAGATCGAAGGCTTTGAGGCCGACGACATCATGGCCACGCTGGCCTGCCGCGCGCGTGAGGCGGGTGGTCGGGTGACGATCCTGTCGTCGGACAAGGATCTGATGCAGCTTGTCGGCGACGGCGTGGAAATGCTTGACCCGATGAAGAACAAGCGCATCGACCGCGAAGGGGTGATGGAAAAGTTTGGCGTCGGCCCGGAACGGGTGGTGGATGTGCAGGCCTTGGCCGGGGATTCGGTCGATAACGTGCCGGGCGCGCCGGGCATCGGGATCAAGACGGCGGCGTTGTTGATCAATGAATTCGGATCGCTTGAGGAACTCTTGGACCGGGCCGAAGAGATCAAGCAGCCCAAGCGTCGCCAGACCCTGATCGAAAAGCGCGAACAGATCGAGCTGTCGAAAAAGCTGGTGCAACTGGATGAGGGCATGGACCTGCCCTTTACGCTGGATGACCTTGAGGTGCGCGACCCGGTGCCGGAGAACCTGCTGGGGTTCCTGTCAGAGATGGAGTTCCGCACCCTGACCAAGCGGATTGCCGATGGTCTGGGCGTTGAGGCACCGGTGATGCCCGACACCACGCCGGAGGGGGCAAATCCGCGGTCTGAGGACCCGGATTGGCCCGCCATCGACCCCGACCGCTATGAGACGGTTGGCGATCTGGCGGCTTTGCAGGTCTGGATTGACCGCGCCAATGAGCGCGGCACCGTGGCGTTCGACACCGAAACGACGGGCCTGAATGAGATGACCTGCGATCTGGTGGGGATTTCGCTGTGTATTGATCCCGGTTCCGCCTGTTACATCCCGCTGATCCACCGGGCCGAATCCGGTGAGGGGCTGTTTGGGTCGGATGAACTGGCCGAGGGGCAGATTCCGCTGGAGCAGGCGCTTGCCGCGCTCAAGCCGCTGCTGGAAGACCCGGCGGTGATGAAAATCGGCCAGAACATGAAGTACGACGCCAAGGTCATGGCGCGGTACGGGGTTCAGATTGCGCCGATTGATGACACAATGCTGATGTCCTACGCGATGAATTCCGGCCTGCACAATCACGGGATGGACGCGCTGGCAGAACGCTATCTGTCGCACACGCCGATCCCGATCAAAGAGATCATTGGCAGCGGCAAAAGCCAGATCACCTTTGATCTGGTGCCCATCGACAAGGCGACGCGCTATGCGGCCGAGGATGCGGATGTGACACTGCGGCTGGCGCGGGTGTTCAAGCCGCAACTGCATGTCGCCCGCGTGACGCGGGTGTATGAGGGGCTGGAGCGCCCGCTGGTGCCGGTGTTGGCGCAGATGGAAATGACCGGTATCAAGGTGGATCGCGATGTGCTGAACAGCATGTCCAACGCTTTCGCTCAGAAGATGGTGCAGCTGGAGGAAGAGATTCACGAGCTGGCGGGGGAAAAGTTCAACGTCGGCTCGCCCGCGCAATTGGGCGAAATCCTGTTCGACAAGATGAGCCTAGAGGGCGGCAAGCGCGGCAAGAACGGCAAGTATTCCACCGGCGCGGATATCCTTGAGGATCTGGCGACGGAACATGAACTGCCGCGCCGGGTGCTGGACTGGCGGCAATTGTCCAAGCTGAAATCGACCTACACGGATGCCTTGCAGGAGCACATCAACCCGGACACCGGGCGGGTGCATACGTCCTATGTCCAGACCGGCGCCAACACCGGGCGTCTGGCGTCGACCGATCCGAATTTGCAGAACATCCCAGTGCGATCTGAGGAGGGGCGGCGCATCCGAACGGCGTTTATCGCGCCCGAGGGGCATGTGCTGGTGTCGCTGGACTACAGCCAGATCGAGTTGCGGATTCTGGCGCAGATGGCCGAGATTGACGCGCTGAAACAGGCGTTCCGCGAGGGGCAGGACATCCACGCGATGACAGCGTCCGAGATGTTCAACGTGCCGCTGGACGAGATGACGCCGGATATCCGGCGGCAGGCCAAGGCGATCAACTTTGGCGTGATTTACGGGATTTCCGGCTTTGGTCTGGCGCGGAATTTGCGGATTCCGCGGGCCGAGGCGCAAGGGTTCATCGACCGGTACTTTGAGCGTTTCCCCGGTATCCGCGCCTATATGGATGCCACGGTGGAATTCGCCAAGGAGCACAAGCGGGTGGAGACGCTGTTCGGGCGGCAGATCCACACGCCCGAGATTGCCGCCAAGGGGCCGCGTGCGGGCTTTGCCAAGCGGGCCGCGATCAACGCGCCGATTCAGGGGACGGCGGCGGATATCATCCGGCGCGCGATGATCCGGATGCCCGATGCCATCAAGGGGCTGCCCGCCAAGATGCTGTTGCAGGTCCACGACGAACTGCTGTTCGAGGTCGAGGAAGGCGCGGTGGACGATCTGATCGGCGTCGCGCGCGGGATCATGGAAAACGCCTGTGATCCGGTGCTAAAGCTGGACGTGCCGTTGGTGGTGGATGCGGGTCAGGGCGCCAACTGGGCCGAGGCGCACTAGGCGTTACTCCAGCGCCCCTTTCGGGGCCTGCACCAAGCCGTGTCCGCACTCGACACTGGATGCGCGCGGGCCAAGGGGCGCGCGGGTGGCCGTGCCGATCAGTTTGGCGGCCAGCGTCTGTGCGGTCACAGGCGTGTCCTCCTTGCGCATCTGCTCGACCCAGAGCGCGGCAATCCCCACCGCATGGGCCAGCGCCATGGAGGTGCCGTTGAGGGTGCGCAGACCGCCGCCCAGACCGGCGGAGATGATTCCCGCACCGGGGGCCAGTAGCGCCGCGCCAACGTTGGAAAAGGGGGCGGGTGACAACCCGGCCTCATCCGGACCACAAGCGCCAATTGCCAGCACACCCGCCGCCGCCGCCGGGGCCGACGGGCCGGTTTCAAACTCTGGCGTGATGGTGCGCAGGCAGTCGTTGCCCACCGCGCCCAGCAGCAAGGGGGCCTGATCGCCCGCGATCATCTGCAACAATACTTCGCAGATCCGCAGGTTGCCGCGATAGGCGTGGACGGCGGCCAATGTGGCCAGCGCGGTGGGATAGCCCTCTTCAGTCAGTGCATCAATCTGGCCGGGCACATCGAAAGCCAGTGCAAAACCGATGATGTCGGCCTTGGACCGGAGCGCCCAAAGCATCGCCTGAAAGAAATCCTCGGACCGGCCACGGCCATTGTCGGCCAGCGCCTTGGCGACCAAAAGGTCGGTGACACCGCGGGCGACGCCGACCCGCGTGCCGCCCAGATCGCGGCCGAGCACAGTGGCCGCGACGTGGGTGCCGTGGCCATTGGCATCGGCAATACCGGTCCCGGCAAAGTCCTGTGCCGTGACGTCGATCCCGGAAAAAACCGGGTGGTGCGCGTCAATGCCGGTGTCCAGCAGGGCAACCCGCACGCCCGCACCGCTGGACGGTGTCCAGTCCGCGCCGATGGCGCGCAGACCCCAGCCGGGTACGGCGTCGGCAGAGCGCAGTTCATCCATCGGCTCTGGCGCGATCAAACGGGTACACATCGCGGGCTGGAGCGTCAGCAAGGTGGGATCATCAATGGTATCCCGCACCTCTTGCGGCGACAGATCGGCGGTCTCGACCACCGGCGCGGCAGGGGCGTCCGGGTCCTGCGGCGCGATCCCCCCTGCCAGCGGCACGGGCGAGCGCCGCCAGTTCCCGGTCGGGTCGCGAAGAAGGATGTACCGCGTCATGAGCCACTCCACACCGGACATCACCCATTGAAAGGTTAACGTCGGGATGGGAACAGCGGAACGGGTACAGCGTGAATGCCGCGTGAAAACGCGATGACGTCACAATAAAAACCGACCGCCCGCGCGGCGGTCGGTGAAAAGCGGTGTCAGATCAGGCTGCTATCCGGGTCAGAGCAGGCCCTCTGCGCGGAACAGGTCCTGCAGGTTTGCCTCTGGGCGGGGGCCCATGTGGCTGATGACCTCACGCGCGGCGGCGCTGCCCATGCGTGCGGCCTTTTCCATGTCCGCGCCAGTGGCGAGACCGTAGAGGAAACCGGCAGCGAACTGGTCACCCGCGCCGGTGGCATCGACTGGCACGATCTTTTCGACGCCGACGTCGATGCGCGTGCCCTCGTGCAGGATGGTTACGCCGTCACCAGACCGCGTGCAGACCACCAGCGGGCAGATTGCACCCACGGCGCGCAGATCGGCCTCCAGATCGTCGTTTTGATAAAGAGAGCGGATCTCGTCCTCATTGCCGATGACGAAATCCATCTCGTTCTCGATCAGGGTCAGGAAATCGTCGCGGTGACGTTCGACGCAGAACGGGTCGGAGATGGCGATGCCGGGCTTGCCGCCAGCGGCCTTGCAGGCGCGCGCGGCCTTGAGGAACGCCTCTTTGCCCTTGTCCTTGTCGAACAGGTAGCCCTCAAGAAAGAGGTATTCCGCCTCACCGGCGACATCTTCGGACACGTCTTCGGGGCCGAGTTCGGCGGAGATGCCAAGGTAGGTGTTCATCGAGCGTTCGCCATCGGGCGAGACAAAGATCATGCTGCGCGAGCTAGGCAGTTCGCCGCCCGCCACCGGATCATTCACAAAGGCGATGCCCTCATTGCTCATGGCGGAGGCGTAAAAGATGCCCAGATCGTCATCCGCCACGCGCCCGATAAAGGCGGTGCGCGCCTTGAGGTTGCCCAGACCAGCGATGGTGTTGGCGACCGATCCGCCGGGGGTCTGCACCCGGTTGCCCATGGCACCGTACAGCTGTTCGGCGCGGTCACGCTCGATCAGTTGCATGATGCCTTTCTCGATCCCCATGTCTGCCAGAAAGTCATCTTCGGTGCGGGCGATCACGTCGACGACGGCGTTGCCGATGCCGACAACCTGGAATTTCTTCATGTTGTCTTTTCCTCGAATGGGCAGAGATCGTTGATGATGCAGGCCTTGCACTTGGGTTTGCGCGCGACGCAGATATAGCGGCCGTGCAGGATCATCCAGTGATGGGCGTGCTGTTGGTAATCGACGGGGATGTTGTCCTCGATCGCGCGTTCGACAGCGACGACATCCTTGCCCGGACAGATGCCGGTGCGGTTGCCGATGCGAAAGATGTGGGTGTCGACGGCCTGCGCCGGGTAATGCCACCACATGTTGAGCACCACGTTGGCGGTTTTGCGTCCGACGCCCGGCAGGCTTTCCAGCGCGGCGCGGGAGTTAGGCACCTCACCGCCGTAGTCGTCCACAAGGATCTGCGCCATCTTGATGACGTTCTTGGCCTTGTTGCGGAACAGGCCGATGGTCTTGATGTGTTCGATGACACCTTCTTCGCCGAGGGCGAGCATCTTTTCCGGCGTATCGGCGATCTGGAACAGCTTTTCGGTGGCCTTGTTGACGCCCGCATCGGTGGCCTGCGCAGACAGGGCGACCGCCACGACCAGCGTATAGGCGTTGGTGTGGTTCAGCTCACCCTTCGGTTCCGGCTCTGACGCGTGAAACCGATCGAAAATCGTGCGGATCGTGTGATAGTCAAGCTGCTTGGCCATGCGCATCCCTATGCCCAGAACGCGCCCCTGCTGCAAGCCCCGGCCCCCGGCTTCTTCTTGGCTGAAATTCTCCTGGCGACATGTTGCAAGCAGGCGTCTGGCACGACGTCCCCTGCCGCGCGCGCGCCTATGCGCAACAATCGGATCGTCCGCGCGCTGTGCTCAGGTTATGACAGGGTCATAGGAGGCCAGCATGCCTGAGGAAAAAACCGACAGCTATCATTATCAGGTCATGGGCCGCGCCATCGAGGTTGTCGATCGGCTGGGGCCGCAGGCCACGCTGGAGCAGATCGCCCGCGAAATGGGCATGAGCACCGCGCATTTCCAGCGGCTGTTTTCGCAGTGGGCGGGTGTCTCGCCCAAGCGCTATCAGCAGTATCTGACGCTGGGCCACGCCAAGACGCTGTTGGCGGACCGCTTTACCACGCTGGAAACGGCCCTTGCCACCGGTCTGTCAGGGGGCGGTCGCCTCCACGATCTGTTCCTGCGGTGGGAGGCGATGAGCCCGGGTGACTTTGCCCGCGCGGGCGCGGGGCTGACGATCTATTGGGGCTGGTTCGAAAGCCCCTTTGGCCCGGCGCTGGTCATGGGCACGGACAAGGGGCTGTGCGGTATCGGCTTTTCCGCTGAAACCACCGAAGAGGCGGCGATGGAGGATCTCGTGGGGCGCTGGCCCAAGGCTGACTTCGTCGAAGACCCGATGCGCCTGCGGCCTTGGGTGTTGAGCGCCTTTGGCGTCAAGGCAGAGGGACCGGTGCCGCTGTTCATGATCGGCGCGCCGTTTCAGATCAAGGTCTGGGAGGCGTTGATGCAGATCCCCTCTGGCCATGTCACCACCTACTCGGAGATCGCGCAGGCCATCGAGCATCCAAAGGCGGTGCGCGCCGTGGGCACGGCGGTGGGTCGCAACCCGATCAGCTACCTGATCCCTTGCCACCGGGCGCTGCGCAAATCGGGCGGTCTGGGCGGGTATCACTGGGGACTTCCGGTCAAGCGCGCGATCCTGGCATGGGAAGCGGTCCGGTTGGAGGCCTGAGCGGGTAACGCGCTGTTCGCAGGGGGAGTTTCACTGCTGCCGCCAAGCCGTTGTGAGGTCATGCGCGGAGCTTTGCCGATTTTCCCCATGACAAGGCTGGGCGTTTCGCAGATGTTATTGCATATCGGCAGTGAAAGACCCCAATCAACTGGGGCAAACATCAAAAAGAGGCTCCTTATGATCCGGGCGAAATCCCCCATTCTTCTCTCCGTCGTGGCCGTTGTTGGCCTTAGCGCCTGCACCACGGGCCCGATGATCGACGACAGCGACCCCAACAAGAAAGCCAAGCAGGGCGCATTGATCGGTGCCTTGGGTGGTGCGGTTGCCGGCCGTCTTGCAGGCGGGAGCGACGTTGGTGAACGCAACCGTGCCACCGTGGCCGGGGCGCTGGTTGGTGCTGCCGCCGGTGCCGCCATCGGCAACCAGCTGGACAAGCAAGAGGCCGAACTGCGGCAGCAGCTGGGCGACAGCGCGACGATCCGCAACACCGGCGACCGCCTGATTGTCACCATGCCGCAGGACATCCTGTTCGCCACCGACAGCGCACAGCTGCGGTCGACCCTTGTGTCGGACTTGCGCGATGTGGGTCAGTCCCTGCTGGCCTATCCGAACACCACCTCGCAGGTGATCGGCCATACCGACAGCGACGGCGATGCTGCCTATAACCTTGACCTGTCGCAGCGTCGCGCGCAGGCGGTGGCCAATGTGCTGCTGTCCGAAGGTGTGCCGCGCGGCCGTGTCTCTGTCATTGGTCGCGGTGAGGATCAACCGATCGCGTCGAACCTGACCGCCGAGGGCAAGGCCCAGAACCGTCGGGTCGAGATCGTGATCCTGCCGAACGGCTAAGCGCACAGGGGCTGTGCCCCGATCGCGTATAGTCTGCAAAGCGCCGCGCCTTGTCGCGGCGCTTTTTTATTGTAGGTCCGGGGGTAGCAGTCTGGAGAGAACCGATGAGTGACATGAAACTGGTGGGCCTGTGCGGTTCGCTGCGCACCGAGTCAAGCAACCGAAAGCTGATGTTCGAGGCCGCGCGCCTGTTTGCCCCCGGCGCGTTCACCGAGCTGGATCTGCGGTTTCCGCTGTTTGACGAAGACATCCAGAACGCCGATGGCATCCCGGCCATTGTGCAGCAGGCCGCAGACCAGATCGCTGCCGCGGATGCGGTGCTGGTGGTGACGCCGGAATACAACAAGGGCATCTCGGGTGTGCTGAAAAACGCGCTGGACTGGATCTCGCGGACCGAAGGGGCACCGTGGAAGGACAAGCCGGTTGCGCTATTGTCTTCGGCGGCAGGGCGTGCGGGTGGAGAGCGGGCGCAAAACATGGCGCGGCTTTGCCTGACGCCGTTTCGACCGCGTCTGTTGACCGGACCGGAGATGATGCTGGCGCAAAGCCGCACGCAGTTTGACGATGACGGGCGGCTGTCCGATGCGCGCGGACGTGCGCTGTTGCTGTCTTTGATGGAGGAACTGCGCACCGAGGCAGAGCGGATGCGGGGCTGACCCTAGGCGGGGTTTGAAATCTCGATCAGGGTTCCATCCGGGTCTCGGAGGTAGATCGACAGGATCGGCCCGGTGGCGCCGGTGCGGGCCACGGGGCCGTCTTCGATCCTGATGCCGAGCGCGGTCAGATGCACCATCCAGTCGGACAGTGGCGTTACACTGAGAAAACACAGATCGGCCGAGCCGGGGGCGGGATGCTTGGCCTTTGGGTCGAACTCTTGCCCGGCGACATGCAGGTTGATCTTTTGCGACCCAAAGTTCAGCGCCCATCGGGTGCTGCCATCTGGCGGCGAAAAGGACTGTGCCTGCATCCCAAGCACGTTTTCATAAAAGGCCCGTGTCACCGCCAGATCGGCAACGGTCAGCACAAGGTGGTCGAGCGACTGGACGGCGGGCGGCATGGCTGGAATAACTCGCGCAAGGTACAGGGAGAGGCCGATGCAGAATGCAGCGCAGGCGGAGCGGCGTCAAACCGACGTGATGGACCCGGAGCGCGCGCAAGCGCTGGCTGTTGCGCTGGACAGGGGCCGGGCGATCGACGTGGGCGACCCGCTGCCGCCATTCTTTCACCAGATCTATTTTTGGGAAGCCCAACCGCCCGGCCTGCTGGGTCGGGACGGGCATCCCCGCGTGGGGACGGGGCTGATCCCCGATCTTGGCCTGCCCCGGCGCATGTGGGCCGGGGGTGCGTTGCAGTTTCATGCCCCGTTGCGGGCGGGCTACATGGCTGAGAAACGCTCTTGGGTGGCGGATGTGACGCGCAAGACGGGCCGCAGCGGGCCACTGGGCTTTGTCACGCTGGCGCATGAGATCTGGCAGGGCGGGCAGCTTTGCGTGACCGAACGGCAGGATCTGGTGTACCGCGAGGAGGCGGGGCCGGAGGCGGGCGGGCCCACGCCGCCCACGTCACCCATGGCGCGCGACGACCACGACAGCGAACGCGTGATGGGGTTTTCCCCAACGCTGCTGTTTCGCTATTCGGCGCTGACCTTCAACGGGCACCGCATTCACTATGACATCGACTATGCCCGCACGGTCGAAGGCTATGGCGGGCTGGTGGTGCATGGGCCGCTGTTGGCGCAGGGGCTGTTGCTGATGGCCGAAGAGGCGGCTCCGGTGAGCGGGTTCACCTTCCGCGCCACCGCGCCTTTGATGCATGATGAGTTGGCGACGCTGTGCCGGTCAGGCGACGACATGTGGGTCCGTGGACCGGATGGGCGGCAATGTATGGTTGCGACCGTCGAACACTGAGCGGGTTTGGACACGAGGCCCCGGCGCGGGGGCCGGGGCGTGTGGGACGGCGGCCTAGCAGCCAGTGCCGCGCAGCACCACGCGCACCGTCTTGAACAGCACTCGCAAGTCATTGAGCAGCGACAGCTGTTCCAGATAGGCGGTGTCGAACCCGGCGCGCTGGGCGAATGAGCTTTCGTTGCGTACCGACACTTGCCAATAGCCGGTGATCCCCGGACGCATGGCGTAATAGGCGGAGCCGGGATAGATGTCCTGCTGACAGGGCATCATCGGGCGCGGGCCCACCAGCGACATGTCGCCTTTGAGCACGTTGAACAGTTGCGGCAGCTCGTCGATTGACGTCTTGCGGATCAGGCGGCCCACACGCGTGATCCGGGGGTCATTGCGCAGTTTCTGAGAGCGGTCCCACTCCGCACGGGCCGCCGGGTTTGCGGCCAGATGGTCGCTCAGCCGGCTGTCCGCGTCAGGCACCATGCTGCGCAGCTTCCAGATATCAAAGCAGCGGCCGTTTCGACCAAGCCGCTTTTGGGTATAAAAAGGCGAATGTCCGTCGCGCGCCACGATCAGCGAGAAAAGGCCGACAATCAGCAGAGCGGGCAGCGCCACTATCAACACAATTGCAATGTCCAGCGCCCGTTTGAACAGGTCGCGGTACAGTGTAGGCCCTTGTTGGGCAGCGAGAACCTCTGAAATCAACTTTTCGATCCGAGCCGATGGCAGCGGCTGGCGCAGATGAATTGTCACGATGACCTCCTGACGTCATGCGTTGACGAGAGATTGGCAAAGTGCGCAAAGGCGTCACGAAATTCGGACATAGCTGCGCCATGGCACGCAAATCGCGCGTCCCCCATTTGGCAGATGGGCCGAAGCCCCTAACAATGTCTTCGGATCTAATTTCGCAGATACCGCCGCAAACTTAACCAGATACTCCCATAGCGGAAGCACCAACCCCCAAGTGTTGTGTTTTACGAAATGCGGCAAAAACAAGACAAACGCATTCGATAAATTTGTTATGACCTGCCTCGGGTGTGGGCGTCAATGAGCTCAATGAGGCACAACCTAAAGGAGAAAGGCACGTGACACGCACAGGTTGCGCGGCGCGATGTCCTCTCAACGGGGCCTTTGGAAATCGATGCTTCGCGTTGTGTATCAATCGCCGTTTTGCCCCCCGAATTGATGGCGTATGGACACGAGAAGCGGGCTGGGGGACGAGTGGTTTTCGTGAAACAGTTTACCAAATAGACCGCGAGAATTGTCGTTCCTGCTGAAACAGTCCCCACTTTTCGGCATAACAACGCCTAAATTTCGCCGTACTCTTGACCGGCGGATTGCCGCCCATCGAAATGCCGGATTGAGAGCGGGAAACAATACCGTTTAGGGCCAATCCCAACGTTGGGCCGATTGACACGGTATTTGGTGGCGGATCGCCTTAGATCGGCAAAAGTGGGTAACGCAGGGTCAAGTCAGAGCCGCTTGACAATCCTAGGGGGAATGCCGATGCTCACGAAATGTTTCAAAAGTGAAGAGAGCGTGAGGTGACTACCTCGATCGCGCCCGAATCGGGTCGGAATGATGTCTCTGATTCGCCCGATTGTGCCCATGATTTGCCCCACTTTTGCCATCAACCCGCAATTTGTGGCTCTGGCGGGCAGCGAGGCGGAGTTGAAAGCAGGCGGGGGCGCGGATATGTCGGGCCGGCAAACGGATGCGGCAGAAGGGGCGGATCGTGACCAATTATCTGTATCAGGGCGATTTGCCGGACGATCTGGATCTGGGGCCGGTGGTGGCCATCGACTGCGAGACCATGGGACTGAACCCGCACCGTGACCGGCTGTGTGTGGTGCAGCTGTCAGGGGGCGACGGCAACGCGCATCTGGTGCAGGTCGCCAAAGGGCAGGCCGAGGCGCCAAACCTTGCGCGGCTGTTGACTGATCCTGATGTGCTCAAACTGTTTCATTTCGGCCGATTTGACATCGCGGCAATGTATCATGCCTTTGGCGCGCTGGCGGCGCCCGTCTATTGCACCAAGATCGCCAGTCGCCTGATCCGCACCTATACTGACCGGCACGGGCTGAAGGCGCTGACCCAGGAACTGCTGGGCGTCGATATTTCCAAACAGCAACAGTCTAGTGACTGGGGCGCTGCCGAACTGACCGCAGCGCAACAGGACTATGCTGCCTCGGACGTGTTGCACCTACACCGCCTGCGCGCGGCGCTGAATGACATGCTGGAGCGTGAAGGGCGGCGCGACCTTGCGCAGTCCTGTTTCGATTTTCTGCCGACCCGGGCGATGCTTGACCTAGAGGGCTGGCCGGACACCGACATCTTTGCGCACGCCTGAGCCGGGGTAGGCGATGCGACGGGGGAATGGATTGTATTCGCGGGTGATCGCCTGGCTTAAGATCCTGCTGCCGCTTGCCGCATTGGCCATGCTGTCGACGCTTTTCTTGCTGTCGCGGCCGTCCGAGCCACTGCAAAACGTGCCTTTTGTTGAGGCCCTGAAAGAAAGCACCGCCGACGAACGGGTCAGTGCCCCCTATTATGCCGGCACGACCCCACGCGGCGACGTGCTGAGCGTGACCGCCAAATCCGTGCGTCCGCATGAGGATGGTCTCATCCGCGCCGATCAGCTTGAGGCGCGGATGCGCCTTGCGGATGGCAGCGAGATCACGGTGGATGCCGCTGCGGCCGATCTGAACGATGCCGACAGGCAGGCGTTGATGCAGGGCGGGGTGCGGATCGAAAGCTCGCAGGGATATGTGCTGCGGACCGAGGGTCTGTTGTCCAGTCTGGACCGGGTGGAGGCCGAGAGCCTCGGGCCGGTAGAGGGGGACGGGCCGGTGGGCCGCTTTGAAGCCGGACACCTGCGGATCGCCCCCGCCGGAGACGATGATGCCGTGCAATTGATGTTTTCCGGCGGCGTAAAGCTGGTATATCAACCGCCAGAACAAGAAAGTGTTGCCGAATGATCCGTTTTCTGTCTGTCGCCCTCATTCTGTCCCTCGCACCTGTGGGACTTTCCGCGCAAGGGGCCGAAGTGGCTTTTGGCGGATTGCAGCAGGATACCAGCGCCCCGGTCGAGGTGACGGCAGACGCGCTGCGGGTCAATCAGTCGGACGGAACGGCGCTATATACTGGAAATGTGCTGATCGCGCAGGGCCAGATGCGGTTGGCCGCGCCGCGCGTTCTGGTGGTCTATTCCGAACAGGCCGGGCGGATCAAACGGATGGAGGCGTCTGGCGGTGTGACCCTGGTCAGCGGATCAGAGGCGGCAGAGGCGCAGCGCGCCGACTATGACATCGAAGGCGGACAGGTCATCATGTCCGGCAACGTCCTGTTGACGCAGGGGCCCAGCGCGCTGACGTCGGAGCGGATGGTCGTCGATCTCAAGGATGGCACGGCACAGTTGACCGGCCGCGTGCGGACCGTTTTGCAGCAGGCGCCAGAGGAACAGCCGTGACCGCGCCCCCCGAATTGAGCGTAACCGAAGGCGACGTCGGCCTGAGGGTCTCTCATCTGCGCAAGAGCTATCGCAAGCGGGTCGTCATCCGCGACGTGAGTTTGCGCGTGGATCGCGGTGAGGTGGCCGCGCTGCTGGGTCCAAACGGTTCGGGCAAAACGACGTCGTTTTATGCGATTGCGGGGCTGGTGAACCCGGAAGGCGGACAAGTCCTGATTGACGGACGGGACGCGACCTTTTTGCCGATGTATCGGCGCGCGCGGCTGGGCATCGGCTATTTGCCACAAGAAATGTCGATCTTTCGCGGGTTGAGTGTCGAGGACAACATCGGCGCGGTGCTGGATATTGCCGAAAAGAGCGTCCACCGCCGCCGGGAACGGCTGGAAGAACTGCTGGGCGAATTTTCGATCGAACACCTGCGCCGCGCGCCCGCGCTGGCCCTGTCGGGCGGTGAGCGTCGCCGGGTCGAAATCGCGCGCTGTCTGGCCGCCAACCCCCGGTATCTGCTGCTGGACGAACCTTTTGCCGGGGTCGATCCGATCAGCGTGGGCGATATTCGCCACCTTGTTGCCGATCTCAAGACCCGGGGCATTGGCGTGCTGATCACCGATCACAACGTCCGCGAAACGCTGGAGATCGTCGACCGCGCCTATATCCTGCACGACGGGCAGGTGTTGATGTCCGGCACGCCAGAGGAAGTTGTGCAGAACGAAAACGTCCGGCGCGTTTATCTGGGTGAGAACTTTCGCTTTGGCTAAGTCCATGCATCCGTAGACAAAGGCATCCGGGAACAGTTTGTCGCCAGATGTTGCCGCTTCGCGGAGCGGTTTCCATTGACAGCACCGGGGGTTTCCAAGTCAAATAAACCTATGGTGCTTTGTATCGCGGCATGGCGACTTTGCTGGTTCCTCGTTTCCGAGGCTTGCTGCACGCATTCCGCGACATCGCGCCTTCCCTGAACCTGTGACGTCGCTGCGGGGCCGCTCCCCGAATCGGCGTTCGGGTGCATAAGAAAAGGACAAATAATGCGCTATCAGATCACGGGAAAACACATCGACATTGGCGACGCCCTTCAGGAGCACGTCACAACCGAACTGGGCAGCGTGCTGGACAAGTACGGTCAGCGCCCGACCGACGCGACGGTGGTTTTTTCGAAGGCGGCTCATGAATACCACTGCGAAGCGAACGTTCACCTGTCGAGCGGGCTGAACGCGGCCGCAAAGGGAAGTGCGACCGAGATTTATGCGGCGTTTGAGTCCTGCGCCGAAAAGATGGACAAGCAGCTGCGCCGTTACAAACGCCGGCTGAAGGATCATCACAAGGACCGCCCCGACCCGGTTGAACATATTGGGGCAGCCTCGTATATCCTCGCCAACGAAGCGGATTCGGGCGATGACGAACCTGAGACGCTACAGCCGATAATCGTGGCGGAGATGCAAACGCGCATTCCGTCGTTGTCGGTTGGGGAGGCCGTGATGCAGATGGAATTGGCGGGAGCGCCGGTCCTTGTGTTTCGAAACGAGAAAAAGGACGGCGTGAACGTCGTGTATCGGCGGGACGATGGCAACATCGGATGGATTGATCCATAAGGTCCAACCGCCACCGGAGCCCGATCCGCGCGACAACTGCGCCTCAGACACAGGCAAGACCCATGAAGTTTGTCGATCTCATCAAGCCGACGGCTGTGAAAGTTATCACTTCGACCTCCAGCAAGAAGCGCCTGATGCATGATGTCTCTGACTTGGCCGAAAGCGCGTATGGCCTGAGGTCACCGAATATCCTAGAGGCGCTGATGGAGCGTGAGGCACTGGGGCCGACAGGTGTCGGCCACGGTGTCGCCCTGCCGCATGCGCGGATTCAAGGAGTCGACTCCGTGGTGGGGGCCTTTATCCTGCTGGAGAAACCGATCGACTTTGACTCTGTCGATCGCCAGCCGGTGGATATCATCTTTGGCCTCTTCGCCCCCGAAGAGGCCGGGGTCGAGCACCTCAAGGCGTTGGCGCTGGTGTCGCGCAGCCTGCGTAACCCGGCGCTGTGCGCCAAATTGCGGGCCAATCCGGTGCCTGCGACGCTCTATACCATCCTGACCGCAGCCGAGGCCGAAAAGGCCGCCTGAGGCAAAGGGGCCACAGCGCCCCTATGGTCCGGAATTCCCCCGTTGGCGCAAAGGCGGCAGCGGGGTATACGCCCGTCGAACCGTCACACCCGATATAAAAGGAGGGCCGCACATGACCGCTATGCACATTGACGCCATTTCCTTGGATCGTCGGGGCCGCTGACCGTTTTGCCCTGCGGGGCAGGTTTCCAGCCCATCTGACGATCCGTCTTGCGGCCAAGTCTGGCCGTACCTCTGTTTTGAGAAAGACGGACCTATGGGCAATTCTCCCATTCGGACACCTGCGCGTGTCTGTGAATTCTATTCCGACAGTGCCTGGATCGAAGGCCGGGCGGTCGAGCAACTTCATGATGTCGCGGATTGGGCCGGGATGCGGGCGGTGGCCGCGTTTCCGGACCTGCACCCGGGCCGCTTTGGCCCCGTAGGTGGCGCGTTTCTGGCGGACCGGATCTATCCACAACTGATCGGGCCGGACATCGGCTGTGGCATGGCGCTGTTCCGGCTGGACCTGCCGCGCCGCAAGCTAAAGCTGGACAAGGCCGCGCGCCGGTTGCAGGCGCTGGAGACGGGCGCAGACCCCGCAACCGGTGCCGCGGCGATTGCCGGGACCGATGCGGCGCGGTTCGGCCCCTATGGACTGGGCACGCTGGGCGGCGGCAACCACTTTTGCGAGGTTCAGGTGGTCGATGCGCTGGCCGATCCGACAGTGGCATCCCGGTTGGGGCTGCAGGCAGGTGACCTATGCCTGCTGGTCCACAGCGGATCGCGCGGGCAGGGGGCGGCGGTATTCAGTGGCATTGCGGAAACCTGGAATGACGGGTTTGCGCCCGGCAGCGACGCGGCAGAGACCTACGTTGCCTTGCACGATGCGGCGCAGGTCTGGGCGCGGACAAACCGCGCGTTGATCGCCGAAGGCGCGGCAGAGGCGCTGCGCTGTGATGCGCGGCTGATCTGTGATGCGCCGCACAACCACCTTGAACGGCGGGCTGATGGCTGGCTGCACCGCAAAGGCGCGGCCGCGCCGGACAGGGGGCTGGCCCCGCTGGCCGGATCGCGGGACAGCCTCAGCTATCTCATGGCGGTGCCGGACGGCCCGCCAGAGGCATTGGGGTCTGTCTCACACGGGGCCGGGCGGCGCTATGACCGTGCGGCGATGCACGGGCGGATTCCCCGGGTAAAGTCGGAACTGGAGGCGATGCGCCAGACACGCTTTGGCGGGCGGGTGATCTGTACTGACCGTGATCTGCTGATCGAAGAGGCGGGCAGCGCCTACAAGGACACAGGCGCGGTGTTGCGCGACCTTGAAACCTTTGGCCTCGCAGAAGAGGTGGCCGCGTTTGCACCGCTGATCACCTTCAAGACCAGCAGGGAGGGCCGCCGATGACCTGTCTGTTGATCTCCAGCGGCAATGGACCGGGCGAATGCCAGCAAGCCACGGGCCATGTGCTGACGCGCATGAAAGAAGAGGCCGCGGAAATGGGCGTCACGCTGGATCTGGTTTGCCGTGGCGGTCGTAATGGGCCGGTATCTGCGGTGGCCGTGCTGTCCGGGGCGCGCGCCGACGATTTGGCCGCGCGCTGGACCGGGTCGTTGTTGTGGCGTTGCCCCAGCGCGCTGCGCCCGCGTCACAAACGCAAAACTTGGTTTGTGCAGGTCTTTCGCCTGCCTGATGCCGCGCGCGGTGCCGCAATCGACCCGCGCGCGGTCGAGATGGTGGCTATCCGCGCCGGAGGGCCGGGCGGGCAGCACCAGAACAAAACCTCCAGCGCGATCCGCGCGCGTTGGGGAGAGTATGCCGTTGTCGTCCGCGCCGAACGCTCACAGCATCAGAACCGACGTCTGGCACTTGCCCGCCTGCAGGCCTTGGCCGATGCCGACGCGGCAGAGGCGAAGGCCACACGGGACGGACAGGCGCATTGGCTGCATCATCAGGTCCAGCGCGGTGATCCGGTGCGGGTGTTTGACGGTCCGGGTTTTGTCGAAAGGGGGCAGCGGTAACAGGGGCGCCTTCGGGGCTCGTCGCTGCTTAAACACCCGAGAGGACGGGGCCAAAGGCAGGCGGGGCGCACTTGGATAGGTGCCCCGCTTTTGTGCTCAACCCGTCTCAGGCCCAATCATCGAAACCGAACATGACATAGTCACGCTGATAGGCATCACGGGCCAGCGTCTCAATCTGGTTGTCGTAGATCTCTGCCAGCGAATAGGGGGCGCTGTTGGCAACGGCCACCGGATCGGGCGGGTTTTCATGACCAACCTGCAGGGCAAGCGCGGGCAGATAGGCCTCCATCTCATCCTCGCGGACGATCATGTCGGGCAAGGTGAACTCTGCCATCCCCTCAAGGCACTGGGCCTGCGTGGCCCAATGTCCATCGACGCGCAACGCGGTCTGGCCGTTGAGGTTGGCCCTGACCCACGAAAGCCAGGCGGTGAATGCCTCGCGGTGCGCGTTCACATCGTAGTCGGCCCCCGGTTCCCCCTCGGGGATGGGAAAGCCATGCGCACGGCGCAGAACCTTGCGGATGCCGGGAAAGCTGCCCTTTTCGGTGGTCAGGATTTTGGAGCAAAAGGCATCATGCGCGCGCGCCAGTGGATGGCGGATCACGGTAAAGCTGCGGTGCCCGGGGCGGTCGCGCTTCCAGCCGCGCAGCGACCCTTGGGTGAACTTGTCGGCCAGCTTGCCCAGTCGCACACCGTCCAGCGCCGCCAGCCATTGCCGAACTGCGCGTTCCGGGCCAGACCGGATCGGCATATACAACAGCGGGGTATCGCGTGCGGCGATATAGGTGGGCACCACGGGGCCGCGACGCGGTTCGAAATTCGGCGTGCGGGACAGGTTGAACCGATCCAGCCGCGCCAATGAGGCCGACATCTCGACGTAGTTGTCGACCTTTTTCGCCGCGGGTTGCGGATTTTGCCGCTTCAGGGCGGTGTTCAAGCTGTCCAGTCGCGCCTCAATGCCCAGCCATTGCGCCAGCCCGTTCATGACCTCGACGTCCTGCAGATCCTCGTAGGCGACATAAAAAGCGGTCTGCCCGGTGGTCTGCAACGCGCGCAGCAATGTCACCTGAAACGCCTGCAATTCGGCGAGATGCGTCTCGAACTCTTCGGCATCGAAATGCGCCTGCGCGTCCTTGCGGCGCTTGACGTTGGTCAGTTTCCACTGGCCGGTGGCCTGCGCGATCTTCCAGCTGACATAGCTGTCGACCGGGTTCCGGGTCAGCACGATCTTGGCGGTGCGCGGGTCCGTCAGCAGCGGCTCCAGAACGCGCGGATCGTGGTCGTGAAAGTAGCGAAACCCGCCCAGCCCCTCTGGCGTGGCGGTGCGGATACGATCCAGCAGGGTGGCGGGCGTGCGGTCCCGCTCTTCCAGCGTCACGTCAAGGATATGCTCGGCATTCGGGTAGCCGATGAAATGTGGATTGAACGCCTCACCGTGGCAGGTCAGCCCGTCAAAGGCGTTCAGGTTCGCCTCTAGAAAGTTCGAGCCTGTCCGCATCTCGGCGAAGATCACGAAACAGTCGAAACGCTGGGACATGGGGGATCATTTCCTGACGAGATAGGGTTTTCGGGAGGTGCCGGGGCGGTTGCGGGGGATCGGGTCCACCGGGAAATCGCCCATCAGATAGGGGTGCATCCCCTGGTTCTTGAGGTTTTGCAGGAACTGGCCGAAACCGGATAGATCCACAAGGCGCGGTGCCTCTGCCAGACGGCGGGCGTTCTTTTGCCCGATCTCGTCAATCAGGGTCTGCAAGGGTTCCATTGGGGCCTCGATGAAATCGGCCATGGTCCATGTTCGGATGCGTGCCTTGACGTCGGGTTTGCGCAACTCATCCAGCATCTTGGCCTCTATCCGTTGCAGGCGCGCGGCCTCTGCCCGGATTTCGGCAAAGTCGGATTTGGACTGATACAGCGGCACCGCCCACGCGCCCGAAATCACGCTGATCTGCGCGTTCGGGTCCAGTGCCATATGGCGAAGCACGTCGGGATTGTCCGATGGCCCGTATTGGAAACACTGCCGCTCACCGCGCGTGTTCCACAACAGGTTGGTCAGAAACGCCTTGGGGTTGCCGTCCCGTGCCAGCGCATTGTCGGACAAAGCGCCGGCGACAACCGTTTCGCCACCTGCGAATTCGGCCCGGTCGGGGGCATAGAGGTGGCCATGCACCTGCGCGCCGGTGGACTTGGCCACCCAGCCCTCAAACCCTAGAAACAGCTCGGAGAAGCCTTGGAACACCGAGTATTTGCCGGCTGTGACGCCGTTTTCCCAGCCCATGCGCGGGAACCGGCTTTGCATATACAGGCCGGGGCGGCCACGGGTCCGGCGATCCACTGCCTTGGCAAAAATGCGGTCGATCTTGCCCGGATTTGGCTCTTGCCGTTGCTGGGCGGTGTTCGGGTTGGTCAGGAACGCCTCATACAGGCGATTGGCGCGCGGCCAGATCTTGCGCGCGACGAAACAGTCGGAACGCCGCAACAGTTGCAGGTGATCATCATAAAAGATGTGCGGTTTGCCCTGAAAGTCGAATTTCGACAGCGTCAGCGACCGGCTTTCTATCTGGGTGGAAAAGAGCCGCGCAAGGGTCTGGAAATAGCTTTCGTCAGGTATCCAGACGCGGCGGAAATAGCGGTCATGGCGCGGCCGTTCGGGGTCATTCAGGATGGCAGACAGGGTTTTGCGCGTCAGGCACCACCATTGGCTGCCCATGTGGGGCGTCAACCCCTCGGGGATGCGGCGCGTGTAGCCAGTGGCGCGTTGCAGGTCCACGAATTTGTCGAACAGATAGCGGTGTTTGCGCCATGAGAACGGGAATTGCAGGGTAAAGCGTTCATGGTCCAGCCCGCCGACGGTCCATGGAACATCTGCGGTTGTCGCGCTTTCGATGAAATCGGTGCGCGGGCGGTCGGCAAGGTAGGCGCGCAGTTCATCCACCGGACGCAGCGGCAGACAGGAGCCGGACGACAGGTAGACGTGCCGCACATCGGCAAAGCGGTCCAGCATCAGCTCTGACGCGTCTTGACTGGCGGCGACCAGTCCCCAAGTGCCCCATTCACAGCGATGGCGTTTGGAAAACAACACGGCGGGCAGATCGGCCAGCGCCTGTTGGAAAGCCCGGAAACGGTCCTTGGGCACCTTGGCGTCGACGTGGATCACCACCGGACAGCCGCCCTGCGACCAGTGCCGGGCGACCTGTTCGGCGCGGTCAAAGGCGGTGTGGACCAACAGGATGACACCCACGCTCATGCCCAGTTGCCCTTTGACATGAGGCCGAGAATCTCAAGCTGGCGCCAGTTGATGTATTTCTCTGACCATTTGCACCACAGGTCCGGATTGTCTTGCACTCCTTCGGCATAGGCGATGTATTCGCGGCTGGCGCCGTAGTGCTGGCCACGGTCCAATTCCTCTGCGGCTTTTTCGGAAAAGGTCGACAGGAATTTGGTGTGCAGCAGCAGGCCGCTGGCCTTTTCGCCGCCCCATTCGTCATAGACCTGATTCAGCCCGCGCGGCAGCAGGTTGTGGGTGGAGGACACATAGGCATAGCGGCGGTCCCATTTCACCAGCGGGATCTTGTTCAGGGCCGGGGCCAGTTTCGGCTTGTCGGCAAAGAACATGCGCGCACGCGGGCCGCCCTGAATCCACAGGTTGCCGAATTGCGGGTTCTTTTGGATCGAATAGTTGCCCGCATCGAACCAACTGGCGATCTCCAGCGGATCCTGTCCGGCCCGGTAGGGTTGCTGATCAATCCGCCCCTTGGGGTACATGTCCAGCAGCATCGCCGAGAACGATTTGATCGAAGAGGCATCCAGCCAGTCGGTCAGTGCGCTAAGGGGGCGGGTGTCGCAGAATGGATAAAGAAAGAACTCATCCGGGTCGACGGTCAGCGCCCAGTGGCCATGCGCGTATTGCCTTTGCAACCAGTTGAGCCAGTCGACGCCAAACCGCGCGCGTTTATAGCTGGCTTGCGTGGTCCAGACAGAGACATCCGGTTGTTCAGCAAGGTAGTTGAGCGACCCGTCGGTGCTGTCATTGTCGACAAAGAAGAAGTGGCTGACACCCATTTCACGGTAGTATCGCAGGAAATAAGGCAGGCGGATGCCCTCATTGCGCTGGGTCGAAAACAGCAGGATGCCAGAGGGGCGGATTTGGTCGGTGCGATTGGCGACCGGGCGCAATTCACGCCGTTTGCGAAAGGCGCGGATAAGCCAGCGTTTCCGCTGCAACCTCAGACGGTATGCCTGCCATGCGCCCAAAGCCTTGCCTCTTGTCCTGCGCCCCTAGGGCCGCTTTTATCCGGTGTCGGCTATCAGGTCAGGGTTAAGACCGCCTTGAAATGCGCCTCCCATGTCGGGGGGGCAAAACGTTGCGCCTGCTCTGCGCGGGTCTGATCTGACGGGTGATCCGCAGCCATCCGGTTGATTTCTTTGCGCCAAAGATAACGGTCCGAAACATTTGCGTAAACGGGAATGTCGCCCAATACCTCGCGATAAATGGGCAGATCGTTCACCAGAACGGGTGCGCCAAGGGCTGCGGCCTCGACCGGGGGCAGGCCATACCCCTCTGCAAAGCTGGGAAAGAGCAATCCAGCGGACCTTTGCAAGAGCGCCGCAACCTGTCCGTCATCCAGCCCGGGCAATTCATGAACGCGGGGCGGCCGGGTGTCGAGGCGGTCAAAGACGGCGTGGTTTTCCCAGCCACGACTTCCGCAGATCAGCAGGTGGGCGTCGGGGATGTCGTCCCAGAGATCCAGCAACAGGGCATGGTTCTTGCGTGGTTCGATCGTCCCGAGTGTGACAAAATAGGGGGTGGTCCATGGTCCCTGCGGGGCCACGGTTGGCTGTGTCAGGTCCAGACCAAGGGGGGCAGAGATCGTCGGGGGCACGCGGTCCTCCGCCAGATGACGGCCAAGGTCGGTCTCTGTCTGGTGTGAGTTGCAGATGATCAGATCGGCGCTTTCTGCGGCCCGTGTCAGGAAGTGGCGGAATTTCTCTACGGTGCCAAGGCGCTGGTATTGCGGCACGTCCAGCGGGATGGTGTCATGCACAAAGACCGACACGCGCGCGCCGATGCTGCGCAAAGCTGACAGGACGCGGTCCGTCAGATTGGTGTGGCCGGTGTTCACATAGGTGATGCCGGGTGGCAAATGTCGGCGCAACATGGGCGACAGGCGCAGCGGCAGGCATCGCGCGGTGCAGATCCGGCGCAGATCGGATTCCGCGTGCGCGCGCATCGGGTCCAGCCCGCGTTTGATCCGCGACAGCCGGTCCGCCGGTCCCCAGTCCCCTGACAGCACCTTGTCCCGGAAGGCAGCGCAGCCAACGGCGTCCAGCAGGACGTAGCCCAGTGAGGTGCGCACCAGCCCCCAGAGGGGGCCGTGTCGCAACATGTGGGTCAGATAGGCAAATTCGACACGGTCCACCCCGGTCAGGGGACGGCCCGCCCGGCTGGTCAGCCGGGTCAGGTCCAGCAGGCGGTTACGCTGTGTAGTGACCATTCTTGTGCCAGCGCCACGCATCGGCGATCATCTGCGGCATGGTCGAGCGCGCCGGGCTCCAGCCCAACTCTTCATCCGCGCGGGTCGAGCCGGAGACGAGTTTTGTCGCATCGCCAGCGCGGCGCGGACCGTCGGTGCAGGGCACGGCCATGTTGGTGACATGACCTGCCGCGTCGATCACCTCGCGCACGGAAAAGCCGCGCCCGGTGCCAAGGTTGAAAACCCGGCTGCCTTTGCCGTCCTGTAGCCATCGCAGACCCAGAATATGCGCATCCACCAGATCCATCACATGTACATAGTCACGGATGCAGGTGCCGTCAGGCGTGTCGTAATCAGTGCCATGTACGGTCAGGCCGGGGCGTTTGCCGTCAACCGCCTCTAGCATGACCGGGATCAGGTGTGTTTCTGGGCGGTGATATTCGCCCACCTCGCCCTCGGGATCGGCGCCCGCCACGTTGAAATAGCGAAAGATCACCGATTTCATGCCATGGGACGCGCCGAAGTCGCGCAGGATGTTTTCAACCGCGCGCTTGGACGCGCCGTAGGCGTTCAACGGCTCCTGTGGCGTGTTTTCGTCCAGCACCACGTTGTCATGCTCGCCATAGGTGGCGCAGGTGGAGGAGAACACGAAATCAAGACATCCAGCGGCGCAGGCGGCCTCGATCAGGGTCAGCGAGCCTTCGACGTTGTTGCGCCAGTAGAGGCCGGGTTTGGCCATCGCCTCACCAACCTGACTGAGGGCCGCGAAATGCATCACCGCCACCGGCTGCCATTTGGCAAAGACCTCATCCAGACGGGCACGGTCTGACAGCGCGCCCTGTTCGAACGGGCCAAATTTGACCGCGTCCTGCCAGCCGGTCGACAGGTTGTCATAGGTGACAGGCGTATAGCCCGCCGCCCGCAGCGCCTTGCAAGCGTGGCTGCCGATATATCCTGCTCCGCCGGTGACCAGAACGTGCGCCATCTGGCTTATTCCGCCGCCTTGCGAGAAATCGCCAGTTCGTCCAGGTAGGCCCCCAGATCGCCCTTCAATTCATTGCGCGCCAGACCAAAGGCAACGGTGGCCTGTAGGAAACCGGCCTTGGACCCACAGTCGAACCGTTGGCCGTTGAAGCGGTAGCCGTAAACACCGCTTCCGTTGATTTCCTTGTCGATCGCGTCGGTCAACTGGATTTCGCCCCCGGCGCCGGTCTGCGGATTTTCCAGATGCTTGAACACGTCTGGTGTCAGGATGTAGCGGCCAATTACGGCCAGGTTTGATGGTGCCTGATCGGCGGGCGGCTTTTCGACCATTCCCTTGACCTTGACCATCTGACCCATGTCCTCGGAGATATCCAGAACGCCATAGGCGCTGACACGATCTTGCGGAACCTCCATCGCGGCGACCATGCAGCCGCCGGTCTGTTCATAGGCCTCGACCATCTGCTGAAGGCAGGGTTTTTCGGCGGCGATCACATCGTCGGGCAGCATGACGGCAAAGGGCTGATCGCCAATCAGACGGCGCGCGCACCAGATGGCGTGGCCCAGACCCAGCGCCTTGTGCTGGCGGATATAGGCGATCTCACCGCTGTCCATGTTGGTGGACAACAGAATGTCCAGAAGTTGATCCTTGCCCTTGCGGCGCAGTTCTTCTTCCAACTGCGGGGCGACGTCGAAATAGTCCTCTAGCGCGCCTTTGCCGCGCGAGGTGACAAAGATAAATTCCTCGATCCCGGCGGCGCGGGCCTCATCAATCGCGTATTGTACCAGCGGGCGATCAACCAGCGTCATGATCTCCTTTGGAACGGATTTGGTGGCGGGAAGAAAACGGGTGCCTAGCCCCGCCACAGGAAAGATCGCCTTGGTGACTTTCTTTTTCATTTCAGTCTCCGTCTGTTTTTGCCGCCCGGTCCCTTTGGCCGCCAATCGCGGGGCCTTATCGCACGGAATGGCAAAAAACTTAGGTAAAAATATGTTCCCAATATGTCGTCATGTCGGGCTATCGATCCGCAAAATCCGCGCTAGCCGCGCTGTTTCCGCACTCGCATAATCTCTGATGAGAGGCGAGAAGAAAAGAGCTGCAAGCGGATTGCCGGACTGTCGCGATCACTCTGCCCAAAAAGACCGCCTGATTGTTCCCAGACCCCATCAGAGGTAAAACTGACACGGTGGCGGCGGACTGTCGGCGAAAACAAGAACAGGCTGACGATGGCGCCGTCGCGGACCGCCTGCGCCGCTTTGACGCGCTGCCGCGCGGCCTGCCACGGTCTTCCGGCAAGGCAGACACGCGGGGCGTCCGGACGTCCGGGATAGGGCAAAAACCTCTGATCGGGGGGGGGCAGGGCCGGGGTCGCCCCAAACTTGCGGCTGGTGCCGTCCTGTGCGCCGCGCCTCAAGCCACGCATCAGGCGCGCCACATCTGACGGGTCCAGTTGGCCGCTCTGCATGAAGCGCAGCAGGCGTGCGCGCTGTCCGTCCGCAAAGGTGCGCCATGCTGCGTCCCTGTCGGTTTCGGAACAATGCTTGCGCAAAAAGACCATCTGCGACGCACCGATCTCTGTCAGGTCGCGCGGGCTGCGGTCGCGAGCGCGCCGGGCGCTTTCGGCGTATCCGTGATGGACCTGCGCCATTGGCACCAGCGCAGTCCGATGGCCCGCTGCAGTCAGGCGCAGGTTCAGATCGGTTTCATCAAGATAAAAGCGGAACGCCGGGTCAAAGCCGCCAAGCGCGGACAGCACATCGCGGCGCACTGCCATATTGGTGCCTTCGGTCTTGATCGCCTGTCCTTGCGGCGGGGTGGGTTTTGCGGGGGCATCGCCGGTCAAGGCCAGCGGGTGCGCGTCGCCTGTTTTGTCGACACTGCGCGATGTCCACTGAAAAGAAATGCCATTCCGCCCGATCACATAGCCCCCGGCGCAGGCCACCTGTGGATCGTCGAACGGGCCGGTCAGGTGCCGCAGCCACAGCGGTTCCGGCACCGCGTCGTCGTCGATAAAGGCCGTAATCTCTCCGGACGCGGCGGCAATTCCCAGATTGCGGGCGGCAGAGATGTTGGGTTCATCAAAACGGATCAGCTTGATATGGTTGGCGTCAGGCCGGGCCGCCGTGGCGTCGGCGCCTGCGGGGCAGGCGACGACAACGATTTCAAACAGGGCGTAGTCCAGTTGGCCGACCCCGGTCAGGCAGCGCATCAGCGCGGCCGGTCGGCCCCGGCTGACGATGACGATGCTGACCGGCAGGGTCATATGGGGACTCAGCCCTCTTTCAGATCCACACCCGGAGCGTAGGCGATGAAGAACGGGTTGGCGAAGCCTTCCTTGCCGTAGGCCAGCGCGGTGTGATCGTCAAAGCGCACCACGCGCCCGCCCGCGCCGTTCAGAACAGCGTGACCGGCGGCCGTATCCCATTCCATAGTGCGGCCAAGCCGGGGGTAGAGATCGGCCTCGCCCGTGGCGACAAGGCAGAATTTCAGCGACGACCCGGCGCTGGTCATGTCTTTGACGTCGTATTTGGCGATATAGTCGTCGGTGGCCTGATCACGGTGCGATTTTGACGCCACAACCATCAGCGAGTCGTTTTTGGGCGCCGTGACCTTGATCGGCTTGGTTTCCCCGCGCGTTTCCAGATCGAAAGGTCCCGCCTCTTCGACCGAGTTGCCGACGCTGTCGGTATAGAACATGCGGCCCTTGGCGGGAGCATAAACCACACCTCGCGTCGGCACTCCGTCCTCGACCAGCGCGATATTCACGGTGAAATCGCCGCGCCGTTTGATGAATTCCTTGGTGCCGTCCAGCGGATCGACGATCAGAAAGGTCTTGGCGGTGACATCATGGCTGTCGGCCTGTTCCTCTGTCACCAATGCGGTGTCCGGAAAAGCGGCGCGCAATCCGTCCGAGATCAGCGCGTCGGCGGCCTGATCGGCCACGGTGACGGGGCTGTCGTCGGATTTGACCATGACCTCAAAATCGTCGGAGTTGTAGATCTCCATGATCTTCTCTCCGGCCTCCAGAGCCAGACGGCGCATCACGGTGGTCAGTTCGGAATAATTCATTTCATGGCTCCAAGACGCGCGGCCTGCGCGAATTTATTGATTTGAAAGCTCGCGCGCCTTATGGTGCGGGTCAACAAGAACGGCAAGTGTGCGGCCTGTCGCGGGCACGCATTCGGAGCAGGCAGCATGTTTCAGGTTACTCGTCCCCGGTCCCGGCTGGAATCCTTCGTCTATATCCTCGAACTGATTTATCACAATTCGGTCCGTTCGGTGCGCAAGACGCATGGAAACGCCTTCATGGCGATCTTTATGAACATGTTGCAGACGATCATCTTCGTCTTGGCGTTCTACTTCATGTTCCAGATTCTCGGGATGCGCAGCGCCGCCCTTCGGGGCGATTTCATGGTCTACATCATGACAGGTGTCTTCCTGTTCATGACCCATACCAAGACACTGGGCGCAGTGTCCTCGTCCGAGGGGCCCGCCAGCCCGATGATGCAGCACGCGCCGATGAACACCGCCATTGCCATCATCTCTGCTATGGTGTCGACCCTGTATATCCAGATCCTGTCGCTGTTCGCGATCCTGTTTGTCTACGACGTGGCCTTTAACCCCTTTGTGATGGAGGACATTCACGACCCCATCGGGTGCCTTGCCATGGTCATCCTGTCGTGGTTCTCCGGCGCCGCCATCGGGCTGGTCTTTCTGGCGGTCAAACCGTGGTTTCCGACTCCGGTCAGCATTATCTCGACCGTGTACCAACGGGCCAACATGATCGCCTCGGGCAAGATGTTCGTTGCCAATACACTGCCCAGTTCCATGCTGGCCATGTTCGATTGGAATCCCCTGTTCCATACCATCGACCAGTCGCGCGGGTACGCTTTTGTAGATTACAACCCCCGGAATTCTGACTGGGAATATGCATTTTATCTGAGTATCATTCTGGTGATGATTGGTCTTATGGGTGAGTTCTACACCCGCAAACACGCCTCGGCCTCGTGGAGCGCGCGCCGCTGACGCGCCCGCTCTCCCCGCGGTTTTTCGGCGGATTTAGGGAAGAGTGAAATGAATAAATTTGCAGTATTATTGATTTGTCTTGCCGGGGCGGCCTCGGCGCAGGAGTTTCCGGCGCTTTATCATGTCACCGGTGTCGAAGAGGGCGATGTGCTGAACATGCGCACACGGCCGACAGAAAACGGCACGGTGATTGGCGCGCTGGGATTCGATGCCGAACATATCGAGGTCGTCGAAGAGGATGATGGCTGGGGCCGCGTGAACGTCGAGGGGCTGTCAGGCTGGGTTCCGCTGGACTCAATGGAGCGGCAGGACGGCACCGAATTGCCCGCCGGGTATCAGTTCAAATGTTTTGGAACCGAACCGTTCTGGAGCGCGACAGTCGTCGGCGAAAACCTGTCATTCACCCGCCCCGATGACGACGACAAGGCGTTCAAGGTCGGCGAGTTGTCGACAGCGATCAGCCGCGACGCCCCTCACGCCCTGCTGGGCAGCAAACTGGGAGAGAACGTGACGCTTGTGCTGAACCACACGCAATGCACAGACGGCATGTCGGACTATGTTTTTGGCTTTTCCGGCTCGGTTGTGATCGGCGGGTATGACACGCAGGTCTACACCGGGTGCTGCTCGCTCGACATGAAATGATGCGCATGGCCGGTGTGATGCGCGCGTTGTGCGGTCTGCTGCTGCTTGGAACCGCCGCCGCCGCGCAAAGCGACTATCCGCGCCTGCACGATGTTGTGGGCGTGGCGTCGAACGATGTTTTGAACGTGCGCGCGGGACCGGGGGCCAGTTTTCCGATTGTCGGAGAACTGGCATACGACGCCCGCGCGGTCGAGGTGATCCGGGCAGAAGGCAACTGGGGTATGGTCAATGTCCCCGAGGCCGTGGGCTGGGCCGCGCTGCGGTTTCTCGCGCCACGGGCCGATGGTGATATTAGCACTGTGCAGCGCCTGACTTGTGGAGGGACAGAGCCGTTCTGGAACATAGACATCCTCCCGGGACAGAGTGCCACGATCAAGACGCCGGTCAATTACGAGGTCGGTGACACCTTTTCCGTCGGGCTGATGCGGCGGGCGTACAATCCACTGGAAAAATGGGTGCTAATGGGCGCATACGGCGCACGCAATCTGTCGGTGGTGGTGGCCAAGACCTATTGCAACAACGGCATGTCCGACAATGAATTCGGCTTTGACGCGACGGTGATTGTGACGGGGACAGACGGCTATGTGCTGTCAGGATGTTGCGAGTTGTCAGAGTAGCGCGTGGGGCTGGCCGGGTCCAAGCCGCGTCAAAGCGGCTTGCCCATTCATGTCACCACCCGCAGGGTCAGATTGATCCGCCCGCTGTTCGGCAGCAATGTCGATGATCCGAACCGGATGCGATCAACGCCGTGATGTGCCAGTCGCGCCGCGCCGCCCATTACCACCACGTCGCCGGACTTCAGCCAGATTGATTTCGTCCGTCCACCGCGTTCGACATTGCCCATGCGGAAAAGGCCCTCATCGCCCAGCGACACCGATACCACCGGGCAGGTCAGGTCGGCCTCATCTTCATCGCGGTGCAAGCCCATGCGCGCGCCCTCCCCGTACCAGTTTACCAAACAGCATTCCGGCGCGCGGGGGCAGTCTGATACCGCCTCCCAGATTGCCGTCACTTCGTCTGGTATGGCGGGCCATGTCATGCCGTCGGGGTGTTGCGTGTCATATCGATAGCCGCGTGTATCGCTGATCCAGCCATATTTGCCTGCTGCGCTCATCCGTACTGACATTGGTCCGCGTCGCGTGCGCGGGGTGAACAGGGGGGCGATGGCCAGCACCTCGCGCAGCCGAGCCACCAGTTTTACCTGCGCCGCGCGGTCCAGAAAGCCGGGGTGAATGACAAAGCCCTTTTGCCGGATCGGTTCGCTCATAAGCCTGTTGTCAAGGATTGCCCTGTAGATGCCAAGCAACCACAGACGGAAAACCGCAGAATTGCCGCTATCACGACGCTTGCAGCCCCACGGACCCCTCCTTATATGTCCTCCGAACGCCGGGCACGCCCTTTGCGGAGTGCCCAGCGACAATCCTACGGGGCTGGATGCCGTAACGGGTCCGTCGCCTCGTGACATCGCCTTGAGAATGAAAGGGATCGAAACATGGGAAAAGTGATCGGGATCGACCTCGGCACAACCAACTCCTGCGTTGCCATCATGGACGGCAGCCAGGCGCGCGTTATCGAAAACGCAGAAGGTGCACGCACCACGCCCTCTATTGTCGCCTTCACCGAAGATGAGCGGCTAGTGGGTCAGCCGGCCAAACGTCAGGCCGTGACCAACCCGGAAAATACCGTCTTTGCGGTCAAGCGTCTGATCGGGCGCCGTGTGACCGACGGCGAAGTCACCAAAGATAAGGACATCGTTCCTTATAAGATCGTAGATGGCGGCAACGGTGACGCTTGGGTTGAAATCCGCGGTGAGAAATATTCGCCGTCGCAGGTTTCGGCCTTCACGCTGCAAAAGATGAAAGAAACCGCCGAGAGCTATCTTGGTGAGGAAGTGACGCAGGCGGTTATCACCGTTCCGGCGTATTTCAACGACGCCCAGCGTCAGGCCACCAAAGATGCCGGCAAGATCGCCGGTCTTGAGGTGCTGCGCATCATCAACGAGCCGACTGCGGCTGCGCTGGCGTATGGCCTCGACAAGAAAGAAGCCCGCACCATCGCGGTCTACGACCTTGGCGGTGGTACATTCGACGTGACCATCCTTGAAATCGACGATGGTCTGTTTGAGGTCAAATCGACCAACGGCGACACTTTCTTGGGTGGCGAAGACTTTGACATGCGGATCGTCAACTATCTGGCGGCCGAGTTCAAAAAAGAGCATTCGGTCGATCTGACCAAGGACAAGATGGCCCTGCAGCGCCTGAAAGAGGCGGCAGAAAAGGCCAAGATCGAACTGTCCTCGGCCACGCAGACGGAAATCAACCAGCCGTTCATCTCGATGGGTGCCAACGGTCAGCCGCTGCACATGGTCATGAAACTGACCCGTGCCAAGCTGGAAAGCCTTGTGGGCGACCTGATCAAGAACTCGATCAAGCCCTGCATGGCCGCGCTGAAGGATGCCGGTATTTCCAAGGATGAGATCGACGAGGTTGTCCTTGTCGGTGGTCAGACCCGGATGCCGAAGGTCATGGAAGAAGTGACCAAATTCTTTGGCAAGGAGCCGCACAAGGGTGTGAACCCGGACGAAGTGGTTGCCATGGGTGCCGCCATTCAGGCCGGTGTTCTTCAGGGTGACGTCAAAGACGTCGTGCTGCTGGACGTGACCCCGCTGTCGTTGGGCATCGAAACGCTGGGTGGCGTGTTCACCCGCCTGATCGACCGGAACACCACGATCCCGACCAAGAAGTCTCAGGTCTTTTCGACCGCCGAAGACAACCAGTCGGCCGTGACGATCCGTGTCTTCCAGGGTGAGCGTGAGATGGCTGCCGACAACAAGATGTTGGGCCAGTTCAACCTTGAGGACATCCCGCCGTCGCCGCGCGGCATGCCGCAGATCGAAGTGACCTTTGACATCGACGCCAACGGCATCGTGTCGGTCGGCGCCAAGGATAAGGCGACCGGCAAGGAACAGCAGATCACCATTCAGGCGTCGGGCGGTTTGTCGGAAGACGACATCGATCGCATGGTCAAAGAGGCGGAAGAGAACGCCGAAGGCGACAAGGCCCGCAAGGAGCTTGTCGAAGCCAAGAACCAGGCCGAAAGCCTGATCCATTCGACCGAAAAATCGGTCGAAGAGCATGGCGACAAGGTCGACCCGTCGACTGTCGAGGTGATCGAACTGGCGCTTGCCGCGCTGCGCGATGACCTTGAAAAGGACGACATCACGGCGGACAAGCTCAAGAGCGGTATCCAGAACGTGACGGAATCCGCGATGAAGCTGGGTGAAGCGATCTACAAGGCGCAAGCCGACGAAGGCAGCGACGAACCGCATGGCGCCGATGCGTCTTCGGGTCCGGCGGGAGACGATGACATCGTCGATGCGGACTTTGAGGATCTCGACGACAACAAGCGGGCCTGAGGCCATCGCCCTCGGAACCAATCTGGGGCCGGTCCGGACACCGGGCCGGCCCTTGACGTTCCGCAATGAGGAGGACAGCCATGTCCAAACGTGATTATTACGAGGTGCTCGGTCTCCAGCGCGGCGCCTCGGCGGAAGAGATCAAGAAAGCCTATCGCGCCAAGGCGAAAGAGCTGCACCCCGATCGCAATGCTGACAAGCCCGACGCCGAAGCGCAGTTCAAGGAAGCCAATGAGGCGCACGAGGTTCTGAAGGACGCTGAGAAAAAGGCGGCCTATGACCGGTTTGGTCATGCCGCGTTCGAGGGCGGCATGGGCGGAGGTCAGCGTCCCGGCGGCCCCGGTGGCATGGGCGGCAACGGCGATTTCGCCAGCGCTTTTTCCGATGTGTTCGATGATCTGTTCGGCGACTTCATGGGGGGCCGTCAGGGGGGCCGTCAGCGTGCGGCGCGTGGGGCTGACCTGCGGTACAACCTGCGTGTGACGCTTGAGGATGCCTATAACGGGCTGCAAAAGACCATCAAGGTGCCGACCTCGGTGCAATGTGATGAATGCAACGGATCGGGTGCCGAAGGGGGCGCAGAGCCGACGACCTGTCCGACTTGTTCGGGTCTGGGTAAGGTGCGTGCCACGCAGGGGTTCTTTACAGTGGAGCGGACCTGTCCGACTTGTTCGGGTCTGGGCCAGATCATCAAAAACCCGTGCAATGTCTGTAGCGGCGCTGGCCGTGTCCAAAAAGAGCGCGCTTTGTCGGTGAATATCCCGGCAGGGGTCGAAACGGGCACCCGAATTCGGCTGGCCGGTGAGGGTGAGGCCGGAATGCGCGGAGGCCCTCCGGGGGATCTGTACATCTTCATCGAGGTCGAGCCGCACGGAATCTTTGAACGCGACGGCGCCGAACTGCACTGCCGCGTGCCGGTTTCGATGACCGTGGCAGCGCTGGGTGGTGACATCGAGGTGCCGACGATTGACGGCGGCCGCAGCAGGGTCAAGATCCCCTCGGGCAGTCAATCGGGTCGTCAGATGCGCTTGCGCAGCAAGGGTATGCCCGCGCTGCGCGGCGGGGCGACAGGGGACATGTTCATCGAACTGGCGGTGGAAACGCCGGTGAACCTGACTTCCAAGCAAAAAGAACTGTTGCGGGAGTTTGAATCTCTGGCCGAAGACAACAATCCGGAAAGCTCCAGCTTTTTCCGGTCGGTCAAAAGCTTCTGGGATTCGATGAAGGGGTGACGTGAGGGCGCCGCGTTCCACGATATGCGGCGCTTGTTAACCTGCTGTTCACCATGACGGGCCACGATGTCACAATGACTCGTGGCCCACATTTTTCTGACTCTCAAGCCGCCCTCTTCGACCTTGATGAGGCGGCGCGCCCCGTAACGGGTACGGAAAAACTGCCATCGTATATCCGCGACCATCGCGCCCGCCTGCGCGAAAGGTTTCTGATCGGCGGGGCGGACGCGCTGCCGGACTACGAAATGCTGGAACTGGTGCTGTTCCGGGCCATCCCACGCCGTGATGTCAAACCGCTGGCGCGCCATTTGTTAGAGACTTTTGGCGACTTCAATGGCGTGCTCTCTGCGCCACCGCACCGGCTGCGTGAGGTCAAGGGCTTGGGTGATGCCGTTCTGACAGAGCTCAAGATCGTCGAGGCCGCAGCGCACCGCCTGGCGCGCAGCCGGGTACTGGGCAAACAGGTGCTCAGTAGTTGGGATGTGCTGCTGGACTATTGTCAGACCAGCATGGCGCACCGGGATACCGAACAGTTTCGTATTCTGTTTCTGGATCGAAAGAATGTGCTGATCGCGGATGAGCCGCAGGCGCGCGGCACGGTCGATCATGTGCCGGTCTACCCGCGAGAGGTGGTCAAACGCGCGCTGGAACTGAACGCCTCTGCGATCATCCTCGTCCATAACCACCCATCCGGCGATCCTACACCCAGTCAGGCGGATATCGATATGACGGCTCAAATCCAGATGGCGGCGGATGCGCTGGGGATCACCCTGCATGACCATCTGGTCATTGGAAAGTCGCAAGAACTGAGTTTCCGGTCGGAGGGGCTGTTGTAGCGCGCGGGCGCTATCTTACCCAAACCTCGACCCGGCGGTTGACTTGACGGCCCCACGCGCTGTCATCGCAGGCCATGGGCAGCGCTTCCCCAAATGCTTGGACTGCAATGTCGATCCGCTCCAAGTCGGCGGTTTCGGCAGCGGCCAAAACCGCCTCGCGCACCGCCACCGCCCGCCGGTCCGCTATGTCGAGGTTGGCCGAGGCCGGGCCGACCCCGTCGGAAAAGCCGACAAACACCAGACGTCTGCCGTCGTAGACACCGGATTCCATCGCCCGTGCTAGTGCTAGCACGTTTGACCGGGATTGCGCGTCCAGCCGGGCAGAGCCCGCCTCGAACCGAAACGTGACCGTCAGGCGGCGCATGGGGGCCAACGCCCTGACCATGTCCTGCAGCGTTGACAACCCCTCGGGGCCCTCGGCCACGGTCACCGCGTTGGCAAGCCTGTCGCCCTGTAGGTCTATGGCGATCTCTTCGGGGGTTTGATCGACAAACGCGGCGCGGCGGATCACGATTTGTGCGGGTGGGCTGTGGGTATAGGCCAAAAACTCGCGCGCCAGCCGGGGCAGGCGGCGCGCCGGAACATACAAGAACATCGGCGCGGTCAGCGGATAGTCCTCTGTCTTTATACTGCGCCGCGCCGCGCGCAGTCGGAACCCGCAGGGGCCGGTCAGAACCAGAGACTTTGTATTGCCGACCTCCGAGTAACTCGCCATGCCCAAGCCAAACGGATCATGCGCCACCGCGCGGATGAGAGCGGGGTTGCTGTCGTGGCGTGCGGCCCCGTCGATCAGGGATTGCCGTGCGGGGCGCAGCAGCCGATCCTGCAATCCCTGTACCATACCTGATCCATCGTCGCGCAGATGAACGGTGATCGGCGCATCCGGGCCGCCTAGCGCCTTCCAGTTGTCGATGTGGCCCGACAGAATCTCAGCCAGCTGAACGATGGACAGAGTGTCGACCGGATTGTGTGAGGACACGATGGGCACCATCGCATCCAACGCCAGCACGCGAGAGCGGTTGGCTTGCGTCAGGTCGCCCAACCCCGCGTTCTTGGCCGCTGTGACCTCTTCGGCGCGGATCTCACGCAGGGCCATGACGATATCTGCATCGTCGGCGGCCAGATCGGAAAAGCCCTTGTCGGTGTTGTTGATGCGAAAGGTGAACTCCCCCACCGTTGGCCCGCCACCCGCCTCTTGCAGGGCATAGACCAGGTCTCCGTCCGGGGTGGTTGTGCGTCGGGCCTCTAGCCCGTTGCGCAGGGCAAACCCCTCTATCAAGGCAGGCATCAGGACGCGGCCCAGTGTGGCGGACCCAGAGATGGTCACGCGCGCGACATATCCGGTCAACGAAGGGCAGCCGACGCCGGTGCAGGTCACACCGGATCCGTCCACCGTCAGTTCGCCAAACCGCGTTTCGACCCGGTAAAATTCGCCATCAAAGCCCAGAAGCGTCCCGCTCAGCGAGATCGTTCCATCCCGCGACTTCAGCGTGATGTCCTGTGCCAATGCGACACCGGCCTGAACCGCAAAGAAAAGTGCGGCGAAAACCGCCGCACGACCAATCCACATAAAGTCCCCGTCGCCCGCTTTTATCTAGCGGCGATAGTCAGGTCTTCGACGAGGTTTTTCAACACAAGAAAGTCACCGACAGCGTCGCACCCCGGCATCTCTAGCGTTAGGTCGTGGGTGCGCAGGGCGCCGCCACCACGGATCTGCAGTGTTTGCGCCTCGACTGCAGCATCGCAGTTCTTGGGCGTGACCTCGGCCTCGACCGAAAGCAGCACCTCGCCGCTGCGCTGTGCGGTCCCCGAAGGGAACGAGTAGACCTCGACGACCAACGCATCGGGGGTGTCCATCTGGCCCAGACGGGTCAGGAACCCACCTTCGCCTTTGGCGGCGGCAGTCAGATTGCCGGCGCTTGCGGCCCAGATATGGCCTTCGGTGAAATAGTCGGCCGAAAACTCGCGGGCGTGCAGTTGTAGCCCTGCTTCGCCTTTCCATTGCACCGCCACACGGTCGTAAAAGGGCAGCGAGGATACTTCCGCCGTCGCCATGGCCCCGTCTCCGCTGGCGAAGGAGGCGATAAAGATTGCCTGTTCGGCAAGAGCGGGAATGCTGATTGACAGTGTGCCGTCGGTTGCATGACGTCGGAAAACATCATGCCCTGATGATGCAGGGTGACCCGGTCGCTGGCATTGCACGGGGCGGTTAGTGTCACATTGACCATGGCGCCCGCGATAGGGTCGGCGGTCATGGCGATACCACAGTCAAAGCCGGTTTCAGCGGGGGCCTTAGGCAGGTCCGCGACGGGAAAATCGGTTTCAACGGCGGATTTGATCACCACTGGTTCGTCGGGCAACGGCTCTGCCATGGGCTGGTCCACCGGGACCAGTGGGACGACCACGGCCGAGGAAGTCGGCGTGATCGACGAAATCTCAAGCTGGACCTCCGCGGGCGGCGTACTGGAGTGCGGCAGGCCAAGGCCATACTGCATCACATAGCCGGTCCCCAGCGCGCAGGCCAGTGTTGCGCCTCCTAGTATATAGCTGCCTAACCGGGCCATGACGGACTCCTGTTGCGTAAACCTTGTTCCGGAAACTGCATGGGAAACATGGCGTGCGTGGGGCGCATCAAGGGAGTCATTTGGGCCAATCCAGGGCGATGGCGTGCAAAACGCGACGCAGTCCAGTTGGCCTGCGTCGCGTTTCTCTGCGTGCCATGCACCGCGCGCTCAGGTCAGCTCAACCGACCGTGGCAGTGTTTGAACTTCTTGCCCGAACCGCAGGGACAGGCGTCATTGCGCCCAGGCGTGCCCCAGGTTTCGGGGTCATTTTCGTCGAACCCTTCGGCGGCCTGACCCTCTGGAGCAACCGTTTCACCCGCCGGTGCGGGGGTGGCGGCGGCCTGTTGGAGGCTGCGCTGCATCTCTTCCTGCTGACGGCGCATTTCCTCGACCATCGCCTGTTGTTCTTCCTCGGACATCGGGCGCACCCTGCTGAGCTGAACGGTCACCGTCTCGCGCAGGCTGTCGAGCATGTTCTCGAACAACTGGAAAGATTCGTTCTTGTATTCGTTCAGCGGATCACGCTGGGCATAACCTCGAAAGCCCACAACCGATCGCAAGTGTTCTAGAGTCAGCAAGTGGTCGCGCCATTTGGCGTCGATGGCCTGCAACAGCACCTGCTTTTCGATTTGGCGCATGGTCTTGGCGCCAAACGCCTCTGTCTTTTCGTCCATCGCCTTGTCGCTGGCTTCGGCAATGCGTTCGCGCAGCACGTCCTGATCGACGCCGTCCTCTTCGGCCCAGCCGATGATCGGCAGGTCAAGATCCAGCTGTTCCATCACAGCGGCATACAGCCCCGGCATGTCCCATTGGTCGGCGTAGGCCTTGGGCGGGGCGTAGGTGTCGACCAGATCGTCGATCACCTCGTGGCGCATGTCGGTGGTGATCTCGCTGACGTCGGCGGATTCCATGATCTCGCGGCGCTGGCTAAAGATCACCTTGCGCTGGTCGTTCATCACATCGTCGAATTTCAGCAACTGCTTGCGGATGTCAAAGTTGCGGCCTTCGACCTTGGCCTGCGCACGCTCCAGCGACTTGTTCACCCAAGGGTGCACAATCGCCTCGCCCTCTTTCATGCCAAGGCTGGACAGCACCTTTTCCAGTCGCTCGGATCCGAAGATGCGCATCAGGTCATCCTCAAGCGAGAGGAAGAAGGACGACCGCCCCGGGTCGCCCTGACGGCCGGACCGACCGCGCAGCTGGTTGTCGATGCGGCGGCTTTCGTGCCGTTCTGTGGCCAAAACAAACAGGCCACCCGCGTCTTTGACCGCCTGTTCGTCGCTCTTGTGCTGTTCTTCGATCTCGGACCGGATTTCATCGGGGTTGCGGTCGGGATTGGCGGTGATGGCCTCCATCACTTTGAATTCCACGTTGCCGCCCAGTTTGATGTCGGTGCCGCGTCCAGCCATGTTGGTTGCGATGGTCACAGCGCCGAGCTTGCCCGCGTCGGCGATGATCTGCGCCTCTTGTTCGTGCTGGCGCGCGTTCAGGACGTTGTGTTTCAGATTGGCCTGCGTGAGCATCGCGCTCAGCATTTCGGACTTTTCGATCGAGGTGGTGCCGACGAGAACCGGCTGGCCCTTTTCGTGTGACTTGTGGATCTCTGCCACGATGGCGGCGTATTTCTCGGTGCCGGTGCGGTAGACGGCGTCGTCGTCGTCAATCCGCGAAATCGGCACGTTTGTCGGCACTTCGACGACACCCAGACCGTAGATCTGGCCAAATTCCTCGGCCTCGGTGGCGGCTGTGCCGGTCATGCCCGACAGGCGGTCGTACAGGCGGAAATAGTTCTGGAACGTCACGCTGGCCAGCGTCACGTTCTCGGGCTGGATGTCGCAGCCTTCTTTGGCCTCGATCGCCTGATGCAGACCGTCTGACAAGCGGCGGCCGGACATCATTCGCCCGGTAAATTCGTCGATCAGCACAACCTCGCTGTCGCGGACGATATAATCCTTGTCCCGCGTGAACAGCTTGTGCGCCCGGATCGCCTGATTGACGTGGTGGACGATGGTCGTGCTTTCGGGATCGTAGAGGCTTTGCCCCTCTTCCAGCAGACCGCGGCCCTGAAGTTGCTCTTCCAGAAACTCGTTGCCCTCATCGGTGAAGGTGACGTTCCGGGTCTTTTCGTCGACGGTGTAATGCTCGTCGGTCAGGTCCGGGATCAGCTTGTCGACGGCGACATACAGTTCCGACCGGTCCTGTGATGGGCCAGAGATGATCAGCGGCGTCCGCGCTTCGTCAATCAGGATCGAATCGACCTCATCGACGACGGCAAAGAAATGGTCGCGCTGAAAAATCTGGTTCAGCTCGGATTTCATGTTGTCGCGCAGATAGTCGAAACCCAGCTCATTGTTGGTGGCATAGGTGATGTCGCAGGCATAGGCCTGCTGCTTTTCGTCGTCGGGCTGGCGGGGATAGATCACGCCGGTCGTCAGGCCAAGCGCGCCGTAGACGTTGCTCATCCATTCGGCGTCCCGTTTGGCAAGGTAGTCGTTTACGGTGACGATATGGACGCCCTTGCCGGTGAGCGCGTTGAGATAGGCCGGAAAGGTCGCGACAAGGGTCTTGCCCTCACCCGTCTTCATCTCGGCGATATTGCCCTGATGCAGAAAGATCCCGCCCATAAGCTGCACATCAAAGGCGCGCAGGCCCAAGGCGCGTCTGGCGCCCTCGCGGCAGTTGGCAAAGGCCTCTGGCAACAGGTTGTCCAGGCTTTCGCCCTTTTCGATCCGCTCGCGGAACTCTTGGGTTTTGGCGATCAGACCGGCGTCGTCCAGGGCTGCGAACTCCGGCTCCAGCGCGTTGATCTTTTCCACCAGCGGGCGGACCGCTTTGATCTTCCGGTCATTCGGAGAGCCGAATACCTTACGCGCTATTTTTCCGAGCATGGTCTGATGTACCTGTTTCCCGCGTCAAGTGCGGCATCTGCTTGCCCGCCTCGCACATGAGCCATATGACGGAACGAAAAGACCGGCCTCGCAGAGCCTTTCGGGCATGTAAGGGGACGGCCGAACAGTGTCAACGCCGCCCAGGGACGCGGCACCGATCAAGAGGAACTACCGATGTCGAAAACCCTCATGAAACTCTCCGCCGCAGCGCTTGCGCTGTGCGTCGCATTTCCGGTGCAGGCCCAGGATACGCCCGCCGAAATTACCGTCGACACCGTGGTCGCCACGGTCAACGGTACGGACATCACCTTTGGCCATATGCTGATGGCCCGCGCCTCCTTGCCGGAAAGGTTTCAGGACGCGCCGTCTGCAGAACTGTGGGAAGGCCTGCTGGAACGTCTGATCCAATATGAAGCCCTGTCGCAGTCCGACAAGGCCAAAGAAACGGACCGGGTCGCGCTGGCGCTGGACAACGAAAAGCGTGAGCTGATGGCCGCAGAGGCGATGCAAGCCATCGCCGACGGTGCCGTCAGCGAAGAGGCTATCGCCGAGGCCTACAAGGCCGGCTATACCGATGCGGTGCAGGGCGTTGAGTACAACGCTTCTCACATTCTGGTCGAGACCGAGGAAAAGGCCAAAGAACTGGTCGCAGAACTCGAAGGTGGCGCCGATTTCGCCGAACTGGCCCGTGCCAACTCGACCGGACCAACCGGTCCCAATGGCGGTCTGTTGGGCTGGTTCGGCAAAGGGCGCATGGTTGCAGCCTTTGAAGAAGCGGTTGCCACGATGGAACCGGGCGAATTGTCTGCGCCGGTCCAAACTCGGTTCGGCTGGCATGTCATCAAACTGAATGAGACCCGCGCCGTCGATGCGCCGCCGCTTGAAGAGGTGCGTGCGCAGCTTGAACAGCAGATCAAGCAGGATGCAGTGCAGTCCTACATCAAGGATCTGGCCGAGAGTGGCGAAGTGACGCGTCTTGACTACTCAGAGATCGACACGTCGATCATCAACAATCTCGGCCTGTTGGCGGACTGACCAGATGCCCCCCCGGTCCCCTCTTGCCCCCGCCGAATTTCCCGCGCTCCCGGTTATCGGGGGCGCACGTTTTGCCATCGCCGAGGCGGGGGTCCGCTACAAAGGGCGCCCGGACGTGATGCTGGCCATGCTCGACCCGGGTAGCGTGATGGCGGGGGTCTTTACCCGCTCCGCCACGCGGTCGGCCAACGTACTGGATTGTCAGGCTAAAATCGCCGCCGACAGCAGCGAGGGGGCGGCCATTGTCGTCAACTCTGGCAATTCCAACGCCTTTACCGGCCGCGCCGGTGAAGGCTCTGTCGAGGCCATCTGCGAGGCCGTGGCAGAACAGACCGGCCTGCCAGCGAGCCGCGTCTTTACCTCCTCTACCGGAGTGATTGGCGAACGCCTGCCGCACGACCGCATCACCGCCAAACTCGAAGAGTTGACCGGCAAACTTGACGGGGCCTCGCTGCCCGATGCGGCCCGTGCCATCATGACCACGGACACTTTCCCCAAGGCCGCGACGGCGCAGATCGAAGTTGACGGCAAACCCGTCAAGATCGCCGGGATTGCCAAAGGGTCCGGCATGATCGCCCCGGATATGGCGACGATGCTAGTCTACATCTTTACCGACGCCAAAATCGGGCGGGCTGAATTGCAGGCGATGGTGTCAGAATTGAACGCCAAGACCTTCAACAACATCACGGTCGACAGCGACACCTCGACATCGGACACGCTGCTGATGGCCGCCACCGGGGCCTCCGGCGTTGATGTTGCGTGGAACGCTGAGTTCACCCAAGCGCTGTATGGCGTGATGCTGGATCTTGCGCATCAGGTTGTACGCGATGGCGAAGGCGCGACCAAGTTTGTCACCGTCCACGTCAACCATGCCGCGTCTGAGGCTGACGCCCGCACCCATGCGCTGTCCATCGCCAACTCACCCTTGGTCAAGACAGCGCTGGCTGGCGAGGATCCCAACTGGGGCCGAATCGTCATGGCAGTTGGCAAATCTGGTGCGGCTGCCGATCGCGACGCGTTGTCGATCAGCTTTGGTGAGCTTCTGGTTGCGGAAAAAGGCTGGGTCGCGGAAAGCTATCGCGAAGCGGATGGCGCGGCCTATTTCAAACGTTCCGAGATAGAGATCATCGTCGACATCGGGTTGGGACAGGGCCACGCCACCGTGTGGACCTGCGATCTGACACACGGTTACATTCAGATCAACGCCGACTACCGGTCCTGACAGGGGCCAAAGCAGGGGCGATTTTCGACGTAAAATCGTCCCTCGGCGTCCGGAGCAAACACATGAAGATCATTCTTGTTTCCGCCGTGGCCCTCATCGACACGGATGGCCGCGTTTTGCTGGGGCAGCGTCCTGAGGGCAAGAGCATGGCGGGTTTGTGGGAATTCCCCGGCGGTAAGGTCGAACAGGGAGAAACTCCCGAGGCCGCGCTGATTCGCGAACTGCACGAAGAACTGGGGATCGAAACATGGTCCAGTTGCCTTGCTCCGCTGACCTTTGCCTCACATGCCTACGACGATTTTCACCTGTTGATGCCGCTGTTTGCCTGCCGGAAATGGGGCGGCATCGTGCAGTCAAAAGAGGGTCAGGCGCTCAAATGGGTGCGGGCGAAAGACTTGCGCGACTACCCGATGCCGCCCGCTGATATTCCGCTGATTCCGATCCTGCGCGATTGGTTGTAGGCAAGCGTCTCGGGCGGATTTTCCGGACATTGGTGGGTGCATTGGCTGATCTGCTCAAAATACCTTCGGATCTGCGTTACGCATGTCCCAAGATTCAGCGAATTCTCGTCGGGGAATCGTGGCATTGTTTCCATTCCGTCCCTAAACTCTCTCAAAATGAGGCATTGGGGGGATAGAATGCTCAAGACAATCGTGATTGGCAGCTGTGTTTCTGTTCAGGGCTTGCTGGAATCCACCTTTCCGGATGGGCGTATTTCGGTGCGGGTGGGTAACATTGTGTTTGTGGGTAAACCGGCCTGAACGCTGCCATCAGAACGGCACGACAAGGCGTTTGGTGCTGCTGCCACCCTGCTTGGCTGGGAAACGGATGGGAATGTGCGAACACCCGATTTGAATAGCCCAAAAGAAAACGGCCGGTGCGATGCACCGGCCGTTTTCTTTTGTGTAACCGCCTGACAGGATCAGGACAGTGAGCGTTCAATCTCTTGCCGCTCAAAGATCTCGATGACGTCGTCGGGACGAATATCATCGTAGTTCTCAAAGGCCATGCCGCATTCCTGACCGGACTGGACCTCGGACACTTCGTCCTTGAAGCGTTTGAGCGTCTTCAGCGTGCCTTCGTGGATCACCACGTCGTCGCGCAGCAGGCGCACACCAGCGGACCGGCGAGCGATGCCCTCGGTGACAAGACAGCCAGCAACCTTGCCGACGTTCGACACCTTGAAGACTTCTTTGATCTTGGCGTAACCGATAAAGTTCTCGCGGATTTCGTTCGACAGCAGGCCAGAGGCCGCTGCTTTCACATCGTCCACAAGATCGTAGATCACCGAATAGTAACGGATCTCTACGCCTTTCTGGTTGGCGCTGTTGCGTGCCGGCGCGTTGGCCCGCACGTTAAAGCCAATGACCGGACAGCCTGACGCTTCGGCTAGACCAACGTCTGTTTCCGTGATGGCGCCCACACCGTAGTGGATAACCCGCACGCGAACCTCGTCGTTGCCAATTTTTTCCATCGCCTGAACGATGGCCTCGGCAGAGCCTTGCACGTCGGCCTTGACGACAATCGGCAGCTCGGAGACGTTTTCGTCTTCCTTGGCCTTTTGCATCAGCTGGTCCAGCGTGGTTGCGGCACCTGCTGCTGCGCGCTTTTCCTTGGCCAGATTGGCGCGGTATTCAGCGATTTCACGCGCCTGCGCCTCTGTCGAGACAACGTTCAGTACGTCGCCTGCCTCAGGTGTGCCGTTCAGGCCGAGAACCTCGACCGGAACCGACGGACCGGCCTCTTTGACGCGGTCGCCCTTGTCGTTGATCAGCGCGCGGACCTTGCCGAACTGCTCGCCGACAACAAAGATGTCGCCCTGTTTCAGCGTGCCGTTTTGCACCAGAACCGTCGCCACAGGGCCACGGCCCACGTCCAGCTGCGCCTCGATCACGGCACCTTCGGCGGCGCGGTCGGGGTTGGCTGTCAGTTCAAGGATCTCGGCCTGAAGGGCGATCGCCTCCAGCAGGGCATCAAGGCCCTGTCCGGTGACTGCGGACACTTCGACATCCTGTACGTCGCCGGACAGTTCTTCGACGATGACTTCGTGCTGCAACAGATCCGTGCGAACCTTGGTGGGGTTCGCGCTTGGCTTGTCGACCTTGTTGATCGCTACGATCATCGGCACCTTGGCCGCCTTGGCGTGGTTGATCGCTTCAATCGTCTGCGGCATCACGGCGTCATCCGCCGCAACCACCAGCACAACAATGTCCGTTACCTGAGCCCCACGAGAGCGCATCGAGGTAAAGGCCGCGTGGCCGGGTGTGTCGAGGAAAGACAGCACCGCGCCGTTGTCGGTCGTCACCTGATAGGCACCGATATGCTGGGTGATGCCACCGGCCTCACCCGCAGTTACCTTGGCGTTCCGGATGGCGTCCAACAGCGATGTCTTGCCGTGGTCGACGTGGCCCATGATCGTGATCACAGGCGGGCGGCCGATGAGGTCTTCGGGCTTGTCCTCGACCTCTTTGATGACATCCTCGACGTCGGCGTCAGAGACCCGCGTCACCCGGTGGCCGAATTCCTCGATCACCAGTTCCGCGGTATCCGCATCAATCGACTGGTTTTGCGTCGCCATGATCCCTGCGTTCATCAGGGATTTCACAACGTCACCCACGCGTTCGGCCATACGGTTGGCCAGCTCGGCCACCGTGATTGCCTCGGGCAGTTTGACTTCGCGGACAATCTTTTCACGCTGCTGGACGCCGCCCATGGCCTTTTGCCGGGCGCGCTCCTGCTTACGCTTCATTGCTGCCATGGATTTTTGCCGGCCACCTTCGCCACCAGTCAACGCCTGGTTCAGCGTCAGCTTGCCAGAGCGGCGGCCGCCGTCGTCCCGACCTCGGCCGCGATTGCGGTTCTGGTCGTCGCGTTCGGGGGCGCGGCGCGGAGGCTCACCTTTGGTGGGCTTGGCACGGGCCGAATCGTCGGCTTTGGGCGCGGGGGCCGCAGCCGCCACAGCCGCCGCCTTGGCAGCGTCCTCGGCTTCGCGTTTTTCGCGCTCTTCGTTTTCGGCCTTGGCCTTGGCGGCTTCCTCAGCTTCGCGCTTTTCGCGCTCCTTGAGTTCCTTTTCGGCGCGCATCCGCTCACGCTCTTCAGCGCGGGCTTTTTCGTCCGCCTCACGTTTGGCGGTTTCTTCGGATTCGCGTGCCTTCGCGGCTTGCAGCGCCTTAAGGCGGCGCTCCATCTCGGCATCAGAGATGCCCGCCGGGCGTTTGCCGCCTGACCCGCCAACCTGACCAGCCCTGCCGCCACCCGCACCGCTACCGGCGCCGGGTTTGGGCACGACGACCCGCTTGCGCTTGGTCTCCACCACGACGTTCTTTGTGCGTCCGTGGCTGAAGCTCTGCTTCACGCTGCCCGAACGGGCCCCGCCACGCACACCCAATGTCTTTTTACCGTCGTTATCGCTCATGAAGTTTCTTCATCCTTTCCGGTGGCCCCTGCCACCGCGATCCGCGTCTGACACGACGCGTACACCCTTCAAGCGTTGGGCTTCCTCTACAATACGCGGCACAAGACCACCAGAGCCAAGCGCGGCGTGTATCACAGATTGTCGGCCAAAGGCCATGCCCAGTTCATCCGCCGTCAGCCACCCGATGTAATTCCCACCGTATGGCGTCGACAGTTTCGACTTTCCACGGCCAGAGCCGTCTTCCGCCTGGATCAGAACCCGGGCCTCTTCAGACTGTAGCCAAGACTTGACCTTCTCATACCCAGTGACGGCCTCGCCCGATTTACGCGCCAGAGAGATCAGGTCCACAACCCGTTTCACCAGCATTTGTTCGATCAGATCAGCCAACCCATCCGGCGCTTTCACGGGCTGTTTCATAGCCCGGCTGAACAGCCCCTTGGCGGCGGCTTTTTCAATCGCCGCGCGGTTGGCCGCTACATATAGGCCGCGTCCCGGCAATTTACCAGCCAGATCCGGCACGATCCGATCATCGGGACCCAAAACGAAACGGATCAGCCCGTCCTTGGGCTGAACCTCGCCCGTGGCGATGCACTTGCGCTCCGGTCCATCGGAATGATCTTTGGCCTGTCCGCCTCGGGTCATGCTGGGGTTACGCCTCCTGCGTGTCTTCGTCGGTCACGTCTTCGTCACCCTCTTCGTCGGTCTCTTCCGGCTCCATCTCGGTGGGGTCAACCCAGCCGAGCAGGACGCGCGCGGTCATGACCATGGTCTGCGCTTCTTCCAGATCGACATCGAATTTCTCCAGCAACCCGTCGTCCTTGACGCGCTTGCCGCCCTCGGTGGTCCAGCCGCCGGCCAGTTCCCAGTCCGCGCAGGTGGCGAAGTCCTCAAGCGTCTTGATGCCGTCCTCGGCCAGCGCCTCCAGCATTTGCGGGGTCAGGCCTTCAAAGTTCACAAGGCTGTCGTCCACACCCAGTTCCCGCGCGTGTTCCAGCGCCTTGCGCGCCAGTTCCTCGAGGTTTTCGCGGGCGCGGGTCTGCAGCTCTTCGGCAGTGCCTTCGTCGACACCGTCGATCACCAGCAGCTCTTCTTGTTCGACGTAGGCGACCTCTTCGAGGTTGGTAAAGCCTTCGGAAACCAGCAACTGGGCAAAGAATTCGTCCACGTCCAGCGCGTCCATGAACAGCTTGGTGCGCAATTCGAATTCGGCCTGACGGCGCTTGGACTCTTCCTCTTCGGTCATGATGTCGATGTCCAGCCCGGTCAGCTGCGACGCCAGACGCACGTTCTGACCGCGACGGCCAATGGCCAGCGACAATTGCTCATCGGGGACAACCACTTCGATCCGCTCTGCGTCTTCGTCCAGAACCACCTTGGACACTTCGGCCGGTTGCAGCGCGTTCACAAGGAAGGTCGGCATGTCCTCGTTCCACGGGATGATGTCGATCTTTTCGCCTTGAAGTTCGTTTACCACGGCCTGCACACGGCTGCCACGCATACCCACGCAGGCGCCGACCGGGTCAATGCCGCTGTCGTAGGAGACAACACCGATCTTGGCGCGCGAGCCGGGGTCACGGGCAACGGCCTTGATCTCGATAATGCCGTCGTAGATTTCCGGCACTTCCATCTTGAACAGCTCGGCCATGAACTGCGGGTCGGTGCGCGACAGGAAAATCTGCGGACCGCGGGCCTCGCGGCGCACGTCCTTGATGTAGCAGCGGATGCGGTCGCCGGGGCGATACGATTCGCGGCCGATCTTTTCGTTGCGGCGCAGGATCGCCTCGCCACGGCCCACGTCGACGATGACGTTGCCGTATTCCTCGCGCTTGACGACACCGTTGATGATGGTGCCGGCGCGGTCCTGAAATTCCTCGAACTGGCGGTCACGCTCTGCTTCGCGGACCTTTTGCAGAATCACCTGCTTGGCCGACTGCGCCGCGATGCGGCCCAATTCCACCGGCGGAACCTCTTCGGAATAGACGTCACCGATCTGCGGATCGGCCATGTACTGTTTGGCCTGCTCGACGGTCAGTTCGGCCTGATAGTTTTCAAGCTCTTCTTCCTCGACGACGGTGCGCACGCGGGTAAAGGTTGCCTTGCCGGTGCGGCGGTCGATGTTGACACGAATGTCCATCTCCGCGCCGTAGCGCGACTTGGCCGCACGGGCGAGGCTCTCTTCCATCGCTTCGACAACCAGACCGGGGTCGATCATCTTTTCGCGCGCCACCGCCTCGGCGGTTTGCAGGAGTTCCAGCTGGTTTGCAGAGGTGATTGCCATTGGTCTTAGTCCTCCTCGCGAGACGCATCGGCCTCGGTCTCGATTTCATCGAATTTCTTTTCGTCCAGCGCGGCGGCGGATTTGCGCGCCTTCAGCATCTCACGAATCAGTTCATCGGTCAGCACCAGCTTGGCGTCTGTCAGCCAGTCAAATTCCAGCCCAACGGTGCCCTCGTCCAGATTGACCAGAACCTCATTGCCCTCGATCCCGGCCAGCACGCCGCGAAAGCGTTTGCGCCCGTCGATCATCTCGCTGGTTTCCAACTTGGCTTCATAACCCTCGTAGGTGTCGAAATCCTTCAGCCGGGTCAGCGGGCGGTCGATGCCGGGGCTGGACACCTCCAGCGTGTAAGTATCCAGAATCGGATCCTCGACATCCATAACCGCGCTGACGGCGGTCGAGATTTCGGCGCATTCATCCACTTCGATCCCGCCCTCGGGACGTTCAGCCATGATTTGCAACGTGGGCACCTGTCCGCCCATCAGACGGATGCGCACAAGGTCGAACCCCATGTCCTCGATCACCGGTTGGACGATCTCGGCCAGGCGGCGATCCATGCCGGTCTTGGCGATCAGCTCGTTCATTGGTCTCTTGCCTTTCGGGCACAAAAAAACGGGCCAGCGGCCCGTTGTCGAAAGCACGATGGGCGCTGAGGCTGGACCCCAGCGCGCCGCTGTTAAATGGCGTATAGGCGAGCGGGGTGGGGGACGCAAGCAGATTCGCGCGGCACCCGCTACACATGTCTCCTTGCATACGGTGTGTATGCCGTTTTCAGCTTTTCAGGTCATCACATCCGGCGCGTCCCGCCCGGTGCGTTCGGACAGACCCGTCAGCGCGTTCACAGCCTTGGCCAGATCACTCAGAGCGGCCTGAGTTTCGCCCTCCAGATCGCCGTTCGCGGGTTCATAGCGTTCCAGATAAACCCGGACCGTTGCGCCCTCTGTGCCGGTGCCGGACAGGCGAATCACCGCGCGGCTGTCATCGGCAAACAGCAGACGCAGGCCCTGATTGTTGCTGACCGACCCATCCACCGGATCGGTGTAGGAAAACTGGTCGGCGGCGGCGATGGTCTTGGGCGGATCGCCGACCTCTGTTCCGGGCAGATCGCCCAGACGGGCGTTCATATCCGCCATCATCGCCTCCGCGGCGGCGGCATCGACGGCCTCATAATCATGCCGGGAATAATAGTCGCGACCGTAGGTCTGCCAATGGTCATTCAGGATATCTTTTACGGAAACCTTGCGCTCCGCCAATATGTTCAGCCACAAGAGCACCGCCCATAGCCCGTCTTTCTCGCGAACATGGTCGCTGCCTGTTCCGGCACTTTCTTCCCCGCACAGCGTGGCCTTGCCAGCGTCCAGCAGGTTGCCAAAGAACTTCCACCCCGTGGGTGTCTCAAAGCTGGCGATGCCCAGCTTTTCCGCCACCCGGTCCGCTGCGCGGCTGGTCGGCATCGACCGTGCCACGCCCGCCAGATCGCGTTTGTAGCCAGGGGCCAGATGCGCATTTGCCGCCAGCACTGCCAGACTGTCAGATGGGGTCACATAGACGCCTTTGCCCAGAATCATGTTGCGGTCGCCGTCCCCGTCTGAGGCGGCGGCAAAATCCGGGCCGTCGTCCGACATGACCAGATCGACCAGCGGTTTGGCCCAGATTGGGTTCGGATCGGGGTGCCCCTTGCCGAAATCCACCGACGGCGTGCCGTTCATTACCGTCCCTTTTGGTGCGCCCAGCATTCCTTCGAGGATCGCGGTGGCATAGGGGCCAGTGACCGCGTGCATCGCGTCGAACCGCAGGGTAAAGCCGCCTGCGATCAGGTCTGAAATCGCCTTGAAGTCAAAGAGTTCCTTCATGAGCGCGGCATAGTCCGTCACCGGGTCCACGATCTCGACCGTCATGTCGCCCAGCGCCACCTCGCCCAATGCGGACAGGTCCAGATCCGCGCTGTCCAGCGTAGTATACTCAGACACTGTCTTGGTCTGCTCGAACATGGCTGCAGTCACGCCCTCGGGAGCCGGTCCACCGTTCGAGATGTTGTATTTCAGCCCGAAATCCGCGTCGATCCCACCGGGATTGTGGCTGGCTGACAGGATCAGCCCACCGTTGGCCTTGCGCTGTCGGATCAGGTTCGACGCGGCTGGCGTGGACAGCAGCCCGTTCTGACCGACGATGCAACGTGCCGCGCCTTGTGCTGCGGCCATACGCAGGATGGTCTGGATTGCCTCGGCATTAAAGAACCGACCGTCGCCGCCAACCACAAAGGTCTTTCCTGCAACTCCCTCGATGGCGTTGAAGATCGACTGCACAAAGGCCTCAAGATAACCCTTTTGCATGAAAACACGGGTCTTTTTGCGCAGACCGGAGGTGCCGGGCTTTTGCCCGTCAAAGGGCGTCAGGGCGCGCGTGATAGGCGTCATTGGGTCGGTCCTTTCTGATCGGTCCCGCTGCGGTCTGCGGGCATGAAAGCGCGGATACGGTCAGCGGGCAATGCCTCAGATAGCCGTTCGACAGTGACGGGATTCCGACGGCGCCAGTTTGGGTGCTGGTCAACGGTGCCAGGCAGGTTCTGTGCCTCCAGTCCACCCAGCAGGTCGTCGAGCTGTAGCGCCACCAACGCCGAGGGCGCGGTACACAGTTTCGCCTGAACAGACGCGGCAATCGTTTCTGGAGTGGCGAGTGGCGGCAGGTCGCACATGGCGCGCAAACCTTGGCGTTGCCGCGCGCGCAGGTCGTGCCGCGCGCTGGTCTCTCCGCCCGACAGCCACCCCATGCGTTGCCACCATGCGATGTCCTGCCCGTACCAGAACCCCTTTATCGTTGGCGTGTCATGGGTGCCGAAACAGGCCAGCGCAAAGGGTCGCAGATCGCGCGGCGGGCACAGTTGCCCGTCGCCGGGCGTCTCATATTGCCAGACTGCATAACTGAGCAGGCCCGCGCCGTTCAGCTTTTCACGGAAGCCGTCGGGCACAAGGCCCAGATCCTCCCCCACCACAACACAGCGCGCCTGCGCCGCCTCGATTGCGATGACGGCCAGCAGGCTGTCAAACGGCTGTGAGACATAGCCGCCGGGGCTGCCGTCGTCAGGAATCCAGAAACTGCGCAGCAGGCCCAGTGCGTGATCCACCCGCAGGATACCCGCCTTGGCCATCAGCTTGCGCAGCATGGCGCGCAGCGGTTTGTACTGCGCCGCGCGCAGCCGCGCGGGCGCATGGGCAGCCAGGTTCCAGGACTGGCCTTCGGGATTTAGATGATCCGGTGGCGCTCCGATGGAAACGCCTTGCGCGATGGTATCGCGGTGCATCCACACCTCGGCCCCGCCGGGACGCGCGCCCACGGCAAGATCAAGGTACAGGCCAAAATCCATCCCCGCGTCCAGCGCAGCCGCCTGCGCGGTGTCGATCTGCCTTTCAGCCCGCCATTGCAGCCATTGGTGGAACCCCACATCCGCCGAGGCCGCCCGCGCCGCCTCTGCGCCCGGTTTGCGCAGGGCCTCGGGCCACTTGCGGAAATCCTCACCATGGGTCGCGCTCAGCGCCTCAAACTGCGCAAAGGTGTCCAGCACCGGGCCGCCTTGGGCACGAAACACCTGAAATGCCTTCCGCTCAGGTGCGGGTGTGGCGTCAAACCGGGCGTATTCTGCGCGCAGCGCGGCGCGCTGGCGGCGACGAAAGGTGGGGTAATCGACCAGATCGCCCTTGGGGGTGGGGCCTAGGCCGGCTCGCGGCGCAATGTGATCGGTGCTGAAAAAACCCCGGTGCGTCGGCGAATAGGGGCTGATCATTTCGTCCGCGGCCCAGCCCAGGGCGTGGATCGGATTCAGACCAAAGAATTGTGCTCCGCATTTGGCCAAGGCCCGCAGGGCGGCGGGCAGATCGGCGTAGCTGCCAAGGCCGCCATTGTGCCCCGACCGCAGCCCGTACAGCGTGCCGCAAACTCCCCAACCTTTGGCGCGTCCGGTCACATCCGGCACGGTTGGCGCATGTTGCGGCGCGGACAGCACCAGCGATTCGGTCCGGCGGTCCGGCGTTGCGGCGTGCAGGGTGAAATACCCGACCGGCAATGGGTCAAGGTCGATGCTGTTCCCGGCGCGCCCGGCCATCACCTCGGCACCGCTTTCGTCCAACACCATCCAGTCGCAGGGGGCCGAAACCGGCAAGGAGACGCGCGTGCCTGCGGTGGCGATGATCTCGTCCGGGACATGGGCCTCATCCCGGTGCGCCTGACTTTCGGCCAGCGTCTCTATAACAGCGGCCTCAGTTGAGGCGTCGACTCCCATGCCGCCTAGAAGCGCTCGCAGCGTGTCGGGTGATGCGCCATGCTCTGCCCCCTGAAGGTCGTGGAACCCAAGGTGGACACCGTAGGCCCGCGCCAATTGGCGCAATGCGTCGTCGGGGGCGATCATGTCTGGCTCTCCGGAAAGCGGACAAAGCCCGCGACACTGAACGCGGCGACCGTCACGGTCGCCTCGGTGATCTCTATCGGCGTCTGCGCCGCAGTCGAGGTGTCGATCTCACGCCGCCAATTGCCCGCTTCTGGCGTCGGCAGTTGCAGCGTCTGAGGCGCGCCTTCACGGTTGAAGACCAGCAAGACTTCTTCGGCATCAGCGCAACTCGCCGGGCTTTCGGCGCACCCACGCAGCAGTAGGCAAAGGCTGGACAGGCCCGGATCGCGCCAGTTCAACGCGCTGCCGTCAAAGGCGCGCCACTCGACATCGGGCTGGCTGTCCGTACGCTCTACCCCATGCAGGAACCGCGACTGGCGCAGCGCTCCATGGTCCTTGCGAAAGCGAGACAGGGCCTCCGTGAACGCGATCTGGTCCGTATCCATCGTGTCCCAGTCCAGCCAGCTGATCTCATTGTCCTGGCAATAGGCATTGTTGTTGCCGCCCTGACTGTTGCCGCCTTCGTCGCCGGCAAGGATCATCGGTGTGCCCTGCGACAGCAGTACTGTGGCCAGCATGTTGCGGCGGCGCTGTTGGCGGGCGGCAAGGATGTCGGCGTCATCGGTTTCACCCTCAACCCCGAAATTGTCGGAATGATTGGCGTGGTGCCCGTCCCGGTTGCCCTCGCCGTTGGCGTGGTTGTGCCGCAGCGCGTAAGACGTGACATCGGCCAGCGTGAACCCGTCATGCGCGGCGGCAAAGTTGACAGAGGACCAAGCGCGCCGCCCACGGGTGTCAAACAGGTCGGCGGTGCCCAACAGGGCAGAGCCAAGATCCTGCGCCGCATGGCCATCGCCGCGCCAGAACCGCCGCAGCGTGTCCCGAAAACGGTCGTTCCATTCGGCAAATTCCGGTGGAAACTGCCCAAGGCGGTAACCACCGGGGCCCAGATCCCAAGGTTCTGCGATTAGTTTGACCTGACTCAGCACCGGATCTTGGCGCAGTGCATCCATGAAACCGCCATGCCGGTCAAACCCGTGTTTTTCCCGTCCGATGGTGGTGGCAAGATCAAACCGAAAGCCGTCCGCGCCCATGCATTCCACCCAGAAACGCAGGCTGTCCAGTACCATCCGCAGGACAAAGGGGTGCTGTACGTTCAACGTGTTGCCGGTGCCGGTGTCGTTGACGTAAAATCGCGGTTGCCCCTCGACCAGCCGGTAGTAGGACGCATTGTCGAGCCCGCGAAAACCAAAGGTTGGCCCCAGATGATCGCCCTCGGCGGAGTGGTTGTAGACCACGTCAAGGATCACCTCGATCCCGGCGTTGTGGAACCGCTCGACCATCGTGCGGAACCCGGCGACACCTGCGGGGCCAAGGTAGCGCGGTTCAGGCGCAAAAAAGGCGGCAGTGTTGTAGCCCCAGTGATTTACCAACCCGCGCGCGGTCAGCGCGTTCTCAGACCGGATCGCCTGCACCGGCAACAGCTCCACCGTGGTGATGCCAAGACGGGTGAGATGATCCAGCATCGGCTGCGAGGCCAACCCCTCATAGGTGCCGCGCAGATCCTTGGGCACATCGGGGTGGCGGATCGTGCTGCCTTTGACGTGGGCCTCGTAGATCAGTGTGCCGTCCCAGCCGCGTTTCAATCCCTTGGCATCGGGCGGAAAATCGGCAGGATCCCAGACAACGGCCTTGGGGACGTGCGGCGCGCTGTCGGAGGTGCTGAACGACAGATCCCCTTCGCTGGTGCCGACGGCATAGCCAAAGGTTTCGGGATTGGTGGTGAAGTTGCCGTGCAAGATCCGCGCGTAGGGATCAAGCAATAGCTTGTTGGGATTAAATCGATGGCCGCGCTCGGGCGCGAAGGGGCCATGAACCCGGTATCCATATAGCGCGCCGGGCCGCAGTTCGGGGACGTAGCCATGCCAGACCGCACCGCTGCGTTCGGGCAGGGGCAGGCGTTGCAGCTCGGTCTTGCCGTCAGGCGAAAATAGGCAGAGGTCCACCTGATGGGCATGGTCGGAAAACAGCGCGAAATTCGTGCCTTCGCCGTCAAAGACCGCGCCCAGAGGGGTGGATCTGCCAGAGGAGATCCGGTGGGGGCCGCGGGCCGTCGAATTCATGCGATCAGTGTCTCGTACATCTGGACATATTTGCGGGCCGAGTTTTCCCAGCCCACGGGTTGCCGCATCGCTGCGGTCTGCATTTTTTGCCAAAGCGTGCGGTTCCTGTAGGCGTCAAACACGCGGTCAAGGACCGCACCGATTCCGTCCACAGACACGTCGTCAAAGACAAACCCGGTTGCCACCTCGGCGGCAAGAGCCGCGTGGTTGGCGTCGATCACCGTATCGGCCAATCCGCCGGTCCGCGCAACCACCGGCAGGGTGCCATAGCGCAATCCATACAGTTGCGTCAGACCGCAGGGTTCAAACCGCGATGGGATCAGGATGGCATCCGCGCCTGCCTGTATCAGATGCGAAAATGCCTCGTCATAGCCGATGTGAACGCCGATCCGGCCCGGAAACCGTTTGGCGGCCTGTTGAAAGGCCTGCTCCAGTATCGGATCGCCCGATCCCAGCAGCGCCAGTTGTCCGCCGCCCTCAATCAGTCCGGGCAGCGCACCGGCCAGCGCATCCAGCCCCTTTTGTAGGGTCAACCGGCTGACGACGCAGAACAACGGGCCATCGTGGTCCGGGTCTAGGTCCAGCCGTTTTGCCACCTCGGCCCGGTTCTTGGCTTTGGCGGTCAGCGTTTTCACGCCATAGGGCGCGGCCAACGCGGGGTCCGTCTTCGGGTTCCAGGCGTCCAGATCTATACCGTTCAGGATGCCGGACAGTGCATTGGCACGCTTGTTGAGCACGCCATCCAGACCCATGCCGAATTTAGGTGTCAGGATCTCACGCGCGTAGGTTGGGCTGACGGTCGTGATTTGGTCGGCATAGACCAGCGCGGCCTTCAGAAAACTCACGTCGCCATAGTATTCCAGCCCGTCGGGATGAAACCAGTCGCTGCTCAGTTGCAGATCGCCCATGACATGTGGACCGAACCGGCCCTGAAAGGCGATGTTGTGTATCGTGATGATAGATGCGGGCGGCGTGCGCCCGTCCTGCCGCAGGTAGACCGGCGTCAGCCCGGCCTGCCAGTCATGGGCATGAACAACATCCGGCACCCATCCGGACAACCCGTCAAAGCTGATCCGCGCGGCGGCCTGCGCCAGAGCCGCGAACCGGATGTGATTGTCCGTCCAGTCCTTGCCATCGGGGCCGGTGTAGGGGGCGCCGGGACGATCAAACAGTTGGGGCGCGTCCAGCAGCAACAGATTTACGCCCTCTGCTGTGATCTCGACCAGCCGACCAGAGCCGCCGGGCAGATCACCAAAGCTGGCCACTTCCTTGCCCTGTGCCAGCAGCGGGAACAGGGCGGGGTAAGCGGGCAAGACGGTCTTGACCTCGACCCCCAGCGCCGCCAGTGCGCTTGGCAGAGCACCCGCCACATCGGCGAGGCCCCCCGTCTTGACGAAGGGTGCGCATTCCGAGGTGACCATCAGCACCTTCATGTCACAACTCCAGCTTGTGTATCATCTCGTTCGTGATCAGGCAGACGCCGTTTTCTGTTCGGCGGAACCGCTTGGCGTCCAGTTCGGCATCTTCACCGACGATCAAACCTTCGGGAATCTTGACCCCCCGGTCGATGATAGCGTTCTTGATGCTGGCGTGGCGGCCGACCTCTGCGTAGGGCAGGGCAACGACGCCCTCAAGTTGTGCATAAGAATGCGTTTTGACCCCGGTGAACATCAGGCAGCGTTCCAGTGATGACCCCGAGATGATGCATCCACCCGACACCATCGAGGACACGGCCAGCCCGCGCCGCCCCTCTTCGTTGTGGATGAACTTGGCCGGGGCGGTCAGTTCGGAATAGGTCCAGATCGGCCAGTTGGTGGCGTAGATATCCAGTTCCGGCTCAAAATCCGTCAGGTCGATGTTGGCCTGCCAATAGGCGTCCAGTGTGCCGACATCGCGCCAGTAGGGCTTTTTCTCCAGCCCGGACATGACGCAGGAGCGGCCAAAGGGATGCGCCACAGCATCCCCTGTGGCCACTAGGCCGGGGATGATGTCCTTGCCGAAATCATGGGACGAGTCGGGGTTCCTTGCATCGGCTTCCAGCAGATCGCACAGGAATTCGGTCTCGAAGACATAGATGCCCATTGATGCCAGAGAGCGGGTCGGATCGCCGGGCATGGTGGGCGGTTCGGCCGGTTTTTCGACGAACTCCAGGATCTTGTCGGTCTCGTCTACTGCCATAACGCCAAAGCCCTTGGCCTCTTCGCGCGGCACCTCGATACAGCCCACGGTCACCTTGGCACCCGAACTGACATGCTGTTCGATCATGAACGAATAATCCTGCTTGTAGATATGGTCCCCTGCCAGGATCAGGATGTATTTCGGACCGTATCCCCGAATGATCGAAACGTTTTGCGTCACCGCGTCGGCGGTGCCCTTGTACCAGTTCTCTTCGTCCAGTTGCTGTGACGCGGGTAGGATATCCAGCCCCTCGTTGCGTTCGGCCCGGAAAAAGGACCAGCCGCGTTGCAGGTGGCGGATCAGACTGTGCGCCTTGTACTGGGTCGCAACGCCAATTCGGCGAATGCCGGAGTTGACCGCATTGGACAGCGCAAAGTCGATGATCCGTGTCTTGCCACCGAAATAGACCGCAGGCTTTGCCCGAATATCGGTCATTTCCTTGAGGCGCGACCCGCGCCCACCCGCAAGGACATAGGCCATCGTTTGCTGGGCCAGCGTGAACCTGTCGTTGTGCATGTGATCCTCCCCCGTGATCAGGTGTCTGTTTATTCCACTGCGGACAGTTTGAAGAACACCGTCGCCAGAGGCGGTACGGTTATCTTGATCGAATGGTCGCAGCCGTGTGAGGCCTCCGGGTCGGCGGTGACACCGCCGCCGTTGACCTGTCCGCTGCCGCCGTAAACCGGCGCGTCGGTGTTCAGGCGCTCCTGCCAGTGACCTGCGGCTGGCACGCCGATCCGGTAGTCCGTGCGCGTGACAGGTGTGAAATTAGACACCACCAGAACCGGCGCCTCACCATCCTCACCCAAACGGACCCAGGCAAAGATCGAGTCTGCCGCGTTGCCGCCGTCGATCCAGCGAAAGCCTTCGGCCTTGCTGTCCAACTGATGCAGCGCGGGCGTCTCACGATAAAGGCCGTTCAGATCCCGCACGAGGCTTTGCATGCCCTTGTGCCGGTCGTCGTCCAGCAGGTGCCAGTCCAGACTCTGGTTGTGGTTCCACTCTTCGGGCTGTGCAAATTCGCAGCCCATGAACAACAGCTTCTTGCCCGGATGGCCGAACATGAAGCCAAAATAGGCGCGCAGGTTGGCAAAGCGCTGCCAGTCGTCGCCCGGCATCCGTCCCAACAACGATCCCTTGCCGTGTACCACTTCGTCATGGCTGATCGGCAGCACAAAGTTTTCGGTAAAGGCGTAGTGCAGACCAAAGGTCATCTTGTCGTGATGGTATTTCCGGTTGATCGGATCCTCGGACATGTAACGCAGAGTGTCGTTCATCCAGCCCATGTTCCACTTGAACCCAAAACCAAGCCCGTCATGGGATGTTGGCGCGCTGACACCGGGAAAGGCGGTGCTTTCCTCGGCTAGCGTCATCACGTCGGGATGCATGCCGTAGACCTGTTCGTTCATGCGCCGCAGGAAGGAAATCGCCTCAAGGTTCTCGCGGCCGCCGTGTTCATTGGGCACCCATTCGCCCTCTTTGCGGGAATAGTCGCGGTACAACATCGAGGCGACCGCATCCACGCGCAGCCCGTCGATGTGGAATTCTTCCAGCCAGTAGCGGGCGTTGGCGATCAGAAAGTTGGACACTTCGGAACGGCCATAGTTGTAGACCAGCGTGTTCCAGTCCGGGTGAAACCCTTCTTTCGGATCGCTGTGCTCATACAGGGCGGTGCCGTCAAACTGTGCAAGGCCATGTGCGTCGGTCGGGAAATGGCCCGGCACCCAGTCGATGATCAGGCCCAGCCCGGCCTCATGGGTTGCCTCGACCAGCGCACGGAAGTCGTCCGGCGAGCCAAACCGCGACGTGGGCGCATATAGGCCAACGGGTTGATAGCCCCACGAACCGCCAAAGGGATGCTCAGAGACTGGCGTCAGTTCGATGTGGGTAAACCCCATGTCGGCGGCGTAACGGACCAGTTGGTCTGCCATTTCGCGGTAGCTCAGCGACCGGTTGCCGTCCTCGGGGACGCGCCGCCAGCTTTCCAAATGGACCTCATAGATCGAGACCGGCTGATCGATACGGTGTTTTTGCCAGCGGGTCGCCATCCATGCGTGGTCCTGCCAGCCGAATTGGGTCAGGTCGCGCACGACAGAGGCGGTGAGAGGCGGCACCTCGGACCCAAATCCAACCGGATCGGCCTTGAGAGGCAAAAGCTGTCCGTTGGCGTCCAGAAGTTCGTATTTGTAGACTGCGCCTTCGCTCACACCGGGGACAAAGATTTCCCAGATGCCGGTATCGCCGCGGCGGCGCATGGCATGGCGTCGCCCGTCCCAGTCGTTGAAACTGCCGACAACAGACACGCGTGACGCATTGGGCGCCCAGACCGCAAAATGCACACCCGGCGCACTGCCCAAGGCGGTAAGATGCGCCCCAAGCGCACGCCACAACTGGCCGTGCGTGCCTTCGCCCAGCAGGTATTCGTCCATCTCGCCCAGGATTGGCCCATAGGCGTAGGCGTCTTCCTCTACCCAGGTCGCGTCGGCGTTGGACAGCCGCAATCGATAGTCGAAACGCCCGGAAACGCCCGACAAGATGCCCTCATACAGATCCGGAGCGCCGTCTACCGGAGTAAGTGTCCCCAAGACCAGATCGCTGCCACTGGCCAGCACCTCGACCAGATCCACGTTCGGGCGAAAGACGCGCACCGATTGTGTGCCATCCGGCAAGGTGTGCTGTCCAAGAACCGAAAAAGGGTCGCCGTGGCGGCCTTCGACGATCTGGCGTGCGGTTGATTGGTCTAGGGGGGCTGTCATGCGCTCTGCTCCAATTCGCCATCGATGGCGCTGCCGACATTCCAGATATCGCGCGCGTAACCGCGAATCGTACGGTCCGATGAGAACCAGCCGACACCGGCAGTGTTGTTCAACGCCATTGCAGCCCATGACGACGTTTGAGTAAAGGCTTCGTCGGCGCGGCGCTGCATATCGAAATAAGTGTCGAAATCGCAGGACACGAGGAAATGGTCGTGATCCCACAGATTGCCGACCAGATCGTGGTAGCGGCTGGGCTCCTCTGGTGAGAAACGTCCCTCGGCGATCTGGGCGAGCACCTTTTGCATACGCGGACTTTGTTCGATGGCAGCGCGGGCATAGCCGTGGTGGCTGCGCCGCTCTGTTACTTCGGCGGCGGTCAGGCCAAACAGGAAGAAGTTTTCAGGCCCCACATGGTCACGGATTTCGACGTTGGCACCGTCCAGTGTGCCGATGGTCAGCGCGCCGTTCAGGGCGAACTTCATGTTGCCGGTGCCGGATGCCTCTTTGCCTGCGGTCGAGATCTGTTCGCTGAGGTCCGCCGCCGGGATCAGCATTTCGGCCATCGTCACGTTGTAGTTGGGCGGGTATACGATCTTGAGCAGGTCCTTGGTCACCGGGTCGTTGTTGAGCACGCCAGCAACGTCGTTGATCAGGCGGATGATCTGCTTGGCGACATGGTAGCCCGGTGCCGCCTTTCCCCCAAAGATTTTGACGCGCGGAGTCCAGTTGCCGTTCGGGTTGGCGTGAATCTCATTCCAGAACGCGATGGTTTCCAGGATGTTCATCAACTGGCGTTTGTATTCGTGGATGCGCTTGATCTGCACGTCGAACATGGCATCGGGGTCGATGGCGATGCCGCAGTGTTCCTGAACCCAGTTCGACAGGCGTTCCTTGTTAACGCGCTTGGCCGCCATGAACTCCTGCAAAAAGCCATGATCACCACTGCGGTCCCGAAGCCGGCTGAGCTGGTCCAGATCTGCGGGCCAGGCATCGCCGATCTCACGCGTGATGAGTTTCGACAGGGCGGGGTTGCATTCATACAGCCAGCGGCGCGGCGTGATGCCGTTAGTCTGGTTCACGATGCGGTTCGGGTGGATGCGGTGCAGATCGGCAAAGACGGTCGATTTGACCAAATCGGTATGCAGAGCCGAGACGCCGTTGACCTTATGCGCCATGATAAACGCAAGCTCACCCATGTTGACGTTGCCGTGGTCAAGGATGCGTGGGCTGTCGGGGTGGTGCGACTGCTGGGAGTCTTCAATCGAACGGATGATTTCCAGATGCCGGGGCAGGACACGGCCCAGCAGCCATTCGGGCCAGCGTTCCAGCGCCTCTGGCAGCAGCGTGTGGTTGGTATAGCCCAGGCAGCGGCGGGCCAGTTCGATTGCCTCCGCCATCTCCAGTCCGTGGATATCGACAAGGATACGGACCAGTTCCGGCCCGGCGATCGCGGGATGCGTGTCGTTCAGCTGGATCGCGGCGGCATCAGGCAGGGCGCGAATGTCGTCATGATCGATAAAGAACCGGCGCAAAAGATCGTGAATCGAGGCGGCGGTAAAGAAATACTCTTGCTTGAGCCGCAGTTCCTTGCCGCTTTCGGTGGTGTCGTCCGGATAAAGGACGCGGCAAATCGTGCGCGCCAGCGCCTCTGACCGGCTGGCAGCCAAATAATCGCCACGGTTAAAGCTGGCGAGGTCGAACTCCTTCTGCGGCCGCGCCGACCACAGGCGCAATGTGTTGCCCCAACGGCCCTGCCAGCCGACAACCGGCGTGTCGAACGCTGTCGCCAGTACGGTTTCATGCGGGTGCCATTTGGCCTTGCCTTCGTGATGCTGCACATGACCGCCAAAACCGATCTTGTAGCTGACTTCCGGGCGTTCGAATTCCCAGGCGTGACGCTGTGCAAGCCAGGTTTCCGGTTTTTCGATCTGCTGGCCTTCGACAAAGTCCTGCTCGAACAGTCCATGTTCATAGCGGATGCCATAGCCCATCGCCGGAATGCCCAGCGTGGCCAGACTGTCCATGAAACAGGCGGCAAGGCGCCCAAGGCCACCGTTGCCAAGGGCTGCGTCGGGTTCGTCATGAACCAGGATGTCATAGTCCTGACCCAGTTCTGTCACGGCGGCGCGTGCTTCGTCCGTAAGGCCGATATTGGCAGCGACGTCCTCGATCAGGCGACCGATGAGGAATTCCATCGAAAGATAGTAGACCCGCTTTTTGTGGCCCGTATAGCTGGCTTTGGTGCTTTGATACCAGGAGTCTACCATTCGGTCGCGCAGGCTGAGCGAAAGGGCCATGCGCCAGTCATACAGCGCGGCGTGTTCAGCATCCTTGCCGAGCGAATAGCGCAGATGCGCGAGAATTTCTTCTTTCATAGGGTCGGTCCTGTCCTGTCTATCGGGCCGCGTGACGCGCGCCATCGACCGGTCCTCCCGCTGACCGTGGTGCGCCTGTTATCGCTAACAGTAGTTGTGTGCCAAAGGCTAGACCCGATTTGTGATTAGTGTTTTCGTCTCGTTTGCTGTTGCAAGGTGGTGCCAGTCAAGGGCGGCCCGTCCGAAGGCGGACCGCCGATATAGCGCTATGCTGCGGCCTTGGGCGTAAGCTGTTGCTCTTCAATTGGCGGTGGATCCATCGCGCCGGTCATGATCGCAACCGCATCCGACATCGAGATCTTGGCCGGATCGACCACCGCGTGCCGTTTGCCCAGCCGGTGGATGTGGACGCGGTCCGCCACCTCGAAGACATGCGGCATGTTATGGCTGATCAGAATGATCGGAATGCCCTTTGATCGCACGTCCTGAATCAGTTCCAGCACACGGCGACTTTCCTTGACACCAAGCGCTGCGGTCGGTTCATCCATGATGATGAACTTGCGGGCAAAGGCTGCAGCCCGCGCCACTGCCACGCCCTGACGCTGGCCGCCCGATAGCGTTTCGACCGCTTGATTGATTGATTGGACAGTCATCAGGCCCAGTTCGGTCAGTTTGTCCCGGGCGAACTTTTCCATCGCCTTCTTGTCGAGTTGGCGAAAGACCGTGCCCATAAATCCGGGTTTGCGTAGCTCACGCCCCGCAAACATGTTGTCGGCAATGGATAGCGATGGCGACAGGGCAAGCTGCTGATAGACGATCTCGATCCCCATTTCACGGGCTTGCAGCGGTGAGGTGAAATGCACCGGCTTGCCCTCGATCTTGATCTCGCCTTCGTCGGCCTGAACCGCGCCGCAGATCGCCTTGACGATCGAGGATTTGCCGGCGCCGTTGTCTCCGATCACGGCCAGCACCTCACCCGGGTAAAGGTCAAAATCCGAATGGTCGATGGCGGTGACGTGGCCGTAACGCTTCACGATCCCGCGGCCTTGAACGATGGGTTGCACAGACATTATCCCGAAACCTTTCTGATCCATTGATCGACAGAGACCGCAGCGATGATCAGTACGCCAATCAGCAGGTAGGTCCATTGCGCATCCGCCCCCATCAGGCGCAGACCCAAGGTGAACACGCCGACAATCAGCGCCCCGAACAGCGACCCCAAAACAGAGCCACGCCCACCGAACAGCGAGATGCCCCCGATCACCACGGCGGTGATGGATTCGATGTTGGCCAGTTGCCCCGAGGTCGGAGAGACCGACCCGATGCGCCCGATCAGGGCCCAGCCAGCAAAGGCACAGATCAGGCCAGACAGTGCATAAACGGACACAAGAACCTTGTTCGCCTCCATGCCCGACAGTTCGGCTGCTTCTTTGTCATCGCCTACCGCGTAGACGTGTCGTCCCCACGCCGTTTGCGTCAGCGCATAGGTCAGTACGCCAAAAAGCAACAGCATGAAGATGATACCATAGGTCAGGCGCGCGCTGCCCAATTGCAGGGTTGTACCAAAGAACTGCAGGATCGCGGCATTCTGTTCGATGTCCTGAGAGCGAATGGTTTCGTTTGCTGAATACAGAAAGTTGGCGGCCAGAACGATCTGCCACATGCCCAGCGTCACGATAAAGGGCGGCAGTTTCATCCGGGTGACCAGCAAACCGTTGATCGCGCCGATGCCAGTGCCAACCGCCAGACCGCACATCACCGAGATGAACGGCGGGATGCCATAGCGAAAGGTGAACTGCCCCATCACGACCGAACTCATGACCATGATCGCACCCACAGACAGGTCGATGCCTGCGGTCAGGATCACCAGCGATTGCGCCGCTGCCACGATGCCAACGATCTGAACTTGCTGCAGGATCAAGGTCAGCGCGAAGGGCGAAAAGAACTTGGACCCCAGCAATACGCCAAAGACCACGATGGACATTACAAGGACGATGAGCGGAACAAGGGCTGGATTCGTGTGTAAGGCGTTTTGCACCTTGTGAACAAAACCTTGGGGCTTTTCGAACTCGGCGACCTGATTGGTGGCTGCGGACAACGACGATTCGTAGTCCGACCCCTTCGAGGCAGACTCGGTCATGTGGGATCCTCCCAGATCAAGTATGTGGGTGCGTTCTGTTGCGCGTTTGGAGCCAGCCTAGGCGACAAGGCGGCAACGCGTCCATGACGAAGGGGCGGCTACCGCCCCTTCGCGATTGTTCAGAAGTTCGGCATCAGCCCCAGCAACGCTCCGTACCTTCCTGGACAGAGATCGAGTCGACGCCATCGACCGGCTGGTCAGTGACCAGCGACACGCCGGTGTCGAAGAAGTTCTTGCCTTCACTCGGCTCTGGTTTGACGCCTTCGTCAGCCCATTTCTTGATCGCCTCGATGCCCAGCGACGCCATCAGCAGCGGATACTGCTGAGAGGTCGCGCCGATCACGCCATCGGCCACGTTCATGACGCCCGGGCAGCCACCGTCGACCGACACGATCAGAACATCGTTCTCGCGTCCGATGGATTTCAGCGCCTCATAGGCCCCGGCGGCTGCGGGTTCGTTGATGGTGTAGACCACGTTGATCATTGGGTCCTGCGCCAGCAGGTTCTCCATCGCGCGGCGACCGCCCTCTTCGTTGCCCTGCGTCACGTCGTTGCCGACGATGCGCGGATCGGTTTCATCGCCCCACTTGGTGACATCCATGACGTCAATCCCAAACCCGGTCAGGAACCCCTGATCGCGCAGAACGCCGACGGACGGCTGCGATACGGCCAGATCCAGCATGCCGATCTTGGCGTCGGCGGCAGCATCGCCCAGCTTGCCCGCGGCCCATTTTCCGATCAGTTCGCCCGCCAGAAAGTTGTCGGTGGCAAAGGTCGCGTCGGCAGAGCCGATCGGCTCCAGCGGTGTGTCCAGTGCGATGACAAGGATGCCGGCGTCTCGCGCCTGTTGTACGGCCGGAACGATCGATGAGGTGTCGGAGGCGGTCAGCAGAATGCCCTTGGCCCCATCCGCGATGCAGGTTTCGATGGCCTGAACCTGTGTTTCGTGATCGCCGTCAATCTTTCCGGCAAAGGATTTCAGCTCGATGCCAAGTTCCTCGGCCTTGGCAGTCGCGCCTTCCTTCATCTTTACGAAGAATGGGTTGGTGTCTGTTTTGGTGATCAGGCACGCGCTGATCGAATGGCTGGCGGCGCTTGCGCCGGTTGCCAGGGTGGCGGCGGTCAGGGCAATGGCCGTGCCAGTCAGAAGCGTTTTCATGTTATCCTCCCAAATTCCGCGGGGTCCGACGCGGCAGTTCAAGCGGACCCAAGAGCCGGGATAAACGCCGACCCTCCATCATCCAGAAAGCCGATTCGGGCGGCTTGTGTCAATATAAATCACTTCGCGTTATTTATTATTGACAGTTGACGCCGAAAGAGGAAACCTGACCAGACAGGACGCGCGTCACTCAATGCCTCCGGAAGGAACAACATGGACAGCAACCGGCTAGACGGCGATCCGGTGACCCTGCCGTCAGACAGAGTGCGCGGCTCTAACCAGAGCGGCGTTCGGGCCCATAATGAACGGTTGGTCCTGTCGTTGATCCGGCAATTCGGACCGCTGCCCAAGGCCGAAATCGCCCGCCTGACCGGACTGTCCGCACAAACCGTTTCGGTCATCATGCGCGCGCTTGAAAAAGAAGGCTTGCTGAAAAAGGGCAATCCGGTGCGCGGAAAAGTCGGCCAGCCGTCGGTTCCAATGAGTTTGGCGCGCGATGGCGCGTTCTTTCTGGGACTCAAGGTGGGGCGTCGGTCGCTGGACTTGGTATTGACCGATTTCCACGGCCGCGTCGAAGACCGTGTTCACCTGGCCCATCGCTATCCTACCCCCGACGGCGTGATCGAATTTGCAAACGGTGCGATAACTCATTTGCTTGACCAGCTTTCGCCAGAGCATCGCGCCCGTGTCGCTGGATTGGGCATCTCCATTCCGTTCAGGTTGTGGGACTGGGCCAAGCCGCTTGGCCTGCCCACCGCGGAGATGGAGGCCTGGCGCGACCGCAAGATCGCGGACGAACTTGCCGCAGTCTGGGATTTTCCGGTCTACCTGCGCAATGACGGCTCTGCGGCATGCGGTGCCGAACTGGTCTTTGGCGATCAAAGCAAATCCCGAGATTTCCTTTACTTCTTCGTCGGTTTCTTTGTCGGCGGTGGGTTGGTCATCGACAATACGGTGTTCACCGGACACAGCGGCAACGCGGCGGCCGTGGCGTCGATTCCAATTGGCATCAAGGGGGACAAAGTCAGCCAGTTGGTCGATGTGGCGTCCATATATTCGCTCGAACAGTTGGTGACCGATGCAGGCGGTGACAGCGGGATGATCTGGGACAACCCGGCCCAATGGGTTTTGCCCGACGGCGTTCTGGATGCGTGGATGACCCATGCCGCTGACGGGATTGCCTATGCGATCTTATCCGCATCCTGCCTGATCGACTTTGAAAGCGTGGTGATCGACGGATGGTTGCCGGACACTGTGCGCGCGACATTGGTCGCCCGAACCACGCGTCGCCTGAACGAGATCAGGGTGCCGGGCATCGAAGTGCCGGACCTGCGCGAAGGCAGCATCGGGCGGGATGCGCGCGCGCTTGGTGCGGCTAGCTTGCCATTGTCCGACAAGTTCCTGATCGACCGCAATGCGTTCCTCAAGGGCTGACGCAATACATGTCGAACGGGTTTCGTCTTAGGCTGCGCCTTCCGCGCGTGAGGCGCGCGCTGTACCTAATCTGACCCTTGCGGGCCTGTGCGCCGTGCCAAGAACGGGCAATAGGGAGGGGACGACGCGGACACGCTTGTAGGGGTTCCAGTTGGTGCCGGGGTGATCCGTTGTGCAGTTCGGAGGATGCTGAAAGCGTTTCTGCCGGGGGCGATGTGACTTGCCGACTGTCGAATGCAGTCACTGCCTGATATTGGTGCGGTCAGTTCACCGGAGCCATTGACATGACGAACTCAAATTCCGCCAATCGCATTGCGCGCGTTACCGTCCGCCTGTTCGATGTGCCGCTGGCCGAGGTGCTGAGTGATGCCAAACACGGCGACCATACCCATTTCGAGTTGATCACCGCCACGGTCACACTGGAAGACGGCAGCGAAGGGACCGGGTATACCTATACCGGCGGCAAGGGCGGGCGCGCGATTGCCGCGATGATCGAACATGACCTTGCGCCGTTTCTGATCGGTCGGTCGGCGCAAGATGTCGAGGCGCTGTATGACGCGATGCAATGGCATGTGCATTACGTCGCGCGCGGGGGCATCGCGTCATTTGCGATCTCGGCGGTGGATATCGCGCTGTGGGATCTGCGCGGCAAACGCATGGACCAGCCGCTGTGGCAGATGGCGGGCGGGGCAGGGGACCGATGCCGCGCCTATGCGGGCGGGATCGACCTGAACTTTCCATTGCCAAAGCTGCTGGACAGCATTCGGGGCTATCTGGACCGTGGTTTCAACGGTGTGAAGATCAAGATCGGGCAGCCGACGCTGGCCGAGGATGTCGTCCGCATCAAGGCGGTGCGTGACCTGATCGGCCCGGATGTGACGTTCATGGTCGATGCCAATTATTCGATGGAAGTGGATCAGGCGATCGCGGCGGCGCGGGCCTTTGCGCCCTATGATATCACATGGTTCGAGGAACCGATCATCCCCGACAACTACAAGGGCTATGGCCAGATCGCCGACGCCACCGGCATGCCGCTGGCGATGGGAGAAAACCTGCACACGATTCATGAATTTGAATACGCGGTGGCGGAGGCACGTCTGAGCTTTCTGCAACCGGATGCGTCCAACTGCGGCGGCATCACCGGCTGGCTACAGGTGGCGGCATTGGGCCGTGCCCACGGCATTCCGGTCTGCAGCCACGGGATGCAGGAGTTGCACGTCAGCCTTGTGTCCGGTCAGGGGCAAGGCGGCTGGATCGAGGTGCATTCCTTTCCCATCGACACCTACACGACCCGCCCGCTGGTGGTCGAGGATCACCTTGCGGTCGCCCCGGACAGCCCGGGGACGGGGGTGGTCTTTGACTGGGCAAGATTGCAGGCTGCGCATGACGACATGCACGGATGATCAGAATTGACGCCTGCCGGACAGCCCGAAAGACCCTGATCAAGATCGGAGAATGCGAATGACTGTCCTGAAATCCTTTGACCTGACCGGCAAGACCGCTTTGGTTACAGGCTGCAAGCGCGGGATTGGCCGCAGCATGGCAAAAGCCTTGGCGCAGGCGGGCGCGGACATTGTGGGTGTCAGTGCGTCCATGCGGCCGGGGTCCGAGGTGGAACAGGCGGTGACGGCGCTGGGGCGCAAGTTCACCCCATACCAGTGCGATTTTTCCGACCGCGCGGCGGTAACGGGGTTTGCTGCGCAGGTCGAGGCGGATGGGATCAAGCCCGATATCCTGATCAACAACGCCGGCACCATCAAGCGCAAGCCAGCGGCAGAGCATCCCGACGAGTGGTGGGATGAGGTGATTGAGGTGAACCTCTCGGCGCAGTTTGTCCTCAGCCGTGAAATCGGGCGCGGGATGGTTGAACGGGGCAGGGGCAAGATCATCTTCACCGCCTCGCTGCTGAGTTTTCAGGGCGGGATCACCGTGCCGGGCTACGCCGCCTCCAAAGGCGGGATTGGGCAGCTGACCAAGGCGCTGGCCAATGAATGGGCGGGCAAAGGCGTAAACGTGAATGCCATTGCGCCGGGCTATATCGCCACCGACAACACCCAGGCCCTGCAGGACGATCCGGACCGGTCCGAGGCGATCCTTGCGCGGATTCCGCAGGGGCGTTGGGGCACGCCGCAGGACTTTGCCGGACCGGCGGTCTTTCTGGCCTCTGCCGCGTCGGACTATGTGAACGGTGAGATCCTGGTGGTGGACGGCGGCTGGATGGGGCGCTGACTACTGGCATTTGAAGAGCATGACCCCTGTCCTCAACCTCCTTTCAAGGCAGGGTCGTCTACGGTCTGCAACGTCCAGACGTTGAATTGCCAAACCGGTCCGAAAGACAGCGGTGCGCCCAACGCGCGAATCAACAGGCGCGCGGCAAGGTCATTGCGGGCCTGAAACTGCTGGCAATCGCCGCCAATTCACTGCGCTGGCATTGTCCGTCATCCACGCAACCGGGCCAAAAGTACCGGTTGCGAAAAGCCCCCGGTTTGATTGGGATGACATCGACACACCCGAGACGACGAGGCGGGGAAGGGAGGGGGTAATGCAACGGATGATCGCTCCGCTTTTGGCGGTAATGTCGCTCCGCGGCGTGGATGAACCCGGTTGTCGCCCCGACGCGCCACGCTTTTCCCCACATGTCCGCAATCCAACATTTTTCCCGATGTCGCCCGAGAAAAGGCGATCAGAACGGCACAAGTCGGCCAGCCAACTCGCAGCATGGCCATGACCCTCAAGTATAGGAGAACCTGATGAAGTTTCTGACTGCTGCCGCCCTTTCATGCGGCCTTGCCACCCCTGTCATTGCGGCGCCTTTGTGTGATGATCTCGGCTTTGCCGGGCTGCTGGCTTCTTGCAACCGGGGAGAGCCGATCCAACTGACACTCTCCTCTGGTCAGCCGCTGGGCGAGGACGTGACCCTGCAATCCGGGGCTTACTACAAGATGATCATCACCTCCGACGGATCCGCTGAACTGGCCATCACGGGGTCAGAGTTTTTTCGCGCGATCTGGATGAATGAGATTGTCATCAACCAGATCGAAATTCGCCCGATGGCCATAGACTCGATCGAATTTGACGCGGAAGGCGTGGCGGAGTTGTCGTTTGTCGCCATCAAACCCGGCACTCACATCCTGCGCATTCCCGGATCGACCGGCGAAACCCAGCAGATCCGCATCAGCATTCAGTAACCCACCGGAGCCTTCAGATATGACCCGTACCCTAGCCTTGACCTTTGCAGTGTTCATTGCCGCTCCGTCCTTTGCGGATGGCGACGCGATCCCTCAGGATACCGTAGACAAGATCACCGCCGTTCTGGCCGATATGAAGTGCCAGATGGACCCTCACGATATCGAGATGGAGGATGGCGGATATGATCTGGACGATGTCATCTGCGAGGGCGGCCATCAGTTCGACATCGAACTGGACGCAGACCTGAATGAGGTCAGCCGTCGCGCCGAATAGCCACCGCAGCCGCGACCAAAGGCCAATGGTCAGCGGTGCAACAATGCCCACAATGTACCAAACCGACCGCAAGGTCCGAGAAGCCAACCGGGAGACATCACATGATCCGATCCATCACACGCCGGGGCGCTTGCGCAGTTTTGGCGATGTTTCTTGCTGCTCCCGCCTTTTCTCAGGATCTGCCTGTTATCCGCGCCGCCGTGCTGAAAATCGGCACCGTGAATTGGGAACTATCCACCATCGTCGAGCAGGGATTTGACGAGGCGCATGGCTTTGACCTCGAAATCGCGCCGTATGCTGACAATGGCGCAACCCGTGTCGCTGTCGAGGGTGGAGAGGCGGATGTGGCCGTTGCCGACTGGATCTGGGTGGCGCGGCAGCGCGCTGCTGGCAAGGACTATGTCTTTGTTCCCTACTCCAAGGCGGTTGGCGGGTTGGTCGCGCCAAAAGGCAGCGGCGTCACCTCGCTCAAGGATCTGGCAGGCGGCAAGATCGGTATTGCCGGTGGTCCGCTGGACAAATCATGGCTGATCCTGCGCGCCTACGCGCAGCAGGAATACGGCATGGACCTGAAGGCCGAGACAGAGCAGGTCTTTGGCGCGCCGCCGCTGATCTTCAAATCGGGCCTCAGCGGCGACCTGCAGGGGGCCATCAACTTCTGGCACTTCCTTGCCAAAATGAAAGCCGCCGGCATGGAAGAGGTGATCTCGGTCGAGACGGCAGGCAAGGCGCTGGGGCTGAACACCGACACCCCGCTGCTGGGCTACTACATGAAGGAAAGCTTTCTGGCAGCGAACCCCGGTCTGGCGCAGGCGCTGTATGACGCCAGCCGTGACGCCAAGGATCTGCTGGCCAGCGACGACGCCGCATGGGAGGCAATCCGCCCGATCATGAACGCCAAGACCGACGCCCAGTTCGACCAGCTCAAATCCGACTGGTTGGCAGGTACGCCTGCGCGCGGTCCGGTTGACATCGACGGCGCGAACAAGATGCTGGCGCTGATGAATGACCTTGGCGGCGCCGATCTGGTCGGTAAGGCCACCACCGTGCCCGACGGTCTGTTCGCCGACCTGAACTAAAGCAGATCGCCCGATGAAAGACATGCACGCGGCCACGCCAATCCTGTCGATCATCGGGCTGCTTCTGCTGTGGATCCTTTGCGCCACGCTGACGGCGGACCCGACGGTCCTGCCACAGCCGTGGTCGCTTATCCCCCCCGCCGCGCGCGAAATCGGGTCCGGCGAATTGCCCTTTCACCTTGGCGCCACGCTGTTGCGGGTGATCTGGGCCTTTGCACTGGCAATGACCATCGGCATCGCGCTGGGCCTTGCCATGGGGCGGTCAGAGGCGCTGAACCGCTGGCTGGACCCGTGGCTGGTGATCTTTCTGAACCTGCCCGCGCTGGTCCTGATCGTGCTGTGTTACCTGTGGATCGGCCTGAATGAGACCGCCGCGATTCTGGCGGTGACGCTGAACAAGATCCCCAACGTCGCCACCGTGATCCGCGAAGGCGCGCGCGCCCTTGATCCTGATCTGGACGCGATAGCGCGGGTCTACCGGATGTCCTGGCTGGCCCGGATGCGCCACGTCACACTGCCGCAATTGGCGCCCTTCATCACCGCCGCAGCGCGGTCCGGCGTGGCGGTGATCTGGAAAATCGTTCTGGTGGTCGAATTTCTTGGCCGTTCCAACGGCGTTGGTTTCCAAATTCACCTGTACTTTCAGCTGTTTGATGTGGCTATGGTGCTGGTCTATGCGCTGTCCTTCATAGCTGTGATGTTGGCGGTGGAATGGCTGGTCCTGCAACCTTGGGAACGCCGCATCCGGCGGTGGAGAACCGTGTGATCCGGGCTGACATCACCTCAAAATACTTTGGCGATCAGCAGGTACTGGGGCCGGTGCGGTTTGACATTCGGCCGGGGGAAACCGTTGCGTTGTTGGGGCCTTCCGGCATTGGGAAATCCACTATCTTGCGGATCATGGTCGGGATCGACACAAGGTTTGAGGGCACCGTGACGCGCCCCGACAATATGGCGATTGTCTTTCAGGAACCGACCTTGCTGCCCTGGCGCAGCGCGCTCGACAATCTGCTGATCGCGCGCCCGACGCTGGGGGCGAACGCCGCGCGCGCCGCGCTGGCGCGGGTCGGTCTGTCGGGCCGCGACGATGCCTTTCCCGGCCAGTTGTCCCTTGGGCAACAACGTCGGTTGTCGCTGGCGCGAGCCTTTGCCGGATCGCCGGAATTTCTAGTGATGGACGAGCCGTTCGTGTCGCTGGACCCGGAGATGGCGGAGCAGATGCTGACCCTCACAGAGGCTTTGATCATCGAGGCAAAGCCCGCCACCCTTTTTGTGACCCACGCGCGGGCAGAGGCGGATCGGCTGGCCGACCGCACGCTGGTCCTGTCGGGCAAACCCGCGACGTTGCAAGAGGAGGGCGCTGAACATGGTGTTTAGCGACGATCTTTTTCTAGCCGCAGGTCAGCCATGACAGAGGGTCTTTTTGTTCAGGATCTCAGCTTTGCCTATGGTCCCAATCAGGCTCTGGATGGCGTGTCCTTCGATCTGCAGAAGGGCCGCTTTTGCGCTTTGCTTGGCCCCAACGGCGCGGGCAAATCGACGCTGGTGTCGCTGCTGACCCGGCTGTTGGTCTCCCCCTCTGGCACGATCCGCATTGCCGGGCATGACATGCGCCAAGCGCCCGGTCGGGCGCTGGCCAAGCTGGGCGTGGTTTTTCAACAGCCGACGCTGGATATGGATCTGAGCGTGCGCCAGAACCTTGCCTATTTCGCCGCGCTGCACCGGCTGCCGCGCAAGGGGTTGAATGCGCGGATCGACACCGTGCTGGCGCGGCTGGATATGGCGGAACGCGCACATGAAAAGGTCCGCGCGCTGAACGGCGGCCACAGACGGCGCACCGAACTGGCCCGGTCATTGCTGCATGACCCACAGGTGCTGCTGCTGGATGAACCCACCGTCGGGCTGGATGCGTCCTCTCGCGCGGGGATCGTCGCCCATGTGCATGATCTGGCCGCGCAGGGGATGTGCGTGCTGTGGACGACCCATCTGACCGATGAGGTGCGCGACACCGACGATCTGCTTGTACTGCACAAGGGGCAAATCCTGACGAGCGGTCAAGCGGGTGGAGTGCGCGGCGATCAAAGCCTGTCGGACTGGTTCCTGAACCAGACGGGGACCACCGTATGAGCGGGTGGCTGATCGCCCTGCGCGCGATTGTCGGGCGCGAATTCCTGCGCTTTATCCATCAGCGCGAAAGGTTTCTGTCGGCGTTGGTACGCCCGCTGGTTTGGCTGCTGATCTTTGCTGCCGGGTTCCGTGCGGCGCTGGGCCTGTCGATCATCCCGCCCTATCAGACCTATATCACCTATGAGACCTATATCGTTCCCGGCCTGTGCGCGATGATCCTGCTGTTCAACGGTATGCAAAGCTCTCTGTCACTGGTCTATGACCGCGAAATGGGTTCAATGCGACTGCTGTTGACCAGCCCGCTGCCGCGCTGGTGGCTGCTGTTCTGCCGCCTGCTGGGGGCCAGCGCGATTTCCGTTCTGCAGGTCTATGCTTTTCTCGCAATCGCGGCGCTGTTTGACATCACCATGCCGCTTTGGGGCTATGTTGCCGTGCTGCCGGGCCTGTTTCTGGGCGGTCTCATGCTGGGGGCGCTAGGCCTTGTGTTGTCCAGCCTTGTCCGCCAGCTGGAGAATTTTGCGGGCGTGATGAACTTTGTCATTTTCCCGATGTTCTTTCTGTCTTCGGCGCTCTACCCGCTGTGGAAAATGGCCGAAAGTTCAGAGCTTTTGTATGGTATCTGCGCGCTAAACCCGTTTACCCATGTGGTCGAACTGATCCGCTTTCTGTTGTACCTGCAATTCAATTTGGGGGCGCTTCTGTGGGTCGTCGGGTCGACCGTCGTCTTTGGGTTGCTTGCCCACTGGGGTTACGATCCGGCGCGCGGCTTGATGAAGCGCAAGGTCTGAGAACGTCCCGTTCAGCAAATCTGACGACCTGCCTTGCTAGCGTTTGACCATTGGACTGGGATGCACTGGCGTCCAATTTGATTGCGGGGGCTGGACGCGCCAACACGCTACGCCACGCAATCGCCGTCTCTTGTCCGGGTTGCGGTTCGGTTCGAACCGGCGCAAACGCGCGGACCGTCAGTGACTCATATGCAATGCAGACCAATCGGATGGCAACTGCACTTGGCGCAACCTTAAATTGCAACCCGGTTCGGCGTGGTTCTGCCCCGGTAGCGGGATGGCCATGATATGACCGATCGTTCTCTCCGGTGGTGGCGAAGGGAGAGGTAATTAACCCTCTGACCAGGTTCGAGAAAATCAACGGAATTTGAGCTATATGCCTTTGGCTTATAGCGCCATCGGTATTTCGTGTTTCATGCCCTCCGTCGCCCTGACGTAGTGTCCGACGGCATACAACGCAGGATCAACACGCCGGAGGCGCATGACCAAGAAGCCACGACATATCGTCTGCATCACCAAGAACGGAACCAACCCTGCCTATCAGGGGGCGCGGATCGGGGTGCGCCGCATAGCGGAGCAGGCGGGCTGCAGGGTGACGTCCCTCTGGCCGCAGACGCCGGATGATCCGGAAGAACAGGCCGCGCTTTTGCGGGCCGCCCTGAAAGAGTCCCCCGATGCGATCATGATCGCACCGGCCGATCCGGCGCGATTGGATCCTGAACTCGAACTGGCGCGGGCGGTGGGCCTGCCGATCATCTCTTTTGTCAGTCGGTCGGCCGCGATCGCGCCGGACTGCTTTGTCACCTCTGACAATCGCGCACTGGCGGAGGGTATCGCGGTGCATCTCTTTTCTGCGCTGAACGGGCGGGGACGTGTCGGCATCATCGAAGGCAATCCTGCGTCAGAGACCAGCGCCCCCCGCACCGAGGGGTTCATGGCCGCCATTGACGGCGCTCCGGGCATCACGTTGGCGGCGCGTGGGGTCGGCTATTATCAGCGCGACCAGGCAGCCATGGCCACGAAGGCGATGCTGGACAAAACGCGCGATCTGGACGGAATGCTGGTGGCCAATGATTTCATGGCGCTCGGCGTCATTGACGAATTGAGACAGGCTGGCTTGTCGATTCCGGTCGTTAGCGTGAACGCCATGCCGCAGGCCATTGAGTCGCTGCATAACGGTTCTCTTCTGGCTACCTCGGCCTTTGACGCGATGAAGATCGCCTGCACCGCCACTATGGCCACGCTGCGGCTGTTGGATGGTCGCGACGTGCCCGAGAATATCATGCTTCCGGTCGAGATCGTGACCGTACGCAACTGCGCCCCGTGGGAGCGGGGATACGAAGACCGTCCATTGCCTGTCTGGGAGGACATCGTCGGGCGGTAACGGATTTGCAAATTAAGGGGAGGAAGACATGTCGTTTATAAAAACCATCGCGGCCGCCGTTATGGGGCTGGCACTGGCCAGCCCGATTCAGGCGCAGGACACGCGCGATTTCCTGATCTCGACCGCCGGAACGGGCGGGTCGTTCTATCCGGTGGGGGTGGGCATCGCCACGCTGGTCAAGCTGAAGCTGGGAACCCGGCCCGAGGGCAAGATCAACCTGTCAGCGCTGACCTCGCAGGGGTCTTTTGACAACGTCAACATCTTGTCGGACGGGCGTGCGGACTTTGGCGTCATCCAGTCGCTCATGGTCGATTTCGGCTATCATGGTACCAATGATTTTGAGGGCAAACCCAAGGAGACCCTCCGCGCCGTCACCGCGTTGATGTTCAACACCAACCAGTTCATCACCTACAAAGAGAACGCGCCCACCGGGACGATCAGCGACATTCTCGACATGCAGGGATCCAAGGTCGTTCTGGGGACCAAGAATTCGGGCGGGTTGCTGGAATACCGCCTGTTCATCCAAAAGCTGGGCGCACCACAGGGCGAGGGCTTTTTTGACGAAAGCTATATGGGGTTCCGCCAGCGGGCCGAGGCGCTGATCAACGGCAATCTCGACGGTATCAACCTGACTTCCGGCATTCCCAACTCTTCGGCCACGCTTGCGCTGTCCAGTTTGGGCGACAAGGCCGTTCTGTTAGGCTTTACCGAAGAACAGCTTGCCAAAGTCACCGACGGCACCGTCTGGGGGCCCTATACGATCCCGGCAGGCACCTATCCCGGACAAGATGCGGACCTGCAGACAGTGGCGCAGCCCAATCTATTGGTGACGACGGCCGACACGCCCGAGGACGTGGTCTATGAGGTGGTCAAGACCATGTATGAAAACCTGCCCTTCCTGCGCAGCGTGCATGGGTCGCTGAATGACCTGTCTCCCGAAAATGCGCTCAAGGGTATCACCGTTCCGCTGCATCCCGGGGCGATCCGGTATTACGAAGAGATCGGCATCACGGTGCCAGATCATCTGAAGCCGGTTTGAAGGATCAGCCGTGACCGACACCTCGCTTTCCGAGTCGCCCGTGGGGAGGGACGCAATGCGCGTCCCTCCCGCATGGCTACGCTGGTTCACGGCCACCGCCGCGTTGGTGACGGCGGTGATCCACCTCTACTACAACTCGATCGGGCTGATTTCTGAGCTGCGCTTTGCCGCACTGCACTTCGGTCTGTTCGGTCTTATCTGCGCCCTGACCGTCCCGGCGCGGAAATCGGTGCTGGTACGGGGGCCGGTCGCCTTGGGCATCGACATCATGCTGGGGCTGACCGCGCTGTTCTGCGGGATCTATTTCATTGGCGGCGAAGACGCCTACTGGGAGCGGGGCGGTCGCATGGCCGGGCTCGACTGGTATGTGGCGCTTGGTTCGATCCTGCTGGCGCTGGAATTCCTGCGCCGCTGCATGGGAATTATGATCCCTATTCTGATCGTCGTGGCGTTGAGCTACGCGGCGTTCTGGGGTCAGCACATCCAGGGCGTTTTCCGCTTTCCCGGCATCGCCGTCGAAGAGCTGATCGCGCGCGCCTATTTCGTCAATCTGGGTCTGTTCGGCGACATCGCACAAATTTCGATGACCTACGTCTTTATGTTTGTGCTGTTCGGCAGCTTTCTGGTGAAGTCGGGCGCATCCGATTTCATCATCGACCTCTCGCGTGCCATTGCGCGCCGGGCCATTGGCGGGGCCGGGATCGTTGCGGTTCTGGGCTCTGCGATGATGGGCTCGATTTCGGGCGCGGCGGTGGCCAATATCGTCACCACCGGCGTCGTGACCATCCCGTTGATGAAACGCTCGGGCTATAAGGGCACCTTTGCCGCGGCGGTCGAAACTGCCGCCTCGACCGGCGGACCGCTCTTGCCGCCGATCATGGGGGCCGGGGCCTTTGTGATGGCAAGCTATACGCAGATTTCCTACCTGACGATTGCCGCCATCGCGGTGTTGCCCGCGATACTCTACTTTCTGTCGGTGATTTATCTGATCCGGATGCAAGCTCTGAAAAACGGCTTGACCGAGTTCGAAGATGAAGATGCCCGCCCGGTGAGGCAGGTGCTGCGCGAAGGTGGTTTCACTCTCGCGCCGGTGGTGATCCTGATTGTGTTGCTGGTCGTGGGCTACACCGCGACCTACGCCGCCTCTGGTGCCATACTTGCCAGTATCGCCTTTTCCTGGCTGACGCCGCGCCCGATGAAGCCGCGCGATGTGGTCGAGGCGGTGATCGACGGAGTCAAGAATGCGACCCCGACCGCGATCTTGTTGATCAGCATCGGCCTTTTGGTGGGCGTGCTGGGAACCACCGGCTTTGGGCCGACCTTTTCGCTGATGATCATCGACTGGTCTGGCGGGTCGTTGATCGTGATGCTGGGTCTGATCACGCTTGTGTCGCTGGTCTTGGGCATGGGGCTGCCGGTGACGGCTGCCTATATTGTGCTGGCCACGATTTCGGCTCCGTCTCTGGCCGACCTGATTACCACCACTAATATGATTGAGGTGCTGACCAGCGGCGCGGTTCCAGAGACGGTGTCGATGATGCTGAGCCTAGTCGATCCGGGCATCGGAGAGCGTCTGGCCGCCGGTCTGACCGAGGCCGAGGCCCATGCCCTGCTGGCGACCATGCCGCTGGAATTGCGCGCCGCGCTGCGGCCCGAGTTGCTGGACCGCGAACTGATGACCGCCTCACTGCTGGCGGCGCATATGATCATCTTCTGGGTCTCACAGGACAGCAACGTGACACCGCCGGTCTGTCTGCCGGCTTTCGTTGCAGCGGCCATTGCCAAAAGTCCGCCCATGGCCACCGGCTTTGCCGCCTTCCGGCTGTGCAAGGGGCTGTACATCATTCCGCTGCTCTTTGCCTTTACGCCCCTGCTCAGCGGCGACTGGGTGCAGATGTTCGCCGTTTTCCTACCGGCGATGCTGGGGCTGCATGCGCTGTCCGCGGCCATGAGCGGGATCTTGGAGCGCCGGATCGGGCTGATCGGACGGGGCGTTGCCGCAAGTTTTGGCGTGGCGCTGCTCTGGCCGGTGGGCGTGGTGGTTCACGCGGCGGTTGGCGTGGTCTATCTGGTCTGGGCGGGCTATGACTGGCGCCAAAGACGCGCGGCGATCGGCGCGGCGGTCGAGGCGAGGCAGGCCTGAGTTTGAGTTCGGACACCACACAACACATTCCCGCCGGGCGGATCGGGCTGTCTTCGGCGCTGTTCACCATCACGGCCGTTCTGGCGACGCTGGGCGCGTTGTTCGACGTGCGCCCGGCCCTTGTCCTGGGGGCCACGACGCTGGGGCTGTTCGTGCTGATCGAATTCTACCGCATCCCGCGTGTGCAGCAGATCGCCGCGCTGGTGCTTGTCGCCATCGCGACGGTTTCGGCCCTGCGGATGGGGGACGTGCTGCATGTCTACGGCGACGGGTTGGTGCGCACCTTGCCATTCCTGCTGGTCTTTGCCGCTGTCGGCTGGCTGCGCAAGGCGGCCGAGCAGAGCCCGTCGATCCAGGCGTTGCGCGACGGCATGGGCGAAATGCGCGAAGGCCACCGCTTTTTGTCGCTAGCGCTGTCGGCGCATGTGATGGGGGCGGGGTTCAACCTTGCCGGGATCGGATTGCTGGCGCCCATGCTCGACGGCAAAGTGACCGGCGCCGATACCGCCAGACGCCTGCGCTGCGCAATCTTGTGGGGGTTCAGCACGGCGGCAAGCTGGTCGCCATTCCTTGTAGGCACAGCGGCGGTGCTGACGGCTTTGCCCGCCATCGGATGGACCGACGCCCTGCCCTACGGCCTGGTGATGGCGGCGGGGTTCCTGATCTGGTCGGTGGTGTTCGACAACCTGACCCGGCGAAACCCTCCGGTGCGGTCGTCGGCTGCGCCGCCGCTGGCGCAGCTTGGCCTGTTGCGTCCGGTGGGGCGTCTGTTGCTGGCGATATTGGTGCTGTTCGCCCTGACCATGGGCCTGATTGAGGGCGTCGGCATGGCACTGACCACGGCCATCGCCATCGTCGGCCCGCTGTATGCGACTGGCTGGATGTTGCTGGTTCATGGCCTCCGGAACGGCGCGCGTGTCGGCAACGCCGCAGTCCAGGTGATTTCGGGCTATCAGGGGATGCGCACAGAAACCACGTTGTTTGTGGCGGCGAACATCTTTGGGGTCGCCATGTCCGAGGTACTGCCCGGCATGGCCGGAGATGTATTGGGCTTTTGGCAGGGCGGGCCGACTGGGGTGTTCTTTTTCGACACCCTGATCATCCTGTGGATTTTCTTGGCCATCTGCGCCATCGGCATTCATCCGATCGTGTCGCTGGTGGTTTTTACCTCGGCTTTCGCCCCCGACACGCTGGGGATTCCCCAGCCTCTGCTGGCGGCCACCATGATGGCGCTGTGGGGGATGGGGACGTCGGTCTCACCGCTTTCGGGCACGACACTGATCATGTCGCAACTTTCGGCCGTATCGTCCTTTACCATCGCGTGGCGCTGGAACGGGCTGTTCTATTTTCTCAGCAGCTTTTGGGTGGCGGCGGTCATCACCATGGCGCGTTAAGGACCCGCCCCGGCGTGTTGGTCACACCGGGGCGGGGGCTGGGCTCAGACCATGCCGCCATTGGGCTGAACGATCTGGCCGTGCACCCAGGACGCGCGTTCAGAGGCCAAAAAGCTGACGACCTCGGCCACCTCGGCTGGCTGGCCGACGCGGTTGAACGGGCTCATCCCGCCAGAGCGTTGAACGGCGGCCTCGTCCTTGCCAGAGCGGAACAGATCGGTGTCCACGGGGCCGGGGGCCACGCCGTTCACCCGGACTCCGCGCCCGGCCAATTCCTTGGACATCGACCGCAGAAGGGACTCCACCGCAGCCTTGCTGGCCGTATAGGGTCCGCCGCCGGGAACGGCGACGCGGACCATCGACGTGGTCAGACCGATGATAGTGCCGCCATCGGACACCCGGGCCGCCGCCGCGCGCAGCACGTTGAAAGCGCCGACGATATTGACCTCGACCAGAGCGCGGAACCGGTCGTCCGGAAACTCTGCAAGCGGACCCGGCGGCACGTTGATCCCGGCGTTGGCGACGACACAGTCCGGGGCCTTGCCAAGCGCGTCGAACACCGCCGCAACCTGTGTGGGATCGCGGATATCGGCCTCGTGCATCGTGATGGTCGCGCCATCGGGCGCGTCTGGCTGTGCCGGTTTGGCGCTGGTGTAGGTCAGCGCCACATCGAATCCGTCCCGTGCGAGCGCCTGGACGATGGCCGCCCCGATCCCTCGCGAGCCGCCGAATATTAGTGCTGTCTTGCGTGTCATGCTGGTGTCCTTTCCTTGGGGCGCGCCCTGCAGCCCGCCGTCTTAGGTGTTGATCTTGACGATCCGTTGTTCGGTCATTTCTTCGCCCGCGTATCGCGGGCCTGCGCGCCCGAACCCGCTGTTCTTGGTGCCGCCATAGGGCATCAGGTCCACGGGTGAGAAAGAGGTTTCATTGATATGCACGCCCCCCACCTCCAGATGCCGCGCGGCGCGGAAAGCATCGTTTAACCGGTTGGTGAACACCCCCGTGGCCAACCCGTTTGGGGCGGCGTTCACGATGTCGATGGCTTCGTCCAATGTGTCGAAGGGGATGGGGCAGAGCACCGGGCCAAAGACGTCGTCGCACGTCGTAGGGATCTGCGCCGCCCAGTCGAGGCTCGCGCCGCGTTCACGCGAGGATGTTCGACCCGCCCGGAACGCCGCATCGGCGACCGAGATCATCGGGTCGACTTGCGCCGTGTCTGTTTCTCGTTCGCGGGCGACCGGCGACCGGCTGTACTTGTCCAATACATCCAGCCGTTTGCCTGTGCCTGGAACTGCGACCTCGTCTATCAGCAGGCTCAACGTCCGATGATTGGCATCCCTGGCAGGCGGAGTTGCGTCATCGCTCATGTCAGGTCCTTCGCACATCACAGCCAGAGAATTTTCTTGCGGTAGTCGAGGTCGTCCAACAGGTCTGAGGCAGGTCCTTCGTGGAACACGGCCCCCTGTTCCATCGCGTAGACCCGGTCGGACAGCGCCAGCACCAAGTCTAAATTGTGCTCGACGATGATGATGGGGACGACCGTGCGCAGTTGGTCGAGCACGCGGAACAGATCCTCAACGACGGCGGGCGCAAGGCCCTCGAACGGTTCATCCAGCAACAGCAGCTTTACATCCGCCGACAGTGCCCGTGCGATGGCCAGCATCTGCTGTTCGCCGCCCGACAGGAAATCCGCATGGCTGGTGATACGTTCCTTGAGGCGGGGAAAGTAGTCAAAGATCCGCTCTTCGGTCCAGTAGGCCCCGCCTTCGCCGCGTGGCCGGGCCAGACGACCCAGCGCAAGGTTGTCACGCACCGTCATCCCCGAAAACAGCCCGCGTCCCTGCGGCACATATCCCACACCGGCGCGGGCGACGTCGGGCGCGGACATGCCGGCAATGTCGGTGCCCGCGAATTTCACCGTGCCGTCGCGCGGGCGCACCAGTCCCGAAACGGATTTGAGGAAGGTTGATTTGCCCGCGCCGTTGCGGCCCAGCAGGGCCACGATCTCGCCTTGGCGGACCTCCAGTGCCGCTCCGTTCAGGATGTGGCTTTTGCCGTAGTAACTGTGCAGATTCTCGACCTGTAGCACCGGGGTGCCTTGTGCCTCGTTCGCCGCGCGGGCTCCGGTCACGGCGGGGGTGCCGGTGCCGGTGTAGACTTCTTGAACGCGCGTGTCGTTGCGGATTTCGTCCGGCGTGCCGGAGACGAGAACAGCGCCGTCGTTCATTACCGTGACCACGTCCGACAGGCCCAGAATGCGGTCGATGTCATGTTCCACGATCAGCACGGGGATGTATTGCGCCATCGTGGTGATCAGTCGCGAAACCCGCTCTCGTTCGGCGGCGGCCAGCCCAGCCAGCGGTTCGTCCAGCAGCAGCATCTGCGGCTTGGTGGCCAGCGCGATGCCCAGATCCACAAGCCGCTGTCCGCCATACGACAGATCGGCGCCCAGCGTGTCCTCAATCCCCTCCAGTCCGAGAAACCGGATCAACTCTGCGGTTTCTGCGTCAATGTCGGTGTAGCTGTCCACATCCCTCCACATATTGTAGCGCCCGGCGTGCTGGGCCTGAAAGGACAACCGCAGGTTCTCGCGAATGGTCAGGCCCTCGAAAAGCGAGGTGATCTGGAAACTGCGCGCCAAACCCGCCTGGCTGATCCGGTGCGGCGGCAGTCCAGCGATAGAGTGGCCATCCAAGGTGATTTGCCCGCCGGTTGGCGCATACTTGCCGGAGATCAAGTTGAACAAGGTGGTTTTGCCCGCCCCATTCGGCCCGATCAGCGCATGAATCTGTCCCGGTGCCACGCTTAGCCCGGCTTCGCGGACGGCCCGGATGCCGCCGAAATTCTTCGACACGCTAGTTGCACTCAGAACTTCGGCCTTTTTGAACGGTGCTGGCCGCAGCGAGGCGGGCAGGTCAAGCCCCTCGTAGATTTTGCGATTGGACATGGCCGCCGCGGTGTCGGGCGGTGGGCTTAGCGTGTGACGGATCTTTTGCACGATGCCGACGATGCCGCCGGGCAGGTACATGACGAAGCCGACAAAGACGATCCCGAACCAGAACAGCCAATCAGAGGTCCAGCCCGACAGCACCTCGCGGAAGAGGGTGAAAAACAGCACCCCGACGGCGGGTCCAAGGATGTGGCCGCGCATTCCACCAATCACGACCATAGCCAGCAACTCTCCCGAGAATTCGATCGAGGTACTCTCGGCGGTGACGATATAGTGTTGAAAGCCCGACAGGATGCCGCCGAGTCCCGTCACGGTCGACGACAGCACGAAAACCCCCAGTTTGTAGCGGTTGACTGCGTAGCCCTGAAATTCGGCCCGCTCCTGGTTCTCGCGGATCGCTTTCAGGACATGGCCAAAGGGCGAATGCACGACGCGGATCAGGCCGAACAGGACAACCAGTCCGATCGCAGCGGTGAAATAGTAGTAGGTCAGGTTGTCGGACAGGTCCAAAGGCAGCAGGGTCGACCGGTCAAAGCCGCCCAACCCGTCCTCGCCCCCGGTGACGGCCGTCCAGCGAAAGGCGATGGAGAATGTCAGAGCTGACAGTGCCAGTGTCATCAGCGCAAAATATACGCCACGGCGGCGCAGCAGCAGCGCACCGACGACCAGCGACAGCAACGCGACAAAGACCAGCCCGGTCAGCATCGGCAGCAGTATCTGGCCATGGAACAGGTGTTTTTGCGCCAGCGCGGCGGCATAGGCGGCAAGCCCGAACCACGCGGCATGACCAAAGGACACCAGTCCAGTGTATCCCATCATCATGTTCAGACCCAGCGCAGAGATGGCCAGCACCACGATCTGCGTTGCGGTGGAGCTGGTCAGCCCCAACAGAGGAACGACAAAGGGCAGGGCAAGCAGGACCAGCGCCGAGCCGATAAGAGTAGCGGTTTTGTCGTGCATCTCAGGACTCAAACTTTTGGATTGACTCGCCCAGCAGGCCGCGCGGGCGCAGCAGCAGGATGAGGAACATCAGCACATACATCGACGCCTCAGAGGCGGCGGGCAGAAAGAACACGGTGACGCCGCGCACGACGCCCACCAGCATCGCTGCGCAGACCACGCCCCAGAAACTGCCCAGCCCGCCAATGATGACGACGACAAACGCGATGGTCAGGATTTCCGCGCCCATGGCTGGATGCACGGTGGTGATCGGGGCGAACATCGCGCCGCCCAAGGCCGCAAGGCCCACACCCAGCATCACCACGGCCGTCATGTAGGGCTGCAACCGGATGCCAAGCGCCGCAACCATGTCGGGATCCTGGATTCCCGCGCGCACCACACGGCCGAACGAGGTCTTGTTGAGCAGCAGCCAGATCGCCGCCAGCACCGCTGCGATCACCGCCAGCATCAAAAGCCGGTATTTCGAAAAGAGGAACGGACCAAGGATGACTGACCCACGGATTTCAGACGGTAGATTGGCAGGCAGCGGGGCCGAGCCCCAGAGCATCCGGATCCCCTGTTCCGCCACCAACGCCAACCCGAAGGTCACCAGCAGGCTGAGGATCGGGTCCTCGCGGTAAAAGCGGCGCAGGATGAACCGTTCGAACAGGATGCCCAGCAGGGCCACCAGAACGGGCGAAACCACCACCCCAAGTGTAAACCCGGTCACGCCCGAAATAGTGACAAAGACATAGGCCCCAAGGGCGTAGAACGCGCCATGTGACAGGTTCACGATGCCGCCCACGCTGAAGATAAGCGACAGGCCAAGAGCGATAAGGAGGTAATACCCGCCGAGCACCAGGCCGTTCACGACCTGCTCGAGCAGAAAGACGATCTGCATGAAGTTTCTGTGTCCCTTTTTGCGCCGCGCCCCCTGTGTCGGGCGCGGCGGCGGTGTCGAATTATGCCGGCAGCTTGCAGGCGCCGTTTTCGACCGATGGGTAGATTGTGGTCAGCGGCTGATCGGCGGCAGGCACAGGGTCGCTCAACGACAGCATGTCGTGCACATCATCATAGGTGCCTTCTTCCTTGACGCTGAAGGCATAGGCCTCTTGCACAAGCTGGTGGTCCTCGGCGCGGAAATAGGCCGGGCGGTTCTTCATGATGTCGAACTCGGACCCGCTTTCGAGGTACTCAATCAGTTCCGGTGTCGCAGCGCCGCCGGTTTCCTGCATCGCCTTGGCCATGATCTGGATCGCGATGTAGGAGATCCACGCATGGTTTTCCGGGATCTTGCCGTACTTCGTCTGAAAGCGTTCGACAAAGGCCTTGCTTTCCGGTGTGTCCAGCGTGTGCAGCCAGACGGTGGGCCAGGTGCCCGACAGGTTGCCGGTGCCGGCGGCCCAAGCGTCTGCGGTGTTCAGGTTAAAGCCGATCATCGGGTAGGGCAGGCCGAACTCTGCGTATTGCTTGACGAAGTTGGTCACCTGATTGCCCGCAAGGTTGAGACAGACATAGTCCGGGTTGGCCTGCCGGATCTTGAGGATGAAGGGGCTGAAATCGGTGACATCTGTCGCGATCAGCTCATCCCCGATTAATTCAGAGTCGTTGCGGTCAAAGAACGCCTTGGCCGCTGTCAGCAGGTCGTGACCGAAGACGTAGTCGGCGGTCAGCGTAAAGAACTTTTTGCCCGCGATGTTCTCTTGCTGCTTGAGCGAGGTGCCCACGGAATTGACCATCACGGTGTTGGGAATGTCGGTACAGAACATGTAGGGTGAGCAGCGTTCGCCGCGCAGTACGTCAGACCGCGGACCAACGGCGATGAACAGTTTTTCGTTGCGCGCCGCAACCTCGGAGATGGCCAGCGAGGTGGCCGAGCTGATCTCGCCAAGGATGAAATCCGCGCCGTCCTGTTCCAGCATCCGCTGCGCTTTGGTCGCGCCGTTTTCGGGATTGATGGAATCCTCGCTCATCAGGTCGATCATGCGGCCCGCGACTCCGCCCGCTGCATTGATTTCCTCGACCGCGAGACTGGCGCCATCGACGGCCCAGCCGCCCAACGTGCCAAGAAAGCCGGTCATCGGGGTCAGGTGGCCGATCTTGATTGGCCCGGATTGCGCCCGCACAAGCGCCGGGGCACCCAGTAGCGAAGCCGCTGCTGTGCCTGTGGCAATCTTGAGAGCGGATCTGCGGGTGAAGAGCGTTCCGGTGCCGCCGGAAACGGTCCGCTTGCGAAAAGTCATGGTCTTTCCTCCCTGTCGTGGCGGGCCTTTTCGGCCTCGCACAGGGACCATCGTAACAATTGCGCAGGGCGACAAATAATACCGAATTCGGAACGGCGTATAAGCTTGCATTATACCTCGGCGCGCAGGTAGATTTTTCACCATGGATATTCGTCAGCTTCGCTACTTCGTCCGCATCGTCGAGATGGGCAGCCTGTCCAAGGCGTCCCAAAGCCTGCATGTGGCGCAGCCCGCGCTCAGCCAGCAGGTTGCCAAGCTTGAAGATCAGGTGGGCAAGCAACTGCTGGTCCGGTCCTCTCGCGGCGTCACCCCGAATGAGACGGGCCGTGCACTGTATCACCATGCCCGGCTGATCCTGCGGCAGTTCGAGCAGGCGATGACCATCGCTCGGTCCGACAATGGCGAGATTACCGGCGTTGCCTCGGTCGGGTTGCCTGCGACAACCGTTGCGGCCGTGGGCTTGCCGTTGGTAAAACGCGTGCGAGAGAAGTATCCTGGCATTTCCCTGAACGTGGTCGAAGCCATGAGCGGCCATGTCGCGCATTTGATCCGCCAAAACCGGCTGGATTTGGCTGTCCTGTTTTCGCGCGATCTGCCCAGCGATCTGTCGGTCGAACCATTGATGGTCGAAGAGTTGTTCCTGATTTTGCCGGGTGAAAGTGACCTTTTGTCCGGTCGCGACAGCGTGACGATGAGCGAAATGGCAAAGGTGCCGTTGGTCCTGCCGACCTCGGATCACGGGTTGCGCAAGCGCATTGAGGCAGAGTTCGAAAGCAGGGCGCTGTTCCCGAATGTTGTGGCCGAAATCGATTCATTGTCACTGGTGATGAACGCGGTGCATGACAAGATCGGCGGCACGATCAAGCCGATGGGCGCGATCATGCAAGAGGGGCAACGCGGGCGATCCTTCCGCTGTCTGCGGGTCTCGGATGCCTCATTCCATCGGTCGAACTACCTGTATTCCTTGCCGCCCAACGCGCTTAGCTCTGCTGCCAGCGTGGTCGCGCATGAATTGCGCATCGTCGTCGAGGATCTCGTTGCGTCGTCAGAATGGACCGGCTTTTTTCCAAGGCCCGAGCCCGGTGACCGGCCCCCGGCCAGCTCTCGCGAGATCGCCTGATTGGGGGCGGTCCTTAGGCTATTCGTCGGTAACCTACGTCGAAATACCCCGATGGCCAGCGCCATAATCCGGTGACAAAGGCCGTTGTGGCTCTCTGAGGTTCGTACTTGCCAAAATTCGTGTGGGGGCGGCCAGCCGGGCAAAGGTCATAGCCTGGCCTTGCGTCACCCCCCCGACCGGACGCATGCGGCTGGCTTTCAGTCCTATAGGTGCCGGTTCGGTGACAGCGTCCTTGATCCTCCGCCATCAATAGCTCTGTCAGGATCTGTCGGGCGCTTGGCCTCAGGGTGTTGAGCAGACTTGTCGTCCCTACGGCGTGTTCTGGATGCAGCCGGTCCCCGGACAGTTTCCGTCCTGTAAAACCTGCGTTTTCGTGACGCGGACCTCGTCTTTCATGGCTGGGTGAGGCTTGCAAAATTCGGGGTATAGCTGATCGGTATAGCACCCCTGTGGCCCCGCTCCCAAACGGCGCAATAGCGGTTGCGACGGTCTTTAGTCGGTGGTTCGGGGTGGTTCCTTACGACCTTGGTGGGTTTGCGGTAGCGAAATTGGCTCTGCGACACTGACGTCTATCAAGCAGCATAGGCTGATCAGTTCGGCAATCCACCCGTCTTAATACAGGGCTTTCTCTAGACTTTGCGCAGCCAGTACTTGCTTCTTTAAGTGATTAAAAGTTTGAAGTATTTAATGGCCACGCAATCCGATCTTGATAATGCCGACATTAATATCTATCAAAGATTGGCGACCCGATAAGGCTGGGCGCAGTCGATTGGATAGACCCCTCAATGAGCAATCCGACAAAAACCTCTCGCGCAGAAGACATCTATCGGACACTCAAGGAAGAGATCCGGTCCAACCGTCTTCATCCCGGCGCACAAATTCCTGAGCCGGAGCTTGCAGGACGGCTTGACGTCAGTCGGACCACTCTGCGCGAGGCGCTGATCCGACTGGAGGCCGACGGGCTGGTGGAGTTGATCCCGCGTCGGGGGGTCCGCATTCTGCCACTGCGGGCGGACGACATGGGCGAGATCTATGAAATTCTGACGGCTCTGGAAGCAGACGTGGCGGTTGCAATGGCGCGCAAGAGGCCCGCCGCACATGAATTGCAGCCACTGCAAGACGCCATCGACGCCATGCAGCGCGCTGTCGACATGGAAGATCTGGATGCTTGGGCAGGCGCAGACGACAGGTTTCATACAGTCTTTCTGGAGATACACGGCAACCGTCGCTTGAAAAGAGTTGTCGAGACACTTTCGGATCAGGCGCACCGTGCCCGCATTGCGACCTTGCACCTGCGAAATATTCCCAAACGCTCGACGGAAGAGCATCAAGCTATTCTGGACGCGATACTGGCGGGCGACGCGAAACAAGCCCGAAAAGCCCTGAGGTCGCACCGGGCACGCGCCGCACGCGAGCTTTTGGACATTCTTGATAAACTCTCTCAACTCTAATGGTGGTGCTTGGAATGACGAACACATGCAGAATCGCGGTGATCAAGGGTGACGGCATCGGCAAAGACGTCGCGAACGCGGCGATGGAGGTGGCGCAGGCCGCGACATCCCGTGTTGGTGGTTGCGTCTTGCGGTTCGACGAAACCCTAGCCGGGGCGGGATACTACGCCGAAACCGGGCAGGACATCGAACCGGGCGGCGAAGTGCGGGTCGGGGAGGCGGATGCCATCTTTCTGGGGGCCATCGGACTGCCCGCCATTCGCCACGCCGACGGAACAGAAATCAGCCCGCATTTGAGGCTCCGGGACCGTTATGGCCTGTACGCGGGTGTGCGCCCGGTGAAGGCTTATCCCAATGCGCCACAACGGTTGGCCGATCCGCGGGCGGCAAACATCGACATGGTCATCCTGCGCGAGTCCACCGAAGGGTTGTTCTATTCCGCCGCCGTCCACAACCGCAGCCAGATCATCGGTGATACAGAGGTACGCGACACGCTGCGGATCACCCGCGCGACCACCGAAAAGCTGCATAGGTTCGGGTTTCGCCTTGCCGAAAAGCGCAAAGAGCGTGGCAAAGGCGGGCGATTGACCTGTGTTGACAAGGCCAATGTCTTTGCTTCCATGGCGTTTTTCCGCAAGATTTTCGACGAAATTGCACCCGAATTCCCGAGCGTGCAGGCAGATCATGCCTATGTTGATGCGCAGGCGCTGAACCTGATCCGCAATCCGTGGGACTATGACGTGATGGTCATGGAAAACATGTTTGGAGATATTCTGTCCGATCTGGCGGGTGGTCTGGTCGGCGGTATGGGCATGGCGTCCTGCGCCGAGATCGGGGATGAAACGGGATTGTTTCAACCGGCCCACGGCAGCGCGCCGGACATCATGGGGCAGGACAAGGCAAATCCGTTGGCGGCGATCCTGTCGGCGGCTTTGATGCTGGAATACCTGGCAGAAAAGACGGGGAACGCGCGGTTCGATGAGGCCGCGCAGTTGATCGATGACGCGGTGCAGGCCGGGTTTGAGGCCAATGCCCTGCGCCCGATGGAATTTGGCGGCGACATGGGAACGCGGGCCGTCACGACCGAAATCCTGTCACGGGTGACGGCCCGCATTTCTGCCTAGCGACGGACCTCAGAACAGGGCGAAATCCCCGACCATCAGGTTGCGCGCCATCCACGGCGTCTGCGTGAGCAGATCGGCCGGGGCCGCGCCTTGTTGTGCCTGTTGGACGCGGTCGGAGACCAGTTGTTTGGTGCCCCGGAACAATTCGCTCAATTCGACCGCGCCATTGCCGTTCAGATCGCGCGCCGGATCGTGCAGCACCTCCGCCAAGGCCTGCGCAAAAAAGCCTTGCGCGGTCTCCGGGTCTTCAAGCGAAAACTCACGCCCCTTGGCGGCGGCAAAGACCACCAGCCCCGAGGGGATCTGGTCCAGCGCGCCGCCGACCACCTGATCGTTGGTCGAAAACAGCCCGTCTCCCGCCAGCCCGCTGTGACAGGCGTCAATAAACAGGGCGATGCGTAGATCAGCGTCACGCAACCGGGCAGAGAGCGCGTCAAAAGGCAAGGCTGTCCCGCTGATGTTGTCCACATCGACACCGGCGGCGGCAAGGTAATACCGCCCGTCAACAGACAGCCCATGACCGGCGAAATATAGGGCCACGGTGTCTCCGGGGTGGGCGGTTTGCACCAGCGTTTCCAGTTCCGACAGGATGCGGTCCGGGGTCGCCTCTGCATCCAAAAGCACGGTTTGCGACGCGATCCGCACCCCGTCATCGGCGCGATCCGCCAGCGCCGAGGCAAACAAGCGCGCATCGCCCACGGCCGCCGTCAGGTTCAGTGACGCATCACCATAGTCGTCCACGCCGATGGCAAAAACATGTAGGCGACGCGCGGCGGCGGGTTGAGGGATCTCGACGCTGTAAGGCGCGCTGGCGACGCCGTTCACATCCGTCGCCACGAGGCTGAGCCAGCGCGTCCCCGGTAAAAGGTCGATGGTTTCCTGCCAATCAGAGACAGGGCCGTCTGCGGCAAAATCCTGGGTACGCAACCCGTCTTGAAACACCGTCAAAGCCCGGAGCGCCACAGGTGCCTGTGCCTCGGCCTTTAGCACCGCTTGCGTATCCGTCACCTCGACCGAGGCGCGCAAGATGGGCGGTGGCGTGATCTGAACGGTCGACGGCTTGTACACCCCCAAGCGGACCTGCTGCACCAGCCCCGGCACCTTCAGGTAATTCTCGAACTGCTGCGCCGTGTACTCACCGAAGTGGCCCGGAAAGGTGTAGGAGACAAAATAAGCGCCCTCTGAGGTGGCGTCATAGCGGCCATCGTCAGACCATACGATGACCTCATCATCCGCATACAGCCCGGAAAGCACCGGCTGCGCATTCGACAGCCGATTGACGAAGAAACTGCCGTCCCTCTGGAGCGTGACAAGGTGGCGGCCGTCCTCGGTCATTAGCACGTTGTCGAACAGATCACCGCGCGGCAGATCAAACTGTTTGCTCACCACTTGCCCGATGGTCAGGTCGATGACGGCATAGGCGCTGGCGGGACGGGAGAACAGGATCAGGGTGTCGTCAAAAACCTGAACCTCGAACCCGCAGGCATCAATCGAACTGGTGCAAAGATTGCCGATGTTCGTCCCCGGGTTGCCCAGATCCAGGCTGGAGATCGTGCCCCAATTGGTTTCGCGGCTGGACACGCCGCCCTCCAGTCCGCTGGAAAACAGATAGGTTGTTGGATAGTTGAACGCGGCGGAGCCCTCGACGCACCGCAGGGTAGTCAGCCGATGCGTCTCACCTTCAGACGTCCAACTCCACAGAGTTTCGAACTCGCCCAGCAGTTTGCCCTCACCTTGGACACTACATGAACTGGCGTATTGGCGTCGTTCAAACCGTTGGACATCAACCCCGGTTGCTGCGCTGATCGCTTGCCACTGGGCGGCATAGGCCGATGTGACCTTGACGTCATGCGCGTCAAAGGCCTGCTTGCGGGCAGCATTGGTTGAGTGTTGGCTGCTGTCGAACTGCGGAAGCATGGCCGCAACGTCTGTTCGTTCAACCGGAACGCCTGCAACAACAGGCAGGCCAAATTCCCGAAGGCGTTTTGTGACGTGCGTGGATGTCGGGCCTGAGATGTCTGCCCCGATAGAGCGCCACGCAAGCGCGCCACTGGCGGTTCCGTTCACTGGGTCGGCCCCACCTTTCGCGACCTGCGTCACTTGCCGGTTCGGACGGTGGTATGGGTTAAGGCTGTCGGCGACCGCGTCGTTGTTCTTGAGGTTGTCTGACCGGGAAAAGCCAGTGGAAAACGGCACAGACACCGCGATCTGATCCGAAAAGACCAGCCCGTTGCCCAACGCCACACCTGCCACGGCCTGTTGCCGGTCGATGTCGCGCAGTGCATTGCGCCGGTTCGCATCGCCGACCCGAACACCGCTTGTGATTTCAGGCCGAAACTGTGAGACCAGTCCACCCTCGCTTAGTCGGTGGGCGTTCAATTCGTTGTAGGCTTCGCTGATGAATACGTTGTTTTCAAGGTCCAGCTTGTAGGTGTGTTGGTTCGCCCCGCAGACCCGGCAGCCGTTGTCGGTCACCCGGACGGTTCGGCCAGCGGCAAAGTTGTGGAGCTGCGACAGACCGTTTCCCGACAGCACCTGCAACACAAAGCTGTCTTCATGAGACCAGATCAGCGCGCTCCAGTCGGCGTTCCAGATGAAACCATCGTTTGCAGGCACAACGCGGGCGCCGTCCACCGCGTCAAATATTCCGGCCGCATCCGCGCCGGGCAGAACAACGTAGCGCCCGCCGGGCGAGAAATGCGGCTTTCCCACAAGCTCCAGAATTTCCGCCCCGGTTGCGGCATCTGTCAGTCGAAAACGTCCGTTGAACAGGTGCAGGTGGCGGGATCCGTCGCGGTTCACCAACACTTGGTCCGGCACGTCCTCTGACACCGGATCCTTGACGACAATTTCTGGCCGGGCTGCTGTGGTCACGTTGATCACATGGTTGCCTTGTCCATCCGGGCCGATTCGCTCGGCGCAGCCGCTGTGGCCGACCACGGACCATCGCAGGGTCAATGGGCCGGACAGCAACGGCTCCACCTCGATAGAGCCGTTCTTGGGCATGCCGCGACCGAAAAAGGGGATCACGGCGCGGGTCTGAGCCTTGTCCCAGGAAATGCCGAACGGCGCGCGGGCGTCTGGCAGCAACGCGTACATGCCGTCTCCGGACAGCCGCACCGGCCCGTCAAAGGAGACCATCAGAAAGATGGGTTCGCGCTCTGGAAAGCCGGGTCTCTCCCAGTCGAGCGAGAACTGCCCTCCAACGTTCACGGCATCCCCGCTAATCGTAACACGCGTATCCGCCGCCAGCCGGTCAGTGACCGCATCACGCGCCTCACATGTGAGGTCAGACCGCAGGTCAAAGGTTTCGGCAAAGCCCGAGACAGGTGCCAGCGTCAGCGCGGCAAGTCTCAGCGCCAGCCGGGCAAGAATGGATCGGGTCATGGCGGGGCCTCTTCAGCTGTCCAGAAGAATGATCTGAACCCGGCGGTTCTCGGGGCTATCCGGGTTTGTCGGGTCTTTGAGTTCCTGCTCACCACGACCCGCAGAGATGAACCGGTCAGCGGCAAGACCTGACAGGCTTTGCAGGCGGGCACGCACGCTGTCGGCGCGGCGTTCCGACAGGTCTAGGTTATAGGCATCCGACCCGCGTCCGTCCGTGTGCCCCAGAATCACAAACCGTTTGGTGGCAAAGCGTTGATCGGTGATCGCCGTGGCCAGCGCCTGCATATCCGGAGCTGACGCGGCGCTGGGCATGGCGCTGTTGGAATCGAAAAAGATCTCGATGTCGATGCTGACAAGGGGCGTGGCTTTGCCAACGGTCGTGTCCTCGGTCCGGTCCTTGACCAGCAGCCGGGGTTTCAGTCCATTGACCTGCGCCGGTGGGGCGCCGTCGACCAGTCCCTGCACCGACGCAGGATCAATACCGCGCGCGGTCAGTTGGACGCGTGGGCCACAGCGGTCGGCCACCCCAGCCAGACAATCACTTAGCGCCTTGGCGCGCTCATTCGGGTCAGGCTCTAGATGGAACCCTTTAAGCTCGACGGATTGGGCCGCCAGCGGACCGGTCAGGCAAATCAGAACCCCCAAAATTTGGGACAGGAATCTTGGCTGCAAAATGGATACCTCCGGGACGCGGTTCTGGCCAATGTGGGCACAAATGAGGTTAGAGTGTCCTCGCCGAAACGATTCGTGCAAGTCCGGTATACCTGTCAGGATTTGAGCCGTGTCCCCCTGCGAAACAGCCACCATGCCGCAAGAATTGCAGCCATGGTCGCCCCAAGCGCAACCGCAAAGCCTGTGGCCGGGTGGGTATCCGACACGCCGATCACGCCCCAGCGCGCGCCGTCGATCAGGTAAAACACCGGGTTGGCATGTGTGACCTGATACAGCCCGCGTGGCAGTGCCTCGACCGAGTAGAACGTGCCCGACAGGAACGCGAGCGGCGTGATGATGAAATTGGTGATCGCTGCCATCTGGTCGAACTTCTGTGAATAGATCGCCGCGATCAGTCCCAGTGCCGCCATGAAAGCAGAGCCCAGGATCACAAAGGCCAGCGTCACCAGCGGGGCTGCCGGAACAATGCCCAGCACCCCCCAGAACATCGCCAAGAGGGCGAGGGCGACGCATGTCCCGCGCGCGGTGCCGCCCACAACAAAGCCCAGCACGACCTCCGCCGCTGATAGCGGTGGCATCAGGGTGTCGACGATATTGCCCTGCACCTTGGAGATCATCAATGAACTGGACGTATTGGCAAAGGCGTTCTGGATCACCGTCATCATCAGGATGCCCGGCGCAATGAATGTCGTAAAGGCAACGCCCATCACGTCGCCGCGCTGCGGGCCGATGGCGATGGTAAAGATCATCAGGAATAGCCCGGCCGTAACCAACGGGGCCAGCAAGGTCTGGGTCCAGACGTTGGTGAACCGCAGGATCTCACGCTTGCACAGGGTTGCAAAGCCCAGCCAGTTGACGCGGCCAAATCGGCGAGTTCCCGGCTCGTAGCTCAAAGTCTGGGGCATGGTTTCTCCAAGTTCTGTTCGCCGTCTTGTAACTCGTGCATCGATGATTAGAATAGGGCCAACCAAGAAAACATCAGGCGGCCCCTTCGTGGCCGCTTTTTTCGCTGAGGTAACCTGATGTCGTGGACCGATGAACGCGTAGAACTGCTCAAGAAAATGTGGTCCGAGGGCCAGTCGGCCAGCCAGATCGCCAAGGAACTGGGTGGGGTGACGCGCAACGCGGTGATTGGCAAGGTGCACCGTCTGGGCCTGTCGAACCGCGCCGGAGCTGCGCCTGCCGCGCAGGCCGAGGCAAAACCGGCCGAGCCAAAGCCGCAGCCCAAGGCCAAGGCTCCGCCAAAGCCGGCCGCGGCGAACAAGCCCGATCCGGCCCCGGAGGCCAAGCCGCAGCCCACCGCCGTGGCAACGACCCCGGCGATCAGCGCGGCGCGCAAGGCGATCATTCCGGCCGGTCAGCCGCTGCCGCCGCAGCCCTCGACCAATGAGATCAGCCCCGAGGCGCTGGCCAAGGTCAGCGAGATCGAGAAAAAGGCCAAGAGGCTGACGCTGATGGAACTGACCGAGCGGACCTGCAAATGGCCCGTTGGTGACCCCGCGACCGATGATTTCTGGTTCTGTGGTCTGCCCGTCCAGCAGGGGAAACCCTATTGTGAGGCCCATGTGGGCGTCGCGTTCCAGCCGATGAGCGCGCGGCGCGATCGTCGCCGGTGAAATTGGGCTGTCCACGCGTGGACAGCCGCACGCCTGTGTAAAATCAATGGGTGACGGAGACGGTTTTACCTGCCGTTAAGACTCGACCCCTGACGCGCCCTGCAATTGTAGGGCGCGTTTTGCGTCGTTCAGGCAGGGGCCGCGCCAGCCATAGAGGTGGGATTTCTCTGTGATCGTCCAGCCTGCGTCGTCTGCGATTGTCGACAAGACATAGCGATAATGCCCGCTGCCATCGGTCTGCAGCGCGACCCGTGCCGCGCCATCGGCGCTTTCGTGCTGTTCGATCATTCGCCAGTCCATCACCTGCTATCTTCCCCAGCCGCCGTTGCCGCGCTATGAGGCGCCATGTCACAGAATCCCCCAGATCTTCGCCCCGACCTTGCCCGCGCCCGCGTGACAGAGTCCGCCCGTCCCGGTCAGCCGACCATCGGCATGGTCAGCCTTGGCTGTCCCAAGGCCCTGGTCGACAGCGAACGCATCCTGACCCGCCTGCGGGCCGAGGGCTATGGCATCTCCTCCGACTATGGTGGGGCCGACGCGGTGATCGTCAACACCTGCGGATTTCTTGACAGCGCCAAGGCCGAAAGCCTTGACGCGATTGGCGAGGCGCTGAACGAAAACGGCCGGGTGATCGTCACCGGCTGTCTGGGGGCAGAGCCTGAATACATCACCGGCGCGCATCCCAAGGTGCTGGCCGTCACCGGGCCGCACCAGTACGAACAGGTGTTGGACGCGGTCCATGCCGCCGTGCCGCCGGACCCGGACCCGTTTATCGACCTGCTGCCCGCCAGCGGTGTTAGCCTGACCCCGCGCCATTTCAGCTATCTCAAGATTTCCGAGGGCTGCAATCACGCCTGCAAGTTCTGCGTGATCCCCGACATGCGCGGCAAGCTGTCCAGCCGCCCGCATCGCGCGGTGCTGCGCGAGGCGGAAAAGCTGGTCGAGGCGGGGGTGCAGGAACTGCTGGTCATCAGTCAGGACACCTCGGCCTATGGCACCGACTGGAAAGACCGCGAGACCAAGTTTCCGCTGCTGGATCTGGCGCGCGATCTGGGCGAGTTGGGCGCATGGGTGCGCATGCATTATGTCTATCCGTATCCTTACGTGCGTGAGCTGATCCCGCTGATGGCGGATGGCAAGGTGCTGCCCTATCTGGATATTCCGTTCCAGCACGCGCACCCGGACACGCTGCGCCGGATGGCGCGGCCTGCGGCGGCGTCCCGGACGCTGGACGAGATCGCCGCGTGGCGCGCGATTTGCCCTGACATCACCCTGCGGTCGACGTTCATCGTCGGCTACCCCGGTGAGACCGAGGCGGAGTTCCAGACCCTGCTGGACTGGATGGATGAGGCGCAGTTGGATCGTGTCGGCTGTTTTCAATATGAAAACGTCGCCGGCGCACGGGCCAATGCGCTGCCGGATCATGTGCCGGAAGAGGTCAAGGCAGAACGCTGGGCGCGGTTCATGGAAAAAGCACAGGCGATTTCCGAGGCCAAGCTGGAAGCGAAGCTGGGCCAGATCATGGATGTGATCGTCGATGATGTGGATGAGGACGGCGTGGCTACCTGCCGCACCAAGGCCGACGCCCCCGAGATCGACGGCAATCTGTTCATCGACGAAGGCGCGGGGCATTTGCAGGCCGGTCAGATTGTGACCGTCGAGGTGGACGAGTCCGGCGAATATGACCTGTGGGGGCGGTTGGTCTGAACAGGCGGCGGCGCGTTTAACCGCGCGGCATCGCCTCTTCGGCCATATCGACAAGCGTTTGCATCAGGGGCGCGGGCAATTTGGTGGGCAGGCTGAGCTTTTGCATCACCTTGCCCGCAGCCATCTGGCGAATGTCGAGCGGCGTCAGTTCATTGTAGCGCTTTTTCCAATGGCGCAGCAGCAGCGTGTCATATGACGTGATCTTGGGGTATTGGCGCCACGCCTCAAACAATTTGGGGTCATCGGCCAGCATCAGGTCGAACAGCATGGCCAGCGCGAAATAGGGATAGATCGGGTAGCGCCCGCCGCCGTCGAGGGAGACGGCCCAGTTGGGGTTCTTGGGCAGCCAGATGCGTTTGCGGCCCCGCGCCGATGTTGGTCCCTGCACCGCGTCCATCACCCGGCCGCTGAGGCGTGCCAACGCGCCTTTGGTTGTGTTGTCCATCTCGTGCTTAGAGCGCATCGGGCGGCGGGCGGTTTGCCAGTAGCGCACCATGTAGTCATGCCATGTGCTGACCAAGGGGTACCCCGGCTGCGCGGCAATGAACCAGTTTTCCGACATGCGCAGGCGATACGGGTCGTGATAGGCGAAGAAACCGGACCCCATAAGCGGCAGCAGCCAGTCATTCAGAGGTTTCAGCGGCACCGTATAGGCATCGACCCAAACGCCGCCCTCTGCCGACAGGCAGGACAGTCGCACGATATTTGCGATCCCGTTGAAGGACATGGTGTCATAGGTGACGCCGCTCGCCTTCATCTGGTCAGCGACGTCGGCCCATTCGAGGATGCGCAGATCCCAATCGGGGTTCATGCGCGCCCAAAGGTCCCAGCACTGCTTGATGTCATCGGGAGCCTGATCGCGACCCTGATGCCAGTAGCCAAAGATATTGCGCGGAAGGTCTGTCGTCATCGTGCCGCCACTGCTGATGGGTTCTGATCCGCGTATCTATACCAGAGTGCGGCGAAAGACACGCCCCCGGCGCAGCAGGCGCAAAAGATGCGGTGGTTATCGCGCCTTGTCATCGGACAGCGGGGGAAACAGCGCATCGAAGCGCGCGATCTGCGCATCGCACTCGCCGGGGTAGGCGCGCGAGACGCATAGCGAGAGGGCCTTGGCATCCGTTCGGGCCCGGTCTGCCGCGCTGGTGTCCGGGTCGCCGAGATCCTGAACACAGGCAAGGATGCGGTGGGCGCGCATGTTTTCCTTGAACTCGTTGCTGCGTTTCACGCCGTGCAACGGGCCGCTTTGGTCCAGCCGCTTGCGCGGCAGGTTGCGGGACAGGGGAAAAAACGATTCGCGCAGCTCTCTGGTCTCGACCGCGAGTTGCAGGGCCGCGCGGATCACCTCGCCGGTTCGGGCGGTTTGTTCGATCTGCCCGGCGCGGGCCTGGCGGAGCGCGATCAGGCCGAGACATTTGGTCAGGTTGGCGGAGGTGCGGAAAAATCCGCTGCCCAGTTCCTCTGTCGGCAGGGTGCTGGCAAAGGACAGGATCTGCGTCGCGGCGCGGTCAAACCGGGTTTGATCGGCGAAGAGGCAGGACAGCAGCAGCACATAGGACAGGGAAAACCCGACGTGGATGCGGTTGTGCCGGATAGAGCCGCGCCAGGGCAGGGCGGTGCTGTCATCGAGTGATGACTCTAGCGTGGGCAGCAGGCCCAGCACGGCGTCAGCATCGACCAGTTCCAGCGACTTGTGCGCCGCTGCGGCGCGGGCGTTGAGGCGGTTGTTGAGGGGGAGGTCGATCTCACGGACCATGCCAAGGAACAGCAGTTGCTGTTCGGCGCGGTTCAGCGGGCGTTCGTGGGTGTGATAGAGCAGACGTTCGGCCAGGGCATTGCGCGCGTCGTCAGGGGCGGCTGCCATCTGATCAAGGATCTTGCGGGCAGAAAGGGTGGTGTATGGGCGATCTGACATGGGGGGCCTCGCGGACGGGCGGGATCGACGGGGAGGTGTCACGCTGCCCGGCGCGCAGGGCGGGGCCTTAGTGCGCGGTTTCGTCCTCAAGGTTCAGCTTCATGTCGATCAGGACCTTTTGGATGGCCACGGTTTCCTTGAGCAGGCGCTTGGCCTCATTTGCGGAAATCACGCCGTCCTCGATCGACTGGTTGTATTCGCCCATCAGGATGGCAAAGCGCTGCGCCAGAGCGATGACGTCCGAATTGACATTGCCCGACGGTTTGGAATTGCGGCGGCTGTCGTCGAATTGCAACTGGATGCCCTTCAGCTCTGCCAAGGCGGCCGTGACATGCGGATAGGACGCCGCCTCTTCGAGGGCGGCCACCGCATCGACGGGCATGAACCTGTCGGCATGTTCGGGGTAGTCCGAATAATAGCGGCCAAGCGTTGCTTTGGACTTGCCGGTGAGTTCACAGGCGGCCTCGATGCCCACGTCTTTGACGAGTGCCTCGATGTGTTTCTTCAGATACCGTCCAACAACAGACATATGACGACCCCTTTTCCCCGGAGATCCGTTCCGGGGATCACCCCAAGGCTATTCACACTAATTTCCCGCTTCTGCAATGTCATGCGCAAATCTGGCAAGGGTCAAGGCGCATCGAGCCGCATTCAAACGGAAAAGTGCCGCTGTGCCTGTGGGGACGCGTCTTTTGCGGATCTTGCCAAATTTCGGCCCCTCGGGCATCACCGGGCCATGGCCAAGCTGCACTTTCAATACTCGACCATGAACGCGGGCAAATCGACGCTGCTGTTGCAGGCAGCGCACAACTACAATGAACGCGGCATGGACACCTACCTGTTGACGGCGGCAATCGACAGCCGTGCCGGGGACGGCATGATCGGCTCCCGGATCGGGTTGTCGCGCCCGGCAGAGATCTTTGATCCGCAGACGGATCTTTATGCCCGCATCGCGGCGCGGCTGGACGCCGGTCCGGTGGCCTGCATCTTTATCGACGAGGCGCAGTTCCTGACCCGCGATCAGGTCTGGCAATTGGCGCGGGTGGTCGATGATCTGGGGGTGCCGGTCATGGCCTACGGGCTGCGGGTCGATTTTCGCGGAGAGTTGTTCCCCGGCTCGGCGGCGCTGTTGGCGTTGGCGGATGAAATGCGTGAGGTGCGCACGATCTGCCACTGCGGGCGCAAGGCGACAATGGTGATTCGTCAGGGCGCGGATGGTGCGGTGCTGACTGACGGGGAACAGGTGCAGATCGGTGGCAATGAAACCTACGTCAGCCTGTGCCGCAGGCACTGGCGAGAGGTCACAGGCGACCGCGCCGAATAGCCTATTCCCACTCCATCTGCTCATAAACGGTCTGCGCATTGCGCCGGGCGAGGGCGTCGAACTGATCCAGATAGGAAAAGGCGGACTGATCCACCTCGACCGCGTCTATGATGTCGCCACCGTCGTCGATGTGGTTGCGCATCTTGTCGCGCAGGTTGGTCAGGTAGTCGCGGGTGTCTTTTTGCGCGGTTGCCAGATCGGTGGCGGGGCCGTGGCCGGGGATGAGATGGGTGGGGGACAGCGCCTCTATCCGGGCGAAGGCATCCAGCCAATGAGCGCTGTCGGAAAACGCCATCACGCCCAGAACGCGACCCACATAAACCACGTCGCCAGTGAACAGCGTGCGGCTGTCGGGCAGCCAGACAAGGCTGTCACCGGGCGTATGGGCGGGACCGACCAGCATGATTTCGATCCGCGTGTCGCCAAGGGTCAGGGTATGTTTGTCGGCAAAGATGATGTCGGGGCTGGTGGGGGCCGTTCCGGCCAGCGCATCAGCGCCGATCAGCGTGTTCAGGGCGGTCATTTGCAGGGACGCCCGGTTCAGATGGTCCGCATGGGCGGCGGCGGAGGTTATGACGCTTGCCCCCTGTGCCTGCCAATAGCCGTTGCCCAGCCATCGGTGATCCTGCCCGCCGGTGTTGATCACATAGGCCACCGGGCTGTCGGTCAGGGTTTGCACCACGGCGTGCAGCGCCTTGGCGCCGTTCCAACTGCCCCCGGGGTCGACCAGAACGGCACCCTCTGCCGTGTCGATCAGCCCGAAGGTGGCATTGTTGCCAAGGTTTTCGGGGTCGCGCTGGGTGGCGGGCCCTTCGATCGCCCAGATGCCGGGGGCCACCTGTTGCGGGATCAGCGTCTGGGCGGATAGCGTCAGCGGCCAGAGCAGGAACAGGGCGACACATCTGAACATCGGGCTTCTCCGGCGGTTGGATGTCGTGAGGTTAGAGCGCGGTCACTGGATTTGAAAAGGCAGGCGGATGCGGCGCATCGTCCGGGCTGGGTTTTGAGATATGGCGCGATTGGGGTAGCCTGACCGCGCGCAACGGGAGATCCGCAATGGCACTGGCCCTGAAGAACGAAGTCACGACCCGCGAGCGGCTGCGAGAGATCCTGCCACGCGGAACGGGCAACGCCAGCCGCAAGGATCTGGATCATATCAATGCTGTGGGGCGCGCCTTTATCGCGCGGTGTCCTTATGTGCTGGTCTCGACCGTGGGGGCGGACGGGCGGCATGACATTTCGCCCAAGGGCGATGCGCCGGGATTTGTCGAGGTGGTCGACGACCAGACGCTGATCATCCCTGACCGGCTGGGCAATCACCGGCTGGACAGCTTTGAAAACCTGTTGGTCAATCCCGGTCTCGGGCTGATTTTTCTCATTCCCGGCAACAAGGAGACGCTGCGCGTGTCTGGCACCGGGCGGATCGCGGCGGATGCGGATCTGTGCGCGCGCCATGCGGTCAACGGCAGGTCGCCGGATCTGGTGTTGGTGGTCACGGTAGAGCAGGCCTTTATGCACTGTTCAATGTCCTCGGTGCGGTCACGGCTATGGGCGCCCGATCTTTGGCCGGATACAGGCGATGTGCCCCTGATGTCGGAATGGGTAAAAGCGGCTGTGGACACCGAACAGACACTGGACGAGGTGCAGGCGATCCACGATAGGGACGCGGCGACCCGGCTGTATTGAACGCGGACCATCCCGGTCCTTGCAGCCTGGCCCTGATCCATTACGGTGCCCCCCATGATCCGACAGCTTTTGCCCGTCAGCGCCCTTTTGTTTGGTTCCGCCCTGTTGCTGTTTGCGGGTGGTATTCACGGGCTGATCCTGCCTCTGCGCGGCGCGCAAGAGGGGTTTGGTGCCACGTCACTGGGCCTGTTGGGCACCGGTTGGGCGGTGGGCTATGTGGCGGGCTGTTATTTTGTGCCGCGCATTGTGGGGTCGGTGGGCCATATCCGTGCCTTTGGCGTGATGTGCGCCTTTGCCGCCGTGTCGATCCTGTTGCAGGCGCTGCTGGTCTCGGCCGAGTTCTGGATTCCGGTGCGCGCGGTGTCGGGGTTCTGCTTTGCCGGGGCGGCCATGATCGTGGAAAGCTGGCTGTCGGACCGAGCCAGCCCGCAGACGCGCGGCACGATCTTTGGCATTTACACCATGGTGAACCTTGCCGCGATGACGGCGGGGCAAATGGTGATCGCATTGGGCAGCGTCGCCGGGTTCATGTTCTTTGCGGTGGGGGCGATTGTCTACATTCTGGCGTTGGTGCCGACGGCGCTGTCGACCTCCCACACGCCCGCGCCGCTGACCTCGGTGAACCTGAACCTGCCGCTGCTGTGGCGCAACTCTCCGGTGGCGGTGGTGGCGGTCTTTCTGGTGGGGATTTCCAACGCGTCATTCGGCACGCTGGCGGCGGTCTATGCGGGTGGCGTCGGGCTGCCGTTGACGACGATTGCGCTGTTCGCCTCTATCCCGATTCTGGCCGGGGCGGCGTCACAGGTGCCGATCGGCTTTCTCAGCGACCGGATGGACCGACGCAAGGTGCTGGTGGGGGCGGCGGCGCTGGCCTTGGTGGCGGATCTGGGGTTCATCATTCTTGCGCCCCAAGACCGGATGACAAACCTGATACTGGTCGCCGCCTTTGGGGCTGCGATCTATGCGTTGTATCCGATCATCGTGGCCCATGCGAATGACCACGCGCCCGAGGGCACCTCTATTCAGGTGTCGGGCGGGTTGCTGATGGTGTTTGGTATCGGGTCCATTGCCGGGCCGCTGGTGGCTGGGTTGATGATGTCCTTGGCCGGGTCGCAGGGGTTGTTCATGACCACCATTGCGGCCCATGTGGTCATGATCATCTACACGCTTTGGCGGATCATGCAGCGCGCCGCCGTGCCCGAAAATGAGAAGGGCAGCTTTAAGATCACGATGCCGGCGCGCGGGTCCACGCCCGAGACGGTGGCGTTGTCCGACGGTGAAGAAGAGGCTGAGGAACTGGAAGAGGCGATGGACGCTGAGGACGCGGCGGAAGAGGCCGCTCAGGCCCGCTCGACCAAGACCGATCCCACCGAATAGCCTGCGCCAAAGGAACAGATCACGCCCTTTGCGCCCTTGGGCATGTCGCCTGAGTGTTTTGAAAAAGCGATGATCGACCCGGCGGAGGACGTGTTGGCATAGTCCTGCAGGATGTTGGGCTGTTCGCCCTCTTCCGGTACCCGGCCCAGCACCTTTTTGCCGATGAAATCGTTCATGGTCTTGTTCGCCTGATGCAGCCAGAGCCGTTTCAGGTTATCCGCCTGCCAGCCGGTGGCGTCGAGGTGGTCAAGGATATGCGCCGACACCATCGGCAGCACCTCTTTGAAGACCTTGCGCCCGTTCTGCATGAACTGCATGTCCCGGCGGTCTTCCATCTGGTCGTGGGTGCGGCGCAGGAAGCCGTCATTGTTGCGGATGTTGTTGGAAAACTGCGTGGCGCAGCGGGTGGAGTGGATCAGCCAGTGATCGCCCTTGGCCTCTGACGCCGCTTCCACCACGACGGCGGTGCAGACATCGCCAAAGATAAAGTGGCAGTCGCGGTCGCGCCATTCCAGGTGGGCCGAGCAGATCTCGGGGCAGACGACCAGCGCGCGTTTGACGCTGCCCGCGCGGATCATGTCGGCGGCGGCCTGAATGCCAAAGGTGGCCGACGAACAGGCGACGTTCATGTCAAAGGCAAAGCCGCCCGCGCCCAGCAGTTGCTGAATCTCGATGGCGACGGCAGGGTAGGCGCGTTCGTGGTTGGAGGCGGCGCAGATCACCAGATCGATCTCGTCCCCGGCGCGCCCGGCCATGTCCAGCGCTTTGGTGCAGGCATCGACTGCCATTTCCGCCATGTGGCCGGGGGCCTCATCCGGGCGGGCGTCCAAATGCGGGAACATGCGCGCCGGGTCCAGCACGCCGTCTTTGTCCAGCACATAACGGCTTTCGATGCCGGAGGCGGAAAAGATGAAATCGGCGTTGGAGTGGGTCATGGCCTTTGCCTTGCCGGCCGCAATCGCGTCGGCATTTTCGGCATTCCAGCGGTCGGCATAGGCATTGAACGCCGCGATCAGCTCATCGTTCGATATGCTCAATTCGGGGGTAAAGACCCCGTGGCCGGTAATCGCTGGCATGGTCATGGCGTGTCCTCCTGCTAGGGACGGAACCCCAAGCGGGCCGCGAGGTCAAGGGAACCTGTGCCCGTGCCCTGCGTTCCCTAACGAAAGGAGGTACACAAAATGGACCGTCTTTCTTGGTATATCAGCATGCTTGTCTTCAGTGTGGTGTCGGGTGTGCTGCTGGTCACTTTCCTTGCACTGGACTGGTACAGCTGGACAGCAATCGCCTTGGCGATCGGCATCGGGTTGATTGCGGCGCGGCCGTTTGGGCGGCTGATTTCGCGTCGGATCAAGCGGCAGGACAAGCTGTTCAACCCGCCGCATGTGCATCCGCCGCTGGTGCCGGACCCCAAGGCGCCAGAGGTGTAAGGCGACCCTTGCGTCAGTGCCGCGCTGCGGATGGCGCGGCACGGATCGTTGGGGGGCGCGTCAGTGCATCCGCGTGCCGTTTGGCGCGGCCTGATCCGGGCCGATCAACACAATGGCGTCCTTGTCGTCGGACACGCCCAGCACCAGCACCTCTGACTTCATCGGGCCGATCTGGCGGGGCGGAAAGTTGACGACCGCCATGACCTGTTTTCCGACCAGCGTTTCGGGGTCGTAGTGCACGGTGATCTGGGCCGAGCTTTTCTTTTCGCCAATTTCGGGTCCGAAATCGATCCAGAGCTTGATCGCCGGTTTTCGCGCCTCTGGAAAGGGTTCGGCGCGGATGACCGTCCCAAGGCGGATGTCGACCTTCAGGAAATCGTCAAAACTGATGTCAGCCATTGGCCAGTTCCTTGGATCTGTTGGCGGCGGCGCCGACGGTGGCGCGGATCAGCGGCGGAAGGCCGGTGTCAGCGTCCATCAGCACCTCTAGCCCCGCCTGCGTGGTGCCATTGGGCGAGGTCACGTTGCGGCGCAGTTGTGCGGGGTCTTCGCCTGTCTCCTGTGCCAATGCGCCTGCACCTGCGACGGTCGCGCGGGCCAGCGCCATGGCAAGGTCGGGGGCCAGCCCCTCTGCCTCACCCGCGGCGGCCAGACATTCGATCATGTGAAAGACATAGGCCGGGCCAGAGCCGCTGACACCGGTGACGGCATCCATCTGGCCCTCAGAGTCCAGTCGGACAACCTCGCCCACGGCGGACAACAGTTCCTCGGCCTGTGCCAGATGGGCCTCTGTTGTCTGCGCGTTGCCGACGATGGCGGTGATGCCCTTGCCGACGGCGGCGGGGGTGTTGGGCATGGCGCGGACGATGGGAACGTTGCCCAGATGCGCCTCATAGGTGGCCATCGGGATGCCTGCGGCGACCGATATGAACAGCGTGTCACCCTTGGGCAGGGCCTGAAGCGCGGGCAGCGCCTCTGCCATGACCTGCGGTTTGACGGCGATCAGGACAACGGCCGGGCTGTCGCCGAAACCCTCGTTGATGTGGACACCCTGCGCGGTCAGCCAGTCAGTGGGGTAGGGGTCCTGCACCCGGACCGAAGTTGCGGGCAGTCCGCGCGCCAGCCATCCGGCCAGCATTGCCGATCCCATCTTGCCGCAGCCCAGCAGAGCCAGTCCGCGTTGTGCCAAGTCCGTGTCCTGCATCGTGATCCCCTTTCGTTTCCCCGGCGGACACTAGGCGCGCCGGGGAAGGGGGACAAGATCAGTGGACCAAGATCATTGGGCCATGATCGACGCAGGGGCCGTGCCCTCGTTCAGCCAAGCCTCAAGAGGCGTCATCGGGTCAAGGCTGTCGGCGTTGATGCCGTCGGGGCCGGGCAGGATGCCGCAATGATCGACGCCGGGGACCATGAAGAGCGCGACGTTTTCTTTCAGGACGTCCTCTCCCCCCGCCTCTGCGGCGGCCTTTTCGTACCAATCGACGGTCTTGTAAGGCGTGACGATGGCGTCGGCCCAGCCGTGCCAGACGATCATCTTGCCACCCGCGGCGCGGAATGCGCTCAGGTCCGGGCTGTCGCCGTTGTAGACCGCTGACATGGTGGCCAACCGCGCGGGGTCATTTTCAAAGTCGAAGTCCATCGGCGTCCATTCCGGGCCGGGATCGACCGGGAAGGCCATGTAGCGGCCAAAGCCGTTGACGAAGGCCGGGATCAGCTTTCCGCCGCCCGTGCCGTTGCCAGTCAACCAAAGCCACCAGAAGGGTTCTGACCCTTCAGGGATGCCACCGGGATACAGTTGCTCGCCAGCGGCGTTGCGCGGCCCTTCGCGCCATTTCATCAGCGTGTCCATCTGCTGATTGCTCAGACCAAGGTCGCTGTAGGTCACGTCGCAGGCACGCGGGTCGGCGATGGCGCCGTCCGTGGCCCCGTCGACCGCATCGCACTGTTCCAGCACCGCGTCGCCGATCAGCTTTGCCTCTTCCGGGCCAAGGATCTGGCTGCCGTCGTCGGCGGTGTTGGCCTGCACCAGCCACGCCATTTTGGTCGCGACCAGACCGGGGTAATCCATCGCAGGCGCGCCCGAGATGATGCCGTCGAACATGTCGGGATAGCGCTGGGCGGCGACATGGGCCATGCGCCCGCCGGTGGAGCAGCCCTGAAAGATCGCCTGATCCGAGGCGCTGCCATAGAAGGCGTCGATCATGATCTGGGCGACGCGGTTTGTCTCGCCAATCGAGCGCCAGCCCCAATCGCGTTCCGCGTGCGGGTTGTTGTGCGCCCAGCCAGCGTCCACGACGCTGAGCGCGTGGTGGCCGCTGTCAGAGGTCGCCGTGGCATAGCCGCGTTCCAGACCCGGGCGCATGGCGTTGACCCATCCGCCACTGGCATCGGCGCGGCCAAGAATGCCGCAAAACCCGCCGCAGCCCGCCTGATAGAATTTGCCGTTCCAGCCCTCCATCGGCAGGCGCACCTCTATGTTGATGGCTGGCAGGGCGGTGGCGCGGACCTCGCAGTAGGTGGGCAGGCCTTCGGCCTCGACGACGCGGGCGGTGGTGACATGCCCGGCGGCGAACACGGTGTCGCGCAAGGCGGTGCAGGCGGCTGGGTCTTGTTGGGCAAAAAGCGGGCTGGCGCCGGTCAGTAAAATCACCAGCGCCGAAAGGCGGGTAAGCATGGTCTCTCTCCCTGAAATGTTCGTGTATTGGCAGAATTGCCGCCCGTCGAACACAACTCAAGGAAAAACGCGGAGTGCCTGATTAATAGGCATTTTCTCCGCGTCTGCCGATGTGGCGCGTGATTCAGGCGTCAACCGGCGCGCGTTGGTCATTGCGGCTGGCCGCCAGCGAGAGCAGCAGCGCGGCGCAGGCAGGCAACAGCAACCCCAGGCTCATGGCGAGCGGCGTATCGGTGCCGCCCAGAGCGACACAGGTCGACACGGTAAAGGCGATGGCGAACTGAATTGCACCCAGCAGCGCGGACCCCATCCCGGCGTTGTCGCGCGTCTCGGCCATTGCGATGGACATGACATTCGCCGACAGCAATCCAACCATCCCGACCGAAATCCACAGCGGGATGACAAACAGAACGATAGAGGAGGTGCCCGACATCATCAGCCCGCCCAAGGTCGCCAGAACATAGATGGGCAAACCGCGTGACAGGATCTGCTTGGGTGTGAACCGGTTGAGCAGGATTGAGTTGAGTTGACCGAACAGGATTAGCGCCGCCGCGATCAGCGCGAAAACCAACCCATAGGACAGCGCGCTTAGGCCAAAGACTCCTTGGAAGACACCGGATGAGCCGGTGATAAAGGCGAACATACCGCCCTGAATCAATCCGGTCATCACCGCTGGGATCACAAAGGACCAGCGGGTCAGCAGCGTGGCGGCCGATTTGCGACCGTTGCGGAATGGGGTGTTGGTGCGTTTGTCGGCGGGCAGTGTTTCGGGGATTATCAGTTGCGACAGGACCAAGGCCACAAGGCTGACGCTGGCCATTGTCACAAAGATGGATTGCCAGCCAAACGTCGCTAGCAGCAGGCTGCCCAGTGTGGGGGATACGATCGGCCCGATCGTCAACAGCATCACCAGCACGGTCATGACCTTTGCGGCGCGCTGGCCTTGGTACAGGTCATTGACGATGGTGCGGCCCACCACCATCCCGGCGCTGGCCCCGATGGCCTGAACAAAGCGCAGTCCGTTGAAAATGGCGATGTCATTGACCAGCGGCAGGGCGATTGACGTTGCCGCGAAGAGTGCGGTGCCCGCCAGCAAGGGGCCTTTGCGCCCATAGCCGTCGATCAATGGTCCGATCAAAAGCTGCCCAAAGCAGAGACCAAGAAAAAACAGCGACAGCGACAGTTCGGTTGACGCGTGGCTGGCGTTCATCGCGTCCGCAAGAGTGCCCATGGCGGCCAGATACATATCTGTTGCAAGGGGAGGGAAGATGGACAGCAACCCAAGGACGGCTGTCAGCGCGACAGCGCGTTTCGGGGTAAGAACGGGGGGATTCATGAGTGGCGACCTGTCTTGGCAAAGTGAGTCCGTTTCGCCCAAGCGAGAAGGACGTTAATCTGAGTTCTGACGTAATTTGTAGACTTTGGTCTATTAATCAACGGGCCGTATGTGTGCGGCGCCGAACAGGGGCTGTGCATGGTTGAAAAAAGGACAAGCGGGCGACCACCGGATGTGGCGGCTGGACAGGCGGTCAAGGCCGCGGCATTGCAGCTGATCCGCGAAAAGGGCTATGCCAAAATGTCGATTGCCGCCATCGCGACCAAGGCGGGTGTGGCGCGGCAAACGCTGTATAACAAGTGGACCAGCAAGGCAGAGCTGGTACTGGACGCGGTGTTCGAAGAGACCGGGCGCTATGCCTCGGAGCCCTCCGCAGAGGCGGGGGAGCATTGCGCAGAGCAGCTAGAGGCATTTCTTGTGGATGTGTTTTCGCATCTGACCTTGGACGGCGACCCGTTGCGGGCGCTGATCGCTGCGGCGCAAGAGGATGAGGGTTTTCGCACAGTGTTTCGTGAACGCTTTGTCCTGCCGCGCGAAAAGATCGTGACCGCGCTTTTGCAGCGGGCGCAGCAGCGGGGGGAGTTGGGGGCGGAACGGGATGCCGAAATGCTATCGGCGTTTATTCACGGCGCTTTTTGGTATCGGCTGCTGAATGGGCAACCGGTGACGCCCGCGCTTGCGAAAAGCATCACCGAGGAAGTGTTCGCGCGGTAGGTGCGGCGGGCCCATGCAAAAGGGGCACCGCCTGCGCGCTGCCCCTTGACGATCAACGGTGGATCGAACTGGCCTGCTTACGCCCGTCCATATGCCTCTGCGATGGCGATTTGCAGCGACTCCTTGGGGGTCTTGTCGGTCCAGACCATCAGCTGAAACGCCGGGTAATAGCGTTCCGAGCTCATCACAGCCGCCGTGATCATCGTATCGATCTGTTCGGCGCTGGCGATATTGCCGCCGGTCAGAACCAGACCGTATTTGTAGACCATCAGCTTTTGCTCGGCCCAATAGCTGAATGCACCGGCCCAGCATTGGTCGTTGACCCGGTTCAACCCTTCATAAAGCGCCGGAAGCCGCGCCTCTGGCGGCTCCATCTCGAAGGTGCAGATCATGCGCAAGGTTTCGTCATACGCGGACCAGGCGAGGGTGATCGAGTAAGTGCGCCACTGGCCTTCGACCGCCATGGCAATCTGATCCTCGGCGATACGGTCAAAGTCCCAGTCGTTGAACTCTGCAATATGCTCGACAAGGTCGATCGGGTGCAAATCTTCGGTGATGTACTGCTCGGACAGGGCCATGTGGACACCTCTCTGGTTGTCGCGTCTGGGTGGCTGAGTCGCCCCCACCGCTTGCTGCCTGCTCTAGGGTCTGCGGGCATTCCCCGCGCCCTTACAAGATATGGTGCCTGTGCGAGCGGGGGTGTGTAAAGCGATAAATTGGTGACAGACGCATTAAGTTGTGGATGAAACCGATTCGGCATCACGATCTGGGTAAAGACTGTGCTTCGTGTCGTAGGGCGCGTTCAAACAGTTGTCTGCTGCGTGAGGCTGCGGTCTCTGGCCGGGTCATCAGCCCGACCGGACCGGCGGTCAGATCAAGGTCCAGCGGCAGAGCCGTCAGGGCGCGGTCCTCAATTTCGGGGGCAACAACACCTTCGGAAATGAACCACAGCGCGTCCGACGCCCGCAGAAAGCGCCGCCCGAACGCACCCGACACACAGTCGATCCGGTCGGGGAACGGGCCAAGCCCCTGCGCGACACACCAGCGGTCCACCAATGGTCGGATGGCGGCCCCTTCTGGCGGGTACAAAATCGGCCAGTCCAGCAAGTCCTGCGGGGCAAGGCCGGGGTGCGCGACCAGTGGGTGATCAACACGACCCACGCAGACGACCCCTTCCTGATAAAGCTGGGTAAAGGAAATGCCCGCCATGGTCTCTGGCGCGCCCATGCGGCCCAACACCAGATCCAGCGTGCCGGACTGCAACTCGCGGGTCAGGGCCCCGTGGGTGCCATCGCGCAGCACCAGTCGGGTGGTAGGGGACAGCGCGCGGAACCGCGTCACCACCCGAGGCATCAGCCGCACCGCCACGCTGGGCAAGGCCCCGACACGCAGCACCTCTGCCCCGCCCTCGCGCAGTTCCGCGACGCCGGACACCCCGCGCCGCAGCGCCGCAAGGCTTTGCCCGGCGAATTCAAGAAACACCTCGCCCTCTGGTGTCAGGCGCACCCCGCCGCGATCCCGTGTCATAAGGGCGGCACCCAGCGTCTGTTCCAACTCTTTGAGGGTTTTGGACAGGGCGGGTTGTGTCAGGTGCAACTCGGCGCACGCGCCCTTTAGGCTGCCTTGGCGCGCGATGGCGGTGACTGCCTCCAGATGGCGCAGTTTGATCCGGCGATCCAGCATGACAGTTTCCTTTTCTAGTAAGTGTTCGGGCGCAGATGTCATTTTACATGCCCCTGTGGTTCATTCTAGTCTTGGTTCAAAGGGGAGGGCATCATGCGTACGCAAGTCTGCATCATCGGCGGTGGTCCGTCGGGTCTGTTGCTGAGCCAGTTGCTGCACACCAAGGGCATCGACAGCGTCGTCCTTGAGCGCAAGACCAAAGACTATGTCCTTGGCCGTATCCGCGCGGGTATTCTGGAAACCGGGATGGTCGACCTAATGCGTGAGGCCGGCGCGGGGGAGCGGATGGACCGGGAGTGTTTCGTCCATGATGGCACCATCATCTCCTATGGTGATGAACAGTTCGGGATAAATTTCAAAGAGTTGACCGGCAGACATGTGGTCGTCTACGGCCAGACCGAGGTCACGCGCGACCTGTATGAGGCGCGTGAAAAGGCGGACGGCAAGATCGTCTTCAATGTCGAGAACGTGCAGATCAATGATGCCGACAGCGATGCGCCATATGTGACCTATGAGGTGGATGGCGTGGCGGCGCGGATTGACTGCGATTTCGTGGCTGGGTGCGACGGGTTCCACGGCGTCAGCCGCCAGACCATCCCGCTGACCGTCCGCAGGGAATACGAAAAGCTGTATCCCTTTGGCTGGCTGGGGGTGCTGTCGGAAACCCCGCCGGTGCACGAGGAACTGATCTATGCCAGTTCCGAGCGCGGCTTTGCCCTGTGTTCGATGCGCAACGAGAACCTTAGCCGCTATTACATCCAGTGTTCGCTGTCCGACAACCCGGACGACTGGACCGACGATGCCTTTTGGGAAGAGCTAAAGCGCCGTATCCCGACAGAGGCGGCGGAAAACCTGATCACCGGCCCGACCATCGAAAAGAGCATCGCGCCACTACGGTCGTTTGTGACCGAGCCGATGCGCTGGGGGCGGCTGTTCCTGTGCGGGGATGCGGCGCATATCGTGCCGCCCACCGGGGCCAAGGGGCTGAACACAGCGGCCAGCGACATCCATTACCTGTATAACGGGCTGGTGCAGTTCTATCAGTCCGGCGACAGCGCTGGCATCGACAGTTATTCCGAAAAGGCGCTGGCGCGGATCTGGAAGGCAGAGCGGTTCAGTTGGTGGATGACAACGCTGCTGCACAGGTTCCCGGATCAGAACGCCTTTGACCTCAAGATCCAACTTGCTGACATCGAGTTCCTGCGCTCCAATCGGGATGCGCAATCGGTGATGGCTCAGAATTACATCGGGCTGCCCTACTGAATGGGGCGGGGCGACATCCCCTAGTCCAAGCCCAGCCCAGCCCAGCCCAGCCCAGACCGGAGACAACCATGACCAACCGATATGACACCGGAATGCAGGTGCGCCGACGCATCCTAGGCGATGCCCATGTGGACCGCGCCGAGGCGGCCAAGACACCGTTCGACTTGCCGTTTCAGACCATGATCACCGAAGGCGCGTGGGGCACTGTCTGGGCGTCGGACAAAATAAGCGACCGGGATCGGTCTATGCTGACGCTGGCGTTGCTGGCGGCGCTGGGCAACTTCGATGAGATCCCGATGCACATTCGCGCCACCGCCCGCACCGGGGCGAGCAAGCAGGATGTGCTGGAGGCGTTTCAACACGTTGCGATTTATGCTGGCGTGCCGCGCGCGAACCATGCGCTGAAGCTAGCCAAGCAAACCTATGCCGAGATGGAGGCCCAGGACACCACGCAGGACACTGCGCCGTCCGGGGACAAGTGAGGAGAGACCGACATGCCCAGCCAAGGGGAATTCTACCAGCGGGACCGCGAGAGGCACCCGCCCGCCTACACCAAGGACTACAAGACCAGCGTCGCCCGTTCGCCGCAGTATTCGCCGATCAGCCTGCAGAACTCGGTCAGTGAGATCACCGGGCCGGTCTTTGGTCACAGCGACATTGACCCGATGGATCGCGACCTGCTGCACAACTACGCCCAGCCGGGTGAAAGTGCGATTGGCGAGCGGATCATCCTGCACGGCCGGGTTCTGGATGAGAACGCGCGCCCGGTGCCAAACACGCTGGTGGAAATCTGGCAGGCCAATGCTGGCGGGCGGTATCGCCACAAGAAAGACACCTATCTTGCGCCCATCGACCCCAACTTTGGCGGCTGCGGGCGGACGATCACCGACGCGGATGGCTATTACTATTTTCGTACGGTCAAGCCGGGCGCCTATCCGTGGCGCAACTGGGTCAACAGCTGGCGTCCGGCGCATATCCATGTCTCGGTCTTTGGCTCTGGCTTTGCCCAGCGGCTGATCAGTCAGGTCTATTTCGAGGGTGATCCGCTGATTGCCAAGTGCCCGATCGTCAAGACGATCCCCAATCAGGACGCCATCGACAGCCTTGTCGCGCTGCTGGACATGAACGCGACGGTGCCGTTGGATTCCATTGCCTACAAGTTCGATATCGTGCTGCGCGGTCGCCGCTCGACGCTGTTCGAAAACCGTCTGGAAGGAAACTGATCCATGGTCCAGAAACTCGATTACCTTAAGGAAACGCCGTCGCAGACGGCAGGCCCCTATGTACACATCGGTCTGGCCCCCGGCGCAGCAGGGTTTGACATCTACGAACAAGAGCTGGGCTGGGATATCGCCGGTCCGAACGCGGCGGGCGAGCGTATCCGGGTCGAGGGTCTTGTGATCGACGGCACCGGGTCCCCGATCAAGGATGTGCTGCTGGAGGCGTGGCAGGCCAATGCGCAGGGCGTTTATGCCCACCCAGAGGGCGGCGGCGACGTCGAAGAGGGGTTTCGCGGCTGGGGCCGGGTGATCACCGATTTCGCCACCGGCGAATGGGGGTTCGATACGGTCAAGCCGGGCAAGACGCCGGGCCGCAATGTCGGAACTCAGGCACCGCATATCAATCTGTGGATCGTGGCGCGGGGCATCAACCTTGGTCTGAACACGCGCATCTATTTCGAAGATGAGGCCGAGGCCAACGCAACCGACCCGGTGCTGAACCTGATCGAATGGGAACGTCGCCGCGCCACGCTGATCGCCAAGCGGTCAGAACGGGACGGCACACCAGTCTACCGAATTGAGATCCGCATTCAGGGTGAGGACGAAACCGTCTTTTTCGACATCTGACAGATCGGAAATTCCGCGAGGGTTTGCGCCTTCGCGGTTGTTTCTGCCCACCTTCAATCAGTAAACAGGGCGGCACCACATCAATGCCGCTATTTAGGAAACACGCCCGCCATGACCAAACCCTGTATCATCTGTGTTGCCATCACCGGGTCCGTCCCACGCAAAAAAGACAACCCGGCGGTGCCCGTCACCATCGAAGAACAGGTCGAATCGACCCAGGCGGCGTTTGAGGCGGGGGCCAGCATTTGCCACGCGCATGTCCGGAATGACGATGAGACGCCGACGTCGGACCCGGACCGCTTTGCGCGGCTGGTCGAGGGGCTGAAAAAACACTGCCCCGGCATGATCATCCAACTGTCCACCGGCGGGCGGTCAGGGGCGGGGCGCGACCGAGGCGGGATGCTGTCGTTGCGGCCCGACATGGCATCGTTGTCGGTCGGATCGAACAATTTTCCGACGCGGGTTTATGAAAACGCGCCTGATCTGGTGGATTGGCTGGCGTCCGAGATGCGCACCTATGAGGTCAAGCCTGAGATTGAGGCATTTGATCTTAGCCACATCTTCAAGGCCGCAGAGATGAGCCGCGACGGGCGCATTCCCGGCAAGCTGTATGTGCAGTTCGTCATGGGCGTGAAGAACGCCATGCCCTGCGACCGGGAGGTGTTTGATTACTACATCAAGACGGTCAAGCGCCTGACACCAGATGCGGAATGGTGCGCGGCGGGCATCGGGCGGCATCAGGTCGAAGTCAACGAGTGGTCCATCGCGGGGGGCGGCCATACGCGGACCGGGCTGGAGGACAACGTGCGCTGGGACAAGAACAGCCTTGCGCCGTCGAACGCAGCCTTGGTCGAACGTGCGGTGGCGTTGTGTGAGAAATATGAACGCCCCGTTGCGACATGGCAGCAGGCGCGCGAGACACTGGGCCTGCGCGCGGCCTGAAAGCGGTACAGTTCTGATGTAGGCGGGGGTGGTCCCCGCCTGCACCTGCAGGCGGTGGTCAGGACATGATTTCTGCTGCGAAACACGCCTGTTGCACCGCAGGGACTGTGCCGGGGGCCGTCACTTGGAATGGCTGCTGCAGTAGCACCTTGCCATCCTGCTCCAACTGGAACATCCAGGCCCCTTCGGCCAGTTCATATTCATGCTCGAATGTGAACAGGTTCAGCGAGGTCTCACCGAAATTCATTGGTGTGGGCCAGCGTTCAACGGTCACACCGTTGGGGCCCATGGGCGGATGGGTGACGACAACCGTCACCTCAGGCACCGCAGATCCGGCCGTCAGGCTGGAACGTATGCCAAAGCTGAGACCCAGCTCTGCGGGCACCTGCAATGTCTCGACATCAATGGGCCGGTCCTGATCAACAAGGTTCAACAGACCCGACAGCGTGTCGGGCGCAGGCCGCGTGCCTTGTAGCTGGACCTCACAGATGACGCCAAAACCCTCAAGCGTCACGGGGGGGGAAACAAAGGCGCCGACCTCTGCCAGGGCGGGCTGGCCCGCGATCAGGGCGGCGAATACGGCGGCAAGCGGTTTGGTGGACATGGCGGCATCTCCCGTCGGGGTGGACCGTGAAGCTAACATGTCGACAAGTTAGGCGCAGAGGCGGGTTTTGCCTACCCGCCTTGCCCCTTGAAATGAAAAAGCCCCCCGCCTAAGCGGAGGGCTTTTGCCAATCCCTGAGCGGGGATCAGCCGATGGCAACGGCCTTTACGTCTTCGTCGATGTAGGGCGCGTATTGCTCAAAGTTGTCGGCAAACATCTGGACCAGTTTCTGGGCCTGCGCGTCATAGGCGGCCTTGTCTTCCCAAGTCTTGCGCGGGTTCAGCAGCAGTTCCGGCACGCCTTCGACCGCGACCGGCACCTCGAAGCCAAAGTTGGGGTCTTTGCGGAACTCAATGCTGGCCAGTTTGCCTTCCAGAGCGGCGGTCAACAAAGAGCGTGTGGCCTTGATCGGCATCCGCGAGCCGGTCCCATAGGCGCCGCCGGTCCAGCCGGTGTTCACCAGCCAGCAGGTTGCGCCGTGCTTGGCGATCTTGTCACGCAAGAGGTTGCCGTAGGATTCTGGACGACGCGGCATGAAGGGCGCGCCGAAACAGGTGCTGAAGGTCGGCTCTGGCTCTGTCACGCCACGTTCAGTGCCTGCCACCTTGGAGGTGAAGCCGGACAGAAAGTGATACATCGCCTGCGCCGGAGTCAGCCGTGCGATGGGGGGCAGAACACCGAACGCATCACAGGTCAGCATGATGATGTTCTTGGGGTGCCCGCCAAGGGCCGACTTGGACGCGTTCGAGATATAGTGCAGAGGATAGGCGCAGCGCATGTTGGCGGTCAGGCTGTCATCCTCGAAATCCAGATCAAAGGTTTCAGGATCAAAGACCATGTTCTCGATCACGGTGCCGAACATCTCTGTGGTGGCGTAGATTTCCGGCTCTGCCTCGGGCGACAGGTTGATCGTCTTGGCATAGCAGCCGCCTTCGAAGTTGAAGGTGCCGCGATCCGACCAGCCATGCTCGTCGTCGCCGATCAAAACGCGCTCCGGGTCGGCGGACAGGGTGGTTTTTCCGGTGCCCGAAAGGCCAAAGAAAACCGCCGTATCAATGGGATTGCCTGGCGCATGGTTGGCCGAGCAGTGCATCGCCATGATGCCCTTGCCGGGCAGGATGTAATTCAGCAGCGTAAAGACCGACTTCTTGTTTTCACCGGCATATTCGGTGTTTCCGATCAGGATCAGCTTTTTGTCAAAGTTCAGCGCGATCACTGTCTCTGAGTTGCAGCCATGCTTTTCCGGGTCTGCCTTGAAAGTCGGGCAGTTGATGATCGTGAAATCAGCGACGAAGCTGTCCACATCCTCATGGTCGGGGCGGCGCAGCAAGTGGCGGACAAACAGACTGTGCCACGCCAGTTCCGTGACCACGCGGACATCGATGGCATTGGCCGGATCGGCACCGCCGACAAGGTCCTGCACATAGTAGTCTTTGTCGATCATGTGCGTCAGCATGTCGGCATACAGCCGGTCAAAGGCGTCGGCCGCCATCGGCTGGTTGTTTTCCCACCAGATCGAATCCTCGACCAAGGGGGTGCGGACGACAAATTTATCCTTGGGCGACCGGCCCGTGTATTTGCCTGTGGTTACGAGAAAGGACCCGCCTTTGCCCAGCGTGCCTTCACCTCGTTTGAGCGCCGCTTCGATAAGCGCGGGCTCCATGAGGTTATAATAGACATTGCCGAGCCCTTCGATCCCCTGGTCTTCTAGCCGGAACTCTGGGTTCACCCGTCCAAATGTCATTTGCCTTGCTCCTGTCGCAGCGCTTTTCGAAAGTTGCTGTACGGTGCTGTTAGACGCCCGTGCACGCCCTCTTAACACGTCGCTTTTCGACATGAACAGGACGCAAGAGCGCAGTTTGCGCTACCAAGCCTGAGTTTAGCGATACCACGCCGAGGCTTGGCCCGGACCGTCACAATGCGACGGAAACGGGTGAGGCTTTTTAGCCATTCCTTTGCCTTATTCGCGTCCGATGAGGTGTGGTTGGGTGCCTGATTCGCAGATTGGCATTGCTGTAAAGCGGAATTTCGCCAATAGTATGACAAAAAACAGGCAACCAGAGCAGTAACAAGGACAGTGCAATGTCTAAAATCGCCCTTGTGGACGATGACAGGAATATCCTGACGTCCGTATCAATGACCCTTGAGGCAGAAGGGTTTGAGGTGGAAACCTATCACGACGGTCAGTCGGCGCTTGACGCCTTCAACAAAAAGATGCCGGACATGGCCGTGTTCGACATCAAGATGCCGCGCATGGACGGCATGGACCTGCTACAACGCGTGCGGCAGAAATCCAAGATGCCGGTGATCTTTCTCACCTCCAAAGACGATGAGATTGATGAGGTGCTGGGACTGCGCATGGGGGCCGACGACTATGTGAAAAAGCCGTTTTCGCAACGTCTGCTGGTGGAACGCATCCGCGCGCTGCTGCGCCGCCAAGAGGCGGTTGCCGGCGATGTGGTCGGCGACACCGAAGAGACCAAGCTGATGACCCGCGGCAGCCTGAACATGGATCCGCTGCGGCACGCGGTGACGTGGAGAGGCATGGATGTCTCACTGACAGTGACCGAATTTCTGCTGTTGCAGGCGCTCGCGCAGCGCCCCGGTTTCGTCAAATCGCGTGATCAGTTGATGGATGTGGCCTATGACGATCAGGTCTATGTCGACGATCGCACCATCGACAGCCACATCAAGCGGTTGCGCAAGAAGATGCGCACGGTCGACACAGAGTTTTCGGCGATCGAAACGCTTTACGGTATCGGATACCGCTACAACGAAGAGTAGGGGATGGCCCTGGCCGAACAGCTCCCCATGCAGGATGATCGAAAGGGCGCGCGCCGCGATGCGGATGTCGTGCTGGGTGACGATTGGGTCGCCCCGGATAACATCGTCGAAAAAGAGCTGCGTGATAACCGCGCGCGGCGGGGCCTGTTCACGCTCAATCGTTCCCCGCTGACGCGCAAGATCATCACGTTCAACTTGATTGCGTTGAACGTGTTGGTGGCGGGTATTTTGTGGCTGAATTCCTCCCGCGACACGTTGGCCGTCCAGCGGGTGAATGCCTTGCAGGCCGAAGTTGAATTGGTCGCCGATGTGTTTGAGGCGCAACTGCCGCTTGGCGCGCCGGTCAGTTTGGGCACCGGCGACGGGCTGGACGTAGCACGCACGGTCGACGGGATCGATCTGCGCGATGGCGTCAAGCTGATGGTTTTCGATAGCGCCAGCTTTCTTGTCGGTGAGACGCAAGGGGTGATGCCCCCGATCATTCCGCCCGCCGAAGAGGAAAAGCCGACCCTGATATCGGATTTCCTAAACACAGTATGGGACAGCGTTGCGGGGCTGTTCACCTATTTCGAAGACACCCCCGATCTGGATCTGGAGGACCGCCTGCGCCGCGCGATAGAGGCGGGTGATCCGGGGCAGACCCGCGTGGAGTCTGGTGGTGGCGACGGACAAACGCTCTTTTTCGCCTTCAGCCCGATCCAGCAGGGCGATCAGCTGATTGGCACCATTGCGCTGGTCTCTCCTGCGGCCGAAATTGATGCCGCTGTCAGTGCCGAACGTGAGCGCGTATTGCAGATGTTTGTCATCGCCACGTTGGTGTCCATCGGGCTTAGCCTTGTGCTGGCCTCGACCATCGCCAACCCGATTTCCGATCTGGCCGATGCCGCCGAAATTGGCCGTGATCGCAACCGCAAGGCACGCACCCCCGGTCGCATCCGCATCCCCGATCTGACTGCGCGCCCCGATGAGATCGGTCGCCTGTCCGGCGCGCTGCGCGGGATGGTTGGCGCGCTGTATGACCGGATCGACGCGAACGAACAGTTTGCCGCCGATGTGGCGCATGAAATCAAGAACCCACTGGCCAGCCTGCGGTCCGCCGTGGGCAGCCTGCGCATGGTTAAGAAAGAAGAGCATCGGACAAAGCTGTTGGACGTGATCGAACACGATGTCCGCAGGCTGGATCGTCTGGTCAGCGACATTTCCAACGCGTCGCGGCTGGACAGCGAATTGGTCAAAGAAGAGGAGCAAGAGTTCAATCTTCTGGAAATGCTGGGCAACCTGACAGAGTTTCTTGGTCAGGATGCGCGCCAGAAGGGGATCGAGTTCATTTCCGACCTGCCCAAAAAGCCGGTCACGATCACCGGGCTGGAACCGCGCGTGGCGCAGGTGTTTGTCAACCTGATCACCAATGCGATCAGCTTTTGCGAGGACGGCGATGCCATCCGCGTCTGGGCACGTCGCCGCGACAACCGGGTTCTGGTGGTGGTTGAGGATACCGGCCCCGGCATCCCCGAGGATGCGCTGCAAAAGATCTTCAAGCGCTTTTACACGTCGCGGCCACAGCAGGATTTTGGAAACAACTCCGGCCTTGGGCTGGCGATTTCGAAACAGATCATCGAGGCGCATGGCGGCGTTATCTGGGCCGAAAACATCCGCCCGACAGAGGCGGATGTCACGTCTGAACCGCTGGGCGCGCGGTTCGTCGTCGGCCTGCCGGTCTGACCGCCACCCATGCGTGAGATCGTGCATGCCACCTCTGTTTCGGTGGCGGGCCGGGGCCTGTTGATACGCGGTGCCTCGGGACGCGGCAAATCCGGGCTTGCGCTGGAAATGATGGTGCGCGGCGCGACCCTGATCGCCGACGACCGGACCATCGTCACCCGGACGCAGGATTTGCTGCACTTGTCCGTGCCGTTCGCCTTGCGAGGTTTGATCGAAGCGCGTCGAATCGGTCTCTTGCACGCCGACTGTGTCGACGACGTTCCGCTGGCCGCCGTGCTTGATCTGGATGTGGCGGAAACGCATCGCCTGCCACCTAACCGCACCACCCGCATGCTGGGCGTCGAAGTGCCATTGCTTCACAATTCCGCGTCTGAGTATTTCGCAGCAGGACTTATTCATTATCTAACAGCCGGAAGGCGAGACTAGAAATGGATCAAATGGAACCGGCCAGCGCCCGCATCGTGTTTGTCACCGGCCCTTCGGGCGCCGGGCGATCAAGCGCGATCAACGTGCTTGAGGATCTTGGGTTCGAAAGCATCGATAATATCCCGCTCAGCCTGATACCCCGCCTTGTTGAGGGGGACAGCCCGCTCGCGCGTCCTCTGGCGCTGGGCATCGACGTGCGCAACCGCGATTTCAGCGCCGAAGGGTTGCTGCAACTGCGCGACACGTTGGCGGAACACTTGGGCGTGACGGTGGATCTGCTGTACCTCGACTGTTCGAATGAGGTGTTGGTGCGGCGCTATTCTGAAACCCGCCGCCGCCACCCGATGGCCCCCGATGACACACCGCAAGCCGGTGTCTTCCGGGAGAAAGCGCTGCTGACAGATGTCAGTGTACGCGCTGACATCCTGATCGATACGTCTGAACTGACGGTGCACGATCTGCGTGCCGAAATGGAAGGCTGGTTTGGTGAGGTCACCGGTCAGGGCATGGCCGTTTCGGTCCAGAGTTTTTCCTACAAACGCGGGTTGCCGCAGGGGCTGGATGTGGTCATCGACTGCCGCTTTCTCCGCAACCCCCATTGGGAAAAAGACCTGCGCGACTTTACCGGGCTAGACCCGGAAGTGGCCGGGTTTGTCGGCGCCGACCCTCGCTACGATGAGTTTCTGGACCGCGCGACGGGGCTGATCCTGCTCATGCTTCCGGCCTGCGTAGCCGAAGGCAAGGCGCATTTTGCCATCGGCTTTGGCTGTACAGGCGGCAAACATCGGTCCGTTGCCGTTACGGAAAACGTGGCGGCGGCTCTTGCACAGGAAGGCTGGCGGGTGTCAATTAGGCACCGTGAACTGGAACGTCGGGGTGCCGCGTCTGTTGCCGAGCGCGAGACTGGCGTGAGTGGAGTGAAAACCAGGTGATCGGCATCGTAATCGTCGCACATGGTGGTCTGGCACGCGAGTATCTCGCGGCGGTGGAGCATGTTGTCGGCGAACAACCCGCTATTGTGGCCATCTCGATTGAGGCGGATGCTGACCGGGATGCCAAGCAGGACGAGATCAGGGCAGCCGCCGACGCGGTTGACAGCGGTGGTGGCGTGGTGATCGTGACGGACATGTTCGGTGGATCGCCGTCGAACTTGTCATTGGCGGCCTGCCGCCCTGACAACCGTCGTATCCTGTATGGCGCGAATCTGCCCATGCTGATCAAGCTCACCAAAAGCCGTCATCTCAAGGTGCCAGAAGCGGTACGCAACGCCCTGGAAGCAGGGCGGAAGTATATTGACAGCCAGAACATTCCGGCTGATCCCTCCTGAACAGTATTGATCCGCCACGAGAAAGCCCGGTCCTCATGTCCACATCCGTCAACCGCGCGTTGAAGATCGTAAACGAGAAGGGGCTGCATGCCCGTGCCTCGGCCAAACTGGTCGAGGTTGTGGAAGGCTTTGACGCAACGGCAGAGGTGGCCCGCGACGGGATGTCCGCCAGCGGAGATAGCATCATGGGGCTTTTGATGTTGGCAGCCGCGAAAGGAAGCACTATTGAAGTCCAAACCTCGGGTCCGGACGCCGAGGCACTGGCCGACGCGGTCGAAGCCTTGGTGGCGGACCGTTTCGGAGAGGACTGTTAGTCCCGGCACCGGGATTGACGCATAGAACGGGACTGAAGCAGGCGCATGGTCGAAAGCACCCAAGCGACATCCCTCAGGCGTAGAGGCGTGGCAAAGAACCCCGCGCCTTACGACAAGCGCCAGGTCAGCTACGCCAACACCTTCACGAATCCGTGGAAGGCGAACACTATCCGTACGCTTGAATGGCTGACCGGAAAAATCCCGATGTTGCGTATGGTGCGCCGGTTCGAACGGATGGGCCCGGTTGAGGGACAGGCGTTCTGGAGCCAGGCGCTGGGCATCATGGGTATCGACATCCAGACGCCTGCAGAGCAGATTGCCCGCATTCCCTCCAAAGGCCCGGTGATTGTCGTGGCCAACCATCCGCACGGGCTGGTCGACGGGATGATCCTGGCCGAATTGATTGGGCGGGTGCGCACGGATTACCGAATTCTGACCCGGTCTCTGTTGACCGGCGTCAAGGAGATCGAGCCGTTCATGATCCCGGTGCCCTTCCCGCATGAGGAAGACGCCCGCGAACAAAGCCTTGAGATGCGCGCGCATGCGATGGATCACCTTAAGGACGGTGGCGTGATTGTGCTGTTTCCCTCCGGTGTCGTGGCCTCATCCGAAAGCTGGTGGGGCACGGCGGTCGAGGCGGGGTGGAACCCGTTTACCGCCAAGATGGTGCAACGGTCGGGCGCAACCGTCGTGCCGATCTATTTCCCGGGTCAGAACAGCCGCGTCTATCAGATTGCCAACCGCGTCTCGGCGACAATCCGGCAAGGATTGTTGATCCACGAGGTGGTGCACGCCTGCCGTCGCCCGCAAAAGCCCGTTGTTGGTGAGCCGATCTCACCCGAGACGATCAAGGCGTTTGAGGGCGGCCAACGCGAGTTCGTGGCCTGGCTGCGTCAAAAGACACTGGAACTGTGCGAAAGCTGACGCCCCGGTCGGCGGTTCCGTCGCCGATCAACGTGTCGGGACCGGAACCTCTCCACGATAATCGTAAAATCCGCGCTTGGTCTTGCGGCCCAGCCAACCCGCCTCGACGTATTTTGTCAGCAGTGGGCAGGGGCGGTATTTGGTGTCGGCCAGCCCGTCATGCAGGACATTCATGATTGCCAGGCAGGTGTCCAAGCCGATGAAATCGGCCAGTTCCAGCGGCCCCATCGGATGATTGGCCCCCAGCTTTAGCGCCATGTCGATGGACTGCACGTTGCCGACGCCCTCATACAGCGTATAGCAGGCCTCATTGATCATCGGGATCAGCACGCGGTTGACGATGAAGGCCGGGAAATCCTCAGCCGAGGCGGCGGTCTTGTCCAGACTTTGAACCACTTTCAGGCAGGCGTCATAGGTTTCCTTGTCGGTGGCGATGCCGCGGATCAGTTCGACCAATTTCATCACCGGCACCGGGTTCATGAAATGGAATCCCATGAATTTTTCGGGCCGATCCGTGCGGGACGCCAGCCGGGTGATGGAAATCGAAGATGTGTTCGAGGTCAGGATGGTTTCAGGCTTCAGTTCCGGCACCAGCGCGGCAAAGATCTTGTCCTTGACCTCTTCGCGTTCTGTCGCCGCCTCAATCACCAAATCGGTCTGGGCGATCTCCGGCAGGTCCATGGTGGTGCGAATACGGCCGAGCGTCGAATCGCGTTCTTCGGCCGTGATCTTTTCGCGGCTGACCTGCCGATCAAGGTTCAGTCGGATCGTGGCAACGGCTTTGTCCAGTGACTCTTGGCTGATGTCGTTCAGACGCACCTCATAGCCCGCCTGCGCCATCACATGGGCGATTCCGTTTCCCATCTGTCCTGCGCCAACGATACCAACCGATTTGATTTCCATGGACCGCCCCTTTTTTTCCAGCGCCACCATGACCCGCCTTGGGCAGGGCTGCAAGAGCAGCGGATTCTCCTCTCATTGTCACTTTAGGGAAATGGCAAGAGCTTTGCGCGATTCTCACTGTTGGGTGAGATAAATGAGGTGGGCATTATGTCTGTACATGGCGGGGGCCACGGGTCCCTGGAATATTATCCGTGCCGTTATGGCAATTCGCGCGTTCTGTTTCGCGGTCCGCGCCGACAATTGGATGGCTCATATGTGGCATTCCTCGGCGGAACCGAGACGTATGGCCGTTTTGTCGAACAACCGTTTCCGGAGTTGCTGGAAACTCGAATCAAATTAGCCTGCGCGAATTTCGGTGTGGTTAACGCAGGTGTGGATATCTATCTGAATGATCCGTCGGTGATGGATTTGATTTCCGGGGCGGAGGCCAAGGTTGTTCAGATCATGGGGGCGCAAAACCTGTCAAACCGGTTCTATTCGGTTCATCCGCGCCGAAACGACCGTTTTCTGCGCGCCTCTGATCGGCTGATGACGCTGTATCCAGAGATAGATTTCACGGAATTTCACTTTGTACGGCACATGCTGGGGCGGCTCGCAGAGGCGTCCAGTGATCGTTATGCCGAAGTCTTGACGGAACTGCGCACGGCATGGACTGCGCGGATGAAGCACCTGCTGACGCAATTGCGGGGCGACATCGTCCTTCTGTGGTTCGCCGACCATCCTGTTCCGGTCGAAACCCCGGAAACTTTGGAAGGCGATCCCTTGTTCGTGAACCGTGACATGATCGAAACCTTGCGCCCAAGGGTGAGCCACGTGATCGAAGTTGTGGCCTCGGACGCGGCGCGCATCGAAGGGACGCGCGGTATGGTTTTCAGCGACTTTGAGGCTTGCGCGGCAGAGGAGCTGATGGGGCCGCTTGCGCATCAAGAGGTCAGCGCGGCCCTGGCCGATGTGCTGGCCCGGATGACTGACCGCTAACTTAATAGCAAAGGCCCGCCGGTGAGGCGGGCCTTTGACAGTTTCCTATAGCGGGGCAGCGCCCCTGTCAGATCACAGTTTTTCAGTCAGTTCCGGGACGGCCTGGAACAGGTCGGCGACAAGACCGTAGTCGGCCACCTGAAAGATCGGGGCCTCTTCGTCCTTGTTGATCGCGACGATGACTTTGCTGTCCTTCATACCGGCGAGGTGCTGAATCGCGCCCGAGATGCCGACGGCGACGTAAAGATCCGGCGCGACAACCTTGCCGGTCTGACCAACCTGCCAGTCGTTCGGGGCAAATCCCGAATCGACAGCCGCACGCGACGCGCCAACGGCGGCACCCAGCTTGTCAGCCAGCTTTTCGATCAGGGCGAAATCGTCCTGGCTGCCAACACCGCGTCCGCCGGACACGACGATACCGGCCGAGGTCAGTTCGGGACGGTCGCTGGCGGCGACCTTGTCTTCGACCCATGCGGACAAATCGGGGTTCTCGCCGGTGGCGATGTCCTCGACCGGGGCAGAGCCCCCCGCGGCAGCTGCGTCAAAGGTCGCGGTGCGGAAGGTGATAACCTTTTTCGCGTCCTTCGATTTCACCGTCTGAATGGCGTTGCCGGCATAGATCGGACGCTCAAACGTGTCGGCGTCGATGACGGCGGTCACGTCGGTCAGCACCATCACGTCCAACAGCGCGGCCACGCGCGGCAGGATGTTCTTGGCGTCGGTGGTCGCTGGGGCCACGATGTGGCTGTAGTCGCCTGCGAGAGAGGCGATCAGAGCGGAAACCGGCTCTGCCAGACGGTGACCATACAGGTCATCCTCGGCCAGCAGCACCTTGGACACGCCCTCGATCGTGGCGGCCTCAGCGGCGGCGTCCTTGGCAGATGCACCCGCGGCCAGCACGGTCACATCCCCCAGCGCCTTGGCGGCGGCGACGGTCTTGGCGGTGGCATCCATGGCCAGCGCGCCATCGGTAATTTCGGCAATCAGCAGAACAGCCATCAGATGATCCCCTTTTCCTTGAGCTTTGCCACCAGTTCATCGACAGAGCCAACGATTTCGCCAGCGGCACGCGCCGCCGGTTCACCGGTCTTGACGATTTCCAGACGCGGCGTGACATCGACGCCGTAGTCGGCGGCGGTCTTTTCATCCATCGGCTTTTTCTTGGCCTTCATGATGTTGGGCAACGAGGCGTAGCGCGGCTCGTTCAGACGCAGGTCGGTCGAGATGATGGTCGGCATCTTGACCTTGATGGTCTGCAGGCCGCCGTCGACCTCACGGGTGACCACGGCATGATCACCGTCGATATCCACGTTGTTGGCGTACATCGCCTGCGACCAGCCCAGCAGAGCTGACAGCATCTGCCCGGTGGCGCCCAGATCGTTGTCGATGGCCTGCTTGCCGCACAGGACGAGACCCGGCTCTTCTTCCTTGACGATGGCGGCAAGGATCTTGGCGACGGCCAGCGGTTCGATGTCGGTGTGCACGTCATCGGCGGCGACCACGAGGATGGCGCGGTCGGCGCCCATGGCCAGCGCGGTGCGCAGGGTTTCCTGGCTCTGCTTGACCCCGATAGAGACCGCGATGACCTCATCGGCCTTGCCGGCCTCCTTGAGGCGAATGGCCTCTTCGACGGCGATTTCGTCGAACGGGTTCATCGACATTTTCACGTTTGCCAGATCGACACCCGATCCGTCCGCTTTCACGCGAACTTTCACGTTGTAGTCGATCACGCGCTTGACCGGTACCAGGACCTTCATCTGCGTGTCTCTCCTCAGGTTTGTCATGCCCGCGGGAGGGCCCGCGAAACTTCCTTGCACGGTGGTGTAGCCCGCCCGGACAGGTGGAAACAGCGAAAAATCGTCGCGTTATTGTCAATCCGCGTCGCCATGACGGAACGTTTTTCGGCATTTCGCCCAATTCGATTTCGCCGATTGCGCTATCAGGTGGCGGCGGGCCTTGGACGCTTGCCCCAAGAGGCTGCGACCTGCTGAGACAAAGACGTCATGCTTCACTGACAGATGTTGCGCAGCGCTTGCCATTCCACATCGCTCAGGATCGGGCGCGTGCCGGATTGGGATTGCGCAAAACCGCGCGCCTGTTCGGCGCGTTCTGCGGTGACAGGGTGGCTCGACAGATAGGCCGGGATTTCAAAACCCTGTAAGCCGTCCAATTCATCAAAGAAGCGGGCAAACCCTGTTGCGTTCACATTCGCGGCCTTCAACATGTCCAGCGCGAACAGGTCGGCGGCGGCCTCTGCGTCGCGGGTATAGGCGGCGGTCATAAGGTGCTCACCCACCAACGCGATGGCGGCGCCGCCGGTGAAATCGCCGATGAGCATGCTGAGCAGTCCAGCAGACCCGGCGGTGCGCAGGGCGTGGCGTGTGGCGTCACGCGATTCGACATGGCCGATTTCATGCGCCAGTACGCCGGCCACCTCATCCGGGCCTTGCGCCTTGTCCAGCAGCCCGCGCAGGATCACCACCTGCCCGCCGGGAGCGGCAAAGGCGTTGATCATACCATGATCAAAGACCTGTGCCGAAATCTGATAATCCATCTCTTGGTTTTCAGTCAGTCGCGCGAGCATGGTGTCCAGAGCGGCCCGTCCGGCCGGATCCTCGCAGCGCAGCGATTTCTTGTCGGCGTGGCCAAGGATTCGCTCCATCTGTGAGGTGACAACCTTGCCAAAGGCGATTTCACGTTCGACCGGAATGATCAGGGCCAGCGTGTTGGCCATGGCGGGCAGGATCACAAACAGCATCAGACAGGCGGCGACAACCGCGCCGCCGCTATACAGGAATACCTTGCGCCAAGTGCCCTTGTGCAGATCCCGGCGGAACAGGCCGGGCCGGGTGCGGTGCATCCATGCGATCAGATCGGGGTCGTGCAGGACCAGGCGGGCAGGGTCGCGCGGGGCCTCATCGGCGGTATCGGCATGGCGGGTGAGCGTCAGGCGACCCTTGTGAGAGGTGTCGCTGAGCGCGCGCAGGTCCATCAGGGACCAGCGCAGCGGCGCCTCCAGCGAGTCGCCGGTGATGATCATGGCCTGCCTGTCGTCGGACAGGGCGACATGAACCTCATGCCGCCCCGCCGTGAGGCCATCAAAGAAATGCGCCTCTGTCTTTTGCATCAGATCGCGCCACCTATATCCAGCGCGTCGGCAAAGCCTTCGGCGTCAACGCCGGTTTCGGCCTCACGCTGGGCGATGCGGTTCAGGCTATCGGCGTTCACGATCTCCAGCTTTTCGATGTAGTGCGCCAAGATCGGCTGGGTGATCAGGATCAGGCTAAGTGCCTGCGTCAGCACCAAGGCCACCACATATCCAACCGCCATGACGATGCTAAAGGCGATGATGCCGCCCCCGTTTTGCAGCAGCGGGATAAAGGCGGCGGCAATCGTGGCGACGATCCCGAAGGCGACTGAGGCCAAAAGGCCCACCAGCAGGCCGCCGACGATGTAGGTCTTGATGACAAAGCCGGTGCGCGGCGCGGCGGTAAAGCGGATGTCGTCGCCCAGCACCTTGTTCGCAGTCAGGTAGGCAAAGGACTGCACGCCGTAGTGGATGCTACCGATGATGACCCAGATGTAACCGACAAAAACGCCAAACCCGCCAAATGCCGCCAGACCGATGCTTTCTGATATGGCCGCGCCGACGGCAAGAGATCCGCTAACCACAAGGATACCAATGCCAATCAGCAGGTGTTTCATGGCACTGTACAGATCGGTCCATTTGCCGGTCTGGGTAAAGCGCGCAGAGCCGTAATAGCTGCGGTCCGCTTGATATTTCTCCAGCTTGAAGGTTTGCAGTGGTGTCAGGATGCCCAGCGTGATCACCGCCAGAAAGCCGTATCCCAACGCGCGCCAGACAAACCCCCAAGCGCCTTTTTCCATGCCGAACCGGATGCCCCTCCAGCGGGTGCGCGCCATCTTGTAGCGCCGTGCACGATAGGCGGCATACAGGATAAACGGCAGCACCGCGAAGAAGGTGATATAGAGTGCAATGGTTTGGGCGATCATTTCCTGTGGTGACGCGCGTTGGGGATCAACCATGACACTCAGGCCCGCGTAAAACAGGACCATCTGGATGATGCCGATGTAGATCGCCAGAAAGACCACGGCGATCAGGAAGCCAAGCAGTTTTTCGATCCCGGTTCCGGTATATTCGAACGTGTCGCCACCCGCGTTGACCGAGGACCAGATGTATTTTCGAATGCGGGTCTTTTGCCAGAAACGGTAGATGCCCAGCGTGACAACAGTCAACAGACCGGTCTTGAAGGCAAGGTTGAACAGCGGGCCTTTTTCGCCCGTGTAACGGATGTCCATGGAATCTTGAGGAGTACTCATAGTGACAATCTCTCGGTCGCGGGTGGGGCGCAAACTGTGCGTGCGCGGATACTGCCACCACGATGAGGGGCGGGCGACCAAGCGTAAAGTCGGGAATGCCTGCCCTTGGTGGGTTGAAGCGAATTGGCGTCAATAGGGTGTTTCGCCGGAACATATGTCTTGCAAGGCGCGCCACTCGTCAGCGGTGAGCAGCGGGCGGGGCTGGAAACCGGCGGGCACGGCGTTGCGGGCGGCGTCGATGCGGTTGCCCAGTCCGGGATGCGACAGGAAATGGCCGATAAACCCATCGGCGTCTCCCCCCAGCGCGCGAAACCGTTCGAACATGACGGCCAGCGCGGCGGGCGACAGGCCCGCGCGGATCATCAGATCATGGGCAAAGACATCCGCCGCAGCCTCTGCGCCTTGACTATACTGCGCCTCGATCAACTGTTCGGCCAGTAGCAGGACAACCGCGCCGCCTGCGAAATCACCAAAGATCAGGCCCAGCACCCCAATCGACCCGGCAGAGCGCAGGGCATGCCGGGTGGGGTCGCGGCTGACCACATGGCCGATTTCATGGGCAAAGACCGCCGCCAATTCCTCGGGGGTTTCGGCCTCGTCGATCAGGCCGCGGAAAAAGACAATCTGGCCTCCGGGCAAGGCAAAGGCGTTGACCATCTCATGGTCGAGGACGTGTACCGACAGATCGACCGGCGTTGGCACATGCGCGATCAGACGGGCCTGGATCTTGCGCAGGGCTTGTTCGCCATTGGGCGCGGTGCAAAAGGTGACAGGGTTCAGGTCGGTGTCGTCCAGCGCCTCACGGATCTGGGTCAGTGTGACCTCTCCCAATGCCTTTTCGCCGCTGGGTGGAATGTATTCAGCCAGCTGGTCAGCCATCAAGGGGATCAGAACAAACAGGATCAGCGCCACGGAGGCAACCGCTGCCAGCGCCCAACCGACCAACCGTCCACGGCGGACAAGCGGTGCGGACCGGGTGCGATTGGGCAGGCGTGGGCGAATGTCGCCGTGGCGCAGGATCAGACGGGCGACGGGATCGCCCTTCAGCCGCAAGACGATCAGATCGCCGCCGGCCTGATCCATGACCTCGCGGATGTCGTCCACCGGCCAGTCGATGCCGTCCCCGGTCAATACGCGGCGGTCGGTGTCGATGCGCAAGGTGACTGGGCGCGCGGCGGCGGTTTCGCCGTCATAGAAGTCACCGCTGGTTTCAAGCGGCGGTGGCATTGCGCCACTGTGCGCCCCCCTGTTCATAGCGAGGCCCCCACATCTAACGCCTCGGCAAAGCCTTCGGCCTCGACGTGCTCATCGCGCGGGCGTTGTTGGATCGCCGGTAGCATCTCTGCGCCGTCGATACGCAAACCGCGCGCGTAAAGACGGGTGATCGGCAACGTGATCCAGGCCTGTGTCAGTGCCGACCAGATCAGGAAAATGGCGAAATAGCTCATCGCGGTCAGGCCGACCAACAGCCAGCGGTCGGCACCGGCAAAGAGCAGCGACAAATCCTCCATCCCGACCTCTGTCAGGGTGTCCGCCGATTGCAGGCGTAGGAACAGCACAACCAGAAAGGCGGTCGGAATGGAAGAGACCAACAGCGCAAGAGCATAGCCCGAGATCAAGATCCAAAACACCCGTAGCGGGTTCAGCGTCAGGTGCAGGCGCAGCGGTCCAAGACGCTTGGCCGCTGCCATGCGCTTGCGCGTCTCTACACGGTAGTACACCGCGCCAAAGACCAACAAAACGCCCGCCATGACATATCCGAGGATGGCCAGCGCCACGAGACCCGCGCCCAGCACCACGGTCGACACCAGCAACAGGCCAAGCGCCATGAGATGCCATTTGATGCACCAGAACAGCATGAACCACGACCCGCCCTGTTCCATCTTGTGATCGCCGAACCATGTGCGATCCGTCCGGTATTTTTCCAGTTTGAAGGTCATGCGCGGCCATAGCAGTCCCAGCGTGATCAGGGTCAGCAGCCAGTGCCAGAGCGCCCGCAGGGCATAACCCCACGCGCCAGGGGCAAGGCCAAAGCGCAGCCCCATCCACCGGGTGCGTGCCAGCACATACCGCCGGGCGCGGTACCGGGCATAAAACCAAATCGGGATCACGCCAATAAAGCTGAGCACATAGGCGGCAGTATTGCCCTGAAAAACCGCGAAGCTGGCAAACATCAGGCCAAGGTTCACGATGCCGATGTAGAAGGCCAGAATGACCACCGCGATAAGAAACCCCAGCAGTTTCTCGAACGGATCGCCGACATATTCCAAGGGATGATCACCCGGGCGGATGGCGGACCAGTACCAGCGCCGGATGCGGGTCTTTTGCCAGAACCGATAAAAGCCAAGGGTCAAAACCGTCAGGACGCCGGTGCCCAGCGTCAGCTTGAAGATCGGCCAGCGACGGCCCGCGAATAGCGTGGGCATCGGCGTGTCGTGCATGTCATGCGCGACGCCACCGGCCTGCGCCAGTGTGCCCGGAGATATGTCCTGCCCTTCCAAAACGGTCTCCGTCCTGCCGCCGCTCTTGCGGGCAGAGTGGCGATTTCCCGGCTGGGGTGCAACTGCGGTGTTGTGAGTACATCGCCCAGACCCCGGATCAGGTCCGGGGCGGGCGGGGTCGACAGGGGGCAAGCGCACCCCGTCCCGGACTTGATCCGGGACCTCATCTCTGACGGATTTTCATCCAGAGATGAGTTTAGCTTGTTGATAACGCGTTATGTTTCGCGCGCAAAACGCTCAGTTGAACTTGTTGTCTCTCGGGAAACCGCGCGGTGCCATGCGGCCCGTTCCGGCGCGTTTTCCGATCCATTCCGCAAGCTCGGCGGCATCGACGGTGCGCGTGCGCCCAGCCGGATCCTGCCACGACAGGCCGGCCTCCAAAAGGAAGGTGCGCGCGTCCGACAATCCGCCGTCCTTGTACTTTTGCAGGCGGACACCCTTGCCGCGTCCCATTTCGGGCAGCTCCTCGAGCGGGAAAACCAAAAGTTTGCGGTTCTCGCCTACAACGGCGACGTGATCCGCGGTCACCGGTTTGCATACCAAAGCCCGCGCCGGGGCGCGCACGTTCAGCACCTGCTTGCCAGTCCGCGTCTGGGCGATGATTTCATCCTCGGGCGCAATAAATCCGTCGCCCGCTGAGGAGGCCACCAACAGCTTGCGACCCGGTTTATGGATAAAGATGTCGATGATCTCTGCCTCGTTCGGCAGATCCACCATCAGGCGAAGCGGTTCACCCATGCCACGCCCGCCCGGCAGAGCCGCCGCCGACACGGTGTAGAACCGGCCCGTGGACGCAAAGACCAGCAGGCGGTCGGTGGTTTCGGCGTGAAAGATAAAGCGCGGGCCGTCGCCGTCCTTGAACTTCAACTCGCGGTCCAGCGCGATATGCCCGGTCATGGCGCGAATCCAGCCCATCTGCGAACAGACGACCGTGATCGGCTCGCGATCAATCATCGCCTCCAGCGGAACTTCCTCGGCCTCTCCGGCCTCGGCAAGGGCGGTCAGGCGGGCGCCGCGATCCAGACCTTTGCCGAACTTCTTTTTGACCTCTTTCAGCTCGTCCGTGACGCGCTTCCATTGCAGGTCTTCGCTGTCCAGCAGATCCTCAAGGCCAGCGCGCTCTTCCATCAGGGCGTCGCGTTCCTTGACCAGTTCCAGTTCCTCAAGGCGGCGCAACGACCGCAGGCGCATATTGAGGATCGCCTCGGCCTGTACATCGGACAGACCCTCGGACCGGCCGACAAAGCGCGCGGGCACCTTGGCGTCGGTGCCGTCATCGGCCAGCACGCCCCGCGCGATGGCCTCTGGATCCTCGCGCAGTTCCAGCGCGGCGACGTCCACACCGATCAGCGGTGAGACATAATCGCTTTCGTCCGTGGCGCGGGTCAGCGTGGCCTGATGTGGGCGCGACCAATCCTCGTACATCAAGGCGACTTTGGGGTCGTCGTCATAGCGGATGATGTCGATCACGCGGTCAAGGTTCAGAAAGGCGACAATCAGGCCTTCGAGCACCTCAAGCCGGTTATCGATCTTGGCCATCCGGTGACGCGACCGGCGGATCAGCACGTCGCGCCGGAAATCGAGGAAGGCGCGCAGCACCTCTTTGAGCGAGCAGACCTTGGGCGTGACGCCGTCGATCAGCACGTTCATGTTCAGCGAAAAGCGGATTTCGAGGTCCGAGTTCTTGAACAGCATGTTCATCAACACGTCGGGATCGACGTTTTTTGACCGTGGCTCCAGCACCATGCGCACGTCTTCGGCGCTTTCGTCCCGCACATCGGCGAGGATCGGCACCTTTTTGGTCTGGATCAACTCAGCAATGCGTTCGACCAGCTTGGACTTTTGCACCTGATAAGGGATCTCGGTCACGACAACCTGCCATGTGCCGCGTCCCAGATCCTCGACGTTCCATTTCGCGCGCAGGCGGATGCTGCCGCGCCCGGTGCGATAGGCCTCTGCGATGTTCTCCGCCGGTTCGACAATCACGCCGCCGGTCGGGAAATCCGGCCCCGGGACGTATTGCATCAGCGTGTCGTCCACTGCGTTCGGTGAGCGGATCAGATGCAGGCAAGCGTCGATCAGTTCACTGATGTTATGCGGCGGGATATTGGTGGCCATGCCCACCGCGATCCCGCTGGACCCGTTGGCCAGCAGGTTCGGGTACGAGGCTGGCAGCACCGACGGTTCCATCAGGCGGCCGTCATAGTTGGGACGGAAATCGACGGAGTTCTCGTCGAGCCCCTCGATCAGCGCCTCTGACATGATCGTCATGCGTGCTTCGGTATAACGACTGGCCGCCGGGTTATCGCCGTCGATGTTGCCAAAATTGCCTTGGCCATCGACCAGCGGGTAGCGGATGGTGAAGTCCTGCGCGAGGCGCGCCATGGCGTCATAGATCGCCGTGTCGCCATGCGGGTGGAAATCCCCCATGGTGTCGCCGCTGATCTTGGCGGATTTCAGAAAGCCGCCTGTGGAACTAAGTCGCAGCCTGCGCATTGCATATAGGATACGTCGATGAACCGGCTTCAGCCCGTCGCGTGCGTCCGGCAATGCCCGATGCATGATGGTGCTGAGTGCATAGGTCAGATAACGCTCGCCAATCGCGCGGCGTAGCGGCTCTGCCAGATTGCGTTCGGGCATGTTGGGGGTGTCGGCGTCATCATCCATAGATGTGGTGATATTCCCGCCACGTCGCCGCAGCAAGTGGGGCCGGGGAATAATCCGGGTTTTTCCCTTAGAGGAAATCGGGGAATCGCTTAAACACGGGGCTGCGCTCCGGGGGGGGGGCGAATGCGACAGAGGATTGGCAGGTGGTGGGAGTGAACATGGTCCGGATCATGGTGGTGACGTTCGCAGTACTGGGCTGGGCATGGTACGCGCTGTCGGGTGGCCGCGATTTCGTTCCGGGCGACAACGGTGTATCGATCCTCGCCGACGTCGATACCACCGCCCCGTCTGCCGTGCCCGACCGGCCGTCGCTTGCGGGGTTGCAGCCGATCCCGGCCACGAAAAACACCCCCGGTCCCGCGCCGCGCATCACGTCGTTGAGTGTCCGTGAGCCGCTGCCGTCCAAGTCGGTGAAGGCGACAGTGCCGCCTGTGGGCCCTGCGGCGGGTGCCGCGCCAACCCTGATGACAGAGGTCACCCCGGCGGCCCTCTTTGCCGACTCCGTAGTTCAGCCCGCCGCCCAGCCTGTAGACGAAATTGCGCTGGCCTTGGCCGGGGCGATCCCGATAGACGAAGATCCGTTTGATCCGGATGCACCGATGCAGCGGATTGCCGGACTGGGCACCTCGCTTCCGCTGGGAACAAAGATGGGTGGCGCGCTTGCCCCTGAGTTCGTGCCAGAAGAGCGAGACCTGCGGGTTGTCTCAGCCAGCCGCGTGAACCTGCGCGACGGACCGGCGACGTCCTACGGCATCGTTGCCAAACTTGATGAAGGCATCGAGGTCGAGGTGCTGGATGACACCGGAGACGGCTGGGTCAAGCTGCGGCTTGTCGATGCCGAAACCGAAGGCTGGATGTCGGACGATTTCCTGAACATTCCCAACTGACGGGGGATTGTAAGGGGGCGTGTTATCGTTGGGACCGCGCCTCTTTCCTTTTCGCCACCTGCGCCGTAGAGGGCGCGCATGACACAAAAATCCATCCTTATCACGGGCTGCTCTTCGGGAATTGGCTATGACGCGGCGCATGGGCTGAAGGCGCGGGGATGGCGGGTGTTCGCCTCCTGCCGCCAAGAGGCGGACTGCGCGCGGTTGCGGGCCGAAGGCTTTGACAGTCCGCGACTGGACTACAGCGATGCAGCCAGCATTGACGCGGCGCTGGCAGAGGTGCTGGCGGCGACCGGCGGCACGCTGGATGCGCTGTTCAACAATGGGGCCTATGCGATGCCCGGCGCGGCAGAGGATCTGCCCGCCGAGGCCCTGCGCGAGATATTCGAGGTGAACGTCTTTGGCTGGCATGATCTGACCCGCCGTGTGATCCCGGTGATGCGGGCGCAGGGTCACGGGCGGATTATCAACAACGGCTCCGTTCTGGGCATCGTCGTGGCCCCTTGGCGGTCCGCCTACAATGCCGCCAAGTTTGCGACCGAGGGTCTGACCAGTACCCTGCGGATCGAAATGCGCGACACGCCGATCCATGTCGTCCTTTTTAATACCGGGCCGATCACGTCAAAGATCCGCCAGAACTCGATCCCGCATTTCGAGCGCTGGATTGACTGGAAGGCCAGCCCCCGCGCTGCGCAATACAAAGACAGTCTGTTGCAGCGTCTGTATGAGGATCGCGGCAAACCCGATACCTTCGAAATGCCGCCTTCTGCCGTGACGGCCAAGCTGATCCACGCACTGGAAAGCCCGCGCCCGCGCCCGCGCTATTTTGTCACCCGTGCCACATGGCTGATGGAGGCGGCGCGGCGTCTGTTGCCGACGCGGGTTCTGGACTGGATGGTGGCGAAGGGGTGACTTTCCGTCCCCTCGCTTTTTCCCGGCGCTCCGCTATGTCACTCGGAAAGTCTCAGGAGGCGTTATGGCCAATGATCCGCTCTTTATCGTTGTCGCCGTTGCCATGCTGGCGGTTCTGGCGGTGCTGCTCTTTGGCATCGGCAGTTTTGCCAAGGGCGGTGCGTTCAACAAGAAATATGCCAACAAGGCGATGCGCTGGCGGATTGCGGCGCAATTCATCGCTGTCGTGCTGATCCTGCTGTTTGTCTGGATAAGAGGGAGCTGACCATGGTCGTTCTGAACAAGATCTACACCAGAACCGGGGATGGCGGTGAAACGGCGCTGGGCAATGGGTCGCGGGTGGCAAAATTCTCTACGCGGGTGACGTCTTATGGCACTGTGGATGAGTTGAACTCGGTCGTCGGTCTGGCGCGGCTACAGGCCGAGGGTGAGATGGATGCGCAACTGAGTCGGATTCAGAACGATCTGTTCGATCTGGGGGCTGATTTGTGTACGCCCGACATGGAAAAGGACGCCGAGCGCGACTATCCACCGCTGCGCATGGCGGCGGCACAGGTGTCCCGTCTGGAATCGGAAATCGACGTTATGAACGGCGCGCTGGAGCCGCTGCGCAGCTTTATCCTGCCTGGCGGGTCAGCGCTGGCGGCCCATTTGCACCATTGCCGGACAGTCGCACGCCGTGCTGAACGGTTCACGGTCGAATTGGCAACGATTGAGACGGTGAACGGTGATGCGGTGAAGTATCTCAACCGCTTGTCGGATTGGTTCTTTGTGGCGGCGCGAATTGCCAACGACGACGGCCGCGCTGATGTGCTGTGGGTTCCAGGAGCGAACCGCGCGTAGCGCTATGGATTTTCCAATGGAAGGCGCGGCGATTGGACCGGCGGAGCCTCTGCCTGCAGGCGGCGCGTACCGGTCAATGCTGTGGACTGACGAAAACGTGATCCCCGGGTCTGCACCGCCAGAGGGCGGACGGCTGGGGCGAGATTCTGCCGTGATGTCCACCGGCTTGCGGATGTGGCCATTCGCCAGAGCCACAGCCAAATGTGGCTCCTTGGTCGCTGTTGCGAACATAGGCGGCGGACGGGGGTCGACAAATTCGGCGGGTGAATGCACGCAGGCGATTGGTGCCTGTCGGGGTGCCGCCAAGGAGGGATGTTTATGATCCGGATCGCTGCCGTATTGCTTCTGACACTGGGTTTGGTTGCCTGCACGGATGCCACGCAGGACCTGAACGGGCCGACCGAGCCTTTGGGGAATTTCCAGCTCGCCTACGCTACGGTCGTCGCAGAGGAGCCCGCGCCTAACAAGTTGCTGGTGTCGCGGGATGCCACCCCCGAAGAGTGGATCGAGGCCGTGGATGGCGCGCTGGAAGCCCGGTTCCGCCGTTTCGAAGGGGACACTTATTATCATCTGGGGGTCAAGGTGATGGCATATTCCCTGCCGCCCCCGATCGTTCCGGGCAAATCGGCCCTGCACGTCATCGTGACGATTTTCGATGACGCGAACTGCATCAAGATGAACCCTAAGGTTCATGACGTCATGGTGATTCAGGTGTTTGAGACGCGGCTGGAACTGACCCGTGAGGAACAGATGCAGCGACTGGCCGAAAGCGCCGCGAAGGACATCGAAAAATGGCTGCGTGAAATGATGGCCAGCGACGATTGGTTTACCGAGGACTACAAACCCGCCGCCAACGCGCCAAAGATCTCTGGCGGCTGCTGAGGGCTGACGAACGGAGAGCGGCACACCCAAGTGTCGCTTGATTTTCTCCGCCCGAGTCAATAAACGGCGCGCGATGAAATTCCCGGGGCACGTCGGGCCCCCCAACAGTGAGGCGTCTGAAAGATGGGTAAGGAAAAGTTTGAACGCGGCAAGCCGCACTGCAACATCGGCACGATTGGCCACGTTGACCACGGCAAGACGACGCTGACAGCGGCGATCACCAAGTATTTCGGTGACTTCCGCGCCTACGACCAGATCGACGGCGCACCGGAAGAAAAAGCCCGCGGCATCACCATCTCGACCGCACACGTCGAGTATGAAACCGACAACCGCCACTACGCGCACGTCGACTGCCCCGGCCACGCCGACTACGTCAAGAACATGATCACCGGTGCTGCGCAGATGGACGGCGCGATCCTGGTCGTGAACGCCGCCGACGGCCCGATGCCGCAAACGCGTGAGCACATCCTGCTGGGCCGCCAGGTGGGTATCCCCGCCATGGTCGTGTTCCTGAACAAAGTCGACCAGGTCGACGATGAGGAACTGCTCGAGCTGGTGGAAATGGAAGTCCGCGAGCTGCTGTCCGAATACGACTATCCGGGCGACGACATTCCGATCATCGCGGGCTCCGCGCTGGCGGCGATGGAAGGCCGCGATCCGGAAATCGGCGAGAACAAGATCCGCGAACTGATGGCGGCCGTGGATGAGTACATCCCGCAGCCCGAGCGCGCGATCGACATGCCGTTCCTGATGCCGATCGAAGACGTGTTCTCGATCTCGGGTCGTGGTACGGTTGTGACCGGCCGGATCGAGCGTGGCGTGATCAACGTGGGCGATACCATTGAAATCGTTGGTATCCGTGACACGTCCTCGACCACCTGTACCGGTGTCGAAATGTTCCGCAAGCTGCTGGATCGCGGTGAAGCTGGCGACAACGTCGGCGTCCTGCTGCGCGGCATCGACCGCGAAGGCGTTGAGCGCGGCCAGGTTCTGTGCAAGCCGAAGTCGGTGAACCCGCACACCAAGTTCGAGTGTGAGGTCTACATCCTGACCAAGGAAGAAGGCGGTCGTCACACACCGTTCTTCAAGAACTACCGCCCGCAGTTCTACTTCCGGACCACCGACGTGACCGGTACGGTTGAACTGCCCGACGGCACCGAAATGGTGATGCCGGGCGACAACCTGAAGTTCAACGTCGAGCTGATCGCCCCGATCGCGATGGAAGACGGCCTGCGCTTCGCCATCCGCGAAGGCGGCCGCACCGTTGGCTCCGGCGTCGTGTCGAAAATCATCGACTGACGGTTACTGCGGTTTTGTCGGCCACGGGTATCCCAGGGCCGACAGCCCGAGAAGCCGAATCGAAATTGGAAAAGCCGCCCGTGAGGGCGGCTTTTTCGTTGTTGTCCAGCGCCGACAGGGCGCAGGAGCGATCCTTAGTCTCTGGCCGGGGCCGTCATGATCGTGGCGTACTGGCTGGCTGTGACACTGATCCGTGTCGTAACGTGGCTGCGCCCGAGGGTCGAAAAATCCGAGCCGGGCAGGGAGTAGACCGCGACAGGCAGTGGGTTTTCAGGCAGCGATGCCTGCACCGCGCCAGACAGCGCGACAGTTCCGAACAGAGCTGATGAAAACAGGGTTTTCATGTCCATTTCCTTGGTTTTGCCGAAGCGCCCGACGCATGGTCTGCCGCAACGGGACGATATGGGGCATGGCTCTGCCGCGCGCTACATGGAAGGGCGTCGACAGAGCCGTTGTCCGCATTACTGCAGGATCGATTTGATCTGGGCGCGCTTCTCGCCGTTGCTGCCATTGCCGTGAACGATGTTGTTGATGAACTGCACATCGGCGGTCGAGAGATTCGAGAAGTCAGCGCCGGGGACGATGTACTGGGCATCGCGGTCGACGGAGGGCGATGTGGTTGCATAGGCGGTGCCGGTGAAAGCTGCGGTTGCGATCAGGGCGGAAGCGATGAGGGTTTTCATGATGAAGTCCTTTATTGATCTGATTGGATGGCGGTCATTGCCGCGAAGGGAAAAGTGAGCGTCGCGGATCAGGGAGTGAATTCGCGACGCTCAGGAAGCCCGCATTACTGCAGGATCGATTTGATCTGGGCGCGCTTCTCACCGTTGCTGCCATTGCCGTGAACGATGTTGTTGATGAAGTGCACATCGGCGGTCGAGAGATTCGAGAAGTCAGCGCCGGGGACGATGTATTGGGCATCGCGATCAACGGAGGGCGACGTGGTCGCATAAGCGGTGCCGGTGAAAGCTGCGGTTGCGATCAGGGCGGAAGCGATGAGGGTTTTCATGATGAAGTCCTTTATTGATCTGATTGGATGGCGGTCATTGCCGCGAAGGGAAAAGTGAGCGTCGCGGATCAGGGAGTGAATTCGCGACGCTCAGGAAGCCCGCATTACTGCAGGATCGATTTGATCTGGGCGCGCTTCTCACCGTTGCTGCCATTGCCGTGAACGATGTTGTTGATGAAGTGCACATCGGCGGTCGAGAGATTCGAGAAGTCAGCGCCGGGGACGATGTACTGGGCATCGCGGTCGACGGAGGGCGATGTGGTTGCATAAGCGGTGCCGGTGAAAGCTGCGGTTGCGATCAGGGCGGAAGCGATGAGGGTTTTCATGATGAAGTCCTTTTGGTCTGGTTTCTGGGGACGACGGCGCCCCGGCTTGTTCGTGCCGGGCTGTTCGTCCGACACCAGACAAACTGGGGTCGTTCTGGGAAAAGGAAAATCACAGGATGATCGCACTGAGTAACGCCGATTTGTCATTGAAATTCAGGGCAGTGGACATGTCTGTGTGCGCCGTTGCACATCAGTGGTTCGGCCCAATACAGACTGCCGCTGGCGCGTTACAGACGGGTCTTCGAGCTCGCAGATTCCGTGATTTAACGGCGCAGTTTTTTCGGATCACAAGGAATTGCACCAAGGCTTCTGGAGCGCAAACCGCCGGTTTGTTTCAGTGCGAGCCCGGCGCCGTGAGGTGGCGTGCGGAAATCCGTGAATGAGCGTGCGCAAACCGATGAGGTTTTGGCGCGACCGGCCCGAGGAACACTTGGCAAAAACCCTCGTTTTGACCTCTTGATTTCGCCTTCGTGTTGGCGTACCCCACGACACGGCCTTAGGGGTATAGCTCAGCTGGTAGAGCGACGGTCTCCAAAACCGTAGGTCGAGGGTTCGAACCCTTCTGCCCCTGCCAACATCCAGACACACCTAAAGCCCGCAGTGCGGACAACACGATGCGGACCGAAAGGCCGGCCACGAAAAAAGGGCCGCCCGAAGGCAGCCCTTTGTGCAGGATGTGCAGCGAAGTTGTCAGTTGGCCATCAGGTCGCGCACCACAGTTTCGATTTCCGTGTTGTCGCCGTTGTCGATCGCATTCTGCAGACGCTGAATGTCGATGTCGCTCAGCATTGCAATGTCCAACTCAGGGGCATAGCGGCCGATTTCCGCGCGCTCGGCTTCGGTCAGTTCAGTTTGGACCTCGATCTCGACCGTGTCGATCGCTTCAAGGTTGGCTTCAGTCACCAGGCCGCGCATCTTAAGGCCCTTCTCCGATTCCGAGTCTCCGCCTTGAGCGATGACCATCAGTCCTTGAATCTGCTGGTCGGTCAGGGTTTCAACCTTGACGCGGGGCAGGAAGCTTTCGATCGTGCTGGTCTCCAACTGGGTTTGTGCCAGTGCACCAGTGCCCAACAGGGCGGCGATTGCGGTAGCGGTAAGAAAGCGAGTCATGAGATGGCTCCTTTGCTTCTGGTTTCTTTGTGCCGGGGCTCTGTTCCCCGGCGGCTCTGGGTAGACAACGAGGCGAGGCACTAGTCGTTCCAAAGAAAAAAAATATTTTGTGCCAGTGGCTTACGTAGATATACGTAGATAAAGGAAGCGCGGGCGCGTAACCCGTAGGGGGCGTGACCGGTTCCATCACGCTTTTGGTAATTCGGTCGCGTTTTGGTGAGAATCCGGCGTCATGGACGGGGGCGGGGTGCGGGACTTGTATTTGCAGGCGTCTGCGCGTATTTCCGCACAAACGTCGATACGCACGGGAATACGCAGCATGGCAACCACCAATCCGCTTCAGTTCATCCAGCAGGTCCGGGCCGAAGTGGCCAAGATCGTCTGGCCGACACGGCGAGAGGTTTTTCTGACCACCATCATGGTGTTCATCATGGCCACGCTGACGGCGATCTTCTTTGCCCTTGTCGATTTGGGTATCCGCTCTGGCCTGCAGGCCTTGCTGGCGGCCATCGGCAACGGCTGACACGGCGCGGTCCTGTCCGGTTTCCGCCGCAGAAGCGCTTGCAATGCGGAACGAGGGCCGATAAGGACCACCGACACAGTTGGCGCGCGATCTCGCGCGCCGATTTTCGTTTTGGGCAGGCCCGTAGCGGCCTGAAAGATCGAAGGTAAGACATGGCAAAGCGGTGGTATTCGGTAAGCGTTCTCTCGAACTTTGAGAAGAAGATTGCCGAACAGATCCGGACAGCGGTCGAGGAGCAAAGCCTCGAGGACCAGATCGACGAAGTTCTGGTGCCGACCGAAGAAGTGATCGAGGTGCGCCGCGGCAAGAAGGTGACGACAGAGCGTCGTTTCATGCCGGGTTACGTTCTGGTTCACATGGAAATGTCGGACCGGGGTTATCACCTCGTGAACTCGATCAACCGAGTCACCGGCTTTCTGGGTCCGCAGGGGCGTCCGATGCCGATGCGCGACGCCGAGGTCGAGGCAATCCTTGGCCGGGTTCAGGAAAACGAGGATGCACCGCGCACGCTGATCCACTTTGAGATCGGCGAAAAGGTCAAGGTCACCGACGGTCCGTTCGAAGGCTTTGACGGCATGGTCGAAGGGGTCGATGAGGACAACTCGCGCCTGCGCGTGTCGGTATCGATCTTTGGCCGCGAAACCCCGGTTGAGTTGGAGTTCACGCAGGTCACAAAAGAGATCTGACGCGACCGCAGCTTGGTGTGAGATGGAATTCGGGAGCGTGTGGCGTAAGCTGCGCGCTCTTTTCATATCGGCTGGCCGTGAGCGGTTGATCTTTTTCCGCAACTGGTCTAACAGCCGAACCTTCATCGGATCGCGCGAGTCGCGGTCCGTTTGATTGTGGGAGGCGAGGTGCGCGCGCGCATCGGACCTGACCACGCCACAACTCTGCCCCCGCGACGCGTCAACGGGGTGATGGAACAGGAGATAGCCGATGGCAAAGAAGCTCGCCGGCAAGATGAAACTGCAGATCCCTGCAGGCAAAGCCAACCCCTCGCCGCCCGTGGGCCCCGCCCTGGGTCAGCGCGGCATTAACATCATGGAATTCTGCAAGGCGTTCAACGCCAAGACGCAGGACATGGAGCCGGGCGCACCTTGCCCGACAGAGATTGTCTATTACCAAGACAAATCCTTTACCATGAACATCAAGACGCCGCCCGCGTCTTATTACCTGAAAAAGGCCGCTGGTCTGAAGCCCGTCGGCAAGCGGAACCGCCCCAAGGGCGCCGTGACCCCCGGCCGTGAAACCGTGGCAACGGTGACCGTGGCGCAAGTGCGCGAGATCGCTCAGGCCAAGATGAAAGACCTCTCGGCCAATGATGTCGAAGCGGCGATGCAGATCATCCTGGGCTCTGCCCGGTCGATGGGTATCGAGGTGAAAGGGTAAAATCATGGCAAAGCTCGGAAAACGCGCCAAGTCGGCCCGCGAAGCCTTCGCTGGCAAAGAAGGCCTGACGGTCGAGGAGGCGGTCAGCCTCATCAAGTCGAACTCGAAGACCAAGTTCGATGAGACCATTGAAATCGCTATGAACCTGGGTGTTGACCCACGCCACGCGGACCAGATGGTCCGTGGCGTGGTCGGCCTGCCCAACGGCACCGGCAAGACCACCCGCGTGGCGGTTTTCGCCCGTGGCCCCAAGGCGGACGAAGCGCAGGCAGCCGGGGCCGACATCGTCGGCGCCGAGGATCTGATGGAAGCCATCCAAGGCGGCACCATTGATTTCGACCGTTGCATCGCGACGCCGGACATGATGCCGATCGTGGGCCGTCTGGGTAAGATCCTGGGTCCGCGCAACCTGATGCCGAACCCCAAGGTCGGGACGGTGACCATGGACGTGGCACAGGCCGTTACGGACGCCAAGGGTGGTCAGGTTCAGTTCAAGGCAGAGAAAGCTGGCGTGGTCCATGCCGGTGTCGGCAAGGTTTCGTTCGACGAAGCCAAGCTGGTCGAGAACATCCGCGCCTTTGTCGGTGCGGTGAGCGCGGCCAAGCCTGCAGGCGCCAAAGGCACCTACATGAAGAAGATCGCGCTCAGCTCGACCATGGGGCCGGGCGTGACGATCGATGTCGTGAGCGCCACTGGCAACTGAGCCAACAGACACAATATGTGACAAAGGCGGGCCAATGGTCCGCCTTTTTCGTTTCTGCAAACATCTCATTAACAGCCGTGCCGTAGGACCGTAGGGAGATCTTTTGTCAATCGGATGGAGGCCCCCGATGCCCTGTTTGCGTGCTTTGCTGATTTGCCTTTTTTCCGCCATGGCCAGCTTGCCATCTGTTGCCCTGGAAGTTCCGAACGGCCCTCCGATCCTGACTGTAAGCGGCGAAATAGGCGCGGCCAACATGGGGGCTGTCGCCGTGTTCGATCGTGCAATGCTCGAAGCGCTCGATTGGCGGGAAATCGAGACATACACACCGTTCACCGACGGGCCGCAAAAGTTTGCAGGTCCGACTCTGGCATCGTTGCTGGAGACGATTGACGTCGACAGCGGCACGCTCATGGCGACGGCGTTGAATGACTTCTCGATCGGCATTCCGGTGTCGGACGCAGACGCGTATGACGTTTTGCTTGCGCTCGATCACAATGGACGGGCGATGCGAATGCGCGAAAAGGGCCCGATCTGGGTCATCTACCCCTCTGACAGTGCCGACGTGATCGATGATGAATTGGGCTCGCGTATGATCTGGCAATTGGACCGGATCCAGGTGCAGCGTTAAGGCGGGGCTGTGGTGCGGTGGCTACAGGACAACGCGCGCGCGCTACGGGCACTGACGGCGCTTTGCGTCGCGGTGGCGCTGGCCGTGCTCCTGTTTGTCTTCGAGCAGGCGCATGTCAAAAACCGCGCAAATACGGTGCATTTGGTGACCGCCGGCCTTTGGTCGATGAGCGAGCTGCACTTCGAAAGCCAGCGGACAGTTTCCTCAATCGAAGCCCATTGGGCTGGGCGGACAGACCTCGCTGACGTCAGGCTTCGGTTCGATATCCTGTGGAGCAGGGTCGATGTCGCTGGTCGGGATGCTGCCCGGCTCGGGGCTGTGTTTGACACGGTCTTGACAGAGTATGCAGTGTTGCTGGAGGCCAACGATCTGGTGATCAACGGGGCAGGCCCACCGGACCGCATCCAACTCGAAAAATTCGTGGAGGCGTTGTCCGGGCTCGCCCTGGAGTCTCGCCGGGTTTGGTCAATCACCTTCGGCGTTCGTGACCCGGTAGAGCGGTTCGCTAGCACCACGTCCGAAAGAATCGCCCAAATGCGAATCCAGTGGGGGGCCTTTTCGCTGATTGCGATCCTGCTGACCTACGTCCTGGCCGAGGTATACTTTGCCAATCGTGGTCAAAGAAGGGAGGCGGTGTTGCGGCGTGAGGCAGCGGACGCGAATGCCGCTAAGACCCGGTTTCTTGCCAATGTCAGCCACGAAATCCGAACGCCCCTGAACGGGATTCTGGGAATGGCATCGGAATTGTCTGAAACCACCATGACAGAGGATCAGACAAGCTGCCTACGAGTGATCGAGCAATCGGGCGCGGTGCTGTTAGGAACAATCAACGATGTGCTCGACCTGTCACGCATCGAGGCCGGACAGCTTGGCGTTGATGAACGCGCTTTTGTTCTGAAAGATCTCGTCACTGCCGCCTGCGCTTTATACAGTGCGCGGGCACGCGAGAAGGGTCTCTATCTGACGCTGGATATTCAGGATAATCTGCCGCCCGTTCTGATGGGGGACGAAATTCGCATTCGGCAGGTGCTGCACAATCTGATTGCAAATGCGGTGAAGTTCACCCGCGAGGGGGGCGTAAAGGTGCGGGTGCGGCCCGATCTTGAGGGCCGTCGCCTGGTGATCGCGGTGTTGGACAGCGGCCTTGGAATTGATAGGGCAGCGCAGTCGCGCATCTTTGAGCCGTTCATGCAGGCGGATTCGAGCATCACCCGTCAGCACGGCGGCAGCGGGCTGGGGCTGACGATTTCTCGTCAACTTTGTCAGGCTATGGGCGGTGACCTTATGGTCGTGAGCAGGCCGGGCCATGGCGCGACATTCTTTTGCGATTTGCCGTTGCGCGCGGCCAGCACCGATGAGGCCAGTCAGGTCCGTGCCGAACCGGCCGCTGTGCCGGATCTGGATGGGATGCGGATCCTAGTGGCGGACGACAATGCCACCAACAGGCTGATCCTGTCGCGCTTCCTGGCCAAGACGCAGGCGCAGACGTTGTTTGCGGATACAGGCCAGGAGGCGGTGGACACGCTCCGTGACACCTCTTGCGAGGTTATTCTTATGGATGTTCAGATGCCGGTAATGGGCGGCGTCGCGGCCACCAGGATCATTCGCGACAGAGAGGCGGCAGAGGGGGCGACACCTGCGTTCATCGTCGGGGTGACAGCCAATGTCCTGAGTCATCAGGTTTCAAGCTATCGTGCGGCAGGCATGGACGAGGTGTTGAGCAAGCCGGTGTCGAAACGCGATTTGCTGTCGCTGCTTGGGCGGCAATTCCGCCATTGGACCGGTCCGCCGGACATTGATGCGCCCGACACCGCCGTGCGAAGTGCGTCTTCCTGATGGCACGGCGATAGGCTAGAGCGTCCTTATGAAACGCTTCTTGCTATTGTTGCCCCTGCTTTTGATTGGCGGGCTTTACCTGAACTGGCAGTTGACGACGGCCTCGCATGATCGCGATTGGCGCGACGACTACAGCCGCCTGCCGCAGGTGACAGAGCGGGATGGCCGTTTCCGTGTCGAAGACATCCGCAATTGGAACTACGGAATGGATGGCACAATCGCGCGGCAGGAATGGATCACGCGGGACATTGATCCCGACACGTTGGAACAAGCCTATTTTTTGCTTGAACCCTTTGGCGCGGTGGATGCCATCGCCCATACGATGCTGGCTTTTTCATTTGCCGATGGCACAGCCTACGTCGCCTCAATCGAGGCGCGCCGGGAAAAGGGGGAGGCCTACAGCGCCGCCAAGGCAGCAATGTTGCCGATCTTTGAGTACATGTTTGTCTGGACAACAGAGCGCGACATGTACGGCAACAGCGAATTCTACGCCGGCGATCAACTGTATCTCTACCCTCTGGCGATCCCGCTGGCCCAGCAGAAAGCGGTTATGACGGCGATGCTGGAGGAGACTGCCGAAATCGCCGAGACGCCGCGCTGGTACAATACGTTGTTTTCGAACTGTACAAACGTGCTGGCCCGAACTGTCAATAAGCTGGATGCCGGGGCCGTGCCGTTTGATATTGCTTGGTTTCTGCCGGGCTATTCGGATGAATTCCTGTACGACGAAGGGTTTCTGGCGCAAGCCGACAGTTTTGAGGCAGCACACCAGATGGCGCATATCTCACCTTTGATACGCGAGCTTTACCGGATCATGGATCCAGCGGACTTTTCCCGCGCGCTGCGTGCGGCGCGCGGTGGCATATGAAAGATTTTCTCCGCTCCGGCGGCATGCCCCCTTGGCATCCCTCGCAAGAGTGATAAGTGAGAGGCCTGCGTGAAACGTGCGATTCGTCGTGCGGGACATGTATTCGTCCGAGACGGTGGGTTGGCTAGATGCCTGTAATTCCTGCCTGAGGCGGGAAGAGACATCTTCGCGGAACGGCAACCCCGTTCCCATCGGATCGGCCCAGGCCCCTCCGTGATGCGTCGACCCAAATCGGACATTCCGTCCGGGGCCATCCCCCGGGCAAAATGAGCCGGAGGGTCCGCCCTCCAACAACTGGAGTGAAACTGTGGATAGAGCTCAGAAAGAAAAGGTGGTCGAGGAACTCGGCCAGATCTTCGAAAGCTCTGGCGTCGTGGTGGTTGCCCGCTACGAAGGTCTCACGGTTGCCGAGATGACGGACCTGCGGGGGCGCGCAAGCGCTGCCGAAACTTCGGTCCGCGTCGCCAAGAACAGGCTCGCCAAGATCGCCCTTCAGGGCACGCCATGCGAAAGCATCGGTGACCTGCTGGGCGGCATGACCGTTCTCGCCTTCTCCGAAGATCCAGTGGCTGCGGCCAAGGTCGTCGAAGACTACGCCAAGGAGAACAAGAAGTTCGAAATCCTTGGCGGGAACATGGGTGGAACGGCTCTGGATCGGGCCGGTGTCGAGGCCGTGTCGAAAATGCCGTCGCGTGATGAGCTTATTGCTTCGATCGTTGGCTGCATCGGCGCACCTGCTTCGAACATCGCCGGCGCAATTGGCGCACCTGCTTCGAACATCGCCTCCATTCTCTCGACCATCGAAGAGAAAGCGGAAGCGGCGTAAGGCACACCGAAACGACCCTCGTAGGGATATCTCCCTGACGTTGGAAAACACATCTAAACGGAAAGAGTCTCAAAATGGCTGATCTTAAAGCACTTGCAGAGCAAATCGTCGGTCTGACCCTGCTCGAAGCACAAGAACTGAAAACCATCCTCAAAGACGAGTACGGCATCGAGCCGGCAGCCGGTGGCGCCGTCATGATGGCGGGCCCGGCCGGCGACGCCGGTGGCGCAGCCGAGGAAGAAAAGACCGAGTTTGACGTGATCCTCAAAGCCGCTGGCGACAAGAAGATCAACGTCATCAAAGAAGTCCGCGGCATCACCGGCCTGGGCCTGAAAGAAGCCAAAGAGCTGGTCGAAGCCGGCGGCAAGGCTGTCAAAGAAGGCGTTTCCAAGGACGAAGCCGAGGAAATCAAGAAAAAGCTCGAAGCGGCTGGTGCCGAAGTCGAAGTCAAGTGATCGCCGGGAGGCGCTGCCTCCCAGCCTCATTGCAACGCCTCCGGGATCTCCGGGGGCGTTTTGCATTTGGCACGCGTGGCCACAACTACGCAGTTCGCCCCCTGTGCGGTGGGCCAAATGCATCCCAGCTTGACGATCGGATCAACTTTTGTCATTCTCGCAGGGTGTGGATAACGCGAAACCCCGGCGTGGGTCTTGCGTTCGCGTGCTTAACCGAATATTCGGAAGTCTCCTGCGGGGTCGAGCGATTCGAGTCCGCTTTCGCTTTTGGTTTGACGAGGTGTCGACACGCAGCATTGAAATGTCAGCGCATCGTTCCCATCTCGCACGGCTCCCCCGGAAAACACGGAAAAGCGCCGCGCTTACGCCGACCGGGCGACATGATCTGACATAACGGAAAGCCGATAGTACCGGTCTTGGCAAGCCCCTCGGGTCTGAGGGGTTTTCCAAGGCAGGGCACACTGGATCGAGAGGCGCGTGGTGGGACGCGCGCCGAGAATGGATCCGATTGTCTGTCATCACTGACGCACGCGATACCGTGGCCCCCGACGGTATGGACGTGCGGACAGAGAACATTGAAAGGGTGGCTCCACTCATGGCGCAAAGCTTCCTCGGTCAGAAACGCCTCCGTCGTTATTACGGCAAAATCCGCGAAGTTCTTGAAATGCCGAACCTCATCGAGGTTCAGAAGTCCAGCTACGAGCTGTTCCTGAAGTCCGGCGATCAGCCTCAGCCGCTGGACGGCGAAGGCATCAAGGGCGTGTTCCAGTCGGTCTTCCCGATCAAGGATTTCAATGAAACGGCAGTCCTGGAGTTCGTGAACTACGAACTGGAAAAGCCCAAGTACGACGTCGAAGAGTGCATGCAGCGCGACATGACCTACAGCGCCCCGCTGAAGGTCACACTGCGCCTTATCGTGTTCGATATCGATGAGGACACCGGCGCGAAGTCCGTCAAGGACATCAAGGAGCAGGACGTGTTCATGGGCGACATGCCCCTGATGACGCCCAACGGCACCTTTGTCGTGAACGGCACGGAGCGGGTCATCGTCTCCCAGATGCACCGAAGTCCCGGCGTGTTCTTTGATCATGACAAGGGCAAGACGCATTCCTCCGGCAAGCTGCTGTTCGCCTGCCGGATCATTCCCTATCGCGGATCGTGGCTCGATTTCGAATTTGACGCCAAGGACATCGTTTTTGCGCGCATCGACCGCCGCCGCAAGCTGCCTGTGACGACCCTGCTCTACGCCCTCGGGCTGGATCAGGAAGCGATCATGGACGCTTACTATAACACCGTGAATTTCGAGTATCGCCGGGGCGAAGGCTGGGCGACCAAGTTCTTCCCCGAGCGTGTGCGTGGCACCCGCCCGACCTTTGATCTGGTCGACGCGGACAGCGGCGAAGTGATCGGCGAAGCGAGCAAGAAAGTCACCCCGCGCGCGGTCAAGAAACTGATCGACGAAGGCAAGGTGAAGAACCTGCTGGTGCCGTTCGAGCATATCGTCGGCAAATACGTCTCCAAGGACATGATCAACGAAGAAACCGGTGCGATTTATGTCGAGGCCGGGGATGAGTTGACATGGACCGTTGACAAGGACGGCGAAGTCACCGGCGGCACGCTGAAAGAGCTGCTGGATGCAGGCGTGACCGAGATCCCGGTTCTGGACATCGACAACATCAATGTCGGTCCCTACATGCGCAACACTATGGCGGCCGATAAAAACCTTGGCCGCGACACCGCGCTGATGGACATCTACCGGGTCATGCGCCCGGGTGAGCCGCCCACCGTCGAGGCCGCCTCGGCCTTGTTCGACACGCTGTTCTTTGATGGCGAGCGGTACGACCTGTCCGCTGTTGGTCGGGTGAAGATGAACATGCGGTTGGCCCTTGAAAAGCCGGACACCCAGCGCACGCTGGACCGCGAAGACATCGTCAAATGCATCAAGGCGCTGGTCGAACTGCGCGACGGCAAAGGCGACATCGACGACATCGACCACCTTGGCAACCGTCGTGTGCGGTCCGTCGGCGAGTTGATGGAAAACCAGTACCGCGTCGGTCTGCTGCGGATGGAGCGTGCGATCAAAGAGCGGATGTCCTCTGTCGAAATCGACACGGTGATGCCGCAGGATCTAATCAACGCCAAACCGGCTGCTGCCGCGGTGCGCGAGTTCTTTGGCTCCAGCCAGCTGTCGCAGTTCATGGACCAAACCAACCCGCTGTCCGAAGTGACGCACAAGCGTCGTCTTTCGGCACTTGGGCCGGGTGGTCTGACGCGGGAACGCGCAGGCTTTGAGGTGCGCGACGTTCACCCGACCCACTATGGCCGGATGTGCCCGATTGAAACGCCGGAAGGTCCGAACATCGGTCTGATCAACTCGCTGGCCACGTTTGCCCGCGTGAACAAATACGGCTTTATCGAAACGCCTTATCGTGTGGTCAAGGATCGCGTGGTCACGGACGAAGTGCACTATATGTCCGCGACCGAGGAAATGCGTCACACGGTGGCGCAGGCCAACGCGAAGCTGGACGAAAATGGCCGGTTCGAGAATGATCTGGTGTCGACACGGAAATCGGGTGACTACACCCTGTCGCCGTCCGACAATGTTGATCTGATCGACGTGTCGCCGAAACAGCTGGTGTCTGTCGCGGCCTCGCTGATCCCGTTCCTTGAAAACGACGACGCCAACCGCGCCTTGATGGGCTCGAACATGCAACGTCAGGCCGTTCCGACCCTGCGGGCCGAAGCGCCGCTGATTGGTACCGGCATTGAAGAGGTTGTTGCACGCGACTCCGGCGCGGCTGTTATGGCCAAGCGGGCGGGCATCATCGACCAAGTCGACGCGCAGCGGATCGTGATCCGGGCAACCGAAGACCTGGAACTGGGTGACGCGGGCGTTGACATCTACCGGATGCGCAAGTTCCAGCGATCGAACCAGAACACCTGTATCAACCAGAAACCTCTGGTGAAGGTGGGCGACACCGTTCTCAAGGGCGAGGTTATTGCTGACGGTCCGTCGACCGATATCGGTGAACTGGCGCTGGGTAAAAACGTGATCGTCGCGTTCATGCCTTGGAACGGCTACAACTACGAAGACAGTATCCTGATCTCTGAACGGATCGCCAAGGATGACGTGTTCACCTCTGTCCACATCGAAGAATTCGAAGTGGCAGCGCGCGACACCAAACTCGGGCCAGAAGAGATCACGCGCGACATCCCGAACGTCGGCGAAGAAGCCCTGCGCAATCTCGACGAAGCGGGCATCGTCTACATCGGTGCAGACGTGGAACCGGGCGATATTCTGGTGGGCAAGATCACGCCCAAGGGCGAAAGCCCGATGACACCGGAAGAAAAGCTGCTGCGCGCCATCTTTGGCGAAAAAGCATCTGACGTGCGCGACACCTCGCTGCGGGTCAAGCCGGGCGATTACGGTACTGTCGTCGAAGTGCGTGTCTTCAACCGTCATGGCGTCGAAAAAGACGAACGTGCCCTGCAGATCGAGCGGGAAGAGATCGAGGCGCTGGCGCGTGACCGGGACGACGAACTCGCGATCCTCGACCGCAACATCTATGCGCGTCTGAATGGCATGATCCTTGGCAAGACCGCAGTGAAGGGTCCGAAAGGCGTCAAGTCGAATTCGGAAGTCACTGAGGACCTGCTGAGCACTCTGACCCGTGGTCAGTGGTGGCAGCTTGCCCTTGCGGAGGAAGAAGACGCCAAACACGTCGAAGCCCTGCACGAGCAGTACGAGATCCAGAAGCGCGCGCTTGATGCGCGGTTCGAGGACAAGGTCGAAAAGGTTCGCCGTGGCGACGATCTGCCCCCGGGCGTTATGAAGATGGTCAAGGTGTTCATCGCGGTGAAGCGCAAGCTGCAGCCGGGTGACAAGATGGCCGGTCGTCACGGGAACAAAGGTGTGGTCAGCCGCGTGGTGCCGATGGAGGACATGCCGTTCCTTCGCGATGGTACGCCGGTCGACTTCTGCCTCAACCCGCTGGGTGTTCCGTCACGGATGAACGTCGGTCAGATCCTTGAAACCCACATGGGTTGGGCCGCGCGTATGCTGGGCATTAAAGTCGATGAGGCGTTGCAGGAATATCGTCGCTCCGGCGACCTTACCCCGGTGCGCGAAGCGATGCGTATTGCCTACGGCGATGAGGTCTATGACGAAGGTCTGGCGCCGATGGGCGAAGGCGATCTGCTTGAGGCCGCTGGCAATGTGATCACCGGTGTTCCGATCGCAACGCCGGTCTTCGACGGTGCCAAAGAGGCAGATGTGAACGACGCGCTTGTGCGTGCCGGCTTTGACGACAGCGGCCAGTCCGACCTGTTTGATGGTCGCACGGGTGAGCAGTTCTCTCGTCAGGTGACGGTGGGTGTCAAATACCTGCTCAAGCTGCACCACCTTGTCGACGACAAGATCCACGCCCGTTCGACCGGACCCTACTCGCTTGTCACGCAGCAGCCGCTGGGTGGTAAGGCGCAGTTCGGCGGTCAGCGTTTCGGGGAGATGGAGGTCTGGGCACTGGAAGCTTACGGCGCCGCCTACACCCTGCAGGAAATGCTGACGGTGAAATCGGACGACGTGGCGGGCCGGACCAAGGTCTACGAGTCGATCGTCAAAGGCGAAGACAACTTCGAGGCCGGCGTGCCGGAATCGTTCAACGTTCTCGTCAAAGAGGTCCGGGGTCTGGGCCTCAACATGGAACTCCTGGATGCGGAGGAGGACGAGTAAAGCCGCCGCGCCTTGCTCAGGGGCGGTTCGCCGCCCCGCCTTCCCCGCTTCCCTCTGAATTTGTGAGGACTACATGAACCAGGAACTGACCAACAACCCGTTCAACCCCGTTGCTCCGGTTAAAACCTTCGACGAGATCAAGGTCTCGCTGGCCTCCCCCGAACGGATCCTTTCGTGGTCCTTCGGTGAGATCAAGAAGCCGGAAACCATCAACTACCGCACGTTCAAGCCCGAGCGTGACGGCCTGTTCTGCGCGCGTATCTTTGGCCCGATCAAAGATTACGAATGCCTCTGCGGCAAATACAAGCGCATGAAATATCGCGGCGTCGTCTGCGAGAAATGCGGCGTCGAAGTTACGCTTCAAAAGGTCCGTCGCGAACGCATGGGCCACATCGAACTGGCCGCGCCCTGCGCCCACATCTGGTTCCTCAAGTCGCTGCCGTCGCGCATCGGTCTGATGCTGGACATGACGCTGCGCGATCTGGAACGCGTTCTGTACTTTGAAAACTACGTTGTCATCGAGCCGGGTCTGACCGACCTCGCCTACGGCCAGATGATGAACGAAGAAGAGTTCAACGACGCGCAGGACCAGTTCGGCGCGGACGCGTTTTCGGCCAATATCGGTGCCGAAGCGATCCGTGAGATGCTGGCTGCCATCGACCTTGAAGCCGAAGCAGAAAACCTGCGCGCGGACCTCAAGGAAGCGACCGGTGAGCTGAAGCCCAAGAAGATCATCAAGCGTCTGAAGGTTGTGGAATCCTTCCTCGAGTCCGGCAACCGGCCCGAGTGGATGATCATGACCGTGATCCCGGTCATCCCGCCCGAACTGCGCCCGCTGGTGCCGTTGGATGGTGGCCGCTTTGCGACCTCTGACCTGAACGACCTGTATCGCCGCGTGATCAACCGGAACAACCGCCTCAAGCGGCTGATCGAACTGCGCGCGCCTGACATCATCGTCCGCAACGAAAAGCGGATGCTGCAGGAATCCGTTGACGCCCTGTTCGACAACGGTCGGCGCGGGCGCGTCATCACGGGTGCCAACAAGCGTCCGCTGAAATCGCTGTCCGACATGCTGAAGGGCAAACAGGGCCGCTTCCGTCAGAACCTTTTGGGTAAGCGCGTCGACTTCTCCGGTCGTTCGGTCATTGTGACCGGCCCGGAACTGAAGCTGCACCAGTGCGGTCTGCCCAAGAAGATGGCGCTCGAACTGTTCAAGCCGTTCATCTATTCGCGGCTGGAGGCCAAGGGCCTTTCCAGCACCGTGAAGCAGGCGAAAAAGCTGGTCGAGAAAGAGCGCCCCGAAGTCTGGGACATCCTGGATGAGGTCATCCGTGAGCACCCGGTCCTGCTAAACCGCGCGCCCACGCTGCACCGTCTGGGCATTCAGGCGTTTGAGCCGATCCTGATCGAAGGCAAGGCGATCCAGCTGCACCCGCTGGTCTGCTCGGCTTTCAACGCTGACTTTGACGGCGACCAAATGGCCGTGCACGTCCCGCTGAGCCTTGAGGCCCAGTTGGAAGCGCGTGTCCTGATGATGTCGACGAACAACGTTCTGTCGCCTGCCAACGGCGCACCGATCATTGTTCCCTCGCAGGATATGATCCTTGGTCTGTACTATGTGACCATCGCGCGGGACGGCATGAAAGGTGAAGGCATGGTCTTTTCCTCGCCCGAAGAGGTTGAGCACGCGCTCAACGCGGGCGAAGTGCACCTGCATGCCAAGATCAAATGCCGCGTCAAGCAAATCGACGAGGAAGGCAGCGAAGTCTGGCAGCTGTGTGAATCGACACCCGGCCGCGTGCGGCTTGGTCAGCTTTTGCCGTTGAATGCAAAGGCGCCGTTTGAACTGGTCAACCGCCTGCTGCGTAAGGGCGACGTGCAGACCGTCATCGACACGGTCTACCGCTATTGCGGTCAGAAAGAGTCGGTCATCTTCTGCGACCAGATCATGCGTCTTGGGTTTGTCGAAGCGTTCAAGGCGGGCATTTCGTTCGGCAAAGACGACATGGTCATTCCCGATAACAAGTGGGAACTGGTCGATGAGACGCGCGATCAGGTGAAGGACTTTGAACAGCAGTACATGGACGGCCTGATCACTCAGGGCGAAAAGTACAACAAAGTCGTCGATGCCTGGTCGAAGTGTAACGACAAGGTCACCGAGGCGATGATGAACACCATCTCCGCCCGTCGTGAGGACGAGAATGGTGCCGAAATGGAGCCGAACTCGGTCTACATGATGGCCCACTCCAAGGCCCGTGGCTCGGTCACCCAGATGAAGCAGCTGGGTGCCATGCGCGGCCTGATGGCCAAGCCGAACGGCGACATCATCGAAACGCCGATCATCTCGAACTTCAAGGAAGGTCTGACCGTTCTTGAGTACTTCAACTCGACTCACGGCGCCCGTAAGGGTCTGTCGGACACCGCTCTGAAGACGGCGAACTCGGGCTATCTGACCCGTCGTCTGGTGGACGTCGCGCAGGACTGCATCATTCGCATGAATGATTGCGGCACTGATCGCGCGATCACCGCTGAGGCGGCGATCAATGACGGTGAAGTGGTCGCCACATTGGGCGAGCGCATTCTGGGTCGTGTTGCGGCCGATGATCTGCTCCACCCCGAGACCGGCGAGCTTCTGGTGCGCGAAGGCGAGCTGATCGACGAACGCACTGCCGATCTGGTCGAGGACTCGGGCATGCAGACGGCGCGTATTCGCTCGCCGCTGACCTGTGAGGCCGAAGAGGGCGTTTGCGCCACCTGCTACGGGCGTGACCTTGCCCGCGGCACCAAGGTGAACACCGGCGAGGCCGTCGGCATCATCGCGGCGCAGTCGATCGGTGAACCGGGTACACAGCTGACCATGCGGACATTCCACATGGGTGGCGTTGCACAGGGTTCGTCGCGGTCCTTCCTTGAGGCCAGCCAGAACGGTAAAGTCGTCTTCGCGAACCCGGGCACGATCACCAACGCCGCAGGCGAATTGATCGTGATGAACCGGAACATGCAGATCCTCATCATGAGCGATCAGGACGAAGAGATCGCATCCCACAAGATGGGCTACGGCTCCAAACTGTTCGTTAAAGAGGGCGATCAGGTTAATCGTGGCGACAAGCTGTACGAATGGGACCCTTACACCCTGCCGATCATCGCCGAGAAGGATGGTATCGCCAAACATGTGGACCTTGTGAACGGTCTTGCCGTGCGTGAGGAAACCGATGATGCCACGGGCATGACCCAGAAGATCGTGATCGACTGGCGTGCCGCACCCAAAGGCAATGAGCTCAAGCCGGAAATCATCCTGATGGATGCCGATGGTGAACCGCTGCGCAACGATCAGGGCAACCCGATCAAATACACCATGTCGGTGGATGCGATCCTGTCCTGTGAAGACGGCCAAGAGGTCAAGGCCGGCGACGTTGTGGCGCGTATCCCGCGTGAGGGTGCCAAGACCAAGGACATCACCGGTGGTCTGCCGCGTGTGGCCGAACTCTTTGAGGCACGTCGCCCCAAGGACCACGCCATCATCGCGGAAATCGACGGTTATGTGCGGTTCGGCAAAGACTACAAAAACAAGCGCCGGATCAGCATCGAGCCGGCGGACGACAGCCTTGAGCCCAAGGAATACATGATCCCCAAGGGCAAGCACATCCCGGTCGCCGAAGGTGATTTCATCCAGAAGGGTGATTACATCATGGACGGTAACCCGGCCCCCCACGATATTCTTGCGATCATGGGGATCGAGGCGCTGGCCAACTACATGATCGACGAAGTGCAGGACGTTTATCGACTGCAGGGCGTGAAGATCAACGACAAGCACGTCGAGGTCATCGTTCGTCAGATGCTGCAGAAGTGGGAGATCCAGGACTCTGGCGATACCACGCTGCTGAAGGGCGAGCACGTCGACAAGATGGAGTTTGACGAGGCCAACGCCAAGGCCGAGAAAAAGGGTGGCCGTCCTGCCAAGGGCGAACCGATCCTGCTGGGCATCACCAAGGCGTCGTTGCAGACGCGGTCGTTCATCTCTGCCGCCTCCTTCCAGGAGACGACTCGGGTGCTGACTGAGGCTTCGGTACAGGGCAAGAAGGACACGCTGATCGGTCTCAAAGAGAACGTGATTGTGGGCCGTCTGATCCCGGCGGGCACCGGTGGCGCGACGCAGAAGGTGCGCAAGATCGCACAGGATCGCGACAACGTCGTGATCGAAGCACGCCGCGAAGAGGCCGAGGCGGCCGCTGCGCTGGCCGCTCCGGTCAAGCTGGAAGAAGATGTTGTCGGTGGGGACGAGTTTGACACTCTGATCGTCGACACGCCGGAGAGCCGCGAATAAGCGACCTGTCGGTTTGAAATTGAGAAAGCCCGCCCCTCATCGGGGCGGGCTTTTTCGTGTCTGTAGGGGAGTGTCCACATGTGGACAGCCTTGCGCCTGTTTGAAATCAATGGGTTACAGAGACGAATTTACTTTCTGTTGAGAATTGCCCGTCGCGGGATCAGGGCAAGACCACCTTTTGCGTGGGACGGTCCCGGGCCTCCGGACAGCGCCGTTCAGGCGCTGAGGGCGGCGCGGTGGGAGGCCGGAGCGGGCAGGCGGGGTCGTCTACTTCCCAGTGCAAGACACCGTTGGGTGGGCCGCGTTTGGGCATAAACAGACGCCTATGCATATGCGCGCCATCCCCAAGTGAGCGTCGGGGCAGGGCGGCAGGATCAGCCGCCTCCAAACACCCGACGGATGTGGTCGGCGTCTATCGCCAGTCGCGCCTTCAGCTCTGTTTCCCCGGCAGTGTCCAGCCGGGGAAGGGGCATCGGTTTGACATGTTTCTTTTGCCGCGAGTCGTTGTGGTCATTGTGACCGCGCAAATACATGACCGGCTGCGTAAAGGTCACGGTGGGCATGTTCTGGTTCAGCTTGTTGTGGCCAAAATTCATGATGGTCTGACGGACACCGGGCCGGACCGCCATGCCCTGCGCGACGCCCCAATACGGCGTGACCTGAACCTGTGCGCAAAGCCCCTTCGCATCGGGGCGGCCCACATACCCCCGGTTCCAGTCAAACCCCACCAACCGGTGTTTTGCCAGCAACGCCGCACAGTCCTGCGCGGCCTGACGCAGATGGGCGACAAAATCAATCGCAACGGCATCATCGTCGTCATGCCGAAACTGAAGGCAGGGCTGATCCATGTCGCGCACCGCGTTGATGACATCCTGACAGACCTTGCGATGTGGCCCCGGCGGGCGGGACACGATAACGGCCTGCGGGAAGTCGTCTGTCAGCTCTGCCAGACGTTCCAGCCAACGCGTCGGCATCGCCTCTCCGACGAGGATAACAAACAGGAAATCCGGATCGGTCTGAGCCTTGAGACCCGGCAGGCAGAGGCATTCAAAATGCCGAAACCGCTCTTCGATCCGGACAGGATCATACAGGTATGCAATGCGGTCCGTCAGGCTGCTATGCTCGACCTGAAATCCGCCCTCGGCAGGGTAGGAAAATCGGCAGAAACCGATGACTTGCATGCCTGTGTCCTTTGTGCGAAGCCGTTGTCCCTGCATGACATTGCCACCCTTGCCGGGCAACCCTGCTGACCTGTTGACAAGGTCCGCGACTCCCCCTATACGCCCGCTAATCCGTCGTGGAAATTCCCTCGACGACCTTACATAACCAAGCGGTCACGATCCGGGTTAACTGCCCCGATCCTCTGGACACCCACCGCGTCGTTCCCGTGAACAGGGGAACGCAGCGGTTTTTTGCGTCTTTGCCTACTCTGTAGGCCGGTGGCGCGCTACATCGGAGCCCCGCTTTGAGCAGGGCGCCACGAACTGAAACTCCGCACGGGACGGCCCGTGCAGCACAAATGTGAGAAGCACGGGGAAATATCCGGAATGCCCACGATCCAACAGCTGATCCGCAAACCGCGGCAGCCCAAAGTCAAACGCTCGAAGTCACAGCACCTCGAGCAGTGCCCGCAAAAGCGCGGTGTCTGCACCCGTGTGTACACCACCACGCCTAAAAAGCCGAACTCGGCCATGCGTAAGGTTGCCAAGGTGCGTCTGACCAATGGCTACGAGGTGATCAGCTATATTCCGGGTGAGAGCCACAACCTGCAGGAGCACTCGGTCGTTCTGATCCGTGGTGGTCGTGTAAAAGACCTTCCCGGCGTGCGTTACCACATCCTGCGCGGTGTTCTCGACACCCAGGGCGTCAAGGACCGCAAGCAGCGTCGTTCGAAATACGGCGCCAAGCGTCCGAAGTAAGAGGATTACAATATGTCTCGTCGTCACGCCGCAGAGAAGCGCGAAGTCCTGCCCGACGCCAAGTATGGTGACCGGGTTCTGACAAAGTTCATGAACAACCTGATGTACGACGGCAAGAAATCCGCCGCCGAACGCATCGTATACAATGCGCTTGACCGCGTCGAAACGAAGGTCAAGCGCGCCCCGGTGGAAATCTTCCACGAGGCGCTGGAAAACATCAAGCCGTCGGTCGAGGTTCGCTCGCGCCGCGTTGGTGGTGCCACCTACCAGGTTCCGGTCGAAGTGCGCCCCGAGCGCCGTGAGGCCCTTGCGATCCGCTGGCTGATCAATGCCTCGCGTGCTCGTAACGAGAACACCATGGAAGAGCGTCTTGCCGGCGAACTGATCGATGCCGTGCAGTCGCGTGGCTCCGCCGTCAAAAAGCGCGAAGACACCCACAAGATGGCTGACGCCAACAAGGCATTCAGCCACTACCGCTGGTAAACCACTTCTTCTGAGGACAAGCCCCCATGGCACGCGACTACCCTCTCGAACGGTACCGGAACTTCGGTATCATGGCGCACATCGACGCAGGCAAGACCACCTGCTCCGAGCGGATTCTGTTCTACACCGGCAAGTCGCACAACATCGGCGAAGTGCACGACGGTGCTGCGACCATGGACTGGATGGAGCAGGAACAGGAACGCGGGATCACCATCACTTCGGCTGCGACGACCACATTCTGGGAACGCACGGAAGATGGCGCAACTGCTGACACCCCCAAGCACCGCCTGAACATCATCGACACCCCCGGACACGTCGACTTTACCATCGAAGTCGAGCGTTCGCTGGCGGTTCTCGACGGTGCCGTGGCCGTTCTGGACGCCAACGCAGGCGTTGAGCCGCAGACCGAAACCGTGTGGCGTCAGGCTGACCGCTACAAGGTTCCGCGGATCGTGTTCGTCAACAAGATGGACAAGATCGGCGCCGACTTCTTCAACTGCGTTCACATGATCGAAGACCGCACCGGCGCGCGCGCCGTTCCCGTCGGTATTCCGATCGGTGCAGAGACCGAGCTTGAAGGTCTGCTGGACCTCGTGACCATGGAAGAGTGGCTGTGGCAGGGTGAAGATCTGGGCGCGTCCTGGATCAAAGCTCCGATCCGCGACAGCCTGAAAGACATGGCCGACGAGTGGCGTGGCAAGATGATCGAGGCGGCCGTCGAAGAAGACGACGACGCGATGGAAGCCTATCTCGAAGGTGAAGAGCCCGACGTCCCGACGCTGCGCAAGCTGCTGCGCAAGGGTACGCTGGCGATGCACTTCGTTCCGGTTCTGGGTGGCTCTGCCTTCAAGAACAAAGGCGTTCAGTCGCTGCTCAACGCTGTGATCGACTACCTGCCCAGCCCGCTGGACGTGGTCGACTACATGGGCTTCTCGCCGGACGATGAGACCGAAGAGCGCAATATCCCGCGCCGCGCGGATGACAACATGCCGTTCGCGGGTCTGGCGTTCAAGATCATGAACGACCCCTTTGTCGGCTCGCTGACGTTCACCCGGATCTATTCCGGCAAGATGAACAAGGGCGATTCGATCCTGAACTCGACCAAGGGTAAGAAAGAGCGCATCGGTCGTATGATGATGATGCACTCCAACAACCGCGAAGAGATCGAAGAGGCGTTTGCTGGCGACATCATCGCGCTGGCGGGTCTGAAAGACACCACCACTGGTGACACCCTGTGTGACGCCAAAGAGCCGGTGGTTCTGGAAACCATGACCTTCCCCGATCCGGTCATCGAGATCGCGGTCGAGCCCAAGACCAAGGGCGACCAGGAAAAAATGTCGGCGGGTCTGGCCCGTCTGGCAGCCGAAGACCCGTCCTTCCGCGTCGAAACGGATATCGAATCCGGACAGACCATCATGAAGGGCATGGGCGAACTTCACCTGGACATCCTGGTTGACCGTCTCAAGCGGGAATTCAAGGTCGAGGCCAACATCGGTGCGCCGCAGGTGGCCTATCGTGAGACCATCGGTCACGAGGTCGAACATACCTACACCCACAAGAAACAGTCGGGTGGTTCGGGTCAGTTCGCCGAAGTGAAGATGATCATCTCTCCGACAGAGCCGGGCGAAGGCTATTCGTTCGAATCCAAGATCGTGGGCGGTTCCATTCCCAAGGAATACATCCCCGGTGTGGAAAAGGGCGTGAAATCGGTTATGGACAGCGGCCCCTTGGCTGGCTTCCCCGTCATCGACTTCAAGGTCTCGCTCATCGACGGTAAGTTCCACGACGTGGACTCCAGCGTTCTGGCGTTCGAGATCGCTGCGCGTATGTGCATGCGTGAAGGTATGCGCAAAGCGGGTGCCAAGCTGCTGGAGCCGATGATGAAGGTCGAAGTGATCACACCAGAAGAATACACTGGTGGTATCATCGGCGACCTGACCTCGCGTCGCGGTCAGGTGTCGGGTCAAGAGCCTCGTGGTAACGCCGTTGCCATCGATGCCTTTGTTCCGCTGGCCAACATGTTCGGCTACATCAACACGCTGCGCTCCATGTCTTCGGGCCGCGCGAACTTCTCGATGCAGTTCGACCACTACGATCCGGTTCCGCAGAACATCTCGGACGAGATCCAATCGAAATACGCATAAGCCGGGTGGCGGTGTCGGCGGGGAAACCTGCCGGATAAATCCGCCCTACCCACCACCGTAGGGTGGGGTGTCCCCCCACCATCCGAAACGAAGAAGGAGCCTACCTATGGGTAAGGAAAAGTTTGAACGCGGCAAGCCGCACTGCAACATCGGCACGATTGGCCACGTTGACCACGGCAAGACGACGCTGACAGCGGCGATCACCAAGTATTTCGGTGACTTCCGCGCCTACGACCAGATCGACGGCGCACCGGAAGAAAAAGCCCGCGGCATCACCATCTCGACCGCACACGTCGAGTATGAAACCGACAACCGCCACTACGCGCACGTCGACTGCCCCGGCCACGCCGACTACGTCAAGAACATGATCACCGGTGCTGCGCAGATGGACGGCGCGATCCTGGTCGTGAACGCCGCCGACGGCCCGATGCCGCAAACGCGTGAGCACATCCTGCTGGGCCGCCAGGTGGGTATCCCCGCCATGGTCGTGTTCCTGAACAAAGTCGACCAGGTCGACGATGAGGAACTGCTCGAGCTGGTGGAAATGGAAGTCCGCGAGCTGCTGTCCGAATACGACTATCCGGGCGACGACATTCCGATCATCGCGGGCTCCGCGCTGGCGGCGATGGAAGGCCGCGATCCGGAAATCGGCGAGAACAAGATCCGCGAACTGATGGCGGCCGTGGATGAGTACATCCCGCAGCCCGAGCGCGCGATCGACATGCCGTTCCTGATGCCGATCGAAGACGTGTTCTCGATCTCGGGTCGTGGTACGGTTGTGACCGGCCGGATCGAGCGTGGCGTGATCAACGTGGGCGATACCATTGAAATCGTTGGTATCCGTGACACGTCCTCGACCACCTGTACCGGTGTCGAAATGTTCCGCAAGCTGCTGGATCGCGGTGAAGCTGGCGACAACGTCGGCGTCCTGCTGCGCGGCATCGACCGCGAAGGCGTTGAGCGCGGCCAGGTTCTGTGCAAGCCGAAGTCGGTGAACCCGCACACCAAGTTCGAGTGTGAGGTCTACATCCTGACCAAGGAAGAAGGCGGTCGTCACACACCGTTCTTCAAGAACTACCGCCCGCAGTTCTACTTCCGGACCACCGACGTGACCGGTACGGTTGAACTGCCCGACGGCACCGAAATGGTGATGCCGGGCGACAACCTGAAGTTCAACGTCGAGCTGATCGCCCCGATCGCCATGGAAGACGGCCTGCGTTTCGCCATCCGTGAAGGCGGCCGCACCGTTGGTTCCGGCGTCGTGTCGAAAATCATCGACTGATCGCCTGAGGTGTTGCCCCTTGGGGTGACACCGTCAGCGTAAATTTCGGGGTGCCCAGGCACCCAGACTGAAGGGCGGGGTCTTCCCGCCCTACACTTTCCGGGTTCGACGAGGCGGGCAGGTGGTCTGTTCTCCTCCTCTCAACCCCAACGCCAAGATAGGCTGACCCAATGAGCCAGAATATCCGTATCCGGCTGAAGGCGTTCGATTACCGCGTACTTGATGCAAGCACGCAGGAAATCGTCAACACCGCCAAGCGCACCGGTGCAACGGTCCGCGGCCCGATCCCGCTGCCGAACAAGATTGAAAAGTTCACCGTTCTGCGTGGACCGCACGTCAACAAGAAGTCGCGCGACCAGTTCGAGATCCGGACGCACAAGCGCCTGCTCGACATTGTTGACCCGACTCCGCAGACTGTGGATGCCCTGATGAAGCTCGACCTCGCCGCTGGCGTGGATGTCGAGATCAAGGTCTAAGGAGGGCTCGGATATGATGCGCTCTGGAGTGATCGCAAAGAAAATCGGCATGACGCGTCTGTTTATGGACGACGGCAAGCAGATTCCCGTCACCGTGCTGCAGCTCGACAACCTTCAGGTTGTCGCGCAGCGCACAAATGACCAGCACGGCTACACCGCCGTCCAGTTGGGCGCCGGTACCGCAAAAGTAAAGCGCGTGAGCCAAGCCATGCGCGGCCACTTTGCCGTTGCCAAGGTTGAGCCCAAGCGCAAGGTCGTGGAATTCCGCGTTGCGCCCGAGAACCTGATCGAAGTGGGCGAGGAAATCATCGCCGACCATTACTTCGAAGGTCAGTTCGTGGACGTGTCTGGTATCACCATCGGTAAAGGTTTTGCCGGCGGTATGAAGCGCCACAACTTTGGCGGTCTGCGTGCCACGCACGGTGTTTCTGTCAGCCACCGTTCGCATGGTTCGACCGGTCAGTGTCAGAACCCCGGCAAGGTGTTCAAGGGCAAGAAGATGGCCGGTCACATGGGGTCCGTGCGTGTCACCACGCAGAACCTGCAAGTGGTTCGTACCGACAGCGACCGTGGCATCATCATGATCAAAGGCGCCGTTCCCGGCCCCAAAGGATCATGGGTGACCGTCAAGGACGCGGTGAAGAAACCCGCGCCCGAGAATGTCATTCTGCCTGCCGCTCTGATGAGCGCCAAGCGGGAAGCCATGAAAGCCGCCGAAGAAGCCGCCCGTCAGGCCGAAGCCGAAGCCAAGGCCGCCGAAGAGGCACGCCTTGCCGAGGAGGCCGCCCAGCAGGAGGCTTCTTTGAAAGAGGCTGAAGCTTCGATCGAGGCCGAGAAGAAGGAAGGCGAGGAATGAAACTCGACGTGATCAAACTCGACGGCGGCTCCGCTGGCGAAGTCGAGCTGGACGAGGCCCTGTTCGGGCTGGAGCCGCGCGCCGACATTCTCCACCGCGTCGTCCGCTGGCAGCGTAACAAGGCGCAAGCCGGTACGCACAAGGTCAAGACCCGCTCGGAAGTGTCGTACTCGACCAAGAAGATCTATCGCCAGAAGGGCACCGGCGGCGCACGCCACGGGTCCCGCAAGGCGCCGATCTTCCGCAAGGGTGGCATCTATAAGGGCCCGACCCCGCGGTCGCACGCCCATGAACTGCCCAAGAAGGTCCGTAAACTGGGTCTGCTGCACGCGCTGTCGTCCAAGTTCAAGGACGGTTCGCTGGTGGTGATCGAGGCGGCGGATTGCGATGGCAAGGCGAACACTCTGGCCAAGCAGGTTGCAAACCTGGGCTGGAAGCGCGCGCTGATCATCGACGGTGCGGAGCTGAGCGAAAACTTCGTCCGTGCGGCGGCGAACATCGAGGGTCTCGATGTGCTGCCCAGCCAGGGCGCAAACGTCTATGACATCCTCAAGCGCGACACGCTCGTGCTGACCAAGGCGGGTGTCGAAGCACTGGAGGCTCGGTTGAAATGAGCGCGAAGGCAGAACACTACGACGTGATCCGCAAGCCGATCATCACCGAAAAAACCACAATGGCGTCCGAGAATGGCGCAGTGGTTTTCGAAGTGGCGATCGACGCGGCCAAGCCGCAGATCAAAGAGGCCGTTGAGGCGCTGTTTGGTGTCAAGGTGAAGGCGGTCAACACCACCATCACCAAAGGCAAGCAAAAGCGTTTCCGGGGCACCATGGGTCGCCGCAAGGACGTCAAGAAGGCCTATGTGACCCTCGAAGAGGGCAACACGATCGACGTGAATACCGGTCTGTAATGGAGCGGTAAGCCGGGCTTAAGCCCGGCCTACGGAAATTAGGAGAGGCCCTCGCAGCGATGCGGGGGCCTTTTCGGTTTTGCGCTTGTCCACGCGTGGACAGGGTGCGGGGTGTTACAGATCAATGGGTTACAGAGGTGTTTTTACGAACGGTTCATACTTAAGGCTGATTTGGGGTGCAGCACACGCCCCAGTGGTTTGGCCAGTTTGCTCCGACGCCTGCGAGGTTTTTCAATCTGACATTGGCCCAAAGCGCTGAAAATATGCCGATCCCCTGAGGAGGCTTGCAGCCACATCTTGTCCGCAATAGCTTTGCTGCATGTGTTAAGGATTTTTAGGAGTACAAGTTTGCGTTTGAATTCTGAACAGCTTTGGTTCGATGTGATAGAGGCCTCGCACCATGAGCTTTTTGACTTGGACTACCTATTTCAACAAGGCCAGAAGTTCGGCGCGATTTCAGCCTGTGATGATCCATCCGCCGAGGATGGGTGGGAAAGAATTGACGAGTCAGTCTGTCGATTTGAACAGGCCTCCGCGCTTCCTGAGGTGTGCTGGGGCTTTGATCTTCCGTTGTTGTTCACACCACCCAAATGGAACCAGCGCGTTGTTGCCTTGGTCTTTCAAGATCCCAAGCGAGTACCGAAGGCGGACGCGCTGGAGTTCTCTATTGCAACACCTTGGGGTTTTTCCAGCCGCCGAAGCAGGAACAAGGGCATCGCCCGGAAGGTCTGGCCGTGCGTCGAGGGGCTGTGTTCGGATGGCTATGGCGTCTACTTAACGGACGCGTGGAAATTGTTTTTCGCTCAGGGAAGCGAAAAGAAAACAAAGGCGACTCAGAGAATGGAGGGCCGCGTATTTGCATTGGAAATGGAAGCTCTTGCGCCTGATCTAGTCTGTACCTTCGGACGCGCCGCAGAAGCGGGATTGAAGCCAGTGAAATTGGACTCCGATCCCTTGAATTTGCCCCATCCCAACGCTCGCGGAAACTTTTTGCGGGACTTCTACGGAACTTCAACTGGTGCCTATAATGAAATTGGTACAGCAACCCTGTCCAAGATCAGGATGGCTTTGCCAACTTAGTTTTAGTGAGGCGTGTTCTGGAAACTGGTGCGCATGGAAATAGGCCGGACAGACGAGACTTGACCCCACCCCCATCCTCCCCTAACAGACACCATCCGCAGCAGCCCCGGATTCGTCCGGGGCTTTGCTATTGTCTGCGGAGACACAGATTCGGGCACCTGCGGACTTCGGTCGAGGGGCCTATACCACCGGGCACCTGCGGACATCTGTCGAGGGGCCTTACCAGTGGCGGGCCAAACCCCGCCCTACATAAGCCCCGGCAACGGGGCTGCTAGCTAACGGAAGACAGAAAGCATGGCACTCAAGTCGTACAAACCTACGACGCCGGGCCAGCGCGGGCTGGTGCTGATCGACCGTTCGGAGCTGTACAAAGGACGTCCCGTCAAGGCCCTCACCGAGGGTCTGACGAAAAAGGGCGGCCGGAACAACACCGGACGTATCACGGCACGCCGCCGCGGTGGCGGGGCGAAACGCCTCTACCGGATCGTCGACTTCAAGCGGAACAAATTCGATGTCAACGGCATCGTGGTTCGCATCGAATACGACCCCAACCGTACCGCCTTTATCGCACTCGTCCAGTATGACGACGGCGAGCAGGCCTATATCCTTGCGCCCCAGCGCCTTGGCATTGGCGACAAGATCGTCTCTTCCAAGAAGGCAGACATCAAGCCCGGCAACTGTATGCCGTTCTCGGGTATGCCGATCGGTACCATCGTTCACAACATCGAGCTGAAGCCCGGCAAGGGCGGTCAGATCGCACGCGCCGCTGGCACCTATGCCCAGTTCGTCGGCCGTGACGGTGGCTATGCCCAGATCCGCCTGTCGTCGGGCGAACTGCGCCTTGTGCGTCAGGAATGTCTGGCAACCGTGGGTGCCGTGTCGAACCCCGACAACAGCAACCAGAACCTCGGCAAAGCCGGCCGTGTTCGCCACATGGGCAAGCGCCCCTCCGTTCGCGGTGTCGTCATGAACCCGATCGACCACCCGCACGGTGGTGGTGAAGGCCGTACCTCTGGGGGTCGCCATCCGGTGACACCGTGGGGCAAGCCGACCAAGGGCAAGCGCACCCGCAACACCAACAAGGCGTCGCAGAAGCTGATCATCCGCTCGCGTCACGCCAAGAAGAAGGGGCGGTAATATATGTCGCGTTCCGTCTGGAAAGGTCCGTTCGTCGATTCCTATGTCTTGAAAAAGGCAGAGAAGTCGCGCGAGTCGGGCAAGAACGAAGTTATCAAGATCTGGTCGCGCCGCTCGACGATCCTGCCCCAATTCGTGGGTCTGACGTTTGGTGTCTACAACGGCCACAAGCACATCCCGGTCAACGTGTCGGAAGACATGATTGGTCAGAAGTTTGGCGAATACGCACCGACCCGTACCTATTACGGTCACGCCGCCGACAAAAAAGCGAAGAGGAAGTAAGCCATGGGCAAGGATAAGAATCCCCGCCGCGTGGCGGACAACGAAGCGATGGCAAAGCTGCGCATGCTGCGTACCTCGCCGCAAAAGCTGAACCTCGTCGCGCAATTGATCCGTGGCAAGAAGGTGGACAAGGCCCTGACGGACCTGACCTTCTCGAAAAAGCGGATCGCCGGTGACGTGAAGAAATGCCTGCAATCGGCCATCGCCAACGCCGAGAACAACCACGGTCTGGACGTCGACGAACTGGTCGTCGCCGAGGCCTATGTGGGCAAGAACCTGGTCATGAAGCGGGGCCGCCCCCGGGCGCGTGGTCGTTTCGGCCGGATCAACAAGCCGTTCTCGGAGCTCACCATCAAGGTGCGCCAGGTTGAGGAGCAAGCCTAATGGGTAATAAAACAAACCCGATCGGTATGCGTCTGCAGGTCAACCGCACCTGGGACAGCCGCTGGTACGCCGACACCAAAGACTATGGGGATCTGTTGCTCGAGGATCTGAAGATCCGCGACTTCATCTTCAAAGAGTATCGTGACCCGCCGAAGCAGGCCGGAATCAGCCGTGTGATCATCGAACGTCCGCACAAGAAGTGCCGCGTCACGGTGCACACTGCACGTCCGGGCGTGATCATCGGCAAGAAGGGCGCGGACATCGAGGTGCTTCGCAAGAAGCTGGCATCGATGACCGACTCGGAACTGCACCTCAACATCGTCGAGGTTCGCAAGCCCGAGCTTGACGCACAGCTGGTTGGCGAGTCGATCGCTCAACAGCTGGAGCGTCGTGTGTCCTTCCGCCGCGCGATGAAGCGTGCGGTTCAGAACGCCATGCGTATGGGCGCCCTGGGTATCCGGGTGAACGTTGCTGGTCGTCTGGGCGGCGCGGAAATCGCACGGACCGAATGGTACCGCGAAGGCCGCGTGCCGCTGCACACGCTGCGCGCCGACATCGATTATGCCAACGTTGAGGCGACCACCGCCTACGGCATCATCGGTATCAAGGTCTGGATCTTCAAAGGCGAGATCATGGAACATGATCCGCAGGCGCGTGAGCGCAAGAACCAGGAACTCCAGGACGGTCCGGCCCCTCGCGGTGCTGGTGGCGGCCGCCGGGATGATCGGAGGTAACCATGCTTCAGCCAAAGCGTACTAAATTCCGCAAGGTACAGAAGGGCCGGATCAAAGGTCTGGCCAAGGGCGGATCCGATCTGAACTTCGGCACCTATGGCCTGAAAGCCCTGGAGCCCGAGCGCGTGACCGCGCGTCAGATCGAAGCCGCACGTCGTGCCATGACGCGTCACATGAAGCGTCAGGGCCGCGTTTGGATCCGTATCTTCCCGGACACTCCCGTGACTGCCAAGCCCATCGAAGTTCGTATGGGTAAAGGTAAGGGTTCGGTCGATCGCTGGACCTGCAAGGTCAAGCCCGGCCGCGTGATGTTCGAGATCGACGGTGTCGGTGAGGACGTCGCCCGCGAGGCGCTGCGTCTGGCCGCGATGAAGCTGCCGATCAAGACCCGCGTCGTCGTTCGCGAAGACTGGTAAGCGACGGCGGGGGTGACCCCGCTGTTTGAAAGAAAGAAACCCCCGGTGCAGCGATGCGCCGGGGGTTTTTCGTTGTCCTACCGTCGTCAGGCGGGATGCGCGGCGGTGGGATGGCGCGTGTCCAGCCACTTCCAGACCAGCCCGATGATCAGGGTCATGCCGACGTGGCCGATGAACGAGGATTGGGTATAGGCGCCAAAACCCATCATAAAGCTGCGGCCCATCAGCGGGGCCAGCAGCCCTTGTGCCACAAACCACAGGGTCAACCCGGCAAGGGCGCCAGCGACCACATGGCCCAGCCCGCCGACGCGGCGCACCAGCCAAACCATGGCGGCAAATCCCAGCGACCCGATCAGAGCGTGAATGGCAAAGGCGGCCCCATAGGGCAGGGTCAGACCTGTCGCGGCTTTGGTCAGCCCGACGACAAGGTTTGCCGGTTGGAGCGAGGGGCCGAACAGGGCAGGGGAGAGTGCCCAGGCATAGGCCTCGAAAGCAAGCTCTCCGGTGATACCGGCGATGGCCAGATGTTTGAGGGTGCTGGTCTGTGTGGTGGTCATAAGGGTTCCGTTCGATGGTGTTCAGACAAGCATCGACTGATGCCCCCTTAAGAGGGGCATGATCCTTTCGGGTTCAATTGCAGGTAACGGGTATCGACGGGATCGTTATCCGGGGTGAGTGGGGGGCGTCGGAACGTGCGACACGCGGACCTTGCCCTAGCCCGGAAAGATCTGCGCCATCGCGCTGTCAAAGCGGGCCCATGTCATCGTCGCCTTGTTGCCGGCGTAGCCCTCATAATAGGACTCGCCAGAGGGCAGTGGCAGTCCGGCCCAGATCTTGGCCAGTCGGTACATAAAGCTGCGCCGGGTGATTTCACCGCGCTGAAAGGCCAGCATCCCGGCCTCTGCCAGCAGTTCATCCGCCAGCCGGTCCTGAAGTCTGGCGTCAAAGCGCACGCCGGGATGAACCCCGACCTTGTCCACCAACCGCCGCAGAGTGTCGGGGATGAATTGATAACGTCCAATGGCGTGGGGCTGTCCCGGCGTGGCGTCGATCCAGTCATAGACCTGTTGCACGGTCAAATCAGTGGGGCGCCTGGGCGGTTTGACCCGCGCGCCGTGGATCACCGCATCATAGCTGTCGGCGCCGGATTCCGCCTCTGCGATCAGGCTGCGCAACTGGGCGGCGGAACCGCTGCCCGATAGGGGGCCGGTGGCGGCCCGAACAGGGGGCGGCGGGCTGCTGCGGTCGGGCAGGGGGGCAAAAAGCCCCTCTGTACCCTTGCCGACAAACAGGCTGGCCGCGCGGGCGTGCCCGGACAGGGCGGTTGCGCGGGCCGGAATCAGGGGCGCACGGGCGGCGCTGTCGCCATGGGGAAACAGCGAGGCCGATTGCGCAGCGGCCAGGCCGGGCAGGGCCAGCAGCGCCAGCAGGATCAGGCAGTGGATCGGGAACATTCTGTTCCTCCCTCTGGAATGGCCGCGACACTGCCACCCAGAGGTTGAGATTCCATTTCCCCCGCCCCGGCCTTTGGGCTAAAGCGCGGCCATGACCCAGATCCGCTCGCTATTCGCAACCCGCCTGTATCACGCCAAGCTGTCAGAGCTTGGCACCGTCGACACCGATGAATTGGACGCGTCGTGCTATTCCATCGCCGAGGACGACGAGGCGGGGCAGGACTGGTGTGAGGAGCAGGGCTATCCCGGCTATACCTCTTACGCCTCCTTGACGGATCTGCCTTGGCGGTTCCCGGTCTTTGCGGAATTGGTCAAGGTGCTCGACAAACACGTTGCGGCCTTTGCCAAGGATCTGGAGTTCGATCTGGGCGACAAGGCGTTGGTGCTGGAAGATATCTGGATCAATATCCTGCCCGAAGGCGGCACACATTCGAGCCACATCCACCCGCATTCCGTGATCTCGGGGACGACCTATGTCGCGATGCCCGAAGGCGCGTCGGCGCTAAAGCTGGAAGACCCGCGGCTGGCCATGATGATGGCGGCCCCGACCCGGCGCAAGGATTGCCACGAAGAGTTGCGCCCCTTTGTCTACATCGCGCCCGAGGTGGGTGATGTGCTGCTGTGGGAAAGCTGGCTGCGCCATGAGGTGCCGATGAACATGGCAGAAGAAAACCGCATCTCTGTGAGCTTTAACTACAAGTGGGAATGACCCGCGTCCCGCCGCAAATGGCGGGGCGGTTGCCCGGCGGGACCACCGGATCAGGTGGGATCTGATCGTGGCGGATGCGCCGTTTCCAGCAATCCTGCGATCCGCGCCCGCAGTTCCTGGGCTAAGACCGGTTTGGCCAGCACGAGGTCGATGACCGCCCGGTCTGTGTCGCTGTCGAGGTGCGCCATGCCGGTCAGCAAGATCACCGGCGTCGCGGGATTTCGGGCCTTGACCAAGGCGGCAATATCGACGCCGTTCAGGTCACCAGGAAAGTAGTTGTCCAAAAGCGCGATGTCGAAACGGTGCGACTTGACCGCCGCCACCGCCTCTTGCCCGGTGCTGGTGGCGGTCACGGTAAAGCCCCACCGCGTCAGATTGTGTTGCAGGACTGTACGGATGCCGTCCTCATCCTCCAGCAACAGGACATGCTGCTTGTCAAAGGTGGCCGGTTTGTCCTGCGTCGCCGCGGTCCCCTGCGCCGGGGCGTTTTGGTGAAGCGGAAAGAACAGCCGCACACAGGTTCCCGAGCCGGGCTGGGATGTGATGACGATCTCTCCGCCCAGTTGGCGCATGAACCCGGCGGCCATGGACAGGCCAAGCCCCGACCCGTTAGAGCGCGATTTGGTGGTGAAAAAGGGTTCGGTGACACGGGCAAGGTTCTGCGGCGAGATGCCTGCCCCGTCATCCTCAATCGTGAGACAGGCATAGGTTCCCGGCGCGGGCAGCCCGGTGTCGGCATGATCGCCAAGCCTTTGTGTGTCGCAGGTGACGCGAATGGACCCGCCGTCGCGAATGGCGTCGCGCGCATTGATCAGGATGTTGAGGATCACCGACTGGAGGTTGTCCCGGTCGGCGTATATCGGCAAGGCGTCGGTGCTGGCCTCCATCTGGATGACGGGCTTTTTAAGCGAGGTGCGTTCGAACATCGCCACCGCCTGCGCCGTCTCCTTGGCAAGGCCAAGCAGGACGGGGCGAATTGTGGCCCGTTGCGCAAAGTTCAGCAGGCTTTGGGTGAGCGTGCCGCCGCGTCGTGCCGCCGAGATGATTTCGGACAACAACTGATTGGGTCCGGTGTCATGCTGCACGTCCTGCAGCAGTTCGGCATTGCCCATGACCACGGCAAGGATGTTGTTGACGTCATGAGCGACACCGGCGGTCAGTTCCCCCAGTGCCGCCAGTCGGTTGGCCTGGGCCTTGCGTTCTTCGGCGCGACGGGTGTCAGAGACGTCCAGGCTGCTGCCCAGTCCGCGCACAACCTTACCTGAAGAGTCGTAGTCGGGGGCGACGGTTTCACGGATGTAGCCCATGCTCCGGTCGATCCGGTAAAAGCGGTACTCCATCTCGATGGTTTCGCCCTTGATCAACCGCTGATAGGCCTCGCGCAGGAGGTTGCGGTCCTCTGGGTGAATCATCTCCATCGGCCCCTTCAGACCCGAGACGGAGTCGATGAATTCATCCGGCGTCTGACCGAATATGGCGGCGTGCCGAACGGAGCAGACCTCGACAATGGACTGCTCGACATTGAAGACGAAATAGCCCAGCTGCGCGATGCGGGCCGCCTGTTCCAGCATGAGTTCATGGGAGTGCGTGCCAGCGCCGATCCGACTGTAGAGCGCATCGTCCTCAGACGGTAGCTGATTGGCCATGGTCGGTTCCCTGTTGAAGCACGCGAACAGTATATTGGGCCGCCAATGACCACATCAACCGTACAGAATCGTTTGGCGTGGATCGGGTGGCGACCAGCGCGCAGATACCTTGTGACAGGCGATTTGCGCGATGGAAACGCTGCAATTCGGCGGGACAGGGCGGTGTATGGAGAAAAGGCTTGCACCTGTGCAGATTCGAGACTAAGGCAACCGCTCATCCACGGACTCCACCGGATACAGGGTGACCTTGCGGCCAAGGCAGGCAGGGGCTCTCCGGTGATGTTGTAGAAAAGGAGAGGCGCATGAACGCCCACGAACTCCGTGACAAGACCCCGGACGAACTCCGGGACACGCTTGTCCAATTGAAGAAGGAGGCCTTCAACCTCCGTTTCCAGTCGGCCACCGGCCAAATGGAAAACACTTCGCGTATTCGTCAGGTTCGGCGCGACGTTGCCCGGATCATGACCATTCTCAACGAAAAAGCCGCTGCTGCGGCGTCGACAGCGGAGGCTTAACAGATGCCCAAGCGTATCCTTACCGGCACCGTCACGTCGACCGCCAACAAGCAGACTGTGACCGTCCAGATCGTGCGTCGCTTTAAGCACCCGGTTCTGCAAAAGACGATCAAGAAGTCCAAAAAGTACCGCGCCCACGACGAGCACGAGCAGTTCAACGTTGGCGATAGTGTCATGATCCGCGAATGCGCACCCAAGTCCAAGACCAAGCGCTGGGAAATCATGACCGAAGAAATGATTGCCGAGCATGAGAAGCAGCGCGCCGAAGTCGCCGCCGCCAATCTGAAGGCAGAAGCCGAAGCAGCCCACTAGGGGCGACCCGGGGCCGTTCACGCGGCCCCGGTGACATTCGAAACCCCCGGGCCAATGTTCTCTGCAGAGCGGTTCGGGACGTCGGGAGATAACTTATGATCCAGATGCAGACCAATCTGGATGTTGCTGACAATTCCGGGGCTCGGAAAGTTCAGTGCATCAAGGTTCTGGGCGGTTCACACCGCCGCTATGCCTCTGTCGGCGACATCATCGTGGTGTCGGTGAAAGAGGCCATTCCGCGTGGTCGCGTGAAAAAGGGTGACGTCCGCAAGGCCGTCGTCGTGCGCACCGCCAAGGAAGTTCGCCGTGAAGACGGCACAACCATCCGTTTCGACCGCAACGCCGCCGTGATCCTCGGCAACAATGGCGAGCCGGTCGGCACCCGTATCTTCGGGCCGGTTGTGCGTGAACTGCGCGCCAAGAACTTTATGAAGATCATCTCGCTCGCCCCGGAGGTGCTGTAAGATGGCTGCTAAGCTCAAAAAGGGTGACACTGTCATCGTGCTGACTGGCAAGGACAAGGGCAAGACCGGCGAGATCGTCTCTGTCGACCCCAAAGCCGGCAAGGCCGTGGTTGATGGCGTCAACACCGCCATCCGCCATACCCGCCAGACCCAGAACAGCCAAGGCGGCCGCGTGCCCAAGGCCCTGCCGCTGGACCTGAGCAACCTTGCGTTCGTCGACGCCAACGGCAAGGCGACCCGCGTCGGCTTTCGTATGGAAGGTGACAAGAAGGTCCGCTTTGCCAAGACCACGGGGGATGTGATCGATGCTTGATATGGATAACTACGCCCCGCGCCTGAAGGTCCAGTACAAGGACACCATCAAGGCGGCGATGAAAGAAGAGTTCGGTTACACCAACGACATGCAGATCCCGTCGTTGCAGAAAATCGTTCTGAACATCGGCTGCGGCACAGAGGCCGTTCGCGATTCCAAGAAGGCTAAGAACGCCGTCGAGGAACTGTCGAAGATCGCTGGCCAGCAGGCCGTCGGCACAGTCGCCAAACAGTCCAACGCGGCGTTTCGCCTGCGTGAAGGCATGATCATCGGCGCGAAGGTGACCCTTCGTGACGTGCGCATGTACGAATTTCTGGACCGTCTGGTGACCATCGCGATGCCGCGCATCCGTGACTTTCGCGGTGTGAAAGCGTCGTTTGACGGACGCGGCAACTTTGCCACCGGTCTGAAAGAACACATCGTATTCCCGGAAATCGACTTTGATAAAGTCGACGAAGTCTGGGGCATGGATGTGGTCATCACGACCAACGCCATTCCCTATGGCGAGCACAGTGCCGATGCACAGGCGAAAGCCTTGCTGACCCATTTCAACATGCCGTTCACCAAGGCGTAAGAGGAGCAAGACATGGCGAAAAAATCCATGATCGAGCGCGAGAAAAAGCGCGAGCGCCTGGTGGCCCGGTATGCCGCCAAGCGCGCTGAACTGAAAGAAATCGCAACCGACGAATCCAAGTCGATGGAAGAGCGTTTCAAGGCCCGGCTCAAGCTGGCCAAACTGCCGCGCAATTCCTCGCCCACACGGCTGCACAACCGCTGCCAGCTGACGGGTCGTCCGCACGCCTACTACCGCAAGCTTCGTATCAGCCGTATCGCCCTGCGCGAACTCGGTTCGAACGGCAAGCTGCCCGGCGTCGTGAAATCGAGCTGGTAAGGGAGGGTATATAGATGAACGATCCTATCGGCGATATGCTCACCCGTATCCGCAACTCGCAGATGCGCGGCAAGTCCACCGTCTCGACCCCCGCGTCCAAACTGCGTGCCTGGGTTCTCGATGTTCTTGCGGATGAAGGTTACATCCGTGGCTACGAGTCCGGCACCGACGTGAACGGTCACCCGACGCTGGAAATCAGCCTCAAATATTTCGATGGCACCCCTGTCATTCGCGAAGTCAAACGGGTCTCCAAGCCCGGTCGTCGCGTGTACATGAGTGTCGATGACATCCCGCAGGTCCGTCAGGGTCTGGGTGTGTCGATTGTCTCCACCTCCAAGGGTGTGATGTCGGACGCGAATGCACGCGCAGCCAATGTTGGCGGCGAAGTGCTTTGCACCGTATTCTAAGGAGGCCTACACATGTCTCGTATTGGCAAAAAGCCGGTTGACCTGCCCTCGGGCGTTTCGGCCAGCGTCTCGGGCCAGACCATCGAAGTGAAGGGGCCGAAAGGCACCCAGAGCTTTACGGCCACCGATGACGTCACGCTCATCGTCGACGACAGCGCAATCAAGGTCGAGCCTCGCGGCAAGTCCAAGCGCGCGCGTCAGCAGTGGGGGATGTCGCGGACTGTCGTGGCGAACCTCGTGCACGGCGTTCAGACCACCTTCAAGAAGGAACTGGAAATTCACGGTGTGGGTTACCGGGCACAGCTGCAGGGTAAGACCCTGAAACTGAACCTGGGCCTGTCGCACGACGTGGACTTCGAGATCCCTGACGGCATCACCGTTACCTGCCCCAAACCGACCGAGATCATCGTCGAAGGTCACGACGGGCAGCAGGTTGGCCAGGTCGCCGCGAACATTCGCGACTGGCGCCGGCCGGAGCCGTATAAGGGGAAGGGTATTCGCTATAAGGGCGAATTCATCTTCCGCAAAGAAGGCAAGAAGAAGTAAGGACGCGGAACATGGCAAACAGCAAACGTGTACTGTTCCAGAAGCGCCGACTGCGCGTCCGGAACAAACTTCGCAAGGTGAACGCTGGACGGGTCCGCCTGTCGGTTCATCGGTCGAACAAGAACATCTCGGTCCAGCTGATCGACGACGTGCAGGGCACAACCCTCGCCGCCGCCTCGACGCTGGAGCCGTCGCTGGGCGTTGTCGGCAAGAACAACGTCGAAGCAGCGGCCAAGGTGGGTACGGCAATCGCCGAACGCGCCAAGGCAGCCGGGATCGAAGAAGCCTATTTCGATCGTGGGGGGTTCCTCTTCCACGGCAAGGTGAAGGCCGTTGCCGACGCCGCGCGCGAAGCAGGCCTGAAGATTTGATGGCGGGCCGGGCTGATGCCCGGCCTCCCGTTTTTCTCGTCGCTTGCGGCGAGGTGTAGGGCGGGTTTTCAACCCGCCGTGCTTTGCAGACGGAAACGTCTCGATGATCGAGGGGCCGCATCCCGCTCACTGCGATTGAACCATTCGGTGCTCTTGGGCACCACGAGAAAAGGAATGCCTAATGGCAGAACGTGATAACAACCGTGGCGGTGGCCGCGGCCGCCGCGAAGAGCAGACGCCCGAATTTGCGGATCGTCTGGTCGCGATCAACCGTGTGTCCAAGACCGTCAAAGGTGGTAAGCGCTTTGGCTTTGCCGCACTTGTCGTCGTTGGCGACCAAAAGGGCCGCGTCGGCTTTGGCAAAGGTAAGGCCAAGGAGGTCCCCGAGGCCATCCGCAAGGCGACCGAGCAAGCCAAGCGCAAAATGATCCGCGTGCCGCTCAAAGAAGGCCGCACTCTGCACCACGACATCAAGGGCCGCGCTGGCGCTGGTAACGTGACGATGCGCACAGCTCCGCAAGGTACTGGTATCATCGCCGGTGGTCCGATGCGCGCCGTGTTCGAGATGCTGGGTGTTCAGGACGTGGTCGCCAAATCGACCGGGTCGCAAAACCCCTACGCAATGATCCACGCCACGCTCGACGGTCTGCGCAACCAGCAGTCGCCGCGCAATGTGGCACAGCGCCGTGGCAAGAAAGTCGCTGACATTCTGCCCAAGCGCGAAGAAGCTCCGGCTCCTGCCGCTGAGACTGAGGAGGCCTGATCCATGGCAAAGACCATTGTTGTCAAACAGGTGGGTTCGCCCATCCGCCGCCCCGCCATCCAGCGTCAGACGCTTGTGGGCCTGGGCCTGAACAAGATGCACCGGACCCGTGAACTGGAGGATACGCCCTCTGTTCGTGGCATGATCCGCAAGATCCCGCATCTGGTCGAGATCGTCGAAGAGCGCGACTGATAGTTCGCGCCACTTCGGCACCTGACATAGAAAAAGCCCCGCAGGAAACTGCGGGGCTTTTTTCATGCGAGATAATGTGCCGGAGGGGCTGGCTGGGCGCGGCGAACCGCGCCCGCCGTGTGTCAGGCCGCGCGACGACGACGCGGTGCGCGACCGCGCGACGGCTGACCGCCACCCGGTTTGCCGCTGTTGCCCTGCGGCCTGCGACCGCCGCGGCCCTTGGGTTTGGAGGCAGCGCCGCCCTCCCAAGGGGTGCCGCCGGCAACCTCAATATCGCGCCCCAGAACTTTTTGGATGGCTTTGAACTCGCCCATTTCGGCGGGCGCGCAATAGGCCACAGCGGAACCGTCACGTCCGGCGCGCGCGGTGCGACCGATGCGGTGGACATAGTTTTCCGCCACGTTGGGCAGGTCAAAGTTATAGACGTGGCGCACATCGGGGATGTCGAGACCACGGGCGGCCACATCCGTGGCTACAAGGATCATCGCCTCACCGCTGCGGAATGCTCGCATGGCGCGCTCACGCTGGCCTTGGCTCTTGTTGCCATGGACAGAGATCGCGGCAAAGCCTTCGGCGACCAGTGCCTTCATCAGGCGTTCGGCGCCGTGTTTGGTGCGCGAGAACACAACCGCCGCCTCGTCACGGTGCGCGCCGAGGTGCTGGCTGAGCAGGCGACCCTTGCCGGCCTGTTCGACGAAGAACACCGATTGCTCGATCTTGTCGGCAGGTTTGCCCGGAGGTGCGGTTTCGATCCGCACGGGGTTCGTCAGAAAGGCGGTCGACAGTTCGGCCATCTGCTTAGGCATCGTAGCCGAGAACAGCATGGTTTGGCGCTCTTTCGGCAGCAGGGCCGCGATCCGGCGCAGGGCGTGGATAAAGCCGAGGTCCAGCATCTGGTCCGCTTCGTCCAGCACAAGGAACTGTGTCTGGTCCAGCTTGACCGCGCCGCGGTCCAGAAGGTCAATCAGGCGTCCGGGGGTGGCAATCAGCAGGCCGGTGCCACGCGCCAGACGCTGGGCCTGCGCATTTAGCGACGCGCCGCCAACCACAAGGTTGACCCGCACCGAGGTGCCGTCTGCGTAGTCGCGCAGGTTGTCGTGGATCTGTTTGGCCAGTTCCCGCGTCGGTGCGAGCACAAGACCGCGGACTTGTTTGGCGTCGGGTTTGCCCTGCAAGCGCATCAGCTGCGACACCAGCGGCAGGCCAAAAGCGGCGGTCTTGCCAGTGCCGGTCTGGGCAAGGCCCATGACGTCGCGGCCATTCAGGGCCTCGGGGATAGCGCGCAGTTGAATCGGGGTCGGCTCTTTCAAGCCCAGAGCGTCAAGGTTGGCGCTCAGGCGGGCCGGGAGGCCCAGTTCGTCGAATGTCAAATCAATGTCCTTTGTCGCGCCGCCTTTCAAATGCGGCACAGAATGGGGTCTCGTCCAACAAGGACTAAGACACGCCGTGGCTCTCACTGACGCGCAAGGGGCCGAATGCCACCAGAGCCGTCAGGGGTGAGGCCCGCGCGTGAGGGGGACCCGATCGTTTTGGGAATGTTTCGCCGGGGACCACGTCCCACCGGCCCGTTCACGCGACGGGCAAGGCGATGACGTCTAAGTGGGCGTTGCGCATTGATCTGTCAAGGTCAAAGAGTGTTCCGGACAGGTTGCCACACCTCGCGCCAAGACTACGTTATAGAGGTGTAAACACGGAGCACATGCCATGACACTCAACCGACGTACCTTTTTGTCCACCGCTGCTGTCGCTGGCGGCATCACGATCCTGCCGTTCGCCGGCCGCGCTGGCGGGCATCTGCCCAATGAATTCAAGACCTCGCAGGGAACTGTATTGGTGCATCCGGTCCATCATGCGTCGATCGTGATGGAGACGCCGGTTGGCACGCTGTATGTCGATCCAGTCGGCGCGGCAGAGGATTATGCCGATTTCCCGGCCGCTGATCTGATCCTGATCACGCATGAGCACGGCGACCACTACAACGCCGACGTTCTGGCGGCGATCAAGGGAGAGAACACCCAGATGATCACCAACCCGGCGGTGTTCGACATGCTGTCGGATGAGCTGAAGGTGAACACCAGCGTCCTGTCCAACGGTGACACCGCGAGCCTGACCGGCCTGCAGGTGGATGCCATCCCCGCACACAACACAACCGAGGGCCGCGAAAAATATCACCCCGAAGGTCGTGACAACGGGTATGTCCTGTCGATGGACGATTTCCGCGTCTATATCTCGGGCGATACCGAGGACTTGCCGGAGATGCGCGCGCTGGAAGACATCGACGTTGCCTTTGTCTGCATGAACCTGCCGTTCACCATGACCGCCGAAGCCGCCGCCGACGCAGTGCGGGAGTTCAAGCCGACCTATGTCTATCCTTACCACTATCGCGGGGGCGACGGAGGCACGCAGGACCCGGCCGCCTTTGCAGAGATGGTTGGCGACGCGTCCACGGTGAAGATGGGCGATTGGTACAAACCCGGCGAACTTGGCTGACGCAGGGGCAACCTATCTCTTGCAGAAACCCTTTGCCTCCCGCAGTCTGACTGCGGGAGGCTTTTTATGGCGTTGGACATTGCGGGGTTCGATCTCAACACGATCGGACCTGATTTCATCGAGAACCCGCATCCGGTGTTGCACCGTCTGCGGTCTGAAAGCCCGATCCACCGCAATGCGGATGGATCTGTTTACCTGACGCGGCATGACGATTGTACGAAGGTCTATCAGAGCCTCGATATGCTGTCGGACAAGACAGAGGCCTTTGGTGAAAAGTTCGGACGCTGTCCACTGCACACCCATCACACGACCTCTCTGATCTTTAACGATCCGCCCTATCACACGGTGGTGCGCAAGCTGATTTCCGGCGCGTTCACACCCCGAAAGCTGGCCGAGTTCGAGCCGCTGATCGGCGGGATCGTCGACCGACTTCTGGACCGGGTCGAGGATCTGGGAGAGTTGGACCTGATCGAAGATTTTGCCAAGGAATTGCCGACCGAGATCATCAGTTTCATGCTGGGCATCCCGCCGGAGTATCGCGCGCGTCTGCGGGGGTATTCGCTGGCGATCTTGGGCGCGCTGGACCCGGTTGTGCCGGCTGATCGACTCGCAGCGGGGAACACCGCAGTCACAGAATTTGGCGAGATCCTAGGCGATCTGATCGACCACAGGCGCCGCAATCCGGACGGCGCGCATGAGGGAGAAGTGTTGGAGGCGCTGATTTTTGGCGAGCACGACGGGCGACGTCTGACGCAAGAGGAATTGATCCAGAACTGCATCTTTCTGCTGAACGCGGGCCACGAGACGACGACCAGCTTTGTCGGCAACTCTATTGGGCTGTTGCTGGATAGCCCCGACCAGCACCGTCTGTTGCTGGACGACCCGACGCTGATCGCTCCCGCGGTCGAAGAGTTCCTGCGGGTGGAGTCGCCCCTGCAGATCGGCAACCGTCTGGCGGGGGAGGACATCGCGCTGTCGGACGGCGTGCTGCCAAAGGGCACCTACATTCACACCTCCATCGCCGGGGCCAATCGCGACCCAAAAGTGTTTCCTGACCCGGACCGTGTCGACATCACCCGCAAGCCCAACCGTCACATTGCCTTTATCAGTGGCATCCACGTCTGCCTTGGTGCAAGTTTGGCGCGTGTGGAGGGACGGATTGCCTTGGGCCGGTTTGTGCAGCGATTTCCAAACATGACCTCGAACGGGCAACGCACGCGGGTGCCGCTGGCGCGGTTCCGGGGTTATGCGACGCTGCCGATCCGGTTAGGCTGAGGACAGCACATGCCCATCTCCTATTGCATCTCTCCCGATCTCGACCTGCTGTATGCGCGCTATTTCGGGCCGATGCGGGCGGCTCAGTTCGCTGACATCTATCAGGTTTATATGGACGACCCGGACTACCGGCTGGGACGGACGGAACTGATCGACATGTCGGATGCGACAGCGATGGAATTGAACTTTGAGCAGGTCAATACCATCCTGATGGGGGTCGGACGGGCGATTCCGAAAGACACCCCGCCGATCCGGACGGTCATTCTGGCCCCTAGCGACGTGGCCTTTGGTCTGGCACGGATGTACCAATCGCTTGCGGACTATAGCGGGTTGCTGGAGGTGTCGGTGCACCGCACCGAAGCAGGTGCGCTGTCCGAACTGGGGCTGTCGTTTCCCAGTGTCCGCACCATGCTGGCCGAGGGCGGATACAATGCCTTTCGGCACGGGCGTATCGACACTTGAAACGGTTGCGTGCTGGCGCTATACGCCCCCGGTGGTCCTATGGACCCGATTCACAGTATCAAGATAAGCCGTGGTTGACCCATTCCGCTTCGAGGGTCACATCCGGCAATGGAGAAGCGACATGAAATTGAATGAACTCCGGGACAATCCCGGCGCAACCAAGACCAAGAAACGCATCGGCCGTGGTGCCGGTTCGGGCAAGGGTAAAACCGGTGGTCGTGGTATCAAGGGTCAGAAATCGCGTTCGGGTGTGGCCATCAATGGCTACGAGGGCGGCCAGATGCCGCTGTACCAACGTCTGCCCAAGCGTGGCTTTAACAAGCCGAACCGCAAGGCATATGCTGTCGTCAACCTGGGCCTGATCCAGAAGTTTGTCGACGCAGGCAAGCTGGACGCCGCAACCATCACCGAAGACACGCTGGTCGAGTCCGGTCTGGTGCGCCGCAAGCTGGACGGGATTCGCGTTCTGGCCAAAGGCGACATCACCGGAGCCCTGACCATCGCAGTCACCGGCGCGTCCAAATCGGCGATTGAAGCAGTTGCAGGCAAGGGCGGTTCGCTGACCGTCGCCGCAGCGGCAGCCACGGAATAACGCATAGCGCCGCACCTGCGGCGCAATCGTGACTTGTGAGTGACGGCTCAGCCCCTTACATGTCGCTCAGTTTTCCAACGCACGCCGCCCGACGGAAGACCGTCCGGGCGGCGTTTTAGCGAAAAGAGAGATCCGCATGGTATCCGCAGCAGAGCAAATGGCCGCCAACACAAGCTGGGCGGCGCTTGGCAAAGCAACCGACCTGCGCAATCGCATCTTCTTCACCCTCGCTCTTTTGATCGTCTATCGCCTTGGCACCTATATTCCGGTGCCGGGGATCGATGGTGCGGCGCTGCGCGAGTTTGTGGATCAGGCGGGGCAGGGCGTGGCCGGCATGGTGTCAATGTTCACCGGCGGCGCGCTGGGACGCATGGGGATCTTTGCCTTGGGCATTATGCCCTACATTTCGGCCTCGATCATGGTGCAGCTTCTGACGGCCATGGTGCCGGCGCTGGAGCAGCTCAAGAAAGAGGGCGAACAGGGCCGCAAAAAGATCAACCAGTACACCCGGTTCGGCACAGTGGCGCTGGCGGTGATTCAGTCCTACGGTCTGGCCGTCAGCCTAGAGGCGGGCGACCTTGTGACCGATCCGGGCTGGTACTTCCGTGCATCCTGCATGATCACGCTGGTCGGCGGCACGATGTTCCTGATGTGGCTGGGTGAACAGATCACCGCGCGCGGCATCGGCAACGGTATCTCTTTGATCATCTTCGTCGGCATCATCGCCGAGGTTCCTGCAGCACTGGCGCAGTTCTTCTCGTCTGGTGTGTCCGGCGCGATCAGCCCGGCGCTGATCATCGGCGTCATGCTGATGGTGGTGGGGGTGATCACCTTTGTGGTCTTCATGGAAAGGGCCTTGCGAAAGGTAACCATCCAGTATCCGCGCCGTCAGGTCGGCATGAAGATGACAGAGGCACAGTCCAGCCACCTGCCGATCAAGGTCAACCCGGCGGGCGTGATCCCTGCGATCTTTGCCTCATCTCTGCTGCTGCTGCCGGTCACGATCTCGACCTTTTCGGGCGGGTCCGACACCAGCCCGATCATGTCGACGATCCTTGCCTACTTTGGCCCCGGACAGCCGCTATACCTGCTGTTCTTCGGCGCCATGATCGTCTTTTTCGCCTATTTCTACACGTTCAACGTGTCGTTTAAGCCCGATGATGTTGCAGACAACCTGAAGAACCAGAACGGCTTTGTTCCCGGTATCCGTCCGGGCAAGAAGACCGCGGAATACATGGAATATGTGGTAAACCGCGTTCTTGTTCTGGGTTCGGCTTATTTGACGGCGGTGTGTTTGCTGCCGGAAATCCTGCGCACTCAATACGCGATCCCGTTCTACTTTGGCGGAACCTCGGTTCTGATCGTGGTGAGCGTGACCATGGACACCATCCAGCAAGTCCAGAGCCACCTCTTGGCACATCAGTACGAAGGTCTTATTCAGAAATCGCAATTGCGCGGTAAGGGTAAGAGCCGCAAGAAACGGGGAGCGCCAGCGCGTCGATGAACATCATTCTATTGGGACCGCCGGGAGCGGGGAAGGGCACGCAAGCGCGTATTCTTGAGGAGACTCGCGGCTTGGTGCAATTGTCCACCGGGGACATGCTGCGCGAAGCCAAAGACAGCGGCACCGAAATGGGAAAGATCGTCGCCGACGTGATGGCCCGCGGTGAGTTGGTGACCGATGAGATCGTGATCGGTCTGATCCGTGAAAAGCTGCAAACGGTAAAGGCGCCCGGTTTTATCTTTGACGGCTTCCCGCGCACGTTGGCCCAGGCGGATGCCTTGGGTGAATTGTTGGCCGAAATGGGCCAGACGCTGGACAAGGTAATCGAACTGCGCGTCGACGATGAGGCGCTGGTGGCGCGGATCACGGCGCGTTCAACCTGCGCCAATTGTGGTGAGGTCTACAACGACAACACCAAACCGATCCCGGCGGATGGTGTTTGCACCTCTTGCGGTGAAAAGGCCGAGTTCAAGCGCCGCGCCGACGACAACGAAGACAGCCTGCGCACCCGTCTGATGGCCTATTACAAGCAGACGTCTCCGCTGGTTGGCTACTACTATGCCAAGGGCATGCACACCGAAACCGACGGTATGGGCGAGATTGCGGAAATCCAGTCCGCCATCGCCGCACAGCTGGACGGCTGAACGGATCTGACCTCGCCTGCGCTTGTCGTCTGGCGAGGTTCGGAACGCTGTTCGCAAAATGTGCTTGACAGGGGGTTGACCTTCTGCGCTCCGGCCAATAGTTAGCCCCATCCCGCAAGGGAGACCATGCCCGAATCGAACTATTATGGTTCGGGTCAATCACCTGAGTAATGACAGACGCCCGGTTGCCAACAGGCCCGGGCTTCCGTTGTGAAAAAAGGGCCTGGAGCTACGGGCTCGCAACGAAAGGAATACAGACTTGGCACGTATTGCCGGCGTCAACATCCCGACCCACAAGCGCGTCCCGATCGCGTTGACATACATCCACGGTATCGGCCCCGCCGCTGCCAAGGAAATCTGCACCGCCACCAACATCGACGTGTCCCGCCGTGTAAACGAGCTGTCGGACGCCGAAGTGTTGGCCGTGCGTGAGTTCATCGACGCGAACCTGACCGTCGAAGGCGACCTGCGCCGCGAAGTGCAGATGAACGTTAAGCGCCTGATGGACCTTGGCTGTTATCGCGGTCTGCGCCATCGCCGCAACCTCCCCGTGCGCGGTCAGCGTACGCACACCAACGCTCGCACGCGCAAAGGCCCCGCGAAGGCCATTGCCGGCAAGAAGAAGTAAGGGAGACACACGGATATGGCACGTGATACGCGCCGCGCAGGCGGCAAGAAAAAGGTCTCCAAGAACATCGCAGCTGGCGTTGCGCATGTGAACTCGACCTTCAACAACACCAAGATCCTGATCTCGGACGTGCAGGGCAATGCGATCGCATGGTCGTCGGCTGGCACCATGGGGTTCAAAGGCTCGCGGAAATCGACACCTTACGCTGCACAGTTGGCCGCCGAAGACGCGGGCAAGAAGGCGCAGGAACATGGTGTGAAGACCCTCGAAGTCGAAGTTCAGGGCCCCGGTTCGGGCCGTGAATCGGCTCTGCGCGCTTTGGCCGCCGTGGGTTTTAACATCACCTCGATCCGCGACGTGACGCCGATTGCGCACAATGGCTGCCGTCCGCCGAAGCGCCGCCGGGTCTGATCCTTGGGATTTGAATTTCGCGGGGCCGGGCATAATGCCCGGCCTCGTGCCGTCGTTTTGAAACCTCGGGCGTCAGCACCTACCGGACATGGGGCGCTGACAGGTATGGAGGGAACTGCATGATCCACAAGAACTGGGCAGAACTGATCAAGCCGACGCAGCTCGAGATCAAACCGGGCGCCGATCCGTCGCGTCAGGCGACGGTCGTGGCTGAGCCGCTTGAGCGTGGCTTTGGCTTGACGCTGGGCAACGCCCTGCGCCGTGTGCTGCTGTCGAGCCTTCAGGGCGCGGCCATCACAAGCGTGCAGATCGATAACGTGCTGCACGAATTCTCCAGCGTTGCGGGTGTCCGCGAGGACGTCACCGACATCATCCTGAACCTCAAGGGTGTGTCACTACGCATGGAAGTCGAAGGGCCCAAGCGCCTGTCCGTGACCGGCAAGGGTCCGGGCGTCGTGACCGCCGGTGACATCGCAGAGACCAACGGCATAGAGGTGCTCAACCGCGAGCATGTCATCTGCCACGTCGATGAAGGTGCCGAAGTGTACATGGAGTTCACCGTGAACACCGGCAAAGGCTATGTCGCCGCCGACAAGAACAAGCCCGAGGATGCACCCATCGGCCTGATCCCGATCGACGCGATCTATTCGCCGGTCAAAAAGGTCGCCTATGACGTGCAGCCGACCCGTGAGGGTCAGGTGCTGGACTATGACAAGCTGACCATGAAGATCGAAACCGATGGCTCGATCACACCTGAGGACGCCGTGGCCTTTGCCGCGCGTATCCTGCAGGATCAGCTGTCGATCTTCGTCAACTTCGAAGAGCCTGAGTCGGCCAACCGTCAGGACGAAGACGATGGTCTGGAGTTCAATCCGCTTCTGCTCAAGAAAGTGGACGAGTTGGAACTGTCGGTCCGGTCTGCGAACTGCCTGAAGAACGACAATATCGTTTATATTGGCGATCTGATCCAGAAGACCGAAGCAGAGATGCTGCGCACGCCGAACTTTGGCCGCAAGTCCTTGAACGAGATCAAGGAAGTGCTGTCGGGCATGGGTCTTCACCTTGGCATGGACGTCGAGGATTGGCCGCCGGACAACATCGAAGATCTGGCCAAGAAGCTGGAAGACTCGTTCTAATCGGGATGCCGGGCTGAAGCCCGGCTTACATCCCCAACAAGATGCGGTAGGCCGGGCTTCAGCCCGGCACATCGCCAACCCGGGCCTTGTGCCCCAAGGAGAGCCGCTGACACGCATCGGCGGCCAGACAAAGCAAAAACGCCCGTAGAGGGCACATTTGGAGTTAGACAATGCGTCACGCAAAAGGATACCGCCGCCTCAACCGCACCCATGAGCACCGTAAGGCGCTGTGGGCGAACATGGCCGGCTCGCTCATCGAACATGAGCAGATCAAAACCACGCTGCCGAAAGCCAAGGAACTCAAGCGCGTCATCGACAAGCTGATTACTTTGGGCAAGCGCGGCGACCTGCACGCGCGCCGTCAGGCCGCAGCTCAGTTGAAAGAAGACAAGGACGTCGCCAAGCTGTTCGAGATCCTCGGCCCGCGTTATGCCGAGCGTTCGGGCGGTTACTGCCGCGTTCTGAAGGCCGGTTTCCGCTATGGTGACATGGCGCCGATGGCGATCATCGAACTGGTCGACCGCGATGTCGACGCCAAGGGGGCTGCCGACAAGGCACGCGTTGCGGAAGCCGCTGAATAAGCGCTTTGGCACATTGAATGCGAAGGCCCTGCTGGTAGACAGCGGGGCCTTTTTTTGTTTGTGGCGTTTGTTTCTTAGAAGAGCGCGGGCATTAAGGCGCTGTCACTCCGCGTCGGGCGGATGTCGCATAAGCCGAGCGAGGTGTCCAAGCTCACTCCCAAGCCCGGTTTCGACCATATCAGCGGCGGCTTGGCGCGCAGTGTCATCCTTGTTCTGACCCAGCTTGTAGGTGCTCTGCACCTCTGCAATCTCAAGCCGGAAGGGCAGGATCATCCGCAGGAATTTGGCCATGGTCTCTGCGCTCATCTTGTCCATGGTCCAGGGGGCTTTGCCCGGCAAACGCGCCTCGTAGGCGGCGGACTGGCGGGCGAGCAGGTCTGGGAGATCGTCAACGGGCAGGGGCCGTAGCATGCCGACAAGGTGGACGGCGACGTAGTTCCAAGTCGGCACCTGATCGTCGATCCCGTACCAGTCCGGAGAGATGTAGGCATCCGGCCCGGTGACGGCGAGTGTGACAGGCGTGGCATTGCCGCAAACGCGCGCGATGGGGTTCGACCGCACCAGATGCAGATCTGCGGTTGTGCCATCCTCGGCCAGTAGAAAGGGCACATGGGAGATCAGCGGCGCGCCCTGTGTTGAAACGGCTAGGGTTCCAAAGGTGCGGTCGCGCGCAAAGGAAAGGGCCACCCCCTTATCGGTCCGGCGAAAGGTCTGGTTGGGGTGCATCTGCTCAGGCCGTCAGTTGGGTGCCGTCGACCCCGGTGATTGTGGCGCGCACAATCTGCCCGACGGGTTGAGGCGTGGCAAATCGGACCTCGGTAAACTGTTCGGTGCGGCCCATGTCGGGGGCTTCCATCAGGATGGCGTGATCCCGGCCGACCTGCGCGGCCAGATGGGCCAGTACCCGGCCGTCACCAGCGGCGCGCAGGCGCGCCGCGCGCTCTTTGATCACGGTGCCGTTCACCTTGTTCGGAATGCGGGCAGCAGGCGTGCCGGGACGCGAGGAATAGGGGAAGACGTGCAACCACGTTAGGTCGCAGTCCTGCACCAACTTCATCGAGTTCTCGAAATGGGCATCCGTCTCTGTCGGGAACCCGGCAATGATGTCCGCCCCAAAGGTCATGTTTGGGCGCAGTTTGCGCGCCTCTTCGCAAAACCGGATCGCGTCGTCGCGCAGGTGGCGGCGTTTCATGCGTTTCAGGATCAGGTCGTCGCCATGTTGCAGCGACAGGTGCAGATGCGGCATCAGTCGAGGTTCTGTCGCGATCGCCTGCATCAGGTTGTCATCCGCTTCGATCGAATCGATCGAAGAGATGCGCAGGCGCGGGATATCGGTCAGCTTGAGAATGCGCATGACCAGATCGCCAAGTCGTGGTTCTCCGGGCAGATCGGCCCCCCATGAGGTCAGATCGACACCGGTCAGGACTACCTCGTTGTAGCCCTGATCGCGCAGGCGCTTGATCTGATCCACCACAACTCCGGCCGCGACGGAGCGTGAGTTGCCGCGACCGTAGGGGATGATGCAAAAGGTGCAGCGGTGATCACAGCCATTCTGGACCTGCACATAGGCGCGACTGCGGGTGCCAAAGCCGTCGATCAGGTGGCCAGCGGTTTCGGTCACGGACATGATGTCATTGACCTGCACCGCCTCTGTTTCACCGATAAAATCGGCTACCATGCCTTTCCAAGTGTCAGCGGCCATCTTTTCGGTATTGCCGATGACGGCGTCGACCTCTTCCATTGCGGCAAAACTGTCGGGGTCGATCTGCGCAGCGCAGCCGGTGACGATCACCCGGGCGTCGGGGTTTTCGCGGCGCAAGCGGCGGATTTCCTGCCGGGCTTTGCGCACGGCCTCTGCGGTGACGGCGCAGGTGTTCACGACAACGGCATTTTCAACGCCAGCGGCCTCTGCGAGATCCTTCATGGCCTGCGTCTCATAGGCGTTGAGACGGCAGCCGAGCGTTGTGAATTTTGGGGCACTCATGGGTTCGCATCCAGCCATTGGGGTGTGAATTGCCCGTCAAAGACGTGGGCGGTTGGGCCGGTCATCCAAACGCCATCGTCGCGCCAGTCCACATGTAGCGTGCCGCCATCAAGGTCGATTTGTACCTTGCGCCCTGTCAACCCACGTCGGGCGGCAGCCACGGCGGTGGCGCAGGAAGATGAGCCGGAGGCCAATGTAACACCAACGCCCCGTTCCCATACGCGCATCCGCAGGTGATCGGGACCAATCAGGCTGGCGACCTGAACATTGGTGCGCTGCGGGTACAGCGGATGGTGTTCGTAGCGCGGTCCAAACTGATCCAGCGCCACAGTCTCTGCGTTCTCGACAAAGAAGGTGCAATGCGGGTTTCCCATGCCGGTGGCGGTGGGGCTGCCCTCAATCGGCAATTCCAAAGTGTCCATTTCCTCGGCCAGCGGGATGTCGGCCCACTCCAGTTGTGGTGGCCCCATGTTGACAGAGGTCAGGCCCCCCCCGGCGTCGACCGCACTCAGCGTGCCATGATCTGTGGTCAGGCTCAGCCGGCTGTCGCCGCTGGCGTCCATCAGATGCCGCGCAATGCAGCGGGTGGCGTTGCCACAGGCCGCTGACGTGGAGCCGTCGGCATTGTAGAAGGTCAGATGCGGGAGACCCGCGCGCAGCGAAATGACGGCAAGCTGATCAAATCCGACGCCCCGGTGCCGGTCGGCGATGGCCGCAATGCGGCTGGCCGTGAGAATCGCCTCACGTTCTCGCGAATCAATCACGACGAAATCATTGCCAAGCCCGTGCATTTTCATGAAGGGCAGGGGGGAAGGTGTCTGTTCCATGAGCGGGCATATACGCCTGAAACCGCGTGCTTTCCAGTGTCCGGGGCGTGGCGATGAAATTCGCGGTGTGATTCCCGATTTTTTGGGTTGACCCGGACCGGGCATATTCATAGTTAGGCCGCCACAGTGGGCCGTTAGCTCAGCTGGTAGAGCAACTGACTTTTAATCAGTAGGTCGATGGTTCGAACCCATCACGGCTCACCACTGTATCAAAGACCCGGCCTTAAATGGCCGGGTCTTTTGACGTTTTGGTAGATCGTTTGGATCGCATGGGACCGGGGTAGCATTCCCCGTACCGTTGCGCCTGTTCCGTAGATCAGGCGGCACCCGTCACACCCTAGCGTCAATGTCCTGTGGAGTGGGCGCATCTGCGCGGATCAGGCCTTCGGACTTCAGATCCGACCATAGCGCTGCGGGGACGGTGTGGTCGAAAATGGCGACGTTCTGGCGGACTTCGTCGGGCGTAGATGCGCCGGGAATGACCGTTTTCACAGCGTCGTGGCCCAGCGGGAATTGCAGGGCCACCGCGATCAGCGGGGTATCATGGGCGTCGCAAACCGCGCTCAGCTTGCGCACCCGTTGCAGAATGTCCTCTGGCGCGGGCGCATAGTCATACCGCGCACCGTCGACCGCGCCCGTGGCAAGGATGCCAGAGTTGTAGGGACCGCCCAGAATGATTCCCACGTCCCGTTCAATGCAAAGCGGCAAGAACCGCTCAAGCGGCTCTTGTTCCAGCAATGTATACCGACCCGCCAACAGGAACCCGTCGAAATCGGCCTCTTCCAGCAGGCGTTCGCAAATCTGCCAGGTGTTGACCCCGGCACCGATGGCCGCGATCTGGCCGGCTTCGCGCAATTGGGACAACGCTTGGTAGCCACCCAGCGTGAAGAGCTGGCGCAGATTGTTGTCTTCAAAGGCTTGGCCATGCGCCCCGGCGTCTATGTCGTGCAGAAACAATATGTCGATCTTGTCGGTCCCAAGGCGGGCTTTGCTGTCCTCAAAGCTGCGCATGATCCCGTCATAGGTAAAATCGAATGCGATCCGTTTCTGAGGAACGTCGACAAAGGCCTCGGGCGTGACCTCTTCGGGGGCGCAGTCGTGCAGGACGCGGCCCACCTTGGTCGACAGGGTCATCGCGTCGGGATCGAATCGGTTCAGCGCCTCGGAGAATCGCATTTCCGAGCGGCCCAGCCCGTACTGCGGCGCTGTGTCGAAATAGCGGATGCCTGCGTTCCAGGCGGCATCTAGCGTGGCCTGCGCGGCGCTGTCTTCGATCTTGCGGTAGAGATTGCCCAGTGGGGCGCCCCCAAACCCAAGCTGCGTCAGTGTCACGGGGGAGGCCGTGCGGTGGTTCAGCACGTTTGTTCTGGCCAGTTTCATCGTGCCTCTTTTCAGGTTGCGCGGAAATAGTCCGGGTGTTGGCGTTCCAGCGGTTTGATCCGCTTGATCAGTTGGCGAAGGTGGCGGGACATGGCCGTTCGGGCGGCCCTGCTGTCCTTTGCTTCTATCGCGGCGAGAATGATTTGATGTTCCGCCACCGCTTCGGCAGGGCGGCCGGGTTCAGGCAGGATAAGTTTGCGCGCACGGCGTAGTTGCAGGGTCATTTCCTCGGCCACCAGCGTGACCTTGGGAAACCCGGTAAAGCCTAGGATCATTTCGTGAAATTCCAGATCGGCCTCGAAAAAGCCCTGAAAATCGGCGTCTTCGACCAGTAGTCCCTGTAGGCGCAGGTTGCGTGACAATCGCAGCAGTTGGTCGGGAGTGTGATCTTCGGCGACGCGTGCGACAGCTGCGGTTTCGACAGCTTCACGCAGGAAATCCTCTTCCAGCAATTCGGCCATGGAGAACTGTGAAACGCGGGTCGCGGACTGTGGAATGATGTCGACCAACCCGTCTGACGACAACCGTCCCAACGCTTCGGCGACAGGGGACCGCGATACGCCCAGTTGTTCACACAGTGCCCCCTTGCGCAGGATGGCCCCGGGCTCCAGCGTCATATCCAAGATGCTGCGGCGCAAAGCGGTATAGACCCTCTGCCCAAGCGGACCTTCGAGATGGGTTATATCAAGCGCGGGGTCGGATTTTGACATTGTGAGTCCCTTCAACTGACATGTTAGTTGACACATGGCGCAAACTCAAGGTAGTCATCACCCTACTGGACAGGCCGATTGTCATCCAGAGGAGTGCGCTAAATGACCCAACTGCCCCGTTTGCTGACGCTAAGCCCACAGGACAATGTCGCCATTGCGCTGGATGATCTGGCTGCGGGCGATGTGGTTGGGCAGGACAGCCTGACGCTGGTGCAATCGGTTGCACGCGGACACAAAGTGGCCATCGCGCCGATCGCGGCGGGCCGGAATGTGCTGCGCTACGGACAGATCATCGGGCAGGCGACCGCCGACATCGCGGCGGGAGAGCACGTTCACGTGCATAATCTTGGCATGGGCGAACACGCACAGGACTACGCGCATGCCAGCGAAGCAACAGAGTTGAACGCGGCAACCGATGCGCGGACCTTTGACGGCTATCACCGGGCCGATGGCCGCGTTGGAACGCGCAACTATCTGGGCATTCTGACTTCGGTGAACTGTTCGGGGTCGGTGGCAAAGTTCATCGCCGAAGCGGCGGAGAAATCCGGCCTGCTGGATGATTTCCCTAACATTGATGGTATTGTCCCCATCACCCACGGAACAGGCTGCGGCATGTCCGGCGAGAACGAAGGCTATGACACCTTGTTCCGTACGCTTGCCGGCTATGCCCAGCACCCCAATTTTGGCGGCATTCTGCTGATCGGACTTGGCTGTGAAGTGATGCAGGTGTCCGCGCTAGTGGGGGGGCGCCCCATCCGCGCAGATGGCGCGCTGCGCTACATGACCATCCAGCACGAAGGCGGCACCCGCAAGACAATCGAAAAGGGGCTGACAGAACTGCGCGGCATTGCCGAACTGGCCAATGCCGCCACGCGGCAGCCTGCACCGATTTCGCACCTGATGGTGGGGATGCAGTGTGGCGGATCGGACGGCTATTCCGGCATCACCGCCAATCCCGCCCTTGGCGTCGCCTCGGACATGTTGGTGCAGCATGGCGGCACCACGATCCTGTCCGAGACGTCAGAAATCTATGGCGCGGAACACCTGTTGACCCGTCGCGCGTCATCCGTCGAGGTGGGCGAAAAGCTGATCGACCGCGTCCGGTGGTGGGAGGATTACACCGCCCGCAACAAGGGGGAGATGGACAACAACCCCAGCCCCGGCAACAAGCGTGGCGGGTTAACCACCATTCTCGAAAAATCGCTGGGTGCCGTCGCCAAAAGCGGCAGCGCGCTACTGACGGATGTCTATCTCTTTGCGGAAAAGATCGACAAACGTGGGTTTGTCTTCATGGACAGCCCCGGGTTCGATCCGTGCTCTGTCACCGGACAGATTGCCTCTGGCGCCAACCTGATCGTCTTCACGACGGGGCGGGGATCAGTCTCGGGCTACATGCCGACACCCTGCATCAAGATTGCCACCAACTCTGAGATGTACGCCCGCATGGCGGACGACATGGATGTGAACTGCGGTGACATCATCAGCGAAGGTGTCAGCTTGCACGACAAGGGTGCCGAGATTTTCGAGATGTTCATTCGGATCGCATCCGGTGAACAGACAAAAAGTGAGGACCTCGGCTTTGGCGGGGTAGAGTTCGTGCCGTGGCAAATCGGGGCGGTGATGTGACCATGGGGACGGGTATGACGCTGACAAACAAGACCATTCTGATAACAGCCGCAGGACAGGGCATGGGGGCTGCGAGCGCACGGGCCTGTGCGGCAGCCGGGGCATCCGTGATTGCGACGGACGTGAACGGCGATCTGTTGGATAATCTGGCCGGTGTCGCGGGGATCGAAACCCGCGTGCTGGACGTGACAAAGGCGGATCAAATCGCAGCGCTGGCCGCAGACCTCCCCGATCTGGACGGGATGTTCAATTGCGCGGGCGTTGTGCACCACGGCACGGTGCTGGACCTGACGGATGACGACTGGGACTTTGCGGTCAACCTGAACGTGACATCGATGGTGCGCATGTGCCGGGCCTTTGTGCCGGGCCTGTTGCGTCGCGCGGACAGCCAAGGCAGCGCCGCAATCCTGAACATGGCGTCCATGGCCTCATCCGAAAAGGGTTTTGTCAATCGGACGGCCTATGGCGCGACCAAGGCGGCGGTCATCGGGCTGACCAAGGCAATCGCCGCGGATTTCGTGGCGCAGAATTTGCGGTGCAACGCGCTGTGTCCCGGGACGGTTGATACGCCGTCGCTGCAGGGGCGGATTGCGTCGGCCCCGGACCCCGTTCAGGCGGAAAAAGATTTCATCGCACGCCAACCGATGGGCCGGTTGGCCACGGTTGACGACATGACGCCCACAATTGTGCACTTGTTGTCGGACGGCAGCAGATTCGTGACAGGGCAAACCGTTCTCGTCGACGGTGGTGTCACGATCTGATGGCGATGCATGGTTTGGGAGGGCCTGCCACATGACATACCTGGTGGAAATGACGGGGATCGAGAAACGCTTTCCCGGTGTTCACGCGCTCAAGGCCGTCCAGTTCAATCTGCGTCCGGGGGAGGTTCACGCCCTGATGGGCGAGAACGGTGCAGGCAAATCGACCCTGATGAAAATCATGTCCGGTATCTATCCGCGTGACAGCGGAGAGATGTTTGTCGACGGCAAACCGGTGACCCCGGATGGTCCGCGCGCGGCGCAGGATCTGGGGATCGGGATCATTCACCAGGAACTCAGCCTGATGAATGATCTGACGGCGGCGCAAAACGTGCTGATCGGGCGTGAACCGCGCCGCAGCTTTGGCCGGTTGGATGAACCCGCCCTGAACAAGAAGACCGCCGAGATTTTTGCCTCGCTCAATCTGGCGATGGACCCGCGCACCCCGGTCAGTACCCAGACCATTGCCCGTCAGCAGTTGATCGAGATCGCCAAGGCACTGTCCTACAACCCGCGCGTCCTGATCATGGATGAGCCGACGGCGGCGCTGAATGACGCCGAGATTACCGAACTTTTCAAGGTGATCCGCAAGCTCAAGGCCGATGGCGTCGGTATCGTCTACATCAGTCACCGTATGGATGAGATCAAGCGGATCGCGGACCGGGTCACCATCCTGCGCGATGGGGCATATATCGACACGGTGGACGCAGCCGAGACGCCGCTGTCAAAGATCATCCAGCTGATGGTGGGCCGCGAAGTGACGCAAAGCGCGCCGGTCATTCCGGACACATCGCAAAGCCCGGTGGCCTTGGAGGTCCGCAACCTGTCGCGCGGCAAAGAGGTGCGCGATGTCAGCTTTGATGTCCGCAAGGGAGAGATCCTTGGCTTTGCCGGGTTGATGGGGGCCGGGAGGACAGAGGTCGCGCGCATCATCTTTGGCGCTGATCCCCGTGACGCCGGTGAGATCATTGTTCATGGCCAGCCGGTCAATATCCGCACACCCCACGCAGCCGTCGAGGCCGGGATCGGCTATCTGTCCGAAGACCGCAAACACTTTGGCCTTGCCGTAGACATGACCGTGCGTGCCAATGTGGCGATGGCCAATCTGGGCCAGTTCACCAACCGCTTTGGTGTGCTTGACGAAGGCGCGATGAAAACCACGGCGATCAAGTACATCGATCAGTTGGGGGTGCGCACCCCGTCGGACATGCAGGACGTGCGTCTGTTGTCGGGCGGTAACCAGCAAAAGGTCGTTATCGCCAAATGGCTGTTGCGCGACTGCGATGTGCTGATCTTTGATGAGCCGACCCGTGGCATCGACATCGGTGCCAAGTCGGAAATCTATGCCTTGCTCGAAGACCTCGCGGCACAGGGACGCGCGATCATCGTGATTTCGTCGGAATTGCCCGAGGTCATGCGCCTGTCGCACCGCATCGCGGTGATGTGCGAGGGACGCCTGACAGGCATCCTGCCCGGCGGCGAAGGCACCACTCAGGAACAAATCATGGAATTGGCCACACAACGCGACACGGCGTTGGTGGGTGCGGAGGATCACCTATGACGACCACAACACCCGAAGCCCCCCGATCGGCGCTGTCGCGGATCGTTGCCGCAGGCACGCACCAGCGGGTTCTGGCCTTTGCCAGTCTGATCGTGCTGCTGATCGGCTTTTCGATCGCCTCGCCGAACTTCATGCAAACGTCGAACATGATTGCGATCCTGCAGGCGACATCGGTGAACGGTGTTCTGGCGATTGCGGTGACACTGGTCATCATCACCGGCGGGATCGACCTGTCCGTTGGGACCATGATGACCTTTTGCGCGGTTATCACTGGCGTGGTCCTGACCTACGCAGGGATGCCTTTGCCGCTGGGGGTGATGGCGGCTGTGCTGACGGGGGCCGCGTGTGGTGCCTGTTCCGGCACGTTTGTCGCCAAGATGGCAATCCCGCCGTTTATCGCGACGCTGGGCATGATGCTGATCCTCAAGGGGCTCAGCCTTGTGATCTCGGGCACCCGTCCAATCTATTTCAACGACACTCCCGGTTTCAGTGAGATTTCGCGCGGTTCGCTGATTGGCGAGATCATTCCCGCGATCCCGATCCCCAACGGCGTGCTGATCCTGTTCATCGTCGCCGCTGTGACCGCCTATATCCTGAACCGCACGGTGTTGGGCCGCTATTGTTTCGCCCTTGGGTCAAACGAGGAATCCGTCCGCCTTTCCGGCGTCAATACCGACCGCTGGAAGATTGCAATCTATGCGCTTGCCGGGGCCATTGTCGGCATCGCGGGGCTGCTGATTGCGTCGCGTCTGAATTCTGCCCAGCCGGCTCTGGGGCTTGGCTATGAACTCGAAGCGATTGCAGCGGTTGTGATCGGTGGCACGTCGCTGTCTGGCGGACGCGGGTCCATTCTGGGGTCGCTCATCGGGGCCCTGATCATGGCCGTACTGACCAACGGACTGCGCGTGCTGTCCGTGGCTCAGGAATGGCAAACGGTTGTGACCGGCGCAATCATCATTCTGGCGGTCTACGCCGACATGATGCGCCGCAACAAAGTGAAGTAACGAAAATCCCATTGGCCCGGAGAGGAGACACCGGGCCATCAACCAACTGAGGAGGAACTCTAAATGTTGTCACGTCGTACTCTTATGGGCGCACTTGGCCTTTCCATCGCTCTGGCATCGGCTCCTGCCGCTTATGCTCAGGATGAAATTTACATCCCGCTGGTCTCAAAAGGCTTTCAGCACCAGTTCTGGCAAGCCGTGAAAGCCGGTGCAGATCAGGCCGCCGAAGAATTCGGTGTCCGCATCACCTTTGAAGGCCCCGACAATGAAACCATGGTTGATCGCCAGATCGACATGCTGGCGGCCGCCTTGGCCAACAAGCCTTCGGCCATCGGATTTGCCGCGCTGGACAGCCAAGCCGCAATTCCGCTGCTCCGTCAGGCCGCTGATGCGGGCATTCCGGTTATTGCCTTTGACAGTGGTGTCGACAGCGATATCCCGGTGGCGACCGCAACCACGGACAACGTCGCAGCAGCAGCACTGGCCGCCGACAAGATGGCCGAATTTCTGGGCGGTTCCGGCAAGGTTGCCGTCGTGGCCCACGACCAGACCAGCCGCACCGGCATCGACCGCCGCGATGGTTTCCTGAACCGGATCGCAAGCGAATACCCCGACATCGAGGTTGTCAGCGTGCAGTATGGCGCAGGCGACCAGTTGACCTCGACCGAGGTCGCCAAGGCCATTCTGACGGCCAACCCTGATCTGGGTGGCATGTTCGGCACCAACGAAGGCTCTGCCATCGGGATCGTCAACGCCGTGCGTGAAATGGGCAGCGAAGGCGTGACCATCATCGGCTACGACTCTGGCAAGGCGCAGACCGATGCGATCCGTGACGGCCTGATGGCTGGTGCGATCACCCAGAACCCTGTCGGCATCGGCTATGAGACCGTCAAGGCCGCCGTGGCCGCGATGAATGGCGAAACCCTGCCCGCTATCATCGACACCGGCTTTTACTACTACGACCAGTCCAACATCGACGACGCTGAAATCCAGGCTGTCCTTTACGATTGATCGCACTGCCGTCGCAGCCCATCTTCGCGTGGGCTGCGACACAACTATTTCTCTGATATCCGAGGTTCACATGAAATTACTGCGTCACGGCCCCAAAGGGCAGGAAAAACCCGGTTGCCTTGATGCGTCAGGCCGCGTGCGCGACCTGTCCGAGCATGTCCGGGATATTGCCGGAGAGGCGTTGCTGCCCGAGTCCATCGCCCGCCTGAAGGCACTGAACATGGACGCCCTGCCGATTGTCGAAGGCACTCCGCAGGATGATCTGCGGCTTGGCCCCTGCGTCGGCCAAACCGGAAAGTTTGTGTGCATCGGCCTGAACTACGCCGATCATGCCGCCGAAAGCGGGTTGGACGTTCCGCCCGAGCCGGTCATTTTCAACAAATGGACGTCGGCGATCATTGGCCCGGATGACGATGTCATCGTTCCGCGCGGCTCTGAAAAGACCGACTGGGAGGTCGAACTTGGCGTCGTGATCGGCAAGGGCGGTGCCTATATCGACGAAGCGGATGCGATGGATCACGTTGCCGGGTTCTGCGTGATCAACGACGTCTCTGAACGCGAGTATCAGATCGAACGCGCAGGCACTTGGGACAAAGGCAAGGGCTGCGATACTTTTGGCCCGACGGGTCCCTGGCTGGTGACTCCCGATGAGGTCGGCGACTATGACGCGCTGGGGATGTGGCTGGAAGTGGATGGCACGCGGTATCAAAACGGTTCGACCGCGACGATGGTCTACAAAGTGCCGCACCTGATTTCCTACTGCTCGCAGTTCATGAGCCTGCAACCGGGTGACATCATTTCGACCGGCACGCCTCCGGGGGTCGGAATGGGATGTAAGCCGCCGGTTTATCTGAAGGGTGGAGAAACCATGCGGCTGAGTATCGAAGGACTTGGCGTTCAGACACAGGTTGTCAAAACGGCAAACTAGGCCCACACCGGAAGGCCCTGCGCGACCGATCCGAGGCAATCAGATCCTGTTGATCCCGAAAAACCGGCTGGTTTTTCGGGATCATTTCATTTCTGGGCCGACTTTGGCCTGACGCGGGTGCGACCCCGGGTGGCATGGGCCGTCCAACGTGGGCGCGGTCAGCACAGGCATAGCTGCCATGCGTTTGTCGATGTTTGACGCACGTCAAACAAGTTGCCGATAGCTATGTCTAGGATGCGGGTGGACAGCGTCCCTCGCGGGCGGGCTGAGCAGGCGTGACAGGAGCAGACGGCATGACGGGCGACACGCGCTATGGACTGACCACCCAAGAGGCGGCGCGCCGCCTGCAAGAGGTCGGCCCCAACCAGTTGGCCGAACAGAAACCGACCTCGCGCTGGACCATCCTTTTTCGCCAATTCACCAGCCTGCTGATCCTGATGCTGATCGCCGCAGCCGCCATTGCCGCCGTGTTGGGCGAGACGGTCGATGCGATCGCCATCATGCTGGTCGTGGTGCTGAATGGCATTCTGGGCTTTGTTCAGGAGTGGCGGACAGAGACGGCGCTGTCCGCGCTTCGGAGCATGCTGGCGAGCGAGGCGCGGGTTGTCCGCGATGGCGCGCAGGCGATGATCGACACCCGTCAGATCGTGCCGGGCGATCTGGTGATTCTGGAAGGGGGCGACAAGGTGCCCGCCGACATGACCCTGACAACGGGTATGCGGCTGAAAGTCGATGAAAGCATCCTTACCGGAGAGTCGGTGCCGGTCGACAAGGCGCTGGGCGACGGGACCACACGCCTGTTCATGGGATCAAACGTGGTGGCGGGCCGCGCCGAAGGGGTGGTGCAGGCGACCGGGTCAAACACCGAGTTCGGCAATATTGCCGAGCTGACCGCATCCATCGACGAGGGCGAAACCCACCTGCAAGAACAGCTTGGCCGTCTGGCGCGGCTGCTGGGCGTGATCGCAATTGGTCTTGCTGGGATGGTGCTGGCGGCGGGCCTGATGGTGGGTCGTCCGTGGCAGGAAATGTTCCTGACCTCGATCGCACTGGCCGTGGCCATGGTACCCGAAGGTCTGCCTGCAGTGGTGACGATCACACTGGCGCTGGGGGCCTCGGCGATGCTGCAGCGTCGTTCTCTGGTGCGCAGGTTGCAGGCGGTCGAGACCTTGGGCGCGGCCACGGTGATCTGTACCGACAAGACTGGCACGCTGACAGAGAACGCCATGACGGTGACGCGGGTCTGGACGCCATCGCAGGACTATGAGGTGTCGGGCACAGGCTATGATCCCGCCGGACATATTGCGACCCATGGAAAACGAGTGCGCGCGGCAGACGATGCGCGGCTGGCAGAGCTGATCGACGTGGGCCTGTCGTGCAACCACGCCGAACTGTCGCGGGTCGATGACATGTGGCGCATGGTCGGCGACCCGACAGAGGGCGCGCTGGTCACGCTGGCGTTCAAGGGGGGGGCGCCCCTGCCCGATACAGCGGACCGGGTGGCCGAAATCCCCTTTGACGCAGACCGTAAACGGATGAGCGTGGTCATGCAGCGCGATGAGGGCCTTGTGCAGATGGTCAAAGGCGCGCCGGAAACGGTGCTGGATGTCTGCGACCGGGTGCAGGGAGCGGATGGCGTGCCGCGTGCGCTGTCGTCGGACGTCCGCGCCGAGATTGAGCAGGTGGCGGCGGACATGGCATCGAACGGACGTCGCCTGTTGGGGTTCGCGAAACGTGCGGTCACTGACCCGCAGGCAGAGGAGGCCGGGCTGATTTTTCTGGGCTTCGTTGGGATGATTGACCCGCCACGGCCAGAGGTGCGTCAGGCGGTGGGCCTGTGCCGCAGCGCTGGCATTCGCGTGATGATGATCACCGGGGACGCGGCCCCGACGGCTGGGGCCATTGCGCGCGAGATCGGGCTGGAGGTCGATACGGTGCTGACGGGCGCAGATCTGGACACCCTGTCCGACGAGGATCTTGAGATAAAGCTGGACGGCAACACGCATTTCGCCCGTACCACGCCCGCCCACAAGATGCGCCTTGTCGACGCGCTGCAAAGGCGCGGCAATCTGGTTGCCATGACCGGTGACGGGGTGAACGACGCGCCTGCGCTGCGGCAGGCGGACATCGGCATCGCCATGGGCCAGCGCGGCACTGATGTGGCCAAGGATGCCAGCGATCTGGTGCTGCTGGACGACAACTTTGCCACCATCGTCGGTGCGGTCGAGGAAGGCCGCCGCCAGTTCGCCAATATCCAGCGGTTCGTGCGCTATCTGCTTTCGTCGAATGCGGGGGAGGTGGTGGCTATTGTCATTAATCTCTTCCTCGGCGGGCCGCTGATCTTTCTTGCGACGCAGATTTTGTGGATGAACCTTGTCACCGACGGGGTGACGGCGGTGGCGCTGGGCATGGAAAAGGCAGCGCCCGACGTGATGGCCCAGCCGCCGGTGCCCAAGGACCACCCGATCCTTGATGCGACGGGCCTGATGATGATCATCTGTTTTGGCCTGTATACCGGAAGCGTTAGCCTGTGGCTGTTCTATAGCCATTTGCACGAAGGCGTGGATCTTGCGCGCACCATGGTCTTTACTGGTATGGTGCTGTTCGAAAAGGTCAGCGTCTTTGCCTTTCGGTCGTTCCGACTGCCGCTGTTTCGGATCGGGTTCTTTTCCAACCGCCCTCTGCTGATTGCCTTTGCCGCCATGATCGGGGTGCAGATGGCTGCGATCTACTGGCCGCCGCTGCAAAGCCTGTTGCACACCGTGCCGCTGTCGATGGCGCAGATGGGTCTTCTGGCGCTGCTGACCTTGCCGCTGCTGGTGGTCCCGGAACTGTTGAAAGCGGCCCGTGGGGCGCGGGCGCAGGGGCCTTCCCAGAGGGAAACGATCCTGTCTATGGCATGCCGGACAGTTTTCTGGCGGTGAAGCGCAACGTGGCGGCAGAAGAGCGTGACACCTGGGGGTCAGCGCCATGCGGAGCGCGCGATGCGCGCACAGGGTGACTTGCCCGGCGGCCTATGGCCTTGGGCGCGGGGATGGGGCGCTGCCCCCGTCGCCTGCAGCTCCTCCCCCGGGATATTTTCGGACAGAAGAGGCCGAAGTCACGGGGGGAGGGGAAGCTCTGTGCCTTGTTTGATCCGGCGCAGGACAAACATGGTCGCGGTGCCCGCGACATTGGAGTGTTCCAGGACGTGGCGCATCAGGATCGATTCCAGATCGGCGATATCTCGGACCACGAGGTGAAGCAAATAGTCCCATTCACCGGAGATCGAATAGACCTCGGTGATGGCGGGGACTGTTTCTGTTGCGCGCTGAAATTCGGCCCGGGCGCGCGAATCCTGTGATTTCATGCGGACCTGAACAAAGGCATCCATGCCAAGGCCGACCGCGCTGGGGGTTACGTGGCGCACCGGCGGGCCGATGACGCCGTTTTCCTCAAGGTTCCTGAGGCGGCGCCAGCAGGTGGCTGACGAGCTGTTCACCGCGTCGGCGAGATCCTGCATGCTGCCGGAGGCATCTTTTTGCAATACGGCAAGGATTCGGCGGTCTAGGTCAGAGATTTGAACCAAGTCAGTCATCTTTCACAGGCAAGTGAATGAAATGGTGCGGGATATGTATGCGGCGTGCAAGAATGAAAAGCGCGTCTCAGGAAAATGAGTAAAACTCCTGCATCTAATTCAGGGAGTGCGCCATGACTGATCTGACCCCGATACTGACCGATTACACATTGGAAGATCGCTATACCCGTGTGCAGGGACGCGTCTTCATGACCGGGACACAGGCGATCGTGCGCATCGCGCTGGATCAGGCGCGGCGCGACCGGGCGCGTGGACTGGACACGCGGGGATATGTTTCTGGCTATCGGGGATCGCCGGTGGGCGGCATCGACCTGGAAGTTGGGCGCAATCGTGCCGTGGTCGAGGGGGCCGGGATCACCTTTCTGGCCGCGGTCAATGAGGAGTTCGGCGCCACCCAGATGATCGGCACCCAGCAGGTGGAAACTGACCCGGACAAAACCTGTGAGGGCGTCTTCGGCTTGTGGTACGGCAAGGGGCCGGGGGTGGACCGGGCGGCGGATGCGCTTAAGCACGGCAATGCCTATGGTTCGTCGCCCACGGGCGGTGTGCTGGTGGTGGCGGGGGACGATCACGGCTGTGTGTCGTCGTCGATGCCGCATCAGTCTGACGTGGCCTTCATGAACTTTTTTATGCCGACGCTGAACCCGGCCAATGTGGCGGAGTTTCTGCCGTTTGGGGAATGGGGTTATGCGTTGTCGCGGTTTTCCGGCATGTGGGTCGGGTTCAAGGCGATTTCCGAGACGGTTGAGTCCGGCATGTCGTTTGAATTGCCCAAGGATCGGACGTTTGTGACGCCGGATTTCACGCCGCCGAAGACGGGGTTGCATTACCGTTGGCCCGACCTGCCCGGGCCGCAGATCGAAGAGCGGATGGAGGCAAAAAAGAACGCCGTTCTGGCCTTTGCCCGCGCCAACCCGATCGACCGGGCGGAATGGGGTCATGACGCCCGGTTCGGCATTGTGACCACCGGCAAGGCGCACCTGGATACGCTGGAGGCGCTGCGCCTGTTGGGGCTGGATGAGGCCGCTGCGCGGGAACTGGGTATCGACATCTACAAGGTCGGCATGGTCTGGCCGCTGGAAGATGTGGGCGCGCTGGCTTTTGCTGCCGGCAAGCAGGAACTGCTGGTGATCGAGGAAAAGCGCGGCATCATCGAAAGCCAGCTGAAGGAATATTTCTACGACTTCCCCGGTCAAAAGCCGGATCGCATGGTTGGCAAGCGCGATGAACATGGCGCGCGGCTGATCCCATGGACGCATGAGCTGGGCGCGGTGATGCTGGCGCGGATCATCGCCGCACGACTGGACTTGAACCTTGGCACATCACTCACGGAACGTGCCAAGGGGATCGTGCCGCCTCCGAACCTGATTGAGGTGCCGGGGGCGGCGCGGACTCCGTATTTCTGCTCGGGGTGTCCGCACAATAGCTCGACCAAGGTTCCCGAGGGCAGTGGTGCCCTCGCGGGCATTGGCTGTCACTTTATGGCCAGCTGGATGGACCGCAACACCACCTCGCTGATCCAGATGGGCGGGGAGGGCGTGAACTGGGTCGCACGATCCAAGTTCAACGGAAATAAGCATATCTTTCAGAATCTTGGTGAGGGGACGTATTACCATTCGGGGTCGCTGGCGATCCGGCAGGCCATCGCTGCCGGCACCAACATCACCTACAAGATCCTGTTCAACGACGCGGTTGCCATGACCGGAGGGCAGACGGTGGACGGGCCGATTTCGGTCGAGGCGATTGCCCATTCGGTGCTGGCCGAGGGAGCCAAGCGCGTGGTTGTCGTTTCAGACCAGCCCGAGCAATTCCGCGCGGCGGATCTGCCCTCGGGTGTGGCGATTGAACACCGGCGCGAGATGGACCGCGTTCAGCGCGAATTGCGTGAAATCCCTGGAACAACAGTGCTGATCTATCAGCAGACTTGCGCCACGGAAAAGCGTCGCCTGCGCAAGCGCGGCAAGATGGAAGACCCCAAGAAATTCGCCGTCATCAACCCGTTGGTCTGCGAGGGTTGCGGCGATTGCGGGGTGGAATCGAACTGCCTGAGTGTCGAACCGCTGGAGACGGAGTTTGGCCGCAAACGGCAGATCAATCTGAACTCCTGCAACAAGGACTTTACCTGTGTGAACGGGTTCTGCCCCAGCTTTGTCACCGTTGAGGGTGGCACGCTGAAGAAGGGGCGCGGTGTGTCTGCGTCTCAATTGGCAGAGTTGCAGGCCGGTTTGCCCGCGCCAGTGATGCCCACGCTGGATGCGCCTTGGGACATTTTGGTGACCGGGGTAGGCGGCACGGGGGTCGTGACCGTGGGCCAATTGATTGCCATGGCGGCCAATCTTGAGGGCAAAGGCGCCAGCGTGCTGGACTTTATGGGCTTTGCGCAGAAATTTGGCCCAGTTCTTAGCTATCTGCGCATGTCGGCGACCCCGCAAAAGGTCAATCAAGCGCGGATTGAACCGTCGTCCGCGGATGCGCTGATCGGCTGTGATCTGGTTGTCAGTTCCTCGCCCAAGGCATCAATGACGTACCGTGCAGGCCACACCCGTGGCGTGGTGAACACGGCGCTGATGCCGACGGGAGATTTCACACGCAACCGCGATGCCGACCTGAAAGCCGGTGAGAGGCTGGCGCGGATCGGGGCCGCTGTGGACGGATCAGCGCTGTATGGGTTGGACGCCAATGCGCTATCAGAGGCGCTGTTGGGCGACACAGTCTTTGCCAATGTGTTGATGCTGGGCGCTGCGTGGCAGGCGGGGTTGGTGCCGTTGTCAGAGGCAGCGCTGATGCGCGCGATAGAGCTGAACGGCGTCAAACCGGATGTGAACAAGCAGGCGTTTCACTGGGGCCGGGTTGCCGTCAATGACCCGCAGGCGGTTGAGAAAATCGCAGGCACGCAGGCGCAGCCGGTTCAGACGCTGGAGCAGATGATCGACCGGCGGGCGGCGTTTCTGGTGGATTACCAAAGCAGTGCCTGGGCGCAGACCTACCGGGATGCGCTGACGCCTGTGATTGCCGCCGAGACGCAGGTGGCGGGCGCACCCGGTGCATTGACGGAGGCGGCGGCCAAGGGCTTGTTCAAGCTGATGTCTTACAAGGATGAATATGAGGTCGCGAGGCTGCACACCCAGACCGGGTTCATTGAGGGGTTGAAGGATCGGTTTGAGGGGGAGTTCACGGTCAAACACCATCTTGCGCCGCCGATGCTGTCCAAAGGCACCGATGCGCGCGGGCGGCCTTTGAAGCGGGTGTTCGGCCCTTGGGTACAGGTGGCGTTCCGCCAGTTGGCGCGGATGAAGCGGCTGCGCGGCACCGCGCTGGATGTCTTTGGCTGGACCGAAGAACGCCGGATGGAACGTGCCTTGATCACCGAATATCGCGCCTTGCTGGACCGTCTTGTGGCGGGCTTGACCGCAGATAACCGGGATGAGGCGGCGCGGATTGCCGGGATGGTCATGGAAATACGCGGCTTTGGCCCGGTCAAGGCAGAGGCCGTCGACAAAACCCGCGCAAGGATCGATGCGGCAATCGTAGACTATGTCGGTTGAAATCCTTTAGCCGACCGGTCGTTTGGGTTATCTGCGTTTCAAAGCGCCCGAGGAGGGGCGAGGAGAGGAGTCCGCATCATGACCACCGATAGCCCCGTTTCTGTGACCCGCGAAGGCGATCTGGCCTGGGTCACCATCGACAATCCGCCGGTCAACGCCACCAGTACCGCTGTGCGCGCCGGATTGGCGCGTGCAGTGATTAAGGTGCAGGGGGCGCGGGTTGCGATCCTGACCTGCGCTGGGCGCACCTTTGTAGCTGGCGGGGATATGTCCGAATTCGATGCGCCCCCGGTAGAGCCACATCTGCCGGACGTGGTGCAGATGATCGAGGACAGCGAAACGCCGTTTGTGGCGGTGATGCAGGGCAACGTGCTGGGCGGCGGATTTGAGATCGCCATGGGCTGTGCTTGGCGGATCGCAGCAAAAGACACGCGGTTTGGTCTGCCAGAGGTCAACGTGGGTCTGATCCCCGGCGCCGGTGGCACACAGCGCGCGCCGCGTCTGATCGGAATGGAAGCGGCGATTGATATGGCGGCCTCTGGCGCGATGCTGGATGCGGAAGCGGTGCAGGCGCTGGGCGGTCTGGATCTGGTCACCGACGGCGATCTGGCAATGGCGGCGCGTGGGTTTGTGGCGGATCTGCCCCCGCGACCTGTTGCGGTATCACAGCGGGACGCCACGCCAATTGCCGCTGAGGTGCTGGAGGCCAAACGCGCCGCCGTAGCCAAACGCGCGCGCGGGCAGGCGTCCGGGCTATTGAACATCGACGCGCTTCAGTGGGCATATCTGCCATTTGCAGAGGGGCAGCCAAAAGAGCGTGCTTTGCATCTGGACCTGCGCCAAAGCGCCGAAAGCCGTGCCTTGCGCCATGCCTTTTTTGCCGAGCGTGAGGTCGCGCGGCCCAAGGCGGCAGAGGGGGCCGCGCCGCGTGACCTGCAGAAAATCGCGGTTGTCGGCGGTGGGTTGATGGGCGCGGGGATTGCCACGGCCAGTCTGGGCGGCGGGCTGAAGGTGGTGTTGGTCGAACGCGATGCGCAGGCGGCGTCCAGCGCCGCCGACCGAGTGGCCGGGTTGATCGACGGCGCGGTTGCACGCGGCAAGCTGAGCGCAGACAAGGCGGTAGAGCAAAAAGCGCGGTTCATCGTGACGGCGGATTACGCCGATGCGGCGGATGTCGATCTGGCGGTCGAGGCGGTGTTTGAGGATCTGGAGGTCAAGCGCGCGGTATTTCGGCAATTGGCCGAGGTTGTGGCGTCGGACACGATCCTTGGCACCAACACCTCTTACATTGACCCGCGCGAGATTTTCGAGGGAATCCCGAACCTGTCGCGCTGCGTCGGCCTACACTTTTTCTCTCCAGCGCATGTGATGAAACTGCTGGAGATTGTGCCGCTGCCCGAGACCTCAACAGAGGTTCTGGCCACCGGCTTTGCCTTTGGAAAGCGTCTGCGCAAGGTGTCGGTACTGGCGGGAATCTGCGACGGGTTCATCGGCAATCGGATGCTGGCGGAATACCGTCGGGCGGCGGAATACATGCTGGCTGACGGGGCGCTGCCGCAAGAGGTGGATGCCGCCGCGCGTGAAATCGGATTCCCCATGGGACCGTTTGAATTGCAGGATTTGACCGGTTTGCAGATTGCATGGGCCAACCGCAAGCGGCAGGCGGGGTCGCGCGATCCGGCGCAGCGCTACGTCACGATTTCCGATCAGGTCTGCGAATTGGACCGGCTGGGTCAGCGCAGCGGCAAGGGGTGGTATGACTACGTCGAAGGCGACCGCAAACCTCGACCTTCGGCAGAGGTTGAGGCGGTGATCACCGGCTATTCCAAAGCGCAAGGTATCGTGCGCCGCAGCCTGGCCCGCGAAGAGATCATGGCGCGCATCCTGTCGGTTCTTGCCAATGAGGGTGCGCGGATCGTTGAGGAAGGCATCGCCGAGACAGATGCCGCCGTCGATATGGTGCAGATCCACGGTTATGCCTTTCCACGTTGGCGCGGTGGTCCGATGCAGGCTGCGGACGAATTGGGCTGGGACAGGGTCGCAGCAGTGATGGCACGATTGGCCGAGGAAAGCCCGAATAGCTGGACGCTAAGTGCTCGCGCCAGCGAGGCCGCAGGCGTCTGAGCGCGCCCCGGTCCGCGTCGGACGGGGTGGAAATCTGTGACACGGTATTCCGACTAAAACAATCGACAAAGGCTTGCGCTGTGCGGTGGTTTCTGTAATTGACTAAAAGCATAAGGAATTAGATCCAAGAGGAGCACAGCATGAAATTGACGTCCGGACTTTCCGCGCTGACCCTGATCGCGACGGCGGGCCTGACCCCTGTGGCGGCCGTGGCAGAGGGCGAGGTCAACATTTATTCCTCGCGCCACTACGATACGGATGAGCGGCTTTACTCCGATTTCGAAGACGCGACCGGCATCACCATCAACCGCATCGAAGGCAATGCGGATGAGCTGATCGCACGGATGGAGGCAGAGGGGCTCAATTCGCCTGCGGACGTTCTGCTGACCGTCGATACCTCGCGTCTTGAGCGCGCAAAGGATGCCGGAGTGCTGCAGCCGGTCGACAGTGATGTGTTGGAAGCGCGGGTGCCAGGCTATTTGCAGGATGCCGAGAACGAATGGTTTGGCTTCTCACAGCGCGCGCGCATCATCTTTTACAACAAGGAAGAGGTGACGACCCCGCCCGCGACCTATCAGGATCTGGCAGACCCGATGTACAAAGGGCAGGTCTGTATCCGGTCGGGCACCAACTCCTACATGCAGACGCTGCTGGCGTCGTTGGTCGAGCATCTGGGCGAAGACGGTGCGCGTGACTGGGCGGCTGGCGTGGTGGCAAACTTTGCGCGTGACCCGCAGGGCGGCGATACCGATCAGCTGCGTGGACTGGTGTCGGGCGAATGCGGTGTCGCGCTGTCGAACACCTACTATTTTGCCCGCGCAATCCGCACAGATGTCAGCGGTTTGACCGAAGGACTGGACCAGATCGGTTGGGTCTTTCCGAACCAAGACGGCACCGGTGCGCATATGAACCTGTCTGGGGGTGGCGTGGCCGTTAATTCGCCCAACCGTGACAACGCGATCAAGTTCCTTGAGTACCTGACAAGCGATCAGGCGCAAAAGTACTTCTCGGCCGGCAATGACGAATACCCTGCGGTTCCCGGTGTGGGCCTTAGCCCGTCGGTGGCGGCTTTGGGGTTCTTCAAACCTGACGATGTGGACCTGAGCGCCGTGGCCAAGAATATCCCGACCGCACAGAAGATCTTTAACGAGGTCGGTTGGAAGTAATCCAGCATTCAGATTACCTAGACGGCGAGGCGCGGGGAGACATCCCCGCGCCTTTTTTGTGTGCCGTATGGGGGGGAGGCAGGAAGGCTCGAACCAGAACCGGGATGCGGGCGGTTTTGGTTCCAGAGGTCAGGGTTCTCAATGGAAAACGCCCGTCCCGGGTTGGCCCCGGACCTCATGTCGGCGTCATGTGTCCTTGCGCATCCGGTGGATCAATAGCACCACAGGCAACAGGCCCAGAAGCGCAATCACAAGGCTGGGCACGGCGGCGCCCTCCAGCCGTTCATCGGCGGCCAGCCGGTGTGCTTGCACCGCCAGTGTGTCATAGTTGAACGGACGCATGATCAACGTGGCAGGCAGTTCCTTCATCACATCGACAAAGACAATCAGCGCGGCGGTCAGCAGGCTCGGTCTGAGCAGGGGCATGTGAACCCGGCGCACCGTGCCCATTGCGTTCTGGCCCAGCACCCGCGCAGCGGCGTCCATATTGGGGCTGACGGCAGAGATGCCGCCCTCGTACGCACCGATGGCGGCGGCCAGAAAGCGGATCATATAGGCCCCGACCAGCACCCAGATCGACCCGGTGAATAGCAGGCCGGTGGAGATGTCAAAGGTCTCGCGCATCCAACTGTCCAGCGAATTGTCGAAGGCCGCAAATGGCACCATCAGGCCGACGGCGATCACCCCGCCGGGAACGGCATAACCCAACCGGCCCGCATACAGCGCCGTGGCCGACAGGCGGCCGGGCAGAATGCGGCTGACGCTGCCAAGGATGATTGCCGCTGTCACAGTCACCAGCGCCGCAACCGTGGCGAGCGTAAGCGAGTTTTCGATAAAGCGGATGTAGCGGCGGCTGAGCAGGTCTTGTTCCGACCCCAGTGCCATAGTCAGCAGCGCGGTGGCTGGAATCAGTGCGCCCAGCAGCACGGGCAGGCTACAGGCTGCCAGCGCCGCAGCGTTTGACCCGCCGGTCAGGCGGGCGCGGGGGATCGGCTCGGACCGGCGACCGGCGTGATAGCGCGCCTGTCCCCGGCTGCTGCGCTCTAGCACGGCCAGCAGCAGGGCAAAGGCCAGCAAGCCAAGCGCCAGTTGCGCCGCGCCCGCCCGGTCGGCCAGTGAAAACCAACTGGTGTAGATGCCGGTGGCAAAGGTCTGGACGCCGAAATAGGACACTGTCCCATAGTCCGCGATGGTTTCCATTGCTGTGAGCAGGACACCGGCCGCAATGGCGGGGCGCGCCATCGGCAGGGTGACGGACAGAAACGCGCCCAGAGGCGTACGCCCCAGAGAACGGGCGGCAAAAATCGTGGTCGCGCTTTGGCTGACAAAGGCGGCGCGAGCCAACAGGTACACATAGGGGTACAGCACCAGCATCAGCATTGCCGCCGCCCCGCCGGTCGACCGGATTTCTGGGAACCAGTAATCGCGCGGTCCCCATCCGGTGACGTCGCGCAGTGTCGCCTGAACGATGCCGGGATGGTCCAGAAGATGCGTGTAGGCGTAGGCGACGACATAGGCGGGAAAGGCCAGCGGCAGCACCAGCGCCACCTCTAGGACCCGCCGCCCGGTGAATTCGGTCATGACCACCAGCCAGGCCGCGCCGGTTCCGATCAAAAAGGTACCAAGGCTGACCAGCGCCAGCAGGATCAGGGTGGTGCCGGTGTAGCGGCCCAGTACCGTATCCGCCAGATGCGCCAGAGTATCGCTTTCGGCGGACAGCGCCGCCAGCATCACACCCATGTGGGGCAGGGCGCAGAAAGCGGCGATCAGGACAGCGACGCCGACGGTAAGTCGCTCACCCAAAGTTCGATGCTGTTTTTGCATGTCCCGCCTCCATGGCACACCCGTTTTGGCCGGAAAGCGGGAGGCCCCCGCACAGCCTGAGCATTTTTATCGGGGTTGGCGGGGAACGGGAGGAGAGTCAAGCATCCCACCCGAACGGGTCGGGCGGAATGAAGGACTGTCACAGCAATGCGATCATGTCGTCGGTGATGTCATCCAGATCGACGCCGGAGAACACCACTGTCACGCCCTGATCCTGAAAGACGACATCGTCGTCCTGTTGGATCATATGGGCAAGGGCGGTATCCACGTCGGCGTAGCCGAATTCAGAAATGTCGATGATGTCCCAGGGTTCTAGGTCGGTCACGGTGTGGGTGCCGTCATCGGTGGGGTCAAAGACGAAACTGTCGCAACCCATGCCGCCGGACAGGATGTCGTTGCCGCTGCCAGCCTCCAGCACATCGTCAGGCCCGAGGGCTTGCACATAGGCTTTGAGGTCTGACTCGGTGGCCAAGACGGACTCGGTTGAATTCATCAAGGCGATGATCACGTCTGCCCGGTCGAGCCCTTGGTCCAGCGCCGTCGTCCACGCCGCCATCCCGCCGGGGTCGTTGCCGGGCGCATTTTGGTGCAGATGGGCCACGAATTCCGCATTTGTCGTGGCCCCATAGCTGGCCTGAAACTCCGCCGACGCCATCAGCGTGCTGACCGCAGCCTCTAGCGATACCCCGTTCGACAGGCTGAGCGTCCAGTCCTGAAATTCGTCCGCGTCGGGGACGCGATCAAAGACAGTCTGAAACATGCGAAAGACGTCATCGGTCCATGTAGTTGCGTCCCACCTTGCGTCAAAATCGACCTGGCTTTCATAGGTCGAGGATTTGTTTTCCGGACTTTCGGCGAAATGACGCACCACCATCTGGCGCGTCATACCGTCCGATAAGTTCGACAACCAAGCGTTCAGGCCGCCGGGATCGGGCGCGCGGCCAAGCACGTTCTGGTAAAGAAGCGTGACAAATTCCACGTCGGTCGTCGTGCCGTAGGTGTTCTGGAACTCTGGCGACCCCATGAACCCTTTGGCGATTTCCGCGTGTGTTTTGGCGGACGAGGCAAGCTGTGTCACCCAGTACTGGTGCCCGTTCACGTCCGGTTCGCGTCCAAAGACTGCCTTGTAGATCCGATAAACCTGTTCAGAGGCGTCAGTGCCATACAGGCCGCGTTCTTCGGCGATCAACAGATCGGTCCCTTCGCCCGCCATCAAGGTGTCGTGACCGCTGTTACCCACCAGAATGTCATGACCGGCATCGCCGCTGAGGATCTCATTGTCGGACGACCCGTTCAACAAGTCGTCGTGAGCGGTGCCATACTGGCCCTTTGGTTGGTCCACCGTGCCGCCTTCGAGGCCGTTCAGGTAATCGGTAACGGACACGCGCTGGTCCGCGAAGACAAGGGTTTCGACACCGGAAATGCGGGCGTCCGTTCCGTCGCCGATCAGCCGCAATTGACCGTTCACAAGAGAGGCGGTGTAGGCGTTGATATTGCCGTCCAGCCAGAGCGTGTCTTTCCCCGCGCCGCCATCAATGATCTTTGTACCGCGGCCAGCCTCTATCAGATCGTCGCCTGCCCCGGCAAAGATGGTGTCGTTGCCCTCCCCGGCATGGATGGAGTCGTTTCCCGACCCCGCGTTCAGCAGGTCATTGCCGTATCCCCCCTTGAGCGTATCGTCACCTTCGCCGGTCGAGATCGTGTCGTTGCCGTGGCGTCCAAGAACCACGTCCATGCCGATGCCGCCGGTGAAAGTCTCATCGCCAGAGCCACCTTCCTGAATCCATTTCTTTTCGATGACGATCTGCGCCACATCATACGGCATCATGTTCAGCGCGACGGTGCCGCTGTTGAGGAAATCGCCGTTCACCGAAACAAACAGCGGGTCCACGTCTGTTTCGGTTGCAAAGTAGTAGTCTTCGATTGAGTCGGGATTGCCGGTCAGCGTGACAATGCCCGTGACCGTGGGCAGATAGGTCCGGTACTGGCCGTTGCCGGTGGTCTGAATGTGGTTCTTGTCGGTCTCGTCGAAAAAGGCCAACTGCGAAAGCGCAGCATATTCTTCGGCATCGATGTAGCGACGGCCAAGCCGGTTGAGCCCGTTTTCGTCCGCCAGATCGCTAAAACCGTCGGACGATGCGGGATCCATGGTCATGCGGGTGACATTCACGGAAACGGCCTCATCCAGAAAGGGCCGCAGGTCAAAATTGACGGTGCCGGGGTCCAGATCGCGCAGCGAGACGTAAATCACGTCGTGATAGGGACTGGCGTAATAGTTGGTCTCGACCTCGCCATTGCTGCCGGTCCACTCGGTGTCGATGCTTTCAAACTGTTCGACATGGCCGGTTTCGACGCTGGTTTCAGGCCGAAGATTGTCAGCCATCAGTTTGAAGGCGCCGCCCCCGGCGGAGAGATCTACGCCATCTTCGCTGCGGTTCCCGGCGATGGTATTGGATATGCGGTGTTGCAGCGGCCAGATAAAGGCGTCAGCGGTCTCAAGCTGCACCATGACTTCGAACATTTCCAGCAGGGTCGAGGCGGCGGCCATACCTTGCTGGTTCATGTTGGTGTTCAGCACGTTCCATTCTGTAATGTAGAGCGGGACTTCGCGTCCAAGGTGTTCGTTGAAATTGTCGATACGCTGATCCAGGCTGCGCACCTCCTGATAGGTGCCCTCGAACGCCTGCGTTTCGACGTGTGACTGGTTGTAGTAGTAATGCGCCACGGCCCCGTCGATTGCGTCTATGGCGCGCTGGTCCAACCATTCCAGAATTGCCTCGTTCGCCTCATCCCAGCTGCCATTGCCTTTGTAGGCGCTGCCCGCACCGTTTGAGTCGCCCAACTGAATCAGGATCGCCGGGTCATGGCCCAGACCGGGCCGATCCTGGGCCAGCCGGTCGATAGCGTCCTGTGCCGCGTTGATCACCCGATTGGCGGCGATGCCGTATTCGGACTCTGTCATCGATGAAACAAAGTCGCTGTCGGGGATGTCTTCGGGGTGGGTGCTACGGTCAAAGCCCTCGACCCGCGTACCGATCGAGTATTCGTTGCCGATCTCTAGACCGGTGATGTGATCACCGTATTGCTCAAGCAACAGGTAGACGAACGCCTCCATCTGGGCGGCGGGGATGTCGATCTTGGTGGGCAAGACAACGGTGACCTGGATCATGTTGTCCGGGGTGCTGTTGGCGACGACCCAATCCATAAAGGCACGCACCTCGGCGCGGAGTTGTCCGTTCTCCAGGCGGGTGACGTCCAGCGTGTTTTCAGCGTGGCCACCAGGATAGCGCAAGTTCGTCAGATCAAGCGCGTCAACAGCGGCGATAAACCCATCATGGGGCAGCATGTCGCCCGTAGTGCTGATGTTGACGTCGTGTAGTGCGTTGGTTCCAAAGTGAGACTCTTGAACAAAAGTTCCGGTCGCGGTCGCCGACGCAAGCGACACATTGTAGGATGCCATGTCTTACCCCTCATTACTGGGGGCAGAATCGATGTGGGCCGCGACATGTCAGCGACCGATCTGTGGCAAAAAGCCGGACTTAAGTTGCTATTTTAGTTTGTTTTTAGTTCTTAGACGCGCGCGGTGCCGCAGCGGTTAACCGGCATGGCGGATTGCGGCCTCTTCGAGGCCGAGATCAATCAATGAGCTTTCGGCGATGAGGACGACATTGCTGAGATCGGGCGCGTCTTCGGTTGGTAAGGTGGCCAACACTTCGTCCCCCAGCAGGATTTCTGTCAACGCGGGGTTGGTGGCGTTGGGACGCATGTCCAGATCATGTGCGTCGCCATGCAATGCATCGTTGAAGACCACCATCAACTGGTCCTCTTCGTCATCGTAGTCGAGGATCTCTGCACCCGTTTCGGCCATCCATTCGCCCAGAACAAGGACGTCGGCACCAGCGCCAAGAGAGACGATGTCGTCGTCACCGGCAACAATGGTGTCGTCGCCGTCCCCGCCATTGAGATAGTCGCGCTGATCAATGTCTACGCCGTCGCCGTTAAGACGGACACCGGAAATCAAGTCGTTGCCATCACCGCCAAACATTGTGTCCTGACCGCGATCTCCCAGCAGCGTGTCGTCCCCAGAGCGCCCGTGCAACGCGTCGTCGCCCGTGCCGCCCCGCAAGAGATCGTCCCCCGCGCCACCGTTCATCGTATCGTGGCCTGTCCCGCCTGATAGAGTGTCCGCACCTTCGCCACCATATAGGTCGTCCGGGCCGTTCTGTCCTTCGAGCGTGTCATCCCCATCGCCGCCGTCGAGCGTATCGCTACCGTCAAATCCCCGCAGCAACTCGTCTGCATCGCCGCCGAAAATGAGGTCGTCCACGTCCGTGCCGTAAAGGGCTTCTTCATACAAATCGCTGTTCGCAGAGATATCTTCTGCATTTGTCGGCGCAGGGTCGTCGTTGGCCGGTTGCTTGTCGACAGAGACGTCTGGCAGTTCATCTACGGACGCGGTTTCCCTGTGCGGTTGAAACAGATCATAGTCCGGGTCGTCCGTGCCCTCTGCATCCTCCATCGGGTCAAAGTCATCTGCGGATTCGCGGTCGTCATCTTCGGACCCAAGGCCGAGGAACGCGAAGGATCCAATCGCCATCATGCCAAGAAGGCCGGTCAGGAAGAACATGGCTTTGCCTCATGCAACTTGCAACGCATCGCGCGTAGTGTCGCGGTCTTGACGTCACAAGGCAAATACCTTCGTTCCAACAGGTTAATGCCGGATAAATCCAAGCCGAGCGTTCCGGGAACTTCACCACGAAACGCTTCCTGCCTTGTTCGGGCGGATGTAGGCCTTAAATGTGTCTTATGATTCTGCGTAGCAAAAACCGGTCATCCGAACGTCCCAAGGGGGCTTATTCTCCGATCCAGCCGGACGTTCCCTTTTTCGCCGTGGGGGATGTGCACGGATGCGATCGCCTGCTGGAACAGATGTTGCACCGGTTGGACGGCTTGCGCCACCCGGAGGCGCTGCTGGTTATGGTGGGCGACTATGTCGATCGGGGTGAAGAAAGCCGTCGTGTGCTGCGCCGACTGTTCGTGTTGAGTCAGGCCGCCGGGGATTTGATGCACTGCCTTATGGGCAATCACGAACAGATGTTGCTGGATGTTCTGGACGACCCCCAAGGCCGTGGACCGCGCTGGCTGCGCCATGGCGGGTTGCAGACCTTGGCCAGTTACCGTGTGCAGCCCGTCTTGGGAAACGGGTCCGCGTCGCAGTGGTTCGAAATGCGTGACCGCCTTGCCGCCGCCATCGGCGAGGACATCATCAAGTGGCTGCGCGAATTGCCACTGTCATGGCAGTCGGGCAATGTGGTTGTGGTCCATGCCGGGGCAGACCCGGATCTGCCGATCGACGAGCAGGAAACGGGAAACCTGCTCTGGGGTCATCCCGAGTTCCACCAAAAGCCCCGCGCAGATGGGCTGTGGGTCGTGCACGGCCACACCATCACAGAACAACCGCGCGTCGTTCAGGGACGCATTCCCATAGATACCGGGGCCTATGCCACGGGTATGCTGACTGCCGCATTGGTTGAACAGGATAAGGTCTCATTCATTCAGGCTTAGTCGTGATCCGGCGAGCGACTGATATACCCCAGGTGCATTAATATCAGGCATCTCGCCGCAGCGCAGCGGTTTGGCGCGGCATTCCGATCGACGGTTCGAAACCGTCGTGCGAGCCCCCTCAGAGTAGTCCTGAAGGCGGCCAAAACACCTGATTTTTCTGCAGTTGCACAACGCAACAGGCTTCGTGATTTCGCATCTCTGGGTTGATCTGAGGTGGGATCAGACCGCGTGTGCGGTGTGCCAAAAATCATCGTCACCGACCATGTCAACACTCTGCGAAAGCTGGAGAATTTTCTGAGTACGGAAAAATTGTGCAAATTTGCACCGCTGTTTGGTGCGACCTTTGTACTTAATTTTTTGTTAATTGACTTGGCGTCGTTGACTGACGTACATCAAGGCATAGCTACGATCGTGTGCAGGCGCAGCGATGTTGCAGATTTTTTTACCCTTGGGGGCAACATGTTTGACTTAAGGCTTCTGGATGACGCAGTGATTTCTGCGGGTCCGTCGCGTCGAAATAAAAGTGCGGAATACTCAATAGCGCTTCGGATTAGCAAACGCGGTTTTGATATTGTGATGAGTGTTCTGCTTTTGCCGTTTCTAATCATTTTCGCGCTAGCACTTCTTTTGTTGAATCCTTTTTACAACAAGGGGTCCTTGTTTTTTGTTCAGCGGCGCATGGGGCGCAACTGTCGATCGTTCCGTGCAATCAAGTTCCGCACGATGCGTGCGGTGCCCAAAATCAGCCGGGGCGCTGATAGCCCACTGGAAACGGACCGGATCACGCCGCTGGGTGGGTTCTTGCGCAAGTCGCGCATCGACGAGCTGCCACAGATCATCAACGTACTGTTTGGCAAGATGAGCCTGATCGGCCCGCGCCCTGACTACTTCGACCACGCTGTCGAATACCACGCTGTCGAATACCTTGAGAAGATTCCCGGCTATCGCGAACGGCATGCCGTGCGTCCGGGTATTAGTGGTCTGGCGCAGACCGAACTGGGCTATGTCGAAGGCATGGACGCCACCCGCCGCAAGGTGCAAGCGGATCTCTACTATATCTCGAACATGAGCTTTGCGTTGGAGGCTTGGGTTTTCTGGCGGACGCTCAGCGTGGTAGCGCGTCGCGGCGGGGCCTGATCCGCCTGCCGTCCACAGGCGCAGCCGACGTTTAGAAACTGCAACCCGAACAAGGCGCATTTCCCGGAAAAGGGAGGTGCGCTAATGATTTTTTCCACGGGGGGTTGTGGTTTATTGATTTTGTTGCAGAATTGCCGCTTTCGGCCAGTGAGAGATGACCTGAGCATGGCCCCTGTCGCATTTTCTTTGGGGGCGCTGTACATCGCTAAGCATTGAATGCGGTCAAGGTGATTGCTGTCTGACGCATGGGTCCATTTTGCCAATGTGCTCGGTTGCGCGAAAGACTCGATAAAGGGGGATGCCTTGCGTACAGGCTTGAAGGGTTACAAAAATTTGGGCGCATGGACACGTTGCCTTGTGCTCGCGCTGGGTGGGGCTGTGGCCCTGTCAAGCTGCGGAATCAGCTACAACAGCCCGAAAGTTTCGGAGCGGAATGGCGAATTGCCGGTGTCGGTTGTCGGCATGACGGCCAGGTCAGTTGCCTACGCCAATGCCTCGCCCTACACGCCGCGGGCTTTGCCGGATGTCTTCTATGCGTACGCGGGATCACAAGGCAGCGTGACGGGTGCCGGTGCGTTGCCCGCAGCGCCCTACTTGCCGGACGAAACGCGCCGCCAGATGGAATATCGTCCGCTGCCGGACATAAACCCGCAACCGTACCGGATCGGCGTAGGCGACGTAGTTCTGCTGGCAACGCGGTCTTCGGCTTCGACCATCGAGCAACTGTCCGGATTGCTGGCTGCGCAAAATCAGCGGCAAGGATACACGGTGCGCGACGATGGCTCTATCGCCATCCCTGAGATCGGTGCCGTTCAACTGTCCGGGTTGACGCTTCAGGAAGCAGAGGACAGGTTGTTCCAGGCGCTGGTGTCCAACCAGATCGATCCGTCCTTTAGTCTTGAGGTCGCCGAATTCCGATCGAAAAAGGTCGCCGTCGGGGGCGCGGTCAAATCGGCCACGCTGGTTCCGATCACACCGAACAACCTGACACTTGGCGAGGCGCTGATCGCTGCCGGCGGTCTGGTGACGCGGGATGAAGAATTCGCATCGATCCGCATCTATCGCGATGGCACGCTGTATCAGATTCCAGTTGAAACGTTCCGTGCGCAGCCGCAGTTGAGCGACAAACTGCTGATTGCTGGCGATGCGGTTTATGTCGACACGACCTATGATCTGGATCGCGCATTCGAGTTCTACAAGACCAAGATTGACGTGATCTCTCTTCGGTCATCGGCGCGAAGCACTGCTTTGCAAACGCTGAGCTCGGAGATCAACATTCGCCGTAGTGCGCTTGACGAACGGCGCGCTCTGTTTAACGCGCGTGAGCAATTGGGCGCGGAGAAACGCGACTATGTTTATCTCAGCGGGGAGGTGGCGAAGCAGAACCGTTTTGCACTTCCCTACGGGCAACAGGCGACGCTGGCCGACGTGCTTTACAATGAAGGTGGGTTCGACAACACCACCGGTGATCCGACCGAGATCTATGTACTGCGTGGGAGCAATGATCCCGCCAAGATCGGCGAGATTGTGGCCTACCATCTGAATGCCGGCAACGCCGCGAATATGATCTTGGCTACCAAGTTCGAGATGCGCCCCAACGACGTCATCTTTATTGAGGAACAGCCGATCACCAAGTGGGGACGTGCCTTGCAGCAGACCTTCCCGACGCTATTGAACTCGGCGACAAGCGCTTTGTAATGACGAGTGATTTTCGGCGCGCCCCGACCGGGGCGCGCCGAAAACCGGCTACCTTGCAGATCAGGGCGACGACCGTCATGCGCGGCCAAAGGTCATGCATTTGGCCACCTTGTCCGAAACACTCGAAACCAACCGTGTTCCTCCGATCCCCATCACTGTCAGAGCCTCGTCAAGGTAGCGGTGCGTACCGACAAGACGTGACGGCCCGACGGGCAGTGTTCTGAGGGAAATTTTGGCAAGCCCACGGAAAACCGAACACCTTCAGTTTTTTTGCAGCGCCGAGTGAACGACGCGTCGTGCCGACATAATTTGACCGTTTTCCGGGCGGTCGGCGCGGCACGACAACTATGGGCATGCTGCGCTGCGGCGTTACCCGGTTTCAAGTTGCGCCTCAGCCCGAAACTGGGCTATTCGACAGCCGATGCGTACCCCGGTCCTTTCGGTGGCCGGTACAGAAAAGAATGGTTGATTGATGAAAAAAGCTCTTATCACCGGTGTGACGGGTCAAGACGGTTCCTATTTGGCGGAACTGCTTCTCGAGAAAGGCTATGAGGTCCACGGGATCAAGCGCCGCGCCTCATTGTTCAATACCGAACGCGTTGATCACATTTACCACGACCCGCACACCAGCGGTAAGAACTTTACGCTGCATTACGGCGACCTGACAGACACCTCCAACCTGACCCGCATCCTGTCCGAAGTGCGCCCCGATGAGGTCTATAACCTCGGCGCGCAAAGCCATGTTGCCGTGTCGTTTGAGGCCCCTGAATACACCGCCGACGTGGATGCCACCGGTACGCTGCGCCTGCTGGAATCGATCCGCTTTCTGGGTATGGAAAAGACCACGCGTTTTTATCAGGCGTCGACCTCGGAACTCTACGGTCTGGTGCAGGAAATCCCGCAAACCGAAAAGACACCGTTCCACCCGCGCAGCCCTTATGCGGTGGCCAAGATGTACGCCTATTGGATCACGGTGAACTACCGTGAGGCCTATGGCATGTACGCCTGCAACGGCATCCTCTTTAACCACGAAAGCCCGCGCCGAGGGGAGACATTTGTTACCCGCAAGATCACCCGTGGCATGTCCAATATCGCGCTTGGTTTGCAGGACTGCCTGTTCATGGGCAACATCGACGCGCTGCGCGACTGGGGCCACGCCAAGGACTATGTCCGCATGCAGTGGATGATGCTGCAACAGGATGTGGCCGAGGATTTTGTGATCGCCACCGGCGTTCAGTATTCCGTGCGCGAATTCATCCAATGGACCGCCAAGGAACTGGGGATCGAACTGGAATTCTCAGGCGAGGGCGTGAACGAGATCGCCACCGTTGTGTCTGTAACCGGCGACAGCGCACCCGCGTTGAAACCCGGCGACGTGATCCTGCGCATTGATCCGCGTTATTTCCGTCCCGCCGAGGTGGAAACCCTGCTGGGCGATCCTGCCAAGGCCAAGGAAGTGCTGGGCTGGGTGCCCGAGATCACGGCGCAGGAAATGTGCGCAGAGATGGTCGCATCGGATCTCAAGGCAGCCCGCCGCCATGCCCTGTTGAAAGAACACGGTTACGACATTCCCGTCGCGCTGGAAAACGGCTAAGGCCAGTCCTGCGCGGCCGCCATTCGACGTCAGGAGGCATATTATGCCCAAGATCTATGTAGCAGGCCACCGCGGTATGGTGGGGGGCGCAATCACCCGCCAGCTTCAACAGCGACAGGCGGCGGGAGAGGATATCACCCTTGTCACGCGCACCCACGCTAAGCTGGAACTGACCAATCAGGTTGCGGTCCGGGACTTCATGATGACCGAAAAGCCGGACATCGTGATCCTTGCGGCGGCCAAGGTGGGTGGCATTCTTGCCAACAACAGCTACCCGGCAGAGTTCATTTACGACAACCTGATGGTTCAATGTAATGTGATCCATGCCGCCTGGGAGGCGGGGGTGGAACGGCTGTTGCAACTGGGGTCGTCCTGTATCTATCCCAAGGCAGTGCCGCAGCCGATGCGAGAGGCCGCCTTGCTGACTGGCCCGCTGGAACCCACGAATGAGCCCTATGCCGTGGCCAAGATCGCTGGCATCAAGATCTGCGAAAGCTACAATCGTCAGTACGGTGTAGACTATCGCTCGGTCATGCCGACAAACCTTTACGGACCGGGCGACAACTTTCACCCGGAAAACAGCCACGTCCTGCCTGCCTTGATCCGTCGGTTCCACGAAGCGGCGCAAGAGAGCAAGGATGAGGTGGTGATCTGGGGCAGTGGCAAGCCGCGTCGCGAGTTCCTGCATGTTGACGATATGGCCGCCGCTTCGCTGTTTGTGATGGATCTGGACAAGGCGACCTATGATTCCAACACGCAGCCGCAGCTGAGCCACATCAACGTCGGCTCTGGTGTCGATGTCTCCATTCTGGAACTGGCGCAGATGGTGGCCGAAGTGACCGGCTACAAAGGCAAGATTGAACTGGACCGGACCAAACCCGACGGCACCATGCGCAAGCTGATGGACGTTAGCCGCCTTGCGGACATGGGATGGAAGGCGTCCATCGATCTCGAAAACGGGGTGCGCGAGACGTATCAGTGGTTCCTTGAAAATCAGGACAGTTTTCGTCGCTGATCCGGCAGCCTGAATGCGGATCTTTGCACGCGCTCTGACTCGGTCAGGGCGCGTTTTTCTTTAGTCGACCGGCAGACCCGAAGGCACCCGGTCCGGTCGACCGAGTGGGCGCGTGGTGACGTTTTTGCCGGTCAGTGCGCGCATGAAGGCCACAAGGTCAGAGAGCTCTGTGCCGGACACGGGCAGTGGCCCGATATCCAGCCTGCGTGCTTGTCGCGCCATTTCCAGCCGGTCTTGACGGATCGCGAAATCCGAGACCGCCAGCCAAGGCACCGCTGGCAAACCGGCGTCGGCCTCTTGCCATGAGGCTTGGCTAACGGCGGGGTTCAGGTGATGGCGGATCATCACCTCAAGCGTGGCAAAGGCGCCGTTGTGCCCATAGGGGGCGGTCAGGGCGACGTTGCGCAACGACGGAGTCCGGAAACGATAGGCGTCTTCGATCCTGTCAGTTTCGCCCATGCGGCCCACGTCGCGTGGCATGGGGTCAAAAATCCGCGTCCGGCCCGGCCCGAAGGCAGGCAAGCCCAGCGCGTGAAATTCTTGGTCTGTGAAAAGCGGCCCGGCGTGGCAGGTGCTGCACGCCGCCTTGCCAAAGAACAGCTGCCGTCCGCGTTCTGCCGCCGGGGGCAGGGGCGCGCCGTGGCGTTGCCACGCGTCATAGGGGCTGTCGATGCTGATCCATTCCGACGCCATGAAGGCCCCCAGTGCGTTGCCGATCTCGACAATCGTCACCTCGGCCGGGGTGTCGATGTGCGCGAAGGCCTCGACAAACAGCGCGCCATATTCGGGGATCGTGCGCACGCGTTTGGCCAGCACCGGCCAGCCGAGGTCGATCCGGTCATGGACCGCGCCGGTCACGTCGTTTTCGCCCACGTTGCCCGCCATCTCGAACTGGGCGGTGAGGGGGAATAGCGCTTGCGCGGCGAGGATACTGTTCAGGCCCTGCGGCAGCCACTCTTCGGCAGGGCTGTCAAAGCCGTTACCGTATTGATCTGAGATTTCCAGACGTCCGTCGTGAAAGAGAACGCGGATGGATTTGTGGCCAAGGTTCCACAGCGCGGGGGCGTTGCGGGGGATGCGCTTGCGGATCTGGTCGGGGCCTGTTCCGGGTGTTCGATCCTTTCCCAATCCGCGCCCGCCTTCGCCGATGCCAAGGCTGAGCCCGTCGCCGCTGGCGAGGCTGTGGTGGTGGCAGGTGCCGCAGGAAATGTTGCGATTGCCGCTGAGGATCGGGTCGTAGAACAAAAGCTGGCCCAGACGGGCTTGCGCCGGGTCGGTGGGCAGGAAATCATCCATCGTGATGGGGTCGGCCTGTGCCGGGCCGGTGAGGATGAGGAGGCAGATCAGATGCAGGGCATGAGACAGGCGCATGGGATCATTCTGGCAGGGTTGCTCGCGCTCTCAAGTCCTGTTTTTGCCGCCGATCTGGAGGAGGCGCGGGATTTGATGGAAGCGGGGGAGTTTCCCGCCGCAATGGATCAGTTCCGGGTGCTGGCGCGGTCGGGCAATGCGGACGCGGAGGAATTGATCGGGGTGATGTATGCCTTGGGGCTGGGCGTGGAGAAGGATCCGGAGCGGGCGTTCGAGTGGTATCTGAGGGCCTCTATGAAGGGGCATCCGGGGGCGCAGTCGGGGCTGGGGTGGTATTATGAATTGGGGCTTGGGATGCCCGCGCCGGACCTTGTGCGGGCCTATCTTTGGTATGCTCTCTCGGCCATCGGGGGGGATGTGGACGCCCCTGATTCCTTGGAGGAATTGACCCCGAGGATGGGCCGGGAGGAGCGGAAAAGGGCGGAGGTTCTGGTCGAGGATTATCGGGTCTGGATGTATCCGTTTCGGTGAGGGGAAATGGGGGTGTCCACGCGTGGACAGGTTTGGGGGTGTGTAAAATCAAGAGGTTACAGAGGCGAATTTACGAATTGTTCACCTTTAAGGCTTTCGGCAGAAGCAGGGGGTGGCCGGGGTTTCAATGCGCATCCTTCAAGGAAGGAGTGATTGTAGGGCCCTGTGGAACGTCCGCTGAGCGGGACTTTGCTGCCGTAGGAGATCGCCTTCCGAAGGTCAGCTTTCGGATTTCAACACCCAATCTTGTGCTTTGATTTCGAGGGTTTCATCTTTCAAATAGAAATGAAAATGCTTTGCCCCAACGCCTTCCATCTTAATCCAAGGCGTAGAGTTCATGTTGTCTTGAGTGTTGCCTGAAATTTCGTAGAACTCACCCCATTTTGGTGCAAGCCCGCTGAAACGGCACTGGCCCGAATACCAGCGTTCATCGTTGACTGACGTAACGCGATATTTGGAGCAGTTTACGAAGCTGACAGCGATTTCGGGGATGTTCTCATATTGGCGATAGGCGTAAGGATTTGGTTTCATGCGGGCAATCAATTCATCTCCGCGCTCTTCAAGCCTGAGACCCACATCATTCGGATGAGCGTTCCAGTCTTCATTCAGTCGGATGAACTTGGGGAGGTCGTCAGTCTTGAAATGCCATGGCAAATCTGCTTTTGGTTTCCAAGTTACCCAAAGACGGTTTGGATGCCTTGCTAAGGGTTTCAATTCCTCCGTTGGCTCGTTGACCAATACGGCGATACTGCCAAGGCCAATCAGCGGCCAGCCTGTCAGGCAGCTTCGCATCCGCTGTCTATCAACTTGTGCAATCGACAAGTTACGATCTGCCACCTGAAGCACATCCCCAATCTCGGGAACGTGGGTAAGTTGATCAAGCATAAGAACCGACTGAGGTTGCCCAGAACCATCGGTGGGAAGGCTGAATATGTCGGTCAGACGACCCTTCGGTTCGTGCATCCTCGGCCCCTTAGAAATTTCTACTGCCAACCACGAAGAAAGACAGTTTGTCGATTTTTTCATCATAGCAGACCTTTGTGCGCCGCGCAGCATCGGTCAACAAGGGCTCAAAGCCGCCTTTTACAACATGAGCCGGGCGAGCAGAACTCGGCGCCCCAAAACGCAAAAGGCCGGAGGCATCACGCCCCCGGCCTTTCGGTCGTAACTGTTGCCGCGATCAGTTCAGGTCGGCGTCGTAGGCTGCGTTGATGTCGGCCTCGGCTGCGTCGACGGCCTCGATCAGGGCGTCGAGGATCTTGCCGCCGCCGTCGACGTTGTCGCGGAACCAGTCCTGCACCGGCTTGGCGGCCTCGGCAAAGGCTGCCTTTTCGTCGGGCGAGGGGACGTAGATGTCACCGCCGCCTTCGACGAAATCGGCATAGGCCTGAATCGCGCCACGCTTGGGCGCGGCAAAGGTGGCCTGTTGCAGCGCGTAGAAGCCATCAACCACGACGCGTTTCATCGCCGGGTCGAGCCCCATGAACTTTTCGTTGCTCATCCACCACAGCGCGCCCATGTAGGCGTGGCCGTCCAGCGTGACGTATTGCAGGCCCGCATCGGGGAATTTCATGCCCATGATGTCGGTGATGCCGTTCTTGGAGCCATCAACCACGCCGGTCTGGAACGAGGTGAACAGTTCGGGCCACGGGATCGGGGTGGGGGCAGCACCAAGGGCCTTGACCAGCTCCTGCGGCAGGTCGGCGACCACGGTGCGGATTTTCAGCCCTTCCATGTCGGCGGGCGAGGTGATGCGGCGCTTGGTGTTGGCAAAGTTGCGCCAGCCGCCGGTGTTGCCGATGGTCATCAGGCGCACGGTGTCGTCGCTGTCTGCCAGTGCCATGTCGCGCATGGTGCGGACAAAATCGCCGGACAGGACGTGTTCGGCGACGCGGTCATTGGCCATCAGGTAAGGCAGGTCGAGCACCTGCACATAGGGGAAGATGCCCGCAGCGCCACCGGAGGTGGAGATGTAGATGTCGATGGAGCCTTCGGCCACGCCCTCGATACATTCCGCGCCGGTGGAACACAGCTGGGTGCCCATGTAGATCTCGACCTCGATGGCGCCGTTGGAGGCCGCCTCGACGTAGTCCTTGAAGACGATGAGACCGGCGTAATCCTCATCCGCCTCGTTCGAGTTGGCGGTGGCGACCAGTTTGATCGGATCCTGCGCAAGGGCCGCGCCCCCGGTCAGGGTTGTGGCCGCGAGCGTCGCCGCGGCAAAGAGATGTTTCAGCATGAGTACCTCCCGTTAGGTGCTGTCGTTTCTGGTTACTTGGATAGCGGTTCGGGGCTGATGCAGGCCATGAAACCGGTGTCCGGTGGGCATTTGATGAAGTCGGCCAGATAGGGGACGGTCATCGAGATCTGGGGGACGTAGGTGATCAGGAAGATCACGAAGATTTCTACGGCGAGGAAGGGCAGGATCGCCCGTGCGATGGTTTCGACCTTTTCGCGGCTGACCGTTGAGGCCACGAACAGCACCAGCCCCATGGGTGGCGTGGCCAGCCCGACGGTGAGGTTGACGCTCATGATGATGGCGAAGTGGACGGGGTGGACGCCCAGTTCGACGAAGATCGGGCCAAGGATGGGGCCGAGGATGATGATGGCGGGGCCTGCGTCGAGGAACATGCCGACGATGAACAGCAGGATGTTGATGAGGAACAGCAGGATCAGCGGGTTTTCCGACAGGCCAAGGATGATGTCGGTCAGGATTTGCGGCGCGTGCGACAGCGATACCACGGTCTTGAACGCCACCGCCGCGCCGACCAGCAGCAGGACGGCAGAGGTGGACAGGGCAGAGCGCGACAGCACCTGACCCAGATCGCGCAGGGTCATCGAACGCAGGACGAGGAAGCTGATGATCAGCGCATAGGCGACGGCGACGGCGCTGGCCTCTGTCGGGGTCATGACGCCGATGAGGATGCCGCCGAGGATGATGATGGGGGTTTGCAGCGGCGCGACAGCCTTTTTGCAGATGATGCGGAAGTCGTGGTCGACGTTGCGGCGCCAGTACATCATCAGCGCGTGGGCGATCACCAGCATCAGCGCGAAGACGATCCAGCGGTTCAGCGAGTGCAGTTTGTCGCCGTTCTCATCGAGGCTGGCGAGGCCGAGCGGGACGGCGAGACCAGCGTAGACCGCCATCAGCAACCCACCGACGTTGATGCGCACAAGGACGAAGCTGACCCAGTATTCGGCTACGCTCATGGTTTGGTTGCGGTGAACGATGCGTTCGGCCTTGGGCAGGTCATAGCGGTCGGCCATGAGGCGGACCATGACCATCAGGCCGACACCCACGAGGATGCCCGGCACGATGCCCGCAAGGAACAGGGCGGCGACGGATTCGCCCATGACATAGGCGTAGATGATCATGATGCCCGAGGGCGGGATGATCGGGCCGATGACGGAAGAGGCGGCGGTGATGGCGGCGGCAAAGCGGCGGGTATATCCGTTTTTCTCCATCGCCGGGATCAGGGTCGACCCCAGCGCCGAGGTATCCGCCACCGCGCTGCCCGACAGGCCCGCGAAGAGGATCGAGGACAGGATGTTGACGTGGGCGAGGCCGCCGCGCAGGTGGCCCATGATGGCCTGTGAAAACTCCACAAGGCGGATGGTGATGCCGCCGCGGTTCATGACCTCACCGGCCAGCATGAAGAAGGGCAGCGCCATCAGCGGAAAGCTGTCCATGCCGTTGTAAAGGTTGCGGTAGAGGACGGAGAGTTGGCGCGATTGGTCGTCCATGACCAGCAGGCCAAAGGGCGCGGCGAGCAGGGCAAAGACCACCGGCAGGCCGATCATGATGAGAATCAGGAAGACGGGCAGGAACCAGATCAGCATGTCAGTCGGCCCCCGCCATGTCGTCTGTGCTGAGACGGGTCAGGCGGTCGCCTCCGCCCAGTAAGGTGATGAACTGGCGCAGGATCAACTCGACGTTGACGAGGATCAGCAGGTTCACCCCGACCCAAAGCGCCGCGTACTGGTACTGGTTGGCGAACTTGGCCTTACATTTGCCAATCTCGATCCCGAAGGGCCAGCGCAGGGACGACGAACAACCACGGCCCGACAGGCTGTCGACGTGGTTGTTCAGACCCTTGTCCCAGGCGATGATCAGCACCCAAAGGGAGATGGCCAGCAGGACCAGCGTTAGCAGCGCGGCCAACAGCCGGGGAAGGGCGCGTTCCAGCATGTCGATGGCGACAAAGCCCCCTTGCCGGTAGGCCAGCGGGGCCATCAGGCCAACCAGCCAGAGCATCCCGAACCGCGCGCCTTCCTCTGTCCAGTTGGGCGCGTCATTTAGCGCGTAGCGCCAAAAGATCTGGCCAAGGATCAGGCAGACCATGATCGCCAGCGCAAGCATTGCAATCACCCGGCCCACGGACAGAATACCCGTGTTCAGCCGCTCCAGCGGCCAAAGCAGTATCAGCAGCACCGGCATGGCGCTCCTCCCATAAACGGGGCGTGATGCGCCCCTTGTCGTTCTGGCCGGGATCTTGGTGCCCCGGTCCCTAAGTGGTGTCAGCCCTTGAGGCTGACGAACCGACCGCCCTGAAACAACAGGGGCAGACCGGGCCGGAAGGCCGCGCCAAGCACGCGACCCACAATTATCACATGGTCGCCCGCGTCATGGACCGCCTCTTGGCGACAGTCGAACCGGGCAAGGCAATCAGCAAGTTGCGGCACGCCATTGGCGTCTGTGTCCCAATCGGCCCCGTCAAAGGCATGGGCGTCGCGGGTGAACCCGTTGCAGATGTCCTTTTGGTGCCCATCAAGGACGTGGATCGCGTAATGCTGCGCGTCCCGGAAGGTGGGAAAGCGGCGCGAGGATTTCTGCGGCGACCACAGCACCAGTGGCGGGTCCAGCGACACACTGGCAAAGCTGGATGCGGTGATGCCGATGGGGCCATTGGGGCCCGAGGTGGTCACCACGGTCACGCCAGTGGCAAAACTGCCTAAAGCGGCGCGAAAGGCATGGGAGTCTTCGCTGGGGTCGAATTCCTGCATCGCGTGGCTCCGGTTTCCGTCCATCATCAGGGAACCTCTTTCCCCAGTGCTGCCGTATAGAGCTCAAACCAGAGCTGGCGCGTCATGTCGACGTCAAATGCCCGTGAAAACCCCTTGATCCGTTCAATCGTGTTGGTGCCCATGACCGGCAGGATGCCCGCCGGATGCGCCAACAGCCACGCGACGGCGACAGCGGCGCGGTCGACACCCTGATTGGCGGCGATCCGGTCCATGACCATGGTCAGCGCGGTGTTCGAGCTCATCAGTGCGCCGCCGCCCAGTGGCGACCATGCCATTGGAACAATGTCGCGTTCCTGCAAAAAGGCCAGATCGCCGTTGGTGAACGCCTCAACCGCGCTCAGGCTGAGTTCGATCTGGTTTGTGACCAGCGGCGTTTTCATCGCCGATTGCAGCAGCGTCCAATCGTGCAGCTTGAAGTTGGACACCCCCACGGCGCGGACCTTGCCAGAGGCCACGACCTCATCCAGCGCGGTCCCGGTTTCGCGGTGGTCCATCATGGGGTCGGGGCGGTGGATCAGCAGCAGGTCGATCTGTTCGATTTTCATCAGGCGCAGAGAGTGTTCGACCGAGGCCATGATGTGCGCGCGGCTGGTATCATAGTATTTCACCGGCGCGTCGGCATAGCGGCCCACAGGGGCGACGATGTCACATTTGGTGACAATCTCGACCTCTTTGCGCAGGTCCGGCGTCATAGCGGCTCCCAGCACCTCTTCGGCCTCATATCCGCCGTAGATGTCGGCCTGATCCAGTGTGGTGATGCCCTGCGCAAGGCAGGCGTCGATCTTGGCGCGGACGTGGGCCGGGGAAGTGTCGGCATCGTCGCCCAGACGCCACATGCCATAAACGATGCGGCTAAAACTTAGCCCCTCTTGCAGGTCTACGCGTTGCATTATTTACGCTCTCCCACGCCAAGCGGCGTTGCCGGTGTTTGGTTCGGGACGCGGCCGTATTCATGCGGCAGCGAACAGGTTTTCAGCTCTGGCATAACCAGTTTTCCGAAGTGTTTGCATTCATCAATGTGCGGGTAGCCCGAGAAGATAAAGGCGCGAATGCCCATCTTGCGGTAGTCTTCGATCTTGGACAGCACCTGATCGGCAGAGCCGACCAGCGCCGCGCCACAGCCCGACCGCGCCCGGCCCACGCCGGTCCAGAGGTTGGGTTCGACGTAGCCGAATTTATCCGCCAGTTCGCGGGCGCGGGACTGGTGCGAGACGCCCAATGAACCGCTGTCATGGGCCCGGTCGCGGATCAGGGTGCCGTATTCGTCGTCGAGTTTGGACACGAGGCTGTCGGCGTATTCGCGGGCCTCTGCCTCTGTGTCGCGGACGATCATGTGGACGCGCAGGCCATAGTCCAGCGTACGGCCATAGCGCTCGGCCACCGCGTTCACGTCTGTCATGCGCTGGGCAAGGTTCTCCTTGGGTTCCGGCCACATCAGGTAGACGTCGCAATGTTCGCCGCACAGGTCCAGCGCTGCGGGAGAGTAGCCGCCAAAGTACAGCAGGGGGCCGCCGGTGTGATAGGGTTTGGCCGGGTCTGTGGTCAGGCCTTTGAAGTTGTAGATCTCACCCTCAAAGTTGATCTCATCCTGTGTCCACGCCTGTTTGAGGATCTGCACCACCTCGCGCGAGCGTTGGTAGCGGTAGCTGCTGTCTTCCTTTTCGCCGGGGAAGTCGGAGGAGATGACGTTCAGCGTCAGCCGCCCCTTGAGCATGTGATCCAGCGTGGCGACGGTGCGGGCCAGCATGATCGGATGCATCTCACCGCAGCGGATCGCGCCGAGCATGTTGATGGTGCTGGTCAGCGGTGCCATGCCCGCGACGAATGACAGGGTGTCCTGCCCGACCTGATACGATGAGGGCGCAAGGATGTTGCGGAACCCCTGTTTTTCGGCCTCCAGCACGATGTCGCGGCAATGTTCGAACGAAGAGCGCAGCGCGCCGTCGGGGACGCCGAGAAAACGGTAATCGTCAGAGCACAGCGCCGAGAACCAGCTGATCTCGGACGCGTCCAGATCGGCGGAAGTGACGGGGACGACGGTCATGCGGGGCCTCCCAGGCTGCGCCGGATTCGGCGTCGATTTCTTCTTGCGTAGCATTCGCGAATTAATGCATCAATAGTGTATTAATTGGGTTTGCCTGAATATTGGGCGCCCGGTGAAGGAGACAGGTTTGACGCGGGGACGGACCTCGGCGGCGTTGCCCAAGCACGCCCAGATCAGCGAAATGCTGATCCGTGACATTGCCGCCGGACGGCTGGCGGATGGCGCACGGCTGCCGCCTGAGCGCGAGATGGCAGAGCAGTTGGGCATTGCGGTCGGCACCCTGCGCAAAGCGCTGGAGACGCTGGCGGCCGAGGGTCTGCTGGACCGGGTGCAAGGGTCTGGAAATTATGTCCGGGCGCGGGACGGGGTGGCCTCTATCTATTCGATGCTGCGGTTGGAGCTGAAGGCCGGGGGCGGGTTGCCCACGGCAGAGTTTCTAGGCGTCGACCGTCTGCCGAAGCCGGCGGATGCGCCCGCATTCGGACCCTCAAAGATGGGTTGGCGGTTTCGCCGACTGAGGTTTCTGGGGGGCGTCCCGGCGGCGATGGAAGAGATCTGGCTGGACGGTGCGCAGGCCGCAGAGGTCGCGGCAGAGGACGTGTCGGAGTCGCTGTATCTCTTTTACCGTGAGCGTCTGGGTTTGGTCATCCTGTCGGCAGAGGATCAGGTATCCATCGGGCCGGTGCCAGAGTGGCGCGACGCGCGCTTTCCGCCCGAGGCGGGCAGTATCGCGGGCTATGTCGAACGCACCGCGCGCAACAGCGCGGGTGCCGTCGTCGAGTTTTCGCGGACCTGGTTCGATCCGGGGACGGTTATCTACATCAACAGGATCGGCAAGGCATGAGCATGGTACGTTACGGTGTCATCGGCTGCGGTATGATGGGCTGTGAGCACATCCAGAATATCAACCTGTTGCCGCATGGCCAGGTGGTGGCTGTGCAGGACCCGGTGCGCGATCTGGCGGTCAGTGCTGCGAAACTGGCCGGCGGGGCGCAGGTCTGCGACACGCTGGAGGCGCTGCTGGCGGTGCAGGATCTGGATGCGCTGGTCATTGTCAGCCCGAACGACTGCCATGTGCCGCAACTGCGCCAGATCGCGGCGACACGCACGTTGCCGATCCTGTGCGAAAAGCCGCTGTTCACCGCGCCCGAGGATGAGGTGTTCTTGCGCGACTTTGCGGCCAGCTATGGCGCGCCGGTCTGGGTGGCGATGGAATACCGTTATATGCCGCCCATTGCGCTTTTGCGCGATGAGGCGCAGGAGGCGACGGGCGGCATTGCCATGCTGTCGATCCGTGAGCATCGCTTTCCGTTTCTGCCCAAGGTTGGCGCGTGGAACCGGTTCAATAGTCGCAGCGGCGGCACGCTGGTCGAGAAATGCTGTCACTTCTTTGACCTGATGCGGCTGATCCTGCGGGATGAGCCGGTGCGCGTCATGGCCAGCGCGGGGCAGGCGGTAAACCACAAGGACGAAACCTATGACGGTCGCGCGCCGGACATCTGGGACAACGGTTATGTGATCCTAGATTTCGCAGGTGGCGCGCGGGCGATGCTGGAGCTGTGTATGTTCGCCGAAGGATCGCGCTATCAAGAAGAGATTAGCGCCATGGGCCCGGCAGGCAAGATCGAGGCGCGGGTGCCGGGGCCGGGGCGGTTCTGGCCCGTGCATCTGGGCGACGCGCCGGTGCCGCAGGTGATCGTCTCGCCACGGGTGCCCAAAGGGCCGCGCCTGATCGAAGTGCCAGTCGACCCGACCCTGCTGGCGGCGGGCGATCACAACGGATCGACCTACTACCAGCACGAGCGGTTTAACGCCGTGGTGCGCGGTGAGGGTCGCCCTGAGGTCACATTGGCGGACGGGATTGCGGCGGTGCGCATCGGGCTGGCGGCGCAGGAAAGCGCGGCAACCGGGCGGGCGGTTGCGATCTGACCCTTATTTGGGCGGTGCCAAATATCCTGTGTGGATGGCTCCCGCATAGCAAGTCGTAAATGATCTCGTGTACCTGTTCAGAAGCGGTCTTGTGTCCGGCCTGTTGACGCGGTCATTGCCGCTGGCCCTGATGGGATCCGCAGATCAGGTTCCTATCTGCTTTGCGGGCAATGGCGCCCGGGACATTCGTCGGAGCGTCCTGATCGTTGCGGCTGAATGGCACACCATCACATCGTTGGTCTTGCTATCTCGTGGGCGCGCGCCGTCTCATACGGCGTGCGGCTTGTAGGGCTCATCCCTCGTGAGGATTGCCCACATGATCCTTGCTGTTTTGTTCGCCATGGCGACGGTCGCCAGTCTTGCGGGCTTTCTCTGCAGCAGCTTCGTCAGCCAAGGATCGGCACGCTCGGGATGGGCGCGACTTGTCGGACGCGCGACGTCATGCCAACTACAATGAGCTGGCGCAGGTATCGGTCACCCATCTTGGTGATCTTTCCCAATCGTTCTTTGCCGCCGCTGGAGTGGTTGCGAGGGGTCAGCCCTAACCACGCAGAAAATTCGCGGCCACTCCTGAACTGTCGGCCGGACCCGATCGTCGCAGCCACGGCAGAGGCGGTGACCGGGCCGACACCAGGAATAGTCTGCAGGAGTTGAGCCTGTCGGCTGAGGCGCGCCTGAATGCGCAACATGGTTTCGAACCAGCCAAGGCGGTTGTGAAGATCAATCAGCTGTCGGCTGAGGACGCGCAGAACGTCCTGGGCCAGATCGGGCGGTCCCGGCTGCTTGCCGTCGATGATGGACTTGGCGAACTCAATGGCGCGCGCGACGCCCCGAGCGATGGTGATCCCGAACTCCGCTGCAAGGCTCCGGACCATGTTGATCAGCTGCGTCCTCTGACGCACGACGAAGTCACGCGCGCGGTGCAGGGACAGTAGCGCCTGCTGTTCCTTGGACTTGATCTCGACGAACCGCATCGTGGGCCTGGGCCGTGTCACTGCTTCGCAGATTGCTTCGGCGTCGACCGCATCGGACTTGCCGCGCTTCACGTAGGGTTTGACGTACATTGGCGGCATCAGCCTGACGGTGTGGCCGAGTTTCGAAAGCTCCCGCGCCCAATGATGGCTCGAAGCGCAGGCCTCGATGCCGACGAGGCAAGGTGACAGGCGCTGGAAAAACGCCAGAACCTGCGCCCGTCTCAAGGGGCGGTTGAAAGCAACGTCTCCTGTCTCGGTAACTCCGTGGACATGAAAGATGTTCTTGGCCAGGTCGAGGCCGACGGTGGTAACTTGCATGGGGTGGCTCCTCTCGATCGCAGATTCTGACACCTGCAGTATGGCGCATTGCGACGCCGGGAGCGGGAGCCATCCACCCCATCTGCTTTTTACAGGGCGACAAAGGCGTTGCGACCCCTGATCGGCGTGGTAGACCCTCTGGCGATGTGTTTTGACGCGCGGAAAGGTTTACCTTGACGGATGTGCATCATGGCGACATTCTAAAAACTATACGCGCGTCAAGAATTTCAAGGCGCTCCGGATTGGCAGCCTGAGCATGCCACCGTGGCCTGCGAGATGCCTGATTGGGAGGGGCTATGGACGATCGCAAGATCCGGAACATGGAGGAATTCGCAGAGGTCGTCGGCATTTCACGGCCGACCCTGTCGAAGTATTTCAACGATCCCGAGAGCGTGCGCAAATCCACCCGCACGCGGATCGAGGGTGCGCTGGAGCAATATGACTATCGGCCAAACATCTTTGCCATCAACCAAAACCGCAAGCTGACCAAGAACATCGGTATCGTCGTGCCCTACCTGGCCGATCCGTTCTTTGCCGAGATCGCGCGGAATTTGGAAATGCTGGTCATCGGCTCTGGTTATCGTCCGATCCTGCTTAGCTCTCATGGCACGGCCGCGCAGGAGAACGACAACCTTGAAAGCCTGCGGGCGATCAAGCCCGCCGGGGCGCTGCTGGCACCGCTGGGGCGGCGTTCGGACAAGGCTGCCGTCGAAAGCTTCTGCCGGGCGGTGCCGTCTGTCCTATTTGATAGTAATATCAGTGGTTTGGGGGAGGCATTTGTTGGTCATGATAATGATCAGGCTACGGCGCTGATCTGTGACTACCTGTGCCGGTCTGGCCAGCCGCCTGCTTTTCTTGAAATGCGAGACCCCACAAACCCCAACGCCTACCGCCGCCGCAAGGCCTATTGCGACGTGATGGAGCGTATGGGGCATCCGGTGCATCTGTTGCAGGTGGATGGCAATGGGTGGGACTTTGAAAGGATCGGTCTGGAGGGCGGGATCAAGTTGATCGATGGGGGCGACCTGCCGACAGACACGATTCTGTGCAGCAACGACCGAATTGCGATCGGAATGTTGGCGGCGGCCTATCAAAGGGGGCTGCGAGTCGGGTTGGGCCCGGGCTGCGCCTTGCGGGTCGCCGGGCATGATGATCACCCGTTTTCTCGCTATACATGCCCGCCGCTGACCACGGTTTCGCAAGGCTACGATATTATCGCGGAGCGCAGCGTCGAACGCCTGTTCAGTCTTATCGAAAGCGGCCAGCGTGCTGAAAAGCGTGATGAAATCTATCTCGAAGGCAAGTTGGTGATGCGTCTGTCCGCCTAATATGCTGCATCGCGGCAAGTTAAAAGTTTACTCCCGTAAAGTTTTTGTTTGACTTGAGACCTAAGGTCACCCAAGATGGTGGCGTTAACTGAGAGTTCCAAGGGAGGAATCTGGATGACTTTGAAAGGCGCATTTTTTGCGGCTTCCGCACTGGTGTCGGTGTCTGCCACCGCACTGACTGCCGAAGTGCTGACCATTGCAACCGTGAACAACGGCGACATGATCCGCATGCAGGGCCTCACGGCCGACTTCACCGAAAAAACCGGTCATGAAGTGAACTGGGTCACGCTGGAAGAAAACGTTCTTCGCCAGCGTGTGACCACTGACGTCACCACCAAGGGTGGCTCGTTCGATCTTATGACAATCGGCATGTACGAGACGCCGATTTGGGGTGCCAACGGTTGGTTGGTCCCAATGGATGATCTGTCGGAAGAATATGACGTCGACGACATCCTGCCCGCCATGCGCAACGGCCTGAGCCACGACGGAACGCTTTATGCGGCACCGTTCTACGGCGAAAGCTCGATGATCATGTATCGCACCGACCTGATGGAAGCCGCTGGCCTGGAAATGCCTGACGCGCCGACATGGGAGTTCGTTCGCGAAGCGGCACTGGCGATGACTGATCGCGACGCTGGCATCAACGGCATCTGCCTGCGCGGCAAAGCTGGCTGGGGTGAGGGCGGTGCCATCATCACGGTTACAGCAAACTCGTTCGGCGCGCGCTGGTTCGATGAGAACTGGACACCGCAGTTCGATCAGCCTGAGTGGAAAGAGGCTCTTACTTTCTTCGTCAACCTGATGAATGACGCGGGCCCCGCGGGATACGCGACCAACGGTTTCAACGAAAACCTGTCGCTGTTCCAACAAGGCAAGTGTGGCATGTGGATCGACGCAACCGTTGCGGCATCCTTTGTGACCAACGACGAGTCGACCGTTGCTGACAAGGTTGGCTTTGCTCTGGCTCCAAACCACGAGGGTGTTGAAAAGCGCGCCAACTGGCTTTGGGCTTGGGCGCTGGCGATCCCTGCCGGCACTCAGAAAGCTGACGCTGCCAAGCAGTTCATCGAATGGGCCACTTCGAAAGACTACATCGAGCTGGTTGCCGCCAAAGAAGGTTGGGCCAACGTTCCTCCCGGCGCGCGGACCTCGCTGTATGAGAACCCCGAGTACCAGAAGGTTCCCTTTGCTCAAAAGACCCTGGACTCGATCTTGGCTGCTGACCCGAACAACCCGACGGTCCAGCCGGTTCCCTATGTTGGTGTTCAGTTCGTCGCCATCCCCGAATTTGCCGGTATCGCGACAGACGTGAGCCAGGAATTCTCGGCGGTCTATGCCGGTCAGCAGACAATCGACGAAGCTCTTGAAAAAGCGCAAGCTTTGACAGTCGACGCAATGGAAGCCGCAGGTTACTGAGGCATCCTCCCAGTCCGGAGGGCGGGGGCAACCGCCCTCCGGACACAAAACTACCCCCCAACTCACCCGATGACATGAATGGATAATGGCGGCCCTTGGTCGCCGAGGGAGGAGGCGCGCCATGGCGACCCAGCACTCGCGATCCGCAGCCCGTCTGATGATGGCCCCCGCGGTATTTCTACTTCTGGTCTGGATGCTCGTCCCGCTGAGCATGACCCTGTGGTTCTCATTCCGAAATTACCTGCCGCTGCGCGGTGGTGATCTGGGATGGGCCGGTTTCGACAACTATGTACGTTTCGTGACGTCGAGCTCGTTTTGGCCCAGCGTTATGACCACCCTGATTATCGTCGGTGGTGTTCTGATCATCACGGTTGTGTTCGGCGTCCTGCTGGCCTTGCTGCTGGATCAGCCGATGTGGGGACAGGGGGTCGTCCGGATCCTTGTTATTGCGCCCTTCTTCGTGATGCCGACCGTGTCCGCGCTGGTCTGGAAGAACATGTTTATGGACCCGACGAACGGTCTGTTCGCGCATCTGTGGAAATTCTTCGGGGCAGAGCCGGTGTCATGGCTCAGCCAGGCGTCGCTGGAATCGATCATCATGATCGTCAGCTGGCAATGGCTGCCCTTTGCAACGCTGATCCTGCTGACCGCGATCCAGTCGCTTGACAGCTCACAGCTGGAAGCCGCTGAAATCGACGGCGCCAAGCCGGTATCACGCTTTTACCACATCATCCTGCCCCACCTGGGACGCGCCATCACCATTGTGGTCCTGATCCAGACGATTTTCCTGCTGTCCATTTTTGCAGAGATCTTTGTCACCACGGGCGGTGCATTCGGAACCAAGACACTGACGTATCTGATCTTCCAGCGTGTGCTGGAAAGCCAGAACATCGGATTGGGATCTGCCGGTGGTGTTTACGCAATCATTCTCGCCAATATCGTTGCGCTCTTCCTGATGCGTATCGTCGGCAAGAACCTGGACACTTGAGGGGGACATCATGGCACGCGCTGTCACTTCACAACGCAAAGCACTCAATACCGCCGTCGCATGGGGTTTTGGTCTGCTGATCTTCTTCCCGATCCTCTGGACGATCCTGACCAGCTTCAAGACCGAAGCTCAGGCGATCAGCGATCCACCGGTCTTTCTTTTCTTCGACTGGACGCTGGAAAACTACGCGGTTGTTCAGGAACGTTCTGACTACATGCGGTTCTTGTGGAACTCGGTCGTCATCGCGGGCGGGTCGACCATTCTGGGGGTGATCATTGCGGTTCCTGCCGCCTGGTCCATGGCCTTTGTGCCCTCGGCCCGGACCAAGGACATCCTGCTCTGGATGCTCTCGACCAAGATGCTGCCTGCGGTTGGCGTTTTGTACCCGATCTACCTGCTGTTCATCAAACTGGGCTGGCTGGACACACAGATTGGTCTGGTCATCGTCCTGATGCTGATCAACCTGCCGATCATTGTCTGGATGCTCTACACCTACTTCAAGGAAATCCCGGGTGAGATCCTAGAGGCGGCACGGATGGACGGTGCCACACTCAAGTCAGAGATCCTGTATGTGTTGACGCCAATGGCAGTGCCGGGCATCGCCTCGACCCTGTTGCTAAACGTCATCCTTGCCTGGAACGAGGCGTTCTGGACGCTCAACCTGACGGCAGCCAAGGCGGCACCGCTGACGGCCTTTATCGCCAGCTATTCCAGCCCAGAGGGTCTGTTCTACGCAAAACTGTCGGCGGCCTCTGTCATGGCCATCGCGCCAATCCTGATCATGGGCTGGTTCAGCCAAAAGCAACTTGTCCGGGGCTTGACCTTCGGCGCAGTGAAATAAGGGGGGGAGACCCATGGGACGTATTCAACTCAAGCAGGTCAAGAAATCCTTTGGCGACGTGACGGTTATCCCGCCGCTGGATCTTGAAATCAACGATGGCGAATTTGTGGTGTTCGTCGGCCCGTCGGGCTGCGGTAAGTCCACCCTGTTGCGGCTGATCGCCGGGCTGGAGGACATGACCGCCGGCACGATCGAGATCGACGGTCAGGACGCCACATCGCTGCCCCCCGCAAAGCGCAAGCTGGCGATGGTGTTCCAGTCCTATGCGCTTTACCCGCATATGACGGTGCGCAAGAACATCGCCTTTCCTATGCGGATGGCAGGCATGGATCAGGCCGAGCAGGACAAGCGGATTGCCTCGGCTGCCAAGGCGCTGAACCTGACCGACTATCTGGACCGTCGCCCGGGCCAGTTGTCCGGTGGTCAGCGTCAGCGGGTCGCCATTGGCCGCGCCATCGTGCGGGAGCCAGAGGCGTTCCTGTTCGACGAACCGCTGTCGAACCTGGATGCCGCGCTGCGTGTCGGCATGCGGATGGAAATCAGCGAACTGCACAAGAAGCTGGCGACCACCATGGTCTATGTGACCCACGATCAGGTCGAGGCCATGACAATGGCTGACAAGATCGTGGTGTTGCAGGCCGGCGTGATCGAGCAGGTCGGCAGCCCGCTGGACCTGTACCGCGCGCCTCGCAACAAGTTTGTCGCCGGTTTCATCGGCTCGCCCAAGATGAACCTCATCGAGGGGGCCGAGGCGGCCAAGCACAACGCGCAGTCCATCGGCATCCGCCCCGAGCATGTCGACGTCTCGACCACCGAGGGCCTGTGGAAGGGCACCGTTGGCGTGGCCGAACATCTGGGGTCGGACACCTTTATCCACGTCCACGGTGTTCCGGGGTGTGATCCGATGACGGTACGGGTTGGCGGTGAGATCCCGGTGACGCACGGCGATACAGTCTATCTGACGCCGAACATGGCCCATCTGCACCGCTTTGACGCAGAAGGTCTGCGGGTGGCATGACCCGGCTGGCTGGCAAGGTTGCGCTGGTCACGGGTGGAGCGCGCGGCATAGGTCGCGCGATCTGTCAGGCTTATGTGCGCGAAGGCGCAAAAGTCGCCGTGGCGGACCTGCTTGCCAGCGAAGCCGAGGATTGCGCGGCAGCGCTGGGAGAGGCGGGCATGGTGGTTGCCATGGACGTGACAGACCCTCTTTCGATCGCGGCGGGTGTCGGCGCGATCGAGGCGGCCTGGGGCGGCATCGATATCCTTGTGAACAACGCGGGGGTCTTCAACATGGCCTCTATCGACCGAGTGACGCCCGACGATTTCCACCGCCAGTTCGACGTGAATGTCGGTGGCACGCTGTTTGCGATCCAGGCGGTTGTGCCGGGAATGAAGGCGCGCGGCGGCGGTGCAATCATCAACTTTTCGTCGCAGGCCGGACGCCGCGGCGAGCCGAATATTTCGATCTACTGCGCCTCCAAGGCGGCCGTGATTTCGGTCACGCAGAGCCTTGCCTTGGAACTGGCGGGCGACAACATCCGGGTGAATGCCATCGCACCGGGTGTGATCGATACGCCAATGTGGGAGGTCGTGGACGGGCTGTTCGCCGAGTATGAGAACAAGCCCAGAGGCCAGAAAAAACGCGAAGTGGGCGAGGCGGTGCCGCTGGGGCACATGGGGACACCGGACGAGGTTGCCGATCCGTGTGTGTTCCTGGCCTCAGACGACGCCCGCTATATCACGGCGCAATGCCTGAACGTCGATGGCGGGAACTGGATGAGCTGATGACCGGGACACTTGTGAAACTGTCGAACGCGACGCTGCGGGATCTTCCCGAAGGTGTCGAGGGACCGACCTATGACCGCACCGCGCTGACGCCGGGGATCGTGCATATCGGTCTGGGGAACTTCCATCGCGGGCATCAGGCATGGTATCTGCACCGATTGATGCAGCAGGGGCTGGCGCTGGACTGGGCCATTGTCGGCGCAGGTGTGCGCCCCTTTGATGAGGTGCAGCGTCTCAAGATGGCGGCGCAGGACTATCTGACCACGTTGATCGAACTGGACCCGGCGGGCAGTTCCGCCGAGGTGGTCGGCTCGATGATCGATTATGTACCGATCGTCGAGGGCAACGGGCCGCTGATCGACCGCATGACCGATCCGGCGATCCGGATCGTGGCGCTGACCGTGACAGAGGGTGGCTATTACATCGACCCGGTGACCAAGGGCTTTGACGCGCAACACCCGGATATTGTGCACGACGCCGCCAACCCGGCGACGCCACGCACCGCCTTTGGGGCGATGGTGGCGGCGCTGCGGCTGCGCCGCGACGCGGGCACCGGGCCGTTCACGGGGCAAAGCTGCGACAACCTGCAAGGCAATGGCGCGATCCTGCGCCAGACGGTTGTGTCGCTGGCGCGGATGTCGGACCCGGCGTTGGCCGATTGGATCGACGCCAACTGCACCTTCCCGAACGCTATGGTCGACTGCATCGTGCCCGCCACCGGACCGAACGAACTGGCGCTGGTCCAGAGGCTGGGCATCGACGACGCGGTGCCGGTCACGCACGAGAACTTTCGCCAGTGGGTGATCGAGGATGCGTTTTGCGCCGGGCGGCCGGATTGGGACAAAGCGGGGGCGACCTTTTCCAACGATGTCCACGCCTATGAAACCATGAAGATCCGCATCCTGAACGGCGGCCATCAGGTCATTTCCAATGCGGGTGAGATCCTTGGGGTTGAGTCCATCGCAGGCTGCATGGCGCATCCGCTGATTGGGCGCCTGTTCCACAAGTTGGCCAGCGAAGAGATCGTGCCGCATGTCCATGCGGTGCCGGGAATGGCGCCTGCCGATTATGTTGATCTGATCCACAAACGGTTTTCCAACCCGCTAATCGTGGACACGACGCGGCGCGTTGCCTTTGACGGATCGTCGCGGCACACCGGGTTTTTGTTGCCGACCCTGCGCGAGGCGCTGGCGGCGGGAACCCCGTATGAAGGGCTCGCGCTGGTTGAGGCGCTCTGGGCCCGCATGTGTGCGGGCACCCGTGAGGATGGGTCGGACATTGCCCCTAACGACCCGTTCTGGAGCGATCTGAACGCTGCGGCGCTTGCGGCCAAAGAGACGCCGCAAGTTTGGCTGAATCAGCGCCAGATCTATGGTGAACTGGCCGATCATGCGGGATTCGCCGGGGCCTTTGCTGAGTCACTCCAGAGAATTTGGCGCGATGGGGCAGAGGCGGCGCTCCGCGCCTATCTGGACTGAGGCGCGCAGCGCCTGCGCTGTGCCGACATCCAGTTTTTGGGGCGTGACACTGTGGGCGCCTAAATAAAGTCAAAGGGTTACATGAGTTTTTTTCATGGCCATGTTGAAAACCCCCGGCAGATCCCTGCCGGGGGTTTGTCGTTTCGGGCCGTGGCTTTTGACCGTCAGGTCAGGGACGGCGGGGTGACATGTCAGGTTTCAGACAAATTCTATGCAAGCATGATGCGGGTTTTAGGCTTCTGTTCATTTGGAACGGTGAGGTTGGCGGCGCACCTAAAGCGGTGGCGCGGGCCGGAACCAAGGCCCGCATCCGTCAGAACGACGTCAGCAAAGCCGCACGCGGCAAATGAAACCGGCGCGAAACGCGCATACGAACAGCAAGGACAAGAATATGTCTAGCATCCTGACGAACAACGGCGCCATGGTGGCGCTGCAAACCCTTAAAACCATCAACTCCAGTTTGTCCGACACCCAGTCGCAAATTTCGACCGGCAAACGTGTCGCAACCGCCAAAGACAACTCTGCCGTCTGGGCAATTTCCAAAGTTATGGAGGCCGATGTCAAAGGCTTCAAAGGCATTTCAGACAGTCTCAATCTTGGCCAATCGACCGTTTCCGTGGCGCGTCAGGCGGCGGAAACCACGACAGAGCTGCTGACCGAGATCAAATCCCGGATCGTCGCGGCGCAAGAAGAAAACGTCGACCGGGCGAAGATCCAGGATGACATCAACGCCCTGCGCGACCAGATTTCCGCTGTGGTGGGCGCGGCGCAGTTCAACGGTCTCAACCTGCTGTCGAATACCGAAACGACCGCCGGGACCGGCCAGGTCAATATCCTTGCCTCGCTGGATCGGTCGGGCACCGGGGTGACTGCCTCTGACATCACCGTCAGCAAGCAGGATCTGGGCACCTCCGCTGGGTCGATCAACGTGGCGTCTGCCTCGGCCACCGCGATTGGCACGGACGCCGCGTCGGGTGCGGCCAACGCCGCTGCGATTGCCCTGACTGGGAACGCAACGCAGCCGACCACCCTTGCGGTCATCGGCCAAACGGCGGGCGCTGGTACCGCAACCGTGGCCGCAGGCACCGGTTTTTCGATCGAGATTTCCGCTGGTGCGGCGGGTCTTGCCACCTTCAACACCACCACTACCGCCGGCGGGCAGGAGATCACCTATGTCGCCCGCGATGGCGACACAGAGGCGGATGTGGCCCGCGGTCTTGCTGCCGCGTTCAACAAATATGTCGCGGACAACTCGGATATCACCGAGGGTCTGGGCATCGAGGCGGCCGTGAACGGCACAAATGCCAACCAGTTGGATTTCACCGGCGCCAATAACGCCGGCGACAACTTCTCTGTGCAGGTGCGCAGCTATGGCGTGGCCGACACCACAATCGGCGGTCGGCTGGAGGAACTGGCAAATATCGACGTGACCACACAGGCCGGGGCCGATTCCGCGCTGACCGAGGTGGAGAACCTGATCGATATCGCCATCGACGCAGCGGCGGCCTTTGGCTCGGCACAGGGCCGAATCGAGACGCAGTCCGATTTCGTGTCACAGCTGACCGACGCGTTGAAATCCGGCATTGGCGCGTTGGTTGATGCCGATATGGAAGAGGCCTCGGCCCGGTTGCAGGCGCTGCAGGTCCAGCAACAGTTGGGTGTTCAGGCGCTGTCGATCGCCAACCAGGCACCGCAGTCGCTGTTGTCGCTGTTCCAAGGATGATCTGGCTCGTTGGGTCGGAGATTTCTCCGGTCAACTGGCACTGAATGGGGCGGCGCGTTGGCGTCGCCCTTTTCGTTTGTGCGCCGTCTTGGCGTGGCTGCGGTCATCCTTGCTATATTGCCCAATTATTGGGCAGATGGTCGGTCGGGCGCAGTCCATTGAGGCGGTCTGGCTTGTCCGACCGGCCGCAAGCTGTGACAAACCAGCATGAGTGACCGGATCACCATTGTTGTCGTCGAAGAAGACCGCGAACGCGCTATCGCGATTGTGGATGCCTTGCAGGCGTCTGGTCCCTATGAGGTGCATGTGATCGGCAATGTCTCGAGCCTTGCGCGGCGGATTGCGGCCTTGTCGCCGGATGTGGTGCTGATCGACATCGACAATCCAACGCGTGACATGCTGGAGGAACTCACGCTGGCCTCTGGCCCGATGGAGCGTCCAGTGGCGATGTTCGTCTCCAGTGCTGCGGGCAATCTTGCGCGTGAGGCCGTAGAGGCGGGACTGTCGGCCTATGTGGTCGACGGGATGAAGCCCGAGCGAGTGAAGCCGGTATTGGACGCGGCAATCGCGCGGTTCCAGATGGTGCGCAAGATGCGCCGCGAATTGGCCGAGACGCGCCGCGCCTTGGAGGAACGCAAAGTTATCGACCGCGCCAAGGGCCTGCTGATGAAGGCGCGCGGCATTGAAGAAGAAGAGGCCTATGCCATGTTGCGCAAGGCCGCGATGGATCAGGGCCGTCGGGTGGCCGAGGTGGCAGAGGCGTTGGTGACTGCATCGGGGCTGTTGTCATGAAGACAGTGACGCTGCCGATTGCCTTTGTGCCGCTGGTGGATGCCGCGCCGTTGATTGTGGCGCATGAGATGGGCTTTGCGCGCGAAGAGGGGATTGAGCTGGATCTCATTTCCGCTCCGTCGTGGTCGTCTGTGCGCGATATGCTAGCTTTTGGGCGGGTTGACGCGGCGCATCTGCTGTCGCCGGTCCCGGTGGCAATGGCCATGGGGTTGGGCGGCGTGACGCAGCCGATTTCGGCGGTGTCTGTTCTTTCGGTGAATGGCAATGTGATCGGCGTCAGCCGTGCTTTGGAACAGCGCCTGCGGCAGGCGGGCTTTGCCTTTGATTTCCGCGATGCTGGGGCGGCGGCGCGCGCGCTCGCCGCCGCCGCTGAACGCCCGTTGGTCTTTGGCGTGCCGTTTCCGTTTTCGATGCATGTGGAACTGCTGCACTATTGGCTTGAGGCATCGGATATGGCGCGCGTCGGCTATGAGGTGCGCACCGTGCCGCCGCCGCTGATGGCGCAGGCCTTGGCCGAGGGCGACGTCGATGCCTTTTGCGTCGGAGAGCCTTGGGGGTCAGAAGCGGTGGAAAGTGCGGCGGGTGCGCTGTTATTACCGGGCAAGGCGATCTGGTCGCTGGCACCGGAAAAGGTGCTGGCCGTGCGCACCGACTGGGCAGAGACGGAGCCGCATTTGCTGGGCAAGCTGATGCGTGCGGTCTGGCGGGCGGGTAGATGGCTGGATTCCCCTGATAGCCGGACCTCTGCGGCAGAGATCCTTGCCCACAAGGCGTATCTGGATCTGCCGTCAGAGATGATCGACCGTGCGCTGACCGGCCACTTCACGATCTCTGGCCATGCGGAGCAGAGAGAGGTGCCGGGCTTTGTCGGGTTTCATGACGGGGTCGCCAACTTTCCTTGGCGCAGTCAAGCCAAGTGGATTGCCAGCCGACTTGCCCGCCGTTTCGGTCTGGATGAGGGGCAGGCGCGTGCCACGGCGGCGCAGGTCTTTCGGTCGGATATTTACCGCCAGCAACTAATCAACACGAGTGCGGATTTGCCCGGCGCATCCGAGAAACTAGAGGGCGCGATTCGGGAAACGACGGCGGTTGCCTCTCAGAAAGGACAGATCCTGTTGCCGCCTGATGCGTTCTTTGATGGGCGCATTTTTGATCCCGAGGCAAGTTGATGCCTAAGAATGCGGCGCTGCGGCGTAGGTTGGCCCGGAAAATCTGAATTTTCGCGGCACCGCAGCAAAAGGACTTGATCGAAACGGGGCTTTCGCAAATCCTGAGTTCACCGGAGCACAACGACGTGCACCGCGCGACATACCTCCCACCGAATGGGATTATCCCGAGCAACGCCGCTCACTCTCTGTCCTCATAGACAGGGCGTGTTTGCGGCTTTTTGTTTTGCCCGGTGTTTCGCGACGGACCCGGGCGCCCCCAAGTTAAGGAACCGACCGAATGAAGTCTTTCCTCCTCTCCCTCGCGGCGACCACCGCTCTAGTCAGCCCTGCTTTTGCCCAGATGCTTGAGCTTGAAAAAGATGAGCTGACCTTTGGGTTTATCAAACTGACCGATATGGCACCGCTCGCCGTGGCCTACGAGAATGGCTATTTTCTGGACGAGGGCCTGTTTGTCACGCTTGAGGCGCAGGCCAACTGGAAGGTGCTGCTGGACGGCGTCATCGGCGGGCAGCTGGACGGTGCGCATATGCTGGCCGGTCAACCGCTGGCGGCGACCATCGGGTTCGGCACAGAGGCACATATCATCACCCCCTTTTCGATGGACCTGAACGGCAACGGCATCACCGTGTCGAATGAGGTCTGGGAAATGATGAAGCCGAATATCCCGCAGGAAGACGGCAAGCCGGTGCACCCGATTTCGGCAACTGCGCTGGCCCCGGTGGTCGAACAGTTCAAATCCGAAGGCAAGCCGTTCAACATGGGCATGGTTTTCCCGGTGTCTACCCACAATTATGAACTGCGCTACTGGCTGGCGGCTGGCGGGTTGCACCCGGGATTCTATTCGCCCGACAATATCACCGGCCAGATCAACGCCGATGTGCTGTTGTCCGTGACGCCGCCGCCGCAGATGCCCGCCACGTTGGAGGCGGGTACAATCCACGGCTATTGCGTGGGTGAGCCGTGGAACCAGCAGGCGGTTTTCAAGGGTATCGGCGTGCCGGTGATCACCGACTATGAACTGTGGAAGAACAACCCGGAAAAGGTGTTTGGCATCTCCGCGGAATTCGCCGAGGCCAACCCCAACACCGCCATCGCAGTGACCAAGGCGTTGATCCGCGCGGCCATCTGGCTGGACGAGAACGACAACGCCAACCGCCCCGAGGCGGTCGAGATCCTGAGCCGCGCGGAATACGTTGGTGCGGACTATGACGTGATCGCCAACTCGATGACCGGCACATTCGAATACGAAAAGGGCGACAAGCGCGAGGTGCCCGACTTCAACGTCTTCTTCCGCTACAACGCCACCTATCCCTTCTACTCGGACGCGGTCTGGTACCTGACGCAGATGCGCCGCTGGGGCCAGATCGCAGAGCCTAAGTCGGATGACTGGTTCGATGAGGTCGCCAAGTCGGTCTACCGCCCGGATATTTATCTGGAAGCGGCCCGGATGCTGGTCGACGAAGGTCTGGCGAATGAGGCCGACTTCCCCTGGGACAGCGATGGCTACAAGGCGCCGACCCCGGCGGCCGATATCATCGACGGCATCGAATATGACGGCCGCGCTCCCAACGCGTACCTCGAAAGCCTGCCGATCGGCCTGAAGGGCGCGCAGACCGTTGTCGGCGCCGAGGTCAAAGGCTGATCCCGGCCAATCCCTGAGGCCCCGGATCACAGGTCCGGGGCGCGTTCCATCAAGTACATCGCGCCCCGGGCGTAGACCCGGGGCCTCCCCCCTCAGATCGAGGACCGCAAGACATGACGACCGTAGATCCCGAATTCACCGCAGCTGAGGCCAAAGAGGCCCGCCGCGCCCGACTTTTCACCCGTATCAACACGGCTGACAAATGGTTGCAGGCCTTTGGTCTGAACTGGATCACGCCGATCCTGCGGGTGGCCGCGGGGGACAATCCCGCCGCCCAAATGAAAGAGATCTGGCGCCTGCTGGCGGTGCCGCTGATCGCCATCATGGTCTTTCTGATGCTCTGGGGCACGCTGGCCCCCAAGGTGCAGACGTCGCTGGGCGCGGTGCCCGGACCGGCGCAGGTCTGGGAAGAGGCGCTGAACCTGCATGACGACGCGCTCGCCAAGGCTGCCAAGCAGGCCAAGTTCGAGACCATGGTTGAAAAGCGCAACCAGAAGTTCATCGATGCCGGTGAACCGGACAAGGTCAAATCCATCGCCTACACTGGCGCGCCCAGCTATTATCAGCAGATCTGGACCTCTATCAAAACGGTCTTCTTCGGCTTCTTGCTGGCCACAATCATCGCGGTGCCGCTGGGCATCATGGCGGGTCTGTCGGCCACGGCTAATGCTGCGATTAACCCGCTGGTGCAGATCTTCAAACCGGTTTCGCCGCTGGCGTGGTTGCCGATTGTCACGATGATCGTGTCTGCCATGTACACCAGCAATGACGGGCTGTTCGCCAAGTCGTTCCTGATCTCGGCCATCACGGTGACGCTGTGTTCGCTCTGGCCGACGCTGATCAACACGGCGCTGGGAGTGGCGAGCATCGACAAGGATCTGGTGAACGTCTCGAAGGTGCTCAAGATGAACACCTATACCAAGATCACCAAGCTGGTGCTGCCCTCGGCATTGCCGCTGATCTTTACCGGGCTGCGGCTGTCGCTGGGTGTGGGCTGGATGGTGCTGATTGCCGCTGAAATGCTGGCGCAGAACCCCGGTCTGGGCAAGTTCGTTTGGGATGAGTTCCAGAACGGCTCCAGCCAGTCGCTGGCCAAGATCATGGTCGCCGTCCTGACCATCGGCATCATCGGCTTCCTACTGGATCGCGTGATGTTCGCGTTGCAGTCCTTTTTCACCTTCTCGAACAATCGGTGAGCGACATGGCTGTGATCGAATTCAAGAACGTCTCAAAAAGCTTTGGCACCGGCACCCATGCCAGCCACGTGCTCAAGAACATCGACCTGAGCGTCGAAGAGGGGGAGTTTCTGGTGCTGCTGGGCTTTTCCGGCACCGGAAAGACCACGCTGATCAACCTGATGGCCGGGCTGGAACAGCCCACCAAGGGCAGCGTCACCTTTCGCGGTGAGCCGATCACCGGACCGGGGCGTGAGCGCGGGGTGATCTTTCAGAACTATTCGCTGATGCCCTGGCTGACGGTTGAGGGGAATGTGCGGCTGGCGGTCGACACGGTGTTCCCGAAGATGCGATCGGCGGATAAAGCCGCCAAGGTCGCGCAATATGTGCAGATGGTTGGCCTGTCCCATGCCGCCACGCGCCGTCCGGCGGAACTGTCGGGCGGGATGCGCCAACGGGTGAACGTGGCGCGGGCACTGGCGATGTCGCCCGAGGTGCTGCTGCTGGATGAGCCGTTGTCGGCACTGGACGCGCTCACCCGCGGCAACCTTGCCGAAGAGATTGAGCATATCTGGGAGGCGGACAAGAAGACCTGCGTGCTGATCACCAACGACGTGGATGAGGCGATCCTGCTGGCGGACCGCATCATCGCGTTGAATCCGGATGGGACCTTGGGTGAAGAGTTCAAGGTAGGGATCGAGCGCCCGCGTGACCGCACGGCGATGAACCATGACGACCGGTTCAAGGCGTTGCGCGCCGCTGTCACCACCTACCTGATGGATGTGGGCATCAAGGCGCGCGCCGAAGGCAGCAAGGTGCTGCCCGACGTGACGCCCATCCACGGCGTCCCGAAGGTTATCAAAGACGCGCAAGAGGGGATGATCGAGGAACGCTTTCTCGACTTCAGCCAGTTGCACAAGGTCTATGCGACGCCCAAGGGCCCGCTGACGGTGGTCGAGGATTTCAACCTCAAGATGGACCGGGGAGAGTTCATCTCGCTGATCGGACATTCGGGCTGTGGCAAGTCGACGGTGCTGACCATGGCCGCCGGTCTGAACGCGATCTCCAAGGGCGCGATCAAGCTGGACGGTCGCCACGTTGAAGGGGCCGATCCCGAACGCGCGGTGGTGTTCCAGTCGCCTTCGTTGTTCCCATGGCTGACGGCGCGCGAAAACTGCGCCATCGGCGTCGACAAGGTCTATCCCCGCGCCAGCCGGTCCGAGCGGCAGGACGTGGTGGACTACTATCTGGAACGCGTGGGTCTGGCGGACTCGATGGACAAGCCCGCTGTCGACCTGTCGAACGGCATGAAACAGCGCGTCGGCATCGCGCGGGCCTTTGCCCTGTCGCCCAAGCTGCTGCTGCTGGATGAACCGTTCGGGATGCTGGACAGCCTGACCCGTTGGGAACTGCAAGAGGTTCTGATGGAGGTCTGGTCGCGGACCAAGGTCACCGCCGTCTGCGTGACCCATGACGTCGATGAGGCGATCCTGCTGGCCGACCGCGTGGTCATGATGACCAACGGTCCGCAGGCCACGATTGGCAAGATCGTCAACGTCGATCTGCCGCGCCCGCGCACCCGCAAGGCGCTGCTCGAACACCCCGATTACTACCACTACCGCGAGCAGGTTCTGGGCTTTCTCGAAGAATACGAACACGGCGCAAAACCCAAGACGGCCACCGCCGCGGCCAAAGCAGACAACAAGGAGGCCGCATGATGGACGTGGTTATCGACACCCCCACCCGCACATTCATTCAGGTCACAGAGGTCTGGGTGCCAGAGGGCGGCGTGCTGAAGCTGGTCGAGGGCAGCTATGGCGATCTGACAGCCTTTGCGGAGACTTCTCGCGGGACGGAATTTGCCAAGGGCGAGGGCCTGCCGGGCAAGGCGTGGGCCGAAGAACGCCCCGTGGTGCTCAAGGGCTTTGACGGCTCATACTTCAAGCGGACAGAGGCCGCGGCAGAGGCGGGCCTGACCAGTGCGGTGGCGATGCCGATCTTTGACGAAGATGAGTTGAAGGCGGTTCTTGTGGTGTTGTGCGGCGATGATGACGCCCGCACCGGTGCGATCGAGGTCTGGCACGAAGAGGACGGGTTGCTGTTGCTGGATGACGGTTATTACGGCGCAGCCAAGCATTTCGAATGGGTCAGCCAGCACACCAGTTTCCCCAAGGGGCAGGGCTTGCCCGGGGGTGTCTGGGTGTCGGGTCATCCGATGCTGATGCGCGATCTTGGCTCTGGCTATCGGTTCATTCGCGCGGAGAGCGCGGGTGAGGCGGGTCTGACCACGGGTCTGGGGCTGCCGGTGCCGGTGCCGCATGACAAGACCTATGTCATGACGCTGCTGTCGGCACGCGGCACCCCCATCGCCCGCCGGTTTGAGCTGTGGGACGCACGCAAGGCCCGAGCCGGGGACAATGCCGCGCTGCTGGTGGATGGCATCTGCGCACGAGAGGGCACCTTGGGCGATCCTGACAACGCGGGCAACGAACGCCGCGTGACCGGTTTTCAGGGGGCCATCGGGCGGGTGATCGGCACCGGGTTGCCGGTGGTGCAATACGGTCAGGCCGGGCTGAGCGCGGGCTACAGCACCATGGTTGCCGTGCCGATCCACAAGGGCGGTGAGCTGGCGCATATCGTCGCCTGGTACATTTGAGAGGTCACATGACATGAAACAGAAACTTGTCGTCATCGGGGCCGGAATGGCCTCTGGCCGGGTGCTGGAGCATCTGACCGACGCAGAGCCGGACAAATGGGACATCACCCTGTTCAATGCCGAACCGCGTGGAAACTATAACCGCATCATGCTGTCCCCCGTCCTGTCGGGCGAAAAGACCTATGAGGAAATCATCACCCATGACGCCGATTGGTACGCCGCGCGCGGTGTGACCTGTCGGTTTGGCGAGGCGGTGACTGCCATCAATCGCGACACAAAAACGGTACATGGCGCCGGGGGCGAGGTGCCCTATGACAAGCTGGTGATTGCCACCGGGTCCGCGCCGTTCATCATTCCGGTGTCGGGCAAGGATCTGCCGGGGGTGATCACTTACCGCGATCTGGACGATACCAACGCGATGGTCGAGGCGGCAGGCAAGGGCGGCAGCGCCGTTGTCATCGGTGGTGGCCTGTTGGGGCTAGAGGCGGCCGCCGGACTGTCCCTGCGCGGGATGGATGTCACTGTCTTGCATCTGAACGGCCACCTGATGGAGCGCCAACTGGACGAATCCGCAGGCTATCTGTTGCGCCGCGATCTGGAAAAGCGCAGCATCACCATCAAGACCCAGGCCTCGACCAAGGCGATTTTGGGAGAGGACCGCGCCGAGGCGGTGCTGCTGGAAAGCGGCGAGACTTTGCCCGCCGATCTGGTGGTCATGGCCGTGGGCATCCGTCCGGAGATCCGGCTGGCAACGGATGCGGGCCTAAGCGTGGCGCGCGGCATCGAGATCGATGCGCAGATGATGACGTCGGATCCGGATATTTTCGCGGTTGGCGAATGCGTCGACTTCAACGGGCATCTCTTTGGTTTGGTCGCGCCGCTGTACGATCAGGCCAAGGTGCTGGCGCAGACGCTGATGGGTGATCCGGCGGCCTTTGTCGTCAAGGACATCGCAACCAAGCTGAAAGTCACCGGTTGTGACCTGTTCAGCGCCGGTGACTTTGCCGAGGGCGAGGGGCGCGAAGACATCGTGTTCCGCGACCCGGCGCGCGGCATCTACAAGCGGCTGGTGCTGGAGGACGACCGCCTGATCGGTGCGGTGATGTACGGCGATACCGCCGATGGCAATTGGTTCTTCGGGCTGATCAAGGACGGCACCGACATCGAAGAGATGCGCGAGACGCTGATCTTTGGACCCGCCTATCAGGGAGGTGGCCAAACGGACCCTCTCTCAGCCGTTGCAGCCTTGCCGCCTGAGGCGGAAATCTGCGGTTGCAACGGCATTTGCAAAGGACAGATCGTCGAGGCGATCGCCGGGGGCGCCACCGATCTTGGCGCGATCAAGGCCACGACAAAGGCGAGCGCCTCTTGCGGGACATGCACCGGGCTGGTCGAGCAGGTGTTGCAGGTCACGCTGGGCGACAGTTTCCAGATGCCGACAGCGCAGCCGATCTGCACCTGTTGCGACCTGACGCATGAGGACGTGCGCCTGTTGATCAAATCGCAGGAACTGAAATCGCAGGAGGCGGTTTGGCAGGAACTGGGCTGGAAGACGCGCAACGGCTGCCATGTCTGCCGCCCGGCGGTGAATTTCTACCTGCTGGCGGATTGGCCGGTGGAATACCTTGATGATCCGCAGTCGCGGTTCGTCAATGAGCGCAAGCACGCCAACATCCAGAAGGACGGCACCTTCAGCGTGGTGCCGCGCATGTGGGGCGGGATCACCACCGCGGATGAGTTACGCGCCATTGCCGATGCGGCGGACAAATACAACGTCCCGACCGTCAAGGTGACGGGTGGCCAGCGGATCGACCTGCTGGGCGTCAAAGGGGCGGATTTGCCGTTCATCTGGGATGATCTGAACAAGGCCGGGATGGTCAGCGGGCACGCCTATTCCAAGGGGTTGCGCACGGTCAAAACCTGTGTCGGCACCGATCACTGCCGCTTTGGCACGCAGGATTCCACCGGTTTGGGGATCAAGCTGGAAAAGCTGCTGTGGGGGTCATGGACGCCGCACAAGGTAAAGCTGGCGGTCTCTGGCTGTCCGCGCAACTGCGCCGAGGCGACGTGCAAAGACGTGGGAATCATCTGCGTCGACAGCGGTTATCAGGTCAGCGTCGCGGGTGCGGCGGGCATGGACCTGAAGGAAACCGAAGGGCTGGCCGTCGCCGCGACGGAACAAGAGGCCATCGATCTGACCGTAGCCTTTGTCCAGCTCTATCGCGAGAACGCCAAGTATCTGGACCGGGCGTATAAATGGGTCGCCAAGGTCGGTCTGGACTGGGTCAAAGAGCGCGTCGTTGACGACCTTCAGGAACGCAAGCGTCTGATCGCGGCGTTTGAGCTGTCGCAGCAGATCTACCGCAAGGACCCGTGGGCAGAGCACGCACAACAGGCAGAGCGCTATCAGCCGCTCGCCGATCTGACACTGGAGGCGGCGGAATGAGCTGGATCGACATTGGCGCGATTGATGAGGTGCCGCTGCGCGGCGCACGCGTGTTGAAAACCAACGTCGGCTGTATTGCCGTCTTTCGGACGGCTGCGGATGAGGTCTTTGCCGTCTCCGACACCTGCCCGCACAAGGGGGGGCCGCTGTCCGACGGGATCGTGCACGGGCAATCGGTGACATGCCCGCTACACAACTGGGTCTTTGATCTGAACACCGGTCAGGCGCAGGGCGCGGATGAGGGGCGCATCGCCACCTATCCGGTGCGCGTCGACGCCGGGCGCATCCAGATCGACGGCTCTGTGCTGCGCCAGCGGAGCGTCGCGTGATGGACGGGGCCGGGTGTGAGGCCGTCCGCTCGACCTGCCCCTATTGCGGTGTGGGCTGTGGTGTTCTGCTGACGCCGGACGGTGCGGGCGGGCTGGACGTGCGCGGCGATCCCGACCACCCGGCAAACCGCGGGCGGCTGTGTTCCAAAGGCTCGGCGCTGGGCGAAACGGTGGGGTTGGGGCAGCGGCTGCTGGCTCCGCAGATCGGCGGGCAGGAGGTCGATTGGGATACGGCGCTGGACACGGTGGCAGAGCGGTTCTCAGAGACCATCGCCCGGCACGGCCCCGACAGCGTGGCCTTCTACGTCTCTGGCCAGTTGCTGACCGAGGACTACTACGTCGCCAACAAGCTGATGAAAGGGTTCATCGGCTCGGCCAATATCGACACCAACTCGCGGCTTTGCATGGCCTCGACCGTGGCGGGACACAAGCGCGCCTTTGGCACGGACACGGTTCCCGGCACCTATGAGGATCTCGAAGAGGCGGATCTTGTGGTGCTGGTGGGGTCGAACCTCGCATGGTGCCATCCGGTACTGTATCAGCGTGTACTGGCGGAACGGAAAAAGCGCGGCACCAAGATTGTGGTGATCGACCCGCGCCGAACGGCAAGTTGTGACGGGGCCGACATGCATCTGGCGTTGCAACCGGGATCGGATGTGGCGCTGTTCAACCGGCTGCTGGTCGAGATCGACAGGGCTGGCGCACTGGATCACAGCTATCTGACACACACGCAGGGTCTGGAGGCCGCGCTGGAACAGGCAGCGTTGGATGACGATGCTGTCACCGGCCTGGATGCCGCACAGATCGCCGAGTTCTGCCGCCTCTGGATCGGCACCGAAAAGGTTGTCACCATCTTCAGCCAAGGCGTGAACCAGTCCAGCAGTGGCAGCGACAAGGTCAACGCGATTCTGAACTGTCACCTTGCCACCGGCCGCGTTGGAAAGCCGGGCTCTGGCCCGCTATCGGTTACCGGCCAGCCCAACGCCATGGGGGGGCGCGAGGTGGGCGGGCTGTCGAATATGCTGGCCTGTCATCTGGATCTGGAAAACGCCGATCACCGCGCAGCCGTGCGCGATTTCTGGGCGGCCCCCTTTGTGCCGGACCGTCCGGGCCTCAAGGCGGTGGACATGTTTCGCGCCGTGGGCAATGGGCGGATCAAGGCGCTGTGGATCATCCACACCAACCCCGCCGTGTCGATGCCCGATGCCGATGCGGTGCGCGACGCCATCGCGGCCTGCCCCTTTACGGTCGTCAGCGACATCACCGCCGCCACGGACACCGCACGATTGGCGGATGTGTTGCTGCCCACCAGTGCGTGGGCGGAGAAGGACGGCACCGTCACCAATTCCGACCGCACCATCAGCCGCCAGCGCGCGATCCTGCCTGCACCCGGTGCGACGCGACCTGACTGGGAGATCTTGGCAGAGGTCGGTTGCCGCATGGGGTGGCGAGAGGCGTTCGACTATCAGTCGCCGGTTGAGATTTTTCGCGAATACGCCGCGCTGTCGGGTATTGCCGGACGGTTCGGGCGGGATTTCGACATTTCCGGCCTGCAAGACCTTGGCGCAGAGGGCTATGCCGCGCTGGCCCCCACCCGATGGCCGGTGTCGGCGTCCCGTCAGGGCGGGCGCTTTTTCGCGGAGGGTGGCTTTTATCATGCCGATGGCAAGGCGCGTATTCTGCCCGTTTCATGGCGCGCCCCGGCAGCCCGGACCGCGCCGCGCTATCCATTTGTGCTGAACACCGGACGCACCCGTGACCAGTGGCACACGATGACCCGCACAGCCCTGTCGCCACGTCTGTCCGCCCATCTGGCAGAGCCGTTTGTCGAGATTCATCCGCAGGATGCGCGCGCCCTTGGGATCGGTCCCGCCGATCTGGTGACGTTAGACAGCCCGCAGGGCAAGGCCATCTTGCGGGCGCGGATCACCGATGCCGTTCAGCCCGGACAGGTTTTTGCACCGATGCACTGGACCGGAGAAACCGCGCCCTCGGCCCGGATTGATGCGCTGGTGGCGGCGGTGACCGATCCTGTGTCCGGTCAGCCCGAAAGCAAGGCCAGCGTCGTGCGTGTGACCCGCCTGCAAGCGGCGTGGTACGGGTTCGCTGTGTCGGCCCGTCCGATGGCACCGCACGTCGATTATTGGGCACTCAGCACGACCAGTGCAGGGTGCCGCGCGGAACTGGCGGGGTTGGACACGCCAGTCAATTGGGAGGTCGCAGCGCGTCGCCTATTCGATCTGCCAGAGGCAGACCTGACCTCTGTGCATGGGCCGGGGCAGGGTGTTGCACGGTTGGCGTTCCGCGAAAACGGTCGGCTGGTTGCGGCGTTGTTCGTGTCGCCGACACCTGTTGCGGTGATGCGCGACTACCTTGCCACCTTGCCGGATGCCCCTGACCAGAGCCTGTTGTCGGGGCGGTCGCCTGCGGATGTGCCGGACCCGGGACCGATCCTGTGTTCCTGCTTCGGGGTGGGGGTGAACACCATCCTTGCCGGGATCGAGGATCAAGGCCTGATGTCGGTCGCAGCCATCGGTGCCGCGCTGCAAGCGGGCACAAACTGCGGTTCTTGCCGCCCGGAACTAGCGGACCTGTTGACCATGGTTCAGGCCAAGGAAGCGGCGGAATGAGCCTGTCGGACCATGTCCGCACGCTTGGGCGCGGGCCAGGCCGGTCGCGGTCGCTGACCGAGGATGAGGCCGCCGACGCCATGGCGCAGATGCTGGCAGGGGCCGCGCCAGAGGCGGTTGGCGCGCTGCTGATGTTGTTGCGGATGAAGGGCGAGACGGCGGAGGAAATCGCCGGGTTCGCCCGTGCCGCACAGGCCCCCTTGGCGGACTGGCTGCAGGCCGATCTGGACTGGCCTTGCTATGCGGCGGGTCGCACGCGCGGCCTGCCGTGGTTCCTGTTGGCGGCAAAGCTGGTCGCGGGCAGCGGCGCGCGCGTGCTGTTGCACGGCTGGAACGGGCCGGACCCGGCCATCCGGCAGGGGCTGACGGCGCTGGGCATCCCGGTGGTAGCAACGCCCGAGGCTGCGACCCGCGCTTTGGACGGACAGGGTATCGCCTATTTGCCGCTGGAGGCCGCGCATCCCGCGCTGTTCCGCCTGCTGGATCTGCGGCGCACTCTGGGCCTGCGGTCCTGCGTGAACACGGTTTGCCGGATGCTGAATCCGGGCCGCGCCAGCGCCAGCGTGCAGGGGGTCTTTCACCCGTCTTACCGCCTGTTGCAGGCGGATGCGGCACAGCTATTGGACTGGCGCAACCTGAGCGTCATCAAAGGCGGCGGCGGTGAGTTTGAACGGCATCCCGGCATGGAGATCGCGGGCTTTGGCCTGCGGGACGGCGTGCCGTGGCAGGGCAGCTATCCGGCCCGCGTGCAGGATCATCGGCGGCTGTCCGATCTGGACCTGCCGACTGAGGCGCTGACCGCGCTATGGCAAGACGACAATGGCCCCGAGTTTGCCCGCCAGATCGTGCTGGGCACGGCCGCGCTGGCCTTTGACACATTGGGCGCCGCGCCCGACCTGACCGCGCTCTGGCGCGCCCGTTCCGTCCTGCAATCGGCCTAGGAGACAGCCATGAAAAGCTTTCCGATGTTCATTCGTACTTCGGGCCGCCGCGTCGTGATCGTGGGCGGGGGCGAGCAGGCGGCGCAGAAAACCCGGCTGATCCTCAAGACCGATGCAGAGATCGTTTTGGTGTCGCCCGATCTGGACGCGGAATTGCAGGCGCTGGTGGCAGAGGGGCGGGCGCGTCATGTCCCGCGCCTGACCGCTGAGGTGTTCGATGGCGCGGCGATGGGGTTCATCGCAACCGGCTGTCCGGGTCTGGACGCGGCGGTGCACGGGTTGGCGCAGGCGGTGCGCTGCCCGGTGAATGTGGTGGACCGACCCGACCTGTGCGACCTGACCACCCCGGCGCTGGTGGACCGCGACCCGGTTGTGATCGCCATCGGCAGTGAGGGCACCGCGCCTGTGCTGACACGCGAAATCAAGACGCGGCTGGAGGAAAGCCTGCCGCCGAACCTTGGTGGGCTGGCGGCTTTGGCGGGGCGCTTGCGCCCGGTGGTTGAGGCGCGTGTGCCGCGCGACCAGCGCCGCCCTTTCTGGGCCTGGGTGTTCAAGGGCGGGCCGCGCGGCACATGGACTCGCGGCAACGAACGCGAGGCGGCTCAAGAAATCAAGGCAGCCATCGCGGCGGGTGGTGCGCCGCAGACCAAGACCAAAGGGCACGTCTCGCTTGTCGGGGCGGGGCCGGGTGCGCGAGACCTGCTGACCCTGCGGGCGGTCGAGCGCATGCAAGAGGCCGACGTGATCTTTTACGACCGGTTGGTCGATGCCGACGTGCTGGAACTGGCGCGCCGCGATGCCGAGCGGGTCTACGTGGGCAAGGTGGTTGGCGCGCATGCATGGCCGCAGGACCGCATCAACGCGGTGATCGTGGCCGAGGCGCGCAGGGGTCGCCGTGTGGTGCGGCTGAAATCCGGCGATCCGGGTGTCTTTGGCCGCGTGGGTGAGGAGCTGACCGCAATCCGGGCGGCGGGCATTGACGTGGACGTTGTACCGGGCATCACAGCTGCCTCTGCTGCGGCCGCCGCTATGGGGGAGACGCTGACCGAACGCGGAGTATCCGATACGCTGATCTTGACGACGGGAATGGCGCAGGCGGGCGCGGCATTGCCCGATAGCACACGCCTCGCCTCACCGGGGACGACATCGGTGTTTTACATGTCGGTGGGGCAAGCGGGGCGGATTCGCGATGATCTGCTGGCGCGGGGCCTGTCGCCGAAAACGCGCATTCGTTTGGGCGTCGACGTCTCCAAACCCACCCAACAGTTGCTGGACTGCCCGCTTGACGCGCTGGAACAGACGTTGCGCGCGGCGGACTGTCAGGGCTGCGCGGTTATCATGGTGACATGGCCCGCGCGGACGCTTGGGGCCATGTCAGATGAGGCGCGTGTCGCCTGAACCTAGGACAGGTGGCGTTGCCGTCAAACGCAAGGAGAAGCGCATTGCGCTCCTCCAGTCGTTTCATAGGTACAAGTGATCACTTTTTCAGGTTGGTCCAGATCTGGTCATAGACCTCTTGCGTGGCCTGATCGCAGACCTGAATGAACACGCCTTCCCCGGCAGTTGCAGGCGGGTTGGACTCGGGCTGCGTTGCCAGAGCGGGATCAAGGAACGGCGTTACCCCGTCCACGCCCGACACATAACGCGCATAGTTGGTGACGGCGGCTATGTTTTCCGGCTCCAGCAGGAAATCCATGAATTTCAGCGCGTTGTCACGGTTCGGCGCGTCCTTGAGCAGCACGACATTGTCCATCCAGACGATATAGCCCTGCGTCGGAAAGGCGTATTCGGTGTTGGCCCCTTCCTCACGCGCCTTGGCGGCGAAGCCGTCATAGATCTGGCCGACGGCAGCGTCGCCCGACACCAGCACCTCTTTCGCGGTGTCCGAGTTGAACGAGGCCCAGTGCGTCTTGGCCTCTTGCAGCATGGCGTTCAGCGCCTTGAGTTGATCGCGGTCGGTCGAACACTGCGGGATGCCCATGTGCAGCGCGGCCATGGCCATGACCTCACCCTGACTGTCCAGCATGTTGATCTTGCCCGACAGTTCGGCGGGCGGGTTGAACAGGATGTCGGTGGTGTTGATGTCGCCGTCATAAACGTCGCGGTTCACGGCGAATGAGGTTGATCCCCACTGGTACGGGATCGAATGCGCGCGGCCCGGATCAAAGGACGGGTCGGCCCATTGCGGCAGGATGTTGCCCTTGTTGGCCAGTTCGCCGTCCTTGATGGTGTCCAGCAGGGCCTCACCGGCCATGATCTGTACCATGTAGTCGCCCGGAACGGCCACGTCATAGGTGCCGATGGCCCCAGCCTTGAGCGAGGCAAGCAGCGCCTCATTGCTGTCATAGGTGTCCATGACCACCTCGACGTCATGTTCCTCTGCGAACTTGTCCAGCACCTCCTGCGGGATGTATTCGAACCAGTGATAGACCACCAGTTTGCCCTCGGCTGCCGCCATGCCAGCGGTCAGCGCCAGCGCCGCCACGGTTGTCGTCATCAGTTTTTTCATTGTCGTTCCCCTCTGTTGGATCATTTTGTCTTGTCTTTGCGGCTGATCAGCCATGACAGGGTGACCATCACCACCGACACGCCCAAGAGCATGGTGGAAATGGCCATGATGTTGGGCTTGATGCCCTGTTTGACCGCGCCAAAGATCGCTGTGGGCAGGGTCTCGATCCCCGCGCCTTTGACGAAATTGGTGATGATGAAATCATCCAGCGACACGATAAAGGCCAGTATGAAACCTGACACAATCCCCGGCGCCATCAGCGGCAGCAGAATGCGGGTGAATGCCTGCCTGCGGGTGGCATACAGATCCATCGCGGCCTGTTCATAGGTCGCCTCGATCCCCTGCATCCGGGCCGCGATGGGCAGATAGGCAAAGGGGATGCAAAAGGCGATATGCGCCAAGAGGATCGTCAGCAGCCCCCGGTCAAAGCCGATGGCGTTGAAAAAGATCAGCGTCGCCACGGCGGTCACGATCTCCGGCACCATCAGCGGCAGTGAGATCAGGCCAAACGACACCATGCGAAGTTTGTATTTGCCTGCCCGCAGGATGGCCGTGGCGGACAGTGTGGCGATGGCGGTGGCGACGCTAGCCGCGATGATTGCGATGATGAAACTGTTTCGCGCCGCCAGCTTGAACTTGCCGCTTTCCGGGCCGGTAAAGACATCCGCGTACCAGCGCAGGCTGACGCCTTCCCAATTCGTGATCGAGGGCGAGGAATTAAAGCTGTAGACCGTCACCACCACCAGTGGCGCATAGAGGATCACAAGGCAAAGGATCGTAATGGCGCGAAAGCCGGGGTAGACGCGGAGGTCGTATTTGCGCGCAGCCATGTCAGCCCTCCGCCTTGCTTTGTTGCCGGGCGAGGACGAGCAGGATGATCAGCACCAGCGTCAACAGGATCATCGACGCCGCTGCGCCAAAGGGCCAGTTGCCGGCGTTGCCCTTGAACTGTTCCTCAATCAGCGACCCGATCATGAAATTCTTGGCCCCGCCCAGCAGGTCGGGGGCAAGGAACGATCCCATGGAGGGCACAAACACAAGGATACAGCCCGCCACGATCCCCGGTTTCACCGACGGCAGCAGGATGCGTCGCAGCACCGTCCAGCGGGGGGCGTAAAGGTCCGAGGCCGCCTCGGAGAGGGTAAAGTTATAGCGTTCCACGGCGGCGTAGATCGGCAGCACCATGAATGGCAGGTAGGAATAGAACAGCCCCAGTTGCACGGCAACGTTGGTGTTCACGATGGACAGCGGCTCGCTGATGATGCCGATGCCCAGCAGCGCCTCATTCAAGGGCCCTTGGTCGCGCAGCAGGAATTTCATCGACACGGTGCGGATCAAAAGGTTGACCCAATAGGGGATGGTGACGAGGAACAGCCAGAACGTGCGCTGGGCGGCGGGCCGCGTGGCGATGAAATAGGCGGTGGGAAAGCCGATCACGAGGCTGAGGATCGTCGCCGCCCCGGCCTGCCAGATAGAACGCCAGAAGATCTGGATATAGGTCCATTCGATCCGTGGCGGGTCATCCCCGAACAGGCCGCGATCGAAGAAGAACTGGTCGTAGGCGGCAAGGCTGAACTCCCAGATCACGCCGCCGCGAAATTCCTTGGTCAGGAAGGAATAGATCAGCATCATCGTGACCGGGGCGAGGACGAGAATGCCCAAGCTCACCCATGCGGGCAGCAACAGCCAGCCGCGTGCCGGGGCATAGGTATCACTGGTCGATGATCCGCCCGTGGCGGCACCGCCTGCCATCAGTCTATCAGGAGGCGCGCGGCCCCCTGCTCCATGTTGACGAAGACCTCTGTGCCTGGATCAAAGGTGCGCCTGTCGCCCCGGCTGGAATTGGGCGCGCGGACACGAAATTCCGGTCCGTCAGCAAGGTCCAGAATGGTCGAGATGTCGGTGCCGGAAAAGATGTTCTCGCGCACGCGGCCCTTCAGGCTGTCGCCCTGTGTGGGGTCAGCGGACAGGGTCAGCCGTTCGGGGCGCAGCGACATGTGGACCTTTGCGCCCTGCCCGATGCCCTCGACCGCGTCGCAGGTCAGACGGTTACCGCCGCCCAGATGGCAGGCAGCCTGACCATCGGTCACGGTATCGACCGTGACCTCCAGCAGGTTAGTCTCGCCGATGAAATCCGCGACAAACATGTTTCGGGGACGGTCATAGATCTCACGCGCGTCGCCCAGTTGCTGCACCTCACCGGCGGACATGACGGCGATCCGGTCGGACATGGTCAGCGCCTCTTCCTGATCATGGGTGACAAAGATAAAGGTGATGCCGGTGTCGCGTTGCAGGTGCTTCAGCTCAATCTGCATCGCCTTGCGCAGCTTGAGGTCCAGCGCGCTCAGCGGTTCGTCCAGCAGCAGCACCTTGGGGCGCGGTGCCAGCGCGCGGGCAAGGGCCACACGTTGTTGCTGACCGCCCGACAGTTGCGATGGCTTGCGCGCCGCGAATTGCGACAGTTGCACCATTTCCAGCACCTCGCCCGCGCGGGCGCGGGCCTCTGACTTGGTACTGCCCAGCATTTCAAGGCCGAAACCGACGTTGTCCAGCACGGTCATATGCGGAAACAGGGCGTAGTTCTGGAACACCGTGTTGATCGGGCGCTTGTGCGGCGGCAGGGTTACGATGTCGTCGCCGAACAGGTGGATCGCGCCCTCGGTCACGTCCTCAAACCCGGCGATCATCCGCAAGAGCGTGGTCTTGCCACATCCAGAGGGGCCAAGCAGGGTAAAGAACTCATTGTCCCGGATCGATAACGACACGCGTTTGAGAGCGGTGAAATCGCCGTACCGTTTGACCGCGTTTTGCACGTCGATCGCATTGGATGTTTCTGTTGCCACGCGCGCCCCGCCTTTGGTCCGATTGCTGGCAGGAGCATAGAAAGGCCGTCCGAAGGTCAGAAGCAACGACTGCCTCAGCGGTCATTAGCCTTAGCCTAAGACGCGCCGAAAAACGGGTTTTCCTGCCGCCGCCCGTATGGTTGCACAAAAAGATGCCGCAGACGCATGATTTTTGAGCGACATTGAATTCCTCGCAAGGTCAGCCGAGATGGTCGAGCACCGAGTCGAGCATCGAGTCGCAGGCGTCCAGCTGCGAATGCAGCAGGTATTCGTCCGGTTTGTGGCCCTGCGCCTCCATGTCGCCGGGCCCGCAGACAACGGTGGGGATGCCAAGGGCGTCAAAGAAACCGGCCTCTGTCCCAAAGGCGACCTTGGTCAGCGTCTGGTTGCGGGCAAGGCGCTGGACAAGGCGCGTGACCTCAGCGTCGGCGGGGGTGTCCAGACCGGGGTAGGCGGTGACCTGCTCCAGCGTAATCGCCGCGCCGTGGGTGGTGGCGATGTCGTCGGCAAGGGCGCGGATGCGCGCCATCAGGCTGTCTGGGGCGTCGGCGGCAAGGTGGCGGAACTCAAACAACAGCTCGGCCCGGTCGGGGACGATGTTCAGCGCGGTGCCGCCTGACAGTTTGCCCACATGCACAGTGCTGTAGGGGATCGCATAGCTGTCGTCCTGTGCGCCATGCGTTGCCAGATCGTCTTGCAGCGCCCGCAACCCGGCCACCAGATCCGCGGCAAGGTGCAGCGCGTTGGTGAAACGTGGCGCAAGCGCGGAATGCCCGGCCTCGCCGTGGCAGATGGCGCGGATCGCGCTTTTGCCCTTGTGACCCACGGCGACCTGCATCGAGGTCGGCTCTCCCACAATACAGGCGCGGGGCAGGCCGATGGCGGAGGGCAAAGCGTCGATCATCTTGGCGATGCCGACACAGCCGATTTCCTCATCGTATGAGATCGCCAGTTTCAGTGGTTCGCGCAACTCCCGCCGCGCTGCCTTGTCGGCGCAGGCCAGCATTGCGGCCAGAAACCCCTTCATGTCGGTTGTACCGCGTCCGTACAGGCGGTCGCCTTCGATGGTCAGGCGGAACGGGTCGCGGGTCCAGGTCTGGCCCTCGACCGGGACCACATCGGTGTGGGCCGACAACAGGATTCCTGCGCCCGTCGGTCCGATGCTTGCGAACAGCCCGGCCTTGTCCTGCTCGGGGTCAGGCACCCGGGTGACGGCAAAGCCGCGTGATTTCAGGAAGTCCTCGACATAGGCGATCAGCGGCAGGTTCGACCGGGCGCTGACCGTGTCGAATCCGACAAGTCGGTCGAGAATCTCAAGGCTTGACGTCATGGCATCAGCGTTTTCAGCGTTTCCAACACGGCATCAGGGTCGGTCTGCGGGTTCACGATACACAGGCGGAACACCATCTCGCCGCGCCAACGTGTCGGCAAACACAGCAGCGCACCGGATCGGCGATGCCCCTCGGCCCATGCTATCATGGCGTCCTCGGACATGTCCTTGGGACGGAACAGGATCACCGTCAGTTGTGGGCCAAGCAGCAGGTCCAACCCTTCTATGGCCGCGATCCCCTGTGCAATCTCCTCTGCCACCTCACGCGTGGCGGCGATAGCTTGCGTGTAGGCGCGGGTGCCATGTGTGGCTAGTGCGTACCACAACGGCAGGCCGCGCGCCCGCCGCGTCAGGTGCAGGGCGTAGTCGGAGGGGTTCCAGTGGGTCTTGTCCACGGTGTCCAGATAGACCGCCTGCTGCCCATGCGCCGCCGCACCGTGACCTGCATCGCGATAGATCAGCGCGCAGCTGTCATAGGGCGCAAACAGCCACTTGTGCGGGTCGACGATCAGGCTGTCGGCCTTCTCTATGCCTTCGAACGCGGGCCGTATGACCGGATCGGCCAGCGCCGCGCCACCATAGGCCCCGTCGACATGTAACCACAGTCCATGCGCCGCTGCCAAATCCGCCAGACCGGCGATGTCATCGACCGCGCCGCAGTTTGTCGCGCCGCCGTTGGCGACGATGGCAAAGACGTGGTCGTCCAAGTGGGCCTTTGCTGCCTCCCCGGACATGCGCCCCAAGGCATCCGCAGGCACAAGGATCACCTCGACATCCATGATCCGCGCGACGGCGGCGATGGAACTGTGCGCCTCGGACGAACAGAGGATGGCGCGGCGGTCGCGGCGTCCGTGGATGCGGCGATGCCATTCGCGTGCCGCGTGCAGGGCCGACAGGTTGCCCAGCGTTCCGCCCGCCACAAACACGCCGCCCGCGCTGTCCCCCCAGCTGGCAAGATCGGCAATCCAGCGCAGCGCCTGATTTTCCGCATGGATCGCGCCCGCGCCGCCGTCCCAATTGCCCGCAAAAATGCCAGCCGCGCCAAGGGCCGCGTCGAAACTCAGCGCCGCGCGGCTAGGGGCGGATGCGACAAAGGACAGGCTGGTGGGATGTCCGAAAGGCCGGGTCGAGGGCACGATGGTATTGGTGAACAGGTCAAAGGCAGCGTCACCCCCAATGCCGTCTGCGGTGATCGACCCGCCGAGGATCGGCTCTAGCGCAGCAAAGGCCTGCGCGCCATGTTTCGGGTCTGGCCCGTCGGCGATGCGACGGGCGGTCCACTCAAGGATCTGATCCGTCGCGGCGGGGTCAAAGGGAAACGGGTCTTTCATTCTGCCGCCAACTCTGTGATTTCGCGGCGGAAGGGCAGCGCATCGCCGATGTCTTCGCCGTCCAACTCACGCGCATAGCGGTGGCCTGCGTAGGTGGCCCAGGCGATGGGCCCGGGGGCCTCGGCGTCGCCGATGATTTTGACCGATTTGATGCCCGCGTCGGCCCAATCACCCTGCCGCGCCAAAAGGTCGGTATAAAGCGCGTTGCTTTCCAGCTTGGAGGTGGCCACGACAACCGCGTCACAGCCAATTTCCGTCAGGCGATCCGTGTAGGTGCAGTTGGTCACGACATGCCCCTTGCCGATCGCGGTGACGCCCCGGTTCAACACAATCTCAACCCCCATTTCGGCCAGCCGCCGGTGGATCGTGTGCTGTTCCAGCGTGTTCACCGTCCAGTCAGAAAGATAGGCAGAGGGCGTGACGATGGTCACCTCACATCCCTCCCGCCGCAACAGTTCGGCCAGAACGCCGCCCATGTAATAGTGATCGTCGTCATAGATCACCACATGGCCAGAGGGGCGTTGCCCGTCCATGATGTCGTCGGGTGTGTAGATCGGGGTGGCTGCATCCATCGGGAAGGGCACCACATGCTGACGGCCGACCCCGTCGCGCCGCCACTTTGCGCCTGTGGCGATACAGATGTTCTCAAACCCGAACTCAAGGATGCTGTCGGCGTCCAGCGCGCTGTCGAAATAGGTCTGCACGTTGGGTTTCTGGCGGATTTGGTACTCGCGGTAGTCCGCAACGCGCCCCCACGCGGACAGGCCTGGCAACAGACGTTCGCGCGCAACGCGCCCGCCGACCGCTGTACCCGCTTCTGCCAGCGCGACGTCATAGCCGCGTTCAGCCAAGGCGCGCGTCGCCTCCAGCCCCGCAGGACCGGCACCGACCACCAGCACCGACTGGCTGTCGCCCTTTGCGTTCATCCGTTCCGGGTGCCAACCCTTGCGCCATTCCTCCATGAAGGTGGGGTTCTGGGTACAACGGCTGATCGACATGGTCATATCGCCGGTGATGCAGATGTTGCATCCGATGCATTCGCGGATGTCCTCGATCCGGCCCTCTTCGATCTTTTTCGGCAAGAATGGATCGGCAATCGAGGGCCGCGCACAGCCGATGGCGTCCAGCGTGCCGCTGCGGATCATCTTGGCCATCACGTCCGGAGAGGTAAATCGCCCGACACCGACCACCGGCTTGTCCGACAACTCGCGGATGCCGCGCACCAGCGCCTCTTGCGCGCCTTCCTCCTTGAAGCGCGACGGGCCGGAACAATCCTCCCACGTTCCATGCGCCAGATCCCAAAGGTCCGGCAGATCCTTGTTCATCTCCACAAATTCGCGCACCTCGGTGTTGGAAAAGCCAAGATCGCCGATGGTCTCATCCAAGGACACACGCAGGGTGATCCCCATCGTATCACCCACCGCATCGCGCATGTCGGCGATCACCTCGCGGGCAAAGCGTGAGCGGTTTTCCAACGACCCGCCGTATTCATCGTCACGCATGTTGGTCGCGCGCGACAGGAAATGCTGGAAGATGCCAAATCCATGTGCGCCATAAAGACAGATCAGGTCAAACCCGCCGGTCTTGGCCCGCTTCGCCGCATTCACGAACCAGCGGCGCAAGTCCTTGATCTCATCCTTTGACAAGGCGCGGGCCTGCATCGGGTCGTTGGTAAAGGTGCGGATGGGTCCGGGGGACACCGCACGCGGCACCTCCTTGGTGTACAGGTTCGGCCCGTTGATGCCGGAATAGGCCAACTGAATGCCCGCCAGCGCGCCATGTTCCTTCATATTGTCCGCCATCTTGGCCAGCATGGGGATGTCTTTATCCTCCCACAGGCGCAGCTCGATAAATGGCGTGATTTCAGAGGTGTGGTGCATTTCACACTGCTCGGTGAACACCACACCCCAGCCGCCCTGCGACTTGACCCCGCGCATGGCCGCCGCCGCCGACGGATCGCGATAGCCGCCACCGTTGCAGTGCGGCACCTGGTAAAAACGGTTTTTTGCAGTGACGGGGCCGATGGTTAGCGGCTCGAACAGGATGTCGTAACGGGGATCGCGCAAGGTCTGCTCCATGATGTTTGGGGGCAGGATAGCCATGCGGGCCTGCCCCGAAAGATTGCCCTGCGAAAGCATGGCTTAGGCAGGCGCTAAGGTCAGACCATCGGTTCACCGCCAATGCGGGAAAGCCGTCCGCTGCGGACCAGTTCGATGCCATATTCGATGAAGGCGCGCACCGCGTTGGACCGGTCAGCGTCCTGCGCGGTCAGGAACCCCATGCGCAGGGACCGCACGTTACCGGTGATCGGCACACAGCGCACCGGGTTGCCATCCGGGGAAATGTCACTCAGGGGTCGCACATTGGCGATGGAATAGCCAAAGTCATTGGCAACAAGGCTGCGCATCACCGCCATGTCGCGGGTGCGTTCGGCGATGACGGGCTTGCCGCCCGCCTTGTCGAAGAAGGACAAAAAGTAATCGGCGCTGAGCGGCAGGTCCAACAGGACCATCGGATGATCTTTCAATTCCTCGATGGTGACCGCGTCGCGGTCCGCCAAAGGATGCCCGGTGCCCATCAGGGCAATGGGCGGCAGGCGCACGAGGCTGGTGAATTGCAGATCGGCGGGCAGGTCCAGATCGTAGGTCAAGGCCAGATCGACTTCGGACCGGCGCAGCGCGCTGAACAATTCCACCTGGTTGAGTTCGGCCTGCCGCAGGCGCACCTCCGGGAATTGCGCCTCAAACCCGCGCCGGAGACCGGGCAGCACCAGTTGCGCAAACGTCAGCAGGCAGCCGATGGCCAGCGGCCCGCGCACCTTGCCGGCAATATCCCCGGCGATATCGGTCAGGGCCGAGGCTTCGCGCAGGACCAGCCGCGCCTGTTCCATCATCTGCCGCCCGCCTTGGGTCAGCGACAACCCCTGTGCATGCTGGCGCACAAACAGCGGCAGGCCGAATTCCTGCTCCAATTGGGTGATCGCGGCAGAGATCGACGGCGATGAGACATTGATCCGCTCGGACGCGCGGGCAATGCTGCCCGCCTCGCCGACGGCAACGAAATACTCCAATTGCCGGAGGGTGTACCTCAGCATTCTGTTTCCTTGAACGATTGGGTCGCTCAAGCTTTGTCCCTGATACTCGGGGCGCGCAAGGGGCAGGGGCTATTCGTCGCCCGGAACGCCGTAGGATGGCGCTTCGCGCGGGTCTAGGGCGCGCTGAATATAGGCATCCAGTTGCGGCTTGTAGATATCCCACGCGGTGGCAACGGCCTCGATCGGGCACTCCTCGGTCCAGTCAATGCGCAGGTCGGCGACCGGCCAGCTGACCTTGTCCACCATCAACATTCCCGCCGAATGCACCGGCCCGGCCTCGCCACCCGCCGCCAGCCCGGCGCGCATTGCGGCAATCAGACGGTCGCCCAGATGGCCCTGCGCGCCCTCGAACGCCGCCACGATGGCCGCGGGCACGCCGTCATTGGCCAGCATGTTGCCGCCAGAGGCCACATCGCGCCCCTGCGCTTGGGTCCAGATCCCCAAGGAGTTCGGCCCCGAATGGATTGCCGTTTGTCCCTGCGTGTCGACCGCCAGCACCTGCCGGTATTCGATGAATTTGCCGCGACGCTGTACCTCGGCCACCGCCTCTGCCGCGTTCATCCCGCCCTGCATCAGGTCCAGCGCCAGCGGGCCCAGCGTTGGGTCGGTGACATTCTGTGAGGCCACGGCCCCAACTCCCGCCCGCGCATAGGCGCACCGCGCCGCCACTGCAGGGGAAGAGGATGAAATCGCCAGCCCAAACATGCCGGTGTCCGCGCAGCGCGCGACAAGCGAAAAGGTCATGGCGCGTCCTCGTGTTTCTTCTCTGTGAAAATACCCAAATCTTTGCTCTCAATCCGGGATGACGGCTGTGGCGTCGATCTCGACCAGCCACTCGGGGCGGGCAAGCGCCTGCACGACCAAACCGGTGGACACCGGGTGTACGCCTTTGATGTATTCGCCCATCGTCCGGTATACCGCCTCGCGGTGACGCACGTCGGTGATGTAGACCACCACCTTGACCAGATGCTCCATCGTGCCGCCCGCCTCTTCGATCAGCTGGCGGATGTTTTGCATCACCTTGTGGGTTTGCTCGACGGGGTCGTGACTGTCGAGGTTTTTGGCGGTGTCCAGATCCTGCGGGCATTGCCCACGCATCCAGACCGTGCTGCCGCCCCGCGTCACGACCGCCTGACACAGATCGTTGTCCAGATTCTGTTCGGGATAGGTATCGCTGGTGTTGAAGGTGCGGATGCGGGTGTGGGCCATGTTAATCTCCAGCGGCGTCTTGATCGGCGCGCTTGGAGGCGTCGATCCGGGACATGAGGTATTGCGCAAAATCATAGTTGGGGCGTTCGAGATGGCTGAGGTGCCCCGGTTCGGCGAGGGCGGAACACAGGCCGCGATAGACCTTTTCGGTACAGCCGCGGTCCTCGACATTGACGTCATCCAGAAGGATCTTGAGCGCGGTAAAGTTGTCCTGCGCATCCGGATCATCGGCGTAATCGTCCGACATACCGCCACCAAAGCGGATGTGGACCTGCCCCGGTCCCTTGGGATGCAGCGACAGATACCAGAAATATCCCGGCGTCAGCGTGATCATCAGGCTGGGGTAGATCGCCAGCAGGAATGTCGTGCGCCGTTCATCGCCCTTCAGTCGGTCATTCGACGGATGCGCCATGGCGATGCGCAGTTTATCGTCCTTGAGGATCGTGTGATAGTTGAAGGCGTCGCGCCCCGGTGGGCAGATCATGTCCTCCAGCCGCGATAGCCCGCCGATTGTGCCCGCGTGGCAGACCGGCAGGTGATAGCTTTCCATAAAGTTTTCGGCCAGCACCTTCCAGTTGGTGTCCCAGACGTGTTCTTCGTAGAACGCCTCTGTGTAGTTGGTCATGTCGTAGCCAGCGACCATTGCCTCGACCTCGGCCAGTTTTTCGGCCACCGGCGCGGCGTCAGCGTCGAGCGAGACAAAGACCCAGCCCAGCCATTCCTCACACCGCACGGGGGGCAGGGCGTAGGCGTCTTTGCAGAACCCCTCGTTCAGGGTCATTGCGGGCGCGCCGCGTAGCTTGCCATCCAGATTGTAGGTCCAGGCGTGGTAAGGGCAGACAATAGACCGCGTGTTGCCACGCCCCTGCAACAGCGTCGACATGCGGTGCAGGCAGACGTTGCTGAGCGCACGCAGTGTGCCTTCGCGATCGCGAAGGACCACGATGGGCTGACCGGCCAGTTCGCAGGTGACGTAATCGCCGGGGTTTTTCAGCGCGTCGGCCCGCCCGATGCAGTACCAATCCTTGCGGAAGACATGTGCCAATTCTTCGTCAACAAAGGCCTGCGTCGTGTAGACATCGACGGGCATGGCGCGGGCGCGCTCAAACGGGACAGAGGTGTTCTGACGCAGGGCTTCGACAGGGTCGATCTGGTCTTTGGCCATTGGATAGGCTCCCTAGCGGAAAGGACGGGTACGCCAAAGATGCGGCACTCATGGGCAATTGAAAAGGAATGCTGTGTCTTATCGGTGGTTAGTGTCGCCCTAAGCGGGATTAGCCTTCCCGAAAGCAAGGCTTCATGATTGCCTAGTTTCGATGCATTGCCGCCCGCGCCTAGGTTTCGTGGCAACAATGGAACAAGGGGCCAAAGGCATGGAATGCACGGATACGGTGGTGGTTGGTGGCGGACAGGCCGGCATCGCGATGAGCGAACACCTGAGCCAACAGGGCATTCCACATATCGTGCTGGAGCGGGATCGGATCGCTGAACGCTGGCGCACGGGGCGCTGGGATTCGCTGGTGGCCAATGGTCCGGCGTGGCACGACCGTTTTCCGAATCGCGAGTTTTCCTGCGACGTCGATGCCTTTCCCGACAAGGAAAGCGTGGCGGATTACTTTGTCGCCTATGCGGAACAGATCGGCGCCCCGGTCCGCACGGGCGTCGAGGTGCGTGAGGTTGTGCCACTGGAGGGGCGCGCGGGTTTCCGTGTGACAACCTCTGACGGACTGATTGAGGCGCGGCATGTGGTGGCCGCAACTGGCCCGTTCCAGCGTCCGGCGATCCCGCCCGTTGTGCCGCAGGATGCCGCGCCGTTGCAGATGCATTCCAACGCCTACCGCAATCCTGATCAATTGCCGGAGGGCGCTGTTCTGGTCGTGGGTGGTGGGTCATCCGGTGTGCAAATCGCCGAGGAACTGATGAACGCGGGGCGCACGGTGTACCTGTCGATGGGTCCGCACGACCGCCCGCCGCGTCGTTATCGTGGGCGAGACAATGTCTGGTGGTTGGGCGTTCTGGGCAAGTGGAACGCGGATTCGCCGGGGCCGGGGACGGAACATGTGACCATCGCGGTCAGCGGCGCCGAGGGCGGAAAAACGGTCGATTTCCGTAAACTGGCCAACCGCGGCATGACCCTGTTGGGCATGACGGCAGGGTACGACGCGGGCAAGATCACCTTTGCCCCGGACCTGAAAGAGAACCTCGATAAAGGCGATGCCAACTATTTGTCGGTGCTGGATGAGGCGGACGCCTATATAGCGCGGCACGGATTGGACCTGCCCGAAGAACCTGAGGCTAGGGAGATTCCCGACGATCCGGACTGTGTGGCAAACCCCATTCTGGAACTGGATCTGGCAGCGGCCGGGGTAGGCACGATCCTATGGGCGACGGGTTATGCGTTCGACTTCAGCTGGATCAAGGCGGATACGTTTGACGCCCGGGGCGCGCCAATCCATCAACGCGGTGTGGCGCAGGAGCATGGGTTGTATTTTGTCGGTCTACCTTGGCAATCGCGGCGTGGGTCGTCTTTTATCTGGGGCGTTTGGCATGATGCCAAGTTCATTGCCGACCAGATCGCGATTCAGCGCAGCTATGCGGCCTATGAGGGCACGGCCCGACGGGTGACAGAGGATGCGTGACGCGGGATGAAGCTGGCAATTTATCAGGGTGCGCCCACGGACGGCGATGAGGCGGGGGCCTTTGCCCGGATCGAGCGGTGTCTTGCCGCGGCCGCTGCGATGGGGGCCGAATCTGTCGTGTTTCCAGAATTGTTTCTGCCCGGTTACAACCGCCCCGACCTGCATTCTGCCCGCGCGCAAGCACAGGGCGGCGCGTGGGAAATGCGTCTGTCAGACCTCTGCCGTGCGGCGGATTGCGGGTTGGTCATTGGCTGGGCAGAGCGTGAAGGCGGGGCGGTTTACAATGCCGCGAGTTGCTTTGACCGCTCGGGTCACAAGCTGGCTCACTACCGCAAGGTGCAGTTGTTTGGCCCGATGGAACAGTCAGTCTTTCAGACGGGGGATTCCTATTGCCTGTTCGATCTTGGCGGACGTCGCGCTGCTTTGCTGATCTGCTATGATGTCGAATTCGCCCATCACGTCCGGGCGCTGGCGGACCAAGGGGCCGAGGTGATCCTTGTCCCGACGGCCAACCCAGCCGGGTTTGAGAACGTCTCTGACCTGTTGGTCCCTGCGCGCGCGATGGAAATGGCGGTGACGGTGGCCTATGCCAACTATCACGGCGCAGAGGCGGGCCTTGCCTTTGGCGGGCGGTCTGTAATTGCCGGACCGGATGGCAATATCCTTGCCAAGGCAGGGGGCGGAGAGGCGCTGTTGATTGTCGACCTTGCGGCGGTATCGGCGATTGAGGCGGGCGCGCTGAGCACCCAGCGACAGGACAAGCGCGATTTGCCGTGACGTGTTGTCCGTTTTGGGCAGGCCAAACCTTTAGTTGGAAGTTTGGCGCGAGCGGGTGACCAGATACTCCCGTCCGGTCTGTATCCGGAGCCAGTTGCGACTCGACCTGTATAGCCGTCGAGTCTGGGTCGAGATCCAGACCGTCAGGACCGCCCGCTGCGCAAAGTGACAACCGCGCCAAACAACGCCAGACAGACGATCAGGGTAAACGCCAGCGTCGCCGGGATGCGCGGGTACAGCGCGGCCTGCGCCGTACTGGGCGGCACCACCACCTGAAAGATGCTGCGGTTCAGCGCCGCTTCTCTGTTTGCCTCGGCCTGTGTGGCAATCGCCGATCGGACCGCCTCGCGGGCCAGTTCCAGGTTCAAAGCCGCGCGTTCGTATTCCATCAGCATGTTGTTCAGCGGCGTCGGTGAGATGCCATCCGGGGACACCAGTTGCGCGCGCTCCTTGTCAATCTGCGCCGAGATATGCGCCGCCAGTGCGATCAGCTTTTCGGTCTGGCGGTTGTCGCCGACCCCGGCGATCTGCGCCTTCTGGATGTCATTGTCGATCCGGTAAGCCTCATCCTCAAGTTCCTTGATACGGGCATATATATTCTCCACCCGGTTCTTGGGGTCGACGTCTTGATATTTCATCTGCAAAGCGACGAGGGCCGTTTGCGCATCCTGAACTTGCGTTTCGGCCACATTGCGCATGTCGGCGGCGTGGGATTGGCGTTTGTCGAACAGCATCTGACCCAACCGAGATACCTGCGACTCTGCGTTCCGCAGGACGGCCTCGGACACCAGAATGGCCTGTTCATGGCTGTCGGCCCGCACAAACAGCGTCAGCAGGCCGCTTTGCACATCGACCGAAGATTCGACGAAACGATCGAACTGCATCCGCTTGCTAACGGACAGGACCGGGATCGTGCGCAGGCGGCGGATCGGGTCGATGGCCTCGCCGCTCAATTCCGTAACGAGGCCGATTTCTTCTTCTAGTGAGTCCATCAGTGCCTGACTGTTGATATAGGTGTCCGCGCGGAACACCTCTTGCAGGTTGCTGGGTTTCTCCAGCCCCCCCAGCAGGCCCGCCTGTACGCCGGACCCTGAATTGCCGGTCTTGGTGATCGCAATGACAGAGCGCGCCTCATACAAAGGCGTGGCCACAAACATCAGATAGGCCGCGACCAACAGAACGGGCAGAATGACGATGGATCCGAACAACAGCCAGTTTTGCGGGTCTTTCAAACGGCGCTGTGGCTGTGCGGCTTCTGGGAGCTTTGGGGCATCATCCGCAGGAACGGATTGCAGAAACACCATCGCAGGCGATTTCGGCTCTTCTACCGCGGCGGGGGCTGTCGGCGTTTTGGCAATGGGGGGCGGTTGCTGACGTGCCGCCGCATCCGCTGCCGCGATGGCCGCGCGCTTGTCTTTCCAAGCGGCTATTCCTGCGTCGTCTTTTGCTGCCGGGTTCGACATGTCACACCCTCAAATAAGCTCGGATTGGTTGGACTTCTGCAGGTCCAGCGCGTCTTGCGCCACGTTCAGATCATCGCAGGGCACAAGGCGTTTGTTGATCAACACATAGAACCGATCACAGTACTGTTTGAGCTGCCGCACATTCCGCGACAGAAAGACCAACCCGCCCTCGGATAGGCGCTGTGTCAGAACCGCGTCGCATCTCTTGCGCTGGAACGGCTCACCCACCGTGATCACCTCATCGGCGATCCACATGGCCGGACCGGGGACAGAAACCGCGCAGGCATAGGCAACGATCGCGCGTTGGGTCGGGGTCAGATCCTGCATCATCTTGCCGGCCACACCGGGGATGCCGCAAAACGCGTCGCAAAACTCGACGGTGGCGTCGGTCGGCATGCCGACCAGACGTTCAAAGATATGGAGGTTGTCGCGCACGCTGAGCGCGGGATGCAGGAACCCGGCGAACCCGATGGGCCAACTGACGCGCCCCTCACGCTGTACCGATCCCCGGTCCGGCTGGTCGATCCCCGACAGCAGCCGGGCAAGTGAGGATTTGCCGGTGCCCGGCGAGGCAAGGATGCCCACCCGTTCGCCCCGGTGAAAGGTGGCGGTGGCCTTTGTCACAATCGGATCACGCCGAAAGAAGCCGGGCTTCAGGATGCTGACCTGATCAAGCGCAATCATAGCCGCCCCCGCATGATGCGCCGGGTGTTGGCAAAGCGTTCCAGCGGCAGAGAGATCAGAAAGAACCCGGCTGCGACAACGATAGGATACCACGCGTTGGCGAAATGAGAGGTGAAGCCAAGGAAATAGCCCTCTCGCAGGATTTCGGTCACATGCAGGAACGGGCTGTACCACAGGATGTCGCGCACCGGGCCGGGCAGTTCGGCAGCGGTGTAAAAGATCCCCGACAGCCAAAAGAACGGGCGCAGGACCAAAGGCACGGACCGCGCAAAAGTATCGCTGATCTGCGCGCCGATGGCCACAAAGCGACCGACCCCACAGCCCAACAGCCATGTGATCGCCAGCGCATACAGCACCGACGGCAGGGCGTGGGGCAGGGGCGTGCCAAAGAGAATGGTCACGGTGCCGAAGATCAGCAGCGCCGAAACGATCAGGTTAAGCCCTTCGAGCAGCATCGAAGACCACAGGATGTCATCCGTCGACACGGTCGCGAAATAGCGCATGTAGCGATGCGCGCTCAGCACCCGGCTAAGGGCCGTGACGGTTTGGCGAAAGGCGACATAAGGCAGGATGCCGGTGGCCACAAAGATCGCTAGTCCCGCGTCGATGGGCGGCGTGCGTTCCAGATAGACAAACAGCCCGACAATCAGGGCGATCCAGACGGCGGGCGTGATGTAGGCCCAGAGATAACCAAAGGTGCCGCCCGCGAAACGGGTTTTCCGTTCGCGGTTCAGCAGGACCATGATCCTGCCAAAGGTGCCCGGAGGCGTGATATGCGGCGCGGCGACTGTCATTACACTTGATAGTAGTCCCGATACCAGTTGACGAAGTTGCGGATGCCTTCGGCCACCGGCGTGTTGGGGCGGAACCCCGTCAAAGCCTCCAGCAGATCAGTGTTGGCCCATGTGGCCGGAACATCGCCCATCTGCATGTCCATCAAGTTCTTGGGGATCTCCATGCCCAGCGTCTTTTCCAGCTCTGTTATGAACTCCATCAGCGGAACGGACGCGCCATTGCCGATGTTCATGGTGCGGAAGGGGGCCACGAGGCTGAGGCTGTCGCCGGGAATGGGCGTGGCGCGGTCGTCCACCTGCGGCGGAGGTGTGTCGATCAGCAGGCGGATGGCGTGAACCAAATCGTCGACATAGGTAAAGTCGCGCGCCATCTTGCCGTGATTGTAGACGTCGATCGCCTCACCGGCGAGCGCGGCGCGGACGAATTTGAACAGCGCCAGATCGGGGCGGCCATAGGTGCCGTAGACGGTAAAGAACCGGAACATCGTCGTGGGGATGTGCCACAGATGCGCATAGGAATGCGCCATCGACTCATTCGCCTTTTTGGTCGCGGCATACAGCGTCAGGGGCAGATCGGTCTTTTGCGTCTCCTCAAACGGCATTTGCGTGTTGCCGCCATAGACCGAAGAGGTTGACGCCATCAGAAGGTGATCCACCTTGGCCTCTCGCGCCGCCTCCATCAGGTTGAAGGTGCCGGTCAGGTTGGAGTCGATATAGGCCCGCGGGTTTTCTAGGCTGTAGCGCACGCCCGCCTGTGCGGCGAGATGCACGATCACATCTGGCCGCGCCTCAGCCACGGTCTTGGCCAGCAGGTCGTTGTCTTCCAGCATACCGATCTGTGCGCGGAACTTGGGGTTTTCCTCTAGGATCGCGTGGCGGGTCTTTTTTAGCTCAACGTCATAGTAGTCCGTCAAACCATCATAGCCGACAACGTCAAAGCCTTCATCCAAAAGGTGTTTTGCAAGATGAAAGCCGATGAACCCTGCGGTTCCAGTGACGAAGATGGTTGCCATTCAGTATGCCTGCTCGATTGTCTCGATTGTATTGAAAAGGTCGGTTGTCCTGTTCAGGATCGTTTCGACCGAAAAGCGATCAACGGAATGGGCCATCGCGGTGGCACCCAAACGTGCCAGCTGCTCTGGATCCGCCAAAAGGGTGGCCAGTGCCGTGTCCAGTTCCTGTTCGGGGATGGCGTCCGCGTCTGACAGGATGATGCCAGTGAGGCCGTGTTCCACCACTTCGTCGGTGCCGCCGGCTGGGGTCGCAAGAACGGGTGTCCCGACAAGTTGGCTTTCGATCAGGACGTTGGGCAGGCCTTCCATCTGGGCAAGGTGCATCAGCAGATCCGCCCGGTGCATGTAAAAGCCGACGTTGCTGCGGATGCCCACCGCAAAGATGCGGTGCGACAGGCCCAGTTCGTCGATCAACGCGCGCGTCTCTGGCAGCAGCGCCCCGTCTCCCAGCATCACAAAGCGGGTGTCATCGTGCCGGGCCAGATAGCGGGCGGCGGTCTCGACCCACTGGAGAGGGCGCTTGTTGCTATCGAACCGGAACACGCCCAGCACGGTTTTGATGCAAGTTTCTGTTTGGCTGAGGATGTCGGACCAGAGCGCCGTGTCGGTCGCGTCGCCGTCTGACGTCATGACATTGACGGCATTCGGGATCACCTGAACCGTTCCGGGCGCAAGGTCCAGCCAGTCCTCATAGGCGGCGGCCGCCCTTTGGCTGTTGGCGGTCAGCGTGACATGCGGCATTCGCGCAAGCGCGCTATAGAGCACCGGCAGTTCATCGCGGTAAAAGGTCGGGCGCAGGTTGGGCGGCAGCCCTCGGAATGATGTGACGATGCGCGGTACGCCAGCCAAAACAGCGGCAATAGCCGACTGCACGATCCCGCCGTCCTGCCACAGATAGGCGACATCAGTCTGATGTGCGCGGAAATGGCCGAGCAATTGGCAGGTGTGCCGATGCACGTCAGGGGCCAGCAGGTCGATCAACTCTGCCAGTTCGGCGGATATGCCACCCAACTCGGCGGTCTGGATCTGCCGTTCCTCGGCCAAGACCCGGACCGGCACGCCGGCCTCGGCCATCATCGGGCGATAGAAATCGGCCCCCGTGGCCGGGTTGGTGTGTTTGACCCAAACTTCGGGAGATGGGCTGTTGGCTTTGGTGCTGCGTTCCTTGAAGGCGCAGGCAATGCGCGTCATCTGACGCTCGGCCCCGCCAGTGCCCAATTGTCCGCTGAAGAAGACGATTTTCGGCGCACACGCCATTTGGCGCGGCGACGGCGACCGCGCAAAGATCTCATTGATCACCGTCGCAGAGTGCGACAGGTTGTATTTGGCCATCATGCCTGCTTTGTGCTCAACTGTGGCGAGCATTTCTTGAGATGCTCTGCCCATACGTTCGCGGGCATATACGCCTTTGGCAACCGCTGCAGCATCGATATATCGCGACTGTTCCAAAAGTGCCTTGATATAGTCCATCCGCAGGGACCGATCCTGCGGGTGCAGGACGGACAGGGTGGCCCAAAGCTGATCAAGCTCATCCCACGCCTTGAGTTCGGCAAGACCGGGCAGGGCAATCCGTGCCTGTGACAGGGTGCGCCAGCAATCCGGGTAGAGACGCGCGATATGGTCGACGCCATCCGCAACCCGCCCGTCCCGGCGATACCACCGCATCAGCATCCGCAGGGCCAGCCCATCCTCCGGGTAGCGGCCCTGAAGTTGATCCCAAAGGGACCGCATGTCGCGCTCTGTGCCAGTCTTTTCCAACAAGAGACCACAGGCCACAGCGATGTTTCTGTCCGTGCGGTAGTCTCTCAGAACCGGCTCCAGCCGTTTGAGGATGTCCGCCGCCATTTCTGACCGCTTTATGTTTCTCGACAGGTCGAAAATCTCTTGCGACACACCATCGGGCAGCGGCAAGCCGCTACTGGTCAGGGTGATCTGTTCCGCAAGCGACACCATCTCTTACACCTCGGCGTGCAGTTTGCGTTGCACGGCTTCGGCCTGCGTGCGCAGTTTGTAGGTTGTCTCATCCGACAGCGCGATGACCCGGTCTGCGGCCTTTGCCGCAAGGGGAGTGTCCCCGGCCTTGACCGCAGCGCGCATCAATAGCACCCAGACATTGATCCTGTCGGGCATCTTGTCCGCCGCGACGCTGCCATAGTCGATGGCGCGGGCGAAATCGCCCTCGTCGAATTGTACTCTTGCGCGCCAAAGATCGTATTCCGGCAGCGGGATCGCAATGGCCTGAACCTCTGTGGCCAAGGCGGACAGTGCCGTCCAGTCGCGCGCCTTGCCCGCCGCGCGAAATCGGGACACCAAGTCAATCCTGGCCGTGCGCAGCGCTTCACGGGTGGCGTTGTGGCGCGGATCGGCCTGTTGTATGGCGGTCAGGGCACAGATGCGGTCCAGTGGGCGCGGAAGTCTTGTCGCCTTTTCGGTCCAGTCATCAAGCAGGGCGACCAACCCCTTGTCGCGAAAGCGGGGCATGTCGTGCAGGTCGCGCCAATGGGCCAGGACACGAGCCGCCGCGTCGACGCCTCGTTTCTCGGCAAGGCTGGTTGCGATCCGGGTCAGCTCTACCGCGGTCAGGCGGCTAGAGATCAGCGTTCTTATCGGGGCGTCTGTATGCGTTAGTGCCGTTTCGATGTCTGCCACGGAAAGATACGACTGGACCTTCGCCAGCGCCTTTGGCTCCAGCACTCCTGAAAGGTCCGTCCGATGCGTGACCACAAGATCGGCCAGTACCTGCGCGGCGCGGTCTGCAGTACCATGCTGGTGGCAGGCAGCGATCGCGAAACGCACGGCACTGAGGGTATCGCCTCCGGCCGCAGCCCGCACAGCCACATCGGTCAGGACGTGGCAAGGCAGAGAAACGAAACGATCCTCCGCATCCGTCGCCAATATCAGGGCAGTCTCGAACAGGCCCAGCCGACCCGCCTCTTGGACCATGGCCGCGATGTCCAATGTGCTGGCCGCAGTCTCTGCCGTGGCCGACAGTTCCTTGTGGAACCGGGCCTGCGCGGCTTTTTGGGCGCGGTGTACCTTTTTCCCAAGGGGGCGGTGGTCTTCGGTCTTGCTGGAGAGGGCCGACAGCCGGCTTGTCGCATCGGCGTAGTGTCCCGCCGCGCATGCCGCGTCGATCTGGGCGCGCAGCGTCTCGGCGGGGGCTGTACCGCTTGCAACCGCCGCATCCGTCCGGGGGGCAATGAACCGAGCCATCCAGTCATCCATGACCGCAGTGCTGAAGGACGTGGTGAAATGGGCAAGACTGGTGCTGTCATCCTCTATCGCCGCAGGTTGGCCGAATTCGGCCATCAACTGCGTCGGGTCATACAGGTCGAACCCGGCGTCGCGGACGCCGTCGCTGACCAATGAGATAAAGCTGGCGCGGGATTTGATGGTTTGGCCGTCCGGCTTGCGCGCATTGACGTGAGAGACAAACATGACGTCCGGCAACAGACGTCCCAGTGTCTGGATGTCCTGTGCCAAACTGTCGGGCGTGACGTAATTCAGCGTGATCCGGGACAACACGGCAGAGTCCGCGCGTTGCGCGTCGGTGGCAGACCATGCCGTGTCTAGAAAGGCTGTGGTTCTGGCCCGATCGCCGGCCTGCGCCGCGTCCCAAAATCCTTGCATCCGGTCAGGATCGGCAAAGAAATCGGGGTAAGTCGATTTCAGATAGTTCAACTGGACCGACACGCCGTCGATGGTCAGTTCCTTGGCAGAGGCTAGTTCGATCACATAGAGATCGGAGGGAACATGCGTTTCGGACGACAGCGTTTCAAGACGATGTGACCGCGACACCAAGGGCCAGACATCTGCGGCAATCGTCACCTCACCCCTCAGGAAACGCGCCAGTTGCACCGCCTCGGCGGGTGAATGGCAATAGCCGTAGCTGCGGTTCAGGTTCAGGCGGATACCGCGCGTCGAGTGGCCCAGACGCAGCGGCGTCGCAATCCGGCATGAGCCGATCGGTGTGACAGTGAACATCTTTTCGCGCCCCCGCGTTTGCCCAATTACAGCGACCAGTAGGTCAAGGTGTCGGATCTGTCCGATTTCCGGTGAACGCCTTTGACATCCATCAGAACCCCGCCGTCGCGGATGCGACTCAGGAATGTCCGGTCATTGAGGTATTCGCGGTGCGCGGTGGTCAGGATCATCAGGTCCAGATTGGCCAACTCTTCGGTGTCACACAGCGTCAGGCCATAAGCCTCGGCTTCGTCCTGATCGCAGTGCGGATCATGCACCAGCATTTCGATCCCGTAGCCGCGCAGCATCGTGATCAGGTCCAGCGCCTTGGAGTTGCGCATGTCGGGCACGTCTTCCTTGAAGGTGACGCCGCAGATGGCAACACGTTTGCCCGCGATTGCCCCACCCTGTTTGAGCAAAAAGCGCAGCGCCGCATCCGCCGTGTGGCGCACCATCGCCTCATTTGTGCGCCGCCCGGCCATGATCAGCTGTGGCGTGTGGCCGACTTTTTCCGCCAGTGTCGCCAGATAGTAGGGATCGACCCCGATGCAGTGCCCGCCCACAAGGCCGGGGGTCATGCGGACAAAGTTCCACTTGGTTGCGGCGGCCTCGATCACGTCATGGGTGTTGACGCCGATCTTGTCACAGATCATCGACATTTCGTTCATCAACGCGATGTTGATGTCGCGCTGGGTGTTCTCAAGAACCTTTGACGCCTCGGCGACCTTGATGGTCGGCGCGGCGTGCAGGCCCGCGTCAATCACGGTCTCATAGACGGCGCGGACCCGGTTCAGCGTTGCCTCTGAATCGCCAGAGATGACCTTGACCACATTCGTGACGGTGTTGACCTTGTCGCCGGGATTGATCCGCTCGGGGCTGTAGGCCAGGCCAAAACCGTCTCCCATCTTGAGGCCGGACAGATCTTCGAGGATCGGGGCGCAGATTTCTTCGGTGGCACCGGGATAGACGGTCGATTCAAAGACCACCACATCGCCTTTTTTCAGGTGCTGACCGACGGTCTCGCATGCGGAAATCAGCGGCGTCAGATCGGGTTGGCGGGCGTCGTTGATCGGTGTCGGGACGGTGACGATGTAAAAGGACGCGTCGGCGATCTCTGCACCGTGCGTGCTTGCACGCAGGCCGCAGTGGCGCAGCAGGACTTCATCGACTTCGTTGGATGCGTCAAAGCCGCGTCTGATCTCATCCACGCGGCGCGTGGAGATATCAAGACCCTGAACCCGTTCGAACTTTCCAGCCAATCGCACCGCCAGCGGCAGGCCGACATAGCCCAGCCCGATGATGGCGATGTTTTCGAAAGCGGCCTTTGACGGGGCATTGTCCGCCACAAGATGGATCGCCGGTTCGATCCGTGTAACCCGTGCGCGCCGGTCAATGCGTGCGTTCTGAAGTGTTGTGGAGACCATGAGGCTTCATCCCTTAACGTTCTGTTAATGAAGATGAACGGCAAATGTGGCGAAAATTGGGGCCACCGTAGAAACATTGAGGGCATCAATGCGGAAATGTTTCCGGTGATGGGACAGTGTGCGGGATTTGACGGTGTTTGGGCCGCGGATGGCCGGCTGGACACCTCAACGTCTAGGGGCAGGGCCACGCAACAGCCCCACATATTCCCAAATCGCTCCATAAGCCAAACACAATCTCAAGGTTAATGAAAGCTTAATAAGGAATCCGACGTTCGGACACGCCGCTTGATCCGGCCGGTCAGATCGGGGTTTGTGTGCTCTTTCTGCACCAGCTCCCGCCCCTGTCCGACCATCGCCGGCCACCCGTGGGTCCACAATCAGGAAAGGCACGTCATGTTTTCGTTCTCTTACTTTGCCAATTGTTTGTCAGGCAACCATGCCAATTTGAACTTCGGCCTCGGTTTCGACTGGGCTGACTGCCAACAGGCAAGCCCTGGCGGCCAATGGTTGCAGATCTTTCAGCAGGAAACGACGGACAAGACGAAGAAATCCATATCCAAGAAGCTGCCAACAGACTTGTTGTTTGACGAAGATTCCGCCGGGAACGTCGATATCTCGGACATCAAGTTCAACAGCATCGCCAAGAAGTCCGAAATCATGACGCTGGAGTTCAAGGTCGGGGACGGGACGCTTGATGCCACTGCAACGCAGGATGTCACGGTGACTGGCGGCGGGTCCGGCACGCTATACCTGACAGGTACACGCGATGACATCACGGATTACCTGAGCGACGGCGACGTGGTGACATACACGGGTGCTCAGGACGTCTTTGGAGATGATGTGGCGGTGATTTCGCTGCGCGCCGCTGTCGATGGTGACCTGATCGACCTTGGGTCGATGAATGTCGATATCGCGGACGTGATCGACAATGTCATAGGAACTCCACAGGACGATACCCTTGTCGGTGATCGGGGAATGAACCTGATTTTGGGGCTGGCTGGCGACGACAGCCTTGACGGTCAGGGTGGCAACGATGTGATCAGCGGCGACGCGGGCGATGACACCATCTCTGGCGGCGCGGGCGCGGATACTCTGGACGGCGGCGCGGATGAGGACGTCCTGTATTACGTCGGCTCAACCGCTGGCGTCACGGTCGACCTGAATGAGGACAGCGCCGGATTCCAGCAGGCATCGGGTGGCGATGCAGAGGGCGACGTCATCTCCAACTTTGAGAATGTCTATGCGTCGGATCATGCTGACGTGATCACCGGCAACGCCGGGCGCAACATTCTGTTCGGTTATGACGGCGATGACATCATCAACGGCATGGATGGAGACGACGTTCTGCGCGGCGGAATGGGTGCCGATACACTGGACGGTGGCAACGGGAACGACTGGGTCAGATACCTTGGCTCTGCGGCTGGCGTCACGGTCAACCTGACGGTTGGTCTGGACGGCTTTCAGTCGGCCTCTGGTGGCGACGGCGAAGGCGACGTTCTGTCCGGTTTCGAGAACATCCAAGGATCTGATTTCGGCGATGACCTGACCGGCGATGCGGGCAAGAACTACATCCTTGGCTTTGACGGCGATGATGTGATCGACGGCGGGGCGAGCAATGACACGATCCGGGGCGGCGAAGGTGCCGATACCATGGAGGGCGGCAGCGGGTCCGACGTCCTGCAATACACGGATTCTGCCGGTGGCGTTACGGTGGACCTCAACGCGGATGCCTTTGGCAAGCAACAGGCCTCTGGCGGTGACGCCGAAGGCGATGTGATTTCAGGTTTCGAGCATGTCTACGCCTCGAACCACGATGACATGCTGATCGGCGACGCTGGCCGGAACATTCTGTACGGATATGACGGGATGGACACGATCAACGGCGGCGAGGGCAAGGACGTCCTGCGCGGTGGCGACGATGCGGATAGCTTTGTCTTCAACTCGGCGCTTGATCCCGCAAACGAGGACCGTATCCTTGATTTCGTCGCTGGCGAGGACGTGATGGTTCTGGACAGCGCGGTGTTCACCGGGCTGACCAGCGGCGCGCTGGATGCTGGCATGTTTGTCGCGAACGTCGATGGCGTTACCACCACCGCAGACCAGCGCATCATCTATGAGACCGATACCGGTAAGGTCTACTACGACAGCGATGGCAGCGGCGATGCCGAAGCCGTGGCCTTTGCCCAGTTGTCGTCTTTGCCTACCATCGGGGCCGACGATTTCCTGATCGTCTGATACAGCTTGCCCCGGGTGAACAAGGTTTGTTTGCTCGGGGCGGGTCAGCGGCTATATTACCGAATTGATAAGGATCGGCACCACGGGGATCAGCCGTGGGGCGCGTTCACGAAGCTGTGGGGCTGCTTCGCCCCGCCGCCGGAAACCACTATCTTAAGCTCATGCGTGCAGAGGTCAGGCTTATTGGATCGACCGGTCCGGCCCTGCATGTCACCTGAATGATCCTTGCCTCGCAGGAGAAATCGACATGAGCTTGTCCTTGCTGAACCGCCGCACAGTCCTGACTGCCACAGCATCGCTGGTGGCCACGGGGGCGTCTGGCCTCTTGGCGCCCGCTCTGGCGCAGGGCATTGCGCCGACCCCTTCGATGCGTGCCGGTGCCAACAACTATCTTCCCGGCGCGCCGATCGTCGAGCGTATTGGCGGCGGGGGCTTTTTGATGTCAGGGACGGTACGGCGCGCGGGGGATGGTGCGCCTCTGGCAGGCCAGCGTATCCAGATCTGGGCGCATACGACTGAGGGGCATGAGCGCGATCCGCACAGCCATGGTGCGACCTTGACCGATGCCAACGGCGTTTTCCGCCTTGAGATGCCGCAGATCATCCCGGCCTTTGGTCAACCGCATGGCCACGTTGCGTATGACGGAGAGGATTTTGAATCCGTCTTTCTGCGTCCGGTGATGCGGCGCGCCGGGGACACATCCCTGAGCGCCGATTTCGTCCTTAAACCCGTCTGAAGGCAGTGAAGCCTGCAACGTCGACGCTGATCTGGCTGGCGCTCACGCTTGCCGTGACCGTGCCGATTGCCGTCGCTGCCCGCAGTCCGCTGTTGGCATGGCGTGAGCCTGTCTATATCGCAGCGGGGTTCGCCGGGGTGTTTGCGATGGCGTTGCTGCTGGTCCAACCGCTGCTCGCCGGTGGCTACCTTCCCGGTCTGCCTGCCCGGCGGGGGCGTCGTGTTCACCGCATCGTTGGCGCGGGACTGGTCCTTGCGGTGATTGTCCATGTGGCGGGCCTGTGGATCACCAGCCCGCCTGACGTGATTGACGTCCTGTTGTTCAGATCGCCAACGCCTTTTTCGCTTTGGGGAGTGATCGCAATGTGGGGCGTTTTCGCGGCGGCGTTCCTGTCGCTGGTCCGTCGCCGGTTGGGCGTGCGGGTCTGGCGCATTGCGCACACAAGCGTTGTCGGCATTGTCGTCGCGACCAGTGCGGTGCATGCGATCCTGATTCAGGGAACGATGGGCACGGTTTCGAAAACGGTGCTATGCGTATTGGCTATTGTGGCAACAGGAAAGGTGATCATTGATCTAAAGGCCTGGAAACATCTGCTGCGCAAACGAGGGTAGATTCAGGGACTTTGGCGACCATCAAAGTGTGACACCTGCCCTCGAAATGCGTCACATCTTTTGAACGGTCAGGGCCGGGACACAACGAAGTCGGGATAGATGTCAGCGCGTCGTATGGCCTTTTCGACGTCCAATCCGGCAAAGAATCCGTAGTCAGAGATCAAGGCAGAGCTGATGCCGCTGGTCTGTGCGCCCAGAATATCGGTGTGCAGACTGTCACCAACCATGATGACCCGCGACTTGTCGACCGTGCCCAGACGGGAAAGGGCCAGATCAAATACGCTGGGAAAGGGTTTGCCGAAGAATACCGGATCGATCCCGACGCGGTCTGCCAACTGATGTGCGAAAAAGCCGGGTTCCTGCGAAAAACCGTGTTCGCGCGGTGCGACGATATCCGGGTTTGCAACCAGAACTGTCCGTGGCTGTGCCCGCAGCGCATTTTCAAGCAGCGACTGTCGAAGCGGGGTCCACGCACCGCTGCCCATCAGCACAAAGCCCTCAACCTCATCGAAGGTGCGCGGGTCATCCCCCAGCAGGACAAGGTCCATTGCGCCAAGATCGTCAAAGAGCGACCCGTCCGGGGCCATGACGCCCCACCGCAGGTCATGATGTTCGGATATTGCGACGGCCAGCGCCATGCGGCTGGTCACAATGTCGGTCAGGTCGAATTGAAATCCCAGTTGGCGGTATTTCTTCAACAGTTCCGGTGCGGGCAGGCTGGCGGCGTTCGAGACAACAGAGACGGTTTTGCCCGCCGCCCGCAGATCCGCGATGCGGCCCGCGGTGCCGGGGATGGCCGTCTCGCCGATGTTCAGAACGCCGAAGGCATCCAGCAAAAAGACGTCAAAGTCCTCCGTGATCTCGGCAAGGGTTGTGACACGCCGGGCCGGCGTGTCCCGTGCCACGGATTTAGGCAGTCGATGCCTGACCGCCTCATAAGCCGCAAAGGCCTCGTCCGCGGTCAGGCTGATCATATGATGGCGCCCCGGACCTTGGCCGATACCCATTCACTGATGACAACGGCTGCAAGGATCACAAGTAGGATCAGGCTAACCTGCGGCCAGGCGAGCACGTTCAGCGACGACGACAGTTGCAGCCCGATGCCGCCCGCGCCGACCAGCCCCAGAACCGTCGATTCCCGGATGTTGATGTCCCACCGAAAGACCGCCACACCGGCAAAGGCGGGCATAATCTGTGGCACGATCCCATAGGCCATGACCTGCCAGCGCGACGCACCCGTGGCGGTGATCGCCTCGACCTGTCCATGGTCGATCTCTTCGATCGCCTCATACAGCAGCTTTGCGCAGAACCCGATGGATCGGATCGCGATAGCCACGACACCGGCAAACACGCCGGGACCGATTATGGCGATCAGCAATAGCGCCCAGATCAGCGAATTGATCGACCGGGTCGAGACGATGATCAGCAGGGCGATGGGGCGGACAAACACCCGCGACGGGGTTGTGTTGCGCGCCGCGAGAAAGGCGACCGGAACCGACAGGAACAGTGCGATGATCGTGCCCAGTGTGGCAATGTTCAGCGTGTCCCAGATCGGGCGGCCAAGCTGGGTGATATATTCCCAACGGGGCGGCGTTGCGCGGGTCCAGATGTCGTTTGCGATGCGCGGCGCGTCCCAAACGAAAAACCATGTGGTGGCGTCAGAGATGCGCTGCCAACAGATCATGAAGACCGCGACACCCAAGAGCCAGCCAAACCAGCGCAGCAGGCTTTCGCGTCTGGTGCGGCGTTTCCAGATCTGTGTTCCGTCCTGTTCGATGACCGGCATTACTGTACCCTCGCCCGAATGACGCCCGACAGGTATTCCATGCCCATGACGATCACGATGATCAGGATCAGGATCGCCGCGGCCGTGTCGTATTCATATCGGTCAAATGCGGTGTTCAGTGTCGCACCGATGCCGCCTGCGCCAACAAGGCCAAGGATCGCGCTTTCGCGGAAATTGATGTCGATCCGGTACATGGACAGGCCGACAAGCCGCGGCAGGATCTGTGGTTGGACGCCATAGTTGATATACTGCATCCAGCGCGCGCCGCTGGCCTTGATGGCCTCGGCCTGTACGCGGTCCATGGATTCAATGTCCTCAGCCAGCAGCTTGGACAGGAACCCGATGGTGGCAAAGGACAGCGTCAGGAACCCCGCCAGCGGACCAAAGCCGAAGATGGCCACAAGCAGGATCGCAACGATGATTTCCTGTAGGGCCCGGCTGACGGCCACAATGCCGCGACAGACCAGATAGACCGGCATCGGCGCGATGTTCCGGGCGGCGCCCAGGCCGATGGGAATGGAAATAGCGATGCCAACCACAGAGGCCGCGACGGTCATCACGATGCTTTCCAAAAGCCCCTCCCAGATATCGCTGGCGCGAGAGACAAAATCGGGCCGGGTGAAGGACAGGACAAACTGCCATCCCCGGTCAAGACCCGCATAGACGCGGCCCCAATCCACCTCAATGGTCAGGAAAGCGGCGATCAGATAGGCGACGAAACCCGCCAGCAGCGCCCACCGCAACTTTGTGTTGGCAATAAAGGGCGGCTTGCGCCAGCCCTTGCCCAGCATGTCGTCCAACTCTCGATGGCTCATTCCGCGGCCTCGATGTCGTCTTCGTCCTCGACCTTTTCGATGGTCGCTTCCCAGTCTTCCTCGCCGTAGATTTCTGTCAGTTTGTCGCTGGTCAAACCGGTCGGCGGGCCGTCAAAGACGATTTCCCCGAACCGCAGGCCGACGATGCGCGGCACGAACATCTGCGCCAGCGCCACGTCATGGATGTTGATGATCGCGGCCAACCCCCGTTCCTGACAAAGTTCGGTGATCAGCCGCATGATCTGGCGGCTTGTCTTGGGGTCAAGCGAGGCGGTGGGTTCATCCACCAGCAGCAGCTTGGGGTTCTGGATCAGGGCGCGGCAGATGCCGACGCGCTGGCGTTGGCCACCTGACAATTCATCGGCGCGCTTGTCGGCCATATGCAACAGCCCCACCCGGTCGAGCAGGCGAAACGCCTCATCGACATCCGACTGCGGGAAACGGCGCAGGAAACTGCGCCAAAAGCCGACATAGCCAAGACGGCCCGACAGCACGTTTTCCATCACTGTCAGGCGTTCGACCAGCGCATATTCCTGAAAGATCATGCCCATGGACCGGCGCGCCTTGCGCAACGCCAAAGTGCCCAGCTTGGCAAGATCGGTGTCTTCCAGCATCACCTCGCCGCTGGTGGGTTCCACCAACCGGTTGATGCAGCGGATCATCGTCGACTTGCCGGCACCCGATGGGCCGATCAGCGCCAAAACCTGGCCCGCCGGCACCTCTAGATCAATCGCCTTCAGCGCCTGATCACCTGTTTTGTATGTTTTCGTCAGCTTTTGAAGGCGCAGCATTCATCGACCCTTTGTAGGGGTACATGACAGGCCCCGTCAGGGACCTGCCATATCAAGGTTTGGTTTACTGGCAGGCGTAGGACACGTTGTTTGCCGCGTCGATCTTGCGGATAACGTCCCAGAACTCCTGATAGTTCATCTCAAGGAACTGGCCTTCGCCGTTCTTTTCGAACTCTTCCTTCAGGCTGGAGCCTTCCCATTCAAAGTTGAAGAACGCGTTCTTGATCTTCTCCTGAAGCTCGGGCTTGAGGTTGTACACCACGCCATAGCCGGTCGTCGGGAACGTCTGCGACTTGTAGATCGATTTGATCTGGTCGGCGCTGACAACGTCCCGCTCGATCATCCGGCCCATGACCGAATTGGCGACTGCTGCGGCCTGATAGTCCTTGTTGGCAACGCCCAGAACAGAGTTGTCGTGCTTGCCCGAGAAAACCGGTTCAAAGTCTGTTTCAGGCTCCAGACCGTAGTCCGCCTTGAGGATTGCCGAAGGGGCCTTGAATCCGGAGTTGGACGTGGGCGCAGTAAACGCCAACTGCTTGCCCTTGAGGTCCTCGACCTTTTCGATACCTGAATCGGGATAGGTGATGATTTCCATCTCGTAGCCAAAGCTGCCGTCCGGCGCTGCCATGATGGTGAACGGACGGAAACCGGCGCAGTTGACGGCCAGCGGGTTGGAGCCCGTGTTGAAGCCCGCGATATGCAGACGGCCCGAACGCATCGCTTCGATCTGGGCAGCGTTGTTCTGAACCGGGAAGAACATGACGTCCTTGCCGGTTTCGGCCTCTAGATGTTCCAGGAAATCCGCCCATGCGGTTTTGTAGACGGCAGGATCTTCAACCGGGGTATAGGCAAAAATCAGTGTGTCCGGGTCGATCTGGTCCGCTGCATCGGTCGGAATGTCGGCGATCAGGTCGCCGTCCACGTCGCAATAGCGTTCGTCCAGATCGCCGCGCGGACAATCCTGAGCAGATGCGGTTGTGCCCATCGTCATCAGCGCAATGGCAGATGCGCCCAGCAGGTGATTGATGTTAAGTGACATTTTTTTCCCTTCCTGACATGCGACCGTTGGGGCCGCTCTTATTTTTGTCTTCTTAGTCATGGTCTGCGACCGAAATGTGAACGTCGGCCAGATCCAACGCTGACAGCAAATCCCCCTTGGGCTTGTTGTCGGTGATGATGGTGTCCAACGCGTCAAGCGATCCAACCAAGGCGAGACCCTTTCGGCCGAATTTCTGTTCGTCGATCAGCAAATGGCGTCTTGCGCCTTGACGCAGCATCACGCGCTTGACGGCTGCGAATCCACGCACGGTTTCGGATGGCCCCTCCTCGGACAACCCTGACGCACCGATCATGCAATGATCAACATGAAATCGTCGCAGAAATTCCAGTGTTTCGGTTCCGACCAGCGCGGATTCAGCAGCCATGTATTCGCCCGGGCACAACAGGACTTCGGCTGCACCATGTCCCAGCGTCATGGCAACCGGGATCGAATTGGTGATCACCGTACACGACGTGCCCAGATAGGCCAGCGATCGCGCCATCTGGATCGTTGTAGACCCTGAATCGATCATCAGGGTTTCCCCGCTCTGAACCAGTTCCGCGGCCTTCATGCCGATACGGGCGCGTTCCTCGATCAGGGCGTTGGCACGCTCATCCAGTCCGGGATAGTGCCCCTGTGACGGGGCAGATGCGCCGCCATGCGCGCGGCTGATCAGCCCGTCGTCGGCAAGCGTTCCAAAATCCCGCCGCACGGTTTCGGTCGAGACCTGAAAACGGTCGGCCAACTCGCTGATACGCACATGCGGGCGCAGCTTGAGCTCCAGCAGGATTTGCCGCCGACGTTCGGACTTTTTGATCCGGTCCGCGCTTCCCTTCTTTTTGACCTCAGAGGCCGAGGTGTCCGACATGCGCCCTACCGACTCGTGTTCCAGGATCAGGATTGTGGCCTTTCGGGCGTTATTGCAATAATTTTTGTTGCATAAGTGGCATTCTGGGCGGATGTTTTCGAATACACGCCAGCGGACACCGGTTTGTTCCTTTGGCGGAAAGGAAAGAAAGCTGACTTTGGTGCAACACCTTTGATCCTTCTCTCAGTAAACTTGGCTGCGGCAGTGGCCCTCTTGTTGTGGTCGGTCCGATTGATCCGGACCGGCGTCGAACGTGCGTTCATGGCAGAGTTGCGGCGGCACCTCAAAACTCTGTCCCAACGTCCGGTTACCGCTGCCGCAGGTGGTGGCATCGCGGCCATGCTGCTGCAAAGCTCGACAGCCGTCGCCCTGATCGGGGGGGGCTTTGTCGCGTCGGGAATGTTGACCCCACCTTCGGCGCTGGCGCTGTTGCTGGGTGCGGATCTGGGATCGGCCGCAATGGCCAGAGTGCTTATGTCGCCGGTCGAGGTGGTTATTCCATTCCTGCTGCTGATCGGCATCGTGACATTTTTCAATGCCCGGTCCCGCAAGGCCAAGCAGATCGGGCGGATCGTGATCGGTTTTGCGCTGGTTCTGGTTTCTCTTCAAATGATCCGCACGGCCACCGCCCCGATTGGCGAAAACGAAATCGTGCAGGAGATCGCTGCCTATTTTGTGAATGATCTGCTCAGCGCGTTCCTGATCGGTGCGGTCCTTGCCTGGATCATGCATTCCAGCCTTGCAGCGATCCTGACGTTTGCGACCTTTGCCGCATCCGGCCTGATTGCGCCTTCGGTCGCCGCAGCACTGGTCATCGGCGCAAACCTTGGCGGGGCAGTGGTGCCTATGGTCTTGTTGTCGTCGGCCCCCCGACCGGCGCGTCAGGTGGTTGTCGGAAACCTGTTGGCCAGAGGGGGCATCACCCTTGCTGCACTGAGCCTGATTGTGTTCGAGGTGATCGACCTGTCTCTGCTTGGGCCGGACGCCGGGCAGCAGGTTGTGATGCTGCACATTCTGTTGAACGCAACGCTGGTCTGTGTTGGCCTTCTTGGGTTGCGAGTGTTGATCCGGCTGTCTGGCGCCTTTGTCCCGGTTTCCAAGGTTGAAACCGATACAACCGTCAGCGCGCTGGATCCGAATGCCCTGGAAAACACCGACTATGCGTTGGCGTGCGGGCAACGCGAATTGCTGCGCATGGCTGAAACCGTTCAGGCCATGTTGATCCCGGTCATGGGGCTTTTTCGGGAATGGGATCCACAGGTCGCACAAGTGATCGAAAAGCGCGAAAATGCTGTCGACCGGATGCACTTTGAGACCAAGATCTATCTTTCGAAACTGCGCGAAAAGAACGATGTCGGGGCGCAGTCGCAAAGCTCTGTCGAGTTGGTGGCGATGGCAAACAATCTGGAAGAAGCGGCAGACAAGATTGCCGTCAACCTTCTGGCGCTTGCCAAAAAGATGCACGACGAGGCGATTTCCTTTTCCGATCAGGGACTGTCGGATATCGAACAGTTCCATGATCAGGTCGTCACCAACACGCAACTTGCGTTGAGCGTGCTGACAACCGGCGATGCCGAAGCGGCGCGCCAGCTGGTCGCGGAAAAGGACCGAGTCCGCCGCGAAGAACAGCGTTTGCAAGCCCGGCACCTGAACCGGCTCAGAAAGCGCCGCGCGGCAAGCGTCGAGACGACCAACATCCATCAGGAAACCCTGCGCCTGCTCAAACAGATCAACGCGGCACTTTGCTATCTGGCCTATCCGATTGCGGAAAAGACGGGTGATCTGCTTGGCAGTCGTCTTGCACATCCACGGTACGCGGGAGGCCAGACATGAGACCAGACATGACGGACGCGGGCAACCCCGCCCAGCAGATCGCCGCCCTGCCTGTCCACCGCGACAAGAAAGGCAGGCTGCGCGTGCTGATGGTCACCTCGCGCGACACGGGCCGCTGGGTGATGCCAAAAGGCTGGCTGATGGACGGCAAAAAGCCGTGGCGCGCCGCCGAGATCGAGGCATTGGAAGAGGCAGGGGCGGTCGGCTTCATCTCAAACACCGCTATTGGCGCCTATCACTATGCCAAGCTGTTGGACGACGGCAGAAGCCTGCTCTGCCGCGTGACAGTTTATCCGATGATGGTCGAACATCTAAAACGGCGCTGGAAAGAGCGCAAAGAACGCAAGCGGCACTGGTTTTCTCCGAAAAAGGCGGCCAGGCTGGTGGAGGAGACGGAACTGACCGCCTTGCTGACGGAATTGGCCAAGCAGCCGACAGGACAACCGGGCATGAAGGCGCTTCTGAAAGCATCGTGAGGACGTGCAGACTATAAGCCGGGCAAACCGGCAAGAGTTCATTTCTGGGAGGAAAGACATGAAGAAAACCACACTTACATTGGCCGGATCGCTGATTGCGCTTTCGGCGTCCGTTTCGGCGTCCTACGCGGACAAGCTGACGTTCTATTGCAGCGCGCAGGAAGAATGGTGCCAAGTCATGGCCCGCGGTTTTGAGGACGCAACCGGCATTGACGTCAACATGACTCGCAAATCCTCGGGTGAGACCTTTGCCCAGATCCGCGCCGAAGCGGTGAACCCCAAGGGCGATGTCTGGTGGGGCGGCACCGGCGATCCGCATTTGCAGGCCGCCGAAGAGGGCCTCACCGAAGAGTACTTGTCACCCATGCGCGACCAGTTGCATGACTGGGCCATCAGTCAGGCCGAAAGCGCGGGAAACAGGACCATCGGCATCTACTCTGGCGCGCTGGGCTATGGCTACAACACCGATCTGCTGGCCGCGAACAATCTGCCGGAACCGTCCTGCTGGAAGGATCTGCTAAAGCCCGAGTACAAGCAGCATGTCCAGATGGCGAACCCCAACTCGTCCGGTACGGCCTACACCACGCTTGCCTCGATCATTCAGATCTTTGGCGAGGATGAGGGCTTTGAGTTCATGAAGGGCCTTCATGCCAACATAAACCAGTACACCAAATCCGGCTCTGCCCCGATCAAGGCGGCGGGACGTGGCGAAAGCACAATCGGCATCGTCTTCATGCATGATGCTGTGGCGCAGGCCGTCGCCGGTTTCCCGATCAAGGTTGTCGCCCCGTGTGAGGGCACCGGCTATGAAATCGGCTCCATGTCGATCGTCAAAGGCGCGCGCAACATGGACGAGGCCAAACAGTTCTATGACTGGGCGCTGTCAGTCGACGCGCAGAACCTCGCGCTTGAGGTCAACGCCTTTCAGGTGCCGTCCAACAAGGGGGCCAAGACCTCGGACAAGGCGCCCGACATGGCCAGCATCAAGCTGATTGACTACGACTTTGTGAAATACGGGTCGTCGGATGAGCGCAAGCGCCTGCTCCAGAAATGGGACGAAGACGTCTCGGTTCTGCCGCAGTAACCCATGCAGGTTGCCGCAAGTGAGCGGACCACCCATCCGGTACTGATCTTCTGGATCATCGCCGGGTGGGTCGGGTTCTGCATCCTGCCCTGGTACGTGGTCGAGGACGGTTTTTGGTCGTTTGAGTGGCTGCTGAATGGCTATCCCTTCGATGAGGATTTCGCCCCGGCCGCGTTTCTGGTCGCACAGGGTGAAAAGCTGTGGCTGGCGCCTTTGGTGATCCCGCTGGCCTTGCCGTTGCTGGTGCTGGGCCGGTTGAAATCTGATCCGCTGTTTGCGCGTATTCTGATCCTGACCGGGGCGCTTGGCTTTGGCTGGCTGATTGCCCAGGGCTTTGGCATCGGCATTCGCGGGTTCACCTTTGAGTGGCTGACCGCGCTGTTCGGCGATCTGGGCGACCGGCAGTTTGGCATGGGCTACGGCGCGATGATCTGTGCCACGGCCTTTTTGTTTCTGTTCACCCAAGGCATCGCAGCACGCGGCGCGATCAATGGCGATGTCTTTGTCGTCAGCGCGATTGGCGGCATCATCGTGATCGTCACTGCATTTGTGTTTTTTCCGATCGCCAAAATGCTGTTTGCCGCCTTCGTCACCGAAGAGGGCAGCTATTCCGTATCCGTCTTCTTTGCCAAGTTCATGGACAACCGGCTCTGGGGTTTGGGCTGCCTGTGGGGCGCACGTTGCGGGGTTGCCTGGAACTCACTCTTTCTGGCCATTGCGGTGGGCTTTCTCACCACGGTCCTTGGCCTTGCCTTTGCCCTTGTCGTTACCCGGTCCGGGTTTCGCTACAAGCGCGCGCTGCGGGCGCTGACAGTTCTACCGATCATCACGCCGCCCTTTGTCATCGGCTTGGCGCTGATCCTGCTGTTCGGTCTGTCCGGCACCGTGACCGTCTATATTGCCGATCTATTGGGGGTGCGACCCACACGGTGGCTATATGGTCTGCCCGGCGTGCTGATCGCGCAGACACTGGCGTTTACCCCTATCGCATTCCTCGTGCTGATTGGCGTCGTCGAAGGCGTCAGCCCCTCGATGGAAGAAGCCGCGCAAACGCTGCGCGCCAACAAATGGCAGGTGTTCCGCACCGTGTCCTTGCCGCTGATGCGCCCGGGCCTCGCCAATGCGTTTCTGCTAGGCTTCATCGAAAGCATGGCCGATTTCGGCAATCCGCTCGTTCTGGGCGGCAACTTCGACGTGCTGTCGACAGAGATTTTCTTTGCCATCGTCGGCGCGCAATACGATCAGGGACGCGCCGCTGTTCTGGCGATGGTTCTGCTGTTCTTCACGCTCTCGGCGTTTTACGCGCAACGCGCCTGGCTGGGCAAAAAGAGCTATACAACCGTTTCGGGCAAGGGTGACGCAGGCGTGCATCCCCTGATGCCAAGCGGGCTGGCGATCCCTGTGATGGCTGTCGCGCTGGGCTGGGCGCTGTTCACGGCGCTGGTCTATATCATGATCATTTACGGCAGCGTCGTCGACCTCTGGGGCGTCAACAACACGCTGACGTTCAAGCACTATGTCACCGCCTTTTCTGTGAGGTTCGAGGCCGAAGGCATTCGCTGGACCGGGGCCGCTTGGGACAGTTTCTGGACCACGATCACCATTGCCGCCATCGCCGCGCCACTGACCGCCGCGGTGGGGTTGATCACGGCCTACCTGCTGACACGCCAGACATTCGCGGGCAAAAACGCGTTCGAGTTCGGCACGATGCTGTCCTTTGCCATTCCCGGCACGGTGATCGGCGTCAGCTATATCCTTGCCTTCAATGTGCCGCCGATAGAGATCACCGGCACCGGCATCATCCTTGTGATCAGCTTCATCTTCCGCAACATGCCGGTGGGCGTGCGTGCGGGCATCGCCTCGATGAGCCAGTTGGACAAGTCTCTGGACGAAAGCTCGCTGACGCTGGGGGCGAATTCTTGGCAGACTTTCCGCCGTGTGATCTTGCCACTTCTGCGTCCGGCGATCCTTGCGGCGCTGGTCTATAGCTTTGTGCGGGCAATGACGGCCATTTCGGCGGTGATCTTTCTTGTGTCGGCCGAATACGACATGGCCACCAGCTATATTATCGGGCGCGTCGAAAATAACGACTACGGCCTTGCCATCGCCTATTCCACCACGCTGATCTTCGTCATGCTGGCCGCCGTCGGGTTGCTGCAAATCGTGGTGGGCCGGGTGCAGATCGGGCGACGCACCCAACACGGATCGGGGAAATCGACATGAGCGACGCGAAAATCAGCAGCAAAGCCGCACCTGTCCGGTTCGAAGGCGTGTCCAAGCGGTTCGGCAAGGATGTCGTCGCGGTGGACAACATCGACCTGCACGTCGAGGCCGGGCAACTGGTGACGCTGCTAGGGCCGTCGGGCTGCGGCAAGACGACAACCCTGCGCATGATTGCGGGGCTTGAGATGGCGACCACGGGCCGCATCCTGATCGGGGATCGCGACGTGACCAAACTGCCCGCGACAGATCGGGACGTGTCGATGGTCTTTCAGTCCTATGCGCTGTTTCCCCATATGACCGTGCTGGAAAACGTCAGATATGGGCTGACCTTTTCCGGCTTCGACAAGGCAGAGGCGCGCAGCCGCGCACTGCACGGTCTCGAACTGGTTGGGCTCAAAGGGTATGACGACCGGCTGCCAAGCGAGCTGTCGGGCGGTCAGCAACAGCGCGTCGCCGTGGCGCGGGCGCTGGTGCTGGAACCGCAGGTTCTGCTGTTTGATGAGCCGCTGTCCAACCTTGATGCCAAGCTGCGCCGTCAGGTGCGTGAGGATATTCGCGCCATCCAGAAGGATCTTGGTCTGACCGTGGTCTACGTCACCCATGATCAGGAAGAGGCTCTGGCGGTCTCTGACCAGATTGTCGTGATGCGCAACGCGGCCATTGCCCAGATCGGCACACCGCGGGATCTGTACGAAGCGCCCAAGGACCGCTTTGTCGCCGATTTCATCGGCGAGGCGAACCTGATCGCCTGCCAGATTGTTGCAGTCGAGGGGGACATGGCAACCATCGACATTGAGGGCTATCGCCACACACTGCCGTCGCGCGGTTTGTCTGCTGGTCCTGCCACCCTAGCGGTCCGTCCCTCACGCCTGCGGATCGGCGACGATGAGGGTATTCCCGCAACGATTGCCAAGGCGACCTATGTGGGCGAGCGGATGGAATACACCCTTGAGGGCGGCTTTGGTCAGGTTTTTGCCGTTCAGGATGAGGTCGATGAGCCGCTGCTTGTGGGGCGCGCCGTCCGCATGTCCTTTGCGGGCAAGGGGCCGGTTCTGTTGCCGGAAAGCTGATACCCCGTCGCCGCCAGCGGTTTGCTGCGCCGGGGGCAAAGGAGCGCCCTTGAAACGCCCTATGGGGCGGGATCGGGTCGGGGCTCAGTCGACAGGATCATGTCAACCAGGCCTCATTCGCCATGGCCTGCAAGGCGTCAAACACGTCAAGCGTCCCGACGACGACGCGCCCCCCGTCGGCAATCATCGCATCCGCATCCTGCTCTTCTATTCTGCCGCCTGCCTCTGCAATCAACAGCTGCCCGGCAAGGCAATCCCAAGCGTTCATATGTTCTTCCAAATACCCCAACAGCCGTCCAGCGGCGACATAGGCCAAGGACAGAGCACCAGAGGCGTTGCGGTGGAACATGGCCCCCTCTGACACCAACGCAGAGACAATAGGCAGGACGTTTTCTGGCGCAACACGATTGGAGTAGCCGACCGCGACAGTGCCGCTTGACAGTGGAACGCCATCCGCCACCCGGATCGGAAGGCCGTTGAGTGTCGCCCCGCCGCCGCGAACGGCGACAAACGTCTCATCATGGATCGGATCGTGGATCACGCCGACCACTGTTTGCCCCTGAAACACACCCGCAAGCACGATCGTCCACGCCGGAAGACCGTTGACGAAATTTGTGGTGCCGTCGATGGGATCAATGACCCAGACAAACCCGCTTGTCCCGGTTTGTCTGGCCTGTTCCTCGCCAACGATGCCATCGTCGGGGCAGGCGGCATTCAGATGTTCCCGGATCAGGGTTTCGACATTCCGATCCGCCTCGCTGACCCAGTCCTGATCGCCCTTTTTGTCCACAATCAGGGTGGAGCGATCTTTGAAATAGGTAAGGGCCGCGCGGCCCGCAGCCCGACAAATTTCCACCGCCAGATCTTTCTTAGCGTGTTCCATCGCTCTTGCCCCTTAACGCTGCAATTCGGTGTTCTGCCAGTTTTTGAAACCGGAAATCAGGACCAGATCGATCATGTCAGGGCGGATCGCTGTGGGCAACACATGCGGTGCCTTTCGTGCTCAGCCAACCACCGCGCCCAGCCATCCGGGCAGGAGCAAACCTAGTCTGAAATAGCGGACGCTTCCGAGGATCGCGCCAGATTCGCAGCGGCATGCCAATTGCATAACCTGGACCAAGGCATCGTGTGCTTTGTTGCCATTCGGCTGACAATTGTCGGAAGCGGTCCTCCCTACCGATATGGGCCCCCGCGATGTTTATTAAAACGGTGGAAACACATAGCGACTGAGCGACCAAAGCCAGAAGAGATTGGCCCGACGTTACAGAGGTTGAGGTTCTGACGGGGCAAGGCACGGCGCGTCTGGATGCGATCGGCCAGATAGGCGGGACTGAACAGAGGCTGGAGCAGCTTTTCTTGGCCGAAGCTGCAAGGGGAAACGTCTATGCGCCGCTCATCGCCGTGTTTGTATTGATCATGTTCATGCTACGTTGAATGTCTCGAAAGGATACGCTTGCCGCGTTCTGAAACAGCACCGGTCCACACAACGCCGGGCACCTGTGGATCCGCCAGATGTAGAGCTTGTGTTGGTGGAGATGTTTAAGCTTACCCGAAAAAGATTTTTTCGGTACGGGCATCCTCGGATCGCGGCTTTACTCCGAGATGCATGCCGGCAAGTGAATTCTAAGGCTAGCCCCAATAAAAATGGGTAGTTGTCCAAGATGTGTGTGCGAAAATACGACGATGCAGGGGGGCATCCCGAACCTGCCGGTCACTTGTGCCGTGTCGGTGCATACTTTGGCGCCCGCCAGGCGTTGACTGTCCCGATCGGGTGTGAATTCGAGGACGCCGCGTGCGTCTTTGATCAGGTGCTCTCTCGGGCTGCGTAGTTCACATTTTTAGTCTTCGACAGGTGGATCGTTTCGCGTGGACATGAAGGTGACCCTGATAGATACGCCTGCAGGATTCGAGGCGTTGTTGGGCCCCTGCTGCAACTTGCCTGCGTGACGGCACCAGACGCCGGGGCGGGGGATCTCCGGTCCTTTCTGACCCTGCTTTCTATGCGCTGGGCGATCGACAGTGGCGGGATGTTTTATGATTTCGGCCGCATCAGTGGTCGCAATACCAAATCCTTTGCCACGGAACGTGACGCATCCTACACCCTGACCGCGAGCCGGGAGAGCGACGCGGACCTTTGTCTTGACCCGATCTGCACCAGTGCGGCCTTCGACAGAGTGTCGGCCTTCGTGAAGTCCGGACAATACGACAATGCAATCAAGGCATGTGACCAACTGTCGGCCTTGTTGCGGAGATAACGGCTTTTCCTCAGCCGTCGGCAGAGCACGCGGCTCATGCCCGGAGAAGACTCATCTGCGCCCGGTCCCGGGTGCGGATGGCAGTGGCGTCGCGGTCTACAGCCTTGCAAAACCTTGATCTTTGGAGCGATGCGTCAGGTTTTCTGCCGAATGACCCTCCTGACGAGAGGGTCGCACAGCATGTCAATTTTTTGGGCAGATTTTATTTGATATATTGAAAAAATATGTTTGTGTCGGTGGACGTCCATAGACTGCCAACTCTGAGACCCCTGATGGAGCCAGCCATGTCATCCGCATTTGACACATCCGATGCACCACCCGGGTTAAACAAGGACGAATTTATGCGGACAGTCATTCGGGGACTGTCCGGCATTCTCGAAGAAACGGTGGGAGAGCGTGAGGCCGCAGCCTACGTCAATCATGTGGGCCTCTTGATCGGCCGCGCCCTCAATCAGGATTACCGCACGGCCCTTGGCACCGACCGGCTGGACCCACAGCAGGTCGCGTCGGCGCTGGTCCACCTCAAGGAAAGGATCGACGGTGGATTTTCCATAGAATCCATCGACGCAGACCACATCACGTTGGTCAACTCGGCCTGTCCCTTTGGTGACAAGGTGAACGGCAGATACTCGCTCTGTCGCATGACGGTAAACGTGTTCGGTCATATTGCTGCGGAAAACCTCGGCTACGCACGCGTCAGGATCGACGAGGCAATGGCACGCGGTGACAATCGCTGCCGTGTGGTGATCGCACTCCGAAAGGCCGATGACATTCCGGACCGCGAAGAGACCGAGTTCTTTGAAACAGCGAGTTGAGCGGCGCCGATGCCAGAAAATCTGAAACTTTCCGTCGGGGCATTTGTCTCCCTGACCGATGAGGCGTTGCTCGTCGTCGATCCCAAGTCCAAGAGCGTCAGCTTTGCAAGCCCGCGTGCGCTGGACATGCTGGACATCGATTCCCGGGAAAACCCGGAAAACGGGTTCTCGATCTTTCAGGTCTTCGACCCAGACGATGGCCGACTGCAAGAGTTCCTTTCTACTGCGCAAGAGGTTTCAAGCCCGCTGATCGCGCGGGTGCAGCGCAGGTCGGACAACGCGGCGATCATCGCCAAGGCGCATCGTGTCTCGAACGGGGACGGGGCTGCCCGGGTGATTGTCAAGCTGACCGGCGACACAGAGTTGTCGCGGCGATTTAGATTGCTGGCCGAAAAGATCAGTGCGCTTGACCTGGAGGTCGAGCATCGGAAAGCCGTCGAGGATCAGCTTTCCAGAAACGCGGTCGAACTGGAGCGCACTCTGATTGCCGTGCGCCAAATGTCCGAATTGGACGTCAGCGATCCGCACTACCTGAACCATGCGCTTGACGCGGTCGTGGCCGCAAGTGACAGCACCAGCGCGCTTGTCATCGGGCAAGATGCGGGACACGTTCGGATCATGGCCTCGACTGGTGATGTGTCGGGTTTGATCGACACGGAGGCGCCGATCGCTCTGAACTCCAGGTTCGAAGAGCTCTGGGACAAACACCGCGACAGCCGGTTGAACGACCTGCGTCAAGCGGTCCAAAGCGCCATTGGCGAGGACTATGAACTCACTGAAATCACCGCTCTGCCGCTGTTTCTTGGCGGGTCGCCAAAGGGGGGCTTGATCTTGCTGTCCCCGCCACAAGCCGGGCCAGCCGAGGTGGCAAAGCTGGAAGCCGAAATCCTGTCCGAAGCGCTTGCCAACCTGATGAACCGGGCAAACGTCGAGGCAGATCTTCGACATTCCCAAAAGCTACAGGCCATCGGTGAACTGACCGGCGGGATTGCGCATGATTTCAATAATATTCTAGCTGCGATTCTCGGAAACGCCGAACTCATACTGGATCATGTTGACCAGTGCGGCACCGAGTCCACGGAAGTTGAGTTGGCAAACGCCGTTCGGGATGCGGCGCTGCGGGGGGCAACGCTGACGTCACGCTTGCTGTCGTTTGCCCGCAAGCAACCATTGCGGCCAAAGAGCGTTTCCCTAAACACCGTACTGCGCAATCTGGACCCTCTGTTGCGCCGGTCCATTGGCGAGCATCTGGACCTTGAACTGGTCGGGGCAGGGGGGCTGTGGGAGACGCGGCTGGATCTGGGCCAATTCGAAAACGCAGTGCTCAACCTTGTTATCAACGCGCGGGATGCAATGCCCCGCGGCGGCAAGTTGACGGTCGAGACGGCGAATACCAGACTGGATGCCGACTATGCGGCCCAGCATACAGAGGTGCTGCCGGGGCAATATGTGCTTGTGGCGGTTTCGGATGCCGGGACCGGCATGAAACCTGACGTGGTCCGCGAGGCGTTTACGCCCTTCTTCACGACCAAAGGGGTAGGCAAAGGCAGCGGGCTTGGCCTGAGTATGGTGTTCGGCTTCGTCAAACAGTCCGGCGGGCACGTCAAGATCTACTCAGAAGAGGGCCACGGGACGACGGTCAAGATGTATTTCCCGCGGCACATCGCCGATCCCAAACGCACGTCCAACGCAGCAGATGCCCGGCCACTCGGCCAACCAAGGGGCGCGGGCCATGTTCTTCTTGTCGAGGACGATCCGGCGATCCTGTTGTACGCCGAACGCACGCTAAAGGCGCTTGGCTACACCGCCGATACAGCGTTGACCGGCGATGCAGCGGCAGAGCTCTTGCGGCAGGAAACCTATGACATCTTGCTGACCGATGTCGTCCTGCCGGGGAATTTGAACGGGGCGCGGCTGGCGGATTTGGCGGGCAAGATCGCGCCCCGGACCAAAGTGCTTTTCATGTCTGGCTACACAGAGAACGCGATCGTGCACAACGGCCAGCTGGACCCGGATGTCGAATTGATCTCCAAACCGTTCACCCGCGATCAACTTGCCCGCCGCCTTAGCAGCTTGTCGAAACAGTGATTTCAGGCCGGTTTGGTTGATCGCGGCCTTGGCACCATCAGCCGGTATCCAAAGCGACGACACAGGCGTCGTGAGGGCGCCAGTCAGTCAATCAGGGCGGGTGCACACTCAAGTCAGCTTACCGGACTGAGGGGGCGCCCCTTGGCTTTTTCAGCCAACGCAGTTTCGATGGCAGCGAAAAGATCCAGCCTGCTGACGGGCTTCATTAGCCGAACGTCATTCGGCTTGAGAGCGTTATCCGGAATCGCCGTCTCTTTTGCATATCCGGACAGGAAAACGACGGGAAAATCCGGGCGGTTCTCACGAAGTTTGCGGGCAAGATCGGTCCCTTGATGCTGTCCCGGCATGACAATGTCGGTGATCAGCAGGTCAAAGTCGTGATCCTGTTCCCAATCCGCAAGAGCAGCATCGCCCGATCTTGCCGTGCGGACCGTGTAGCCCGCTCTGGACAGCGTTTCCGCAAGAACACCCCGGACCGCATCCTCATCTTCGACAAGGAGAATCCGTGTCATCGGGGCGGATCTAGGCAGGGTCTTGTCCGCCTCGACAGCGGGCGCACTGCTTTGCGCGATCACGGCCGGGAAGAACAATTTGAACGTGGTGGCGACTCCGGGATCTGAACTGACGCGCACCATGCCGCCCGACTGTTTCATAAAGCCCTGAACCATGGATAGGCCCAATCCAGACCCGGACCCGGGTGGTTTGGTTGTGAAAAACGGCTGAAACACAGCGTTCAATCGGTCGTGCGGAATGCCCTCACCTGTGTCGGTGATTGCAACAGTCACATAGCGTCCCGGCGCGATACTTTCGCCGTCGTCGTCGTCTAGATCGTCTGCGCCCAAGGTGACGTTGGCCGTTTCAACCATCAAGCTCCCGCCCGACGGCATGGCGTCTCGGGCGTTCAAGACCAGATTCAGAACCGCGTTTTGCGCCAGAGACGGGTCCGTCTCGATGGGCCAGAGGTCTGGCGCCAGTGCAATGTCAACATCGACATTCTCGGGAAGCGCCCTGCCAAACCAGGTCTCCGTCTCTTGCAGCAGCGCATTCAGATCGACAACCATCGGCTGCAAACGTGACCGACGCGCAAAACCCAGCATGCTCCTGACAAGATCGGCGCCGCGATTGGTTGCTTCAATCCCGGCAGTGACAAAGGGGGCAATGCTGCTGACGTCCTCGGCTTCTTTGATCAATTCGAGATTGCCAAGAATGACCGCCAGCAAATTGTTGAAATCATGCGCCACGCCGCCGGTCAGATTGCCGATGGCTTCCATCTTCTGCGCTTGGCGGAGCTGGCTTTCCAATTCGACCCGTTCGGTAATGTCGGTCAGAACGCCGGTTGATCGAATGGCCGCGCCTGTGTCGTCGACGATGGTCTGCCCGATGGCCAGAAACCACTTGTACGCTCCGGATTTGGTTCGGAACTGATGCTCGTTTGAAAAGATCGACCGGGGGTCTTCGATATGCGCCTTCAACTTGGCACGGTAGCGCTCAACATCGTCAGGATGGATGATGCTGGTGATCGAGGCCGCCTTGATCTCTTCGAATTCCTCGGCGGTATATCCCAAATGCGTGGCGAACCCCGGCGACATGTACAATTTGTCTGTCCGCAGTTCCCAATCCCAGATCGACAACTGCTGCACGGCGAGGGCAAGCCGCTCCTGGCTCTTGCGCAGCGCTTCTTCGTTCCGGCGCTGCGTTGTGACGTCTAGGCCGACAGTGGCGATGCCGCCTCCCTTCAGCTTTTGTTCATGAAGCCGCAGAATGATGCCGTCGGACCGCTCGATCTCAAAGGGGCCGGCGTTCGGGTCATAACGTTGGACAAGGCTACGCGCCATAAAGTCGTCCTCGTGGCCTTCCAGATCGGGCATATGACCGTCGTCGACCCCGGCGCGGAGATAGCTTTCGAAACGTGTGCCGGGGACGGTGTATTCCGGAATGGTCTTGTTGAGGTCGCGAAAGGCCTGATTGCCAAAGACAAGCCTGTCCTCGTCATCCCATAGACTGAACACCTCTACCAACCCTTCGACAGCCTCTGCCAAGCGCGCGTTCGCCTGTTCGACTTCAGATTTGGAGCGGATAAGTTCGGTGGTGTCCGTAGCTGTGCCGCGATAGCCCTTGAACCGGCCATTGTCGTCAAATCGGGGGGCTCCGGACAGGCGCAGCCACTTTCTTTGGTCATCGATCCGGATCGGGTAGAGGAAATCCCGAAAGGAACGTCGCGCCGCCAGATCGTCAAAATGCGCTGCCCAGTGGTCATCGTCGCCCGCCTCAGTATCGCGAAAGTCCCCTCTGGCGCGTCCGATAAGCTGTTCTCGCGATACACCGAGAAAATCCTCGAGCCCCGTCGAGAACCAGGTGATCCGCAAGGTTTCATCCATTTCCCAGAACCAATCGGAACTGGCAGACGCATAGTCCTCAAAACGGGTGCGGCTGTGTTGTAGCGAACGTTGGCGGTCAATGACCAGACGGCTCAGGAATCCGGTCAACGCCGCCAAAAGGCAGCCAAACACAAGGATGGCCTCGTCAATCATGCTGCTGGTGTCGCGAACGCGCGCCGGTGTGGGCGCGGTCAGCAAACGCCATTCCCGATTGCCGACGGTGATCCGGCTCTCATGCGCAAAGGTGTCAAAATCGGCGTCTTGTTCTGAGGAAAAGAACACCTCCTCGCCGTCCAGAACCCGAAAGGCGTAGGAACGCCCTGCCTCCTCTTCCAGCGCGGTTTTCATCAACGGCGCAGTGCGGAACACGATATTGAGGAAACCGGAGCGCTGCGCATTTTCGGCGACGGGGACATAGACAACAAAGCCTTGACCACCTTGTGCCAGTGCGATTGGCGGCGTCACCTGCATCTCGCCGGTTTCTGCCGCGCGGGCCAGCGCCGCGGACGGAATTGGTAAGTCGTGCAGGTTCAGGTCAAGCGCCTGAGTGTTGCCTGCTTCGGGTGTCACAATGCGGATCACGCCCTGTGCGTCGACCCAGTTCAACGCCTGAAAGTCGCCAAACAATTCATGCAATAGCGTGGCTTGTGTCTGAAACGTATTATTCTCAAAAACGCCGTTCCTCACAAAATGAAGACCAAGAAACTCGCCCGCTTTCAGGCGGGTTGCCACATGGGTTTCCAGACGCGCGGCAAAACTTGATCCGACAACCCGTGTTTCCGAGACAAGCCGTTCGGTTTGAATGCCTCTTTGAACCGACAGAAAAAACACAGAGGCGGCGACGGTGGCCATAGCGACGCCGACCGGAATGAGACAGTCTAGTCTTGGCCTTTGAGGCAGTCGCATTATCAACCCAAGATCATTTCACGCGCTTGCGCGCAAGTCGGTGTCTGCCCGGGTCCGGAAATGGCGGGCGCGGCGATTCCGGACCAATAGGGGACGGATCAACCATCAGCAAACACTTTCCGGAAGGTGCCCGCCGGACAAGCCAGCACACGCCTTAGGGTTGTGTCCTGTATGTTGTGAAATTGCCACGATTTTCGGGCGGGACGGCCCATTTTTTGTACAAATCTCCGACACGTCCCGTATTTCCACAAGGGTTCAGAGACATCCGCGCGGTATTCGAACCGCCGATGATTGTCTGGGCCACCGTATGCCCCGTCACACGGCGGAGCGGACAGTCCGTGGCGTGTGTCAGGTCAGGTTGAGACCTGTTCGCGCAGGATCGACGCCGTGAGCGAGATCATCAGATAAACGCCGCCAAAGATCAGGAACGCCAGAATCGTATTTTCGAACTTGCGTGGATAGCTGGGGTCTTCCGATGCCACTGGCTCTACCGAGGTGGTCAAATAGCGTGCTTGGCTGTCGGCATCACGGCGCGCCTGTTCCAGCCGTTCCAGCGCGGTTTGCAGCATCAGGTCGCGCGTGGCCAGATCCGCCTCTGCCAGCTTGATCTGCACGGCAATCTCGGCCAGCGAATCCTCACCAGTGGTCGCGGTTGTCATCTCCCGGTTCAGCCGTGTCAGCAGCGTCTCCAACCGCCGGATGTCGCCCTCTGTGCCGTCGACCTTGGCGCGGTTCGGACGGTTGTTGTCCAGAAGCGCCTGAAGTTGCAGCTGTTTTTCCTGCAATTGTAATTCGTAGGTGTTGATTTGCGACCGCAGCGCCGCAATCCGGCCTTCGGGGTCGATTACGTTGCCGTCCTGCTGCATCCGGACCAGGATCTCCTGCGCCTTACGCCGGCCGTTTTCGGCATCCACAAGCCCCTGTTCGGCGTCGGTGACCGCGTTGGACCGCTTGCGGAAGGACAGTTTGTCCACCCGTTCCTCGGCATAGCCGATCAGCGCACGAGAGAAATCCTCGGCGGTTTGCGGGTTGGCGGCCATGACCTCCATCTTGACGACGCCCTCGGTCGGGTCATAGCCGATCTCGATGTGGCGTTTGTACAGGGAATAGGCCTCTTCGTTGGTGGGTTCGGGTTCCAGACGCTGGATCGGATCGATGAACTCTTGCGAGAAATGCGCCTTGAACCCTTCGTCCCGGTCCAGCCGCAGCATCGCGTCCTTGGAGGTCAGATAGGATTGTACCGCGATGGCGTCCTGATTGGTGGCAAACTGCGTGCCCGAAAACAATGACCCCATCGCCCCGCCAGAGTTTTCTGCCTTGAGGATCAGGAATTCCGATTTAGTCGAATACATCGGCGTGGCCACGGCATAGAAATAATAACCAGCAAGGACAGTTGGCAGCACGATAAAGGCCATCAGCCGCACCATCAGCAGCATCATCTTCTTGCGGCGTCGGGCGGCTAGTTCGCGCTGGATTTGCAGAATTTCGGCGGCGCGACGTTCTGCCGGGCTGACCGTTTCGGTCGACGGCAATTGTTGCTTTTCCACCTTGATCGTCTGCGGCAACTGCACCTTGGTTTCGGGTTTGGCGGCGGCGGCGGGACGGGCCTTCGCCGCCGGATCGGGAATTGACCCGGCCTCTGCCTGTACCAGTTCCAGCATGTTGGTGCGCTGGAACGGGTCGATCCCGCGCTGGCGCAACAGACGCACCGCGTCGAAATCCGATGTCGGGTTCAGCCCGTGTTTGTTGGCCACCCGCCGCGCCATGCGCAACTGTCGCCCGGTCAGCCCTTCGGCGCGGATGCTGTCGATATCGATCTCACCGGCCACCTGACGCGGAGAGGCCACTTCGCCACTGCGGACCTGGGGATCGGGGGACGGTTTGGAAAACTGCGGACGCGATGCGCCAGACGGCGCGGGGCTGCCCTGCTGCGGCGGCGACGCCGGGGACGCTGCGGGCACGGTGCTGTCCGGTTCGGGCGTGCGGTCCTCCCTTGGGAAATCAGGAGCGGCCGGGGAACGCCGAATGCGGAATTTCTTAGCTTTCGGTTTCGTAATCATACAGCCGTTTCGCTTCTTCCAATGAGTCGAACATATGCATCTTGCCATCCATCAGAACAGCGGCCTTGCGGGCGAATTTTTCCAGCACCTTGGGTTGGTGCGAGACAATGATGATCGTCGTGGTGCGCAGCCTGTCGGCAAGGATGTCGCCCGCCCGCTGGTTGAATCCCGCATCGGTAGAGTTCGGCATCCCCTCATCGATCAGGTACATGTCGAAATCCAGTGCCAGCATCAGCGCAAAGGTGAACCGCGCGCGCATGCCCGAAGAATAGGTGCCCAGCGGTTGGTCGAAATATTCCTTGAGATCGCACAGCCACCGGCAAAAGGATTCGACGTAATCCGGGTCTAGCCCGTAGAGCCGCGCAATGAAACGGGCGTTCTCCTTGGCCGAGATCTTGGAGACGACCCCGCCCATGAACCCCAGCGGAAAGGACACCCGGCAGTTGCGTCGGATTTCCCCCTCATCGGGTTTTTCCAGCCCGGCCATCATCTTGATAACGGTGGATTTTCCGGTTCCGTTTGGCGCAAGAATGCCCAGCGATTCCCCCAGTTCGACACGAAAGGACACGCGGTCAAGGATCACCTTGCGCTGCGTCCCTGTCCAGAAGGACTTACTGACCATGTCGAACTCTAACATATGGGTGCCCTGGTTGTGCCTCGGATCCCTCGTACCTTGGTGTATCGCCGAACTAGGTAGACAATTTGTTCACATTATGGCCTTGGCGCGAAACAAAAACAATTCGGGCCCCGCGTGGGGGCCCGAACATTCAACAGTTAACCAACTGTGTCGTTTGAACTGACGTGTCAGGCAACCGCGCCCCAGGCCAGCCCGGCAATCATTGCCCCCAACAGCGCCCAGCCAAGATAGGCAAAGAAGATCCTTGGCTTGACCAGAGCCCAGACCGCGATGGCGGCCGGGATACAACTGACACCACCGGCGATGACAAAGCTCATGGCCGCGCCGGGTGCCATCCCCTGCGCCAGCAGCGCATCGACCAGCGGCACGGCAGCGTAACCGTTCAGGTAGGCGGGGGCCCCGACCAGTGCGCCCATCAGGATCGGCGTGATGCCGGTGCCGCCCAGCAGGCCCGCGATCATTTCTGCCGGCACATAGTGGATCATCAGCGCCTCCAGCACATAGGCCAGCGTCAGCCATTTCAGCAGGAACAGCGCGTTTTCCAGCCCGGTATCGCGGAACGTCTCGACCCGGTCGCTGTGCTGCCAGAACCGCCAGACCGGCTTGCCCTGAAACGGTTTCTTGACGCCGCAGCAGCCACCAACCTGCGGCTTCTCCCGCAGCGGATCGCGGAACACCGGGCTATTGGCCAACGCGCGGGTGCCAAAGCCACCCAGCAGGCCCAGACCAACCGCCGCAAGCGCCTTGGCCACGGCAAAGGACCAGCCCAGCGTGCCCGCGGTGATCAGGAACATCGCCGGATCCATCAGTGGAGAGGCCAGCCAAAAGGCCATGACCGCCGCCAGAGGCGCGCCCACCGCCAGCAGGGCGGCGATAAACGGGATCACCTCACACGAACAGAATGGGGACAGCCCGCCCAAGGCCGCAGCCAGAAAGATCATCCGCACCTCGCGGCCCTCAAACGCCCTGGCCATCAGCGTTTCGGCCCCTGTCGCCTTGAGGAAGGCGACAGCCAGCACCGCAAACAGGATAAAGGGCGCGGTGCCGAGCAGGGCTTCGATTGTGAACCGCACCGTATCGGGGAACTGCTGCCAGTCCAGCAGCGCGACCAGCGCCAGAATGCCGAGAATGACCAGCCAGACCTTGGGAATCGGCGGCAAACGGCGTGTTGCAGTTGTCGTGGTATCAGCCATGATCGGCATCCTTGTGACAGGTGTCGGCATCCGCGCAACATTGGCGCAGCAGGTAATCGGACAGCGCCTCGACCTCAGTGTAATCGGCAGCGGCGCAGATGATGGACCGTCCCTGCCGCGCTTGGGTCACAAGACCTGCGGCAGAGAGAATTTTCAGGTGGTGGGTGAGGGTGGAGCCGGTGATGCCGGTCCGTTCACCCAGCGCGCCGATGCTTAGCCCGTCACGGCCTGCGCGCACCAAAGAGTGCAGCACTTGCAGACGTTGTTCAGAACCAAGCGCCGCGAACTTGGACGCGGCGGTTTCGACGGTGAGGGAGGGGGACTCAATCATTTTCATATTTCTAACATTGTCGAAATGATTGTGCCACGCAAGTGTTATTTCGATAAATGTCGAAATGACCTGTTGCGCCGACGTGACCTCCTGTCTTGCGGCCTGTAAGGTCCGCACAATGGACGACCTTTTGCATGACATCCGCGCCTGCCGTCTCTGCGCCGACCGCTTTGCCGCGACGGAAACCGCCCATGCGCCGCGCCCGGTGCTGCGCGCGGCCCCCTCGGCGCGGTTGCTGATCGCGGGACAGGCTCCGGGACTGAAGGTGCACCAGTCTGGCCTGCCGTTCACCGATCCCTCAGGCGACCGTTTGCGCGATTGGCTGGGGCTCGACAGCGCTACGTTTTATGATGAAACCCGCGTCGCCATCGTGCCGATGGGTTTTTGTTTTCCCGGCTACCGCAAGGGATCAGACCTGCCACCGCCACCGATCTGCGCCCGGACATGGCGCGCGCAGGTCATGGCGGCGCTGCCCGACGTCCGCCTGACATTGCTCATCGGCGGCTACGCGCAGAAATGGCACCTTGGCATCAAGACCGGCGTGACCGACACCGTCACCCGCTGGCGCGACTTTTCGCCCGATGCCATCCCCTTGCCGCACCCCTCGTGGCGCAATACCGCATGGCTGAAACGAAATCCCTGGTTCGAGGCAGATCTGTTGCCGGTCCTCAGAACCCGCGTCGCAGAGGTGCTGGCATGAACGATGAGACCCTGACCGAACTCGACCGCGCCCACGCGGCGATGGAGGCCACCCCAGAGGACGACGCCGCCCGCCTGCGCTATTACGACCGCCTCGCCAGCACGGAACTCTTCCTGATGCTGACACAGGAACCAGAGGGTGACGCGATTTCCCCGGAACTCTTTGACCTCGGCGATGCGCAGTTCCTGCTGGCCTTCGATCGTGAGGACCGCCTGTCCGCCTTCGCCGGGCGTGTCGTTCCCTATGCGGCGCTGTCAGGCCGCGCACTGGCGACCATGGTCGCGGGGCAGGGGGTCGGCCTTGCGCTGAACCTTGAAACCGCGCCCTCGCAGATCCTGCTGCCGCCAGAGGCGCTGTCGTGGTTGGTTGAAACCCTCGGCACTGGCCCGCAAGAGGCACAGGCCCGTCCGTCAGAGTTTCGCGCCCCCCGCGTGCCCGAACAGCTTGTCACGGCGTTGGACTCCCGCCTTGCCACTGCCGCCGGTCTAGCGCGCAAGGCCTATCTGGCCGAGGTGATCTACGATGACGGCACGCGCGGGCATCTGCTGGGCCTGACCGGCACGGTGCCGGGTGCCGAACGCGCCCTTGCCGGGGCCATCAATGAGGCGCTGGTGTTCTCGGGGCTAGAGGCGGGCGCACTGGACGTGACCTTTCTGACGGACAGTGACGCCACCACGGCGCTCCTTGCCGGTGTGGCGCTCCGGTTTGACCTGCCGGAACCGCCCGAACCCGTAAGACACGAACAGATCGCGCCGGGGTCTGACCCGGACAAGCCGCCAAAGTTGCGCTAGAACTCCAACGCATACGGTAGGGCGGGCTTCAGCCCGCCACCAACCCCAATTCCTGCCGCAACGTCGGCAATGTATCGCCCGGCTCTGCCCGCGCCTCCCACACCGCGCGGGCAATGGCGCGGCTGAGACAAACGCTGGCCGCGTGGCCGATCATCGCCACCTGTCCCATCGGATCATCCAGCGCCCTTGCCCCCGTCGCGGCGGCAAAGACCAGATCGCCGTCCATAGGGCTGTGCGCCGGCAGGATCGCCCGCGCCATGCCGTCATGCGCCGCCACCGCCACTCGGTGACACTGCGCCTTGTCCAGCGCCGCATCCGTCGCCACCACGGCAATCGTCGTATTCCCTTGTTCCGCCATCGCCGACACCTTGCGGCTGGGGGGCAGGACCAACCCCGGCGCCGGGTCCACGCCGAGGCCGCCAAACTCATCATCCACCTCAAACGGCGCCGCCCAGAATTGCCGCCCGGAGGGCGTTGTCACGCTGCCCATCGGGTTCACCGCGACCAGCGCACCCACGGTAATCCCGCCGTCCAGCACCAGACTGGCGGACCCGAGCCCCCCCTTGTGCTGCGCCGTCTGCGCCCCCGCACCCGCGCCAAACGTGCCCAGATCAAACGTGGCCCCAGCCGCCGCCAAGGCCTGCCGCCCCAAGGCCGGGTAGGGGTTGTTGCCCCAATCCTTGTCGCCGCCGTTCAACAGATCGAACAGGATCGCCGCCGGGACAATCGGCACCCGCGCCGAAAATATCTCAAACCCCGCGCCCTGCGCGTGTAAGGCATCCATCACCCCCTGCGCTGCGGCCAATCCGAACGCACTGCCGCCCGACAACACCAGCGCATGCACCGCCTGCACCGATTTGTCCGGGGCCAGCAAATCCGTCTCTCGCGTGCCGGGCGCGCCGCCCATCACCGACACCGACGTGGCAAAGGGCGCATCCGCCGTCACCACCGTACAACCGCTCTTGATCCGCGCATCCTGTGCGTTGCCCACACGCAGCCCGGCAACATCGGTGATCAGGTTTCTGGGTCCGGGACGCATCGGGGCCTCATTTGTAACTCAAGTTGTACCATCCGCGCGCGCGGGCGCAGGCGCAACCCCGACCGAATAGATCCCCATATGGCCAAGCGCCCAAAAACATACGCACCTGCACAGAGCGCAAACAATAGGATTTGCAGGGGTTTTTTCCGTGTCCGCCAAGGCGACAGACGGGGTTTGTTAAGGTTTCCCCGGGTAGGGAGTCTGTGGAGAAAATGGAGCTTGTCAATGTCCCGTGTCTTCAATCGTTTGGGCGTTCAGATCGGTCTGGGCGTGGCTTTGCTGTTTTGCCTGCTCACCGCCGCATTGTTTGTGCCGCTGTTTTATCAATCCAAAAACGCGCTGCTGGAGAATGCCGCCGAAAAGCAAAGTATGTCGATCAACGTTCTCGCCAATGAAATGGCGAGGTCGCAGAATTTGACAATCTCTACCGGCCCGGATGGCCAGATTGCCGGGGCGGTCGCGCCGGAAATCGCAACCTTTGAGAACCACGACCTGATTGATCTGGTCGGGACAATCTCGGGCGAAACCGCAACGGTCTTTGTCTGGGATGAGACGCAAAAGGACTATGTCCGCCGCAGCACCAATATCGTCAAACCGGATGGAAACCGCGCCGTTGGCACCGTTCTGGGCCAAAGCAATCCGGTCTTTACCGCGATGCGACGCGGCGATGTCTTCCGGGGAGAGGCGACAATCCTCGGCAAACGATACCTCACCATTTATGTCCCGGTTGAGACGCCGACAGGCACGCCACTGGGCATTCTCTATGTTGGCGTGTCCAAGGATACGCTGAACGCCTCCGTGTCGGCGATGCTGTGGTCTGGCCTTGGTATCGCGCTTTTGTCTCTGGGCGGGGCCATCGGTGTCTTGGCCCTTGCGCTGCGCTGGATACTGGCCCCTGTGGGTCAACTGGGGGCCGCCGTGACGGCGATTCGGGAAAAACGGTATGACACCATTGTCCCGCACACCAATCGGCCTGACAGCGTCGGGGCGGTCGCCCGCAGTGTCGAGATGTTTCGCGCTCAGCTTAAGGATGCCGAAACAAACCGCCTCGCCGAGGAGGAGATGCACCAGAAACGCGCCGCCCTGTTCGACGCGCTCCGCAATGCGATGGATGCACTGAAAAACGGTCAGGTCGGGACGCAGGTGGCAGACAACGTATGGGCCGGGCTGGGCGATGATGCCTTTGAACTGTGCGCAAACTTCAACGGTCTGTCCAAGGCGTTTGAAACCCTGATCGAACAGATGCAGACCAGCATCGCTGTTGTTCTCGAAGGGGCGGATGATCTCAAATCAACCTCAACCGACATGTCGCGCCGGGCCGAAGGGCAGGCCGCCACGCCGGAGCAAAGCGCCGCCGCGCTGGAGGAGATTTCAAGCGCGGTGAATGCCTCGGCAGAGCGGGCGCAAAAAGCGAATGAGATGGCCGATGACAACCGCCATCGGGCGGAATCCGGGACAGAGGTCATGCAACGCGCGCTGTCGGCCATGTCGAACATCTCTAAATCCTCCGAGGAGATCACCAACATCATTTCCGTGATCGACGACATCGCGTTCCAGACAAACCTGTTGGCGCTGAACGCGGGGGTAGAGGCGGCGCGCGCAGGCGAAGCGGGCAAAGGCTTTGCCGTCGTCGCCGCCGAGGTCCGCTCTCTGGCGCAGCGCGCTTCTGAATCGGCGCGCGAGATCAAGGCTCTGGTCACCACCAGCGCCGGTCACGTCGAAGAGGGAGAGCGTTTGATGCACGACACGCACAGCACCTTCTCGGCCATCGTGGACGGCACGGGAAATGTGACGGCGCTGATCTCTGAAATGGCTTCCTCGGCTCAGGAACAGGCAACCGGAATTCATGAAATCAACACTGGGGTGTCTGAACTTGACAGCGTGACCCAGCAAGACGCCGCCGTGGTGATGGAGGTCAATAGCACCAGTGAACGCTTGACCCAGCAGGCGGAAAAGGTCGTCTCTGTGATCGCCAGTTTCCTAAAACGCGACGCCTCCAGTGCGCGCGCGAACCGGGCTTCGGTGGATGAGGTGGCCCCGGTCGCAACGGTCTCGGGCTCTGGGGCCAAGCACTCCGACTGGAGATATGCGCGAAAGTTGGTGATGCCCTGAGGGGCGACATATCATGGCGGTGTCGAAGCGCCGTCAATTCTCAACCGAGAAAGGGATATGCCACATGCAAGAGAATACCATCACCCAGCTATCTGATCCATCCGGGATTTCGCCGGACCCGCTGACCGACCTCATCCGGGACGGCGCGCGCAAGCTGATCGAGCAGGCGATTGAGGCGGAACTGTCCACGCTGCTTGGCGCCTTTGCCGATCACAAGCTTGAGGATGGTCGCGCAAGACTGGTTCGTCATGGGCACCTGCCCGAGCGTGAGATTTTGACCGGTGTCGGGCCTGTTGCCGTGACGGTGCCGCGTGTGCGGGACCGCAAGCCGGGCACGGACAAGATCGCGTTCACGCCCAGCATCCTGCCGCGGTATCTGCGCAAGGCAAAGTCGGTCGAAGAGCTGCTGCCCTGGCTTTACCTGAAGGGCGTGTCCACCGGCGATTTCAGTGAGGCGCTTGCCGCCCTGCTGGGGCCACACGCCAAGGGCCTCTCGGCCACTACGATCACGCGGCTGAAAGCGGACTGGTGGTCCGAGTACGAGGCCTGGGAAAAGCGTGACCTCGGCACCCGGCGGTTTCTCTACATCTGGGCCGACGGCGTCTATTTCAAGCCGCGAAGGGCCGAGGAAAAACAATGCGTTTTGGTGATCGTGGGTGCGGATGAATACGGCCGCAAGGAGCTGCTGGCCATGACCGACGGCTTCCGCGAAAGCACTCAGAGTTGGCGCGAGGTTCTGCTCGATCTCAAACGCCGCGGACTGAAGCAGGATCCCAAGCTCGCCATAGGCGACGGCGCCCTGGGGTTCTGGGCGGCACTGCGCGAGGTCTTCCCCTCGACACAGGAGCAGCGGTGCTGGCTCCACAAAACCATGAACGTGCTCAACGCGCTGCCGAAATCGGTGCAAGCCAAGGCCAAGGCGCACCTGCACGACATCTGGCAGGCCGAAACCCGAGCCGCGGCGTCGGCCGCCTTCGACTTCTTCGTCGATGCCTACGGCGTGAAATGGGACAAGGCAGTCGCCAAGTTGGTCAAGGATCGGGATGCACTACTGACCTTCTACGACTACCCGGCCGAACACTGGAAACACATCCGGACGTCAAATCCGATCGAGAGCACGTTCGCCACCGTCAGACACAGGACGAAACGCACCAAGGGCTGCCTCAGCCGCAAGACTGGGCTCGCCATGGCTTTCCGGCTGATGATGTCTGCTCAGACGAAATGGCGAAAACTCGACGGGCGGAATCGCCTCCCGGAGGTCATCAGCGGGGTTGAGTTCCGCGACGGCGTCCGCCAACTTCAAAACGCCGCCTGATCACGCGTCACCAACTTCTGCGCATATCTCCTCCGACTGGGACAGGGCTGCGGTCTCAGGCAACGCGCGTGCGGCGGCACCGCGCGCAACGGAGGACGCAGGCGGGCAGCTTTGGGCAAACTTCTGACGTCCACTCTGGCGCCCTCAGCGGCCACTCGCCGCCAATCCGCCCGAGGAGCGCGATAGACAGGTCCGGGTGTTCCACTCTGACCTGTCATCCATCTAGTTGGCCATCAGGGATCGCGCTACGAATTGCGCCCGAAAAGCCCCGGGCACGCTCTCAAACACAGCTTCAATCCACCGGCTCAAAAGGGCGCATCAGGCGACCCTGGGGCAGTCCTTTCAAACAAGCGGATCAAGGGGCCAAGTATGAATGGTTCGTAAATTCGTCTCTGTAACCTATTGATTTTCCATAGGCGCCAAGCTGTCCACGCGTGGACAGCCTAAATACACCGCCCCCCATCCACCTCCAGACAGGTCCCTGTGATCATATCCGCCTCGTCCGAGCACAGGAACAGCGCGGCATTTGCCAGATCGCGCGGGGTCGAGAACCTCCCCAGCGGGATTGTCGCCAGAAATTTCGCCCGCATCTCCGGCGTGTCCTCGCCCATAAAACTCGCCAAAAGCGGCGTCTCACCGGCCACGGGATTGAGCGCGTTCACCCGGATGCCCGAGGGGGCCAGCTCCACCGCCATCGCCTTGGTCGCCGTGTTCATCCAACCCTTTGAGGCGTTGTACCAGTTCAGCTTGGGCCGGGGCGACACCCCCGCCGTCGAGGCCACGTTCAGGATTGCCCCCGACCCTTGCGCCTTCAACTGAGGCACTAAAGCGCGGGCCATCAGGTAGACCGATTTGCAATTGACCGCGAACACCCGGTCAAAGTCCGCTTCGCTCACATCCTCCATCAAGGCGGGCAGATGGGTGATGCCCGCGTTGTTCACAAGAATGTCGATGCCGCCCATCAGATCGTTCGCCTCTGCCACCAGATTGGTGACGCTGGCCGGATCGGCAACGTCGGCGTGCAGCGCATGCGCCCCGGTCTCACCCGCCACTTTGCGGGCGTTGTCCATGTTGATGTCGGCGATGATCACCTGCGCGCCCTCGGCGGCAAAGCGGGTCGCGATCCCTTCGCCAAAGCCCGATCCGCCCCCGGTCACGATGGCGCGTTTGCCTTGCAGTCTCATGCTGCTCTCCCTAGTAAACCGCCCGCCCGCCGGACTGGTCAAAGACCGCCCCGGTGGAGAAACTCGCCTCTTCGGACGCCAGCCAGCAGGCCATGGCGGTGATCTCATCGATACTGCCAAAGCGACCCATCGGGATCTTGGATTTCATGTAGGCAATGAACTCTTCGCTCATCTGGTCAAAGATCGCAGTATGCACAGCGGCGGGGGCGATGGCGTTGACAGTGATGCGCGTGTCAGCCAGCTCTTTGCCCAGCGATTTGGTCAGGCCGATCACCGCCGCCTTTGAGGCGGAATAGGCCGAGGCATTCGGGTTGCCTTCTTTGCCCGCGATAGAGGCCATGTTGACGATGCGGCCAAACCCGCCGGGCCGCATCAATGCCGCCGCCGCGCGGTTGCAATAGAACAACCCGTTGACGTTGAGATCAAAGACCTGTCGCCATGCGTCAGTGGGGTATTCGATGACGATAGTGTTGGGGCCGGTGATGCCCGCCGAACAGACCAGCGTGTCCAACCCGCCCATGGCGGTCCGATCCTCGCCCATGGCGCGGGTGACGGCTTCGGGGTCAGTAACGTCAATCTGCCGGGTGCGGATGTTGGGCTGGCCCTCCATCGCGGCGAGGTTTGCCTCGCTGATGTCCCAGACCGTGACCTGCGCGCCTTCGGTGGCAAGGCGGTGCGCAATTCCCGCGCCAATACCCGACGCGCCGCCGGTGACAACCGCGTAGCGGTTTTCAAAACGCATAGTGTCCTCCCTTTTTTGCGGCATCCTGCTGTGCCAAAGCGGGAAGGTCCAGCGGTTTGAAAGCGCGAGGTGTCAGCCACTGAACCCGGGCAGATGCGGCGCGGCGTCCAGCAGGGTTCTGGTGTAGGCGTGTCGGGGGGTGGCAAAGACCTGCTCGGTCGGGCCTTCCTCAACGATGCGTCCCGCCCGCATGACCATGATCCGGTCGGTTATGCCGCGCACTACGGACAGATCGTGGCTGATGAACAGATATGCCAACCCGTATGAGGCGCTAAGGTCGGCCATCAGGTCAAGAATCTGCGCCCGCACGCGCACATCCAGCGCCGACACCGCCTCGTCAAAGACAATCAGGTCGGGCCGGATGATCAGTGCTCGCGCGATGGCAAGACGCTGGCGTTGGCCGCCGGAAAAGGCATGGATGTGTTTGTGCGCATCGTCGGGAGACAGGCCCACGGCGGACAGCGCCTCGGCCACGGCGGTGTCCCGATCGGGGCCTTGTGGCGGATTGGGCAACAAATGAAACGGTTCGGTGATCAGACGCGAGACGCGGTGGCGGGGGTTAAAGCTGCCGTAAGGATCCTGAAAGACAACCTGAATGCGACGGCGCACCGCCAGGTTGGGCCTGTGATCGGTAAAGACCGCATCGCCCCCTAGCGTGATCGTTCCCCCGGTGATGGGGGTCAGCCCCAGCAGGGCGCGGGTCAGTGTGGACTTGCCGCACCCACTTTCCCCCACCAGGCCGACACGTTCGCCGCGCCCAATGTCAAAGCTGACATCGCGCACGGCGGTAAAGCTGGGCCGCTTGGCAAAAGGATGCGGGCGCGGCAGCGGGTAGGTGCAAGTGACACCCTGTGCGCTCAGCAACGGGCCGGTGTCGGGGCGGGGCGGCAGGTGAGGCTGGTGGCTGGAGGCCTCGAACAACGCGCGGGTATAGGGGTGTGCCCGGTGACTGAGAACGTGCGCGGTGGGGCCGGTTTCGACAATGTGCCCGTTTTGCATGAGGGCGATGCGATGGGCCATGTTGGCCACCACGGCCAGATCATGGGTGATCATCATCAGGGCCATGCCTTCGGTCCGGGGCAGATCCTGCAACAGGTCGAGGATCTGCGCCTGCGTGGTCACGTCCAGCGCCGTTGTAGGTTCGTCCGCAATCAGCAGGCGAGGGCGCAGGGCTATGGCCATGGCGATCACCACGCGCTGACGCTGACCGCCGGACAGTTCGTGCGGATAGCGCGACAGCGGCAGGTCCAGACCGCAGCGGAGCAGTGCCTCGCGCGCCTTGTCCCTCGCATCGGTGCGCGGCGTGCGGGGACTGTGCTGCAGGATGGTTTCGGCCACCTGCGCGCCGATGGTCTGCACCGGGTTGAGCGCGGTCATCGGTTCCTGAAAGACCATGCCGATGTCATTGCCGCGCACGGCGCACAGCCTGTGTTCTGGCAGGGTTAGCAGGTCTGTGCCGTTCAAGGTGATCTGGCCTGTTGCCTGCGCGCCCTGCGGTAACAGCCCCATGGTGGCCAGCGCGGTCATGGATTTTCCGGACCCGGATTCGCCGGTCAGGGCGACGATCTCACCCGGTGCGATGGTCAGGCCGATCCTGTCCAGAATGCGTTTGCCGTGGATGGTGGCCGATAGGCCGTCGATCCTCAGAAGGGGGGCGGTCATGTACGCAAGACCCTTAGCCTTGGGTCGAAATGATCGCGCAGCCCGTCGCCCAGCAAGTTCAGCCCCAGCACCATGAAGACAATCGTCAGGCCGGGGATCAGCGCCACATGCGGTGCTAGTGATACCAGGGTCTGCGCATCTGCCAGCATCCGGCCCCAAGAGGGGACGGGCGGCTGCGCGCCCAGGCCGACGTAACTTAGCCCTGCCTCGGCGAGGATGCCGAGCGAGAACTGGATGGTGCTTTGCACGATCAGCAGGTTGCCGATGTTGGGCAGGATGTGTTCGGCGCTGATGCGGGCGCGGTTCTTGCCCGCGACCCGCGCGGCGAGGACAAAGTCGCGCGTCCACAGCGATAGCGCCGCGCCACGGGCAAGGCGGGCGAACACGGGGATGTTGAAGATCCCGATAGCAAGAATCGCATTCAGCGCGCTGGGGCCAAAGACGGCGGTGATCAGGATGGCGATGACAAGGCTGGGAAAGGCAAAGACCAGGTCGGCGGAGCGTGAGATCAGCTCATCCAGCCAGCCGCCTGCACGGCTGGCGGCGGCAAGACCCAGCGGCACGCCAATCGTGATGCCGATGCCCACCGCAACCAGAGCCACGGCAATTGAGGTGCGCGCGCCAACCATCAGCATCGACAGGATGTCTCGTCCAAAATGATCGGTGCCCAGCAGGTGTGCGCCATTTGGCGGTTGCAGGCGGGCCGGAATGTTCAGCGCCGTGACCCCATACGGGGTCCAAAGAAATGACAGCGCCGCCGCGCCCAGAAACAGTGCCGTCAGCGCGCCGCCAAGGATCAGGTTGCGGCTCATCCCTTGCGCAACCTTGGATCGGCCAGCGCATAGGCAAGGTCGGTGAGAAAGTTCACGAGGATCACAGCAAAGACCAGCAGCATGACAGTCGATTCCACAACGATCAGGTCACGCTGGCTGATGGATTGAAAAATCAGACGGCCGAGGCCCGGAAGGTAGAAAACCTGTTCGATGATGATACCGCCCGCGATGAGAAAGGAGAATTGCAGCCCGATGATGGTCAGCACCGGGATCAGCGCATTACGCACTCCGTGCCGCCAAAGGGTCTGTCGCCGGGTCAGCCCTTTGGCGCGGGCGGTGCGGATGTAATCCTCTCCCAATGTGTCGATCAGGGAGGACCGCAGCACGCGGGCAAGGATGGCGGCCTGTGGCAGGGCAAGGGCAACGGCGGGAAGGGTCAGGGCGCGGATCGCCTGCAAAGGGTTGTCCCAGCCGGGAAAGCCACCGGAGGGAAAGATCCGCCATGTGATCGCAAAGCCCAGCACGAGCAGCATGGCAAACCAGAAGTTGGGGATCGCCACGCCCAGTTGTGAAAACGCCATGACCCCGAAATCAGGCGCGCGCCCGCGCGTTGCGGCGGCGATCAGCCCCGCCGGAAAGGCCAGCAGGATTGCCAGCGTCAGCGCATACAGCGCCAAGGGAAGAGAGATCCACAGCCGGGTGGCGATCATCTCTGCCACCGGGGTGCGATAGGTGTAAGACATGCCAAAATCGCCGGTTACCATCCCGCCGACCCATGACAAGTAGCGTTGCATTTTTGGCTGATCGAGGCCCAGTTCGTCGCGCAGGGCGGCAACGGTTTCGGGTTGGGCATTGATGCCCAGCATATAGCTGGCCGGATCGCCGGGCGCGACCTCGACCACAAGGAAGATCACCACCGAGGCGGCGATGAGGCTGAGGATCAGCGAGGTCAGGCGTCGGGTCAGATAGGCCAGCATGAACCGCACCGTAGGAGCGGGCAGGGCAGGCGTCCAGAGGTCACGCGATCAGGAAGGCGCACAGGGCGTCGGCGGTGTCTTGCGGCGACTGTTCGACAAAGCAATGCCTGCCGGGGATGGCCCGGGCGGTCATGTCGGATATCTGGTCCGCCCATGTGGCGGGGACGTCGTAGGCCTGCGCCATGGCACCATCGGCCCCATACAGGACCAGCGCCGAGCAGGGGACGCAGCGGCAAAGATCGGCCGTGATCGAGGTCGAAATCCACCTCGATCGCGGCGCGGCAGTCGTCACACATGGCACGGCGGCAGTCAGGGTCTGCCCACGCGGAACGGTACGCCGCCAGTTGTGTTGGTTTGAAATCTACCAATGTCGCCTTGCCGAAAGCCAGCAAGCACCTTTTGTAGTAGGCTTCAGGGTCGGTGGCGATCATGGTTTCCAAAAACGGCCTGGGCTGGGCGAGGAAAAACCAGTGGTAGTAGGCCTTGGCGACCTTGTGGGTGAGGTCGTTGAGCAAGCGGTGAATGGGGATGATGTCCATGACGGTCAAGGAGCGCACGGCCTGAGGCGTATCCAGTGTCAAACGATGGGCGGTTCGTGCGCTCCGGTTGTGTCCGGCAAGGTGAAAGCTGTCAAACCTGAGCCGACGCATCAGGAACACCTGATCGCGCGCCATTTCCCGAAAGCTGTAGCGCGCCACGCCCGATGGTTTACCGCTTTCGCCATAGCCGCGCAGGTCGGGGCAGACGACGGTGAATTCCTGCGCAAGGATCGGCGCGACCTCGGCCCACATGGCATGGGTCTGCGGAAACCGTGCAAGAGCAGTACCGGAGGGCCAGCGCCGCCGACTTCAAACCCAATGTCGATGCCGTTCAACGTCGCGTAGGTTGCAGTGAAACCGGGGATGTCATTGCGCATCGTGCGAGTCAATTTCTGTAAGACGCATGGCAAAGCGTGTACCGGTCGATGATGGGTTGATCGATACGCAGTGCCTTCAGCAAGTTTTTCGTGATGCGATTGTTCGGCGGATCGTCCGGCGCGACCTGGGCGTTTGCAGCCTGAACGGCTTTGCGACTCTTGGGACCAAGACTGCCATCGGCACCGCCAGTGTCAAAGCCGTAGGTGGCTAGTTTCTGTTGAACCATCAGGACAAGTTCGGGGTGCGCCTCGTCTAGTACTCCACAGAATTCGCGCGGCATGGGGAGGGCGGAGGCAGGGATTTGGATCGGCTTGCTCGCATCTGTCCATCCCGAGTTATGATCACGCTGGACGCGCAACAAGATAGATTGATGTGCAAACTCTCGGAATCCCAAGAAACCTCTTTCAAGCAGCCAAAGGGACAATCTGCCGAATTCTTCATCCCGGTCGCCGCGGCGGCCCTGCTCTGTTGCCCACCGCACAAAGCCGATGTATCCGCATCCTTCGTATTCAAGGCAGGTTTCGATCTCCCATTCACCCGTTTCGGAACGGTTTCCTGCGCAAAGAAAATTGCGCCCCGCATCGAATGTCAGAAAAGCGTTTTCTCGCATCATGAAGTTGCTGATCACCTCGTCCGACTGGGTGTAGTGCCGTGCTGCAAAGCGGTTGGCGCATAGGGCAATCAGGTCCGACCGGCCACCGGAAAACACGCTGGGCTGGTCGTCGAACACGCGAATCTTTTCGTCGATCAATTGGAACGGGGACATGATCATCATGTCGTTCGGAGGGGTGGCATACATCCTGTCCAGCGCACCGATGGAGACACCGGTTTGTAAAAAGAGACTGGTCACCTCGCCGACGGCGAGATTGGCCAAACGAAAGAGATCGTCGGGCGTCGCGCTTTTCACTCTTGGATCGGACGGATCAAATTCGACGGCGGGCTGGTGGATGCCAATTCGTGCGTCTAGATGCGCAAATCGACGCGGGGCAGAGTAACCCGCGAAGCTGTCGTAGGCGCTAAGAAATGCCAAAGCACAGGCGCTTTCGCATCGGTCCCCCTTGTCGACCACGGTCACAAGGCTCCATTTCCGGATGAAGCGCGCGAGCCGGATCGCCTCGGCAAAACTGCCGCCGGCAGAGTTGAGTGAAAGAACGGCGGAATAGGGACAGTTCTTTCCGCTTGGACAAAGAGTGCGCAGGTGCGGCTCTGCCATCCGGCTGAGCTTGTCGGTGTCTCCTGCCTGAATGATCCCGTCCAAACGGTAGACGCGGCCATTCAGAAAAGTTCCATGCCCAAAGTGTCCCACCTCGGAAAAAGCATCGCCTGCTCCATCTGGCGTCAGGCCACGCTGGTCAAAGTCCACGTTCTGGCGGCGAAAATCCACCGTGTTTTCGTTTCGTCGTCCTACTTTGTCGGAGCCAAGGACAAGCGTGTCGGTGAAATCGGGTTCCGGGACGATGAAGGAGACAGTCTTGTCGCCCGTAGGGCCCCTCTCTTGCGTGATGGTCGCGGTCAGTGCGGCGTGAGGAAAAATCAGGATTAATAGGCACAGGCGCAAAAACGGCATCATGAATTTCCGTTCAAATGACTAGGGGCCGTCAGTTTCGTTAAGCATGCCCTCAGTGTACGCGCCCTGTCCGCAGACACGGCGCGCCACTCATTCACTCTACCCAACGCACCTTTGTCAGGTCATTCGCCTGCGTCGGCTGGTTCGGCCACAGCCCTTGGAGCCGGGCATCCGCAACGGTGGGAAAGGCTAGTTGGAACAGGTACGCGTTGACGTAATCCTGTGCGATGATCGTCTGCGCCTCGGCTAACATGTCGCTGCGCGCAGCGGGGTCCGTGGTGGCGTTCAGCAGCTTCATCAGGGCCTGAAACTCTGGGTTGTCATACTGAAAGTAGTAATCGGGCCGCGCGTAGATGCCGATGTCGAAAGGTTCGGTATGGCTGACGATGGTCAGGCCGAAATCCTTGCCGCGAAATACTTCTTCCAGCCATTGCGCCCATTCCAGATTGGTGATCTCCGTCTCGATCCCGACGTTGCGCAGTTGTGAGGCGATGATCTCTCCCCCGCGGCGGGCGTAGGAGGGCGGCGGCAGTTTCAGGGTGGTGGTGAACCCTTCGGCATAGCCCGCATCCACCAACAGCATGCGCGCGCGGTCAGGATCATGGACCGACAGGCCCGTCAGATCGACGTAGTCGGGGTTGTGCGGTGCGAAATGAGTGCCGATGGGCGTGCCCAAGCCGAACATCGCGCCGTCGATGATCGCCTGCCGGTCGATGGCGTGGGACAGGGCCTCTCTGACCATCGGGTTGTCGAAGGGCGGCTGTTTGTTGTTCATCGCAAGGATAGTCTCGCCCTCGGACGACCCTTTGATAACGGTGAAGCGTGGGTCGGCCTCGAACTGGGGCAGATTTTCCGGCGCGGGAAAGCCGGAAAACGCATCGACGTCCTGCGCCATCATCGCGGCAAAGGCCGCCGTGGGGTCCGAAATGAACTTGAACGTTGCCTTGGACAGATAAGGTGCCTCTCCCCAGTAGTCGGCGTTTTGCACCAGCGTGATGCTGTCGCCTTGCCGCCATTCGTCGAACTTGAACGGACCGGTGCCGATGGGGGTCTGCTTGATCCCCTCGACACTCTCGGGGGCCACGATCACCGCGTCACCCCATGCAAGGCTGAACAGCAGGTTGCCATCGGGGGCGTCCAGCGTCAGTTGCACGGTCATCGGGTCGATGACGGCAACCTCGACAATGCCGGAATACAGCGCCTTTTGCGCATTGGTGCTGTCAACGGCACGGGCGCGATCAAGGCTGAATTTCACGTCTTCGGCGTCGAAGGTCGTGCCATCGTGAAAGGTGACACCTTCGGCGAGGTGAAAGGTATAGGTCAGCCCGTCCTCGGAAATCTCCCATTCGCGCGCAAGACCGGGGACAACGGCGCCGGTCTCTGTAAAGCGGGTCAGACCCTCGAAGACGTTGGAATACAGCACGCTGTCGATGGCCCCGGCGGCGGCCGAGGTCGGGTCCAGGTGCGGCGGCTCTAGCTGAATGGCAAGGGTCAGATCAGTTTGCTGCGCGAATGCAGCCGTGCCGCTGAAAAGCGCGGCAGCAAGGGTCAGGCGAAGGATCATGTCGGAACTCCCTGTTTCTTTGAAATGAGTGTTGCGCTTTTGGGGGCGTGCGATCAAGCGCGGCCTGCAAAAGGGCTCTGGTTCTGCGGCGCGGCAAATGGTAGGGCGGTGCGCAATTTTGTTGCGCACTGTGGTGGCGGAGCCTCCGGACCTTGCGCGGCGGCATTTTGGGGGAGGATGAGACCATGAGCGCGACGGCAAAGAAAAGGGCGCCGATGCCGGATGATATCCGCGCCCGCAAAGGGGGCGCGCCGCTGGTCAGTCTGACCGCCTATACGACGCCGATGGCGCAGATGATGGACGCGCATTGCGACTTTGTCTTGGTGGGGGACAGTGTCGGGATGGTGCTGCACGGGTTGCCGTCGACGCTGGGCGTGACGATGGAGATGATGATCCTGCACGGACAGGCGGTAGCGCGCGGGTTGCAGTCTGCCATGATGGTGATCGACATGCCGTTTGGGTCTTATGAAGAAAGCCCGCAACAGGCGTTTCGCAACGCAGCGCGGCTCATGGCCGAGACAGGGGCCGGCGCGGTCAAACTGGAGGGTGGGGTCGAGATGGCGTCGACTATCGCCTTTTTGGTGAAACGCGGCGTGCCGGTTATGGCGCACATTGGCCTGACACCGCAGTCGATCAACACGCTGGGCGGCTACAAGGTGCAGGGGCGCGGGGATGCGGGTGAGGCGCTGATGGCGGATGCTATGGCGGTGGCCAAGGCTGGGGCCTTTGCCGTGGTGCTGGAAAAGGTACCGGCGACCTTGGCAGATGCGGTGACGGCAGAGGTGTCGATCCCTACGATTGGCATCGGCGCCAGCGCCGGCTGCGACGGGCAAATTCTGGTCGTCGACGACATGTTGGGGCTATTCACGGCCTTCAAGGCCAAGTTCGTCAAACGCTATGCCACCTTGGGCGCAGATGGCGAGGCGGCGATTGCCGCCTATGCCGAAGACGTCCATGCACGGCGCTTTCCGGGGCCGGAGCACGTCTTTGGTGATGCTGTGCCGGACGCCAAGGCATGATCGCCCCTATCGTACGCTCGGTCGCCGAGTTGCGCGCGATGACCACCGCGTGGCATCGCGCTGGTGAGACGGTTGGGGCGGTGCCCACGATGGGCGCGCTGCACGACGGACACCTGAGCCTTGTGGCGGCAGCGAAAGAGCGATGCGACCGGGTGATCGTGACGATCTTTGTGAACCCCAAGCAGTTCAACAGCCCCGAAGATTACGAGAACTATCCGCGCACCGAACACGACGACGCGGCTAAACTGGCGCGCTTTGCCGTCGATGCGATCTTTGTGCCCGATGGGGATGAGATGTATCCGCAGGGGTTCGCGACGGGTGTGTCTGTCATGGGTCTGACGGACGTGCTGTGCGGCGCGCACCGGCCCGGACATTTCGACGGGGTGGCCACGGTCGTGACCAAGCTGCTGTTGCAGACATCGGCGGACCAAGCTTTCTTTGGCGAGAAGGACTGGCAGCAGGTGCAGGTGGTGCGGCGGTTGGTGGCAGATCTGAACATCCCCTGTGAGATTGTCGGCTGTCCGACCATCCGAGAGATTGACGGGCTGGCCATGTCGTCACGGAACCTGTTGTTGTCGGATAGGTCGCGGGGGCGGGCGGCGGCGCTGCACGAGGCGCTGGAAGACATGGCAGAGGGGTTGCGCACTGGGCAGGCGGCGTCAGACCTGCGCCCCAAGGCCGAGGAACGGTTAACAGCGGCGGGGTTCACCAAGGTCGAGTATCTGGACTTGCGGGCCAATGAGGATCTGTCGCTGTTAGAGCGACCGGATCGGCCCGCGCGGCTGTTGGTGGCGGCGTGGTTGGCCGGGGTGCGATTGATCGACAATATAGGGGTGTGACGGGGGCGGACGCTGTTTCGGCTTTGCCGAAAGACGCCCCGCCCCCCGTCCCATTGGCGTCACGCCTCTGGCAACAGCAGTGTTTCCAGACTGCGGGCCATGACCTTGGCGCTGTCGAGCATATCCGTCACGCCCACCCATTCATCGGGTTTATGCGCCAGTTCCAGCACGCCCGGCCCGTAGGCGATGCAGTTTTTTAGCCGCCCGATGCGGTCGATGTGTTTCTGATCGTAAGAGCCGGGGGAGGCGATATAGGCGGGCTCCCTGCCGAACACATCTTGGATCGCTGCCGCTACCGTTGTGACCACCGGGGCCTCTTGCGAGGTCATCGAGGGATCGATGCGGTTGATGTCGCGGATGGTGTAGTCGAACCGGGGGCGATTGGCCTTGAGGTCGTCCAGCATGGCGATCACCTCTCCGCGGACCTCGTCATAGGCCTCTTCGACAAGGAACCGCCGGTCAATCACCATGCGGCAACTGTCCGGCACATTGGGCGCGGGCAGGCCGGTGAAATCCTCCAGTTCCGCCTCTCCGCCGTGGATCGAATTGATGTTGAGCGTGGATTGGCGCGCGGCCTCTGGCGTAACGGGCATTGCGGTTTCGCGGGTTGTCAGCGACGGGAATAAACGATCCTCAAAGGCGCGCATCACCGCCCCCATGTGGCGCACGGCGCAATCGCCAAGGAAAGGCATCGATCCATGGGCGATCTCTCCCTTGGTCTCGATCTCGGCCCACCACGCGCCGCGATGGCCAAGGCAGATGCGGTCCTTGTTCAGCGGTTCGGGGATGATGACGTGCTGCACCCGGTCGGGTGAAAAATAGCCAAGATGTGCCAGATGCGCGACGCCGCCATAGCCGCCGGTTTCCTCGTCCGCGGTTCCGGAAATCTCGATTGCGCCCGCATAGTCCGGATGTTCGGCGATGAAACATTCGGCGGCGATGATCGATGCAGCCAAGCCGCCTTTCATATCGCAGGTGCCGCGGCCATAGATCCGGTCGCCCTCCAGAACCGCTGCAAACGGGTCATACGTCCAGCCGCGCCCGACTTCGACCACGTCAATATGAGAGTTGAAATGCACACATTCGCCGGACCGGGTGCCGTCGCGGCGGGCGATGACGTTCCAACGGGGATAACGGTCGCTGTCGCCGGGCGCACCTGTCGCGCGGATCATTTGGCAATCAAACCCTGAGGCGGCCAGCCTGCGCTCCAGATATGCGCAGATATCATGATACAGCGCGCCCGGCGGGTTCAGCGTCGGCACGCGGACAAGGTCCTGGGTGAGCGCGATCAAATCGTCGCGGGCGGCGTCGATGCGCGCAAAAAGCGTGTCAGTCATGTGCAGACTGTCGGCCCGTTGGCGCGGATGCGCAAGGGGGGCGCGTGCTTAGGGTATGCGCAGGTTCGGTGCCTTTCCCAATGGGATCATGCCAAAGGACACGCGGCCCTCGTTGAAATCCAGCGATAGGTCCAGCGTGTTGGCGTTGCCATTGAAACCGGCGGCCAGCGAAAGGGCATTTTCCAAAGTGTCGATCAGGCCACTAGGCAATTGCCCAGCGTCACGCGCGCGGTCCAGCATGTCGCGCCAATTGACGGCACGCACCGTCATCTTGCCCGTGGCACGCCCCTGCGGGTCGGCATCCACGCGACCGGCAAGGTTTAATTCCAGCCCTTCAAATCGGTAGTCGGCTTGTCGCAGGTCGATCCGTTGCGGTTGTGGGCGCGGGCCGGAAGGGGCATCGACAGTCCATGCACCGTCAAATGTCAGCTCAGCCTGCAGTTGCAGCGCATCCGCGCGGGCGGTTCCGGGCATCATCGGGACGTCAGGGCCGGCCAAAGCCTCGGCCGTCAGGCCAACCCGGTAGAGGTTGGGCGCGCCCGCAACGTCGGTCAACGCAGCGCGCAGCCCGGCAAAGGCCAGAGTCGTCTGTGCACCGTCGATATTGAGCACCTCTGCCTCTAGGTTGCTGCGCAAAATGCGCCCGTCAGAGGTGTGGACCACTGAGGCGCGCAATCCCGTACTGTCGATGGCAACCGGGCCAGAGGGCAGGGTCAGCCCCTGCGTATCGGGCCAGACAAGGATTAGATGCCCGGGCCGGTAGGTCAGCCCGAGGATCTGGAAAAACGGGGCTTCCCAACCCACGCCTCGGACCGGATCGTTCAGCCGCACCTCTGTCAGCGTGGCGTCGAGCCGACTGGGAAAGCCGCGCACAGTCAGGTCCGTATAGTCTGCCTGCCAGCCTTCGGCCCGACGCGCATCAAACCATTCCGAGATGTCGCGTTTCAAGGTCCAGGAGGACATGAACCAGAACCCGGACCAGCCAATCAGAAGCGCCGCCGCCACCGCAAAGATCAAGCGATTCATGGGCTCTGCCCCTTTTCCTGCTGCACTTGATCGTGTTTACAGGCCACCAACGAGAAGGACCAGTTTGATGACGCTTTGGGTGTTTGGATATGCCTCTCTTTTGTGGAACCCGGGCTTTCCGGTGGCGGAACGCGTACAGGGACGGCTGCATGGCTATGCGCGCAGTTTTTGCATGTATTCGATCCATCATCGCGGGACAGAGGAAACGCCCGGCCTTGTTCTGGCGCTGGACGAACAGGACGGCGCCAGTTGTGACGGGCTGGCGCTGCGCGCGGCGCCGGGCACTGAAGATGAGACGCTGGCATACCTGCGCGAACGAGAGCTGATCTCGTCGGCCTATCTGGAAAAGCGTCTGGACCTGGCGCTGACCGACGGACGGCAGGTGGAGGCGGTGTCGTATGTAATTGACCCGCATCATGTGCAGTATTGCCACCTGCCGCTGGAAGAACAGGCGCGGATCATTGCTCGGGCGCATGGCGGGCGCGGTCCAAACACCGAATACTTGTTCAACACCGCTGCGCATCTGGATGAGATCGGCGTGCCAGATCCGGACCTGCATTGGCTGGTGCGTGAGGTGAAGGCGCTGACCGGCGAGGACTGAGGCAATTGGTCGAGCCGGGAGGAGGGGCGCTGCCCCTCTTGGCCTGACGGCCAATTCACCCCGGGATATTTTAGGACAAAAGAAGCCGGGGCACGGGTTATACCTGTTGGCGGCGCGCGGCCATGACTGCGGGGGCGATCTGGGCGAGGTGTTTGTCCCAGCTGCCACAGCAGCCGCCCCAAATGTCAGCTTGCGGAAATCGGCGGGCAAGTGCGCCCATCTGTCGGCCGAGGTCTTCGGGGTCGCCCTCTTCGAGGTGGTTGAGGCTGCACAGGGCGATTTTGTTCATGGCCGCCGCATTGGGGCGGAAGCTGCGCAGGCGGCTTTGCCAATCGCCCGATTCCAGTGCCGGCTCGAATTCCAGCGGGTGCGAGCAGTTGATGCCAAAACTGTCTGGGCGGGCATTGGAGCCGCAGGCGGCGTCGGTTGCGGTCACGGCTTCGGCGAGGCTGGGACCTGCGTGCAGGCGGTGGTCTGCGGTTAGGGTAAAGGACACGTTGACAGGGATTCCCGCTTGGGCTGCGGCGCGTGAAATCCCCACCGCCTCTGGCACGTTGTTGATCGTGGCGGCCCAGATCAGATCGACTCCGGCGCGCGCACAGATGGCGATCTGCTGTGTGTGGTAGGCTCCGGCCTCATCTTCCGTGAGTGTCCGGTTGAGTGCGTAGGCGTCGCCGCGTGGGCCGAGGATGCCCGCGATGCGAATTTCGGGGATCTGATCCGCGTAAGGTGCACTGAGCTCACGCAGGAACGCGATGTTTCGCAGCTGGATATCTTCAAGCGCGGCATCGGAATATCCCACCAAAGCGCCCCAGTCGGCACTGGCGCGATAGTCCAGCCCTCCCAGTAACGCGCATCCGCCTGCGATGGCGATCTGGTCCAGCAGGCGGCGGTACATGTCGTTTGCCACCTGCATGGCCTTGGGATTGTCCAGCAGGGTGAAGGCACAGAAGTGGTCGAACTCAAATCCATGGCGGAACATCAGTTCCGTTTCCGTGCCGCCTTCGGTGAACCAAGGCAGGCCGTCGGGATGTGGGGCAAAGACCGGGGGCATGGTGCGCATCCTTTTGGACCACTGTGTAGGCCGGATGACGCCTGTGCCAGTGGACTCATGGTACACTGCACCATCGGTACAGTGATCTGCGTGCCATCTTGCGGTAAGCTGACTACAAAGGGAGCGGACATGGCCTTTATCAAGCCACGCAGCACGGCGACGACCCGCGATCGTCTGCTGACCGTTGCCGAAGTGGCCATACTGGACAAGGGTCTTGCCGCCACCTCGATCGAGGAATTGATCGCCGAGGTGGGCATCACCAAGGGCGGTTTCTTTTACCACTTCAAGGACAAGAGCGCGCTGGTCGAGGCCATTCTGGAGCGTCACCTGATTGCCGAGGAGGTCTGGCTGGACGATCTGTTTGCCTGCGCGGCGAAGGAGACGACAGAACCGCTGGCGCAGTTTCTGGTCTTTCTTCGGCTGTTGCAGGACCAGATGGCGGCGCTGCCGGATGTCCATCCCGGGTGCCTGATTGCCGCCACTTGTTTTCAGGAGCGCCTGTTCACGCAGACGGTTCACGATCTGGCGCAGCAGAACCTGCTGAATTGGCGGACCCGTTTTCACGCCCGGCTGACCGCAATCGCAAATATCCATCCTCCCCGGCACTCGGTCGATTTGGAGGCGATGGCGGACATGTTGGTGGTTCTGGTGGACGGTGCGATCATCCTGTCCAAGACTGTGCGCGAGAAAGAGGTGCTGCCGCGGCAGATCGCCCTGTATGCGCGCTTTGTCGCCGCGGTGTTCCGGGACGAAGGGTAACTGTTGCGCAAAGCGCCGTTTTTTCCCCGATCCTGCGGGAATTGTTCATAACTTCTTGGCTCTGCAGCGCTAAACGCTTAGATGTAGCGCAAGAGAACAAGCGTCAGGTGTCCAATGGATCAGCCCGACCCCGAGGCCGAGCCACAATTCACACAACCGTTCCGTCAGGTGATCCTCATGCTGGCGGTGCTGGGCCTGTCGGGGTTCGGCGGCTTTTTGGCGTTGCCGCGCGTTTTGCCGGTGTTTCAATCCAACCCCTACCTGAACGGGTTCATCCTGTTTGTCTTTGTCGTCGGCGTGCTGGCCTGCTTCTGGCAGGTGGCGCAGTTGATGGTTTCGGTTCGCTGGATCGAACGGTTCACCACGCGGGGCGATCAGGGGGGGCGCGCTGTGCCACCGCGCCTGTTGGCCCCGTTGGCCGCGCTGTTGCGCCGTCGCGACAAGCGGATGCAGATCACGACCAACTCGACCCGGTCGATCCTTGATTCCGTGGCGCAGCGGATTGACGAGGCGCGTGAGATTACGCGCTACATCGTCTCTCTGCTGATCTTCCTCGGCCTGCTGGGCACCTTTTACGGGCTGGCGACAGTGGTGCCCGCGCTGGTCGAAACCATCCAGAGCCTTGCGCCGCAAGAGGGCGAAACTGGGACCGATTCCTTTGCCCGTCTGATGTCTGGGCTAGAGGGGCAGTTGGGCGGCATGGGCGTGGCCTTTGCCAGTTCGCTGCTGGGGCTTGCCTGTTCGCTGATTGTTGGACTGCTGGAACTGTTCGCAGGCCACGGCCAGAACCGGTTTTACCGCGAGCTTGAGGAATGGCTGTCCTCGATCACGCGGCTAGGCTTTTCCTCTGACAGTGAGGGGCCGGATCTGGGGGCTGCAGGTCTGGTGCTGGACCAGATGGCCGAACAGATGGAGCGCCTGCAACACCTGTTTGTCGAATCCGAACAGGGCCGGTCAGAGGTGGACGCCCGGCTGGCGCAACTGGCGGATAGCGTCGAACGTATGACCGAACGGATCGAGGCGACCGCCCCGTCGGCGAGCTCTCTGGCGCGCATTGCCGAAGGCCAGGAACTTCTGGCGCAGGCGATCCGCGAAAAGGAAACGGATGAGGGGCTGGATGCCGAAAGCCGTATGCGTCTGCGGTCCATCGACGTGCAGATGCTGCGCATCCTTGAGGAAATCAGTGCCGGCCGACAGGAAAGCATGGCAGAACTGCGGACCGATCTGGCGACCCTGTCGCGGTCTCTTGGTGTGACGCGCAGCGTTCGGCCGCGCGGGGACGGGTGATCCATGGCGCTGTCGCGACGCACCGGCGCGCGCTTTCAGGCCTCAATCTGGCCGGGTTTTGTCGATGCGATGACCGGCCTTTTGCTGGTGCTGACCTTTGTCCTGTCGATTTTCATGGTCATGCAGTTTGTCCTGAACGAGACGATCACCGGGCAGGAATCCGAACTGGATACACTGAATTCAGAGATTAGCGCCTTGGCGCGGGCATTGGGAGTTGAGCGGACCAAATCCACCCGGCTGGAGAATGAGGTTGGCCAGCTGAGTTCAACCCTGTCGGACCGCGATCTGCGGTTGGCGGAACAGGACAGTATCATCAACAGCCTGACCGCCACCCGGGACCGGCAGGCGGATCAACTGATGGCTGCCGCAGCACAGATTGAGACGTTTGAGGATCGGGTCGCTGCGCTGCTGCTAGAGCGGGATGCGGCGCAGGCAGAGGTCCGCGATGTAACCGCCGCGCGTGATGCGCTGGCCGAAGAGCGTAACGCTCTGTTGGCGGCGCGAGATGACCTGACCGAAGAACGCGATGCGCTGACCGCCGCCCTGACCAGCGCCCGGAGCGAGATCGACGATCAGGCCGAGGCCGCCAAACTGGCCGCCGCGCGGCGTGAGGCGCTGGAGGCGCTGATCACTGACCTGCGCGCGCGCAACGCGGACCGAGACGCACGGATTGGCGCGCTGACCGCCGAACTGACAGAGCTTGAGGCTGACCTGACCGAGGAAGAAGCCGCGCGGCTGGCCGAATCCGAGGCGGCTGTGGCCCTGCGCAAACGGTTGGAAGAGGCGGACGCCGAACTGACGGCGATGACTATGGCGCTGGAACAGGAACGTGCCCGGGCCGAAGAAACCCTGACGCTTCTGGCGGCATCGCGTGAGGCAGAGAAGGATCTGAACGCCCGTCTGGCGGCGGCGCTATTGGCTGGCCGTCAACAGGGCGATGGCCTTCAGGCGCGCATCGACGCGCTGGAGGCGCAATTGGCTGATGCCCGTCGCGCCCAGACGCGGCTGTTGGCACAACTGGCCGATCTGCAGGACGAAACATCGCTGACGGCACAGGCGCTAAAGGCGCGTCTCGACGATGCAGCGGCGCGGATCACCCAGCTAGAGGCGTCCTTGTCCGATGCGCGTCAGGCGGAAGCGCGGATCAATCAGGAACTGGCCACAGTCCTGGCCGAGGATGAGGCTGAAGCCCGCGTGCTGCAAAACCGGATCGACGTGTCACTGGCGCGGATTTCCGAACTTGAAGAAACGCTGGCCGATGCGCGTGCGCAGGGCGCGCAGACCGATAGCCGCTTGGCGGCCTTGCGCGATGACCTGACGACGTCACGCGCCGCGCAACGCGATGTGGAACAGGCGCTTGCCCGCGAAGAGGCCGCGCGCGCACTGGCGGAACGCGGCCTGAAAGATGCACAGGCAGAGGCAACGGCGCGTGCCTCGCGGTTGACCGATCTGTCTGCGCAACTGGCGCAGGCGCTGGCCCGTCTGGCTGAGGCTGACGCGCTCAAGACAGAACTGGAGGCGCTGCGCGCCCGCAATCTGGCGCTGGTGTCAGACCTATCGGCGGCAGAGGGCAGGGCAGAGGACCGCGCTGCCGCCCTGACCGAACTGCGGTCCGAACGTGACCGGCTGGATGTCGCGCTGTCCCTTGCCCGAAATGAGATTGGAGAGGCGCAGGGTGTTGTGGCCTCTTTGGGTGATGAAGTTGATGCGCTGAGCGGGCAGCTTGCTCAGGCCCGCACACGCGAAACAGAGCGCACCGATGTGATCGAGACGATGCGCGGCCAGATTGCCCAGATCGAGACACAGCTGGATGCGGCCTTGAAACGGGTCGAGGATCGCGGTGACCGCATTGATCGACTGCAAAGCGAAAACGCCGATTTGTCTGCCCGGTTGGCACGGTTGGGTGGTGCAGCGGCACAGCAGGAGTCGGCGGTCATGGCTTTGGGTGCTACCAATGCGCGCCTTTCGGCCGAACTGGATGCGGCCCGCGCTCGCGCAGTCGAACGCGATGCCCAGATGGCCCGCCTGCAACAGGAATTGGCACAGGCCGAGGCACGGGCAGAGGATCGCACCGCCGAGACGGCAGAACTGGAAACGCTACGCGGCGATCTGGCGCAATTGAGCACCCGTTTGGAAGCCGCCCAGCGTAGGGCAGCGCAAGGTATGTCGCGGATCATCACACTGGACTCGGAAAACGCCGAACTGACACGCAAGTTGTCCAACGCGGATGGACGCAGTGCCGAACGCGATGCCGAAATCGGCCTGTTGAAAGGCCAAATCGACCGAATTGCCGCCGAGTTGCAAGCACTACGGGCCCGCGACGCCCAACGTGATGGGCTGATTGCAGACCTGCGCCAACAGTTGGCCGAGGCAGAAGCGCGCGCCCTGGAACAGACCGACGACAATCGATCGCTTGAGGAAAAACTGGCCGCCGCGTTGGCCGCTCGCCTTGCCGCAGAGGCATCGGTTGAAGAAACGCGCGACCGGCTGGCCTCGGCTCTGGCGGCGCAAGAGGCGGCAGATGCCAAACTGGACGAAAGGCTGGACGCGGCAGAAGAGCGGCAAATCCTGCTCAATCAGGCGCGTGAAAAGCTGGGCCAGACCGAAGAACGCGCGACTCGGGCGGAGTTGCAGGTTGAGGCACTCAACCAGAACGTCTCGGAGCTGCGCCGTCAGTTGCGGGAATTGCAGGCGTTGCTGGATGATTCCAAAGCCAAGGATGCCGCGTCGGAGGTGCGTTTGCAAAACCTCGGTTCCGAGTTGAACGCAGCCATCGCACGGGTGGCGGCCGAAGAACGTCGCCGCCGACTTGCAGAAGAGGCCATGCGCAAGCTGGAACAAGAGCGCGCGGAACGGTTGGAAGCAGAAAAGAAAGACCTCGAAGCGTACCGGTCAGAGTTTTTTGGCAAGCTGCGCGCGGTGATCGGTGACCGCGATGGCATTCGGATCGAAGGTGACCGTTTTGTCTTCTCATCAGAGGTTCTGTTCGAGGTCGGATCGGCTGATCTTTCCGCTGCGGGACGTGGAGAGATAGAGGAAGTCGCCGACATCCTGCTGGACATCGCTGACGAGATTCCCAATGGCATCGACTGGGTGATCCGCGTCGATGGCCACACCGATAACCGCCAGATCAGGCCGGGCGGTGAGTTTTCCGACAATTGGGAACTCAGCCAAGCGCGCGCGCTTTCCGTGGTGCGCGACATGATTGACAATTATGGCATCCCGCCACAGCGGTTGGCGGCGAATGGGTTTGGCGAATTCCAGCCTGTAGATCCGGCGGACACGCCAGAGGCCTGGGCCCGCAACCGGCGGATTGAATTGAAACTGACAGAGCGCTGACTGCGCTAGTCTTCCACGGTCACATGGGCAAATCGATGTGCGATGACCATGCCGTCACGCGTCAGCCTTGCCCGGCCTATATATTCCCCCGTGGGCCAGCCTGCTTTCGATGCCTTGCGTCCATAGGCGCGCATTTGGCTAACTTGGTCGGCGTCCAGAGTGATTTCTTCGCGAAACACCTTTGTTCCCGCAGGTCCGTCGGCCGACAGGGTCAACACGTCACCCGGTTGGGGATACCCGGCATGGCCATACAAAACGATGGGTTGATCGGGGGTCAGGGTCGCGCGGCGGGCAGTTCCGTCCGCCACGGATTTGAGCGTGGGCACGCTGTTGGAAAATCCGGCAGTGACCAGCCCGGTCCGGGTGTAGGCGGGGGGCTCTGTCCAGAGTGTTTGGACCGGATCGCCGCACGTGCCCGTGGCGTGGGGGCGGAAAGGATCGACAACCTTGCCGTCGCGCATCACGGTTATATGCACATGCGGGTGGTTTGTCTGGCCCGACAGACCCACCAATCCCAGTGGATCGCCGGACTGCACCAAATCGCCGGGAGCGACAGAGACAGACCCCAGCCGTAAATGGCAGTACAGGGTTTGCCAGCCGCCCTCGTGATCGATCAGCACCGCGTTGCCACAGGCATTTTGCGCCGTCACGCCGCGCATCATCCGATCATCGGGCATCTCATCCCGGGTGCGTTTGATGATCCCAGGGGCTGCGGCCAGAACCGATACGCCAGTCTTGACCGCGTCATAATCCAGCAGAGCGAAATCCGTGCCCTTGTGCGCATCGCGAGAGTTGATCCCGCAGGAAAAATCACGTTGACGGCCCTCGGCCGGGTCGTTGTCAACGTAATCTTCAATGAAACAGGTCTCACCCAGAGTACAGTCCAGCGGCACCACAAGACGAAACTCCTCCGCCCCGGCGATCGGAGCGGAGGAAATCAAGGCCATCGCGGTCGCAAATGCGGCACGCGGCCGGGTCATTCCGCCGTCAGAAGTGGCGGTTTTTTCGATCCCAGACGCGGCTTGTCGGGGCCGCTCAGGTCAAGGAACAACTCACCATCGCGGACCGAAACCTTGACGACACCACCTTTGGCCAGTTGACCAAAGAGCAATTCTTCGGCCAGCGGCTTTTTGATGTATTCTTGGATCACACGGCCCAGTGGGCGCGCACCCATCTTGTCGTCATACCCTTTGTCGGCCAGCCATTCGGCGGCGGGTTTGGTCAGTTCGATGGTCACATTGCGATCCATCAACTGCGCCTCAAGCTGCAGAACGAACTTTTCGACAACCTGCAGGATAGTGTCCTTAGGCAACGGACGGAAGCTGATCACCGCGTCCAAACGGTTGCGGAATTCCGGCGTGAATGTCCGTTCGATCGCGGCGGTATCCTCGCCCTCGCGACGATCACGGCCAAAGCCGATGGCGGCCTTCGACATTTCCTGCGCGCCTGCGTTCGAGGTCATGATCAGGATCACATTGCGGAAATCCACTGCCCGGCCGTTGTGATCGGTCAGCGTGCCGTGATCCATGACCTGCAACAGGATGTTGAACACATCCGGATGCGCCTTTTCGATCTCATCCAGCAACAGCACACAGTGCGGGTGTTGATCGACGCCGTCGGTCAACTGGCCGCCTTGATCAAATCCGACATAGCCCGGAGGGGCACCGATCAGGCGGCTGACCGCGTGTTTCTCCATGTACTCGGACATATCAAACCGCAGCAGTTCCACACCCAACTGGTCCGCCAACTGCTTGGCGACTTCGGTCTTGCCGACGCCTGTGGGGCCCGCAAACAGATAGTTGCCAATGGGCTTTTCCGGTTCGCGCAGGCCCGCGCGGGCCAGTTTGATCGCCGAAGACAGCGCCGTGATGGCCGCATCCTGGCCGAACACCACCCGCTTGAGCGATTTTTCGAGATCCTTGAGCACCTCTGCATCGTCCTTGGACACGTTCTTCGGAGGGATGCGGGCGATCTTGGCGACCACGTCCTCAATCTCTTTCGTGCCGATGGATTTGCGACGTTTGGAGGCGGCGACCAGATGCTGTGCGGCACCGGCCTCATCAATGACGTCGATGGCCTTATCTGGCAGCTTGCGGTCATTGATGTAGCGCGCCGACAGCTCCACGGCGGTTTTGATCGCGTCGGCGGTGTATTTGACGCTGTGGTGATCCTCAAAATAGGGTTTCAGCCCCTTGAGGATCTTCACGGTATCCTCGACCGAGGGTTCGTTCACGTCGATTTTCTGGAACCGGCGGCTGAGCGCGCGGTCCTTTTCGAAATGCTGGCGGAACTCCTTGTAAGTGGTCGAGCCCATCGTGCGTAGCTTGCCGCCCTGAAGTGCGGGCTTTAGCAGGTTGGACGCATCCATCGCGCCGCCAGAGGTGGCACCGGCACCGATCACGGTGTGGATTTCGTCGATGAACAGCACACCATCGGGATGCTCTTCAAGCTCCGTCACCACGGCCTTTAGCCGTTCCTCAAAGTCGCCGCGATAGCGCGTACCCGCGAGCAAGGCACCCATGTCGAGCGAGTAGATAGTGGCATTGGCCAGAACCTCGGGCACTTCGCCAGAGATGATCTTGCGCGCCAGCCCCTCGGCGATGGCCGTTTTGCCCACGCCGGGGTCGCCCACCAGCAGCGGGTTGTTCTTACGGCGGCGGCACAATACCTGAATGCAACGCTCTACCTCGGAATCGCGGCCAATCAGCGGGTCAACGTCTCCCGCCTGCGCCTTGGCGTTCAGATCCACGCAATACTTGCCCAGTGCCGATTCCTTGTCGGCCCCTGCGGCGGTCGATTCGGCCTGCACGGCCTCTTCTTCGCCGTCGGTCGCACCTTGAACCGGGCGCGCCTCTCCGTAGGCGGGGTTCTTGGCAACGCCGTGCGCGATAAAGTTCACTGCGTCATAGCGCGTCATGTCCTGCTCTTGCAGGAAGTAGGCGGCGTTGGATTCGCGTTCGGCAAAGATGGCGACCAGCACGTTGGCGCCTGTCACCTCTGTGCGACCGGAGGATTGCACATGGATCGCGGCGCGCTGAATCACGCGCTGGAACGCGGCTGTCGGCACCGCCTCTGATCCCTCGATATCGGTGACGAGGTTGGACAGATCGTCGTCGATAAATTCGACGAGCGTGGTGCGCAACTCCTCCGTATCGACAGAACAGGCTTTCATTACGCGAGAGGCATCGGGCTCATCGACCAGCGCAAGAAGTAGGTGTTCGAGCGTGGCGAATTCGTGGCTGCGCGAGTTCGCGAGCGCCAGAGCCGAGTGAATTGCCTGCTCAAGGGTGTTCGAGAATGAAGGCACGGGCGTGCTCCTCTTGTCTGCGCGGATCCGTTGGTTCGGACCAGCATTGCCTCATAGTGTTAAAGTTTGGTCGATTGCGGCCAACCTTCAAGTTTTTTCTCAGGATTCCTGCATCACTTTTGGACAAGGGACCGAAACCTGCCGCGAGCGTGATCAGAAATTGTCCTTGCGTTTGCGCACCTCGGCAAAGACTTCGGCGTCAGTTCCGCCGGGCAGTCCGACGGCCTTTTTGACGCTATCCAAGGGCGCGCGGAGAAACGGGTTCGTATCAAGTTCTACTGAAAGCGGGACCTGCGCGGTCGGCCGCCCCATCGCGCGGGCGGCGTCGATCTCGGCTGCACGAGAGATAAGTGCTTCGTTCTGCGGTTCAATAGTCAGGGCAAAGGCGGCGTTGGACGATGTGTATTCATGGCCCGAGTATACCACGGTTTCCGGTGGCAAAGAGGCCAGTTTTTCCAGACTTTCCCACATCATTTCCGGTGTGCCTTCGAAGATGCGGCCACATCCCAGCGCCATCAAGCTGTCGGCGGTGAACACGGCCTTTGCCTGCGGATAGTGGTAGGCGACATGACCCAGCGTGTGACCCGGCACGGAGATCACCTCGCAGAGCCCCTCGCCGGTGCCGCCGGAAAATCCGGGGTCCAGCGCCATGTCCAGTTTCGGCAGTTTGGCTGCCTCTGCTTTGGGGCCCATGACCATACAGCCATACTTTTCGCGCAACTCAGCCACGCCACCCACATGGTCGTGGTGGTGATGTGTCAGCATGATCACCCCCAAAGTCCAGCCGCGCGCCTCCAACGCGTCGATGATCGGACCCGCTTCGGGGGCGTCGATCAGCGCGGTGCCGTCGGGGCCGTGGACGAGATAGGCATAATTGTCCGACAGGCAGGGTACGGTCACGATGTCGAGGGGCATGGTCTTTCCTTCGCGGCTTTGTCAGGATGGTCGGCGACCAGAGTGGCGCATCGCGCGGGGGGGTTCAATGCATCTGGATGTGCAGGTGTTGCGGGATTTCTACTATCGCAGTGCGCTTGGGCGTGCTGCGCAAAAGATCCTGCGCGCTCAGGTGTGCAGGTTCTGGCCCGAGGCCAAGGGGCAGACCGTGGTTGGCTATGGCTTTGCCGTGCCGCTTTTGCGGCCCTATCTCAAGGACTCGCGGCGCGTTCTGGCGCTGATGCCGTCGCCACAGGGCGTCATGCCCTGGCCAGCGGGCATGGCGAATGTGTCTGTTCTGAGCGAAGAGACACTCTGGCCGCTGGAAACCGGCCATGTCGACCGGCTGATCCTGATGCACGGGCTGGAAACCTCCGAGCGGCCTTCTGACCTGCTGGACGAGGCGTATCGCGTGCTGGGTCCGGGTGGCAGGGCGTTGTTCATCCTGCCCAACCGTTCGGGCATCTGGGCGCGGGCGGATCACACACCATTCGGTTATGGGCGGCCCTATTCGCTGGGCCAGTTAGAAACGCAGCTCAAGCGGCATGACTTTGTCCCCGAGGCGCATGTCTCGGTTCTGTATCAACCTCCGTCGACGCGGCGATTCTGGATGAAGACAGGGCCGATCTGGGAAAAGGTCGGCCGGGCGGTGCCGGTGACGGCTGGCGGCGTGATGCTGGTCGAGGCGTCCAAGCGGCACCCGCCTTCGCGACGCAAAGTGGGAAAGGCGGCAAAGGTGCTGAACCCGCTCGAGGTGCTGGCCCCCGCCGGAAAGGCGAAACCGGTGTGATTGGGCTGCCGGATCGGCGCTCGTTGCCTGCGGCAACATCGCCTCGCCCACCGTCCCCGGCCGCATCTGTCGATTGTGTGTCAGAGAGTCGGATTCTGCTCGGGAATCGTGCATTCGCAGCAAAAATCGTGTCTTCTGGGCATGTTGACAGGGCACGAAAGGTCGCACCAAGCGGGTGATTTTCGTCAACGCTTTGAAAACATTAGGTTTAGCGCAAGAGTTTATCTTTTCTAAGTATGTTGCGAGGTGGGGGTGGCTCTGCTACATCCGCGTCGATTTGATTGCTTTGACGTAGGTCAAGGTATGGAAACGCCGCCAGACGCCGCCCCGGGACGGGGCGCGCGTTGTGTCGGCATACTAACGGAAGGGTGGACGTGTCTGACTCAGCATCGATTTCCTCCGGCATCGCAGAGCGCTATGCCACCGCCGTCTTCGGGATTGTGAAGGAGGCCGGTGAGCTTCCCACTCTCGAAGCCAATCTGGATGATCTTTCTGCCGCTCTCAACGACAGCGCCGACCTGCGGGACCTTCTGGTGAACCCCGTGTATTCGCGTGACGCCCAGGGCGCGGCGATCGGTTCGATTGCGGACAAGATGGGCCTGATGCCCGCCTTGAACAACGCGCTGCGCCTGATGGCGTCCAAGCGTCGTCTGTTTGTGGTGCCGCAGATGGTAACCCGCCTGCGCGAGATGATCGCGACAGAAAAGGGTGAAGTGACCGCCGAGGTGACCTCGGCCACCGCGCTGACAGACGCTCAGACCGCCCAGTTGGCGAAGACTCTCAGCGCCAATGTCGGCAAGGACGTTAAAATCAATGCGACCGTCGATGAAAGCCTCATCGGCGGTCTTGTCGTCAAGGTGGGCTCGAAGATGATCGACACTTCGATCCGCTCGAAGCTCAACTCCCTCCAGAATGCAATGAAAGAGGTCGGATAAATGGGTATCCAAGCTGCAGAGATTTCTGCGATCCTGAAGGACCAGATCAAGAACTTCGGCCAAGATGCCGAAGTTGCCGAGATCGGTCGCGTGCTCTCGGTTGGTGACGGTATCGCCCGTGTCCACGGCCTCGACAACATCCAGGCCGGCGAAATGGTCGAGTTCCCGGGTGGCATCATGGGCATGGCGCTGAACCTCGAAACCGACAACGTCGGTATCGTGATCTTCGGCTCTGACCGTGACATCAAAGAAGGTGACACCGTCAAGCGCACCAACTCGATCGTGGACGTGCCTGCGGGCAACGGTCTGCTGGGTCGCGTTGTGGACGGTCTGGGCAACCCGCTGGACGGCAAGGGCCCGATTGAGGCAACCGAGCGTCGCATCGCCGACCAAAAGGCACCGGGCATCATCCCGCGTAAATCGGTTCACGAACCGATGGCAACCGGCCTCAAAGCCGTTGACGCGATGATCCCGATTGGCCGTGGCCAGCGCGAGCTGATCATTGGTGACCGTCAGACCGGTAAAACCGCCGTTGCTCTGGATGCGATCCTGAACCAAAAGACCTACAACGACGCCGCCGGCGATGATGACAGCAAAAAGCTGTACTGCATCTATGTGGCCATCGGTCAGAAGCGTTCGACCGTTGCCCAGCTGGTGAAAAAGCTCGAAGAAACAGGCGCGATTGATTATTCGATCGTCGTGGCCGCTACCGCGTCCGACCCGGCGCCGATGCAGTTCCTGGCGCCCTACGCCGCAACCGCAATGGCCGAGTTCTTCCGCGACAACGGCAAGCACGCGCTGATCATCTACGATGACCTGTCCAAGCAGGCCGTGTCCTACCGCCAGATGTCGCTGCTGCTGCGCCGCCCGCCCGGCCGCGAAGCGTACCCCGGCGACGTTTTCTACCTCCACTCGCGCCTGCTGGAACGTTCGGCCAAGCTGAATGAAGACAACGGTGCAGGGTCGCTGACCGCTCTGCCGATCATCGAAACCCAGGGTGGTGACGTTTCGGCGTTTATTCCGACCAACGTGATCTCGATCACCGACGGCCAGATCTTCCTCGAAACCGAACTGTTCTATCAGGGTATCCGCCCTGCCGTGAACACCGGTCTGTCGGTGTCGCGCGTTGGTTCGTCCGCCCAGACCGACGCCATGTCGTCGGTTGCCGGTCCGGTGAAACTGTCGCTGGCGCAGTACCGCGAAATGGCGGCCTTTGCCCAGTTCGGTTCTGACCTTGACGCCGCCACCCAGCAGCTGCTGGCCCGTGGTGCCCGTCTGACAGAGCTGATGAAGCAGCCGCAGTATTCGCCGCTGACCAACGCAGAAATCGTCTGCATCATTTTCGCGGGCACCAACGGTTACCTGGACAAGGTTCCGGTGTCGCAGGTGGGTCGCTTCGAAACCGGTCTGCTGGCGTTCCTGCGCGGCAAGAAGGCTGACTTCTTGGACTGGATCGAGACCGAAGATCCCAAGTTCAAGAAGGGTGAGCCGGTTGAAAAGATGAAGGCGGTGCTTGACGAATTTGCCGCCGACTTCTCGTAAGGGGACTCTCTGATGCCCAACCTGAAGGATCTCAAGAACAGGATCGCGTCGGTCAAATCGACCCGCAAGATCACCAAGGCCATGCAGATGGTGGCTGCCGCAAAACTGCGGCGGGCACAGGAAGCGGCCGAAGCGGCCCGCCCTTACGCGGAACGCTTCAATGGTGTGATGGCGTCGTTGGCCGCGTCGGTCGGTGACAGTGATGCAGCTCCCCGCCTTTTGGCGGGGACCGGCAAGGACGATGTGCAGCTTCTGGTGGTCATGACCTCGGAACGCGGCCTCTGCGGCGGTTTCAACACGAATATCGTGAAGCTGGCAAAGACCCGCGCCGAAAAGCTTTTGGCCGAAGGCAAGACCGTCAAGATTTTGACTGTCGGCAAGAAGGGTCGTGAGCAGCTCAAGCGCGAGTACTCGAAGTACTTTGTGGGTCACGTTGACCTCGGGGAGGTCAAACGCCTTGGCTACAACAATGCTCAGGACATCGCGCGCGACGTCCTAGGCCGCTTTGACGCGGGCGAATTTGACGTGGCGACAATCTTTTACGCCTCGTTCCAGTCCGTCATCGCCCAGGTGCCGACAGCACAGCAGATCATCCCCGCCGCCTACGAAAGCGAAGGGTCGGACGATGCGGGCGAAAGCACGCTCTACGACTACGAACCTGACGAAGAGGCAATCCTCACCGACCTGTTGCCGCGCGGTGTCGCGACGCAGATCTTCTCGGCCTTGCTCGAGAATGCCGCCTCCGAACAGGGCGCGCGCATGTCGGCGATGGACAACGCCACACGGAACGCGGGTGATATGATCGACCAACTGACCATCGAGTACAACCGCTCGCGTCAGGCTGTCATCACCAACGAACTGATCGAAATCATTTCGGGCGCCGAGGCGCTCTAAAGAAGACCGGAGACGAAACATGGCAAACGCACAAGGCAAGATCACGCAGGTGATTGGCGCCGTGGTCGACGTTCAGTTCGACGACGACCTGCCGGCAATTCTGAACGCGCTGAACACTGACAACAACGGCAAGAAGCTGGTGTTGGAAGTGGCGCAGCACCTCGGCGAAAACACCGTCCGCACCATCGCGATGGACGCAACCGAGGGTCTCGTGCGCGGTCAGCGCGTCGAGGACACCGGTGGTCCGATCACGGTGCCGGTCGGCAACGCAACGCTGGGCCGCATCCTGAACGTCATCGGTGAGCCGGTTGACGAAGGTGCGCCGCTCAACGCGACCGAGTTCCGCGCTATCCACCAGCCCGCCCCGGAATTCATCGAGCAATCGACCGAATCCGAGGTTCTGGAAACCGGCATCAAGGTCATCGACCTGCTGGCACCATACGCCAAGGGCGGCAAGATCGGCCTGTTCGGCGGCGCCGGCGTGGGCAAGACCGTTCTCATCATGGAACTGATCAACAACATCGCAAAGGTGCACTCGGGTTACTCCGTGTTCGCCGGTGTTGGCGAACGGACCCGTGAAGGCAACGACCTTTACCACGAGATGATCGAATCCAACGTCATCAAGCCCGACAACCTTGAAGAATCGCAGGTTGCTCTGGTCTACGGCCAGATGAACGAGCCTCCGGGCGCGCGTGCCCGTGTTGCCCTGACCGGCCTGACACTGGCCGAGCAGTTCCGCGACCAGTCCGGGACCGACGTTCTGTTCTTCGTGGACAACATCTTCCGCTTTACGCAGGCGGGCTCCGAGGTTTCGGCTCTGCTCGGTCGTATTCCTTCGGCGGTGGGCTACCAGCCGACGCTGGCGACCGACATGGGCGCCATGCAGGAACGCATCACCTCGACAAAGTCGGGCTCGATTACCTCGATCCAGGCCGTCTACGTTCCCGCGGACGACCTTACCGACCCCGCACCTGCAACCACCTTTGCGCACTTGGATGCGACCACGGTTCTCAACCGTGCGATCTCGGAACTCGGCATCTACCCCGCCGTGGACCCGCTCGACTCCAACTCGCGCCTGATGGATCCGCAGATCGTCGGCGAAGAGCACTATCAGGTTGCGCGTGACGTGCAGGGTATTCTGCAGCGCTACAAGTCGCTTCAGGACATCATCGCCATCCTCGGGATGGACGAACTGTCCGAAGAGGACAAATTGACCGTGGCCCGTGCCCGTAAGATCCAGCGCTTCCTGTCGCAGCCGTTCGACGTGGCAAAGGTCTTTACCGGCTCGGACGGTATTCAGGTGCCGCTTGCGGACACCGTGTCGTCGTTCAAGGCGGTTGTGGCGGGTGAATACGACCACCTGCCCGAAGCAGCCTTCTACATGGTTGGCGGCATTGACGAGGTGATCGCCAAAGCCGAGAAGCTGGCCGCCGAGGCTGCCTGAGCGTGCGGCGGGGGTAACCCCGCCTTGCGCGAACGATCAAACGCCGGGGGGCAGGCGGGGGTGACCCCGCCACCCGGTACAGGAGATGAACATGGCAGAAACGATGCAATTCGACCTGGTCTCGCCCGAGCGCCGTCTGATGTCGGCCGAGGTGACTTCGGTGCGCATTCCCGGCGCGGATGGCGATCTTACCGCCATGCCCAACCATGCGCCGCTGATTACCACGCTGCGTCCGGGCGTCCTGACGGTCGAGACCCAGAAGGGCGTCGAGGAGTTTGTCGTGACCGGCGGTTTCGCCGAGATCGGCGAAAGCCTGTCGGTGCTGGCGGAAAAGGCGCTGCCGCGTGCGGATGTCGATCAGGCCACCTATGAGGCACTGGTTGATGAGGCGCACCGCGTCTACCAAGTGACCAAAGACACCGCCGAAGATCCCGGTCTGGTGGACGATGCGGTCAAGCTGCTTCAGGATATGGTGGCAGTTGGATCGCACATTGGGCTGGATCCGAAATCCCCCTCGCTCTGAGGCCCTGAACAATCTATCATTGAAAAGGCTCCGCCACGGCGGGGCCTTTTCATTTTGGGCCTGCGTCATGCGCAGCGAACATTTATCGGACGTCTTTCATGTCGGCACCGCGCGGCGCGCTTTGGTTCATCCTTGCGACCATCTTTATTGACGCCATTGGGATTGGCCTGATCTTTCCGATCATGCCGGATCTGATGGAACGTGTGGGCGCTGGGGACACGGCCACCGGCGCGTTCTGGGGCGGGGTGCTGATGTCCGCCTACGCCGGGGCGCAGTTTCTGTTTTCGCCCGCAGTGGGCGGTATTTCGGACGCACTGGGGCGCAAGCCTGTGTTGTTGTTCACCCTTGCAGCGCTTGCTGTGGACTATGTCATCATGGCGCTGGCGACAGGGTTCTGGATCTTGCTGATCGGGCGTCTGGTGGCGGGCATTGCCGGGGCTACATACATCACCGCGACCGCCTATCTGGCTGACATTTCGGACCCAAAGGACCGCGCCGCGAACTTTGGGCTGATCGGTGCCACCTTCGGCGTCGGGTTCATCTTTGGCCCGGCATTGGGGGGCTTGCTGGCGGGGGTGCATGTCACCGCGCCGTTCTGGGCCGCTGCTGGGTTGGCGGCGTTGAACTTTGCCTTCGGGCAGTTGGTCCTGCCTGAAAGTCTGCCACCCGCCAAGCGTCGCCCCTTCGACCGGCGCGACCTCAATCCCTTTGCCGCGATCATCAAGGCCGCCCGCCTGCCGGGTCTGATGCTGCCGCTGATCGGGCTGTTCCTGTTCGAGTTCGCCAACATGGTCTACCCGGTGCTCTGGGCGTTTTGGACCAGAGAGTCGTTTGGCTGGTCTGCGGGCCTGATAGGTTTTTCACTGGCGGGCTACGGTGTGGGTGTCGCCATCACTCAGGGCGGGTTGATGCGTGTCCTGATCCCTCGGATAGGCGAATGGCGGACATTAATGATTGCCGTGGCAGCGGGCATCATTGCCTCGGCAGCCTATGGCGTCATTTCGGCCGCGTGGCTGGTCTGGGCCTTTCTCCCGTTTGCGTGTCTGTCGGACATGGCTCCGCCGAACGCAATCGGCATGGCGTCGAATCTGGTGGATGAGGACCGGCAGGGCCTGTTGCAGGGGGTCATTGCCAGTCTGGCCGCCATCGCCGCCATCGTGGCGCCGCTGATCATCACCCCGCTGTTCCGCACTTTTGCGGCGCCAGACGCCGCACTTTATCTACCGGGGGCCCCATTCCTTGTGACAACTGCGTTGTTACTAGTCAGTGCGGCAGTTTTCTGGCCAATGCGCGCACGTTCCCGTGTCGGCGCATAGCCTTGCCTTGTGGCGGCTGTCGCCGTCTGACAATAACTTTTCGGTCCCTCTATCGTGAAAGCATGCCCATATGGTCTTTGACTTCAGCTCCCTGCTGCGTGATTTCATCACGTTGCTGGTCGTGATTGATCCAATCGGTACTTTGCCGGTGTTCTATTTCGCGACGGCTGCGGTCCCGGCGGCGCTGCATTGGCGGTTTGCCCTGCGAGCCGTTTTTGTCGCGTGGATCGTGCTGATCGCGTTTCTGGTGGCCGGGCAACTCCTGCTCGAAGGGCTGGGCCTGCGCTTTGGCTCATTTCAGATTGCCGGGGGGATCGTGCTGTTCATCTTTGCGATGACCATGATCTTTGGCGAGTCCAAACCCCAACGTGAAATCGAAGAGGCCGGGCGCGGTGACCTGTCGGGGGCGGTGTTTCCGTTGGCGATGCCCTCTATCGCCTCTCCTGGCGCAATGCTGGCCATCGTGGTGCTGACCGACAATAACAAGAATTCGATCCCTGACCAGCTTGTGACGGCGGGTCTGTTGACGGTTATCCTTGTGCTGACTCTGGTTCTATTGCTGTTAGGGACGTACCTGAAAAAGGTGCTGGGCAACTCGGGGGCCTCGGTCATTTCCCGCGTGATGGGGATTATCCTTGCCACGGTGGCGGTGGATGCCATCCTTGTCGGGTTGGACGCCGTGGGTGTCCTGACCGTCGATGCGCCTACAAGCCAGCTCTGACTGTAACTGCCTTTCGTCCTTCACATTTTTGCCCGATTGCCCAATTATCCAATGGGCGCGGACAAAGGGCATGGCATGAAGAAACTGACCGGCAGCCGAATTGGCGTGGACCAGGGCGACGATGAAGTCTTTTCGGAATTCGCCACGGGCGGCGACATGTGGACCGGAGAGGGCAGTCGTGAGCGCCGCAAACGCGTCCGTTTTTCCGAGGCCTTCCGCACGCCGCCTTGCGTGCATGTCGGACTGTCGCTGTGGGATGTAGACCAGCGGGCCAACGTCCGCGCGGAACTGGTTGCCGAAAACATCGGAACAGAGGCGTTTGATCTGGTCTTTCGCACATGGGCGGACACCCGAATTGCTCGCGTCCGACTAAGCTGGATGGCGCTTGGCGAAGTCTCCAGTGAGGACGACTGGGATCTATATTGAGCGTCTTGCGGCGGTAGGTTTGATGACACAGGCTCAAGGATCAGGAACTTATACGACGGCCAACTTGCCGTCCCGCGCGATCAGCTCAACCTCCAACAAAGCGACAGCGCAGAGGCGCTAGATCTAACATTTGCCCTGCAACAGCTGGTCCGCCATCAGGACGGTCCATCAGCGCATCGATTTTGGCCGCAGAAATCTGCCCGGCCCCAGCGCCCGGAGAAAAGGATCTCTGACCCCGACACACAGTTGGTCCGACCCACCAGCCCGCCGCCTGACATCATCAGACGTTCAATCATCAAATCGCCCGGATGGGCGGCGCGGCCTTCGGCGCTGGCGCTTTCAGATAGCGGATGCGCCTGACTGCATGTGTTGCCAGGGCGCTCCGAGATCCGCGTTTACCTGCGCTAAAGTCGCCGGTCAGGCTCTCAGAGAATGCCCTCGTAGATCGGCCCCAAGGTTTCGGTTTCAAACAGCGACGACACGCTGGTGCCATTCCAGATGTTCAGGATCGCCTGTGCAAACATCGGTGCGGTCGGCAGGATGCGAATGTTCGGCGCGGCTGCGACTGAGGCGGATGGCTGGATCGAATCCGTCAGAACCAGAGATTTCATCACCGAGTTTGTGATCCGCTCGACCGCAGGGCCGGACATGACGCCGTGGCTGATATAGGCGTGAACTTCGGTCGCACCGTGCTCCATCAGCACCTCTGCCGCCTTACACAGGGTTCCGGCGGTGTCGCACATGTCGTCCACGATGATACAGCGTTTGCCCTCGACGCTGCCGATCACCGTCATCTCGGCCACTTCACCGGGCTTTTCGCGGCGCTTGTCGACGATCGACAGCGGGGCCTCGATCCTTTTGGCCAGTTCGCGTGCCCGCGCCACACCGCCCACGTCGGGCGAGATCACCATGACGTCGCTCAGATCCTCAAACTGGTTCTTGATATCCAGCGCAAAGATCGGCGAGGCATAGAGGTTGTCCACCGGAATATCGAAGAAGCCCTGAATTTGCGCGGCGTGCAGATCCATGGTCAGCACCCGTTCAATACCCGCCTCGGCGATCATGTTGGCCACCAGCTTGGCGGTGATCGGCGTGCGCGCCTTGGTGCGGCGATCCTGCCGGGCATAACCGAAATATGGGATCACGGCGGTGATGCGCGCCGCTGACGACCGGCGCAGCGCGTCGGCCATGATCAGCAGTTCCATCAGGTTGTCGTTGGCAGGGTTCGACGTCGATTGCATGATGAACATGTCCTCGCCGCGGACATTCTCGAAAACCTCGACAAAGATTTCCTGATCGTTGAACTGTTCGACGCGGGCGTCGACCAGTTTGACGCTCATCCCGCGATACAGCGACATGCGGCGGGCGACGGCCTCGGCCAACGGTTTGTTGGCGTTGCCAGAAATGATCTTGGGTTCGATGACGGTGGGCATGGGGCATGGCCTTCGGAAGGTGACGGATTCGTGACGTTGCGGTCCGGTTAGCATGCGCCTAACGTCGGCGCCAGCGCAGGACCCAGGAGGCGACGACATGGCCCATATCGACTATTTCCTTTCCACGATTTCCCCCTTCACCTATTTCGCGGGTTTACGACTCGAAGAAATCGCCGCGAAACATGGCGCAACCATCGCCTACAAGCCGATCGACATCATCGCGCTGTTCGGGCGCACCGGCGGGACGCCTCCGGGGCAACGACACCAGAACCGGCAGGATTACCGGCTTCAGGAACTGGCGCGCGCGTCCAGCAAGACGGGCCTGCCCTATCACGAAAAGCCCGCCCATTTCCCGACCAATGCGGCACCGTCGTCCTATGCGGTGATCGCGGCCCAAAAGGCTGGTGGCGGTGATCTTGGCAAACTGTGCCACAGCCTGCTGGCGGCCGTCTGGGCCGAGCAAAAGGACATCGCCGAGGATGCTGTGATCAAGGCCTGCCTCGAAGGTGCGGGTTTTGACCCCGCGCTGGCTGACACTGGCCTGCTGACCGGGGCCGAGATTTATCCCGCCAACCTCGAAGAAGCGGTGGAAAAGGGCGTGTTCGGCGCGCCGTTCTACGTTGTCGACAGCGGGCAGGTGTTTTGGGGCAATGACAGGCTTGACGATCTGGACGCCCACCTGGACGGACGTCTCTAATGCGAGACGCCAGCGCCGGTTCTGATCTGAACTGGCGCACATGGGGGCAGGGGCCGGCACAGGTGCTGGCCCTGCACTGCGGGCTGGGGCAGGGCGGGATGTGGCGAGAGGTGGCCGAGGCGCTGGCCGACCGCACCACCCTGCGCGCGCCCGACCTGCCGGGGCATGGCAAAAGCCCGCCGTTCCCCGACGGCGAGGATGTGCATGACGCCGCCTGCGACGCCCTGCGCCCGCATTTGACCGATGGTATCCACCTTGCCGGTCACAGCTTTGGCGCAACCCTCGCCCTGCGCCTCGCGCTGGAGGCTCCCGATCGGATCGCATCGCTGACGCTGATAGAGCCGGTGTTCTTTGCAGCCGCGCCCGACAGCGCTTTAAAACGGGACCACAAGGCCGCCGAAAAAGACCTGTACCGGGAATGCGACGCTGGCAACCTGCTGCAGGGCGCGCGCCTGTTCAATCGGCTCTGGGGCGGCGGCGTGCCTTGGGACAGTTTCCCGGAACGGGTGCAACAGGGCATGGCGCGGCAGATGCCTTTTGTTTGCGCCACCGAACCAGCGCTCTGGCAGGACCGCGCCGGGATGCTGGAACAAGACGGGTTGGAGCGGATTACCTGCCCGGTCACCCTGCTGCGCGGCTCGGACACTGTGCCGATCATCGCCGAGGTCCACCGGGGCCTGATGGACCGCCTGCCGCAAGCACGCGAAAAAACCGTCGCAGGCGCGGGCCACATGGTCCTGCTCAGCCATCCGGACGCGGTGACAGAGACCCTGCGCGGTGCGTGCGCCGCCTCTTGCGCTTCTTCTTTGTAAAAATACCCCTGTTCTTTTTCATAACTCAGGGGGCGACCAAAGGAAGTCGGGGACAGCGCCCCCTTTTCTCGATCAGAACCGGGACCCTTACTTCTTGCCGATCTTCGGCTCTGTCCCGGCTCGCAGCCGCGCGATATTGGCCGAATGCCGCCACCAGACCAGCGCTGCCAGCAATAGCGCGCTGACGATCAGCTCAACCCGCCCGGTCAACAGCAGCCAGACCGGCGCCGAGGCAGAGGCGACCAGCGCGCCTACCGATGACACCCGTGACAGAAACGCCCCCGCCAGCCAGCTTGCACAGCACAGCAGGCCCACAGGCCATGCCAGCGCCAGCATCAGGCCAAGGAACGTCGCAACGCCTTTGCCCCCCTTGAAGCCCAGCCAAACCGGAAAGCAGTGACCGAAAAAGGCTGCGACCCCAGCCGCCTGCACCGCCAGATCATCGGCCCCAAAGGCGCGCGCCAGCAGCACCGCCGCCGCGCCCTTGCCGCCGTCCAGCAGCAGCGTCGCCAGCGCGGCGGGCTTGTTGCCGGTGCGCAGCACGTTGGTGGCACCGATGTTACCAGAGCCGATCTTGCGCAGATCGCCCAGCCCCATAGCGCGTGAGATCAGCACGCCGAAAGGCACCGACCCCAGCAGATAGCCCAGAACCGCCCAGAGGATCATCATACCGCTCATCCCTCGAATACCCGGCGTCCGCCGACCCATGTGCCCAGTACCCGCCCTTGCAGCCGCGCGCCGTCAAACGGTGTGTTCTTGGATTTTGAGCGCAGCTTGAACCGGTCCAGCACAATCGGCTTGTCCGCGTCGAACAGCACCAGATCCGCAGGCGCGCCCTTGGCGATCCGCCCACAGTCCAGACCCAGCCGCCGCGCCGGGTTATACGACAGGGCACGGAACAGTGTGGTCAGGTCCAGCTCACCGCCGTGATACAGCCGCAGCAGCACTGGCAACATGGTTTCCAACCCGACAGCGCCGCTTGCGGCCTCCTCAAATGGCAGGCGCTTGCTCTCTTCGTCCTGCGGCGAGTGATAGCTGCCGATGATGTCAATCAGCCCGCTGCGGACAGCCTCGACAATCGCTTGTCTGTCTTCCTCGGACCGTAGCGGCGGCGTCACCTTGAAGAAGGTGCGATAGTCAGCCACGTCCATTTCGTTCAGCGTCAGGTGATGCATCGAGGTGCCGGCGGTCACGTCAAACCCGTTGGCCTTGGCGCGTTCCAGCGCGGGCAGGGCGCGCGCGGTGGTGATCTTGTCCGCGTGATAGCGCACGCCGGTCATCTCGATCAGGGCAATGTCGCGGTCCAGCCCCATGCGTTCCGCCATCGCGGTCACGGCGGGCAGGCCTCGTAGTGTTGCAAACTTTCCGCTGGTTACGGACGCCCCCTTGGACAGGCCGGGGTCCTGCGGGTGGCCGATGATCAGCGCGCCAAGGCTGCGCGCATAGGTCATGGCGCGGCTAAGAACCTTGGTGTCGGTTACCACATGGGTGCAATCGGTAAAGGCCACCGCCCCCGCATCCATGAGAAAGCCGATCTCTGTCATCTCGCGGCCCTCCCTTCCCTTGGTCAGGGCGGCCATGGGCAAAACATTGACCGGAGCCTCTTCCATTGCGCGGCGGCGGATGAACTCCAGCGACTCCGGCGTGTCGATGCAGGGCAGGGTGTCTGGTCGTGTGACCATGGTGGTCACACCTCCCGCTGCGGCGGCCTGACCGGCGCTGCCATAGCTTTCCTTGTGACGCTCTCCCGGCTCGCCGACCTTGACGCCGATGTCCACGATGCCGGGCGCCAAAAAGGCATTGCCCGCGTCGACGCGATCCGGCGAGATGTTTCGCGCGCGAAACATCTCTTCAATATCAACGTCTTGCGTTAATATTTCGGTAATCTTTCCGGCCTCGATCAGGACTGCGCCGGGTGTGATTGTATCAGCCTCGGGGTCGATCAGGCGGGCGTTGTGGATCAGGGTAACGGTCATTCTTGGCCTCGTAGGCGGGCGGCGTCGATGCGGGCCTTGGTGGCCTGCGGGTCCGCCTGAAACTTGATCAGGTGTTTGTCGCCGCTCCGGGTGATGACCTGAACGGCGGCTCCGATGGTGCGCAGTTTGTCGATGTCCGCCAGCGCCACGCGGCGACCCTGCGGGCCTTCGAGCATATCGTCCGATATCTGCCAGAGATGGCCCATTTCCTCATCCATCAGATACCAGCCGCGCAGGGCGACGGCGGCCAGACCGCCGATGGCCCCGGTCCAGACATGCGGATTGCCCAGCGCCCAGAGGATCGCCATGCCCACGGCCATGGCCAGAGCAGCCATGATCCAATGGGTGCGGACATAGGTTGTCTTGTCAGGCGGAAAGCTCATGCATCGCCCCGCTGAATGTCGCGGAACAGGCTAAAGACCTCACGCGCGTTGGCAATATGCTCAAAGCCGACGCGCACGTTGCGGTAACCGTTCTTGGTCCGCTGCCGTTCGGTGGCAAAGAACACCGACCCAAACGCACCGGTTTCCAGCGTCAGTGGGCTGTCCTTGGAAATCGGATAACTCTTGAGCGTCTTGCCTCGTATCGGCACGTTGGCCGCGATAAAGGCGCGCTGGTCGGTCAGCGTGTACCATGTGTGTCGGCGCAGATAGGGACGCCCCAGCGCGGGCCACAGGACAATAGCCACGCCAACGGCAAAATGCAGCAGGCCGAACATCCAGAATGATCCGCCCGCGCCCCACACGAGTGCCATCCAGACTAGGGCAAAGCCGCCAAAGAACAGCCCGAACGCCATCAACGCATAGTCACCGCCGCGCAGGTGGATGCCACTGTCGGGCCGCCCTTGCCAGCGGATCGTCTCTCCGGGGTCAAGGATACCGACCCAGCCAGACGGCGTCTGTGCGGGTGCGTCGGGCAGGGTCATGTCAGGCCACCCCGCTCATACCAGCGCCAGCCAGAGTACCAGCGCCAGAACCAGCGCGATCGCGGCAAGGATCAGCTTGAGCAGGCCGGAATTGCCGCGTGAGGTGGGGCCGGGTGCGCCGCCCGATCCCTGCCCGCGCGCGGATTTCGATGTGACCTTGGGGCCGCGGGCCGCGGCGCGCGTCTCAGCATAGCTGCGGATCAGTTTGAGCGGCGGGGAAATCGTCAGGGTCTGCGAGGTGGCGTCAAAGGCCTGCGACGGCAGGACAAGGACATGCCCCGTCAAGGCGTCAAGGCGCGCCCGGTCATCGCCCAGCGCGCGGGCCTGCACGTCATAAGCCTCTGCCAGATAGCGCGACAGTGGCATCTCGCCCAGATCGCGGATCGACACAACGTCCACGAAGGCCTCGCGCAGGCGTTTCGCTCCCAACGCGTATTTGAGCGGCCATTCGCCGGTGCCCGCCATCTGGGTGAACCGTTCGACCGCCTCGGGGGGCAGGTCCAGATGCAGGACACGCACCGTGCCGGTGTCCGATCCGTTGATCTCAACCTGAGTCATGCCACGACCTCTGTCGGACGGGCGCGCAGGTTCCGGGCCAACAGATCCATCGCGGCCATGCGCACGGCCACGCCCATTTCGACCTGATCCTGAATGACAGAGCGGTTGATGTCATCCGCCAGCGTGCCGTCGATTTCCACTCCACGATTCATCGGGCCGGGGTGCATGACAATGGCGTCCTCCTTGGCAAAGGACAGCTTGTCGGCGTCCAGCCCGTAGCGGTGATAATACTCACGTTCGGAGGGGATAAAGCCACCGTCCATGCGTTCCTTTTGCAGGCGCAGCATCATCACCACATCCACGTCTTTCAGCCCCTCGCGCATGTCGTCAAACACCTCGACCCCGAAGGCGTCGATGCCCGCAGGCATCAGGGTGGATGGGCCAATCAGACGGATGCGGTTTTCCATCTTATGCAGCAGCAGCAGGTTCGACCGCGCCACGCGGCTGTGCGCGATGTCGCCGCAGATGGCGATCGACAGCCGGTGCAGCCGTCCCTTGGCGCGACGGATGGTCAGCGCGTCCAGCAGCGCCTGTGTGGGATGTTCGTGCCGACCGTCGCCCGCGTTCAGCACCGCGCAGTTCACCTTTTGCGCCAGTAGATCGACTGCTCCGGAATGCGGGTGGCGCACCACCAGCAGGTCGGGGTGCATGGCGTTCAGGGTCATCGCCGTGTCGATCAGCGTTTCGCCCTTTTTGATGGACGACGCTTGCATCGACATATTCATGACGTCCGCGCCCAGCCGCTTGCCCGCCAGTTCAAAACTGGCCTGCGTCCGGGTGGAGTTTTCGAAGAACATGTTGATCTGCGTCAGACCGGCCAGCGCTTTGGCGTGTTTGTCGCGGCGGCGGTTAAAATCGACGTATTGGTCGGACAGATCGAGAATCGTGGTGATCTCATCCGGGCGCAGGGGTTCGATCCCCAACAGGTGACGGTGGTCGAAGCGCATCAGGTCCCCTCGGCGGCGTTTGCCCTTCTTATGTTTGGGGCTCGGTCGGGGCAAGCCTCTGGCGGTGGGTTGCGCGGCGCGGTCGCAAGATGGGTATTTTGACAGAGAAGAAGCGGGGGCGATTTTCTTCCTCTCTGGCGGGCGTTAGGGTGGGTTCCATGGATCAGATGGATCAAATGGACTGGCACGCCGCCAAGGCGCTGCTGGAATGGCAGATGGAAATGGGTGTGGACGCGGCGATTTGCGACGCGCCTGTGGATCGGTTTGCTGCCGAGGCAGAGCTGCGCGCGCAGCATGCGGCGCGGGCGCAATCGTCCGGCGTGGCGCAGGCCGGGCCTGTGCCAAAGGTCGAAGAGGTCGATCCTGTGGCCGAGGCGCAGGCCTTGGCGGCCGGGGCGCAGGATCTGGACGGGTTGCGTGCGGCGCTGGCCGGGTTTGAGCATTGCCAGTTGAAGAAAGGCGCGCGGAATTTGGTGTTTGCCGATGGCGCGCCGGGCGCGCGGGTCATGCTGGTGGGCGAGGCGCCGGGCCGCGACGAGGATTTGCAGGGCAAGCCGTTTGTCGGGCAGGCGGGGCAGTTGCTGGACCGGATGCTGGCAGCGGTGGGCCTGAGCCGGGTCGACTCGGTCTACATCACCAATGTTCTGCCGTGGCGACCGCCGCAGAACCGCGATCCCAAACCGGATGAGATTGCCATGCTGATCCCGTTCCTCCAGCGGCATATCGCTTTGGTCAATCCGGATGTGCTGGTGATCATGGGCAACACTTCGGCGCAGGCCTTGTTGGGGCGGCGCGGCATCACCCGGTTGCGCGGCCAGTGGCAAGAGGCGGCAGGGCGTCCCGCGTTGCCGATGTTGCATCCTGCCTATCTGTTGCGCACGCCGGGGGCCAAACGTGAGGCCTGGGCCGACCTGCTGGCGTTGCAGGCGAAATTGAGGACGTTGACATGATCGTCGATCCCATCCTGTTGCTGGCGTTCATACCTGTCGGTCTGGCGCTGAACGTCACACCCGGCCCGGACATGATGTTTTGTCTGGCGCAAGGGTTGCGGGGGGGCGCGCGTTGTGGCTGGGCCGCCTCTGCCGGTGTTGCGCTGGGCGGCATGGTGCATGTCCTGCTGGCTGGGCTTGGGCTGGGCGCGCTGGTCGCTGCATTGCCGGGAGCCTTTGATGTGATCCGGTGGGGCGGGGCGGCCTATCTGGCATGGATCGCGTGGAAGACGTTGCGAACCCCCATCGCGGGCAGCGACGCCCCCATGATGGTGCCTGCCAAGGCTGCAAAGCAGGGGTTTGTGGTCAACATTACCAATCCCAAGTTCATCCTTTTCGTGCTGGCCTTTGTGCCACAGTTCATTGACCCCACATTGCCGGTCCTGCCGCAGTTTCTGATATACGGGTTGCTCATGTCGACCGGCGGGCTGGTGGTGAACGGGTTGGTCGGGCAATTTGCCGGTCAGATGCGGCGGCATCTGCACGGCGGCACGACGACGGAACGCGCGCTTCGCTATGCCTGTGCCACGCTGTTTGGCGGGCTGGCGGTGCGGCTGGCGATCTGAGCGGCGGTCCGTCCACCTAGGATGGGCTGCTTGACACGGTCGCTGCGCTGCCGAAGGTGCGCAAGGTCCGTAGTTTTGGAGAGATCCTATGCCCCGCATCGACGAATCGAGAGAATTCATTCCAGTTCGTATTGCCGTCCTGACGGTGTCGGACACGCGGGGCCTGTCCGAGGACCGGTCCGGCGACACTTTGGTGCAGCGGTTGACTGAAGCGGGTCATATTCTGGCAGATCGCGCAATCGTGAAGGACGAGCGGAAAGGGATCGCCGACCAGTTGCGCGCCTGGATTGTCAACGATCAAGTGGACGTGGTGATCTCGACCGGCGGCACCGGGTTGACGGGCCGCGACGTGACGGTTGAGGCGCACAGGGATGTCTACGAAAAGGAGATCGATGCCTTTGGCACGGTGTTCACCATGGTTTCCTATCAGAAAATTGGCACATCTGCGGTGCAGAGCCGCGCCACGGGCGGCGTTGCGGGCGGAACCTATCTGTTTGCCTTGCCCGGCTCGACCGGGGCCTGCAAGGATGCTTGGGATGAAATTTTGCGCTGGCAACTGGACTATCGCCACCTGCCTTGTAACTTTGTCGAGATTTTTCCCAGACTCGACGAACATCAGCGACGGAAGTGATCGCCACTTGCGTATAATCCGATAGGGTTGGAAAGACCCCCTGTGCCGCTATTTTCGCGGTGTGGTCCGCGGAGTTGTAAAAATGCGTTTTCTGCGAAAGAGCCTGACCGGGCTGTTCTTGTTGTCGATAACCCTGGGTCTGCTGGCTTTTGCCGGGATCATGGTGCGTGACGCCGTCGTGGCTCAGATGGCCAGAGAGGCCGTCGTCCCGCAGGCGCGCGAACGCGTATTCTCCGTCAATGTTGTGTCCATGCGGCTGGAAACGGCGGTGCCGGTCCTGACATCTTTCGGTGAGGTGCAAAGCCGCCGAACGCTTGAAATTCGGGCCGCGGCGGCCGGGACAGTGGTGGAACTGGACCCCGCCTTTGTCGAGGGGGGGCAGGTGACAGCGGGGCAGGTGTTGGCGCGGATCGACCCTGCCAATGCACAGTCTGAGCTGGATCGCGCCGAAAGCGATTTGCTGGATGCCCGGGCCGAGGTCCGCGAGGCCGAGCGCGCGCTGATCATCGCGCGCGACGAACTGGTCGCGGCAGAGGATCAAGTGGTGCTGCGTGAGACCGCGCTGCGACGTCAGCGCGACTTGCTGGAACGTAATGTCGGTACGGCAGCGGCGGTGGAATCGGCAGAACTGTCGCTGTCCAGCGAACGGCAGTCGGTGCTGACCCGGCGGCAGGCAGTGGCCACCGCAGAGGCGCGCATTGATCAGGCCGCAACACGGCTGCGCCGGGGCGAGATCGCCCGTGACGAGGCAGAGCGCCGGCTGAACGACACAGAGATCCGCGGCGAGTTTGCCGGAACCTTGTCGAATGTGACGGTGGTCGCCGGGCGGCTGGTGTCAACGAATGAGCAATTGGCGCAACTGGTCGACCCGCAGGCACTGGAGGTCGCGTTCCGCGTCTCGACCCAGCAATACGCGCGTCTTCTGGACGAAGCGGGCCGCTTGCGCGGCGCGCCGGTGACGGTGACGCTGGATTTCTTTGGCACCAACATTTCGGCGCAGGGCGTGATTTCCCGCGAAGGTGCCGCCGTGGGTGAGGGCCAGACCGGCCGCCAGTTGTTTGCCACACTAGAGGCCCCGCGCGGTTTCAAGCCGGGTGATTTTGTGGCCGTGAGCATCAAGGAGGCGCCATTGGACGATGTCGCGCGCCTGCCTGCTACGGCGGTCAATGCCGCCCAAGAAGTGTTGGCTGTGGGCGACGACGACAGGCTGGAAACAGTGCAGGTCCAGGTGTTGCGGCGGCAGGGCGATGACGTGCTGGTCCGCGGGCGCGGCATCGCGGGCCGTGAGGTTGTGGCCCAACGCACGCCGCTGCTGGGTGCTGGCATCAAGGTCAAACCGCTACGACAGAACGCGGTGCCCGAGGTGCCGGACATGGTCGAGCTGACGGACGAACGGCGCGCCAAACTGGTCGCCTTTATCGAGGAAAACACCCGGATGCCGGAGGCGGCCAAGACCCGCCTGCTGGCGCAGTTGTCGCAGAAACAGGTGCCGGCGGAAATGGTCGAGCGCCTTGAATCCCGTATGGGGGGCTAAGGTATGGCGCGCGCACTTCCCACTGCTGCAGGAGGCCTGTTCGGCTACTTCGTTCGACATCCCACGGTTGCCAACCTTCTGCTGGTCATGATGCTGGCCGCCGGGGCTTTTGCCGTTCCCAACATGCGGGCGCAGTTCTTTCCCGATGTGATCATTGAGGAGATCGACGTCACTGTAACTTGGGACGGGGCCGGGGCAGAGGATGTGGATGCCGCCATTGTGCAGGTCCTGGAACCGACGTTGCTGTCGGTGGACGGGGTGATTGCCTCGACCGCGCTGTCACGCGAAGGCCGCGCCTCGATCGAGCTGGAATTTGAACCGGGTTGGGACATTGCCCGGGCCGCCGATGACGTCCAACAGGCGGTGGACGCAATCAACACGTTGCCAGAGGACGCCGACGATCCCAACGTGCGCCGGGGCGGCTGGCGCGACCGGGTGACGGATCTGGTGATCACCGGGCCAGTCGGTGTCGACCAGCTGGCGCGCTTTGCCGATGAGTTGATCGTGCGCTTGTTCGCCGAGGGTGTGACCCAGACCACGATTCGCGGTCTTGCCGCGCCGCAGACGGTGATTGAGGTGCCGGTTCAGAACCTGATCGCCCATGACATCACCATGAGCGAGATTTCCGACGCCATCGCCGCCGAGGTGCAGGCCGATCCGGCGGGCGACGTCGCAGGTGCGGGCGCGCGCGTGCGCACCGGGATCGAAAAACGCTCTGCCGATGCCATTGCGGCGATTGTACTGCGGTCCAACCCCGGCGGCACCAACCTGACCGTCGGCGACGTGGCCCTTATCCGGGTCGAAGGGATCGACCGTCAGCGCAGTTATTTCGTAGGTGAGAACCCGGCCATTTCGATCCGGGTCGACCGCTCTGCCGGGGGGGATGCCATCGGCATTCAGGCCACCGTTGAAAAGGTGGCCGCCGAATTGACCGCCGCGCTGCCCGAAGGTGTCAAGATCGACCTGATCCGCACCCGGTCAGAGGCGATCACCGGCCGTCTGAATATCCTGATCGACAACGCGGTGACCGGTTTGGCGCTGGTTGTGGCGCTGCTGTTCCTGTTTCTCAACACCCGCACGGCGTTCTGGGTGGCGGCGGGTATCCCCACCGCGCTGCTGTCGGCCATTGCACTGATGTATGTGGCCGGGCTGACGATCAACATGATCTCTCTTTTTGCGTTGATCATCACGCTGGGCATCGTGGTGGATGACGCCATTGTTGTGGGTGAACACGCCGACCACCTGTCACGCCACGGCAACAGCCCGTTTGAGGCGGCAGAGGGCGCGGCCCAACGCATGGCTCTGCCGGTGTTTTCGGCGACTATCACCACGGTCATTGCCTTCTTTGGCTTGACGGCCATCAGCGGGCGGTTTGGCGATTTGATCTCTGATATACCGTTTACGGTGATTGTGGTGCTGATCGCCTCGCTGGTCGAATGCTTCCTGATCCTGCCCAACCACATGGCCCACGCGCTGAAATCGCGTCCCCAAACGGGGACAAAGCTGTGGCGCGCCGGACTGGGCGTGCTGGGCGTGACGCTGGTCTGTGTGCTGGCGGTGGCGCTATTGGTGTTGGCGGCACTGGCGCTGCCCGGCGTGTTGGTGGCGCTTTGGAGCATGTTTGCCGACGCGCCAAAGGCGCTGATCGGGCTGAGCCAAAGCGCGATAGACCTGCGCGCAGCCCTTTGGGCCGATCTGCCGCTGGTCCTTGGTGGGCTTGCCGTGCTGTTCGTAACCGTCATCGCGGTCCGGTTGGCGCTGATGCCGACGGCAGCGCGCGCGGCCGCGCTGCGCACCCTTTCGGACAACGGCATCGACATGGCCTCGACCCTTGTCAATCGCGGCTTTCGCTGGGTGCGAGAGACGCTGTTCCGCCCCTTTATGCGCGGCGTGATTGCAGCGCGCTACGCGGTCTTTGCGCTGCTGACACTGGCGCTGGCGACGCAGATCACCGCCTTTGTCAACGGCGACGTTACATGGCGCTTTTTCAACTCGCCAGAGCAGGGGTCCGTCACCGGCAACTTTGCCATGTCCCCCACCGCCACGCGGGCGGATACGCTGGAACAGATGCGACTGTTCCAAGAAGCGACAGAGGAACTGGGCCGCGAGTATGAGGAACGCTATGGCACCAACCCGCTGGATTATGTGCTGGCCGAAATTGGCGGTAACTCGGGGCGGTCGCTGCCGGGGGCCGATACCAAGGACCCGGATCAACTGGGCGCAATTTCCATCGAACTGATCGACGCCGACCTGCGGCCTTATTCGTCGTTTGCCTTTGTGGGAGAGCTGCAGGACCGCGTGACCCGTCACCCGCTGGCCGAAACCATCTCTTTCCGGGGCTGGCGTGGCGGGCCGGGCGGCGATTCGCTGGACGTGCAATTCTACGGTGCCGGGTCAGAGACGCTGAAGGCCGCCGCCGAGGATCTCAAAGAGGCCGTCCTGCGCTTTCCCGAGGTCACGGCGGTTGAGGACAACCTGTCCTATGACAAGGATGAGCTGATCCTTGAACTGACACCGCAGGGGCTTGTGCTGGGCTTTGACATCGACGGGCTGGGGCGCACGCTGCGCAACCGTCTTGGCGGGATCGAGGCCGCGACCTATCCCGATGGGCCGCGCTCTGCCGAGATCCGCGTCGAACTGCCAGAGGACGAACTGACCGCCGATTTCATGGAGCGGATGCAGTTGCGCACCGCCGCCGGGGCCTATGTGCCGCTGGCAGATATCGTCCGCGTCGATCGCCGGACCGGGTTTTCGACCGTGCGGCGCGAAAACGGGCTGCGGTTGGTGTCCGTCACCGGGGATATTTCCGAGGACGATGCCGCCCGCGCCGAGGCGGTGGTCAAGGCGTTGCAAGAGGAAATCCTGCCGGAGATCGCTGCAAATCGGCAGGTGGAATACCGTCTTGCCGGGTTGGCCGAACAGGAAAACGAGTTTCTGACCGATGCCCGCAACGGCCTGATCATGGTGCTGCTGGGGATCTACCTTGTGCTGGCTTGGGTCTTTGCCAGCTGGACGCGGCCCTTTGTGGTCATGGCGATTGTGCCCTTTGGCCTTGTCGGGACCATCTATGGCCACGCGATCTGGGACATCCCGATGAGCATGTTCACCGTGGTCGGCCTGCTGGGAATGACCGGCATTATCATCAACGATTCGATCGTGCTGGTGACGCAGATCGACGAATACGCCAAGGAACGGGGGCTGATCCCCTCGATTATCGACGGCGCGGCGGATCGTTTGCGGGCGGTGTTCCTGACAACGGCGACGACGGTGCTGGGCCTTGCGCCGCTGCTGTACGAATCCTCGTCACAGGCGCAGTTCCTGAAACCGACGGTGATCACGCTGGTCTACGGGTTGGGGTTTGGCGTGGTGCTGGTGCTGATGATCGTGCCTGCGCTGGTGGCGATCCAGCATGACATCGGACGGCAAGTGGCGGCGCTGAAGCGCGGGATGCAGTTCCGGGATGCGGCGGTGCGCGGGGTGCTGATGGTCGGGGCAGTGCTGATGCTGGTCTGGCTGGCCGCGACGCTGGGCTATACCGCGTGGACCGGCGCTGTGTTGCCCGCGCTGGCAGCTTGGATGCCGCAGGGTGTGTCCCCGACGGTGGCGGCGCTGGGCCTGTTCCTGATGGGCGCGGTGGCGGTGCCACTGGCGCTGTACCTGATCAGCGGTCTGGGTGTTGTCGCCCGCCGTCTGATGGGCCGATCCGAAGGGAGGGTGGGCTAAACGGCCCGCCGACGCATTGGCAATTGGCAAAGGCCCCGGATCAGGTCCGGGGCGGGCACTGCGCCCGCAAGCGGCAGATCTGCCGGTTTGACCGTTGGGTCAGCCTGTTTGGGGTCAGCCAGCGCAACCGCGAATATCGACGGGCATCCTGCCACCCAGAACGGTGATCCGCAGGCCAGAGCGGTCCAGCGCAAAGGCCCCGCCTGACATATGCGTGACGCGCGTTTCAGCGATCAGTTGTCCGCCTTGCCATCCGGTCTCCGGGTCGGCGATCCACAGGTTGGGATCAGCGGCCTCGATCACGGTTTCCTCACGCCCGGTGCCAGGCGGCATGTCGATAGCGACGCGCAGGCCCATACCGTCGGCGCGCGGCGTGATCCGGCACGCCACATGCGTGACCCCTGCATCGCTGGCGCCAAAGGGCACGTCGGCCATGGCAGCGGCAATGGCCGGGTCGGGTTTGGTCTGTCCGGCGGACAGCTCCGCCGAAACGCGGATACGGTGCGGCAGGCAGACGTCCTTGCAGATGCCGATGTCGATGACCCCACCCAGCCGCGCATCGCGTCCGGGGGTCTTCACCCGTATCTTCAAAGGCAGGATCACGCTGTCCTTGTAGCCGACCGACCGCATCCCCGACTGCCAGAACACCACTGGCGCGGGCCAGTAGACGCCGATGGCGGCCATGTTCTGCGCTCCGCCCCAGTCGAACTGCGGCGGGATGCCGGCATCGCCGGGTGAGCGCCAATAGGTCTTCCATCCCGGAGCCAGCTTGAGGTGCAGCGCGGCCATATGGTCGCCGTTGGGCAACCGCCAGCCGGGCAAAATCTGCGCCTCGACCACGTCGTCATAGGACTGCGCAGCGGCCAGTGTGGCGGCAAGGGCGGGCATCAAGGCCAGCAGGATCGTCAGGGCAATACGTTTCATGACCTAAGCATGTGCCGGGTTTGCGCTGAAAAGAAAAGTCACGTTCAAGCGAACACAGCGTGGGGCTGACGCAGATGTGACGCACTTGTCAGTCCCGGCGCGCATCGTCATGCTACCCCTGTTCGCAAGAAGGGGAGGCCCATGGCCGTCGCACAGGCAACCGAATCCACCAACCTGACCGGGCATCTGCTGATTGCCATGCCGGGCATGGGGGATCCGCGGTTCGAACACAGCGTTGTGTTCATCTGCGACCACTCGGACGAAGGCGCGATGGGGCTGATCGTCAACAAGGCCAGCAAGGACGTCGATATGCCGACGCTGCTGGCGCAACTTGACATCGAATCGGCCCATGATCTGTCGCATCGCACGGTGCATTTCGGCGGCCCGGTCGAGATGGGGCGCGGATTTGTCCTGCACACCCCGGACTATCAGTCGATCGTGACCACGCTGGAGGTGCGCGATGACATCCACATGACCGCGACGCTGGACATCCTTGAGGATCTTGCCAAGGGCGATGGCCCCGGCAAGTGGATGATGATGCTGGGCTATGCGGGCTGGGCGGCGGGGCAGCTGGAAAGCGAGATTGCCCAAAACGGCTGGCTGGTCTGTGACGCCAGCCCCGCGTTGATCTTTGACCACCGGGATGCGGAAAAATGGGAGGCGGCGCTGGCCACTCTGGGCGTCGCGGCATTGGCGTTGAGTTCTGAGGGCGGTCGGGCCTGATACCCGGATACGGGTCTTAACGTTCAGCGGCCGCGCGGCTGAGCCGGTCGTTGATCGCAACGCCCAGCCCTAGATGCGGGATGGGCGAAATGGCGATGACCGGCGCGCCTGTCGCATCCAGCCGGTGCAGAAACTCGAACAGATTGGCGGCAGCCTCTGTCAAATCCTCGGCGGGCGACAGGTTCAGGTCGCAATCGACCGCGCCGAAGCCCAGCCGCGCCTCTCCCGGTTCGAATTCGACCGCATTCAGCCGGACACCGGCCCTTGGTGCATAGTGTGATCGGGTCTGGCCGGGCGCGTTGATCCCGTCGGTTTCGCGCCGCAGCGCGATACGCGTGTTTAATGCATCGCACAGCGCCTCTGCGGTGACCCCGCCGGGGCGCAACAGTGTGGGCGGGGTGCCGGTCAGGCCAAGGATCGTGGATTCTAGGCCCACCGCGCAGGGGCCTCCATCGACCACCGCCTCTATCCGGTCGCCCAGATCGGCCATCACATGGGCCGCGCGGGTTGGGCTGATCTGGCCCGAACGGTTGGCAGAGGGGGCTGCCACTGGACCGCCAAAGATGCGCAGCAGGTGTTGCGCCACCGGCGCGGCTGGCATCCGTACCGCCAGACTGTCCAGCCCCGCCGTCACCAGCCGCGAGATGCCCGCCTCTGGGCGCAGCGGCAGGACCAGCGTCAGCGGGCCGGGCCAAAAGGCATCGGCCAGCGACTGCGCGGCCTCTGACCAATGCACCAGCGCCTTGACCTGATCGAGTTCCGCGCAATGTACGATCAAGGGGTTGAATTCAGGCCGGCCTTTGGCGGCAAAGATGCGTGCTACGGCGCGGTCTTGCCGGGCATCGGCGCCCAGTCCGTACACCGTCTCTGTGGGGAAGGCGACAAGCCCGCCGTCGGTCAACAGACCGGCGGCGTGGGTCAGATCCTGCGTGCTGGCGCTCAGGCGAAGGGCGGGCATCGCGGCGGTCCTCTCGTGACGCGGCGTTCTGGTTGCGGCGGGGGCGGGGGCGTCTACCCTCTGCCACATGGCTGCGGGCGTGCTACAAGAGCCACGCCAGCTTGCCAAGACAGAGGAGACCCCCATGCCCTATCGTGCGCCAATCGATGCCTATATGCGGCTTTTGCGTGACGTTGTCGGTTACGACCGTGTCGCTGGGACAGAGCGTTTTTCCGAGGCGACACCGGACATGGTCGCCGCCATTTTGGGTGAGGCTGGCAAACTGTGCGAAGAGGTGCTGGCCCCCTTGCAGCGATCCGGCGACCTTGACCCGGCGCGGCTGGAAAACGGCGTTGTGCGCACCTCCAAGGGGTTTGCCGAAGGATACAAGGCGATGGCCGAGGGTGGCTGGATCGCCACATCTGCGCCAGAGGAATTTGGCGGCATGGGTCTGCCGCTGACGGTGACGACCTGCGTCAACGACATGGTCGGTGCGGCCTGCCTGTCGTTGCAGTTGAACCCGCTGATGACCCAGGGTCAGATCGACGCGCTGGAACATCACGCCAGTGACGACTTGCGCAACCTCTATCTGCCCAAGCTGATCTCTGGCGAATGGGCCGGCACCATGAACCTGACCGAACCGCAGGCCGGGTCCGACGTGGGGGCGCTGTCGTCCAAGGCGGTGCCAAATGGCGATGGCACCTACGCGATCACCGGGCAAAAGATCTATATCTCATGGGGCGATAACGACTTTACCGAAAACGTCTGCCATCTGGTGCTGGCGCGCTTGCCGGACGGTGTGCCGGGCACCAAGGGCATCAGCCTGTTCCTTGTGCCGAAACTGATCCCGGACGAAAACGGGAAGCCCGGCGTGGCCAATGACCTGCATGTGGTCAGTCTGGAACACAAGATGGGCCTGCACGGATCTCCGACCTGCGTGATGCAGTATGACGGTGCCAAGGGCTGGCTGGTGGGCGAACCTCACGACGGCATGCGCGCCATGTTCACCATGATGAACAACGCCCGCCTTGGCGTGGGCGTTCAGGGCGTCAGCGTGGCTGAAGGCGCGTTGCAACACGCGCTGGCCTATGCGCAAGAGCGCAAGCAGGGCCGCACCCCCGACGGCACCATCATCGGCCACGCAGATGTGCGCCGGATGCTGGCCACCATGCGGGCGGAAACCTTTGCCGCCCGCGCCATTGCCTTGTCATTGGCGGTGGCCATCGACACCGGCAATGCGACCGGCGATGCGGAATGGAAAGCGCGCGCCGCGCTGCTGACCCCCATCACCAAGGCGTTTGGCACAGAGACGGGAATCAAGGTCGCCGACATGGGCATTCAGGTCCACGGCGGTATGGGCTTTATCGAGGAAACCGGCGCGGCGCAGTACCTGCGCGATGTCCGGGTAACGGCGATCTACGAGGGCACCAACGGCATTCAGGCGATGGACCTTGTCGGGCGCAAGATGATGGATGGCGGTGAGGCCGCCTTTGCCCTGCTGGACGAAATCGAGGCCGGGGCAGAGGCGGCGCGCGCCAACCTTCCGGATCTGGCCGAACCGGTCTGGCAAGCGGCCGAATCGCTGCGCGAGACGACAGAGGCGTTGCTGGCGCGTGAGATGCCCGACCGTTTCGGCGGCGCGTTGCCCTATCTGCGCGGCTTTGCCCGCGTGCTGGGCGGACATTTCCACCTGCGCGCCGCGATGGCAGCCCCGGACAGCGCCGATGCGCGGCTGGCGGCCTTCTACATCCTGCGGATGTTGCCGGAACATGCCGGGCTATTGGCAGAGGCGCGCTCTGAGGTTAGTGCATTGGCCAATCTCAGCACCGAGGATCTGGTGGCGTGATGGACGGCGCAGCACAGACAATTCGCTATCCGTGGGACACCCCGCCCGAACCGGGACAGGCCCTTGAACTGGCCGAGGGCGTGTTGTGGATGCGCCTGCCGCTGCCGATGAAGCTGGACCATGTGAACGTCTACGCGCTGGACGATGGCGACGGCTGGACCATTGTTGATACTGGATTTGCCTCTGACACATCGCGGGGCATCTGGGGCGATTTGATGGCCGGGCCGCTGGGCGGCAAGCCGGTGCGCCGGGTCATTGTCACCCATCACCATCCCGATCACATCGGGCTGGCGGGCTGGTTTCAAACCGTGCATGGCGCAGAACTGGTGACAACGCGCACGGCATGGCTGTTTGCGCGGATGTTGCAACTGGACGCACAGGACCGCCCCACGCCGGAAACGCTGGACTATTGGCGCGGTGCGGGGATGGACCCGGACATTCTGGCCGAACGCATGGCCGAACGCCCCTTCAACTTTGCCGATTGCGTGGCGCCGATGCCGCTGGGGTTCACCCGGATCAAACAGGGCGACACGCTGCGCGTTGGGGGCCGGACATGGGACGTGCACATCGGCAACGGCCACGCGCCCGAACATGCAACCCTATGGTCGCGCGACGATGATCTGGTGTTGGCGGGCGATCAGATCCTGCCCTCGATCAGTTCCAACCTTGGTGTCTACGCGACAGAGCCAGAGGCAGACCCGGTGGCAGGCTGGCTAGAAAGCTGTGAGCGGTTGGGTGCGCTGGCACGCCCCGGACATCTGGTCATGGGCGGGCACAAGCTGCCCTTTACCGGGCTGACCCCGCGCATGGCGCAATTGATTGAGAATCACCATGGCGCGCTGAACCGGCTGCACACACATCTGGCCACGCCCCAAACAGCGGGGGACTGTTTTCCGCCGCTGTTCAAACGCCGCATCGGTGGTGGCGAATACGGTCTGGCCCTGGTCGAGTCGATGGCCCACTGCTTGCACCTGTGGCACGCGGGCCGCGCCACGCGTAGCCGTCGAGACGATGGGGCTTGGCTGTTTCAGGCGATCTGACACGGCGCGCTGCGATGCGGATGCGCATTCTTTGGGCGGGTGGGGTCACACCCGTTCAGGCCGCGACATCCTTGCCTCCCCCCGGTGCGTGACAGCCGCGTCGAATTGCGCTAACCCGTTGCGGAACGCAAACATAGAACAGGCCGCAGGAACACATCATGGCTGAGCACAAGCACGGTAGCATGGACATCGAAACGCAGGAAAAGACATTTGAGGGCTTCATCAATTTCACGATCCGTTCTGTGATCGTGATTCTGGTCCTCGTGATTTTCATGGCGATCTTCAACTCCTGATCTCACGAAACGCCCGAACGGGTGGGATGGTATGACATGATGAACAGACGTACGGCGATGATGGCGCTGGGGGCAACGGCTGTTGTCGCCGGGTGCGGCAATGCCTCGGGGCGCAATTCCACTCCGGAAGAAGCGGCGCGCGCCGCCTATCGCCATCCGGGTCCGCCTGAGATCGTGTTGTACACGATGATCAACAACCGCACCGGATCTGGTGCGCATTCCGCCATGCTGATCAATGCACCGTCGCAGCGGGTGATCTTTGATCCCGCCGGCACGGCGCGGTTTACCGGCGTCCCGGAAATCGGCGACGTCCTGTACGGCATCACACCGCAGGCGCGCCGCTTTTTCGAAAGCGCGCATGCCCGGTCGACTTACCGGATGCGTATCCTTAGCCGTCCTGTGGACGGCGCGGTGGCCGAACGCGCGCTTCAGATCGCCGAAAGCAAGGGGCCGGTTGGTCCGGCGCTGTGTTCCAACGCGGTCTCCGACATCATCGGCAAGCTGCCGGGGTTTGAATCGGTGCGCGGCATCTGGCTGCCGAACAAGCTGGCGGATAGGTTCGCGCGCTTGCCCGGCGTCACCGAAAGCGAGCTGCGTGAGGACGACAGCGACGACAAGCGGGCGGCCATCGCCGCGCTTGAAGCCCAGCAATAGCGTCAGCAGCAGAGCTGATCTGATTTCAGAATGATAGCCAGGCGCCCGCGATCATCACCGCGGCGCCTGCGCCGACGGCACCGTACAGGCTTTTCCAGACATATCCCACGACCAGCGCCGCTGCCGCCGCCGTCAGGCGCAGTGGGTCTATCTGCCCTCCCGTTGCGCTTGGCCAGACCACCAGCGGCGCGACCAGCGCGGGCATGACCGCGACGGCGGTATAGCGCAGGTGCCGTAACAGCCAGTCCGGCATGGCGCGGTCGCCCACCAGCCCCAGAAACAGGAACCGCAGCGCGAAAGAGCCCAACCCCATCCCGATGATGACAATCCACAGGTCACTCATGCGCCCGGCCTCCGGTCTGCTTGCATCCCGGCGCGGCGTTCGACCTCGGCCCCGGTCATCATACCCGCCAGCGCGCCGACGATCAGCCCCAGATTGTAGGGCAAAAAGGCAAACAGCAGTGCCGTCACAGCGGCCACCACCGCCGCCGCCCGATGCGCCCCGGTGCGCAGGGCCGGGGCAAACAGCGCGATAAAGGCAATGGGCAGCACAAAATCCAGCCCCATCTCCGACGGCACGGATTCGCCCACCCAGGCCCCGAACAGCGTGAACAGATACCAAGGCGGGCAGATCGGCGAGACCACCCCCATGAAAAAGGCGAACTTCTGCCCCACTGTCTGGTTGGGCCGCTGTTCAAAGTCGATCACAGAGGCGGCATAGGTCTGATCGACAAGGAAATAGGCCACGATCCCGCGTTTCCACAGCGGCAGCGGACCCAGATGCGGTGTGATCGAGGCGGAATACATCGCCATCCGCAGGTTGACCGCCAGCGCCGAAATCAGCACCACCACCGTCGGCGCGTTTTCTGACATCAGCTGCACAGCGGTGAACTGCGCCGCGCCCGCAATCACCACAATCGAAAACATCAGCGTCTCGAACAGGTTCAGCCCGGCCTCGGTGGCGATCACGCCGAACAGCATGGCGAACGGCCCGACGACAAACAGGAAAGGCAGCCCATTCCGCACGCCCCGCCAATAGCTTGACATCACTTGCTGACCGTCCATGACTACACCCTCAATTGCCCAATCGCCCTACCCAAGGGAGGCACCAGATGCAATCGCCAGAAACACCCCCCGCCGCCGACTATCTGATTGCCCCCGATCCGGCCGCACCGCGCCTGACCCGCGCGGTCACCGGCACCGACCACACCGGGGCCACGGTCGAGGTGCGGGTTGTTGAGGAACGTCCCCTGACGATCTTCCTCAACCGTCAGGAAATCGTCACCGCCATGACCATCGGCGATTACCCCGAATATCTGGCGATCGGTTTCCTGCGCAATCAGGGCATGCTGGCGGACGGCGAACAGATCACCGGCGTCGATTACGACGAAGAGCTTGAAACTGTCGTGGTCCGCACCGCCTCGCAGACCACCTACGAGGAAAAGATGCAGAAGAAGACGCGCACCTCGGGCTGCGCGGTGGGCACCGTTTTTGGCGACATGATGGAGGGGCTGGAACAGGTCAGCCTGCCCGCGACAGAGGTGCGCACCTCATGGCTGTACGCGCTGGCGCACAAGATCAACCGAACCCCCTCGCTGTACCTAGAGGCCGGGGCCATTCACGGCACCGTCCTGTGTCAGGGCGACCGCCCGCTGGTCTACATGGAGGATGTCGGGCGGCATAACGCGGTCGACAAGATCGCCGGCTGGATGTTCCGCGAGGGCGTGCCCGCACACGACAAAATCCTCTACACCACCGGGCGGCTGACCTCGGAGATGGTGATCAAGACCGCGCTGATGGGCATCCCGGTGCTGGCGTCGCGCTCTGGCTTTACCGCTTGGGGCGTCGAGATTGCGCAACAGGTCGGCCTGACCTGCATCGGGCGGATGCGCGGCAAGCGGTTCACCTGCCTGTCCGGCGCGGACCGCCTTGTGCGCGACATCGACCCTGACAGCGTGGTCGAGGAAGACCGCAAACACCGCCGCAAAAGCGCGGCCACCGAATGAAACAGCCTGTCGGAGTGATCCTCGCGGGCGGTCTGGCCTCGCGTATGGGCGGTGGGGACAAGGCACTGTTGTCGCTGGGCGGTCAGACGCTGCTGACACGCGTGATCGACCGCCTGTCGCCGCAGGTGGCTGCGGTCGCGCTGAATGCCAATGGCGATGCGGCGCGCTTTGCGGACTATGGCCTTCCGGTAGTCCCCGATTCCATCGCCGACTATCCCGGCCCGCTGGCCGGTGTGCTGGCCGGTCTGGACTGGGCGGCAGAGCAGGGGGCCGACACCGTGGTCAGCGTCGCCGCCGACACGCCCTTTTTCCCCTGCGATCTGGGGCCCCGGCTGTTGCTGGCGTCCGAGGGGCAGGAACACCCGCTGGTGCTGGCCGCCACCAAGGGCGACACCCAGACCCGCAGCAAATCCCGCTCTGGCCTGATCCGCCATCCCACCTTTGGCCTTTGGCCGGTGGCCCTGCGCAACGACCTGCGCGCCGCGCTACAGAGCGGCCTGAAAAAGGTCGTGCTCTGGACCGAACAACATGGCGGACGTGAGGCGCTCTTTTCTGCGACTCCGTTTGATCCATTCTTCAACGTGAACACGCCAGAGGATCTGGCACAGGCGGAGGCGCTGATATGAGGCTCTACGGCGTGACGGGCTGGAAAAACGCAGGCAAAACCGGCCTGATGGAGCGACTGGTGACAGAGATCACCAGCCGCGGCCTGACCGTCAGCACCGTCAAACACGCGCATCACAGCTTTGACGTCGATCACCCCGGCAAGGACAGCTATCGTCACCGGCAGGCGGGCGCGTCCGAGGTGGTTCTGGCCTCGCGCAACCGCGTGGCACATATGGTCGAACTGCGCGGCGCAGAGGAACCGACGCTGGACTCGCTACTGGCACGGCTGGCCCCGGTCGATCTGGTGCTGGTGGAGGGCTACAAACGCGACCGCCACCCCAAGGTCGAGGCGCATAGGGCCGAGACCGGCAATACGCTGATTGCGCCGGATGATCCGACCATTCGCGCCGTGGCCTCTGACGTGCCGCTGGATCTGGATCGCCCGGTGTTCGATCTGAACGACACCGTCGCCATCGCCGATTTCATCCTGTCGGAGGTCGGTCTGGCAAAGGCCGCGGAATGAGCCACTTTGACCGCTTTCTCATGGTCGATTGGTCGGGTGGCAATGACTCCGGGGCTCGCCCGCGTAAAGACGCCATCTGGATCGGGGACAGCGGCCCTCACGGCGACGCCGCCCCGCTCTACCAGCGCAACCGCACCGTCGCAGAACAGACGCTGACGTCCCGGATCGAGGCGGCGCTGACGGCGGGGGAACGCCTGTGCATCGGGTTCGACTTTCCCTTTGGCTACCCGACGGGCTTCGCCGCTGCATTGACCGGCCACGTTGATCCCTTTGCGGTCTGGGGCTGGCTGGCCGCGCGGATCACGGATGCGCCTCGGGAGAATAACCGCTTTGACGTGGCCGCCGGGATCAACCAGCACCTGACACAGGGGCGGGGGCCGTTCTGGGGCAACGGCTTGCGGCGCGACATCGCGGGCCTGCCGCGCACCAAGGCGGGCTATCGCAATCCGTTCCCTGCCCGCCGAAAGATCGAAACCCGCGCCAAGGGGGCCTTTACCTGCTGGCAACTGTCGGGCGCGGGCGCGGTCGGATCGCAGGTGCTGATGGGCCTGCCGGTGCTGGAACGATTGCGGCAACGCTTCGCGGACCAGGTGGCTGTCTGGCCGTTTGAACCGCTGGACCGCCCCATCGCCTTTGTCGAAATCTGGCCGTCGCTGATCAATGACGCCGTCAGGGCGGCGACTGGCCCCGATGATATTCGCGACGCCGTGCAGGTGCGGCTGGTCGCGCGTGCGCTGGGCGGGCTTGCGCCCGACCGTCTGACCGCCATGTTACAGGTCGACGCCCCGGAAGAGGGCTGGATACTCGGCCACGGCTTTGAACAGGAATTGCTGCAACATGAGGGCGCCATATCTCTGAAACCACCGCCCCTGAACAACGATTGTTTTGCCCTGCCGCCGGGGGTCAACTGGACCCCGGTGGATGAGGCGCTGGCCCTGCTCCGCGACCGCCTGCACCCGGTCGTGGCGCGCGAAACCGTGCCTCTGATGCAGGCCTCGGGCCGCGTGCTGGCCGAAGACCTGAGCGCGCGGCGCGCCAACCCGCCACTGGCCAATACGGCTGTGGACGGCTATGGCTTTGCCGCCGAAACCATTGCGGGTCAGGATGAAATTGCATTGCCGCTGGTCGCCGGCCGCGCCGCCGCTGGTCTTGCCTATCCCGGCGAGGTTCCCCCCGGCTATGCCATCCGCATGCTGACGGGCGCCACACTGCCGCAGGGCGTCGATACGGTTGTGCTGGATGAGGACTGCGCCACAGACGCGGGACAAGTGGCCTTTCGCGGCCCGGTCAAACCCGGCGCCAACACCCGCCGCGCGGGCGAAGACGTGACCCAAGGCGCGCCGATCCTGCCCCGGGGCCGCGTCCTGACGCCCGCCGACCTCGCGCTGGCCGCCGCCACCGGCCTGTCAGACCTGCCAGTGCACGCACCCTTGCGCGTCGGCGTGCTGTCCACCGGGGATGAGGTCGTGCCCGCAGGCAGCCCCGCCGCCCCGGGACAGATCTTTGACGCCAACCGGCCCATGCTGCTCAGCCTGATCGCGCGGTTCGGCCATGTCCCGGTCGATCTGGGCCACGTCCCCGACAACCGCGCGACCCTGCGCGCGCGACTGGACAGCGCCGATGCCGACGCGATCCTGACCTCCGGTGGGGCCTCGGCAGGGGATGAGGATCACGTTTCGGCCCTTCTGCGCGAAAGCGGCGCGCTGAACGCCTGGCGCATCGCGCTGAAACCGGGCCGCCCGCTGGCGCTGGGCATGTGGCAGGGCAAGCCGGTGTTCGGCCTTCCCGGTAATCCGGTCGCGGCCTTTGTCTGCGCGCTGGTCTTTGCCCGCCCCGCCCTGCGCCTGCTGGCCGGGGCCGATTGGTCCGAGCCCACAGGCTTTGACGTTCCTGCCGCCTTTGCCAAAAGCAAGAAACCGGGCCGCCGTGAATACCTGCGTGCGCGCATCCGCGAAGGCCGCGCCGAGGTGTTCAAATCCGAAGGATCGGGCCGTATTTCTGGCCTCAGCTGGGCAGAGGGACTGGTCGAATTACCCGACGGGGCGGCAGAAATCACTCCCTGCACACCTGTGCGCTATATCCCCTTCGGCAGTTTCGGCATCTGATGACCCGCGAAGAGGGGGCGTCGTGCCGGAGGCATGCTTGCAGCATGACCGCCTCGGCCTGCGGCCTCACCCCTGGGATATTTCGGGACAGAAGAAACACCAGCGCGCCCGAGGCTTCTTCTGTCCGAAAATATCCCGGGGGAAGTCGCGCTCTTGCGCGGCGGGGGCAGCGCCCCCAACCTCGGGCAAGGCCAGGTGCCGCGGCGATCAGTCGAACGTGCCAGCCACACGCCCCAGAAGCATAAACGCGCGGGAGGTGCGTGTCATCGCAAACGCAGAGATATCCTCGTCTGTCGCATTGGGTTCGAACCCGGCAAAGCTGGTGTCGAAGCGGCGCAGAAAGTGGTGCGCCGCATCGCGGAAAATCGGATCTTCGCGCATCCGGCCCGCCGCCAGAGCCAGCGAGGACCGGTCCCGGATCCCGCCCAGTGAGGCGATCGACCGCCCGCGTTCGCCTTTGGCAAAGGCGCGCCAAACCTCGGGTCGGGCCATGTCGGGGCGCAGATCGTCCATATAGATGCCGTCCTGGCTCATCAGGGTCAGGACGTCCTGTGCCGCCTGGATCAGCTTGGCGGTGCCGCGATCCTTGAGCGCGCGGCGCAGCGCGGCAAACCCGTCTTCGTCCTCTGCCGTTTCAGGGAAATGGAGCGCGCGAATATAGTCGCCGTTGGACAATGGCGGTTGCAGTGCCTCGGCGGGTGTGCCCAGCGACAGGGTCGGCTGGTGGTCGCCATCCGGCATGTCGGGCGCGGGCAGGGCCCCCTGTGCGCCCCCCGCCTGCCGGATGCCGCCCAGCATGGCCAGCGTACCCTCAAGGTTTTTCTGCGCGCCCGCGATGTCGTCCAGTCGTTTCAACAGGGCAGGGTGTGGCGGCTGGCCTTTGCCGCTTTGGGCCTGAGCCACATAGGCCTGCCGGATCGCGTCGATGGCCGCCTGCAGCCGCGCGCTTTCGGTGCGCATCACCCTCGCTGCGCGGATCGCCAGCGCCGCCACCCAGATCATCGCCACCGGCATCACGATCACCATGACACCCAGCAGGAACCGCAGCGCGCCGCTTTGGGCCGTCGGGACGCTGAGGAAATACCAACCCGACAGGCACACCCAGACCACGCTGACCACCATGGCGGCGATTTCGATGCCTGTGACCCCTTCGGCCTCGCTGCACGCGTAAAGGCCGGGCAGCGTCGGGCGGGCGTCCTTGGGGTCGCTCATTGGGAAAGCCTTACTTGTAGGCGATGCTCAGGATTTCATACGACTTGGAGCCGCCGGGGGTGTTCACCTCGACGCTGTCGCCTTCGTCCTTGCCGATCAGCGCGCGTGCGATGGGGGATTTGATGTTCAGCAGACCCTTTTCGACGCTGGCTTCATGTTGGCCGACGATCTGCCAGGTCTTTTCCTCATCCGTATCCTCATCGACCAGTGTCACGGTGGCGCCGAACTTGATCGTGCCCGACAGTTTCGTGGGGTCGATCACCTCGGCCAGACTGATAGCGCCTTCAAGTTCCTTGATGCGCCCTTCGATGAATCCCTGCTTTTCGCGCGCCGAATGGTATTCGGCGTTCTCTTTCAGGTCGCCCAGTTCGCGCGCCTCTGCGATCGCCTGAATGATGGCGGGACGCTCAACGGACTTGAGCTGTTTCAATTCGGTCTCAAGCGCGGTGTATCCCGCGCGGGTCATCGGGAACTTGTCCATATTCGGATCGTCTTTGCCTTGTCAGCGAGAGTTGAGGAAGTGTCGTCGCGTGGCTTGTCGATGTAAAGCCAAGCTGAACGTCAGACCAGCGGGAATTTACCGACAGCCCACGACTTTGACATATGAAGGACTGCGGGTACTCTGTCGAACACTTGTATAACAGCAGGATTTTGACATGCGTTCCATTTTTTCATTTGCAGCGGCGCTTGCGCTGGCCGGGTTGTCCGCCGGTGCCGCCCAATCCCAGTCCATCGAGACAATCAGTGTATCGCCTGACGGCAAGACCGTGCTTGTCGGCGGATCTAACCGGACAGTCTATACAATTTCCGCCGACTCGATGGAGGTGACCGGGCGCCAGTATGTGCCTCATCTGGTGCGCCAGATCGTGCATGGCGCCATCGGAGAGTTGGTGTTTTTCCGCGACGATGCGGATGTTGTGACCGCCTACAAGGTCGATGGCATGGCCGAGGCGTGGTCCGTGTCGGACGTCGATGACATGGCCTATGACGCCCAGACTCGGGTGATTGCCGCGCTGGATCAGCATTTCAAGGACGATTCGGTGCGATTGTTGCAGGCTTCCACGGGCGAACAGCTGGCGCGCGTTGCCATGGGCAAGATCAAGGCGAATCTGATCGCCTTGGAACCGGGGGCGGGCAAGGCCCTGATCCTGACCGGCTATACCAAGACCGACGCCGAGCAGAAACAGGATGAGCCTGAGGATCTGACCAAGCTGCAAAAAGCCGATTTCAAGCAAATGACAGATGGCTATGTCAGCAACGTGGTCACGGTTGATTTTGTCTCGGGCAGTTTCGAGATGGCCGAGACACCGTATCGTGTTTCCTACCCCAAGGCCGTGCGGGTGAGCGATGGCAAGATGATGATTTTGCGGACCAATGTGGATTCGATGTTGCTGGGCCCGGATGGCACCGGCGCGTTGATCGATCTCGGAGAGGACTATTTCAATCACGCCGGGATCGACGCGAAGGGTGAAAACTACATCCTCGCCAAAAGTGTCGAATTGCGGTTCATGCCGGTCAGCGGCGAAGGTGCCGAAGGGGTGCTGAAAGGGGATCGCCTGCGGGGTGGTCCGGCGGAATGGATCACCGCTATGACCGAAGCAGCTGACGGCACGCTTTATTTCGGGACCAACGCGTATCGGCTGCTCAGGGTTGGCCCGACGCGCGGCAAGATAGAGATCATGCCGGTGTTTTAAGAGAACAAGGCGCGGGGTGGGGCCCTCGCGCCATTTGCGGGGGGGCAGAGCGCCTTTTCCCGCGTCGGACAGGTCGGAATCCGCCCCCGCGACGCCGTGTCGTGATTGACCCGTGCTGCACTGCCGCGCTACTCAGTCGCGAAACTTTATTTCTTTGCCCCTGTGGGAGGAGCCGGAATGTCCGACGCGCAGCGCGAATCCATGGAATACGACGTCGTCATCGTGGGTGGTGGCCCGGCCGGGCTGTCCGCCGCGATCCGGCTGAAACAGCTTGATGCTGACCTGAACGTTGTTTTGCTGGAAAAAGGTTCTGAGGTCGGGGCGCATATCCTGTCCGGCGCGGTGCTGGACCCTTGCGGTCTGGACGCGCTGATCCCCGACTGGAAAGATCTCGGCGCGCCGCTTAATACCCCGGTGACAGAGGACAATTTCTATATGCTGGGCGAGGCGGGTCAGTTGCGGATCCCCAACTGGCCGATGCCGCCACTGATGAACAACCACGGCAACTACATCGTCTCCATGGGCAACGTCTGCCGCTGGATGGCCGAACACGCCGAGGCGCTGGGGGTCGAGATCTTCCCCGGCATGGCCTGTTCCGAAATGGTCTACGGCGACAATGGCGAAGTGCGCGGCGTTGTTGCCGGTGAGTTCGGCAAGAACCCCGACGGCACCCCCGGACCCTCCTATGAGCCGGGCATGGAACTGCTGGGCAAATATGTCTTCCTCGCCGAGGGCGTGCGCGGGTCGCTGTCCAAGGAAGTCATCGCGAAATACGACCTCTCGAAAGACAAGGAGCCGCAGAAATTCGGCCTTGGCATGAAAGAGATCTGGGAAATCGACCCGGCCAAGCACAAAGAGGGCAGCGTCACCCACACCATGGGCTGGCCCCTTGGCGGCAACGCGGGTGGTGGGTCGTTCATCTATCACCTTGAGAACAATCAGGTTTACGTCGGCTTTGTCGTCCACCTGAACTATCAGAACCCGCATCTGTACCCCTACATGGAATTCCAGCGGTTCAAACATCACCCGATGGTGGCAGAGCTGCTCAAGGGCGGAAAACGCGTCGCCTACGGTGCCCGCGCCATCAGCGAGGGCGGCTATCAGTCGATGCCCAAGATGGTCGCCCCCGGCGTCGCCCTGCTGGGCTGTTCGGTGGGCATGGTCAACGTCCCGCGCATCAAGGGCAACCACAACGCCATGCTGTCCGGCAAGGCCGCGGCAGAGGCCGCCTTTGCCGCAATCAAGGACGGCCGCGCCTCGGACGAACTGCCCGATTATGAGGCAGAGGTGCGCGAGGGCGCCGTCGGCAAGGATCTGCACAAGGTCCGCAACGTCAAACCGCTGTGGTCGAAATACGGTCTCACCGCCAGCCTTGCCTTGGGCGGCATGGACATGTGGACCAACTCGCTGCTGGGTCTGTCGCTGTTCGGCACCGTCAAACATGGCAAGACCGACGCCGAGGCCACCGGCATCGCGCAAAAGTTTGAGCCGATCGACTACCCCAAGCCCGACGGCAAGCTCAGCTTTGACCGGCTGACCAACGTCGCGTTCAGCTTTACCAACCATGAGGAAAGCCAGCCCGCGCATCTGCAGCTGAAAGATCCGCATGTGCCGACCGCGATCAACCTGCCGAAATACAACGAACCGGCGCAGCGCTATTGCCCGGCGGGCGTCTACGAGGTGGTCGAGGATGACAACGGGCCAAAGTTCGTCATCAACTTTCAGAACTGCGTCCACTGCAAGACCTGCGACATCAAAGATCCCAGCCAGAACATCAACTGGACGGTTCCGCAGGGCGGCGACGGGCCGAATTATCCCAACATGTGAACGCATCCGCCCGGCGCCCAAGCGTCGGGCACCTTCACAATGAGGTGATGCCCTGTCGGCATCTGCGCGCTTGTCGTGATTGCCATGCCTGTTCATGCGTTCTACGCTCTTCGCAAATCGCGATTGAGGAGATCGGCACTTTGACAGCTTGGACACAGACGGTGCGCGCAGGCCTGCTGGCAGCGGCGTTTACCCTGCCGACCCTGGTATCGGCCAACGGCTTTGCGGGCGACTACCTCGCCGCGCGTCAGGCCAGCTTTCTGGGCGATTACGAGTCCGCCGCCCATTTCTATGGCAAGGCGCTGGCCCGCGATCCGGGCCGCCCCGAACTGCTGGAACGTGCGGTCCTGTCCAATATCTCACTGGGTGAGGTGGACCGGGCATCGACCTACGCCGACCGACTTGCGCAAGAGGGCTTTGCCAGTCAGATCGCCCAGATGGCGATTGTGGCACGGGACGCCCGAGGCGAGGCGTTCGCCCCCGTCCTCACGGCCATTGACGAAAAGCGCGGGCTGGGTCCGCTGGCCGACGGTCTGATAAAGGCATGGGCACAACTGGGGCAGGGCGACATGACCACCGCCCTTGCCACCTTTGATGAGGTGGCGGGCATTCAGGGCCTTGGCCCCTTTGCCGCCTACCACAAGGCGTTCGCGCTCGCCTCTGTCGGTGACTACCAAACCGCCGATGACCTGCTGTCCAGCAAGCTGGGGGCCGGTATGGGGGCCACCCGTCGCGGTATCATGGCCCGCGCTGAAATCCTCAGCCAGCTTGACCGCAACGGCGATGCAATCGACCTGCTGACCACGGCCTTTGGCAATGATCTTGATCCGGGGCTGGAAAACCTGCGCACCCGTCTACAAGGCAATGAAACCGTGCCGTTCACGCATGTCACGTCGCCGCGCGATGGCATTGCAGAGGTGTTCTATACCCTCGCCGGGGCGCTGGCGGCTGAGGACAATCAGGATCTGACGCTGCTCTATGCCCGTCTGGCCGAATACCTGCGCGCGGACCACATCGACGCCATTCTACTGTCGGCAGAGGTGCTGACGCAGGTTGGTCAGTACGAACTGGCCGTCGAAACCTATGCACGCGTGCCGACCGATCATCCGGCCTTTCACGCGGCAGAACTGGGCCGGGCAGAGGCGCTGCGCTCGGACGAGCGTATGGAAGAGGCGATTGCCGTCCTCGAAGGGCTGACAGAAACCCATGGCAACATGTCTGTCGTTTACACCACGCTGGGCGATTTCCTGCGACAGGAAGAACGGTTTGCCGATGCGATAGAGGCATATACAACCGCGCTCTCCAAGGTCGGTGAAATCACCGATCGGCAATGGTTCGTGTTCTACGCCCGTGCCATTTCCAACGAACGCGAAGGTCTGTGGGAGGCCGCAGAGGCGGATTTCCGCAAAGCACTGGACCTGAACCCGGACCAGCCGCAGGTGCTGAACTATCTTGGCTATTCGCTGGTGGAAAAGCAGGTCAAGCTGGATGAGGCGCTGGCGATGATCGAACGCGCCGTCAAGGCGCGGCCAAACGCCGGGTACATCGTCGACAGCCTTGGCTGGGTGCTCTACCGCCTTGGCCGCTACGAAGAGGCGGTGCCGCACATGGAACACGCCGCCGAACTGATGCCCATCGACCCGATCGTCAATGATCACCTTGGCGATGTCTATTGGGCCGTCGGGCGCGAACGTGAGGCCGAATTCATGTGGAAGCGCGCGCTGTCCTTCGTCGACTGGGAGGACGCCGCCGAAGAGGCCGACCCGGTGCGGATCAAACGTAAGCTGGAGGTCGGGCTGGACGTGGTTCTGGCCGAAGAAGGCGCACCGCCCTTGCAGGTAGCGGATGACCTCGGCAGCGAGTGAGGTTTTCGCCCCGGCCAAGATCAATCTGACCCTGCATGTCACCGGACGGCGGGCTGATGGCTATCACTTGCTCGACAGTCTGGTGATGTTCGCCGACGTGGGCGACCGGGTGACGGTGGCCCGCGCAGATCACATGTCGCTGACCGTCACCGGCCCGATGGCCGCCGGGGTGCCAACGGATGCGCGCAACCTGTGCTGGCGCGCGGCAGAGGCATTTGGTCAGCCGGTGGCGATCACCTTGGACAAACACCTGCCCGCAGCGGCGGGGATCGGGGGCGGCTCCTCCGATGCGGCGGCGGTGCTGCGCGCGATGGAGCAGTTGTTTGGCCGTCCGTTTGGAGGCGATCCGCTTTCACTGGGTGCGGATGTGCCGGTCTGCATGGTGGCCCACGCCGCCCGGATGCAGAGCATCGGAGAGATCGTGACGCCGCTGGACCTGCCGCCGCTACGGGCCGTGCTGGTCAATCCACGGGTCGAGGTCGCGACCCCTGCGGTATTCAAGGCGCTTGCCCGGCGCGACAACGCGCCGATGATGCCTCTGCCGGACAGCAGGCAAGCGGATGCTGTGTTTGGGTGGTTGGCGGATCAGCGCAACGATCTGCAGCCCCCGGCCGAAGGTCTGTGTCCTGAGATTTCGCAGGTGTTGGGCGCATTGTCTTCTCTGGACGGGGTTCGGCTTGCGCGCATGTCCGGCTCTGGTGCCACCTGCTTTGCGTTGTTCGACTCCGACACGCCGACAGAGGCAATGGCCCGCGACCTTCAAGCCGCCTTCCCGCAGTGGTGGGTGGCTGCGACCATACTGACGTAAATTGGCACCGTAGGCCGGGCTTAAGCCCGGCTTACCACTGTACGGACAGACCAGTCATTTCCTAACCAAAGGTAAAATCGTCTCTGTAAGTCATTGATTTTGATTGACCGCAGGGCTGTCCACGCGTGGACAGCCCATTTTTTCGGTCAACTCACACGGCTCACCACATAGTCATTGAGATCGATCAAAAGGTCGCGCAGCTCTGATTGCGGCAGGCTTTCCATTGCCGCCTTCGCCTTGCCCGCCCAAGCCAATGCCTCCTGCCGCGTCGCCTCCAACGCGCCATGCTGATTGAGCAAGGCAATGGCATGCTCAAGGTCGCCCTCGCGCTGGTCGCCCTTCTCGATGACCCGCTTCCAAAAGGCGCGCTCTTCGTCGTCTGAGGCGGCAGCAAAGGCCTTGATCAGAGGCAGCGTCAGCTTTCGCTCGCGGAAATCATCGCCCACATTTTTGCCCGTCGCGTCTGACCCCCAATAATCCAGCAGGTCGTCCACAATCTGAAAGGCAATCCCCAGCGCGTCGCCGTAATCAAACAGCGCCTGCACCTCTTCCTCGGGCTGGCCCGCAATCACGCCGCCCACCTCGGTCGCGGCCGAAAACAGCGCCGCCGTCTTGCCCCGCACCACCTGAAGATAGATCGCCTCTGTCGTGGTCAGATCCTGAGCGGCGGTCAGCTGCAGCACCTCCCCCTCAGCGATGGTCGCCGCTGCGTCGCTAAGAATGCCCAGAACCCGCAGGTTGCCCGTCTCTGTCATCAACTGGAACGACCGCGCGAACAGGTAGTCGCCCACCAATACGCTGGACTTATTGTCCCACAGCAGGTTCGCCGTGGGCCGCCCGCGCCGCTTCTTGCTTTCGTCCACCACATCGTCATGCAGCAGCGTCGCGGTGTGAATGAACTCCACCGTTGCGGCCAAATGGATATGATACGGTCCCTCGTAGCCGCACATCCGTGCCGTCGCCAAGGTCAACAGCGGGCGCAACCGTTTGCCGCCCGCCTCGACCAGATGCGCGGTCACTTCTGGAATGCGCGGTGCGTGCTCTGATGCCATCCTTTGGCGGATCAGCGCATTCACAAGATCAAGATCGCCGGCCAACAGCGCGGCGAGACGTTCATGCGGCTTTTGCGTGCCTTCGTCCAAGCTCATCAAACTCCCGTGCAAGGCTCGACAAATGCGGTGCCTTGTCCTTACATCGCCCTCATGGAAGAGCTTTTGCGCACAAACGACATCACGTTGATCCCGCTGGTCACAACCCTCCTGAACGGGGAGGGTATAGACAGCTTTGAATTGGACGTAAACATGAGCGTCCTCGAAGGGTCCATAGGCATTCTGCCGCGCCGCCTGATGGTGCGCGCCGACCAGATTGATCAGGCCCGTCGTGTTTTGCGAGAGGCCGGGGTGCAGTTTGAGGGCTGAAACCTTCCTCCCCGACGCGTTGACAGAGGACGCGATGCTGGGGGGGCAAGTGCGCCTGCTGCAGCCGTTGGAAGGTTACCGCGCCGGAACCGATCCAGTTCTGCTTGCCGCCGCCGTATCGGCGCTGCCGGGGCAAAGCGTGCTGGAACTGGGCTGCGGGGCTGCGCCGGGTCTATGTTGTCTGGGTGTGCGTGTGCCCGGCCTGCGATTGTCCGGACTGGAATTGCAGCCGGGCTATGCCGATCTGGCCCGGCGGAACCTTGCGCGCAACGGATTGGAGGGCACGATCTGGACCGGCAACCTGGCCAGCCCGCCGCCGGACATGAAAGTGCAAAGCTTTGACCACGTTTTTGCCAATCCTCCCTACTTTGAGGCAGGCAAGCGTATTGTTGCCGACGGCAGCGATCGTGAGATCGCGCTGGCAGGGGCCACGCCGCTTGCGGATTGGGTGTCCTGCGCCGCCAAACGGCTGAAGCCGCGTGGCTACGCCACATTTATTCAGCGCGCCGAACGTCTGCCGGATCTGCTGTCTGCCATGTCGGGCCGCCTTGGGGCCTTGGAATTGTTGCCTTTATTGCCTCGTGAGGGCCGTCCACCGCGCCTGATCCTTGTCCGGGGTCGTAAAGATGGGCGCGCGGCCTTTCGGTTTCACGCGGGCCTGGTGATTCACCGCGGCTCGCACCACGAAGAGCCGGGCAGCCAATATACCGACCGCTTTGCGCAAGTCATGATGCGCGGTGCGGCGCTGGAATTTCCGGCAGGACGGGCCTGACACCAATCTCCGTTACACTTTTGTGAATTCATGCTGCGCTCGCAGCGTGACTTGAACGAAAATCTGTGATGCACTGAAGATCCAACCGTTCAAAAGGAGGATCCCATGAGCTTGAGTTCGCACTTGCAGGAACTGAAGAAGAAGCATGTTGCCCTTTCGGAGGCCGTCGAAAAAGCACAACGCGCCCCGGGAACTGATGACCTGCACATCGCGGACCTGAAAAAACAAAAGCTGAGGCTCAAGGAAGAAATCACTCGGCTTGCACCCGAAGCGGTGATGTAACCACGCATTTCGGGACCTGCCCTGGCGCTGTGGAACGCATGACGTTCCGTAGATACGGGATCAGGGCAGGTTCTCGACCGAGATCAGCGTCTTGCCCTCCAGGCCCGTGGGCAATCCCCTGACCTCAGAAAACAACCACTCGCGGAACGCTGCGATCTGCGGACGCGTCTCTGTGCCTTTGGCGCAAAGAAAACGGAAGTGCGCCGCCGTGGTCAGGGCGATGTCGAATGGTGCAATCAATTGTCCCGAAGCAAGGTATTGCTGCGCCAGCGAGGTGCGTGCCAATACGACACCGATACCAGCAAGGCTGGCATCCAGCGCGTGGTCGGCCTGTGAAAAGCGGGCCGTTGGCGTGGGCGCGTGGTCGATCCCAACGGTGCGAAACCACTCCACCCAGCCTGCGGGTGGGTCCAGAAAATCCAGTGAGGCATCGTGCAGCAGCGGCGCGTCCAGAAGGCTGTGCGGGGTCGGATACCGCGCCACGAGGTCGGGCCGCATCATTGGCGTGATGCCCTCATCCACCAGATGCGTGCTGACCAGCCCCTCATCGGTGCCATAGCCATATCGAATCGCAACGTCGACTTCGTCGCGGTCAAAATCCATCATCCGCAGCCCGGCCACAAATCGCAATTCGATCTCTGGGTGTGCACGGGCAAACCCGTACAAGCGCGGGGCAAGGCATTTGGCGGTAAAGGCTGGCCCTGCCGTCACGGTCAACAGTCGCGTGTCCTGCAATCGCCGGGTCGCCCGCCAAGCCGCTGCGAGTTGTTCAAAACCCTGTGTGGTGCCGGGGGCAAGGATACGTCCGGACTCTGTCAGATCCACGGCGCGGTTCAGGCGGTGAAAGAGCGGCGTGCCAAGGTGGTCTTCAAGATTCTTGATCTGAAACGACAGGGCCGCCGGGGTCACGTTCAGCTCTGACGCGGCTTTGGCAAAGGACAGATGGCGCGCTGCGGCCTCAAAGGCGCGAAGGGCGGTCAACGGGGGCAGGCGATCCGGCATTCTCAGACAAGTATACCTTAACCGATAGGTTGGGAAGTCTCGTTTGTTGTGCGCCATTGGTGCAGCTATCTTGGTGATCATCAAGTAGCGCTTACCCAAGGAAGCCCGCCATGTTTGAATCCGCCACAGACAGCCGTCATCACGACGCCATTCGTGCGGCTCATGCCGCGCGTGGGGCACTGGTTGCAGGGCTCTGGAATGCTGTTTTCGCGCGGCGTCGTTGACCGCAGGCCGTCACTCCCTGACCCGCCGGTCTGACCGCGTAAAGAAACGTCTCCGTACCGTCAGGTTCCGGGGACGTTTTTTTTGTTTCGTGGGGGGCAGGTTCATGGAACGCGGTGAGTGCGAAACATGTCCGGGGCGAGCGTGGTTAGGCAGATCTAAGGCGGACCTACGGCAGTACCGCCGAAATAGAAAGGAACGCAGTCCGTCAGGGCCATGCGTTCCTTTCACGGTCATTTACAGTTCGACAGGGGCAGTCTTAAACGAAGAACTGCGCCCCGTTGGCCGAAATGGTCGAACCATTGATAAAGCCCGCGTCGTCGGAGGCAAGGAATGCCACGCAGCGCGCTATTTCCGAAGGTTCGCCCAGACGCCCTGCCGGAATGCCAGCAACGATGGAATCGCGCACCTTTTCAGGGATAGCCATGACCATCTCAGTGGCGATATAGCCCGGGCAGATCGCGTTTGCGGTGATCCCGGCGCGCGCGCCTTCCTGGGCCAGCGACTTGACGATGCCAAGGTCGCCCGCCTTGGTGGCGGCATAGTTCACCTGAGCGAACTGGCCTTTCTGGCCGTTGATCGACGAGATCACGATGATGCGGCCGAACTTGCGCTCACGCATGCCGGGCCAGACCGGGTGAACGGTGTTGAAGACGCCGGTCAGGTTGGTGTCGATGACTTCTTTCCACTGTTCCGGGGTCATCTTGTGGAACGGAGCGTCGCGGGTGATGCCGGCGTTGGCAACAACCACGTCGATCGGGCCAAGATCAGCCTCAACCTGAGCGATGCCAGCCTTGGACGCGTCATAGTCGGCGACGTTCCATTTATAGGTCTTGATGCCGGTGGCCTCGGTGAAGGCCGCGGCCTTTTCATCGTTGCCGGCATAGGTCGCGGCGACCTCATAGCCTTCGGCCTTGAGTTTTTTTGAGATGGCTTCGCCGATGCCTCGGCTGCCGCCGGTGACGAGTGCTACACGTGCCATGGGGGTCCTCCAGTTAATTGTCAGGTCTTGGTAACTTTGTTACCCGCTCAAAATTGGTTGAGCAACAATATTGCTCAAAATCTTGACCGGATGTTGCGACCACTGATTTTGTCGGGCGATCTCGCAAATCTTCTCAAAAAAAAGGGGCGCCAAACGGCGCCCCTTTTCTGCGCTTGCAGAGTCGTTACGGACGCTCGACGCAGAGAGCGACACCCATGCCGCCGCCGATGCACAGCGTGGCTAGGCCCTTCTTGGCGCCACGGCGCTTCATCTCGAACAGCAGGGTGTTGAGGACGCGCGCGCCCGAGGCACCGATCGGGTGGCCGATGGCAATGGCGCCACCGTTCACGTTCACGATGGCCGGATCCCAGCCCATGTCCTTGTTCACGGCGCAGGCCTGCGCGGCAAAGGCTTCGTTCGCCTCGACCAGATCCAGATCGTCCACCGTCCAGCCAGCTTTTTCCAGCGCCCGGCGCGAGGCGTAGATCGGGCCGACACCCATGATTTTCGGGTCCAGACCAGCGGTGGCATAGGACGCAATGCGTGCCAGCGGCTCAATCCCGCGCTTTTCGGCCTCATCGGCGGACATCAGCAATGCACCAGCGGCGCCGTCGTTCAGGCCCGACGCGTTGGCGGCAGTGACGGAGCCGTCTTTGGTAAAGGCGGGGCGCAGTTTCTGCATTGCTTCCATGGTGGCGCCGTGACGGATGTATTCATCCTTGTTCACCACGATGTCGCCCTTGCGCGTCTTGACGGTGTAGGCGACGATTTCATCGTCGAACTTGCCCGCCTTTTGCGCCGCTTCGGCCTTGTTCTGCGAACCGACAGCAAATTCGTCCTGCATGTCGCGGCTGATCTGCCATTGCTGGGCGACGTTTTCGGCGGTCTGGCCCATGTGGTAGCCGTTGAAGGCATCCCAGAGACCGTCACGGATCATCGTGTCGATGTACTGCATGTCGCCCATCTTTTGGCCCTGACGCAGATTGGCGCAGTGCGTGGACATCGACATGTTTTCCTGTCCACCGGCGGCTACGATCGAGGCGTCACCAAGCTGGATATGCTGGGCGGCAAGAGCCACAGCGCGCAGGCCCGAGCCGCACACCTGATTGATGCCCCAAGCGGCGGATGCCTCTGGCAGACCAGCGTTGATGTGCGCCTGACGAGCCGGGTTCTGACCCTGGCCGGCGGTCAGCACCTGGCCAAGAATGGTTTCCGAAACGTCCGCTTTGTCGATTCCGGCGCGCTCAACCAGTGCTTGCAGCATGGTGGCACCGAGATCATGGGCGGGAATGTTCGCAAACGACCCAAGAAACGAGCCCACGGGTGTTCGGGCTGCGCTTGCGATAACGACATTGGTCATGTGTTGTCCTCCAGGCAAGCGGGTGCATCAGGGCAAGACGCGGGTCCGCCGGGTGCGGGCCCTTCTCTTCCTCGCTTGTCCGCATGGGGAATAGCGGAAACGTTGCGTCATAAGAACTGGACAGGGTGTCTCAGGCGCAGGTGCAACGCGGCTATGTGTCCGGCGTGGGATGTGCGGCGCGGTCAATGGGCGGGGGTGGCCAGATAACCTATCCGACGCGGCGGTCAGACTCTTGTTTGCGCCAAGGGGGGCGGACGCTGGGCGCGGCAAAGAGGTATCCCTGCAGGCAATCCGCGCCAAGTGCCGCAAGGCAGTCCGCATCGGCGGCAGATTCGATCTTTTCGGCGACGGTGAACATGTCGAATTGTTCAGCGATCTTGATCATGGCACCGACCAGAACCTGATTGTCGGGGTCATCCGCAACACCAGAGCAGAATTGACCGTCGATCTTGAGGATGTCGAACCGGAATTCCTTGAAATGGCGCAAGGCTGTATAGCCCGCGCCGAAATCGTCGATGGCAAAGGCGATTCCACGGCTCTGGAGGTTGTCCATAAAGCTAACGACCAATTCCGGCACCAGCATCGCCGAGCTTTCGGTGATTTCTAGAATCAACCGCTCCGCCACGGTCGGCTCCTTTTCCAAACCGCGAGTGAGCGTGCGCATCCACTTCTTGTACCCGATGGACCGGGCCGACATATTGATCGATAACCGCAAACCCGGCGTCCGGGCCAGTTCCGCCAACCCCTTTTCCAGTGCGATACAGTCGAGCATGCGCCCGTATTCAGTTTCCTCAACGGAATCGATGAAGTCTGCCGCCGGGATGACCCGTCCGGTTTCGTCCAGAACGCGAATCAGCCCCTCATAGAACGCAACCTTGTCCCGCGCGCGGGCTTGCAACACGGGTTGGTAGGCCAACAGGACCTGCCGGTGCTGAATGGAACGTCGGACCATGTCTATTGTCGAGGCGTCGCGCGCCTTGACCGCGTGTTCCAGCGCGTTGCGCGCTCCGCTATCGAATGCTAAAGATTTCGCCACTTCCGCCTCCGTGCCGTGGTCCTGCCCCATTTGCATCCCAAGGCGTGAAGCAACGGTTAATGTTCCTCTTTGGTTCAAATTGTTCGGGTCCGTATCGGCCCGCTTGACACGGCAGGTCGCGGCTGTATAAGCGCGCCTTCATTGGTGTTGGTGGCCCCCGCAAGGGAATGCCTGTCACTCCGGCCCGTTCCGGGGAGAGGACAACGCCCTTCGACAACATAAACGAAGGAGATCAGCCGTGACCAAACGCACGACTGCCAAGTACAAGATCGACCGCCGCATGGGCGAAAACATCTGGGGCCGCCCGAAGTCCCCGGTGAACCGCCGCGAATACGGCCCCGGCCAGCACGGCCAGCGCCGCAAGCAAAAGATTTCCGACTTTGGCCTTCAGCTGCGCGCGAAGCAAAAGCTCAAGGGGCACTACGGCGACCTGACCGAAAAGCAGTTCCGCCGCATCTTCGCCGAAGCCGAGCGTATGAAGGGCGACACTGGTGAGAACCTGATTGGTCTTCTTGAGCGTCGGCTTGACGCCGTTGTTTACCGTGCCAAGTTCGTGGCCACCGTGTTTGCGGCGCGCCAGTTCGTGAACCACGGCCATGTGCTGGTCAACGGCAAGCGGGTGAACATCCCGTCGTACCGCGTCAAAGAAGGCGATGTGATCGAAGTGCGCGAAAAGTCGCGCCAGATCGCCGCGCTGATCGAGGCCACGCAACTGACCGAGCGTGATGTGCCCGACTACATCGAAGCCGATCATTCGAAGATGACCGCAACATTCGTGCGGACCCCGCAGCTGGGCGATGTGCCTTACGCTGTTCTGATGGAACCGAATCTGGTTATCGAATTCTACGCACAGAACTGATCTCGGGCGGGGCAAACCCCGCGCGACGTCCAGTGTTTCGAAAGGCCGCCCCGTTGGGCGGCCTTTTTGTTGGGCTGTTCGCTTAGCTTTTTAACATGCAGAAAACGCTGTGTATTTCGGGGGGCTCTCGCAAATCCCTGACCCAAGGCGACATAGGGCGCCGACGCACGGGCGCGAGATATGCCAAAACTTTCAAATTGGCATCGTTTTTTCTTAATTCCGATAGTCAGTCTCGCCTTTCCTGCCTTGTCTCAGTTGGCTGGACAGGGTCACGGAACGGCGATGCGCTAGGGCATGGACGGCGCCGTCTGCGGCATGGCGATCATGTCTGGTCTGCATGCTACTCCCAACAAGAGTGCGGAATTGGCGTCAATGCATCGCAAGAGTCAAAAATATCGAGCGCCGTGTGAGTCTTTTGCCAAACGACATTCGCATGGTGCCTTCATCCTGCGATGCGGCGGTCTTGGTCGATGCCTGACAGGTTCATGCAGTGGACGGGCCGACATGGTGGCCAGTGGCATGGCGGTTGTTCATGAGATGATGATGATGCGCCGCGCGCAGATGAACGCCACCTCCCCAGAACAACGACGCCGCGCTCGGGGTCGAGCGCGGCTGTCTTAATTCGGGCGGACGGCAGGCCGGCCGCATGGGAGATCTCAACGTCAGACGTAAAGGCTATCGCGGAAGACATGGCGCACGATGTCGGCGCGTTTGAGGCCGCGTTCGGCCAACTCCGCATCGGACATTGCGGTCAGTTTCTCGACCGCTTTCATGCGGTGGTCCGACTCAGCGATCATAACCAATGTGTTGAAAATCGATCTGAAGAAACCGGCGAAGATATTGCCGCGCGGTGCGACGGATGTGAGTGTGTCAGCCATTTCGGGACTCCTGAGTAAGTGGATGGAGGTCCTCCCCTTGCCATCAAGTTAGGCTTTGCTGCGGTGCAGCGCCAGTGCCAGAGCTGCATAGCCGCGTTCCAGCCTCTGCATGGCTGGCCAGCAAAAACCCAGACAGATGGTGTAAAGGGCCGCGCGCGCTAGCTGTGTTACAAAAGCTTTGCGCAACCGTCACGGAACAGACAAGCCCGGCGCTTAGGACGCGGCCTCAGTGATATGGGGGATTTGCGTGCTACGCATCGACAAGCTGACCAAGCGCTTTGGCGCAAACGCTGCCGTGGAGAACGTCAGCATCACGATTGAAGGCTCCGCGATGATCGGGGTCATCGGTGCCTCAGGCGCGGGCAAGTCGACTCTGTTGCGCATGATCAACCGGCTTGCCGACGCCTCAGAGGGGGCGATCTGGTATCAGGACCGCGAGGTCACGCATTTGACTGGCAAGGCCAAGCGCCAATGGCAGTCCGAATGCGCGATGATCTTTCAGCAGTTCAACCTTGTCCCGCGGATGGATGTCGTGTCGAACGTGCTGCATGGCACCCTGAACAGGCGGTCGACCCTTGCGACGCTGTTCAATCTCTACCCAACAGAGGACATCCACCGCGCGATCGACATCCTTGATCGGTTGGGTATCGCCGAAAACGCGCCCAAACGGGCCGAGGCGCTATCGGGTGGCCAGCAACAGCGCGTCGCCATCGCGCGCGCCCTGATGCAGGACCCCAAGATCATTCTTGCAGATGAGCCCATCGCCTCTCTTGATCCAATGAACGCACAGATCGTCATGGACGCGCTGCGCCGTATCCACGACGAAGACGGCCGCATGGTGATCGCCAACCTGCACACGCTGGATACCGCGCGTCGCTACTGCGACCGTGTGATCGGCATGCGCAAGGGCCGCGTGGTCTTTGACGGGACGCCCGAGCAGCTGACGACCGGCGTTGCCCGCGACATCTATGGCGCTGGTGCCGAATTTTCCGAGGCCACGACATCGACCGATATCGCCGCTCTCGAAGCCGGGCGCGAGGCGCTCCCGGCCTGAGTGTTTCCACAAGTTTTCATCACCCTTGCCAATTGTTGGCAGGGGCCATCAACCAGAGAGGAAGACGATGAAAAAGCTCCTTATCGCGCTTGCAGCAACCACCACACTGGCCACCCCGGTCCTGGCTCAGGAGTTCACTGAATTCCGCATCGGCATCCTTGGCGGCGAAAACGCCCAAGACCGCATGACGTCGAATGAATGCTACCGTGCCAAAGCCGAAGAGCTGCTGGGCGTTCCGGTCAAGCTGTTCACCCCCGCCGACTATGATGGCGTGATCCAGGGCCTGCTGGGCGGCACCATCGACATGGCATGGTTGGGTGCATCGGCCTACGCCAAGGCATACCTGACCGACCCCGAGGCAGTTGAGCCGATCATGGTCAAAACCAATGTAGACGGCTCCTACGGCTACCACTCGATCGGTTTTGCCCGCAAAGACAGCGGTGTCACCTCGTTGGACGACATGAAGGGCAAGGTCTTTGCCTTTGGCGATCCGAACTCGACTTCGGGCTATCTGATCCCGTCCATCGAGATCCCCGCGGCCACAGGCGCCACAATGGAATCCGGCGACTATTTTGGCGAGGTCAAATTCGTTGGCGGTCATGAGCAGACCATCGTTGCAGTCGCAAACGGCGACGTTGACGCCGGTGTGACATGGGCCGACGGTATGGGCGCATGGGAAGATGGCTATAACTCTGGCGCGCTGCGCAAGGCCTCCGACGCCGGTCTGGTCGACATGAACGAGCTGGTCCAAATCTGGAAGTCAAAGCCGATCCCCGAAGGCCCGATCGTGCTGCGCACATCGCTGCCGGAGCGCGTCAAGATCGACATCACCACCCTGACGGCGTCGCTTCCCTACATGGATCCCGACTGCGCCTATAACTTCATGGCGGGCGAAGCACTGGGCTTCCAGCCGATCTCGCATGACGACTACATCTCGATCATCGAGGCGCGTAAGTCCAAAATGTAAGCCATTGGCTTGAACCTCGGGCCGGTCCTTTTGGGGCCGGCCCGTCCTCTTTCCGATCCAGATAGACCGAGAACACCACAATGACCGACGTCACGCTTGGCCACTCGATCGGGGGGCAACGCTCCGCCGAAATACAGCAGGCCTATATGGCCATGGCCCGCACCAAGCGGATGTATGGCGGCATTATGCTGATTATCTTCATTGCGCTGATGACGTCGGGCTTCATGCTTGCCGACAGCCGCAATGCGGGGGGGTTCTGGAACGGTATCCTGAACGTCTTTCAGTTCCCCGGCGAAGTGATTTCCGAGGCCAGTGAGAAGGTCGCGCTGATCCCGGCCTTGATGGTCAAGTTCTTTCCGTCGCTGATCGAGACGATCAACATCGCCGCCGCCTCGACGTTGGTGGGCGGTTTGCTGGCGGTTGCGTTGTCTTTGCTGTCCACCCGTGGATTGGCACGCTTTCCGGCCTTGATCGGGGTGTTCCGCCGCCTGATGGACATCATGCGCGCCATCCCTGAGATCGTCATCGCGCTGGTGCTGATCTTCGTCTTGGGGGGCGGACCTGTTCCCGCCATGATCGCCATCGCCTTTCACACGACCGGTGCGTTGGGCAAATTGTTTTCCGAAGTGAATGAAAACGCCAGCCAGAAGCCGCTGGAGGGTTTGGAATCGACCGGCGCATCTTGGTCCCAACGGATGCTGTTGGGGGTCATCCCGCAGGTCGCGCCAAATTGGCTCAGCTATGCCTTGCTGCGGTTTGAGATCAATATCCGCGCCTCGGCGATCCTTGGCTTCGTCGGGTCTGGGGGTATTGGTTATGACCTCAAGAACGCATTCAGCTGGGGGCAGGGCCGATATGATGAGGTGGCTGCCATCTTTATCCTGCTCTTCTTGACCATCGTCTTCTTCGACCAACTGTCGAGCCATTTCCGCAACAAGCTCGTGACTGGAGCGTGACATGACTGCGACCGTGGAATTCTTGCCGATAGACACTCTCAAGGCACAAGCTGACCGCCTGATCGGACGAAAACGGCTGATCGGCTTTGCTGCGCCGTTGGTGATCCTGGCCTATTTTGTCTACCTGTTCTTTGCCTTTGATATTCCCGGTCTTGTCGACCGCGCGCGGATGGACAACGCAGCGATCCTTGTGGCGGACAGCTACAGTCATAAAACGCATATCACGCATGACAACCGCAACGGCGGTTTGGTTTTTGCCATCGAGGGTGAGGCCAAGGGCCGGTATCCCGCTGACATGCGGCCCGAGTTCGTCACGCCGATTGGAGAGGATGCAGTACGGGTCGAGCTTAAGGCCGGCGAATTTGCCGAGATCGAGGGCTCTACCCTGCGCTATACCCGGCCTGACTACGGGACGGTGACGGTGCGGATCGAGGGTCGGGAGATTATCCTTGATACGCCGGACGGCAATGTGCCGGACTGGATCGGAGCCAGCAGCACACGGGTCAACATCACCGGCGAAGGCGGTCGCGCGGCGGTCACCCGCGCCCGGACAGAGGTGTTCCGCTATTCCTTTGGGTGGGAGCTGTTCTGGTTCACCCTGGACAGTCCTTTCTACGGAAAATCGTTTTCTGAACTTGTCGGCCTTGCGATGTCTGGCGACCGGATTGTTGGCGAAAAAAGCAACTTTGCCGCGATGGTTCATGATTTCTGGAACAATCCGATGTGGCGGCACAAGGATGTGGTCTGGGCGATCTTTGAGACCATCCTGATGGCGTTCCTGGGCACGATGGGCGCCGCCCTTATTGCGCTGCCACTGGCCTTTTTGGCGGCGCGCAACTTTACACGGTTGATGAGCGTTCGGTTTGCGGTGCGCCGTGTGTTCGACTTTGTCCGTGGTGTGGACGGGCTGATCTGGACGATCATTCTGAGCCGCGCGTTCGGACCCGGTCCGTTGACGGGGGCTTTGGCGATCATGCTGACCGACACCGGTTCTTTTGGTAAGATGTTTTCCGAAGCGTTGGAAAACGTCGACGACAAGCAGATCGAAGGCGTGCGTTCGACCGGGGCGAAACCGTTGCAGCGCTACCGTTTTGGTGTGATCCCGCAGATCACGCCGGTCCTGCTCAGCCAAGTGCTTTACTATCTCGAATCCAACACCCGCTCAGCCACCGTGATCGGTGCGATCACCGGCGGCGGCATCGGTCTGCTGCTGACGCAGGCGATCATCACCCAGAAAGACTGGGAAGAGGTGAGCTATTATATCATGCTCATCGTTTTGATGGTGATCTTCATGGACTGGGCCTCTGGTGTCCTGCGTCGCCGCCTGATCAGGGGCAAAACCAACGGGCATTGAGTGCCGCGGGTCGAGGCGTTTCGCGTGAGTTTTTGATGGGTTCGCCCCCGTTCGCCCCGATGCCGGGCGAGCGGGTGCAATCGGTTCTGGCACAGCGGTTGGCCGTTTCGGATTACTGTTCCGGCATCAGTCGGTTTAACAAAAAAGGGCGGCCGTTTCGGGCCGCCCGGTTTGGTCATGAAAATTTTAGCAACCAACGCTTTATACATCCCGACACCGGAGAAAAAAGGCGTGCGGGGCGCGGTTACACTCACAGGTGTTCCCATACCGGCGCGTCGTGACAGTTCCGTGAAACGGTCAGAAAAACCTGCGTATCATTCGGCAGCCAGTCGACGGGGGTGTCCGGCCCCCAGAAAACGGAAGGCCGCCTCGCCTGTCAGATGGGTAATCCTGCCGCCGCAGATGGTCGCCTCGACCACGCGGGTCTGGGCGTTGATCACCACCAGATCCGCGCGGCGTCCATAATCGATCGTGCCACGGTCGGGCATTCGCAGGATTTCCGCCGGTGCGGATGAAATCATCGCCCAAGCACGGGGCAGATCCACCAGCCCGTCATCGACCAACCGAAAGGCGGCCTGCGACAACGCCGGGTAATAATAATCCGACACCAAAGCATCGCACAGCTGTGCTTGGATCAGATCGCGCGCTGCGATATTGCCCGACTGCGAGCCGCCGCGCACAACGTTCGGAGCGCCCATCACGATCGGATCACCGACCGCACGCGCCAACGCCGCAGCAGGCCGCCGGGTCGGAAATTCACAAACCTTGGCCCCGATCTGCGAATAATACTCGCGCGTTTCGCCGTCGCGGTCATCGTGACTGCCATAGGTGACGCCCAGCGTGTCAAAGGCTTCGGCCAAGCGGCACAGATAGCGCGGCACGTCCGGTTTTTGGTCGCGCGCGGCATGGACTCTGGCCAGATGTTCCTCGACTGAATGTCCGGCATGCTGTGCCCACATTGCCAGCCGCGACATGTCGCTCTCGGCAAGGTGCGCCGCCTCATCCAGGTGGTTGTTGAAAACGACATAGTCGATCCCGTGACGGAGTACTGCGGCCAACAGCCGGTCTGCGGTATGCACAGTATGCGTTTCACAGCGGATCTGGACCCGTAGGTCGGTCAATGCCTCTGCGGCGTAGGCATCGACAGCGTCCAGAAAGGCCTCGGCATGGGTGGGGCCGCGCGGTCCGCCCTCCCAGCTCCAGCTGTGCGCCATCCAGGCGGTTGTCACACCATTTGACGCGGCATCGCGGTCGGTCGCTCGCAGGGCTGTCGCCAGCGAAAAGGCGGCAGAGGGCCGGGGAGTCAGGTGTCGCTCAAAGGCATCGCCATGCAGGTCGATGATGCCGGGAAGGATATAGTACCCTCTCAGATCCACCTCGGGGAGGGGGCCTTTGGAAATGCGACCGTCCTGAATGGCGACGGACCGCGCCTGCATGGCACCGTCTCGCAGGACAGTAGCGCCAGTCAGGCGTAATGAAGAGGGAGCGATGGGCATGGAACTGCTCCGGACGAAAATTGCCCTGACGTCCTACCCTTGCAATGTATCATCGCAATGACGGCATGTGTGCTGTTCCATGAAAACATCGGGACGGGGATCACGACTCCAGCGTCAGGGTCACACGGTCCCCGGCAAACCATGTCTTGCCGTATTCTATGGGAACGCCATCCGGGTCGATGTTCACGCTTGTTGTGCGCAGCAAAGGCGCGCCAGCTGCCAGTTTGAGGCGCGTGGCCTGCGTCGCGGTGGCCAGATGTGCAGTCACACGGGTCGAGGCGCGGGTATAGTCGGCCACCCCGCATGCGGCAAGCGCCTCAGTCACGGTGGCATAGGCGTGCAGGGCCTCTGGCAGATTTGGCAAGCGTGCGGCCGGAAAAACCCCGGTCCCAAGCGCTACAGGCTCGCCATCGGCGGTGGCCAGCGACTGGTAGACATGAACCGGGTCGCCGGGCGATAGTCGCAGCGCGCGCGCCTCTCCGGGATCGGCCAGTCGGGTTTCCGACATCAGGATCTGGCGGCCCGGCACCCGCCCGGACGCCCGCAGGTTCTGGTTGAACCTGACACGCCGCCCAAGGGCATAATCCGTCGGCTTCGCGGCCACAAACGCGCCCGCGCCGCGCCGCGAATGGACAAGGCCGCGGTCGGCCATGGCCTGAAGCGCACGGCGTACAGTGTGGCGGTTCACCCCGAACCGCGCCGACAACTCTGCCTCTGTCGGCAGTTTGTCTCCTGGGCGATAGCGGCCCGCAGCGATGTCACTTGTCAGGCTGTCAGAAATGGCGGTCCACAGCGCGGGACGAGACATGTCAAAAAACTTTCATCTGGGACGGTCTTGCCTGATTGACAAACGGTCGGTATGGATTTGTCTAGTTGTATATTTACTGCGACAACTCTGCAAGGTGTCTAGATGACCGATGAACCCGCCCGCAAAGACTGGATGAGCCTGCTGGCCAAATCCCGGCCCGCCGCGCTAGAGGCGCTTTGGCAGGACCGGCAGGTGCCGCGCTTTACATGGTTGCGTGCTCCGGAAATCGGCGCGGCCATGGTGCGCGGACGGATGGGCGGCACCGGTGCGCCCTTCAATCTGGGTGAGATGACGGTGACACGCTGTTCGCTGCAGCTGGACGATGGCACAGTTGGCCATGGATATGTTCAAGGGCGCGACAAGCCGCACGCAGAACGCGCTGCCCTGATCGATGCGCTGATGCAGACGGATGCGGCAACGCAGGTCCAGACAGAGGTGCTTGTCCCACTTCGCGCACAGGCCGCCGCACGGGCAGAAGGCCGCGCCGCCAAGGCAGCGGCGACAAAGGTTGAATTCTTCACACTCGTTCGGGGAGAGGATTGATGGACGCAGCTTTGCTCAAAGGTGGGTTCGCCGATGTGCCGGTCGATTCCGCTCGTGCCTTTCGGGCCGCCATGACCGCAATGGCCCGTCCCGGAACGCTACATACCGTTGCGGGCGCCGCGCCGCCCGCGCCGCTATTGACCGCTGCCGGGGTTCTGATCCTGACGCTCTGCGACCCGGACACAGGGATCTATCTGGCGGGCGACTATGACTGCGCACCTCTGCGCGACTGGATCACCTTTCACACCGGAGCGCCGCTGGTGTCGGCCGAAGACTGCGATTTTGCGGTGGGGGAGTGGGAGGCGCTGCAACCCGTCAGTCGGTTCCGGTTTGGGACAGCGCAATACCCGGATCGGTCCGCCACGCTGATTGTCGAACTGCCGGAGTTGTCGGAGTCAGGCGCGCGCCTGACCGGGCCGGGGATTCGCGACAGTGCCGCGCTGTCCCTGCCAAAGACACAGGCGTTTGCGGCAAATGCAGCACGGTTCCCACTGGGTTGGGACGCCTATTTCTGCGCCGGGGATCGGCTTGCCGCCCTGCCGCGCAGCACCAAAGTGGAGGTCTGAGCGATGTATGTTGCGGTCAAGGGCGGCGAACGCGCCATCGACAATGCCCACGCATGGCTCGCGGAAGAGCGGCGCGGGGATACCTCGGTGGCCGAACTGTCCGTGGACCAGATCCGGGAACAACTGAAACTCGCGGTCAACCGGGTGATGACAGAGGGGTCCCTGTATGATCCCGACCTTGCTGCGCTGGCGATCAAGCAGGCGCGCGGTGACCTGATTGAAGCGGTGTTTCTCATCCGGGCCTATCGGACCACCTTGCCGCGATTTGGTGGCACGCGCCCCATTGAGACTGCGGATATGGCCTGTATCCGGCGAATCTCGGCCACGTTCAAGGACGCGCCGGGGGGCCAAGTGCTGGGGCCGACTTTTGACTACACGCACCGCTTGCTGGATTTCAAACTGGCCGCTGATGGCGAAGTGCCACCTGCGCCGACCGCTGCACCCCGCCAAGAGCCGACGCCGCATATCACCGATTTCCTGAATCATGAGGGACTGATCCAGCAGGAGCCGACCAATGACGAGACTCCACCAGACTTGACCCGCGCGCCGATGGAGTTGCCCGGGTCACGGGCGCTTCGCCTGCAGGCGCTGGCGCGAGGCGATGAGGGCTTTGTCCTTGGCATGGCCTATTCCACCCAGCGCGGCTACGCCCGCAATCACGCCTTTGTCGGCGAGTTGCGCATCGGCACGGTGGATGTGGAAATGGAGATTCCGGAACTGGGCTTTGCCATCGACATCGGTGAGTTAGAGGTCACCGAATGTGAGACAGTCAACCAATTCCAAGGCTCCAAGACGGAACCGCCACAGTTTACGCGCGGCTACGGGTTGGTGTTCGGCCAAACCGAACGCAAGGCCATCTCAATGGCCTTGGTGGATCGCACATTGCGCTGGCGCGAACTGGGTGAGGACAATGTCGGCGCCCCTGCACAGGACGAGGAGTTTGTCCTGTACCATTCGGACAACATTCAGGCGACCGGCTTTCTGGAACACATCAAGCTGCCGCATTACGTCGACTTCCAGTCAGAACTGGAACTGGTGCGTAAATTGCGGCGTGACGCATCCGGTGTGCAGGAGGCGGCGGAATGACCCCGTTAGTCTTTGGTTTTGCGCGCGTGGATGACCTTGGCGATCAAGGCAAGGCTGAAAACGACAAGCAGGGCAGTGGTGATTGTGTACATCGGTTTGGTCCTTTTGAGGCTGCGATGCCGAAGGACTACAGGGCAAAAAGGGCGAGAATATGAAACAAAACGCCATTCAAACTTCGGAAAGTGGCCGTGTTTTGAACAATTATAATTTTGCCTATCTGGACGAACAGACCAAGCGGATGATCCGCCGTGCCATCCTCAAGGGGTTGGCTGTGCCCGGGTATCAGGTGCCGTTTGCAAGCCGAGAAATGCCGATGCCCTATGGCTGGGGAACCGGTGGCGTGCAGGTCAGTGCCGCGACACTGATGCCAGAAGACACCTTGAAGGTGATCGATCAGGGCGCGGACGACACGACCAATGCCGTGTCGATCCGCAAGTTCTTTGAGCGCACTGCAGGGATCGCAACGACAGAGGAAACGGCCAAGGCAAGCGTTATCCAAACCCGCCACCGCATCCCCGAAGAACCCCTGACCGAGGATCAGATCCTTGTCTATCAGGTGCCGATTCCGGAACCGCTGCGTTTTCTGGAACCGTCAGAGATCGAGACGCGCAAGATGCACGCGCTGGAGGATTACGGTCTCATGCACGTTAAGCTGTATGAGGATATCGCGCGGCACGGCCAGATTGCGACCGCCTATGCCTATCCGGTCAAAGTTGAGGGGCGCTATGTGATGGACCCGTCACCGATCCCCAAATTCGACAACCCCAAGATGTCGGACAATGCCGCCATCCAGTTGTTTGGCGCGGGCCGAGAACAACGCATTTACGCGCTGCCGCCCTACACAAAGGTTGTCAGTCTTGATTTTCAGGACTTTCCCTTTGAGGCGACAAAGGCAGAGGCCGCCTGTGATCTCTGCGCGGCAGAGGACAGCTATCTGGATGAGGTGATCGTGGATGATGCAGGTGGGCGCATGTTTGTCTGTTCGGACACTGACTATTGTCGAGCACGCCGCGCTGCGGGGCATGTTGGCGCCAAAGCCGCGCAGGAGGACGCCGCATGACACCGCTTCTCAAGGTTGAAAAACTGACAAAACGCTACGGGGCTCGCATCGGCTGTGCGGATGTGAATTTCGATCTGTGGCCTGGTGAGGTCATGGGGATCGTGGGGGAATCCGGATCCGGAAAGTCCACGCTGCTGAACTGCATGGCTGGCCATCTGGAACCGGACGCGGGCCGCGTGTTGTTTGACACCCGGGTCGAGGGTCCGCGAGATACGGTAACCATGTCGGAACCCGAAAGGCGCATGTTGGGCCGCACCGATTGGGCCTTTGTCCACCAGCACGCCCGTGACGGGTTGCGCATGAACGTCAGTGCGGGTGGCAACGTCGGCGAACGTCTGATGGCTGTGGGCGCGCGCCACTATGGCGACATTCGCGTCGCGGCAGAGGACTGGCTGGGCCGGGTTGAGATCGACGCCTCACGCATCGACGACCGGCCCACCGCTTTTTCCGGCGGGATGCAGCAGCGCCTGCAAATCGCCCGCAACCTTGTGACCGGGCCACGCCTTGTGTTTATGGATGAACCCACCGGCGGACTGGACGTCAGCGTGCAGGCGCGTTTGCTGGACCTGCTGCGCGGGTTGGTGAGGGAAATGGGGCTGAGCGCAATCATCGTCACCCATGATCTGGCCGTTGTGCGTTTGCTGGCCGACCGGCTGATGGTGATGAAAGACGGCCATGTGGTTGAGGCGGGTCTGACCGATCAGGTGCTGGACGATCCACAGCACGCCTACACCCAACTGCTTGTTTCTTCAGTACTGCAAGTCTGATGATGTACGCTTATCGCACCGACGGAAATCGCCTACACACGCTTGGCCCGGATGAGGCGCCAGAGCAGGCGCAATGGATCGACCTGCACCGCCCCTCGCCAGAGCAGGTTGCGGCAGTCGAGGCGCTGGGTATTCCGGTACCAACGCTGGAGGACATGGAAGAGATCGAGGTGTCCAATCGGCTGTACCGCGAGGGCGATACAGAGGTGCTGACCGTCATGCTACCCGGTCTGGACACGGAAAAGCGGCGCAGCTTTGGCCCTGTCGCCTTTCTGTTGACGCCGACCCGCATGGTTACCGTGCGCTATCACGCTCCTCGCAGCTTTGAGACGTTCCCAGACCATGCCGGGCTGACGGCAGCGGGCTGCGGTGGCCCGATGCACCTGTTCCTTGGCTTGGTAGAAGAAATCGTCGCGCGCATTGCCGACCTGCTGGAGGGGGCGGGCCGCGCACTGGACACCGCCGCACGAGAGCTGTTTGACGGCGATGATCCGATGGATCGGCTCAAGGATATGCTGCGGTCTGTCGGGCGGCGCGGTGAGGAACTGGCCAGCTACCGGCTCTCACTGCTCACCCTTGAACGCGCCTTGACGACTTTTGCGCTGAACATGCCTAAAAAACCGGGGCAAAGCCTGGGTCAGGTGCTCAAGGCGCATACCCGCGACATTCGTTCGCTGGTGGTCCACACGGATTTTCTGACAGGACGCGTGGCGCATGTGACCGATGTGGTGCTGGGCATGGTCAACCTTGAACAAAGCGATGCCAACCGCACGCTGTCGGTGGTCGCGGTCCTGTTCCTGCCGCCCACGTTGGTGGCCTCTGTCTATGGCATGAACTTTGAGATTCTGCCGGGTCTGGGCATGAAATATGGCTACCTGATTGCCACCGGACTGATGGCCGGGTCGGCGCTGGGCACGTTTCTCTTCTTCAAATGGAAGGATTGGCTATGAACGCCATGATCGACATCCGTGATCTGTCCAAGACCTTTACGCTGCACAATCAGGGCGCGGCAGTGATCCGGGTGATGGACGGCGCCGCATTGACAGTAGACCGGGGCGAATGTGTGGCCCTGACCGGTGCCTCTGGCGCAGGGAAATCGACCCTGATGCGGATGATCTACGGCAACTACCTTGCCGCCTCGGGCAGCATCATGGTGGGGGACGTGGATGTGGCACTGGCCGAACCGCGTGAGATCATTCGCCTGCGCCGCGAGGTATTGGGTTACGTCAGCCAGTTTCTGCGCGTGGTGCCCCGCGTGCCGACACTAGAGGTGGTGGCCGAGCCGCTGCTGTCGGTCGGGGTGGATCGCGACGCCGCCGCGGAACGGGCGCGTGAATTGCTCACTCGGTTGCGCATTCCGGAACGGTTGTGGGGCCTGTCACCCACGACGTTTTCAGGGGGGGAACAGCAACGCGTGAACATCGCGCGCGGATTTGCCCATACCTATCCGGCCCTGCTGCTGGACGAGCCGACCGCCTCATTGGATGCGACCAACCGAGAAACCGTGCTTGGCCTGATTGATGAGGCCAAGGCGCGCGGTGCTGCGATTGTTGGCATCTTTCATGATCAAGAGGCGCGCGACCGGGTTTGCGACCGCGAGATCGACGTGACCCGCTTTACGCATGGTCTGGCGGCTTGACGCGGGGGCGTTTCATTGCGGTGGTTGGCCCGTCGGGTGTCGGCAAGGACAGTGTCATGGCGGCGCTGGCGGCCCGGGATGCGCGCTTTGCGGTTGTCCGCCGGATGATCACTCGTCCAGATGAGGCAGGCGGAGAGGACCACACAAGCGTCACCGAAGCAGAGTTTGACCGGATCGAAAACGCGGGAGGTTTTGCCCTGTCTTGGCGTGCGCATGGATTGAGGTATGGAATCCCGTCCACTGTCAAAGACGACATCGCGCAGGGCCGCGACGTGCTGGTCAACCTGTCGCGATCGGTTCTGGGGGCAGCGCAGGCACGGTTTGACCGCTTTGCCGTCTTGTCGCTCACCGCGCCGGTTGAGGTGCTGGCCCAGCGGCTGGCCGGTCGCGGTCGGGAGACCGCCGACCAGATCGCGGATCGGCTGCGTCGTGCTGCATCGCCTCTACCCAAGGGGCTGCCGGTGATCCATGTCGACAATGCTGGTCCGCTGGACCAGACCGTGGATGAGATCCTGACCCGCCTTCAACCGCAGAGGGCGTAGCGGTGAAGCTCATGAAAATAGCCGGTTTGATCCTCACCGCACAGCGTCAGCGCATCCACCGTAAAGGGACGCGGCAGGCGCTGGTCGATATGGGGCAACAGTGCTGCGCGGACCTGTTCTGCGTCGGTTTTGTTCAGCCGGCCGCTCAGCGTGATGTGAAAGCGGAACTGGTCCATGACATAGGGATACCCCCATTGGGTCAGCAGGGCGTCCTGCCGCTCACTGAGGCCGGATTTTCGGCGCTTGTCCATCTCGGTCTCTGTCAGCGGGGCGCGGTACGGGTCCAGCGTCTCGACCGCACGGGCGGCAAGCGTCGCCAGATCGTTGGTATCGCCCACCGGGGTCAGCGCAAGAAAGCTGCCCAAGCGTGTCAGAGCCAGCCCCTCCAGCGTCACCGGACTGTGGGCGGCGCAGAAGGCCGCAAACTCATCGTGCAAAGCGTCAAAACTTTGCCCTTCGGCAAGACGGAAAGGTGGCTTGATCGTGCCGTGCAGACCGTATTTGCGCGGCGTGGCCGTGATGTCATGAACCGGCATCGGCAGGCCATGGATCATTGGGGCATCGGGGCGTTCGCCGGTTGCCGCGTTCCAACCCAACCATTGAGCACCGAATTCGGACAACGGACCCTTTGGAAGGGTCACATAGACAGCGTATCGGGAGAAATGCATGACGACCTCCACTCTCTCCGGGCCTATGCCCGATGTGCGTGACGCGGACGTGACAGAGGCGGCCACGTTTGCCAATGCGACACTGGTGCTGCCCAAGCGGGTTGCGCGCGGTTGGGTGCGTGTTGAAAACGGCGTCATTGCCGGGATGGGTGAGGGGGCAGAGGTGCCGTCCGGGGCGCAGGATTGCGGCGGTGATTTTCTTGCGCCGGGGATGATCGAACTGCACACCGACAATCTGGAGCGTCACATCCAGCCGCGTCCGGGGGTCGATTGGCCCCATGCGGCGGCCATCGTGGCGCATGATGCGGAACTGGCGTCGACCGGGATCACCACGGTGTTTGATGCCATGCGGATCGGGTCCATTCCGACCGGGCGCGGGCGTTACGTCAAATACGCCCGATCTCTGTCGCGCGAGATGCTGGACCTGCGCGCCGCCGACATGCTCAAGATCAGCCATTTCCTGCACCTGCGGGCCGAGGTCTGCTCTGAAACGCTGGCTGAGGAGTTTTCGGAGTTCGGGCGCGAGGATCGGGTCGGGCTGGTCAGCCTGATGGATCACACACCGGGGCAGAGGCAGTTCCGCGATATCTCGAAGCTTGCGGCCTACAAAAAGGGGAAGCTGGGCATGTCGGAGGCCGAGTTCATCGAGCATATCGCCGAGCTGAAGGCTCTGCGCGAGCGGTTCGGGGCGGCGCATGAGGCGGCGACCGTGGCAGCGGCCGCGCGCTTTGGTGCGGTGCTGGCCAGCCATGACGATACCACGCACGAGCAGGTCGAGACCTCAGCCGGCTATGGCATTCGGCTGGCCGAGTTTCCGACCACGGCCGAGGCGGCGCAGGCCTGCCGGGATCATGGCATCGCGGTGATGATGGGCGCGCCCAACCTGATCCGGGGTGGCTCGCATTCGGGCAACGTGGCGGCAGAGGAACTGGCGCGGCTGGATCTGCTGGATATTGTCTCATCCGATTATGTTCCGGCGGCGCTGCTGTTGGCGGCGGTGAAACTGGGGGAAATCTGGGGGGATCTGCCACGGGGCATCGCGACCGTCACCAAGGCCCCCGCCAACGCGGTGGGGCTGGATGATCGGGGGGTGCTGGCCATGGGCAAGCGCGCCGATCTGATGCGCTTTCGGGTGTCGGGCCATGTGCCCCTGCTGAGGGGCGTCTGGAGCCAAGGCAGACAGGTGGCCTAAAGGGGTGTCCACGCGTGGACAGCCTTGCCCCTTATAAATATCAATGGGTTACAGAGACGGTTTTACCTTTGGTTAACGTCTTGGTCCCTTGGCAGGGGGATGCGCAAGCGGCAAAGCGGGCGCTCAATGGCTCCGGCCGTTGCGCTCTAACCGGCGGGTTCGGCTCTCTTCTCCTGATTGATAGATCAAGATCCACGCCAGCGCGATGAACATCGGATGCGTCAGCCCGCCGGAAAAGACAATCGCGGGAATCCAGATCAGAAAGACGATGATCGACAGGATGGGCCGCCCGGTCAGCAGGATCGACAGCGGCGGCAGAAAGAGAGCGAGCACATAGTTCATTGCGGTCTCCGGTTGCGGCGATGTTTCAATGTTAATACGATTAAGATAGGGCCTGCGCCGCCAATGTGAAGGCCCGTCCCCGCCGCGCCCGGCGGAGCGGTCCATCGGGCACGGCGGGCGGCCTTGCTTCCTGATTCGGGCAAAAAGGCGCAGTATGGCACCACCGTGCCGTCCCGGTGCGGGAGTGAAAGGGAGACATTTTCCATGGCCCACTTTGCAATTTCACATTGGGAAACAGACGATTGGACCGACGAGATGGAGGACATCGCGCGCGATAAATATGTGCCGCTGATCAAATCGGTCGGGGCACAGCGCGTGTCGATGGTCCGCGTTGCGGACCGCAGTTTCATGGTGGTGACGGAATACGCGGATGCCGCGACGGCAGAAGCGGCGCAGGCAAAGATCGTCGAAATCCGGGCGCAAGCGGCAGAAGAAATGCCGATGAAGATGACCGCCGCAATGTCCGGCGAGGTGTTTGCGGCGGGCTGACAGGCGGGCTGATGGCAGGCGAGGGCCGGGCTGAAGCCCGGCCTACACCTTTGATCCGAGAGTAGGGGCGAAGACCTAGAGCGCGAAGTCGTCCGCCGTCAGGCCAACCACATCCGCGACCCGGATTTCACCCTCATTCGTGGCAAGGTTGGCATCAAGGTTGATCTGCACGATGGTTGTGCCAGTGCCGGTTTCGAACACCCGAACCTGATTTGCGGCGGTAAAGGGACCAGCGCCGACAAAATCCAATTGGCCGTCGATCAGGCTGGCGAGATCAATGACGTCAACGCCCTGTTCAAAGTCGATGATCTGATCGCGGTTGGCGCCAACGCCCGCATCGGTGATCTCATCGAAGATGAAACTGTCGGCCCCCGGCCCGCCGGTGAGAAAGTCCAGCCCGGTGCCGCCGTCAAGGCTGTCATTGCCGCTGCGTCCGCGCAGAACGTCCGACCCGTCACCGCCTTGGAGGATGTCATTGCCAAGGCCGCCGTCCAGAACATCCGACGCGATCCCCCCGTCAAGGCTGTCGTTGCCGTCATGCCCCACCAGCAGGTCCGAGCCGCCACCGCCCAGCAGGGTATCGTCACCGGAAAACCCGCTGAGCGTGTCGTTGTTATCGCCGCCATCCAGTGAATCATTGCCAGCACCGCCATTCAACTGGTCCTCACCAGCGGCACCCAGAATGGTGTCCGACCCCGCGCCGCCAGACACAGTGTCATTGTCCGCGCCCGCATTGATAATGTCGTTGCCGGTGTCGCCGGTGATTTGATCCTCTCCAGCGCCGCCTTGAATTTCATCGTCGCCCGCGCCGCCGGTAATCGTGTCGTTGCCGCCTTCGCCCTGCAGCAGGTTGTCGCCACCGTTGCCATAGATTGCCTCTGCGCCGTCTGAGGCCAGCACGGTGAAATCACCCGTCCCAAGCAGGCGAATCTCCTCAACGTTGATCACGTCCAGCACGTCAGAGCGGGCAAAGACCACATCGATGTCGGCGCCACCGTTGATCCGCAGGTCGTCCTGTTCCACATAGAGCGTGTCATCGCCGTAGCCAGCGTCGAGCAGCCCGGTCACTATTCCGCCGTGCAGGCCGTTGTAGAAGTCAGCGCCCGATTCGAGGTTGAGGTCGCCCTCGATCACGCCAGTGTTGGTGACTGCATTGTCACTGTTGCCGGTATAGACGTCGCCAAGGATCACGCCCGCGTTCCATAGCCGGTTGATGCCGTCGTAAAACGCCGTCATGTCTACTTCGCCCTGAATCAGGCCCGTTTCGGTATTGCGCACAACGACAAAACCCGTGGTCTCGATTGCGTTGTCCTCTACCGACGAAACAGTGCCGCTGTTCTCAATCAGGCCCGCTGTCGTTGTGCTGCCGTTGTCGTAGTCTATTCCGTCAAAAATTTTGGCATTGATGATGCCACTGTTCCGGATGATCGGAATGTTGTCGTCATCCCCTCTGGTATCGACAAAAATGCCCTCGTCCGCTGTGATGAGGCCCGTGTTGATCACATAGGCACTGAACGCACCTACCAGATTGACGCCGTAAACCGTACTGATGGAAGAAGTGTTTCCGGGGACACTGATCTCACCGTCGTTGATGACCCGCACTTGGCCGATCCCCGGGCTGGAGGCCGTTACGCCACTCTCACGCACGTGGATTTCGCCAGCGATCAGGCCGGTAGAGGTATTGGTGATCGTTAGCAGGCCGGTGAGATAATCCTTGTTCAGATCGATCGCGCGCTTTGAGATGCTGCTGCTGCCGATCATTCCGGCGTTGTAGATGTTGCCGAACGGCACACCCCAATCGATCGCTTCACTCGTGAGAGCAAAGAGTGTGCCAAAGTTAAAAAGGTCAGCTGTGCCCGCGCCGGTCGCGCTGACCGCTGGGCCGGATGAGGTGACAACGTCGACGTCCGAATTGACGAACAACTCGTCCCCCGAAACGATGTTGACGGTGGCGGTCGTGCTGGTTTGGTTGATGGCGGCCATGATTTCGCTTTCTACAAAGTTTGGGTCAATGTTGGATCGGACGGAGTTGAGTGTGTTCCGCCCGAAGGATTAATGCGGGTGGCTTTGGGCTGTCTCCGTTAATTGAAAACCGGCAACAAAAAAAAGTTCGGGCAAGCTAAGCCGCACATTAGTCATGTTTTCGTGTGGCGGATCGTTAACAATTCGAACCTCACCCGTAAACATGTTCTGTGCGCCTGCGAGAACTAAGTCCGAACTATGGCGGAGACCTGCATGAGGCGGCGGCGGTGCACGTCGCACTTGATCCTGCGCGCGGGCTGCTCTATACCGCGCGCGTCGACAAGGCAAAATCGCCGCGGCAAAGAGATCGAGCAGGGTCGGACACTATCCGGCCCTCTTTGTTTTGCGGCATGCCCATTGACCAACCCGTTTCGCCGCAAGTGCGGACATCATCCAAGACCGGCGGAGACAACCGCGTGGCCAGAAAACTGTTGTAAAGGACCGTAAGTACATATGCCTAGCGCATCGATGGAGGAATTCGAGGCCCTCCTTAATGAAAGCCTCGAAATGGACACCCCGGACGAAGGTTCGGTTGTCAAAGGCAAAGTCATCGCGATTGAAGCGGGACAAGCCATCATCGACGTCGGTTACAAGATGGAAGGCCGCGTCGATCTGAAAGAATTCGCTGAACCAGGCGAAAATCCCGACGTTCAGGTTGGTGCCGAAGTCGAGGTTTACCTCCGCTCCGCCGAAAACGCCCGTGGCGAAGCTGTCATCTCACGCGAGATGGCGCGCCGCGAAGAAGCCTGGGATCGTCTGGAAAAAGCTTACGCCGACGACGCCCGCGTCGAAGGTGCGATCTTTGGTCGGGTCAAAGGCGGCTTTACTGTCGACCTTGGTGGCGCTGTTGCGTTCCTGCCCGGTAGCCAGGTTGACGTGCGCCCTGTGCGTGACGCCGGCCCGCTGATGGGTCTCAAGCAGCCGTTCCAGATCCTGAAAATGGACCGTCGCCGTGGCAACATCGTTGTCTCGCGCCGTGCGATCCTTGAAGAATCGCGTGCCGAGCAGCGCGCCGAAGTTATCGGCAAGCTGCAAGAGGGCGATTCGATTGACGGCGTGGTCAAGAACATCACCGAGTACGGCGCATTCGTCGATCTGGGTGGCGTTGACGGCCTGCTGCACGTCACCGACATGGCATGGCGCCGTGTGAACCACCCCTCGGAGATCCTGTCGATCGGCGAGACCGTCAAGGTCCAGGTCATCAAGATCAACAAGGAAACCCACCGTATCAGCCTCGGCATGAAGCAGCTGCAGGAAGATCCGTGGGATCTGGTTGGCGTCAAGTATCCGCTGGCCTCGGTCCACAAAGGCCGCGTGACCAACATCACCGATTACGGCGCATTTGTTGAGCTGGAGCCCGGTGTCGAAGGTCTGGTCCACGTCTCTGAGATGTCCTGGACCAAGAAGAACGTGCACCCCGGCAAGATCGTCTCCACCTCGCAGGAAGTGGACGTCATGGTGCTGGAAATCGACGGCGCCAAGCGTCGCGTTTCTCTGGGTCTCAAGCAGACCATGCGCAACCCGTGGGAAGTGTTTGCAGAAACACACCCCGAGAACACGCAGGTCGAAGGCGAAGTCAAGAACATCACCGAATTCGGTCTGTTCATTGGCCTCGAAGGCGAGATCGACGGCATGGTCCACCTTTCGGACCTCAGCTGGGACCAGCGTGGCGAAGAAGCCATTCAGGAATACCGCAAGGGCGACATCGTTCAGGCGGTTGTCTCCGAAGTGGACGTCGAGAAAGAGCGTATCTCGCTCTCGATCAAGGCGCTGGGCGGCGACAAGTTCGCCGAAGCGGCTGATGGCGTGCGCCGCGGTTCGATCGTGACCGTCGAGGTCACCGCGATCGAAGATGGTGGCATCGAGGTGGAATACGAAGGCATGAAATCCTTCATCCGCCGCTCTGACCTGTCGCGTGATCGTGCCGAGCAGCGCCCCGAGCGTTTCTCGACCGGTGACAAGGTCGACGTGCGCGTCACCAACATCGACACCAAGACCCGCCGTCTGGGTCTGTCGATCAAGGCACGCGAGATCGCCGAAGAAAAAGAAGCCGTGGAACAGTTCGGTTCCTCCGACTCGGGTGCGTCGCTGGGCGACATCCTTGGCGCGGCGCTCAAGCGCGACGAGTAATCTCGTTCCGTGAAGACACCGAAAAGGCCTCGCATTTGCGGGGCCTTTTTGCTTTTGTGCTATGGACGCCGAGGGGGCGTTTGGGACAGGGGATCCGAATGAAGCATGTAGTGCTGTTGATCTTTGGGCTGATCTTGGCGGGGCCGGGGGCCGCGCAAGACCAGATTGTGCTCCCTGATGACGGGACAGAGGTCATGCAGAGCCGGCCCTCAGGCGGCACCGGGATGACCATGCGTCGGGTCGAGGTTCAGGGGCAAAAGCAGCTGCGCGGGCGCTATGGCTCTGCCTGGACGGCGCAGGACGTCAAGGAACAGGCCGCCAAGACCTGTGCAGAGGGTGGACTGCGGCTGATCTATTTCAAGCCTGCGGAAAAAGCGGCTGGCGACTGGACCGAGTTTGCCGCGGTCTGCCAGTAGCACGACCCGGCAGGAATTCAGACGATTTTGAGGGGCGACGGCGCCCGTCTGGTGCCCGCGTCGGCACCCATTTCCGGTTTGGGGCCATTCAGGCGACCGGAATTCGTGCGGTTTTTGTCCGTACATGACGCGAAGCGCGCTGAAACCGGGGCAGGCTATGCCTGCGGAGGAGACAAGACCCCGCCGTGACACGGGGTCTTGCAGAGCTGCGAAGGTGGCGCGCTTATTTGGCGACCGGAGTCACCTCATGGCTGGTCATGCCTCCGATGGCATCGCAATCACCGGCTTTTTCGGCCAGAACTGTCACGTCCTTGATGACGCAGAGTACGGCGTTTTTGCCTTCTTCCGCAAAACCGATGCTGATGTGGAATGCGTGATCGGACAGGGTCGATGCTGCGAGAATTGCGGCTGCCATTGCATATTTCTTAGTCATTCTCCACTTGAGGGGGGATGAGCGACGGACGCTCTAAAAAGGCCGGAATGGCCGGGTATGGGCCGCGCGGGTGCGTGACCACATCTGGGGCGGGATCAAAGGCCGGATAAGACAGCCTGCGGATCCCGGATGACGGGGGTTTGTCGACAGTCGGGGGTAAAGCCGCCCGGGGCCGATGGTTTGACTTTGTGCGCCGCGCAGATCGGCCCCGAAGTGTCGGTGACCTGACCCGAAACAGTGGTCAGCAGAACTGACAGCGGTTGTTTTGGGCCGTTTAGTGCGGCGACCAGCAGGCTGCTGAACAGCGGCTGTTTGTAGTCCAGCGTCAGGTTGGCGTATTGGCCGGCCTGCGCGGAGGCAATGGTGGTGACATGCGCGGTTTTTGGGGTCGCTTCATGCAGGATCTCAAGACCCAGTGCACCAGATTGGCATGCTTCCAGAAATGCGATTAGCGTGCCCATCCCGAGTTGGCCGATTTCCTCCCCAAAATCACTGGCGCGGAGCCATTTGCCTTCGGCCACGGCAAATTCGATCACGCTGGGATCGGTATCGGACCAGAACACCAGGATGTCATCCTTGGCGGAGGCGGCGCGATCCTGATGACCGCCGCCGTTGTGCATGACGATATAGAGAAACACCCGGTCATCGGCTGCGGTGGGCGGCAGGGCATTCAGAAAATCCCCAAAGCCTGTAACCGTGGCCTGCGCATTCAGGAGTGTGTGGACCTGTGTATCAGGAACGGCGTAGCGCGCTGACAAAGCGGCTGTCACCTCTGTCACGGCGGTCTCACAGACGGCAGGCGGGACACCGGCCTAGGCGGGACAGGCACCGATGGCAAGAATGTGGTCGTCAGCCCGTGCGCTGCCTGCACCGAGAACACAGCTGGTCAGCAAGAGGGCAGTCCTGACAAGGGAGGCGACAGGTTTGCGCAAGGCGCGCAAATGGGCCCGGCGAAATGCGCCCGAGAAAGGGAAGGGTGTCAAAATCTCTCCAGTCCATGCAACGGATGGCACGTCATGGGAACGTCCCGTTGGTCAATCGTTGCGGTGACTATGCGAGCGATGTCTTGAGCAACCACTAACGGATACAATGCGACAGAATTTGCCCCGGAGGACGGGTCGCGCGGGGCGAATCGCAGGCCGCGATGCCGTGGTGTTGAACCGCGCCATGGCTGGCAAGACAGCGGGGATTTCCGCCTGTACCCGGGATTCGACGCGCAAACTGCTGCGAATCCTGATTTTTTCTCGATCTTAGGCGGTTTCCGTTTCAATCTTCGGCGCGTATAGTTGCGGAAAAGACCAAGGCAAATGCCGAGTCCACGGGGGATGTGGTGTATGATCAGATCTGAATTGATCCAGAAGATTGCGGATGAGAATCCACATCTGTATCAGCGTGACGTAGAGAGGATCGTGAACACGATCTTCGAAGAGATCACCAACGCCATGGCTCGGGGCGACCGGGTCGAGCTGCGGGGCTTCGGGGCCTTTTCGGTCAAGAAGCGGGACGCGCGCGTCGGGCGGAACCCCCGCACCGGGGAGTCGGTCGAGGTCGATGAAAAGCACGTTCCGTTTTTCAAGACCGGCAAGCTCTTGCGGGACCGCCTGAACGGAAAGTAATCCATGCGCTACGCTCTTTACGCCTTTTACGCGATCCTGCTTATTGTTCTGACGGTCGTCTGTGTCGCGAACCTGCAGTGGGTGACGCTGAACACGCTGCCCGAAGGGCTGGCGCGTATCCCGCAAATGGATAGGCTGGCGTTCTCGGTCGAGGTGCCACTGTTTGCCGTCGCGCTTGGATTTCTCGTGTTGGGCTGGGTTCTGGGCGAGGTCTATGAGTGGCTGCGCGAGTACAAATACCGCGCCGAAGCCTCTGCCAAGAAGACCGAGGTGCGCAAGCTGGAGCGTCAGTTGAAGAAGACGCAGGCCGAGCGCGACAAGGACAAGGACGAGGTGCTGGCGATCTTGGATCAGGCCAGCTGATTCCGTCGACGGGAGAGGAGGGGCGCTGCCCCTCTGCGCCATAGGGCGCATTCACCCCGGGGTATTTTTACAAAGAAGAAGCAGGGGCCTGCATGGCGGACGTGCGCGTTAAGATCTGTGGCCTGACGCGGCCTGAGGATGTGGATGCTGTTGCCGAGGCAGGGGCCTCTTATGCCGGGTTGGTGTTTTTCCCCAAGAGTCCGCGCCATGTCACTGTCGCTGCGGCGCGTGATCTGGCGTTGCGCGCACCTGTCGGGCTGGCCAAGGTTGGGTTGGTGGTGAACCCCTCGGACGCCTTGCTGGACGAGATCATCGCGCAGGTGCCGTTGGACATGATCCAATTGCACGGGACAGAGCCGCCGGAGCGGGTGGCCGAGGTGCGCGCGCGCTATGGGTTGCCGGTGATGAAGGCGGTTGGTGTTGCCGAGGCGGCGGATCTGGACAAGCTGGATGTGTATCAGCGGGTTGCGGATCAGATTCTGGTGGATGCCAAGCCGCCCAAGGGGGCCGATCTGCCGGGGGGCAATGGGTTGGCCTTTGACTGGCGGTTGATTGCCGGGCGGCGCTGGTCGCGGCCGTGGATGTTGGCAGGGGGGCTGACACCGCAGAACGTGGCGCGGGCCGTGGCGATGACAGGTGTGGCGCAGGTGGATGTGTCCTCGGGCGTGGAGCGCGCGCCGGGGGTCAAGGAGGCGGCCCTGATCCGTGGGTTTGTAAGTGCGGCGAAGGTCGCGGAGGCTGTGCCGCGCCTGTAAGGGGCGGCACGCGGTCAGGCGGGGATCAGAGCCATGCGCCGCGCCCACTGCCCACGGCCTGTGCGACCGAGTCAAATCCGTCGCGCGCCAGCAACGTATCCAACCCCTTGGCGATGTCCTCAACCAGACTGAGGCCGCTGTAAACCAGTGCGGTGTAGAGTTGCACGGTGCTCGCCCCGGCACGGATTTTTTCATAGGCCTGTTCGGCAGAGCCGATACCGCCGACGCCGATCAGGGGCAGCGCGCCATCGGTCAGTTGCGACAGCCGGGCCAGCACACGGGTCGAGCGGTCAAACAGCGGTGCGCCAGACAGCCCGCCCGCCTCTGTCGCATGGCGCGAGGCCAGACCGGCGCGGGACAGGGTGGTGTTGGTGGCGATGATGCCTGCCACGCCGGAGGACAGGGCGACCTCTGCCACGTCGGCCAATTCGCTATCATCCAGATCCGGCGCGATTTTCAGGAAGACCGGGATGGGTGTGGCCAGTGTGTCGCGCGCCTGCATGACACCCGCGAGTAGCGCGGCGAGTGCGGCCTTGCCTTGCAGGTCACGCAGTTTTTCGGTGTTGGGGGAGCTGACGTTGACGGTGGCGAAATCGACATTTGCGCCGCAGTGCGCCAGCACGCGGGCGAAATCCCCGGCACGGTCGTCGCTGTCCTTGTTCGCCCCCAGGTTCAGGCCAAGGATCAGATCACGAGGGCGGGTGGTCAGCCGCGTGCCGATGGCCTCCATCCCGTCGTTGTTGAAGCCGAAGCGGTTGATCGCGGCGCGGTCCTCGGTCAGGCGGAACAGGCGCGGGCGCGGGTTGCCCGGTTGTGGCCGGGGCGTGGCGGCACCGACCTCGACAAAGCCAAACCCGGCGCGGGACAGGCCCTGAAGCGCTGTGGCGTTCTTGTCGAACCCGGCGGCGAGGCCGACAGGGTTGGGCAGGGGCAGGCCCGCCAGCGTGGTGCGCAGCCGGTCCGAGGTGACAAGGCCGGGGCTGTGCGCCACGCCGGCCCGCAGCGCCGTGAGCGCGAGGCCATGGGCGGTTTCCGGGTCCAGACGGTGCATGACCGTCAGGCCAAGGCGTTCCAGTGGGGTCATCCGAAAACCTCGCCGGTGGCGGCGGGGGCGCAGCGGATCAGGCGCGAATCCTGCACGGCGGCCTGCCGGTGGACGACGGCGCGCTGATAGTCCGGGTCCGTGACCATGGCCAGAAAGGCGTGCGCGGTGGGGTAGCGGGCAACAAAGACGTGGTCCCAATGATCGCCCTCTGGCCCCGCGAGTGTGGTGCGATACTCGCCGCGCCAAACAATCGCCCCCCCGACGCGGGCAAGGACCGGGCCGCTGTGTTGGCCATACAGGCGATAGGCCTCAGCCCCGGTGAGGGGTGATCCGGCCTGTTCGTGCCCCTGTGGGTACTGCGCGATGTCGCGCAAGCGAACGAGGTTCAGCATTTCGCAGGGTTCATCCCGGTCGAGCGCCTTGAAGGCGTCGAACTGGGCGCGCGTGGGGTCGATGTGGCCGGTCATGAAAACCCGATGGGAAAGGTGTGGGTGCCGTCCGCGCCCAAAGGCAGCGGTTGGCACCACAGGATGTCCGACAGGCGCAGCGGGCCATAGAGGTGCGGGAATAGCGCATCGCCGCGCGACACCTCCCACTTCAGGGTGTCCCCCAGCGCGTCGGTGTCCAGCGCGGCGAGGTACAGTCCGTCGGCCCCGGCGAAATGCTTGGCGGCGGTTTCGCGCGCCTGCGCGGCGGTGGAAAAGTGGATGAACCCGTCGGATACATCGATTGGCGCGCCGCTGGTTTCCTTTTGGCTGCGCAGGGCCGACCATTCGTCGGCGCGGAGGATCTTGTAGATTTCCATGGGCCGAGTGATGCCGCGCCGCGTGACCGGGGTCAAGCGCGGCGGTTGCTGATTGGGCAAAGCGGGGGCCGGGGGTCATCCCGCTGTTACAGCCGTGAGCGAGACGCAAAGTCAGGCTTTGACTCTTGGCACGCGCCGGGGTCTGCTATCGGCATAAACACAACCGACAGAGAGGAAACCTCATGTTTCGCATGATGACGGGCGCTGCCACGCTGGCGCTGATCGCCGGGGCCGCACAGGCGGATTATTCGCTGACGATCCTGCACACCAACGATTTTCACGCCCGCTTTGAGCCGATCAGCAAGTATGATTCGGGATGCAGCGCAGAGGACAACACCGCTGGTGAATGCTTTGGCGGTTCCGCGCGGATGATCACTGCGATCAATGCCGCCAAGGCGCGCACCAACAACTACATCCTTGTTGATGGCGGCGACCAGTTTCAGGGCACGCTGTTCTATACCTATTACAAGGGCATGCTGGCCGCCGAGATGATGAACCTCATGGGCTATGACGGCATGACCGTCGGCAACCATGAATTCGACGATGGCCCCGAAGTATTGCGCGGCTTTATGGATGCGGTGGAATTTCCGATCCTGATGTCGAACGCCGATGTGTCAGGGGAACCGCTGCTGGCGGATGCGCTGATGAAATCCACCGTAATCGAGCGCGGCGGCGAAAAGCTGGGCCTGATTGGTCTGACACCGCAGGACACCCATGAGCTGGCCAGCCCGGGCGACAACATCATCTTTACCGATCCGTCGGATGCGGTGCAGGGTGAGGTCGACAAGCTGACAGAAATGGGCGTGAACAAGATCATCGTTCTGTCGCACTCTGGCTATGTCGTCGATCAGCGCGTGGCCGAGAACACCACCGGCGTTGACGTGATCGTGGGCGGCCACTCCAACACCCTGCTGGGTGACATGGACGGGGCTGCGGGCGCTTATCCGACGGTTGTGAACGGCGTTCAGATCGTTCAGGCCTATGCCTATGGCAAGTTCCTGGGTGAGTTGAATGTGACCTTTGACGACGCAGGTGAGGTGATCTCTGCCGAGGGTGCGCCGATCCTGATCGACGCATCGGTGACTGAGGATGACGCCGTCAAGGCGCGCATCGCTGAGGCCGCCGTGCCGCTGGAAGAGATCCGCAACAAAGTGGTGGCCGAAACCGCCGAAGCCATCGACGGCAACCGCGACGTTTGTCGCGCGATGGAATGTTCGATGGGCAACCTTGTCGCTGACGCCATGCTGGACCGGGTCAAGGATCAGGGCATCGACGTGGCCATTGCCAACAGCGGCGGCTTGCGGTCGTCGATCGACGCGGGTGAGGTGACCATGGGCGAGGTGCTGACCGTGCTGCCGTTCCAGAACACGCTGTCGACCTTCCAGATCACGGGCGCGACGCTGGTCGAGGCGCTGGAAAACGGCGTCAGCCAGATCGAGGAAGGCGCGGGCCGTTTCCCGCAGGTGGCGGGCATGACATTCACCGTGGATGCCAGCGCCGAGCCGGGCAGCCGGATTTCCGAGCTCATGGTGGGCGGCGCGCCGGTCGAGATGGATAAGGTCTATGGCGCTGTGTCGAACAACTATGTGCGCAACGGCGGCGACGGCTATGCGATGTTCAAGGATGCCGACAACGCCTATGACTTTGGCCCCGATCTGGCGGATGTGACGGCAGAGTATCTGGCCAAAGACGGCGCGTATCAGCCTTACACCGATGGCCGGATCACCATGAAGTAACAGGCTTTGTGGACGGGGTGTCCCGTCCCGGCAAAGACAGTGGGCCGCTCCCTTTCGGGTGCGGCCCTTTTTGCTGTGTTGCGCGTGGGGAGGGGTGGCGGGCTGAAGCCCGCCCTACGGCGTTATTCTGCCGCCATACCTTCGGTGAACTGGAGGCGGGCGAGGCGTGCATATAGCCCGCCTTCGGCGACCAGCGCGTCATGGGTGCCGGTTGCGACGATGCGGCCGTCCTCCATGACCACGATGCGGTCGGCCTTTTTCACGGTGGCAAGGCGGTGGGCGACGATGATCGTTGTGCGCCCTTCGGCCAGAGTATCGACGGCCTGTTGCACGGCGCGTTCGCTTTCGGCGTCCAGCGCGCTGGTTGCTTCGTCCAGCAGCAGGACGGGGGCGTCGCGCAGGATGGCGCGGGCGATGGCGACGCGCTGTTTCTGGCCACCTGACAGCATCACGCCGCGTTCGCCCAGATAGCTGTCGTAGCCGTCCGGCAGGGCGGTGAGGAAATCATGCGCGGCGGCGGCGCGGGCGGCGGCCTCAACGTCGGCGTCCGAGGCATCGGGGCGGCCAAAGCGGATGTTGTCGCGCGCGGAGGCGGCAAAGATCACCGGGTCCTGCGGCACCAGCGCCATGTGGCGGCGGAAGTCGTGCCGCGCCATCGCGTCCAGCGCCGCGCCGTCCAGCAGGATACGACCCTCTGCGGGATCGTAGAACCGCTGGATCAACTGGATGATGGTGGTTTTGCCCGCGCCCGAGGGGCCGACGAGGGCCACGGTTTCGCCCGGCGCGATGGTCAGGTTGACCTCTGCGAGGGCCGAGATCCCGGGCCGCGAGGGGTAGGAGAAGCTGACGTGGTCAAAGGTGATCTCACCCCGGACAGGCGTGGGGGCGGGCACCGGCGTGGCCGGGTCACTGACCGTATCCTCTGCCTGCAGCAGTTCGACCAGGCGTTCGGTCGCGCCTGCGGCGCGTTGCAACTCGCCGAACACCTCGGACAGGGCGCCCACGGCACCGGCGACCATGACGGAATAGATCACGAACTGGATCAGGGTGCCCGCGCTCATGCCGCCTGCGCGCACGTCCCATGCACCGATCCAGAGCACGCCCACGATGCCGGTGAAGACAAGGAAGATAACGATCATCGTCATGACCGCACGGGTCCAGATCCGCTTGCGCGCGGCGTCAAAGCTTTTCTCTGTCACATCGGCGAAGGTGCCGCGCGACTGGGTTTCATGGGTGTAGGCCTGCACGGTCTGCACGCTGGTCAGCGCCTCGGAGGCATTGCCCGAGGAGGCCGCGATCCAGTCCTGATTCTCGCGGCTGAGCTTGCGGACGCGACGACCCAGCACAAGGATCGGGATCACGACGGCGGGCACGATCAGCAGTACAAGTCCGGTCAGCTTGGCCGAGGTGAACAGCATCAGGACAATGCCGCCAAGGAACAGCAGCACGTTGCGCAGCGCGATAGAGATCGACGACCCGATGACCGACAGGATCAGCGTGGTGTCGGTGGTGATCCGGCTGAGCACCTCGCCGGTCATGATCTTCTCAAAGAACGACGGCGACAGGCCGATGACCTTGTCAAAGACCGCCTTGCGGATGTCGGCCACAACGCGTTCGCCCAGCCGTGTCACCAGCGCATAGCGCAGCGCCGTGCCGACGGCCAAAAGCGCCGCGATCAGCAGCGCGGCCCCGAAATACTGGTCCAGCAGCGCGCCGTCTTCGGTGTTGAAATTGTCCACGACCCGGCGCACGGCCAGCGGCAGGATCAGCGACACCGTGGCGGTCGCAGTCAATGCGGCAAGGGCGGCCAGCATCAAAAGCCGGTAGGGTGCCAAGAAGGGCCAGAGTGCGCGCAGGGATTTCAGCCTGCGTGACTTCTCACGCTCCTGTTCGCCGGTGGCGGGGATGCTCTTGGCGGCCATGGGGGCTCCTTCCTTGTCACGCACAGCGCGTTTTGCCACGCGGGGCGAGAGGGTCAAGCGCCGTCTTGACGCGGGGGAGGGGCGGAAAGGGAAGGATCATGGAGCGGGCGACGGGAATCGAACCCGTATCATCAGCTTGGAAGGCTGAGGTCTTACCATTACACAACGCCCGCTCAGCGGGTTATGTCCTATGATAGACTCAAATCGGGGTCAAGGTCGTGTCGAGGGTTCAATGGCGAAAGCCGGAAGGAAATCTGGATGATCAATTCGGATGCGGGTGTCTTTGCAGGGAAAAACGGTGTGATGTCGACTTGGGGTCAAAGGCACGGCACATGGCCCGCATCCTGATCCTGTCCAGTTGGGTGGCCTATGGTCACGTCGGCGCATCGGCCGGGGCCCCGGCATTGCAGGCGCTGGGTCATACGGTCACGCAACTGCCGACGGTGATGTTGTCCAATCATCCGGGCTGGCCGCAGGTTGCCGGCGTGCCGATCCCGCCGGAACGGATCGGCGCGATGATCGACGCGGTAGAGGCGAACGGCTGGCTTGCGGAGCAGGACGCGCTGCTGGTGGGGTATCTGCCGACACCCGAGCATGTGGCCTTGGCCGTCGAACTGGTGGAAAGGGTGCGTGCCGTGGGGGCGCGGGTCGTGATTGACCCGGTGTTGGGTGATGCACCCAAGGGGCTGTATCTGGCCGAAGAGACGGCAGAAGCGCTGCGGGACCGATTGGTGCCGCTGGCAGACGTCCTCACGCCGAACCTGTTTGAACTGGGCTGGCTGACGGGCACACCCGCTGGCGATATGCAGGCGGCCCGCGCCGCCGCCGAAACCCTGTTGGACCCTGCCCAAGAGGTGCTGGTCACCTCTGCCCCCTTCGGACCGGGCACAACCGGGGTGCTGCGGGTGACTGCGGAGGGCGCGCAGGTCTGTCCAGTGCCGCTGCGCAACGGTGTGCCGCATGGGGTGGGCGACGTTTTCTCGGCGTTGATTGCTGGCGGTTTGGCCCCGGCGGCGGCGCTGGGGCATCTCTCATCGCTGATCGACAGCAGCCTGTATGCGCCGCACCTGCGCATCGCAGAAACGGCCACCACATGGACCCGCGCCATGCCCCTGACCGCACCGGAGATCTGAGCCATGGCCTTTGATTTTATCCTCATGCTGACCGCCAATGACCGCACCATCCCCGACGCCCGCGCGCGTCTGGAAGAGGCGTTGGAGGGTGGCGTGCGCCACATCGGGTTCAAGGACGTGGGCCTGCCATTGTCCGAATTGAAGGGGCTGGCGGCGGCGATCCGCAGCTCCGGGGGCCGGTCGTATCTGGACGCGGACAGTGAGCTGGCCTCGGCCCGCGCGGCGGTCGAGATCGACGTGGATTGCCTGCTGGGCGGGACGCGGGCGCGTGAGGTGACAGAGGTCACCCGACACCATCCGGTGCGGTATTATCCGTTTCCGGGGAAGATCACTGGCCATCCCAGCGTACTTGAGGGGCCGGTTGAGGATATCGCCGCCTCCGCCCGCGAGTTGGCGGATTTTGAGCATGTGCACGGGCTGGACCTGTTGGCTTACCGGTTTGATGGCGCGGTGCCCGCGCTGATGAAGGCGGTCTGCGGCGCGGTGGGCAAACCGGTGATCATGGCGGGCAGCATCGACAGCGAAGACCGGGTTGCCGCCTGCGCGCAGGCGGGGGCGGCGGGGTTCACCGTGGGCACGGCGGCGCTGTCTGGAGTCTTTCCGGCAGAGGGCAGCGGGTTCGCGGCGCAGGTGCGCGCGATACTGGCGATCACAACGCGGGCGCGGGCGGTGTCCACGGCCCCCCGGCGGCTGGCGCTGGTGGCACATGACACGCGCAAGGCGCAGCTGCGCGCATGGGTGCTGCGGCACCGCGCGGCGCTGGCGGGGCACCGTTTGATCTGCACCGGAAGCACCGGGCGGATGTTGTCCGAACTGGCCCCGGAACTGTCTATTCGCCGGTTGCAACGCGGCGACCGGGGCGGCGATCAGCAATTGGGCGCGCTGGTGGCGACCGGCGAGCTGGACGCGGTGATCTTTTTCGCCGACCCGACGGTGCCGCATGGCGGGGATGTGGATTTGCAGGCGCTGATGCGGCTGTCGATGTTGCACGACACGCCGCTGGCGCTGAGCACCTCGGCGGCGGATATGCTGGCGGCGGCGCTGCTGGCGGGCGGGCGCTAGAGATCGTTTCAGTTTTAGGCATTGTCCGGCTCGTGTAGACGCTTCGTTTCCATTTCTTCGCCAATCTCTCCCTGAGTTTCCCTCAGGCAGAGGCGATCATGCCCATTCTATCCATACCCCTTGCCAGTGCTGGCGAGGCTGCCACCGCTTGGCTGTTCGGCGGTAACCTTCTTGCGCCGCGCGCGCCGATGACCGGCCCCGGCAGCCATGCCGAGGCGGTCGAGGCGCTGGGCGTCACCACACTGCGCTATCCCGGCGGGTCGCTGACAGAGAGCTTTTTTGACCTGTCGAACCCGGATGCTGTCACCGCCACTGACAATGAGACCGGTGAGGTGGTGGATTTCATGCCGCTGTCGGACGCGATGGATTTCGCCGAGGGTACGGGCCGCGCGGTGACGATTGTGCTGCCGACGCGCGAACAGATTTCTGCCACGCGGTTTGACGACAATGGTGACCGGTTCGCAGCGGTGGATGAGGCGGAACTGCGCGGTTTCGTGCGTGAGGTGATCACCGGGGACTACGGCGATGCGCCGGTCGCGGGGTTCGAGATTGGCAATGAATACTGGGGATCGGGGCGGATGAACGCGGTCGAATATGGCCGCGTCGCGTCCGAGATGACGCGCATCATCGACAGCGAATTGCAGGCGCTGGCCCCGCTGTACCCCGAGGCGGCAGAGGTCGACATTCTGGTACAGATGGGCACCAACTTTGGCGAATCCTCGCTGGATGAGGTCTATGACGGCTTTACCGACGCCGAGATTGCCGCCGATCTGAACGCCACCTACGGGCTGAACCTGTCGCCAAACGCGCGGATCGACTGGACCGAGGTCAACAACCTGCTAGTGATCGAACAGTTCGACGCGGCGGAACTGGATGCCGTGGACGGCATCATCGCGCATGTCTATTCGCGCGGTCCCGATGCGCCGCACACGCGGTATTTCCACCTCGATCAAATTCAAGACACATGGTTTGAGGAAAATCCGGATCTTGAGATCCATGTGACCGAATGGAACCTGCGGTCGAATTCATCCACGCTGGACGAGGCGCAGGATTACGGTCTGTTTCAGGCGCAGGAGATGCTGGAACAGGTCGAGGCGTTTATGGCCGAAGGCGTAGATGCGGCGCAGGTCTGGCCGCTGATCCAGAACACGCCGTCGGCGCTGAGCGAAGGGATGAGCTATTCCGGCAACACGCCCCCCGGTGAGATGTTTGCCCTGATGTCGGAAAACCTGCCCGGCATGACGATGCTGGATTTCGCGCCGAAGGATGCCCGCGAGACAGAGTATGAGGGCGCGGGGATCGAGGTACATGGCTTTGCCGATGGCGATGACATGCTGCTGTATATCACCGCGTCGCAGGGGGGTGGCGTGGTCCAAAGCGGTGTCGATCTGCGCCCGCTGGTGGCGGATGTCGGCGGGGTCGAGGCAGTGGTGCTGGGCGTCGCTCCGGGGCAGGCGCCGGGCGATACCTCCTCGGACGCGGTGCTGGAGCGGTTGGAGCCGGACGAGGTTTATGACGACGGGATGGTGGACGTGGTGCTGGCCGAGGGTGAGATCCTGCAACTGCGGCTGATCGACGTGATCCCGACGGCGGAGTTTGCGCCGGTGTTTGACAGCACCGCGCCGGGGGCGGGACAGTTTGACCCTGCGGCGGTGTCGGATGATCTGACAGAGGTCGATCTGTCCGATAGCGCCGAGGTTGATGCGCTGCCCGGCATGCCCGCCGCCGCACCTGAACAGCCGCCCGTGATCGCCGCACCGGATGGGGCCATGGTAATGGGGTTCACCGAGAGTGGTCAGACCCCGGACACCGGCCTCCATGACGCGGAAACCGAGGTCAGGTCAAATTTCTTCGACCCTGATCTGGAGGCGGGCGATAGGATTACAGAGGTGCAGGACAACGGGCCGGGGGCGGCGCTGCAAGACTGGGCGGAATTGATGTCGTTTGGCGAGTCGGAGCCGTCAGGGACCGCGGGCGCGCGACCGATGCAAGGCGCAAACGGCCCTGTGCCGGAAGATGGCCCTGCGGGGGACTTGTGGGCTGAGATACATGAGTTGTTGCCGCGCGAGGCCCCGGTGCCGGCGCCCACAACCGCTGCCGATCCCGCTGAGGCTGCGCAGGAGCTTTTGCGGTTGTTGGGATTTGCGCCGGGACAGGAGGCATGGGCAGAGGCGGATGAAGGTCTGTATGACAGACTGCCGGACGAAGACGCGCAGGAAGACAGTAACTCGCCGGGGGCGGGGTTTGATGATCTGGGTCTGAGCTGGGCGATGGCTGTACTGCCGTTGTTTGCCATGGCGGGGTTGGGCTAGGCCCCCAGCTTTGCCGTCCAATGCATGCCCCGCCGTAAAACGCTGAGATAGGCCGGGCTTTCGAGTATTTGACCTGACGTTGCCAAAGTTCAAAAGGTGGAAGGGGCGTCATGCCAGTGGCATGCATCCAGCATGACCCCGTCGGCCTACGGCCTCACCCCGGGGTGTTTCAGGACAGTAGAAGCCGGATCGGGGGCGGTGCAGGTGGGGTTTCACATCGCGGGCGGACGTGGACGGGGGAACTGGCGGTTAAATTGGCGCGATCAGGTCGGGGCCTTTGGCGCGATTCGAGTTCACCGCAGGGTCGACCCGGTGAAAGCGGAGCGCGTCTTCTGGCGCGGCGGTCATCAAGGTGGCCGCGCCGGGACCGTCTTCGCCCAGCCATTTGCCCCAGGTGTCGGGGGACAGGATCACCGGCATGCGGTGATGGATTTCCGACAGGGTGTCATTGGCAGCGCAGGTGACGATGGCGCAGGTGCGGAAGGCCTGTCCATCCCGTTCCCAGTCTTGCCAGGCCCCGGCAAAAACCAGTGGGGCGTCATCGGTCGCATGGATGTACCAGGGCAGGCGGTTGTCCTCGCTGTCCTTGGTCCATTCGTAAAAGCCGGTGCAGGGGATCAGGCAGCGCCGTTCGCGGCACGCGGCCTTGAAGGCGGGTTTTTCGGCGATGGTCTCTGCCCGGGCATTGATCAGCAGCGGGCCGCCGTTGGGGGTCTTGTACCAGTGCGGCAGGAACCCCCAGCGCATAGAGACAAGGCGACGGGTTTCGTCCGCCATCACCGCGTGGATCTGCGTTGTCGGGCAGACGTTGTAGTTGGGCACCTCTGGCAGGTCGTTCGAGGGCACCGCCTTGAACAGTTGCGCCATGGCGTCGGGGGGCAGGGTGACCGCAAACCGCCCGCACATGGATCAGAGCCCGAAGCGGGAGTAATGCAGCAGGCCCCAAGCCGTCAGTTCGCGTTCCAGACGGCCCCAGAGATCGGCAAAGCGCAGCGGGTCCATCTTTGTGACCTCGCGGATTTCAGCAAGGCTGCGACGGTTGTTGATGGCGGCCATCAGCGGCGCGCAGTCGCGCGGGATACGCATCTGCACATCGGCCTCTTTCAGGGTGATCGGCAGCGGGCGGCCCTGCGCCACGGCCTGCGCCGGTTTGCGCATATCGCTGGTGGGCGAACGCGGGATCAGGCTTTGTTTTGATCCGCGTGCGATCGGGCGGTCCTCATCGGCGGGCACAAGATAGCCGAGGTGCTTTTTCATCGTGCCGCGCAGTTTTTCGGCCAGCGCCATGGCGGTGGCGTCGTCCATATCCTTGGGCCGGTCGGTGATCCGCGCCAGATCATAGAGGCCGGGGGGCAGCAACGACTGCAGTTTCCAGCCCGTCCGCTCCAACGTGGCCAGCAGGCGTGGGATGTCAAAGGGCGTGTCCTGTCCGTGCAACAGCAGGTCATAAAAGCCCGCGTCGCTTTGTTTGTGATCGGTGACATTGCCGTTGGCGGCAAAGGGGTGGCCCTTGTGCAGGGTGCCGACGAGCTTTTTCGCCTTGGACAGCCGTACCTGTGGGGCCATTCCGTCGTACAACGTGCCAAAAGCCTCTTGTAGCTGGTAGATGCCGGAGCGGCCGTAGGGCGCGTAGACCATGAAGCCCATGCCGCCGCCGGGGGCGACGGCGGCGCGCAGGGCGGCAAAGCCCGCGTCCGGGTCGGGGAGATGGTGCAGCACGCCGCAGCAGTCGATATAGTCAAAAGGGCCATGATCCGGCGCATCCAGCAGGCTGCCGGTGACGAAGGTGATGCCCGTCAGGCCGCGCGCCTTGGCCCGCGCCTCGGCAACTGCGCGCGAGGCTTTGGAGAGGTCCAGATAGGTGATCTCATAGGGGGCGCCCGCGCTGGTCATCATCTGGGCGATCTGGATCAGTGCATCACCGGTGCCGCCGCCCGCGACCAGAACCCGCAGCGTTTGCGACCAATCGCGCTGACCCTGAAACAGGTAGTGGTCGATTTCCAGCGGATGTGAAGGAGAGCCGGTGATCAGGCGCTTTTTCTCATCTGCCGGGTCACGTTCCGGGTAGGGATAGCTTTCGTACTGTTCCTTGACCGATACCATGCGCGCGTCTCCCTAATGCTGCGCCCCGGTTTGCCCCAGAAGCACGGCGGGGGACAAGCCTTGATCGTGGCGCGCGCTGTCAGCGACGTTTGGCGATTTCCAGCCGGGTATCAGCGAGCGCGATGTCGCGGATCAGAGCCGCGCGGGCGCTGCGGTCGTGCGTGTCGCGCAGACGTTCGCGCAGGGTGGCCAGTTCGCGGAGGAGGGCGACCTCTTCGGGGACGGCGCCGTTCTCTTTCAGGATGCGGGTCATGACCGCGTTTTGCGGGTCGTCGCAGGCGGGCAGCGGGCGGCCCGCGCCCTTGAGATTGTCGAAAGCGCCAGAGCGTTCTGCCGCCTCGATGCGGGCGTTGATGAGTTCGAGCAACGGGTGGTCCATAAGGCGTTTCATTGCCACAAATTCGATCTCTGTGAAAGACATGACGCGTAAAGCCCGGCCAGAGCGCCCGTAAACAGCAAGCTGCTGGCTTAATGTCAGGCAAAACGCTGCGTCACCACATGATTGCCGCCGCGTTGCGCGCACTTGCGTGAAATGGCAAAGGCTCACACACTGGCGGCAACGAAAAAACGGGAGGAGAGACGCCCATGACCTATGCGGGAGTGGACGATCGCAATGCAATCGTGGCCGAAGGCCCTTGGGCAGAGCGGGATATTCCGCCGACGCTGTGGGGGCAGTTGACGCGCACGGCGATGCGGTTTCCGGACCGACCTGCAGTCAGCTATCAGCTGCTGTCCGGTCCGACCGACAAGGCTGAAACCCTGACATGGGCCGATGTACAGGCGCAGACCGCACAGGCGGCGAACCTGTTCCGCAGTCTGGGTGTGGGGGAAAACGACGTGGTGGCCTATGTGCTGCCCAACTGCAATGAGACCATCGCCGTGCTGCTGGGCGGAATGGTGGCGGGGATCGTGAACCCGATCAACCCGCTGCTGGAGCCGGAACAGATCGCGTCGATCCTGCGCGAGACGGACGCCAAGGTTGTGGTCACGCTCAAGGCGTTTCCCAAGTCTGACATCGCGCAGAAGATGGCCGAGGCGGTGCGCAATGCGCCCCACGTGCACACGGTGCTGGAGGTCGATCTCAACCGCTATCTGACCCCGCCCAAAAGCTGGATCGTGCCGTTTGTGCGGCCCAAGAACCCGGGCAACCATCACGCCGACATCAAGGATTTCCGCAAGGAAATGGCCAAGCAGCCCAAGACGCTGGCCTTTGCGGATGGCACGGCGGACCGTGTGGCGGCCTATTTCCACACCGGCGGCACGACCGGCATGCCCAAGGTTGCGCAGCACACATATTCCGGGATGCTCTACAATGGCTGGCTGGGCGATACGCTGTTGTTCAGCGAAGACGACAGCGTCATGTGCCCCTTGCCGCTGTTCCACGTTTTTGCGTGCCATGTGATCCTGATGGCCATGGTGTTTTCGGGTGCACATGTGGTCTTCCCGACCCCTGCGGGCTATCGGGGTGAGGGTGTGTTCGACAATTTCTGGAAGTTGTGCGAACGCTGGAAGACGACCTTTGTCATCACCGTGCCCACGGCGGTATCGGCGCTGATGCAGCGCAAGGTGGACGCCGACATCTCATCCATCAAGACGGCTTTTTCCGGTTCCTCGCCCATGCCGTTAGAGCTGTTCAAGCGGTTTGAGGCGGCCTGCGGTGTCACCGTATGCGAAGGGTATGGCCTGACCGAGGCGACCTGCCTTGTCTCGGTCAATCCGGTCGATGGCGAAAAGAAAGTCGGCTCTGTCGGAATCGCCTTGCCCTATACGGACGTCCGGATCATCCGGATGGTCGAGGGGGAGCCGGTGGAATGTGGTGTCGACGAGATCGGAGAGATCTGCGTGTCCAACCCCGGTGTCTATGCGGGCAAGACTTATACCGAGGCGGCCAAGAATGCGGATCTGTTCCACTATGGCACCCATCTGCGGACCGGTGATCTGGGACGCATCGATGCAGATGGCTATATCTGGATCACCGGGCGGGCCAAGGATCTGATCATCCGTGGTGGTCACAACATCGACCCGGCGGAAATCGAAGAGGCGCTGCTGGCGCATCCGGCGGTTGCCTTTGCCGGGGCCATCGGCCAGCCCGATGCACACTCGGGCGAGTTGCCCTGTGCTTTCGTCGAACTGGTGGCCGGTGCCGAGGTGACAGAGGCAGAGTTGCTGGAGCACGCCCGCATTCATGTGCATGAACGCGCCGCACATCCCAAACACATGACCATCCTGCCGGAACTGCCCAAGACAGCGGTCGGCAAGGTGTTCAAGCCGGATCTGCGCAAACATGCCATCACACGCGTCTACAACGACGCACTGGAAAAGGCGGGCTGTGCTGCGCGCGTCGTGGCGGTGGTCGACGACAAGAGCCGGGGTCTGGTGGCACAGGTGCAGGCGAACGGCGCAACACAGGACGAAGTCGGCAAGGTGCTGGGCGATTTTGTCCGGCCCTGGGATTGGGCAGAGGTAAAGGCGGCCGCCTAACGCTCTGCTAGTGTGTCACCACCGGATCAATGGGCGTCGGGGGGAACCCCGTCGCCTGTTCCAGCCGCCGGGCGATCTGCAACAGGCGCGCCTCACCCCTTGGCGGGCCGATCAGTTGCAGGCCCGCCGGCAGGCCGCGCGCGTCGCGGCCCACGGGCAGCGATAGCGCCGGAAGTCCGCACAGCGTCGCAAGAAAGGCAAAGCGGAGCCAGTCGATGTAATCGCGGCTGGGGTGGCCTGCGACCTCGGGCGGATATTCAATCTCGACCGGCAGCGGGCCGATGCCGGTGACCGGACCGGCCAGCACATCAAAGGTGCCAAAGAACTGGCGCATGGTGTCGTAAAGGCGTGCGCGGGTCAGGTGGGCCTCGGCGATGTCGTCGACAGTGAGCGCCCCGCCCTCGGCGATGTTCTGGCGCAGCGTGGCCTTGTAACGGTCCGACACGGCGCTGGGCGTGGCGCGGAAACCGGTCCACATTCCCAGCCCGCGCAACGTGCGAAAGGCGGCGTCGGTGCCGGTGGTATCCGGCGCGGCCTCGACCACCGTCACATCTGGCGCCTGCAGTCGGGTCAGCGCGTCCGACAGCAGCGCGGCCATGTCCGGCTCTACCGGGGTCAACCCACCAAGATCAGGGGCATAGGCGATGCGGATTTTGCCTGCGTCGGCGCGGCAGGTGGCCAGATAGCTTTGCGCCGGGGCCGGGTATGACAGCGGCGACACCGCATCCCAGCCCGCCATGGCGTCCAGCATCAGGGCGCAATCCTCGACCGTGCGGGCCATTGGCCCCTCGACACCAAACGGGTTGAAGCCGTCGCCGCCGGGGCTGGCGACCACTCCGGGGGAGGGGCGCAGCCCGACAATGCCGCAAAAGCTGGCCGGAGTACGCAACGATCCGCCCACATCCGACCCCTGGCTAAGCCAGACCTCACCTGTGGCCAACCCAGCCGCCGCGCCACCGGATGAGCCACCGGCGTTCATTGTGGTGTTCCACGGGTTTCGGGTCATGCCAAAGACCGGGTTGAAGGTATTGGCCCCTGCGCCCATTTCGGGCGTGTTTGTCTTGCCAACGATCACCGCGCCATTGGTCTCTAGCCGCAGGACCATCGGGTCCGAGGTGTTGGACACATGGTCGGCAAGCGCGGGCGTGCCACAGGTACTGCGGATCCCGGCGACCGGGGTCAGATCCTTGATGCCGATGGGCAGACCCGCCAGCAGGCTGGCCGGGTTCGCCGCATCGGCGGCCCGCCGTGCGCGATCAGGGCAGGGCGTGACCATGGCGTTGATGGCAGGACTGGTCTCGGCAATGCGCGACAGGCTAGCCTCTGTCAGGTCGCGCGGGCTGACCTCGCCGCGCTTGAGCAGGTCCACCACGGCGCAGGCGGTCAGACGACACAGGTCAGGGCCGGAATAAGGGGGGTCAGCAGGACTCATCGGATTGGGCGCAGAATATGTCGTACAATAGACCGATCACCCGGTTGGTGTTGTCGTCTGCCAGACTGTAGTAGATCGTCTTGCCGTCGCGCCGGGTTTGCACCAGCCCCTCCTCGCGCAAGCGCGCCAGCATCTGGCTGACGGCCGCCTGTCGGATGCTGAGCAATTCTTCGAGTTCGCCCACGGATTTTTCGCCTGACCCCAGATGACACAGGATCATCAATCTGCCTTCATGCGCCAACGTCTTGAGAAAGGCGGCAGCGTGCTGGGCATTGGCTTGCATTTCCTCCGGGGGAGGCGGCAGTTTGGTCAGATCTTCCATGGGACTCGCGGTTTGCTCTTTCAGAGCAATATAAACGCCTCGTTCCGGAAATGCGAGATCATGATTCGGTTGCTGGCGCTCCGCCCTGAAACGCGTTGCCGTTTGCATAATCACAAGGCGCATCCTGCATCTGCAAGTGCAAACCATCGCCGGTGAAGGGATGCGCGCGGGCCAGTTCCTCATCAACTTCTATGCCCAGACCGGGGCCCTGTGGCGCGGGGATAAAGCCGTCCTCGACCTTGATGGTGCCCTTGATCAGCGCATCGTGGAACGGGGTCTCGATACATTCGGCGATCAACAGGTTGGGGATGGAGACGGCAAGCTGGATATTCGCGGCCCATTCGATGGGACCGGCATACAGGTGGGGGGCCATCTGCGCGTTGAAACTTTCGGCCATAGCGGCGAGTTTGCGCATTTCCCAGATGCCGCCCGCGCGGCCCAATGCCGGTTGCAGGATGCTGGCCCCGCCGGTGCGCAACAGGGTGGCAAATTCGGCGCGGGTGGTCAGCCGTTCGCCAGTGGCGATGGGGATGCGGACGGCGCGCGCCACCTCGGCAAATTCCAACGGATTGTCGGGTGGGATCGGTTCCTCGAACCACAGCGGCAGGTAGGGTTCCAACGCCTGCCCCAGACGGATCGCACCTGCGGTGTTGAACTGACCATGGGTGCCGAACAGCAGGTCGGCCCGGTCGCCCACCGCCTCCCGGATCGCTTTGCAAAAGGCGACCGACATGGAAATGTCGCGCATGCCCGGCTGATGGCCGCCGCGCATGGTATAGGGGCCTGCGGGATCGAACTTGACCGCCGTATAGCCGCGATCAACGCAGTCCAGTGCGGATTCTGCGGCCATTTTGGGGGAGGTCCAGAAATCGTCCATGCCGTGTTTGGGCAAAGGATACAGATAGGTATAGGCGCGCACGCGGTCGTTGATCATGCCGCCCAGCAGCGCCCAGACAGGGCGATTGCGTGCCTTGCCCAGAATGTCCCAACAGGCGATTTCCAGTCCCGAAAACGCCCCCATAACCGTCAGGTCGGGGCGTTGGGTAAAGCCGGAGGAATAGGTGCGGCGGAACATGCGTTCGATGTTTTCGGGGTTTTCGCCCTCAAAGTAGCGGGCAAAGACATCCTCAATTACGGCGCGCATCGCCTCTGGCCCAATCGACGAGGCATAACATTCGCCCCAACCGATGATGCCGTTCTCAGTCGTCAGTTTGACAAGAATCCAGTAACGCCCGCCCCAGCCGGGGGCCGGGGGCGCGGTGACGATGATATCGAGATCGCGGAGTTTCAAGGCGGGCCCTCCTGCGGGAGCGATGTTGGACGCAGAGACGGATTTCCAGCGAAAATCCGAGTTACGATTTGTCGAACACGATCACATTGCGACGCGCGCCGCCACCCTTGGTGTCGGCAATCGCCTCATTGATCTGCTCCAGTGCCCAGCGGCCTGAAACCAGTTCATCCAGTTTCAGGCGACCCTGACGGTAAAGGTCGGCCATCCACGGGATGTCGCGCTGGATCACGACATCGCCCATCTTGGACCCGACCATCTGCTGCCCCATGAACGCCTGCACAACCGGCTCATAGCTGGCCATGGCACCGGAATGGGGCATACCGATCATCACCATGCGCCCGCCCCAACCGAGGTAGCGCAATGCCTGATCATAGGCGGGGATCGCGCCCACGGTCACCGCCACCACATCCGCGCCACGGCCCATGATGTCGGTGGCGGTTTTCCAAGGGGCCGCTTCGCTGGCCAGCACGCCGTCGGTTGCGCCAAAGGCGCGGGCGGTTTCCAGCTTTTCCTCGCTCATGTCGACGGCGATGATCCGGCGTGCGCCGCCAATTCGCGCCCCCTGAATGGCGTTGAGGCCCACGCCCCCGGCACCGATCACCACCACGTCATCGCCCGGACGCATCTTGCCCGCATTGATCACGGCACCGATGCCGGTGATCACGCCGCAGGCCAGCAGGCAGACCGCCTCTGCCGGCATGTCCTGCGGCATGACGACAACCTGACTTTGATCGACGACCACCTTTTCTGCAAAGGCGCCGCAGAACATGGCGGGGATCACCGGCGTGCCATCGGGGCGCATCAGCACCGGGTCGCTGCGTCGGTCGCCGATGCAGATGGTGGGCTGGCCGCCCGCACAATTGGGACAGGTGCCGCATGCGCGGATCAGGGTGACGACAACGCGGTCCCCTTCTTTCAAGTCGGTGACGCCGCCCCCGATAGCGGTGACATGGCCTGCCGCCTCATGGCCGTACACGGCGGGCAGATCGCCGCCCCAAGCCCCTTCGGCATAAGAAATGTCGGAATGGCAGATGGCGACCGCCTCCAGCGTGACCTCGATCTCTCCGGCGCCGGGCGCGCGGAGGTCAAGCTCTTCGATCTGGAGGGGCGCGTCGAAGGCGGTACAGACCGCAGCGCGAATGCGTGGCATGGTGGAAGACTCCCCGTGTTTTGGCTGACCCTGAGGATGGGTTTGGGCCGTCGCCCGTCAGAAACCGACATGATGCCTGTCGCTTGCGGACCGTTACGTTACGGCAGGGAGGCGCCTCGGCCAGACAAAGAGCAGCAGCGCCGCCAAGACCAATGTCATAGCGACCAAAAAAGGCGCGCCGGGCAGGGGATTTTGCCTTTCAGGCGCGGTGAAGAGTGCAAAAACCTGAGACATCAGCGCGGGGGCCACCATCATGGCAACCGCCACAGTGGAGGTCAGCACGCCCTGCAACGCTCCTTGTTCGTCGGGGCCAAGGCGTTGACTGAGAATGGCTTGTTGTGCGGGGGCGTAGGTCGCGCCAATGGCCGCAATCGGGGCGAAGAAAAGCACCAGCATGCCATTGGTCACCAGTCCCAGCGCGGCAAAGCCCATAGCCGAGACGGCAAGGCCGAGCGTTGCGGTGCCGCGTTCTCCGAAGACGCGCAGGAGCACGCCCATCAATCCGCCCTGCACGACGGCAAAGGACACGCCGAAGACTCCCAGTGATAGGCCGATCATGGCGGGCGACCATGCGAATTGCGCCTGCGCAAAGAACGACCAGATCGCCGGATAGGTGCCAAAGGCCACGTTGTACAGGAAATAGACGACCAGCGCGCGGGTCAAACCGGGCAGGCGGTTCAGGGCGCGAAAGGCCCCAAACGGGTTGACGCCGCGCCAAGTGACAGGGCGGCGATGTGCGGCGGCATGCGTTTCGGGAAAGCTCATAAGGCCAAGCAAAACGCCCGCGCCGCACAGCCCTCCTGCCGCCCAGAATGGCGCGTGTGTGCCCAGCTCTGCCAGCAGGCCGCCCAGCACCGGGCCAAGAACAAAACCCAGCCCAAAGGCTGCGCTGATCAGGCCAAAGCCGCGTGCGCGTTTGCCCGGTTCTGACAGGTCGGCAATGGCGGCGCTGGCGGTGGATTGCGTGGACGAGGCAATGCCGCCGATCATCCGTGCCAGCACCAGCATCCAGAGCGTGTTGGCCAGCGCCAGAACGATATAGTCCAAGACCATGATCGCCAGGGTGCCCAACAGCACGGGCCGCCTGCCATAGGCGTCAGACAGGCGGCCCATGAAGGGGGCAAAGAGGAACTGCATCACCGCAAAGATCGTGCTGAGAACGCCGCCGATCAGCGCCGCCTCTGACAGGGGCTGGCCGGTCACTTCCTGAATCAGGTCCGGGACGACCGGCAGGATCAGGCCGATGCCCATGGCGTTCAGTGTCACGGTGGCCAGCAGAAAGACAACGCGCGGGCGCATCGCCTGTTCAGGCCGTCAGCGAGGTGACGGCCTTGGCAAATGCCTGCGCCTCTGCCGGGGCGGTGCCCATCTGGGTTGCCGGATCAAACAGGGTTTGCGGCAGATCGGGATGGGCCGCGCGGGCGACCTCTGACAGAGGGCGGCCGCTGGCGATGGCCTCTTTGCACAGGTTCTTTGACAGGGCCTGCGCCTCTGGCCGGGGCATGGAGTCCGCCAACGCAAAGGACAGCGCCTCTGCCATGAGCAGCCCGCCGGTGGCGTCCAGCGTGGCCGCCATGGCGTCGGCGTCGGGGGTCAGCGTTTCTGCCAGTTCCTGCGCATGGGTCATCGCGGCGGCTGAGGTCAGCACCAGTTGCGGCAGGCAAAGCCATTCGGTGAACCATGCCGCGCCGTCGCGCTGCTGGCGGTGCAGGCTGGTGCCTTGCAGGGTCGCGTCCAACCCCTGCGCATGGCGGGCCAGCGCCACCAGTGCGGAGGGGGCTACCGGGTTCTGTTTCTGCGGCATGGTTGACGACGCACCAGAGCCGCCCAACCGTACCTCGGAAATGCCGCTTTGGGTGGCAAGGGTCAAATCTTCCCCCATCTTGCCAGCGATCAGCGCTGTGCGCGTGAACCATGAGGCGATGGATAGGAGCGGCGTGCGGTCGCTGTGCCAGCTATGCCCCGGATCGCCCAGCCCCAGCGCCTCTGCCATGTGGGCACGCAGGCCCGCCGGGTCCGTCCCCAGCGCGGACGCGGTGCCCGCCGCGCCGGACAGCGAAACCCGAAGCGCAGTTTCACGCAAAGCGGGCAGGGCGTTCAGCGCCTCAATCAACGGCCAGCCCCATGCGGCGACCTGCGCGCCAAAGCTGGTTGGCGTGGCGTGCTGGCCATAGGTGCGCGCGGCCATCGGGGTTGTCGCGTGGTCGGTCGCCAGCCGTGCCAGCGCGGTCAGGGTGGCGCGCAAGCGGTCCTCCTGCTGGGCCAGTGCCTGACGCAGGCGCAACATCAGCCCGGTGTCCTGAACGTCCTGCGAGGTTGCGCCCCAATGCAGGAACTGCGCGTGTTCTGGCGCATTCATCGCGGCGCGAAAGGCACTGACAAAGGCAGGTGTGACAACGCCGTTCTGGCCCGTCGCCTCGGCCAGTTGTGCCGGGTCGATCTGGCATTCGACGCTGGCGCGCTGGATTGCGGCGGCGGCGGTTTCGGGGATCATGCCCTGAGCGGCCTGCGCCTTGGCCAATGCCGCCTCGACCAGCATCATGGCGCGAATTTCGGCGCTGTCCGAGAATAGGCGGGCGGTGTCGCCAGTGGCAAAGAGGCGGGTCAGGTGGGCGCTGTCAAAGGGTGTGGCGGGCATGGACGATCAGACTTTCACTAAGGTGTCGATGGTGCGGGCAAGCGCATCAGGCATGGAAAAGAACGGCGAATGGCCGCTGGGCAACTCGGCCACGCGGGCCGGGTCAAACCGCGATGCCATCACGCGCTGAAAGGCAGGAGGAATGGCACCGTCCTTGGTGCAGACGATATAGCTGCGGGGCAAATTGCGCGAGTTGTCCGTCAGGGGGATAGGCGTGGCAGATGCGGCAGCCGATTGCGGACAGATGCGGTCCAGCGCGTAGGCGACGTCCTCCGGCGAACAGTCCTGATAAAACAGATCGGGCGCCATGGCGGCATCGAAGGTAAAGCTGCGCCGGTCCTCTGCCATGCGGATGGCGGGCAAAAGCGGCTGTTCGTCGGCCTCCAGCCGCATCTGAGTCAGGCTGAGATCCGGCCAGGGATCATAGGCGCAGAGATAGACCAGACCTGCGATTTGCGTCGGGTCCATCTCGGCCGCCTGGGTGATCGCGAAACCGGCCATGGAATGCCCCACCAACACCGTCTGCCGGTCCAGCGCGTCAAGGATGGCCTGCCCGTAGCGCTGTAAGGTGACGTCGTTGACCGGAGTCGGGTCGTCGCCGTGTGACGGCAGGTCGATGGCGTGGACATCGTGGCCAAGGGAGGTCAGCGCGGGCAGCATGGCGCGCCAGCACCATGCCCCATGCGATGCGCCGTGGACCAGCAGGATACGCGCCATGCCGTTAACCTGCGCCCTGTGCCTTCAGGAAGGCAGAGAGTATGGCGGCATACTCCACTGGTTTTTCCACGCAGGGCAGGTGGCCCGCGCCCCGGATCAGTTCCTTTTGCGCGCCGGGGATCAGATCGGCGGTCTCAAACACCAGATCGGGCGGGGTCGACCCGTCCTCTGACCCGGCAATGGCCAGCGTCGGCAGGCGCAACCCACTGGTGGAGGAAATGAAATCGGTGCCTGCAATGGCAGCCGCGCAGCCGGTCCAGCCCATCGAAGGCGTGCGCAGGAACATGTTGCGCCATGCCGGAAATTCAGGGTCCGCATGGAAGGGTTTGGAAAACCAGCGATCCATCGTCGGGTCCACGACCGAGGCCAGCCCGCCCTCATTCACCGCGGCGACCCGGTCGGCCCACATGTCGCGGGTGCCGATCTTGGCCCCGGTATTGGACAGCACCATCGCGCGGACCAGATCCAGCCGCTTGGCCGCAAGCCCTTGTGCGATCATCCCGCCAATGGACAAGCCAACAAAGATGGCGTCCTTGAAGCCGGTATGGTCCATCAGTTTTTCGGTGTCCGAGATCAGCGCGCCCATGCTGTAGGGCCCGTCCGGCACATCCGACAGCCCGTGCCCGCGTTTGTCAAAGCGCAGGATGCGCAGGTCTGCGGGCAGCATCGGCAGGATCTTGTCCCAGAGCCGGTAATCCGTCCCCAGCGAGTTGGCAAAGACGACGGGCATGCCGTCTTCGGGGCCGGTGACGTCATAGTGCAGGCGCAGATCGCCGAATTGAGCCATGTGCATGGTGTGTTGTCCCTCCGTTTGGGGGGGTCTACCCCGAACGCCGGGTGAGGAGAAAGGGCTTTGCCGCAGGTCAGTACTTCGTGTCGAGCGGCAGAAGGCCAATGCTCATTTCAAAAAACGTCGATGTTTGTCCGGGGTCCCTATTCAGGTCCACAAGGCCGAGAAAACTAAAGTCAGCAGTGTAGTAGGGGATTTGGACGCCGCCGCCGCCGCGTTTAATCTGGAGCTCGACACGGCAGTACATGGATGACCCTGCGCTGTTCCAGTGAGGTTGAAAATAGCCCGGACCCGTCAGGACAGAGATGTACTTTTCGGGTTGGTTGGCCTGCGGTGGAACGCGGCCCCTGTAATGGACTTGGTGGTCCCCGGGAAAAACGATGTCTGCCGTGGTCGGGTCCGAGGCGCGGGTTATGAGGTCGTCAAAATTGTACCCCTCTTTCACAAACGATCGCCGAAATGTCAGGGTGTGACTCGACTGGCAGATCTGTCGAGCCAGCCGGTCCATGTTTTCCGGTGTGTCGACGAAAATGGTGTTGGCTTCGATGTTTTCCGTCATTTCGATGCCCAACAGCCGCGCTTCGGCGAAGGTGTCGATATAGCGCATCTCTGCCGATGGCGTGCCTAGCACGAGCGCCAAAAGTTCCTGCGGCAATGCCGGTCCTACTGTTGACGTCGCCTTGTAGGAACGGTCTGCCAACAGTTTGGCCACCTGCAACGCGACAGAGAAGACCTCTGCGTCCGACGTTGCCGGGGCTGCGTCGTCCCGAATGAAGGGCGAGTGAAAACCCAACCTTGCGCCGGGCTCCAATTGACGGCTGGGGTATGGGCTGTTGGCGCCGAAGGTCATGCCGAACATGAAAAGGATCGCGCAAGAGGACAGGCATTCGTTGTCCGTGCGCACGCGCGTGCCAAAGTAGAAACCGTTTTCGGAACGGTCCGACGCTTCGAGAAAGGCCAGCACCTCGGGCAGCGATCCGCCGGGACTGTTGAGGCAGATGCGGGGCGCGTAGTGGTCCAGTAGGCCCTCGTCAATGGCGCGGGTCAGGTCCCCTTTGGCGATGGGGCCCTCGAACAGTAGGGAACAGTCGCCGTATCCGGACGGGGTCATCTTGCTCCACGTTCCGGCAAGCGCCGGGCCAGCGAGAACCAAGAGGGTCAGAGACGTGAGGAGGCGGTAAATCGTAGACATGAAACGGGCCTGTCATTTGCAACAACAGGCCCATCAATCTGCCCTCGATTCGGGAGATGCAAGAGTATGGAGAAAAGTCAGGCGATCTCGACCAGTTCGATGTCGAATGTCAGATCCTTGCCCGCCAGCGGGTGATTGGCATCCAACGTCACCACCTCTTCGGTCACCGCGACAACGGTCACGGGCAGCACCTGACCGTCGGGGGCCTGAACCTGCAACTGGGTGCCAAGGTCCAGCGGGATGTCGGCGGGGATTTCCGTGCGGGGGACGTCCTGACGCGCGTCGGGGTTTGTCGGCCCATATGCCTCGTCCGCGGGAACGGCGACGGTTTTCTTGTCGCCGGCGACCATGCCGGGGATCGCCTTTTCTAGGCCGGGGATGATCTGACCCTCACCAACGGTGAATTCCAGCGGGTCACGGCCTTCGCTGGAATCGAACTTGGTGCCGTCTGTCAGAGTGCCGGTGTAGTGAATGCGCACGGTGTCGCCGGATTTGACCTGCGTCATGGGGGAACCTCGATGTTTGGGGGGGTGATTGGGAGAGGCCGGGGGCGTCCCGGGTGCTCAAGATTGGCAATAAACTATGCTTCCGGCGACTGTATTGCAAACGGTTGTCTGTGCGGGGTCGCCCGGATCGGGGTTTTCGGCGGTCGCGACCCGTGTCAGGGTGCCGCAAAATCCCGAGAGGAGAGCGATCATGGCGATCAAGGTTTGCGTTTTCGATGCCTATGGCACGCTGTTTGATGTGGCGGGGGCCGCGCGCGTGGCGTCCGAGGAACCGGGGCGCGCGGCGCTGGCAGATGTCTGGCCGCAACTGGCTGCCGACTGGCGCACCAAGCAACTGGAGTACAGTTGGCTGCGGGCAGTCACGGGGGACTATGTCCCGTTTTGGCAGGTTACCAAGGACGGTCTGGACTGGGCGATGGAACGCGCCGGGCTGGACGATCTGGAACTGCGCGAACGTCTACTGGCGCTGTACTGGGAACTGCCTGCCTACCGCGAGGTGCCGATGATGCTGGCGCAACTGCGCGCCAAGGGCGTTGCGGCGGCGATCCTGTCGAACGGTAACAAGGACATGCTGGAGGGCGCGGTCGACAGTGCCGGGATTGGCGAATTCCTGCAGGCGTTGTTGTCCGTCGAACAGGTTGGCATCTTCAAACCCGCGCGCGCGGTCTATGATCTGGTCGGGCAGGAATTTGGCTGTGCGCCGGATGAGGTGCTGTTTGTGTCCTCCAACGGCTGGGACGCGGCGGGGGCGGCGGCCTATGGCTTTGACACGGTCTGGGTGAACCGTATGGGCCTGCCGATGGATCGCCTTATGGCGCAGCCGGCCCATGTCCTGAGCGATCTGACCACCATACCGGAGCTTGTCTGATGCCACATTTCACGACCTCTGACGGGTTGTCGCTGTTTTATCGCGATGAAGGCGAGGGGCTGCCGTTGCTGTGCCTTGCGGGGCTGACGCGTGACAGTCGTGACTTTGATTTCGTCGCGCCACATCTGACCGGCGTGCGGTTGATCCGGTTGGATTACCGGGGGCGTGGGCAATCGGACCGTGGGCCGCATGAGACTTATCAGATCCCTGTCGAAGGGCGCGACGCGATGGAGCTTCTGGACTATCTGGGGCTGGACAAGGTGGCGGTGCTGGGCACCTCGCGTGGCGGGCTGATCGCCATGGTTCTGGCCGCGACGGTCAAGGACCGGCTGCTGGGGGTGGCGCTGAACGACATCGGGCCAGAGATTGCGGGGACCGGACTGGAGGTTATCAAGGGCTATCTGGGACGCACACCGCCGCAAAAGACGCTGGCCGAGGCCGCCAAACGGCGAGCGGAGGTGATGACCGGATTTGTTGGCGTGCCCGAAAGCCGTTGGCTGGAAGAGGCCGAGCGGCTGTTTGTGCAGGGCGAGGACGGTCTGGACCTGCCTTATGATGCCAAGCTGCGCGAGGCGGTGCTGGGCGGCAATGTGCAACCCGCCCCGGATTTGTGGCCGTATTTCGATGCCTTGGCGGGGCTGCCTCTGTGTGCGCTCAGGGGTGAGAATTCAGACCTGCTGACGCCTGCCTGTTTTGCCGAGATGCAAAAGCGACGCCCGGACATGATCGCGGTCGAGGTCAAGGGCAGGGGACACATCCCGTTTCTGGATGAGCCCGAGGCGCTGGAGGCGCTGCGCAAGTGGCTGGGGATGTTAAAGTAGCCGGCGGGACGGGAGCGGCGCTCTTGCCCCCTGCGGGGCCAAGTCGCCCCGCCCACCGTCCCCGGCCGCAGGACGCCTAGTCGGTTAGGTTGAAGACCCTTGAGGGGTGCAATTCACCCGCCTTGTAGCGGCCCACGGCCAGAGGGCGGCCTTCGAAAGACGCCCAAGCCTCATCGCCGTATTCGACGTTGCCGGGGATCACCATGCCGGGGTTGCCATTTCGCAGTCGCGCAGCGCCCTGCGCGGTGCAATGCAGTTCCGGCAGGTCGGCCAAACCCAGTTCCAGCGGGAGGATGTGCTCGTCCAGTTCGGGCGTGCGCGCCATCTGTTCGATCGCCTCCAACGTCAGGCCATTGCTTGCCTCAAACGGACCGGACCAGACCCTGCGCAACCGCAGCACATGGCCGTGACAGCCCAGCAGTTTGCCCAAATCGCGCGCGATAGAGCGGACATAACCGCCCTTGCCGCAGATCATTTCCAGTTCGGCAGTGTCGGCGTCGGGGCGGTCGGTCAGCACCAGTTCCTCGACCCACAGAGGGCGGGCGGCGATGTCCATTTCCTCGCCATCGCGGGCGCGTTTGTAGGCGCGTTCACCGTCGATTTTGACGGCAGAGAATTGCGGCGGCACCTGCATGATGTCGCCGACAAAACCGTGCAGCGCCTCCTTGATGTCCTCATCACTGGGGCGCAGGTCGGATGTGGCGATCACCTCCCCCTCGGCGTCGTCGGTGTTGGTGGCCTGTCCGAAGCGCACGGTAAATCGGTACGCCTTGAGTGCGTCGGTGATGTAGGGAACCGTTTTGGTCGCCTCTCCCAGCGCCACGGCCAGAACGCCGGTTGCCTCGGGGTCCAGCGTGCCCGCATGGCCCGCCTTTTTCGCGTCCAGCGCCCAGCGGACCTTATTGACCACAGCGGTCGAGGTCAGGCCTGCGGGTTTGTCGACAACCAGCCAACCCGAAATGTCGCGTCCCTTGCGCCTGCGTGCCATGTGATGCCCCTGCATGAATTGGAAGGCGGCGAGGTATCAAGCGGGCGGGGGCCTGTCAATCGCGGGCTGCAGGCGGATCAGCCAGCTCCCTGTGGCAGGCCATGGCGGTCAGCGTGGCATGGGCGTATGGGCGCGCTGCCAAAGCAGCGTGCGCCCTGTTCAGGTCCGCACGCCGGCAAACCGTTCCTGCCACTCTTCGCGCTCTGTGTCGGTGATCTTGCGGAAGGTCACCTCTGGCACGTCAAAGGCGTGGCCAGCGGGCAGGGCGGTCAGCGCCGCCTCGACGTCATCGGGCCAGCCCGCGTCTTCGGCGTGCATTGCGGTCAGCAATTCGGCGGAGGCGTCCGGGATGAACGGGGCCGAAATCACCGCGTAGAGACGGATCAGGTTCAGCGCCAGACGGATCTGCATCGCTGCCTGTTCTGGATCGGTCTTGAAGGTCGACCAAGGCGCGACCTCTTGCAGGTATTCGTTGCCCAGAACCCATGCTGCGCGCAGGGCGGCGGCGGCCTTGCGGATCTCAACCGCCTCCATGTGCGTTTCATATTCGCGCACCTTGGCCGTCAGATCAGCAATCAGCTTGGCCTCGGCCTCACCGGGGGTGCCGCCCTCCGGCACCGCCTCAGAGAACTTTGACCGGCAGAATTTGGTCACGCGCGACGCGAAGTTGCCCAGCACATCGGCCAGATCCTTGTTCACGCCGGACTGGAACGATTCCCATGTGAATTCGCTGTCCGAGGTTTCGGGCACATGGCTCAACAACCACCAACGCCAGTAATCGGCGGGCAGGATGTCCAGCGCCTGATCCATGAACACGCCGCGCCCGCGCGACGTGCTGAACTGGCCGCCGTCATAGTTCAGGTAATTGAACGACTTGATGTAATCGACCAGCTTCCACGGCTCACCCGACCCGAGGATCGTCACCGGGAACGACAGCGTGTGGAAGGGGACGTTGTCCTTGCCCATGAACTGGGTATAGCGCACGTCCTCTGCGCCCTTGTCATTGCGCCACCAGCGGGCCCAATCGTCACCCTTACCCGCGTCCACCCATTCCTGCGCGCAGGCGATGTATTCGATGGGCGCGTCAAACCAGACGTAGAAAACCTTGCCCTCCATCCCTGGCCAAGGCTCATCGCCCTTTTGCACCGGCACACCCCAGTCGAGGTCACGGGTGATGCCCCGGTCCTGCAGGCCGTCGCCGTCATTCAGCCATTTCTTGGCGATGGAGGTGGTTAGCACGGGCCAGCCTTCGCGGGTGTCGATCCACTCCTCGATCTGGTCCTTCATCGCGGATTGGCGCAGGTACAGATGCTTGGTCTCGCGCATTTCCAGATCGGTGGAGCCGGAAATCGTCGAATGCGGGTTGATCAGGTCGACCGGGTCCAGCTGCTTGGTGCAGTTGTCGCACTGGTCGCCGCGCGCGCTGTCGAAGCCGCAGTTGGGGCAGGTGCCCTCAATATAACGATCAGGCAGGAAACGCCCGTCCGCCTTGGAGTACATCTGTGTCTCGGACACTTCGCGGATCAGGCCCTGTTCATCCAGCACCTTGGCGAAATGCTGCGTCAGTTTGCGGTTCTGGTCGGACGATGAGCGTCCGAAGTGGTCAAACGACAGCCGGAACCCTTCGGCCAGCTTGGCCTGCACTTCCCACATTTCGGCGCAGTACTCGGCCACCGGCTTGCCCGCCTTGGCGGCGGCCAATTCGGCAGGGGTGCCGTGTTCATCCGTGGCGCAGAGGAACAGCAACTCATGTCCGCGGGCGCGCAGGTAGCGGGCGTAAAGGTCAGCAGGCAGCTGGCTGCCCACCAGATTGCCCAGATGCTTGATGCCATTGATGTAGGGAATGGCGGAAGTGATGAGATGTCGTGCCATGATCTGCGCGCTTGTCCGTCCTGAGGTTTGCGCGTGGTGTACCGACCCAACGCCCAAGAGGCCAGAGCGTGTTGCAAACTGGGCCGTTCGGTTGCGCGGTGTCTTAGTCGCCCTTTTTCGCGCGCTCACGCGTGTTGGACAGCAGGCGGCCCACCATGAAACTGGAGCGCGGTGTGTAGATGTAGCGGGTCCGGGTGTCAGAGGCTCGGCGGCTTTGCATCCGGATCAGGCCAAAGATTACCAGCAACGCATGGCCCACTGCGATCATGACAAACAGCGCGGGCGGGCCGTACCTCTCGATCAGCAGCGAGGCGATCCAGGGCGCGGCGATGGCCCCAACCGCGTACCAGAACATCAACGCTGCCGAGAGGGCGATACGTTCTTCGGAGGTGGCAAAGTCATGCGCGTGGGCTGCGGCGATCGAGAAGATCGGAAAGGTGGTCAGGCCGAACAGTGCCGCTGTCAGCATGATTCCGATTGTGGGCAGGCCGGTTGCGGTGGCGGTTAACATGCAACTGGCGATAGCGGCGACGGAGAGCCAGATCAGCACCCAGCGCCGGTCATAGCGGTCCGCCAGCCAACCCGCCGGGTATTGCGCCAGTGCGCCGCCCGCAACGAAAGAGGCCAGAAACAGCGCGATCTGCCCGGTCTGGAGGCCAACGCCGGTGGCATAGATTGGCCCGACCATCCGGAACGATGCGCTCGACAGGGCAGAGACCAGCACCCCCGCCACCGCCAGCGGCGACCGCGCCCATGCAAGGCCCGGCGTCAGGCGTGGCGCTTCTGGCGTTTCTGGCGGGCTGAGGCGTGACAGTGTCAGCGGCAATAGCGCGGCGGTACAGAGCAGTGCCAACAGCGTGTAGCTGACGTAATGTGCAGGTGGCAGGATGGAAATCATCAGCTGCGCGCCCAGCGAGGCGGTGATGTCGGCCAGTCGGTAGGCCCCGGTGGCGCGGCCCCGGTTTTCGTTGGTCACCTTGGCGTGCAGCCATGCCTCGATCACGGTGTAGCATCCCGCCACACAGATCCCCTGACCAATCCGCAGTGCGGCCCAGGCATAGGGATTGTCGGTCAGGATATGGCCGAGGATGCCGATGGTCCCCAGTGCGGTAAAGGCGGCGAAGGCGCGGGAATGTCCGACGTTGCCCATCAGGCGCGGTGCCCACCAGCACCCCACGAAGAAACCGGCGAAATGCGCCGACCCCAGAAAGCCGATCTGCGCTGTGGTAAAGTTCAGCGACAGGCCTGAAAGCGCATCAAGCGGTCCGACACTGCCGGACGAAAGCTGTAGCAGGATGACGGACAGAAAGAGGGAGGCAAATGAAATGACCAGTCGCATGAGTGAGTTCTGCGCCTTTCCATCAGGGATGTCAGGTGGCTTTGCGACATAAATTTATCTTTTCGACCTTTTACCCGGTGGCGGGTTCGGACCAGTGGGTTAGTCGGTTGTCGGTCAACCGCCACACCTTGGGCGGCAACATCCGCGCGCGCAGGCGTTCGACCCGCCATGCGGTTTGTCCGGGGGCATGGGCGGGGTCACAGCGAAACCGCGTCTCGATCCCCGGCGCGCCACCCGCGCCCGGTGTCAGCAGCAGCCCCAGCGGACGGCACAGCCCGACCTCAGCGCCAGCTTCGGCGGCCAGATGCAGACGGCGCACGGGGGTCATAGCAGGTGGTTCGGCCAAATCGGCGACCACCACGGGCGCTGCGCCGCTGCGCAACGCCTCTTCCATCGCCCAGAGGCTGTCGTCGGGCCGGTCGGTGGCGGCAAAGATCACATCGCCCGGCGGCAGGATACCCGCCATGCCGCAGGGGTTCAGCTGATCGGGACTGTGGCGGCGGGTGATCCAGATCACCGGCCCCCCCGCCTGCGCGGCGACATGCAGCGCCAGCGTGCGCCGCGCCTGCCCGCACAGCTCATGCACCCTGCACAGCGGCAGGATGAGGTCACGCCAGAGCACCAGCGCGGGCGGCGGCGCATGGGGGCGGCGGGACAGAAGGGCGGGAGCAGAGGCCATGGTCATGTCTTGATCTATAGCATGTTCCGCATTTGTTCTCAATATTTCACGTATTGGATTTCCAACATGTGACGCGCGGGGTGATGCCCCCTTGCCATCCGGGCGGGGGGTGTCATTTTGCGGCCAAAGCAAACAAATGACGGGACGATCCCATGAAAATGAACCCGCTGGGCCGAAGCGGCCTGCAGGTGTCCGAGCTTTGTCTTGGCACCATGACCTTTGGCAACCAGACGCAGCCCGCTGAGGCGTTCCGCCAGATTGATCGCGCATTGGAGGCGGGGATCAACTTTATCGACACCGCCGAGATGTATCCGGTGAACCCGGTGCGTGCGGAAACCTTGGGTCGGACGGAGGAGATCATCGGCGACTGGAACGAGGCCTCGGGGCGGCGGGGGGAGTGGATTTTGGCCACCAAACATTCCGGCGAGGGCAGCTTTGCCCGCGATGGGGCGCCGATCTCGTCCAAGACGATCCGTGAGACGGTTGAGGCTGGGCTGAAGCGGCTCAAGACCGATTACATCGACCTCTATCAGTTCCACTGGCCGAACCGGGGCAGCTATATGTTCCGCAAGAACTGGCGCTATGATCCGGCGCAGTCGGGGTGGACGCGGGCGCAGGTGATCGCCGACATGGAGGATTGTCTGGGCGCGCTGCAGGAAGAGGTGCAGCGCGGGACGATCCGCGCCTTTGGCCTGTCGAATGAAAGCGCCTGGGGCACGCAGATGTGGCTGGAGGCGGCCGAGCGCGTGGGGGGGCCGCGGGTGGCGTCCATTCAGAATGAGTATTCGTTGCTCTGCCGTCTGGCCGACACGGATCTGGCCGAGATGATGATCTATGAGGATGTGGGGCTGCTGCCGTTCTCGCCTTTGGGGGCGGGCTTTTTGACCGGCAAGTATCAGGGCGGGGCCGTGCCGGATGGGTCGCGGATGAGCCTGAATGAAGGCATGGGCGGACGCAAGACGGACCGGGTTTTTGCCGCCGTGGACGCCTATCTGAAGGTGGCGCGGGACTTTGAGATTGATCCCTCGCACATGGCGCTGGCGTGGTCGGCGCGGCGGTCTTTTGTGGCCTCCTCAATCTTTGGCGCGACGACTTTTGAGCAGCTGGAGCATCTGTTGGGGGCGACTGAAGTGGTGCTGTCAGAGGAGCTTTTGGCGGCGCTGGATGCGGCGCACAAGGCGCATCCGATGCCCTATTGATCTGAGGGTTTTGTGGGCGTGTCCACGCGTGGACACGCCTGCGCCTATGGAAAATCAATGGGTTACAGAGGTATTTTTTGGATTTGTTAGGGTTTGGCGTTTTGGAGTGGGGTGTTTCAGGCCGGGGTCAGGCGTAATTTTCGGCGTATGAAGGCTTACTGGCAGACAGGCTGCGTCATTCGACAGCTACTGTCGAAACCACCCACGGTTTGCCAGTTCGAGTTCGCGCTTGTAGCGAGAGGCTTCACGTCACTGACGGCCCTGAGCCGCCTTTCGCTTCATGGCCATAGCCGCAGCGCGGCTTCCCCATACCAGACTTTCCTGGCACTGCGCAGCATCGTACAGCGTCCCTGAGGAACTGTAGCCGAGACGTTTGATGTCTGGCGCGCAACCGCACCGGGCTAATGGACACCAAACTATGCTGCGGCGTAAGCTCGCACTATTACCATTGGTAGAAAGGCGTATCCTGAAACCGCATTTGGGTCGCCGTCAATCGAACGGAAACCAACTTTCTCGGTGAAGTAACTCCATCGTCGTGCCGTTTGCTTCGCGTCGCCGCAGTTCAGACAGTCGATTAGAACGCCTTTGCAATCGTGGGTCCGTTCATCGTTGGCAATGGTGCGAAAGAGGTGAATCAGCATGTCGGTGCCGGTGCCTGCAGGGCTGGTCAGGTCTCGCGCGAGGTAGTCGATGCGAACAAGCGGAGTGAGATCCTTCTTCGGCCCTGAGACGACGATCGAGTATCGGCCGAACGCCAAGATGGTGCTGCCCTCTGACAGCACCTGGCAGCGGTTCCGTATCTTATTGGATTGGCTTACGAGGTCGGAGTTACACGCCTCTACACCGGAATCGAAGGCCGCGACGTCATGTGTCGTTCTGTCGAGAGCTTCTAACTTCAATCAGCTTACAGCCTTCAGCTGACCTTTTCGGCGCGCTTGATGGCTGCCAGCAAGTGCTCGGTGGGGCGCATTGGCTCCGCGCAGATTTCCTCGATACGCGCCATGTGTTCTGCGGTAAGTGGGACGTGCTCGGGCTTCTCTGACCGAATCCGTGCTATCCGCCCCAGCACGACCTTCCTCCGGGCTTTTCCCGAGTTCGGGACCACGAAGGTGCCGTTGCGAAGCTTGAATTTGGCGCTGACATCCTTGATCCCCACGTGCAAAGAGCCGCGCCGAGACCGGAGCGGCTTGCCTTTGGCGGTGGAGCCTTTTCTGAACATCTTCATAGCCATGCTCCAATATATATGTCGAAACACATTACTATGCAATAAAGCCGTCTCTACGACTGACCGGTGGCGGCACGGTCTGCGAGCCCGAAGTGTGTCGAAGATCTCCCACACCTTCGCATGTGGGGGTCATGGCTGTTCTTCAACCTCTCTTCGTTTTTGCGGGTGGCGGAGATCCAACGACCTCGTGGCGCGTGTGACCGCCTTAGTAGCCGGCGATGCCGAAAGCTGTGGGCATTCCAAGAACCTCGTAGCGTATATTCGCCATCAACGCAGCTTCCGCCGAGTGGGGGCAGCGGATGTTCTTGCCGCGAATACGCCTCTGCAAGCTCACATTCGCCTTCCCTGCGCCGTGCAGCCTGCCAATGGCTCCCGGACAGTCTCCTGGTTTAAGTCTTAACGTGATCATTCCTGAACGGTCGCCCTTGGCATTAATCGCAATCGCAAGCGAAGAGGTTCCGCTCTCCCTGTAGGTCACCCGGGGTTCCGCAGCGCGAACTTCGCGGTATGTCCGCTTCCACGTCCTGGCAAGGGTGAGTTCGCGCGCGCAGAGAAGGTCCGGTTTCCGCCCTAACTAACTGATTCTTTCGCAGCGACCCCACGATGTCACCCCACCTACCCCCCAATCCGCGCCTCCAGCGCCCGCAAATGGTCGGGCAATGCGCGGGCGGTGATGCTGGCTTCTTTGACGAGGTGGTCGAAATGCTGGGTGATGGCCTCGACCCGGTTGGTGTCGCGGAAGGCGAGGTAGTTGCGGCCAAGGTAGATGACCGCCAGCAGCGGGCCAAACACCGTCAGCGGCGCTGAGTACAGCCGCCGCGCGTCGAACAGGTAGAACCGCAGCCGGGGGTAGAGCGACTCACAATGTCCGGCGAGGCGGGTGAGTTGTTCGCGCCGGATGTCAGCGGACAGGCCCGCGTAGTAACCGGTTCCGGCGGCGAAGGACTCGACCTCGAACAGCGGCAGGGCGATCTCATAGTCGGACTGCGAGCGGCGCATCCAGTTCAGCCGGTCCTCTGACGCGTTGATCGCCTGCTGCGTGGTCTTGCCCAGATGGGGGGCGTATTCCCAGTCCAGCAGCTCTCGCGTTTTGAGCATGTCGGGCAGGGCGGGCGGCACATAGCGGATCTTGTAGCCCTCGGCCTCACGGTGCCAGTCAAAGATCTGCTCATCGACCAGCGCGCGGGGGGCCTCTGTCAGGGTCATGGAGTTGGCGAGCAGGTCCGCCGCGCTTTCGGGGCGTTCCGACAGGCCCAGCAGCCAGTCCGCCGAGACGCCAAGCGCCTGCGCGCAGGCCCCGATGAGATGCGCGTTGGGCAGCCGCGCGCCACTGTCCTTGAGCAGTTGCGAAATGGTGGAGCGGTCGACGCCGACAGCGCGCGCCAAAGCGGTTTGATTCGAGCCTGCCTTGGCCATCGCCTCTGACAGGCGGGTGCGGAGCAGGGCGGCGCGGGCGCGTTTGTCGAGAATATCACTCATGTGGTGATTATTGTCACGTTTGCTGAGAAATGTGAACCATACACAGAGTGCCCAGCGGCGTGGGCTGGCGTTACCGTGTGGCGAGATCAGAAAAATCAGGAGGTTACATGGAAACGCGGGCGCGGACGCTGGTGAAATCCGTCCTTTGGACGTTGCTGGGGCTGGTGGTCATGATCGGGGTGGGGTTCGCCTTTACCGGATCGTTGATGGTGGGCGGCGGCATGGCGGCGATCAACGCCGCTTTGGGGTTTGTCACCTACCTTTTGTATGAGCGCGTCTGGGCTGGCATCCGCTGGGGCCGCCATGTTTGAGCGTTTGCGTGGGCTGGAATGGCCGACGCTGGTTCTGTTGGCGCTGTGTTATGCACTGTGGGCGTTGGGGACGACGGTGGGTGCAGCGATGTGGCTGCCGTTGGGCATGGTCATGGTGGTGATCGGGGCGGCGCTGCATTCGTCGCTGACCCATGAGATGTTGCACGGCCATCCGTTCACGTCGCCTGTCTGGAACGCGGTGCTGGTGTTCCCGGCGCTGTCGCTGGTGGTGCCGTACCTGCGGTTCAAGGACACGCATATGGCGCATCACCGCGATGCGATCCTGACGGACCCTTATGACGACCCCGAGAGCAATTTCATGGACCCCAAGGTCTGGGGGCGGTTGCCGCGCTGGGGGCGGGCGCTGCTGCGGGTGAACAACACTCTGGCGGGGCGGATGCTGTTGGGGCCTTTGATCGGGACACTGGGGTTTGTGATGTGGGATGCGCGCGCTTTGCGGCGCGGGGATCGACGTGTGGCGCTGGGGTGGCTGCTGCATGTGCCAGCGGTGGGTGTGGTGGTCTGGTGGATGGTCGCGGTTGGGCAGATGCCGGTCTGGGCGTTTCTGGTCAGCACCTATGCGGCGCTGTCGGTGCTGAAGATCCGCACCTTTCTGGAGCATCGCGCCCATGAGACGGCGCAGGCGCGGACGGTGATCATTGAGGATCGCGGGTTGCTGGCGCTGCTGTTTCTGAACAACAACTTTCACATCGTGCACCACATGCACGCAATGGTGCCGTGGTACCGGTTGCCTGCGTTGTACCGGGAGAACAGGGATCGCTATCTGAGCCGGAACGGGGGCTATCGCTATGCGACGTACGGCGAGGTGTTCCGGCGGTATTTCTGGCGCGCCAAGGACCCGGTGCCGCATCCGTTGTACCCGGAGAGTTGATTGGGTCGCACGCAGGGCTTGATGCGGGGCGGGGTTTGCGGGGCTTTGCCGTATTGGTTTTGATCTAACTGGGAGCGGCGGCTTGCAACTGGGTTGCGGGTGCCCCTAATGGCCGCATGGATTTATGGATTATTGCCACCCTGTCTGCCGCCACGTTTCAAACGGTGCGATTCATGCTGCACAAGGTCTTGGCGGGCGGCGCGCTGAGCGCCACGGGCAGCACCTTTGCGCGGTTTGCCTATGCGATGCCAGCGGCGGCGGTTGTGCTGGCGGGCTATCTGTGGGCGACGGGCACAGAACTGCCCGTGCCGGGGGCGAATTTCCTGGGCTGGGCGGTGATCGGCGGGTTGGGGCAGATCCTTGCCACGGTCCTTGTCGTCCTGTGTTTCCGCGAGCGGAATTTTGCGGTGGGCATCACATTCAAGAAAACCGAGGTGATACTGACCGCGCTGTTGGGGTTGGTGGTGCTGGGAGAGGTGATCTCTGCCGCCGGGTGGCTGGCGATCGGCATCGGGCTGGTGGGGGTGCTGATGTTGTCGCGGACCCCGGATGCGGCGGGGCTGTGGCGCGGGCTGACCAGCCGGGCGGTGATCCTTGGCGTCGGGTCGGGGGTGTTCTTTGCCATTGCGGGGATCGGCTATCGCGCCACGACGCTGGCGGTGCCCAGCGATGATCCGGTGTTGCGGGCGGCGGTATCACTGGTCTGCGTGACATTGTTGCAGGCGCTGAGCATGGCAGTCTGGCTGCGCTGGCGCGAGCCGGGGCAGTTGACTGCGGTCTGGGACGCGCGGGGCAAGGCGATCTGGCTGGGGCTGACCTCTATGGCCGGGTCGCTCAGCTGGTTCACGGCGTTCACCTTGCAGACGGCGGCCTATGTCTATGCGCTGGGGCAGGTCGAGCTGATCTTGTCGCTGGCGGCCTCTGTGCTGTTTTTCCGCGAAAAGGTGACGGCGCGCGAATTGGCCGGGATTGCCGTGCTTACGGTGTCGATTGTGGTGCTGGTTCTGGTCCTGTGACCACATGCAGCGGCGCGGGCGACAGGGCGTCGCGCAGGACCAGCGTCACGGTGGCAAAGCTGACATAGAGCAGCAGGTACCACGACCCCATCTTGGACAGGTGCACAAGGTCGAGCGTGCTTTGTCCGTTGTACAGCCATGTGCCGGTGTTGGTGCCGACGTTCTCGGCGATCCACAGAAAGATCGAGGTCAGGAAAGCGGCGAGCGGCAGCGGCATCCAGCGGCGCGTGCGGTTGATGGTGAACCAGACGCGGGTGCGCGCAAACAGCAGCACGCTGGCGGCCATCAGGACATAGCGGGCGTCCGGTAGGTAGTGGTGAGCAAAGAAGTTGACGTAAATCGCCACCGCCAGCGCCACACTTGTCCAGAAGGGCGGGTAGGGGGCGAATTTCATGTCAAAAATGCGTATGACGCGGGCCATGTAGCTGCCGACGGCGGCATACATAAACCCGGAAAACAGCGGCACACCGTAGAATTTCAATAGCGCGGGTTCAGGGTAGGCCCAGCTGCCCGCGTTGACCTTGAACAGTTCCATCGCGGTGCCGGTAAGGTGGAACAGCAGGATGACCTTGGCCTCTTGCAGGGTTTCCAGTTTGAAGATCAGAAAGCCGATCTGGATGGAGAGCGCGTAGAGGAACAGCAGGTCATAGCGGTGCAGGGGGGCGTCGTCTGGCCAAAAGCGATCCGTCACCAGCAGGCCGCCCAGCATCAGAAAGCCGAACAGGCAGGCCCAGCCCTGCTTGAGGATGAACATAAGCAGGTCGGCCAGACCTGTGGGGAGATGCGCGCGGGTGAAATCCCCCAGCGCGCGTTCGATGCGGCGTGTTGTTGTCATGCGGGCCTTGATACGGGGTGGCGTGGCGTGCGCCAGTCAGGGATGCCTGACCTTTGGGCCAGTGCGAGATGAAAGGGAAGAGGGGGCGTCATGCCAGAGGCATGCTTTCAGCATGACCCCCGTCTCCCTGCGGTCGACTCCCGCGGGATATTTCAGGACAGAAGAAGCCGGGGGGCTGGGGCGCGTTCAGCCCGTGCGCGGGCCGGAATAGTCCGCATCCGACACCTTTTCCAGCCAATCCGCTGCGCTGCCGTCCTGTGCCTCTTGAATGGCGAGATGCGACATGGCCACGTCCGGGGCGGCACCGTGCCAATGTTTTTCGCCGGGCGCGAACCAGGCAGTATCGCCGGGGCGCAGTTCCTGCACCGGTTCGCCGTCTTTCTGGGCAAGGCACAGGCCCGACAGGATGTGGATCGTCTGGCCAAGGGGGTGGGTGTGCCACGCGGTGCGCGCGCCGGGTTCGAACGTGACGATCAGGGCGTTGACGCGGGACGGCTCTGGCGGGGCGATGACGGGATCAATGCGCACGGTGCCGGTGAAGTAATCCGGATTTGGCGTGACGCTGGGGCGGGAGCCTGCGCGGTGGATCAACATGGGGGAACCTTTGTGGTGAGGAGTGTTGGCGGTCAGTCTAGCGGAAGCGCGCGCTTGTGTAAGACGAGAGTGACGGCTAGCGTTTGAACTGTGTTCATGGAGGATGTGTCATGGCAAGCAAGGTGGCGGTACGCAAGGCTGCGCTGCGCGAGAAGCTGGTGTCTTTGGCTGAGGCGCGGATTTCCTCTGGTGGGTTGCGGGCGCTTAAGGCGCGGGATCTGGCCAAGGATGCGGGATGCGCCGTTGGGGCGATCTATACCCATTTCGAGGATCTTGACGCGCTGGCGCTGGAGGTCAACGGGCGCACCTTTGTGCGGTTGGGGGCGGCGGTGTCGGCGGCGGTTGACGGGCATGAGGGCAGTCCGCATGAGCGCCTGATTGCCATGTCACTGGCCTATTTGCATTTTGCCGCCGATCAGCCACGGCTGTGGCGGGCGTTGTTCAGTGCCGATGTGTCGTCCGATGGTCCGGTGCCGCAATGGTATGTGGATGCCTTGGGCGGGTTGTTCGAACACATTGCCGAACCTGTGGCCGAGTTGTTCCCCGGTTTCGATGCGCGTGAGTTGGATCTGATGGTGCGGGCGTTGTTCTCATCCGTGCATGGGATCGTTCTGTTGGGTCTGGAAAAGCGGATTTCGGCGGTTCCGATAGATGGGATAGAGCGCATGATCGCCCAGTTGCTGGTTCAGGTCGGGAATACCTGACCTTTGTGAACGGTGTTCAAGAAAAAGATTGAACGACGTTCATTTATTCGCTATCTCGTTTCATGAACGATGTTCATGAAACGGAGAGCGACATGTTCGAGACCTTCAGAACCCTTGTGGCGGGGGCCAATGCCCGGGCCGAGGAGCAGGTACGGGACCGCTATTGCATAGAGTTGATTGACCAGAAGATCCGTGAGGCCGACGCTTCTTTGAAGTCAGCGAAATACGGATTGGCCAGCCTGATCCAGCGTGAGCGGGCTGAGACCCGGCAAGTGGCCACGCTGGACGCGCGGGTTGCGAACCTGATGTCCCGCGCCAAGGCGGCGCTGGAGGCGGGGCGCGAGGATCTGGCGGCTGAGGCGGCGCAGGCCGTGGCCGACATGGAGAATGAACTGGAGGTGCGGCGCGGAACCGTGGCCCGGTTGGAAACCCGCATCCTGCAGTTGCGTCAATCCGTTGAGGCCGCGAACCGGCGGTTGATCGACCTCAAGCAAGGTGCGGTGGCGGCGCGGGCGGCGAAACGTGAGGCGGATATCCAGAAACGGTTGGGTGCGCATGTGGCCCGTGACACCGCCTTTGATGAGGCCGAGGCGCTGATCCAGCGGGTGTTGAACCGGGACGACCCGTTCGAGCAGAGCCAGATCCTGCGGGAGATCGACAGTGGCCTGAACCGGGGCGACATGGCCGACCGCATGGCCGAGGCCGGGTTCGGTCCGGCCAGCAAAAGCACCGCCGCGGACGTTTTGAGCCGCCTGAAGACACAAAACTGATCTCATACACAGAAACCTGAAAGGACTATTCTCATGGACCGCAACGAAAACAGCCTGATCCTGTTCATCAACTTTGCCGGTGTGGCGTTGGCTTATGGCCTGCTGGGCATTTCGCTTTGGCTGAGCACGGAAGTGCCGCTGTCGACCAAGGGGTTTTGGGCGATGGGGGTGTTTATGCTGACCATCAGCCTGATCAACGTGGTGAAGTATCGCTTTGATTTCCGCATGTCCGAGGACCGTTTGCGTCGGATTGAGGATGTTCGGAACGAAAAGATGCTGGAAGATGCGTTGAAAGACCACGTCTGAGGCCGATCGAATGGAAAAACCGCCGTGGACGTGTCCACGGCGGTTTCATTGATTCAGCAGGGTGGCGGGGTGAACCCCGCCCAGCGCCGGTTTAGAGGTCGGTGTAGATCGGGAAGCGGGCGCAGAGGGCTGCGACCTCTGCCTTTACCTTGGCCTCGACCTCGGCGTTGCCGTCTTCGCCATTGGCGGCCAGTCCGTCGACGACCTCGATGATCCAGTCGGCGATCTGGCGGAACTCTGCCTCACCGAAACCGCGGGTGGTGCCTGCGGGGCTGCCAAGGCGGATGCCGCTGGTCACGGTCGGCTTTTCGGGGTCAAAGGGCACGCCGTTCTTGTTGCAGGTGATATGGGCGCGGCCCAGCGCCTTTTCGGTGGCGTTGCCTTTGACGTTCTTGGGGCGCAGATCGACCAGCACCACATGGGTGTCGGTTCCGTGGGTTACGGTGTCCAGCCCGCCTTTGATCAGTTGATCGGACAGGGCCTGTGCGTTCTTGACCACCTGTTGCTGGTAGGTCTTGAACTCAGGGCGCAGTGCCTCGCCAAAGGCCACGGCCTTGGCGGCGATGACGTGCATCAAGGGGCCGCCCTGAATGCCGGGGAAGATGGCGGAGTTGAATTTCTTCGCCAGTGCCTCATCGTTGGTGAGGATCATGCCGCCGCGCGGACCGCGCAGGGTTTTGTGGGTGGTCGTCGTCGCCACATGCGCGTGCGGGAAGGGCGAGGGGTGCTCACCTGCCGCGACCAGACCGGCAAAGTGCGCCATGTCGACGTGCAGATACGCGCCAACCATGTCGGCAATCTCACGCATCTTGGCAAAGTCGATCTGGCGCGGGATGGCAGAGCCGCCGGCGATGATCAGCTTGGGCAGGTGTTCTTTGGCCAGCGCCTCGACCTGATCGTAGTCCAACTGGTTGTCCTGCTGGCGCACGCCGTATTGGATGGCGTTGAACCATTTGCCGGACTGGTTCGGCTTGGCGCCGTGGGTCAGGTGACCGCCTGCATCCAGCGACATGCCCAGAATGGTGTCGCCCGGCTTGATCAGCGCGGTGAACACGCCTTGGTTGGCTTGCGAGCCCGAGTTCGGCTGCACGTTGGCAAAGTCGCAGCCAAACAGTTGTTTGGCGCGTTCGATGGCAAGGTTTTCGGCCACGTCGACGTAGTCACAGCCACCGTAATACCGCCGACCAGGATAGCCTTCGGCGTATTTGTTGGTCATGACAGAGCCTTGCGCCTCCATCACGGCCTTGGAAACGATGTTTTCCGAGGCGATCAACTCTATCTCGTCGCGCTGGCGGCCGAGTTCGCCGGTGATCGAGGCATAGAGTTCGGGGTCGCGGGAGGAGAGCGACTCGGTAAAGAAACCGGTGTCGCGGTGAGGGGCGTTCATGGCGCTGCTCCTTGTGGAATCCTAATGGCGCGTTTCGTATCGGAAACGCTGCTGGCTTCAAAGAACCTAAAGCGACGCAGTGGAATATTCCAGCGCCACCGACGGTCGAACACTGGTCCTGCCGGGGAACATGTGCTTCCATCCGCTCGGAATGAAGACGACAGGAAACCCCCGATGACATTACGGATCGCCTTTTGTGCCTCTCGCGCGCCGATTGCACAGGCGGCGCTGGCTGGTTTGTCCCGGCGCTATGGCGATCATGCCGAGCAGGGGGCAGAGGTGATTGTGGCGCTGGGCGGCGACGGGTTCATGTTGCACACACTGCACCGGACGCAGGCGCTGGAGGTGCCGGTTTATGGCATGAACCGGGGCACGGTCGGGTTTCTGATGAACGAATATTCGGAACACGGGTTGGTCGAGCGGTTGCAAGCGGCGGAAGAGGCCGTGATCAACCCGCTGATGATGCGCGCCACCTGTGTGGATGGGCATGACCATCATGCGCTGGCGATCAACGAGGTGTCTTTGCACCGGTCGGGATCACAGGCCGCGCGGCTGCGGATCAGCGTCGATGGGCAGGTGCGCATGGCGGAACTGGTCTGTGACGGGGCGCTGGTGTCGACGCCTGCCGGGTCCACCGCCTATAACTATTCCGCGCATGGTCCGATCCTGCCGATTGGCGCGGATGTGCTGGCGCTGACCCCGGTTGCGGCTTTTCGCCCGCGTCGTTGGCGCGGCGCGTTGTTGCCGAAATCGGCGGGGGTGACGTTTGAGGTGCTGGAGCCGGAAAAGCGCCCCGTTATGGCCGAGGCAGACGGTGAGGCGGTGCGCGACGTTCTGCGGGTGCATATCCGGTCCGAACCGGACGTGGCGCATCATGTCCTGTTTGACCCCGGTCACGGGCTGGAGGAACGTCTGATCCGCGAACAGTTCGTATGAGGTCCATTTGCGATGACTTGGTCGGGTTTGTTGCTTCTCGGCACAGAGGAATTGATTTTGCTACGCTCATTGATCGGATCGGCTTGGGTCTTCTTTGCCGATCGCAAGCGTCGTCGTTTCTGGCGTGCGCAGAGAGAGGCAGACCGTCTGCAACGGCGGGTCGGCCTGTCCAGCCCGCGTGATCGGCACAGGTGAGGCTTTGGGATAGGTCTGCGCGCGGCCTTTTCATTGCCCGACTCGCCGGGATGCGCCACGCTGAGATCAAGCGACATTGGGGAGGTTTTCATGTCCAGATTTACTGCTCTGCCCGTCACGGCGGGCGTTATTGCATTGACGGCGGGTGCGGCATGGGCCGACTGCGCCGACGACGCGGCCATTGCGGCCTATGTGGCCGATTATCTGGCCAAGACACCGGCTGCCGCGTTGGTCCCGGACGGAAACATGGAGGATGCGCGCTGCACACAGGACAAGCTGGTGGCCGCATTGGTCCCGCATCTTGGTCCGGCGATCGGCTACAAGGCCGGGCTGACAAGCAAACCCGCGCAAGAGCGTTTCGGCGCGGCAGAGCCGGTGGCAGGCGTGTTGTACCAAAACATGATGCTGGAAGACGGGGCCGAGGTGTCGGCAACCTTTGGCGCGCGGTCGCTGTTTGAGGCGGATCTGATTCTGGTGGTGGGCGATGCGGCGATCAACGATGCCACCACGCTGGAAGAGGCCATCGACCATATCTCGGCGGTGCATCCATTCATTGAACTACCTGATCTTGCCTACGCCGAGGGGCAGCCGATTAGTGCGGTGACGCTGACGGCAAACGGTGTTGCGGCGCGTCTGGGGGTGTTGGGCGCGCCATTGCCGGTTGAGGATGGCGCGGTGATGCTGGCCGCGCTGGCGGACATGACGGTCACGGTGCGCGACGCAGAGGGCGAGGTTCTGTCACAGGCGCCGGGCGCGGCGGTTCTGGGAAACCCGGTCAACGCGGCGCTGTGGCTGATGTCCAAGGGCTATGAGTTCAAGGCGGGGGATCTGATCTCTGTCGGGTCCATCGGGCCGCTGCTGGCCCCGCCGCAGGCCAAGGGATCGGCCAGCGTGACTTATGACGGATTGCCGGGCAATCCGGTGATTTCCGTCACGTTTACGGATTAATGTGATTGTCGGGGCCTGATGTGACGGGCCCCGACGCGCTCTGCTACTGCTGCGGTTTCAGCTCGAACCCGTCGAGCTCATAGATCCGGTCACAGGCAACGGTGTCGTCTCCGCCACACCGAGGGCCGTTGAGGCTGAGCGTCAGAACGCCGGGTTGTCCGGTCAGGGTGGCGTCCTGGGTCGCATCCAGAAAGACCCGGCGATAGCGACCGTCGTCCAAACCCAGCCAGAACGAGGTCAGGCAACCCGCCGCTCCGCACACCATGTCCGGTGTGCTGTCGCAGACCATCGCGCCGTGGTTCACCCGCAGGTCCATCGGTGGTTTGCCGTCGATGTCGATGGCAACGTCGAAATCCTCGCCCACGGACAGCTGGCCGTCCAGCACTGTGCAGGCCTCACGCATGTCGCCAAGGATCTTGGTGGCCGGATCGGGCAGTGTCCGCCGCTCCATCTCGCGGGCGGCGAAATCCGGTTGCGGACAGACCTGTTCCACAGCTGTGATCGCGTTCCGACTGCCGATCAGGGTAAAGTTATGCACTTCGGGCGCGGCATCGCCGCTGTACCAGACGTGCAGTTGCGCCCGAATGCCCGCCTTGAGCCGCTGAATGCCGCGCAGATGAGTTTCTTCCAGCGGGGCGTGAAAGCTTTCCAACCCGGACTGGCTGAAATCCAGCGACCCGGCCAGTTGTGAGCCGACAAACAGCAACGTGTCCAGTTGCGCCGCCGCAACCATCCCCGCCATGTTCCGCGAGGTCAGGCGAAAGGCCAGCGGATCTCCTGTGGTGCAGCCCAGTTCCAGGCACAGCACCTCTTCCGTTCCATTGCACACGCGGGCGGTATGAACTGTCGCCTCTTCGCCACCGATAAATTCCCAATCCGCGCGGGCGGCGCCGCTCCAGACGCAGGCGGCCAGTATGGCCAGGATCAGCGTCTTGAAGGCATTGCTTTGCATAGGGAATCTCCTTTGGACCGTTCGGGGGATGAGTCCATGTCGACAGCACAAGGTCAACCCGTGCAACCGTTCACATCTGCGCAAATGGGCTGATGATACCGCCGCGATGCATCTTTTGTCCGGCGGCACCAGGGGGTTTTCAGTTTTGCAAATAGTCCTGCGCATCAAAGAATACAGCAAGAATCCGAGGGGTTTGCAAATCTTTGCAGGCGGATTTCGCAAATGTTCTGCGGTATTCTGTCCTGACCATCGGTAACAGACTTGCCTGCCTGCCAAGCCAGCGCCTAAGCCGATTGTCAGGGAAAAGGAGGCTCTCCATGGGGTATCAAGACGTTTATGACAGCTGCCAGTCCGATCCAGCAGGGTTCTGGATGAAAGCTGCCGAGGCTATCGATTGGGACCGGAAGCCTTCGAAAGCGCTCTTCGACAAGGGCGACCAGATGTACGAGTGGTTTGCCGACGGCATGGTCAACACTTGCTGGAACGCCGTTGATCGCCATGTAGAGCGGGGCCGGGGTGAGCAGACGGCGATCATCTACGACAGCCCGATCACCCATACCAAGCGCGAGATTTCCTTTGTCGAGCTGCGCAACCGCGTTGCCAATCTGGCCGGCGCCCTGCGCGCCAAGGGCATAGAAAAGGGCGACCGCGTCATCATCTACATGCCGATGATCCCCGAGGCGCTGGAGGCGATGCTGGCCTGTGCGCGGTTGGGCGCGATCCATTCGGTTGTGTTTGGCGGCTTTGCCTCGACGGAACTGGCGGTGCGGATCGATGACGCCAAACCCAAGGCGATCATCGCGGCCTCCTGCGGGATGGAGCCGGGCCGCGTCATCCATTACAAGCCGCTGCTGGACGGCGCGATTGATCTGGCCACGCACAAGCCCGACTTTTGCGTGATCTTCCAGCGCGAGCAGGAAGTGGCCAAGCTGATCGAGGGGCGCGACTATAACTGGCACGGGTTCCAGTACGGGGTAGAACCTGCTGATTGTGTCCCGGTTGAGGGCAACCACCCGGCCTATATCCTCTATACCTCTGGCACCACGGGTCAGCCCAAGGGGGTTGTACGCCACACCGGCGGCCATCTGGTGGCGCTGAACTGGAGCATGAAGAACCTCTACAACGTCGATCCGGGTGATGTGTTCTGGGCGGCGTCGGATGTGGGCTGGGTCGTGGGGCACAGCTATATCACCTACGGACCGTTGGTGCATGGCAACACCACCATCGTGTTTGAGGGCAAGCCGGTGGGTACGCCTGACGCGGGCACGTTCTGGCGGGTCATCCAGGAACATAAGGTGAAGTCGTTCTTCACCGCGCCAACCGCCTTCCGGGCTGTTAAACGCGAAGACCCCAAAGGTGAGTTCGTCGGGAAATACGACCTTAGCGGGCTGCGTGCGGTTTATCTGGCGGGTGAGCGGGCGGACCCGGATACCATCACCTGGGCGCAAGACATGCTGAAGGTGCCGGTGATCGACCATTGGTGGCAGACAGAGACCGGCTGGTGCATCGCGGGCAACCCGCTGGGCATCGAGGAGATGCCGACCAAACTGGGCAGCCCGGCCAAGCCGATGCCGGGCTATGACGTGCAGATTTTGGATGAGGCGGGCCACCCGGTTGGTCCCGACACGCTGGGGGCCATCGCGATCAAGCTGCCGCTGCCGCCGGGGACGTTGCCGACGCTATGGAATGCCGAGGATCGCTTTCGCAAATCCTACCTCAATACCTTCCCCGGCTACTATGAGACGGGCGATGCGGGGATGAAGGACGAAGAGGGCTATCTGTACATCATGGCGCGCACCGATGATGTGATCAACGTCGCGGGACATCGCCTGTCGACGGGGGGGATGGAAGAGGTTTTGGCCGGTCATCCGGACGTGGCCGAATGTGCGGTGATTGGCGTGACGGATCAGTTGAAGGGACAGCTGCCGATGGGATTTCTGTGCCTGAATGCGGGCACGAACCGGACCCATGATGAGATCGTCAAGGAATGCGTCAAACTGGTGCGGGAGAAAATCGGCCCGGTGGCGGCGTTCAAGCTGGCCTGCGTGGTGGATCGCCTGCCGAAGACTCGGTCGGGGAAAATTCTGCGCGCGACCATGGTGAAAATCGCCGACAGTGAGGAATTCAAGATGCCCGCGACGATTGATGATCCGGCGATTTTGGATGAAATCCGCGAGGCCCTGCAGGGGCTGGGATATGCTAAGGGGTGAGGGTGTCCACATGTGGACAGACGCACGCCTGTTGTAAATCAAGGGCTTACAGAGACGAATTTACACTGTGTTAAGGAACGGCGGGCCGCAAAGCCCGCCGTTTTGCAGTGAAAGGTGCAGGTCAGCGATACGGTGGCGCGATGCGCAATGTCCGCTTTGAGCCCGATGTGACGGATGCTGCGACAGCGTCGTAAGCCCGTTAGGCAGAACCGGCGTGAAGCTGGAGCCCCGGCGCGTGCAGCCCCGTGGGCGAGCGTGTAAATATCTCATAGCCATCGGACGTCACTCCGATCGAGTGTTCGAATTGTGCGGAAAGGGATCTATCCCGTGTCACGGCAGTCCAGCCGTCGGCGAGAGTCTTTACGTCGGCGCGTCCTAGATTGATCATCGGTTCAACAGTGAAAATCATACCCTCACGCAGTTCCGGGCCGGTGCCTGCCCGCCCGAAATTCAGGATATTGGGGGAGTCGTGAAAGACCTGACCGATGCCGTGGCCGCAAAAGTCGCGGACTACGGAACAGCGTTCGGAATGTGCATAGGTCTGGATTGCGTGGCCGATATCGCCCAGTCGCGCGCCGGGCCGCACAGCGTTGATGCCTTGCATCATGGCCTCATGCGCGATCTGGATCAGCCGTTCCGCCGCGCGCGAGGGCCTGCCCGCCACATACATCCGGCTTGAATCGCCATACCACCCGTCAAGGATCAACGTGACATCGACATTGACGATATCGCCGTCGCGCAGCTTTTTCTCGTTTGGGAAGCCGTGGCAGACGACGTGGTTAACGGATGTGCAGCAGGCGTATTGGTAGCCCTTGTAGCCCAGTGTCGCGGGCGTCGCGCCATGGGCGGCGGCGAAGTCGAGAACAAAGGAATTGATCTGTGCCAATGCGGTGCCATCGCGGACAAGATCGGACACACCGTCCAGACATCTGGCGGTCAAGGCACCAGCGCGGCGCATTCCCTCAAAGGCGTCCGGTCCATAGAGCTTGATGCTCTCGGTTCTGCGTGCGTCCTTTGCCTTGGGGGCGACGGGCACGTTGATATAGCTGTCCATCATGTGGCCTATCTGTAGAATCCGGCGCAGTAACAGAGGTCAGATTGACCGTGAGCCAGTATTGCGTATATACGAATCGTATACGTTTCGTATATAGATAAACAGGAGGTGCGTCGATGGGCATCGTGAAAATCGGGGACGCCCTGCATGAGGAACTGCGCAAGTCCAGTTCGGTCATGTGTCGTTCGATCAATGCGCAGGCGGAATTCTGGATAAAGGTGGGTATGCTTGCCGAGGCAAACCCGACACTGCCCTTTACGGAGATCATGGCGCAGCAACTCAAGAACGCCGATGTTCAGGTGCAAGATATCGAAGCCGCCTGACCTAGTGCGCTCTCACTACAAGGGGCGCTTTGGGGAAAGCGGTCTTTTGCGCCGAGCCTGCAAGGCGTCCCACCACAAACGGCAGCATCTCCGGCGAACGGCGGACCGAAGGCCCGCCGTTTTTCGTGACGGCTTAGCCGTAGTGCGCCACGGGTGTGCCCGCGATGGCGGCCATGTTCAGCAACCCGCGCGCGGTGATCGAGGGAGTGACGATATGGGCGCGGTTGCCCATGCCCATCAGGACCGGACCAACCTCTAGCCCGCCGGATTTCATCTTGAGGATGTTGCGCGTGGCCGAGGCGGCGTCGGCGTGGCCAAAGATCAGCACGTTGGCCGCGCCCTCCATCCGGTTGCCGGGGAACTGGCGTTCGCGCAATTCGGCGTCCAGCGCGCTGTCGACGTTCATCTCTCCCTCGTAGCTGAAGTCACAGTCGCGGCTGTCGAGGATCTGCATGGCGTCGCGCAGGCGCACGCCGCTGTCGGATTGCTGGTTGCCGAACTGCGACTGTGAACAGAGCGCGATCTTGGGTTCGATGCCAAAGCGGCGCACATGCCGCGCCGCGCCGATGGCGGTTTCGGCCAGTTGTTCGGCGGTGGGCAGCTGATGCACATGGGTGTCGGCGATAAACAGTGGCCCGTCTTCGAGGATCATCAGGGACAGAGCGGCCTGCGGGTGGTGCTTGGCGTCGCCCAGCACCTGCCGGATGTAGTTCAGGTGCCAGAGATACTCGCCGAAGGTGCCGCAGATCAGGCTGTCGGCCTCATCGCGGTGGACCATGATCGCGCCGATGGCGGTGGTGTTGGTGCGCATGATTGCGCGGGCCAGATCGGGCGTGACGCCGCGCCGCGCCATGATCTCATGGTAGCTGTTCCAGTAGTCGCGATAGCGCGGATCGTTCTCAGGGTTGACGATGTTGAAGTCGCGGTCGGGCCGGATTTCCAGCCCCATACGCTCACACCGGGTGGCGATCACCTCGGGGCGGCCAATGAGGATCGGCGTTTCGGTGGTTTCCTCAAGGATCGCCTGTGCGGCGCGCAGCACGCGCTCATCCTCTCCCTCGGCAAAGACGATGCGGCGGCTGGCGGTGGCGGCGGCCTGAAACACCGGACGCATCAGCAGCGCGGATTTGTAGACCGAGGCGTCCAGCTTTTGCTTGTAGGCATTCAGGTCGTCCAGCGGGCGCAGGGCCACGCCGGAGTCCATCGCGGCGCGCGCCACGGCGGACGAGACGATGCCAGACAGGCGCGGGTCAAACGGTTTGGGGATCAGGTAATCGGCCCCGAAGGTGAGATGCTCACCCCGATAGGCGGCGGCGGCCTCGGCGCTGGTGGTGGCGCGGGCCAGCGCGGCGATGCCCTCGACGCAGGCGACCTGCATGGCGTCGTTGATCTCCGTTGCGCCCACGTCCAGCGCGCCCCGGAAGATGAAGGGGAAACACAGGACGTTGTTGACTTGGTTCGGGAAATCGCTGCGCCCGGTGGCGATGATGGCATCCGGCGCGGCCTCACGGGCGAGGTCCGGCATGATCTCTGGCGTCGGGTTGGCCAGCGCAAAGATGATCGGGCGGGCGGCCATGCGGCTGACATGTTCGGGTTTCAGAACGCCGGGACCGGACAGGCCAAGGAACAGGTCCGCGCCGTCGATCACATCGTCCAGCGTGCGCAGGTCGGATGTCTGGGCAAAGGCGGCCTTTTGCGGGTTCATGTCCTCGGCCCGGCCCTCATAGACCAGACCGTGAATGTCACAGAGCCAGATGTTTTCGCGTTTGACGCCCAGTTTCAGCAGCATGTTGAGACAGGCGATGCCCGCGGCACCCCCGCCGGTGCTGACGACCTTGATGTCACCCCATGCCTTTTCGGCCACATGCAGCGCGTTGGTAGCTGCAGCGCCGACGACGATGGCGGTGCCGTGCTGGTCATCGTGAAAGACCGGAATGTTCATCCGCTCGCGGCAGATCTTTTCGACGATGAAACAGTCGGGGGCCTTGATGTCCTCAAGGTTGATCGCGCCAAAGGTGGGTTCCAGCGCGCAGACAATCTCGGCCAGCTTTTCCGGGTCCGGTTCGTTCACCTCGATGTCGAAACAATCGATGTTGGCGAATTTCTTGAACAGAACGGCCTTGCCCTCCATCACCGGCTTGGAGGCCAGCGCGCCGATGTTGCCAAGCCCCAGAACGGCGGTGCCGTTTGTCACCACGGCCACAAGGTTGCCCTTGGTGGTGTAGCGGGCGGCGTTGGCTGGGTCGGCCTTGATTTCAAGGCAGGCCTCGGCGACGCCGGGGGAATAGGCGCGGCTGAGGTCGCGGCCATTGGCCAGCGGTTTGGTGGCGCGGATCTCCAGCTTACCGGGGCGCGGGTTCTCATGGTAGAACAATGCCGCCTGACGCAGCGATTCATTGGTGGTGTCGTTCATGAAGAGGCCCTCCCGAAGAGTTTGTTGAGCGTTAAACGACCCCGGTCTCCCACGGCAAGAGTCTCGCGTCCGATAGCAGTTTCAGGATTCGATTGAAAATGGAATCCGGGCTGTAGTTCCGGCAGGGTATTGCCGTTTCGCGCTAACATTCGACGCTCTCCGCCCCTTGCAATCCGCAGACCGGCTCCGCAACATGGGGGGCGTTCATCGAGGAAGGCCCATCCCATGTCCAATTCCAAATCCGGATTCGCCGAGCTTGCCGCCGCCGCCCGTGCGGTGCGTGAGAACGCTTATGTCCCCTATTCGCATTTCAAGGTGGGGGCTGCCCTGCGCGCGCCCTCTGGTGCGGTCTATGTCGGGTGCAACGTCGAAAACGTCGCCTACCCCGAAGGCACCTGCGCCGAGGCGGGGGCAATCGCCGCGATGGTTGCGGCGGGTGAGACAGAGATCACCGAAGCTTATGTTATCGCCGACAGCCCGCATCCGGTGGCCCCCTGCGGCGGCTGCCGGCAAAAACTGTTCGAATTCGCGCGCGGGGATGTGTCAGTGACCATGGCCACGGTCGACGGGGCCGAGCAGACTGTCACCGTCGCCGACCTGCTGCCGGGGGCCTTTGACAAGACCCATATGGACCGCGCCTGATGGATGCGCGTGGCATTATCGGCGAGTTGCGCCGTGGCGAGGAACCGGCCCCGCGAGAACTTGCATGGTTTGCCCATGGCCTTGCCGACGGATCGGTGAGCGCGGCACAGGCCGGGGCCTTTGCCATGGGGGTCTGTCTGCGCGGGTTGTCAGAGGCGGGGCGCGTGGCACTGACGCTGGCGATGCGGGATTCGGGGCACGTGCTGGATTGGGACATGGACGCGCCGGTGGTGGACAAACATTCCACCGGCGGCGTGGGCGACTGCGCGTCTTTGGTGCTGGCACCGGCGTTGGCGGCCTGCGGGGTTTATGTGCCGATGATCTCTGGCCGGGGGCTGGGCCATACCGGCGGCACATTGGACAAGCTGGAGGCGATCCCCGGCTATTCGGTGGCGGTGGATGAGGCGATGCTGCGGCAGGTGGTGGGGGATGTGGGCTGTGCCATCGTCAGTGCCTCTGCCGATATCGCGCCTGCGGACAAGCGGCTGTACGCGATCCGCGACGTGACCGGCACGGTCGAGAGCCTTGACCTGATCACCGCCTCGATCCTGTCCAAGAAGCTGGCCGCCGGGCTGCAGTCGCTTGTGCTTGACGTCAAGACCGGCTCGGGCGCCTTTATGAAGTCGAGGGCCGAGTCGCGCGCGCTGGCGCAGGCGCTGGTCAGCACCGCCAATGCGGCAGGCTGTCCGACGACCGCGCTGGTCACTGACATGACGCAGCCGCTGGCGTCGTCGCTGGGCAACGCGCTGGAGGTTGAATCCTCGATGGCGGTTCTGACCGGGCAGGACAGCGGCCCGCTGCTGGAGTTGAGCATCGCGTTGGGCGCGGAACTGCTGGCCACTGCCGGGATCGCCGATGGCGAGGCCAAACTGCGCAAGGCCATCTCCTCTGGCGAGGCGGCGGAACGGTTTGGTCGGATGGTCTATGCGCTGGGCGGGCCGCTGGCTTTTGTTGATGACTGGCGGCGGTTCCTGCCGGAGGCGACCGTGATTCTGGAAGTGCCCGCGCCAAGCGACGGGGTGGTGACGCAGATGGACGGCGAGGCGCTGGGGTTGGCGGTGGTCGATCTGGGCGGCGGACGCCGGGTTGAGACCGATGTGGTGGACCCGGCGGTGGGCTTTTCCGACGTGGTGCGGCTGGGCGACAAGATCGCCAAGGGCCAACCGCTGCTGCGGGTCCATGCGGCGCGTGAGGAACAGGCCGCCGCCGCTGCGCAGGTGGTGTTGCAGTCCATCACGCTGGGGGAGGGCGCCCCCGACGCCGTGCCGCTGGTCATGGAGAGGATCACCTGATGCGCGCCTTTCTGGTTGTGATGGATTCGGTCGGCATCGGCGGTGCGCCGGATGCTGATGCGTTTTTCAATGACGGGGTGCCCGACACCGGGGCCGACACGCTGGGCCATATCCTTGACGCCTGCGCCAAGGGCGCGGCAGAGAAGGGGCGCAGCGGCCCGTTGCACCTGCCGACGCTGAGCGCGCTGGGCCTGTGCCATGCCGCCGATCTGGCCTCGGGCGGGGCGCGCGCAGATGATACGGTGCCGATGGGGCGTTGGGGCGCGGCCACAGAGGTGTCCAAGGGCAAGGACACGCCGTCGGGGCATTGGGAACTGGCCGGTCTGCCGGTGCCGTGGGACTGGCATTATTTCCCCGACACCACGCCGGCCTTTCCCAAGGATTTGACAGATGAGGTCTGCCGGATTGCCGGTGTCGGCGGCGTGCTGGCCAATTGCCACGGCTCTGGCACTGTGATGCTGGAAGAATTCGGCGCAGATCACATCCGCACCGGATTTCCGATCTGCTACACCTCTGCCGACAGCGTGTTCCAGATCGCCGCGCATGAGGAACATTTTAGCCTGCAACGGTTGCTGGATCTGTGTGAGGGGCTGGCCCCCACCCTGCACAAGATGAAGGTGGGACGGGTGATTGCGCGTCCCTTTGTGGGCGAGCCGGGCAACTTCACCCGCACCGGCAACCGACATGACTATGCCATTACGCCGCCCGACCCGGTGCTGACCAACTGGGTGCAGGACGCAGGCCGCCGGGTCTATGCAGTGGGCAAGATCGGCGACATCTTTACCATGACCGGCATCGACGAGGTGCGCAAAGGCGATGACGCCAACCTGATGGGCCACCTGTCGGACCTGATCGACGAGGCCGAGGACGGCAGCCTGACCTTTGCCAATTTCGTCGAGTTCGACAGCCTGTATGGCCACCGCCGCAACGTGTCGGGCTATGCGCGGCATCTGGAATGGTTCGACGCGCAACTGGCGGGGCTGTTGGCGCGTCTGCGTCCGGACGACATGTTGCTGATCACCGCGGACCACGGCAATGACCCGACATGGATCGGCACCGACCACACCCGCGAACGGGTGCCAGTTGTGGTGGCTGGCTGCGGTGAGGGGACGGTGGGGCAGATCGGATTTGCCGATGTCGCCGCCACTATTGCTGCACATCTTGGCGTGCAATCGCACGGCCCCGGAAGGAGTTTCCTGTGATTGACCGCGACCCCATCACCGACGAAGACGAACTGCACCGCATCGCGAACCTGCCCAAGATCGAATTGCATCTGCATTTCGAAGGCGCGGCACCGCCTGCCTTTATCCGGGGGCTGGCGAAGGAAAAGAAGGTCGATATCAGCGGGATCTTCAACGAGGACGGTTCATACGCGTATCGCGATTTCTGGCACTTTCTTGAGGTTTATGAGGCGGCGACATCGGTTCTGAAGACGCCCGAGGATTTCGCGCGGCTTTGTACAGCGTTGCTGGAGGAAAGCGCGCGCAACGGGGTGGTTTATTGTGAGACCTTCCTGAGCCCGGATTTCTGCGGCGGCGGCGATGTGACGGCGTGGCGCGAATACCTGCACGCGATCCGTGAGGCGGCGGATGCGGCAGAGCGCGACATGGGCATCACCCTGCGCGGCATCGTCACGCCGATCCGTCATTTTGGCCCGGAAAAGGCCAAGCGGGCGGCGCGCTGCGCGGCAGAGACCGCGGGCGACTGGATTGTCGGGCTGGGCATGGGCGGCGATGAAAAACAGGGCCGACAGCGCGACTTTGCCTATAGTTTCGACATGGCGCGCGAGGCCGGTCTGCGGCTGACCAGCCATGCGGGCGAATGGCAGGGGCCGAGTGAGGTGCGCGAGGCGGTTGAGGATCTGGGTGTTGAACGCATCGGCCACGGGGTCCGCGCCATTGGCGATCTGGCGGTGGTCGACATGCTGATCGAGCGCGAGATCACGCTGGAGGTCTGCCCCGGTTCCAACGTCTTTCTGGGGGTCTTTCCGTCGTTGAAAGAGCACCCGATTGAGCGGCTTCGCGAGCGAGGCGTCGGGGTGACGGTGTCCACAGATGACCCACCGTTCTTTCACACCACCATGAAGGATGAGTACCTTGGCCTTGCCAAGGCGCATCGATGGGACGAAGAGGTGTTCGCAATGATCAACCGCACCGCCCTCGACGCTGCATTCTGCGATGCGGCCACGCGTGAAGCGGTCCTGAAGAAACTGGAGCCCAGCGCATGAGCAAGCACCTCACCGTCGTCGATCACCCCCTAGTCCAGCACAAGCTGACCCTGATGCGGGAAAAAGACACCTCGACCGCCAGCTTCCGACGGCTGCTGCGGGAAATCAGCCTGCTGCTGGCCTATGAGGTCACGCGCGAGATGCAGATGACCACCAAGCGGATCGAAACGCCCTTGTGTGAGATGGACGCCCCGGTGATCGAGGGCAAAAAGCTGGCGCTGGTGTCGATCCTGCGGGCGGGCAACGGGCTGATGGATGGCATTCTGGAGCTGATCCCGGCGGCGCGGGTCGGTTTTATCGGGCTGTACCGGGATGAGGCGACGCTGAAGCCGGTTCAGTATTACAACAAACTGCCGGAACAGATGGGCGACCGCCTGACCATCGTGGTGGACCCGATGCTGGCGACGGGCAATTCGTCGGCCGCCGCAATTGATCTGGTCAAGGCCTCTGGCGCCAAGGACATCCGGTTTCTGTGCCTGCTGGCCGCGCCTGAGGGCGTCGCGCGGATGGCAGAGGCGCATCCGGACGTTCCGGTCATCACCGCGTCGCTGGACCAGCGGTTGGACGACAGAGGGTACATCGTTCCGGGGCTGGGCGATGCAGGCGACCGGATGTTCGGCACCAAATGATGCGGCGGGCCGCGACACGCGCGCTAGTCATAGCGCGCGTGTTTCGCGGTCCGTGACAATCACAGGCATATCGGCGAATTTTCCGCAATCCCGCCTGTGGACATCCCAAAGCCATTAACAATTTCAAGGCTTTACAGGATGGTTTCCAAAGGGGTATTCTATAGGTCAAATCTGTGGGGGCAGACATGACCTTGAAATCGTTCTCTTTTATCGCGCTGCTAATTTCCGGATTCGGAATTTCTTCTCTACCGCTGCATGCGCAATCCGCGTCTCGGGACGTTCCGGTGAACTTTCCGCCGACCTCGTACACGGGCAGCCAATTCGTCGACAACCGGGGCTGCGTCTATGTGCGGGCCGGCTTTGACGGGGCGGTGACATGGGTGCCGCGCGTGTCGCGCCAGCGCCAGCAGATCTGCGGTCAAACGCCGACCTTTGGTGGCAGGACCGCTGCGGCACCCGCCGCACCTGTGCCGACCGCAACCAAGCCGGTGCAGATCATCGCCACGCCGCCGGTCAAGGCCGCGACCCCGGCCCCGGCGCGGGTTCAGGCGACAACCACCGCTCCCGCGCCCAAGGTGGTCAGACGCACCGTGGTGCGCGCCGCCAAACCCGTGGCCGCCCAGCCGCCGCGTGTGGTGCGCCGTGTGCCCGCCGCCGCCCCGGTGGCAAAGGCCCCGGTCAAGGTGGTGCCCAAGACGGTGGTGCAGGGCAAATACCCCTGCGTCAACGGTGAGACGTTCCGCGTTGTGAACGGGATGAAACTGCGCGCAAGCTGTGGTCCGCAGACTGCGCCGCATGTGACCATCGTCCGCCGGGGCGAGGCGCCCGCGCCGGGCAAGAACGTCTATTACAACAAGAACAGCTGGGAAGGCAGCAGCCTGACGCTGCCGCCTGAGACGCGCATCGTGCCGAAACATGTGCTGGAACAGCATGACCCGCAGGTGGCCTATGTGCCCGAAGGCTATAGCCCGGCGTGGGAAGATGACCGGCTGAATTCCTACCGCGCCTGGCAGACCGTGAAGGGGCATCAGGACACCCAAGAGATCTGGACCAATACCGTGCCGCGCAAGCTGGTCACGCAGGCGCGCAGGCATGAGGTCAAACCGCCGGTGGTTGTAGGCCGGACCACATCGCCGTTGCCTTTGACGCCGGTTGTGACCACCCGCAGTTCCGCCCCCAAGGCGGCAAGTGAGCCCAAGGTCAAGACCGGGCGCTGGATCGAGATCGGCGCCTTTACCACTGCCGACAAAGCGCGCGCTGCCGCGCATCGCCTGCAATCCTCCGGACTGACGGTCCGCATGGGCAGCCACAAGAACCTGTCGCTGCTGCGGGTTGGTCCATATGCATCTTATGATCAGTTGCAGACCGCGCTGCGCCGGGTGCACAGCACCGGCTACACACAGGCCTATATCCGCTAAACGAAAACCCGTTCGATAGAACCGCCCGTACGCCCCGCGTGCGGGCGGTTTTTCTATCCGCCGCAAATCCCTTGCAGGCGCACCCAATCCGCATCGCTGAGGACTTGTCGGCTGTCCTGACCGCTGCGCGGGTCTGCCTCTATCAGGGCCAGTGTGCGTTCGCCGGTGATGTCCAGCGCATAGGCAAAGGGCGTGCTGCGGATTTCGGCCCGCGCAAAGGCGGCGATCAGCGCGTCCGGCGCGGGCAGCTCTGGCTCTATCGCCATCAGATGTTCGGCGTAGGCCGCCAACGCCGAGTCCGGCAGTGTGCCGGTGGTCAGCAGCCGCAGGCTGGCCACCAGCCCGGCGTGATCGAGCAGCGCAGCCAGCGGATCGGTTTGCGCGGCACGGACGGTTTCCGACAACACAAACCCCGCGGCCACATCGGGGTCTTCGTAATCCTCGACAATGGTGCGGCTGAGCAGGATGATCCGGCCCGGTAGATGCGCGCTGCGCCGTGCGCCGCCGGACAGCACCACAACACGCCCGCGATCCAACAGTCGGGCAGAAAACCTGTCCAGCGGCCCGCGCGCATCGCGCGTTGTACAGGGTTTGCCAGAAACTCTCTCGATGTGACGCAACAATTGGCCGCCGATTTCGGCCCGTTTGACCGGCGGCACAACGTTTACCGCATAGCGTTCCAGCGCGCCGGGCAGCCAAAAGACCGCCCCCGCTACCAGCGCCGCAAACAGTCCTCCGGTTAGCAGAAACCGCAGTTTGCCCGGGCGTGGGCGGCGGCGCTCTATCGCGCGCAACAGCTGGTCCACACCCTCGATCATCTGGGTTTCCGAACCGGCCAGTTCCAGCGTCTCACCCGGCGCGTTGTCGGGGTGGTAGATGGCGGGAATATCCTTGCCGTTGGCGCGGTTGATCGCTCCCAGAGACCAGTGCGCCAAGGCGGTGCCGTTGATGTCGGACAGGGTCAGTGTGGCGTCGCCCAGCGACACGATCACCTCTCGGCGCTGTTCCTCTGGCGAGGCCCGCCAGAGGCCGGTCGCTTCGAGACGTGCAAACTGTTTCAGGGCGGTCATCGGGGGGCTGCTCTGCCTCGCATTTTGGCAAAGTTATCACGCGGGGCAAGGCGGGGCAATCGACCGCAGATAAGTGGACCTAGCTGACGATGCTGACGCTGTCGGTGCTGAACGCGCGGTCGCGGACCGGGATCAAGGCGGTGTACGTCTCGCTTTCGAACAGCGCATGGGCAGCAGCGCTATGTCAGGTGCTTAGCCTGTTCTCTGAGGGCGAATTTCTGGATCTTGCCGGTCGAGGTTTTGGGCAATTCCTGAAACACCACCTTTTTGGGGGTCTTGAACCCGGCAAGTTTGTTTCGGGCAAAGGCGATCATTTCGGCCTCTGTTGCCTCATGCCCGTCCTTGAGTTCGACAAAGGCGCACGGCACTTCCCCCCATTTCTCGTCCGGTTTGGCGACCACGGCGCACAGCAGCACCGCATCGTGGCCCATCAGGCAGCTTTCGACCTCAACCGATGAGATGTTCTCGCCGCCAGAGATGATGATGTCCTTGGCGCGGTCGGCGATCTGGACGTAACCGTCGGGATGCTGCACCGCGATGTCGCCAGAGTGGAAGTACCCACGCGCAAACGCCTCTGTCGTGGCCTTGGGGTTCTTGTAGTAGCCTTTCATGACGCCGTTGCCGCGGAACATGATTTCGCCCTTGGTGTCGCTGTCGCGGGGGATGTCGTGGCCCTCGTCGTCATGCACGGCGACCTCTTCCATAAAGGGCATGGCGACCCCTTGGCGGGCTTTGATGGCGGCGCGGTCCTCGCCCTGTAGCGGCTCCCATTCGGGTTTCCATGTGCATTCGGTGGCGGGGCCGTAGACCTCTGTCAGGCCGTAGACCTGGGTCACATTGAATCCCATCGGTTCGATTTTCGCCAGTGTTGCGGGGGCGGGGGGGGCGCCTGCGGTGAAGACCTCGACCACATGGTCGAACTCGCGTTTCTGGTCGGCGGGGGCGTTCACCAGCATGTTGAGCACGATGGGCGCGCCGCCAAAGTGGGTCGCTCCCTCATCTGCGATGGCGTCAAAGATGGCGGGGGCGGTGATGTCGCGGCAGCAGATCACGGTGCCGCCCAGCGCGGGCATCATCCAAGTGTGGCACCAGCCGTTGCAGTGAAACAGCGGCACGATGGTCAGATACTTGGGGTGCAACGTCATGCGCCAGCTGACGATCTGGCCCATCGCGTTCAGATAGGCCCCCCGGTGGTGATAGACGACGCCTTTGGGCCGCCCGGTGGTGCCGGAGGTGTAGTTGAGCGCGATGCTTTCCCATTCATCCTCTGGCATGATCCAGTCGAAATCGGGATCGCCGGTTTCAAGGAACGCCTCGTATTCGGGGTAGTGGCCGTGGGCGTGGACCCCGGCGTGATCATCGGCGACCTCGACGATCATCGGCGGTTCGCCCTCCATCAGGTCCAGCGCCTCTGCCAGCACGGGCAGGAATTGCGGGTCACAGAGGACAGCCTTGGCACCGCCGTGGTCGAGGATGTAGGCCACGGTGGTCACGTCCAGACGGGTGTTGATCGCGTTCAGGATCGCGCCGCAGGCGGGCACGGCGAAATGCGCCTCTGCATGGGCGGGGATGTTTGGCAGGATCGTCGCGACCACGTCGCCGGGCATGACGCCAGCGCGGGCGAGGGCCGAGGCAAGGCGTGTCACCCGTTCGATGTACTGGGCGTAGGTCTTGCGGTGCGGGCCATAGACCACGGCCAGCTGATCGGGCCAGATCCCGGCGGCGCGTCGCAGAAAGCTGAGGGGTGTCAGGGGCGTGTAATTCGCTGTCGTTTTGCCCAGTCCGGTTTCATCTGCCAGCCAGCCCATGAAGTCCTCCATTTCCGCTTTGTGCCGCGACTATGCGCAAGAGTGTTGCGCAAGAAAAGCCCCGCAAGAGGGTTTCATTTCGCGGCATCCCGTCGCAAACCTAATGCCATGATCCTATCCCCCGGACGTCGGTTCATCTTTGTGCATATCCCCAAGACCGGCGGCACCTCGATGGCGCTGGCGCTGGAGGCGCGGGCGCATCGCGACGACATCCTGATCGGCGACACCCCCAAGGCAAAGCGCCGCAAGGCGCGCGCCACCAAGCTGGCCGAGACAGCGCGCGGGCGGATCTGGAAACATTCGACATTGGCGGATCTGGACGGGGCGCTGAGCCCCGAGGAAATCGGCGCGATGTTCTGCTTTTGCCTTGTGCGCAACCCGTGGGACCGGATGGTCAGCTATTACCATTGGCTGCGCGCGCAGGCGTTTGATCATCCGGCTGTTGGCCACGCACAGGCGCATGATTTCGCCGGATTTGTGCGGCATGATCACACGCAGGCGACATTGCGGGCGTGGCCCAGTGCACGCTACATGCGGGATGCGCGCGGCCATGAGCATGGGCATTTCCTGCGGCTGGAACACCTTGATCAGGACATGGGGCCGTTGGCCCGGCATCTTGGGTTTACGCCGGATATGCCGCATGAGAACCGCTCTGACCGGGTGGCGGACTATCGTGCCAGCTATGACCGGACAACGCGGGAGGTGGTTGCCGATGTCTGCGCCGAGGATATTGCGCGGTTTGGCTATGTGTTTTGACCGATTCGCGCCGCCCCGCTGCCGGGCCGGGCGGCGCAAACGGAAAACGCTCTACGGGCAGACGCCGCCGATATTGAGGTACTTGCCGTAGACCCAGCCGTTGGGATTGGCCGCGCCCCACAGCGGGTTCTGACAGCGCCCCGTCATGCATTGCACGCGATACCAATTGCCCGAGCGGTTCCAGACAGAGATCTCATCGCCCAGATACAGCTCTCCGATTTGCTGGCTGTTGGAACTGGGGCCGGTGCGGACCGCAAGGAAGCCATTGCCGGAATAGTGGTTGTATTGGTTGATCGGGCGCACGCCCACAACCCAGCCGGTACAGTCCCCGGCCTGAACCTGCGGGGCGGCAACGGCCAGAAGGATGGCGGCGGCGAGGGCCAAAATGCGTGTCATGTCTCTCTCCCTTGTCAAACGGTCTGCACCATCCCCGTCGGGATGTGGGCGCACCAGAGAGGTTAACATTCAAATCATCGAATGTCTTTGACATGGGTCAGCAAGGACACCTGTCACGGCGCGTGCAGTTTGGGGCGTCTTTGCCGTAACGTGTGATGTTGCGCTGCGGGGTGCGCGGCAGACGCGGCAAAGCATATCGTCTGCCGTACCCGCAACCTGTTGATTTCTTGCGTAACTGTTACCGGATCGGTTCAAACCGGGCATTTGACATCTTGCAATCGCGCACCACGTCCTGGCCGCATGGCACCGGGTCCAGATCCTTTGACAGGCAAATCCGGACCTCGTGGATATGGCCGTCCAGACAGGTGATGGTGATCATGTCCGGCTCCAGCGACGGGTTGGCCTTGATGAACGCCTCTTCGACCAGTTCGGCAGGCAGGGTAACGGTCTTGTCCAGCTTGCGAAACACGTCCGGGCGCGTGACCGCGCCATAGGCCGTGCGCGACAGGTCAAAGTACTGGGTTGCCGACAGCCCTGAACAGACTCCGTGTTTCTTCCACTGGTGCCACGCCAGCCCGCCAGACCCCATGATATCCGTCATTTCGCCTGTCATCCGCCGGGAAGGCGCGCGTTGGGTCGTGGGACAGTAGGCCGGCCAGCCACGGTGAAACTGTGGCCACAGCCCGTGCAACAGCCATCCGGCATCGGTGTCGCATTGCTCGGCGTCGCGGGCATCGCCCTCTAATGCGCACCAGTTCGGCGACCAGCTGAGCGCCATGACGTAGTAGTCAAACTCTCCGGCGCGTTCACCATCGGCCCGCAGCATCCCGCCGATCAGACCCGTCCCCAGCACCAGAACACTCAGAAAACGCATTTTTACTTCCCCTTTGGAGTCTGCATCACTATATAGACGCCGAGTTCCCCGACAACGGTAACCCGCTCCGCCCGCCGGAGCCGCCCTTGGCCCCGACTGGCCCTGGGTCTGGCAAGAGGCATGGACGCGGCCCCGCAAGACCAAGGAGATGAAGACGAGATGTCCAAGCTGCTGCACCCCAAGGCGACCGCCGTCTGGCTGGTGGACAACACCACCCTGACGTTCAAACAGATCGCCGATTTCACCGAATTCCACGAGTTGGAAATTCAGGGCATCGCCGATGGCGACGTGGCAGTTGGGGTCAAGGGCTTTGACCCGATTGCCAACAACCAGCTGGATCAGGCCGAGATCGACAAGGCCGAGAAAGATCCGTTGGCCCGCCTGAAGGTCAAGCACAACCCGGCGGCGCGGGATGAGGACAAGCGGCGCGGCCCGCGCTATACCCCGCTGTCGAAACGTCAGGACCGCCCCAACGCGATCCTGTGGCTGGTGAAATTCCACCCCGAACTGGCGGACAGCCAGATTGCCAAGCTGGTCGGCACCACCAAGCCGACCATTCAGACCATCCGTGAGCGGACCCACTGGAACATTCAGGCGATGCAGCCGATTGACCCGGTGGCGCTGGGCCTGTGCAAGCAGTCCGAGCTGGACGCCGCCGTGGCCAAGGCCGCGAAGGCGATGGAAAAGGTGATGACGGACGATGAGCGGCGCAAGCTGGTCTCGACCGAGCAGAGCCTTGGGATGGAGCCGGAACCGCGTCTGCCGTCGGCGATCGAGGGGCTGGAAACCTTTAGCCTGTCCGATCCGCGTGGCGACGACGACGAAGAAGACCGTCGCAGCGACAGCGAGTTTCTGGACGCAGACAGCTTTTTCAACCTTCCCGAGAGTGGCAAGGACGACGACGAAGACGACGACAAGAAAAGCTGATCCGCGAGGGGCCAAAGAGGCCGCGATCCGGTCATGCCAAAGATACACGCCTCCGCAGGTTGCTGCGGGGGCGTTTTTTGTGGCTGACGGGGCGGCGTTTGTTGAGCGTCGATGCGCGTTGGCCTAGGGTTTGGCGGCCCCCTCTGGGGCATGGTCGAATGTGGGAAAGGCCCGGGACGCATGATTGCCTACGTCACAGTTGGCGCGGATGACATCGCACGAGCCAAGCGGTTTTACTCCGCGATCCTGCCCGCGCTTGGCTATGACCTGAAAGAAGGACCAGAGGGGCTGAGCTATGCGCTGCCGGTGCCAATGGGGCAGGTGGCTGTTTCGCCTGACTTTTACGTCAAGCTAGCCTTTGACGGACGGCCTGCCTTGGCCGGCAACGGAACGATGGTGGCCTTTGAGGCGTGCGGTCAGGAACAGGTGCGCGACTTGCACGCCGCCGCGCTGGCCGCCGGGGGCCATGATGAGGGCGCACCGGGCTTTCGCGATGCCTATGGACCGCGGTTCTTTGTTGGTTATCTGCGCGACCCGCAGGGCAACAAGATCGCCCTCTTCTCCAGCAACCCGAATGAGCCGGGACGGGATGGTTAGCGCGCTACAGGCGTTTGCGGGCGTTCAGTGCGGCGGTGATGGTGCCGTCGTCCAGATAGTCCAGCTCTCCGCCGATGGGCACGCCCTGCGCAAGAGAACTGAGTGCGATGCCCTGCGGCTCTAGCTGGTCGGCAATGTAATGGGCGGTGGTCTGGCCGTCGATGGTGGCGTTCAGCGCAAGGATGACCTCTGTCACGTTCTCTGCCCCGATCCGGCGCAGCAGTTGCGGGATGCGCAGATCCTCGGGGCCGACATTGTCCAGCGCCGACAGCGTGCCGCCTAGAACGTGATAGCGCCCCTTGAAGGCACCGCCGCGTTCCATCGCCCATAGGTCTGCCACCTCTTCCACCACACACAACAGCCCGGTGGCGCGCGCCTCATTGGTGCAGATCGGGCAGATGTCGGAGGTGCCGACATTGCCGCAGTTCAGGCATTCGCGCGCGGTCTGGGCGACCTCTGTCATGGCTTCGGCCAGGGGTGTCAGCAGGTGAGCGCGCTTGCGGATCAGGTGCAGCACCGCACGGCGGGCAGAGCGCGGCCCGAGGCCGGGCAGCCGTGCCATGAGGTCGATCAGTCGGTCAATGGGGCTGGAATTGCGGATCATGTCAGGGCGCCTCACCCGGCAAGGCAATCCGCGTGACAGTGAACCCCTCGGCGCGCAGCAGTTCGATCATGCCGGTGTCGCCGGGCAAGTGGAAATTGCCGACGGCAACAAACAGGCCGCCCTGTTCCAGCGCATCGCGCGCGGCTGTCACGAAATCGACGTTCCGTTCATCCACAAGATAGTCGGTCATCTGGACGTAGAGCGCGGGCCCCTCATTGCCAAGGGCGGCGCTGATCTGGGCGTGATCCCAAGCCATCATCACACCGACGCGCCCCTGCTGGTACAGACCCAGACCCGTGGCGCGCGCCTCTGGCGTGGCACCAGGGGACAGGTAGATGGCGTAGGTGCCGATGATCGCGCGGGCCAGATCCTCATTTCCCGGTGTGTTCAGCTTGTTTGACAGGCGGTTACGGGGTTCCAGCGGCAGGATCGGGATGTCCTGGATATGGGCAAGGGTCTGGATGAAACTGTCCTGTGTCGGCAGCACGCCGCCGGTGAAATCCTCACAAGGGTCATACAGCAGCAGTTCGGCAAGGGTGCCGAATTTCAACTGGTCCAACGCCGTGCGGGGCCAGCCCAGCGATACCAGTCGGTTGCCAAGGTTTTCTTCAATGTCCCCGGGCAGGCCAAGATCGGTAAAGCGAAAGCTGGATTGCGCGGGACGGTAGACATCGGCGCCTTGCATGAACCGGTCATGGCTTTCGCGATCGGGAAAGCGGGGGTCGATTTCCAGTGCCACGCGGGATGCGCCTTTGATCGCGTCAAGAACGGTGTCCGGCAGGTCCAACACGCTGCGGTGGCTGCTGTGCATCGTGCCCCACAGGTATGAGATGCCGCCGTCCGGTGCGGTGACGCGCCAGAATCGCCCCGTGGAATTAGGGATCAGAGCAGCACGGCGTTGCAGTTCCTCTGCGCCCTCGGGGGCAAAGACCTCATCAAAGACGGCGATCCGGGGCGGCTCGCAAACCTCGCGCGTGGCCCAGTCCTGCGCCTGTGCGCCGGATGTGGCGACAAACAGGGCAAGGCAGGCAAGGCCTGCGCGTGCGAAACCCCGGACCGGATGTGTCATGGATCAGAACGGCAGTTTCATATCGGCGGGCAGGCCCATCTGTTCTGTCAGGGCGCGCATTTCGGCCTGAGCGCGGTCACTGGCGCGGGCCTGTGCGTCCTTGATGGCGGCAAGGATCAGATCCTCAGCCACTTCTTTTTCCGACGGCACAAAGATGCTGGGATCAATTTCCAGCCCGGTCAGTTCGCCCTTGGCTGTTGCGGTGGCCTTGACCAGTCCGGCACCGGATTCGCCAGTGACGGTCATATTGGCCAGATCCTCTTGCATCTGGGCCATCTTGGACTGCATTTCCTGCGCCTGTTTCATCATCTTGGCCATATCGCCAAGTCCACCGAGGCCCTTGAGCATGTGTCGTCTCCTAGTCGTTGGACCGCCGCTCTGTCGGGGCGGTGTACAGGATTGTTGCTATACATATCGCAGCGACGAGGGCGATGAACAAGGTGGGCGACCCGATGCAGCCCTCGATTGTCGCCTTTTGCCGGGTGCCGGTGGGGTCTGTGCCGAAGACCCGCAGAGAGATCAGGATCGACCAGCCGCTGACCACCGCCAGCCCGCCCCATTTGCTGCGAAAGCGCAGGGCAAGGGCGGTGGCGACGATCAACACGACAGCGGGCAGGGAAGAGGCAAGAAACAGCGCCTCGCTGATGGCATTGGCAGGCGTGCCGTCCCAGCCGGGGCGTTCGGTGGTGCAGGCCTCTGCCAGCGCCGATGAGGGCCAGATCAGCGCCAGTATCGCGAACAGGCCACGCGACAGGCCGGGTGACCGGGGGCGTGTGGGACGCGTCATTCCTCGAACGGATCCCATTCATCCTCGACCTCTGGCAGCGCCTCTTCCAGCGCCTCGGTCGCGGCCTCTTGCGGGGTGCGGATGCCGGTGATCGTCGCCTTGGGAAAGGCAGCGATGGCGGCCTGAACCAGAGGGTGCGCGCGCGCCTCTGCCCGCAGTGCCAACTCCGCCGCGTCGCGGGTTTCCACCACGGTCGGCGCGTCGCAACCGTTCACCAGCGTCACCGCCCAGCGGTTGCCGGTCCAGCGTTGCAGCGCCCCACCAAGGCGCTGTGCAAGGTCATTGGCGGCGTCCTGCGCCGGCGTAAATTCGATGCGGCCCGGCTGATAAGCGGCAAGCCGGACGCCGGCCTCTACCTCGACCAGCAGTTTGACATCGCGGTTGGTGCGGATCAGTTCCAGAACGTGGTCGAATGAGGGGTAGCGGGCCAATGCCTCGGCCACGGCGGGGGCGGCTGCGGTGGCGGCAACATGGCCGCTGCCGGAGGACATGCGTGGGGCCGTGGCGTGGGGGGCATGGCCGCCTTGCGCGTTGCCTGAATGGCCCCCTGTGTGCCCATTTGACGGACCACCCGGATGCCCACCCGGATGTCCCCCAGTGGGGGCGGGGGGGGGGGAGTGTCGGCCAGCTTGCGCATCAACTCGTCCGGTGTTGGCCCCTCTGCTACATGGGTCAGCCGGATCACCGCCATCTCTGCCGCCATCATGGCTGAGGGCGCGTTGGAGACCTCTTCGATGGCTTTCAGCAGCATCTGCCAGGCCCGCGCCAGCGTGCGCATGCCCAGCCCGTCGGCAAAGGATTGGCCCCGACCCCGCTCATCCGGTGAGACGGTGGGGTCTTCGGCCGCTTCGGGCGTGATCTTGACCACGGAAATCCAGTGGGTGAGTTCGGCCAGATCGCGCAGCACCGCCAGCGGGTCTGCCCCGTCGGCATATTGCGCTGAAAGTTCCTGCAAAGCACCCGCCGCATCGCCGCGCATGATGCGCTCAAACAGGTCCATGACCCGGCCCCGGTCGGCCAGACCCAGCATGGCGCGCACCTGATCGGCGGTGGTCTCGCCCGCCCCATGTGAGATGGATTGGTCCAGCAGCGAGGTCGCATCGCGCGCCGATCCCTCGGCGGCGCGGGTGATCAGCGCCAGCGCGTCGTCGGTGATCTCTGCCCCCTCAGAGGCGGCGATCTTGCGCATCAGGGCGATCATGTCCTCGGGTTCGATGCGGCGCAGGTCAAACCGCTGGCAGCGCGACAGGACGGTGACCGGCACCTGGCGGATTTCTGTTGTGGCGAAGATGAATTTCACATGGGCGGGCGGTTCTTCCAGCGTCTTCAGCAGCGCGTTGAACGCGCTTTTGGACAGCATGTGAACCTCATCGATGATGTAGATCTTGTAGCGCGCGCTGGCCGCCCGGTAATGCACGCTGTCGATGATCTCACGGATGTCGTTGACGCCGGTGCGCGACGCGGCGTCCATTTCCATCACATCGACGTGGCGGCCTTCCATGATCGCCACGCAGTGTTCGCACTGGCCGCAGGGTTCCGTTGTCGGGCTGCCCTCGCCATCCGGGCCGATGCAGTTCATGCCCTTGGCAATGATCCGGGCGGTGGTGGTTTTCCCCGTGCCGCGGATGCCGGTCATGATAAACGCTTGGGCGATGCGGTCCGCCGCAAAGGCGTTCTTCAGGGTGCGCACCATGGCGTCCTGACCGACTAGATCGGCAAAGGTCTCGGGGCGGTACTTGCGGGCGAGCACCTGATAGGCGGGCGAGTCGGTCATGGGCGGTCCTTATGGCGACGGGCCAAAGGTATCGGGTCGGCAGGGCAGACCGCAAGCAGTTGGGCGCTTATTCCGGGAACCGGGGCGTGCGTGGCGGCGTTTGAAGTGTAACGGGGATAGGTCGGAGACGCGAAATGCGCCTGAGAAATGTGAAACGCAGCCGGAACATCGAGGATCGGCGCGGACGCGGCGGCAAGGGTGTGGCCGGAGTTGGCGGGCTGGGTGTTGGCGGTGTGCTGTTTGTGCTGGCGATCGGCTATTTCACCGGGATCGACGTCACCCCGCTGTTGAATGGCGGTGCGCAGCCGCAACAGACCAGTGCCCCGCGCGCGTTGACAGAGGCCGAACAGCAGGCCGGTGAATTCAGCGCCCGCGTGCTGGCCACGACAGAAGAGGTCTGGACCGGGATTTTCCCGCAGGCGTTCGGCAAACCCTATGACCCGCCGGTGATGGTGCTGTTTTCGCAAGTCACAGCCAGCCCTTGTGGCAATGCCTCTGGCGCGACCGGGCCGTTCTACTGCCCGGCGGATGAAAAGGCCTATCTGGACACCGATTTCTTTGCCACCATGCGGCAGCAACTGGGCGCGGGGGGTGATTTCGCCTCGGCCTATGTGATCGCGCATGAGGTCGCGCACCATGTCCAGAATGAGCTGGGTATTCTGGGGCAGGTCAACGCCGCCCGCCAACAGGTCAGCACGCGGGAGGCCAATGCCTTGACTGTGCGGCTGGAATTGCAGGCCGATTGCCTGAGCGGCGTCTGGGCGCGTAATGTGGCCGGATTGATGGAAAAGGGCGACCTTGAAGAGGCGCTGAATGCTGCGCGCAAGATCGGCGATGACCATTTGCAGAAGCGCGCCGGACGGGTACCGCAGCCGCATACTTTTACCCACGGCACCTCGGAGCAGCGGCAACGCTGGTTTGTGACCGGGTACGAGTCGGGTGATCCCAACCAGTGCAACACCTTCGACACGGATCGTTTGTAGGTTTTCTGCGCGGCGGGGCTTGATTTGCCGCGCCGCGCACGGCAAAAAACGGACAGGGCCGCTCGCCGGGGGCCTCCTGATCCGCGGAAAGCGCCTGCGCCGGCCATTGACGAATTTTCACTGAGAATTCGGTTCTCTCTTGCCCGAACAGCGGATCACGGGCGTTGATGGAGGAAACCGACCGATGTCACCCGACGTCCCCCTTGTGCTTGATGACCTGCGGATAGAGGCCAAGCGCCTGCACCGCGCCTATGCCGCTCGCGAAGTCTGGGCCGTTCAGCGCCTGAAACAGCACCCACCCCGTCACGCCACAGATGATCTCAAACGCGCCGATTTCCTGCATGTGATCGCGCAAGAGACCGGCTTTGCCAGTTGGCCCAAGCTGAAGCTGGCGGCAGAGACTGTGGGATTGGACCGTGCCGCCAAACAACAACGCTTGAAGATTGCGTTGTTTCACGGCCAGACGGCGCTGGTGGAAACCCTGCTGGCCGATACCCCGGACCTTGCCGATGGACTGTTTGGCCTTGAATGCGCGTTTTACCGGCGCGATGCCGTCGCGGCGGCGCTGGCGCGTGACCCCGGCCTTGCGACCCGCCTTGCCGGGCCGCGCCGTCCCATCCTGCACCTGAGTTTTTCGCGCTGGATCAAGGCGCATCCGGAACTGGAGTCCGACATGCTGGCGGTGGCCGAACTGTTGCTGGCGCATGGGGCCGATGTGAACGACGGCTATGCTTTTGCAGAGGGCGACGATCACCTTTTGTCGGCGCTGTACGGGGCTATCGGGCACGCGGACAACATGGTGCTGGGCCGCTGGCTGCTGGACCACGGGGCCGACCCGAACGATGGCGAGTCGCTGTATCACGCAACCGAACTGGGCCATCATGAGGGGCTGTCGATGCTGTTGCAGGCCGGGGCCGATCCCAAGGGGACCAATGCACTGCTGCGGGCGATGGATTTCCACGATCATACGGCGGTCGAGATGCTGCTGGCGCACGGGGCCAAGGCGGATGACTACAATGACGCCGAGGTTGGCGGTGAACAGCCTTGGGTGGTGCCCGCCCTGCATCAGGCGGCGCGGCGCGGCTGTGACCGCCGGATGGTCGATCTGTTGCTGGATGCGGGCGCCGATCCCGCCCGCAGCTATCAGGGGGCCAGTGCCTACGCCTATGCCCGCGCGCTTGGCAATCCGGCGGTCTGGCAGGCGATCGAGGCGCGCGGCGTGCAACCCTCGCTGTCCCCCGAAGAGACGCTGCTGGCCCGCGCGGCAGAGGGACAGGACAGCCCCGGCCAGTACATCGACCCCGACAAACTGCCCGCGGCCTACCGTCTGATCGTCAACGAGATCCTGCACCTGCCTGACCGTCTGCCGCATCTGCGCAGGCTCATGGCGTTGGGTCTGCCGTGGGACGCGCCGAACGGTGAGGGCGTGCCGCCGGTGCAATTCGCCGGGTGGCAAGGCCTGCCCGAGGTCATGGCGTATTTCCTCAGCCTGCGCCCCGACCTCAGTCATGTGAACCGCTACGGTGGCACATTGCTGTCGACCATCCTGCACGGGGCCGAAAACGCACCAGACCGCGACAAACGCGATCACGTCACCTGTCTGGAGCATGCGCTGCACCACGGCGTCGCCTTGCCACGGCACACCATTTCGCAGGTGGCGCGGGAGGATATTCGGGACGTACTGGAGGATTGGGCCGACCGTCACCCCGGTCAGGTCGTCTAGGTCTCTTGCGTTCAGGAACTGTCGGTTCCGTTGCATTCTGAACGCAGTGCGTGAAAAACCGACGGCAACCCCCGCGAATCCGGCCCAGAATGGCCGGTTTCGCGGGATCGAATCGCTAGGACATCGGATCGGGGCGTGTATGCTTTTGATCGGCGGAATACTGCGGCCGTGGGGGCGGTCCGGTGCCGTTGCTGCTGTTTCGGGGAGTATGGGACATGGTCGAGGAGGATCAGGCAAGCGCGGATGCGTCCGGCTCTGTCGTTCTGCATGTCCTGCCGACAGGGGGCGGGATTTTGGCGCTGTCGCCGTTGCCGGGTGCGCGCGGCGACTATCGCGGCGACCTTGATCACCTGTCCAGCTTTCGGCCTGCTTTTGTCATCTCGCTGGTGTCGCATGTCGAACTGCTGGAGGCGGGCGCCAAATCGCTAGGCCAGGACATTCAGGACAAGGGCACGCGTTGGGTGCATCTGCCGATCAAGCGGGGCGAAGCGCCCAATGCCAATATCGAAGAGGATTGGCCGCGGATCAGCACGCAGGTCCGCAAGGCGCTGCTGGGCGGTGGCCGGGTGATGATCAACAGCCGCGACGGGCGCGGCCGGGCAGGCATGGTGGCGCTGCGCCTGATGATCGAGGCCGGAGAGGCCCCGGACGAGGCTGAGGAGCGGCTGGCATCGGTCCAAGGCGCGGCGCGGTTGGAGCCGTGGCAGCGTAATTGGTCCCTGCGGGCAGAGCGTGAGCCGGTGCCGTTTGTGCGCCACGCCAAGTCGGGCTAGCTCTGTTCAGAGAACTTCGGACATTTAGCGATCACCGGAAATGCATCGGCCCGGCGCTTGCGCACCGGGCCGCTGATGGTGAGAGATTGTAACGACCCAAGCGGGTCCCGTTACGGCTGCTTCCTTCCGGATCTGACCGGGTTGGCGAGGCGCTTGCCCGCACAACCTCTCGACTCATTATTTAGGGCCCTCAGATCGAATATGCAATGGGGGGCGATGGCCTCTCCCGTTCGGGCTTGCGGGACGCTATGAAGCGGGATGGATCAGACATTCGAGATTTTCGCAAGCGCGCCTCCGGGGCTGGAACCTTTCCTGCTGGCAGAGGTGCAGGAGGCGGGGTTTGGCACACCCGCGCAGGTGCCGGGCGGCGTGACCTTTCAGGGGGGCTGGGCCGAGGTGGCGCGGGCCAATCGTGAGTTGCGCGGGGCGGGGCGGGTGCTGGCGCGTTTCGCGGCGTTCCGGGTCATGCACCTGGCGCAGCTGGACAAGCGCGCGCGCAAGCTGGACTGGGCGGCTCTGTTACGTCCCGATGTGCCGGTGCGGGTCGAGGTGACGTGCCGAAACTCGAAAATCTATCATGACCGCGCGGCGCGGCAGCGGGTGGAGACGGCCATTGCCGAGACGGTCGGCGCGCCGGTTCTGAAGGAAGCCTCGGATGAAGCTCTGAAGATCATGGTGCGGATCGAGGATGATCTGGCGGTCTTTTCCGTCGATACCTCGGGTGATCCGCTGCATCGGCGTGGGTACAAGCAGCAGGTGGGCAAGGCCCCGATGCGTGAGACGCTGGCCTCTATGTTCTTGCGGGCTTGTGGGTATGACGGGACCGAAACGGTGGTCGATCCTATGTGCGGGTCGGGCACGTTTTTGATTGAGGCGGCAGAGATTGCGGCGGGGCTGGCACCGGGGCGGGCGCGGGGCTTTGCCTTTGACAAGCTGGCGCTGGACCTGCCCTCGACGGCGCTGGGCGAGCGGCGTGACGTGGCGCATCGGTTTTATGGGTCTGATCGGGATGATGGGGCTATCCGCAGCAGCACGGCCAATGCAGAGCGGGCCGGGGTGGGGGATTTGTGCAGCTTCACCCGTGCCGCCGTCAGTGATTTGATGCGTCCGGAGGGGCCGCCGGGATTGGTCATTGTGAACCCGCCGTATGGGGCGCGGATTGGCAATCGAAAGCTTTTGTTCGCGCTCTATGGCAGCCTTGGGGCCGTTTTGAAGGACCGTTTTGGTGGCTGGCGGCTGGGGATGGTGACCTCGGACGGGGGGCTGGCCAAGGCGACGGGATTGGCCCTGACGGCGGGGCCTCCGGTGTCTTTTGGGGGGCTTCAGGTGAAGCTGTATCAGGCGCGGATTTAGGGCTGTCCACGCGTGGACAGCCGGGCGGGTGTGTAAGATCAATGGGTTACAGAGGCGTTTTTACCTGGCGTTAAGGGTTTCGCCGGGTTGAGAGGGTGCCGGTTTTGCCGGGCTTAAGCCCGGCCTACGGCGTCACGCGAGGTTACTCCCGGACCAGCCCGCCGGGGCAGAAGAACTGGGTGTAGGCACCGTAGCAGGTGGCGGTCATCTTGTAGCCGTTCAGATCCACGCGGGCATAGAGGTGGCGGTCCTCGTAGGTCATGTCGATGCCCGAGACCAGAAGATCGGTGCAGGCCTTGGGGTCCACCCGGCAGAGCAGCAGCGCCGCCGCGTCGAGACCTGAGCGGCTGTCCAGTTTTTCGTTGGCCACCGCCAGTTGGATCTGGTCGCGCAGCGCGTCCTGTGCCGCCTCTGGCCCCGGTTTGGTGAAAAACGCGGCGATCAGCGCCATGGCAATCATACCGAGAAGAAAGCGAAACATGGCGCACCCCTAGTCACCCAACAGTGTCCTGTGGAGTAGGCGAGGCGCGCGATTTGCGCAACAGCGCTTTCAGAGCAATCCGGCCATTTCCGCCCCGCTCAACAGGTCATCAGCAAGGTGATGGGCGTGCTGGCCGGTGGGCCTCACCAGATCGGCGACCTGCACCACGGTCATTCCGGCGGCAAAGGCGGCCTTGGCCCCTGTATTGCTGTCCTCAAAGGCAAGGCAGCGGCGCGGATCGACGCCAAGGCGTTGCGCGGCCAGAAGGAACGGCTCTGGCGCGGGTTTTGCAAGGGTGACGCAATCGCGCGTGACCACCACGTCGAAATGCACCGCAAGCGCCGATTTCGCCAGCTTGTGTTCCGCGCCGGTGCGGCGGGATGAGGTGGCGATGGCCTTGGGCGTCCCCTGTGCCGCCAGTTGGGTCAACAGCGCCACGGCCCCCGGTTTGTGCGGGATGCCCGCCTCTGCCAGTTGGCGATCCTCTGCCTGCCAGTCGGCGTCGATGGCGTCAAAGTCGTGATCGCCAAAATGGTCCTTCAGTATGGCGCGGCCGGTGACGGAGTCGATGCCGACAAGGCTCAAGAACAGTGGTTCCGTCAGGGTCAGCCCGTGGCGCGCAAGGGCCCGCTGGCCAGAGACAAAGGCCAGCCGTTCAGTATCGAGCAGCGTGCCATCAAGGTCAAAGATCACGGCGTCATAGGGCATGGGCGGTCCTGCTTTGGGTTCGGCTGTGGCGTATAACGGCAACGGGCGGCCCGAAAGCCGCCCGCCGTCACAAGATATGTCGCGATCTTACAGGTTGATGCGGAACAGGGCGAAGCCATCCGCGCCTTCGCCTGCGTCCTCGATGGTCACGGCCTTGACGTCATTGATGTAGTCGCGCGCCTTGGGGCCGGTTTCGAACAGCACGCTGGTGCCTTCGAGCGGTTTGAACGACCAGTTGGCATCTGCCGAGGGGTTGATGGTGCCTTGTTCGACGATGTAGCGCACGATCACGTCGCGGTTGGTGTCGGGCGCCTCGAACACAATCGTGTCGCCCTTGGCACCGGGGAAGTCACCGCCACCCGAGGCGCGGTAGTTGTTGGTGGCGATGATGAATTCCATGTCATCCGTCACCGGCTGACCGTTGTATTGCAGGTCGACGATGCGGCTGGCGTCGGGGTTTTCCAGCTCTCCCTTGGGGCCGAACATGGACGGCTGGCTGAGGTCGATCTGGTAGGTCACGCCGTCGATCACGTCGAAGTTGTAGGACGGGAAGGACGGGTTCAGCAGCAGCGCATCCTGCGCGCCGACGTCGATCTGGTTGAACATCCCGGCAGAGCGTTCCAGCCAGCCTTTGACCTGTGCGCCGGTCACCTTCACCGCGCGGACGGTGTTGGGGTAGAGATACAGGTCGGCGACGTTCTTGATCGCCACCGCGCCGGGGGCGACATCGGTGTAATACTCTGGCCCGCCACGGCCACCGGCCTTGAACGGGGCGGCGGCGGAGAGGATGGGCAGGCCTTCGTATTCGGTGCCCTGCATCATCTGTTCGATGTACCATTTCTGGGCAATCGACACGATCTGGACCGAGGGATCATCGGCCACCAGCGCAAAGTAGCTGTGCAGCGGGGCCGAGGTCTGTCCCACGGCGCGACGCACATAGGCCAGCGTTTCGTCATGGTCCTGCTGGGTGGCCTCGATGACGGGCTGATAATCCTCGACCAGTGCGGTGTAGCTGCGGTCCTCATTGCGTTTGGAGATCGGGCGCGCCTCTGACGTGGTGGAGACCACGCGCCATGTGTTGCCGTCGCGTTCCAGAAGCAGGTCGATCAGACCCATGTGCGAGCCCCAGAAGCCGCCCATGACGGCGGGGGTGCCGTGGATGGTGCCTGAGTCCACGTCCACAGTGGCATAATCCGCATAGGTGGGCGAGGGGAACACAAGGTGCGAGTGGCCGGTCATCATGGCGTCGATGCCCTCAACCGCCGCCAGCGGGACGCTTGCGTTTTCCATACCGTCGGTGTGGTCGGCCGAGCCGATGCCCGAGTGCGACAGGGCGACGATGATTTCAGCCCCCTGTTCCAGCATTTCGGGCACAAAAGCCTTTGCCGTGGTGACGATGTCGCGGGCAGTGACATTGCCCTCAAGGTGCTTGCGGTCCCAGTTCATGACCTGCGGTGGGGTGAACCCGATGACACCGATCTTGATCGGGTGGGTTTCGCCCGCGCCGTCCGTCAGCATCCGGTCAAGGATCACATAGGGTTTGAACAGGGTTTCATCCTCACGCGCGGTCGCGCCCTGAGACTTGGCGAGGTTGGCCAGCACCACCGGGAAATCCGCCCCGGCCATGGATTTCATCAGGAAATCGAGGCCGTAGTTGAATTCATGGTTGCCCACGGTGGCGGCGTCGAACCCCAGCGTGTTCATGGCGGTGACGACCGGGTGCATGTCGCCCTCTTTCATGCCGCGCTCATAGGCGATGTAATCGCCCATCGGGTTGCCCTGCAGAAAGTCGCCGTTGTCCACCAGCATGGTGTTGGTCGCCTCGGCGCGGATGCCGTCGATGATGGACGCGGTGCGCGACAGGCCCACGGTGTCGACGGGGCGGTCGGCGTAATAGTCATAGGGGTGGACGTGGACGTGAATGTCCGTCGTTTCCATGATCCGGAGATGGGCCTGATTTGTCGCCGCGTTTGCGGAAAAGGGGTGCAGCGTGATCAAGGCAGCTCCGGCGGTGGTGCCAGCCAGAAACTGGCGGCGCGAAAGGGGGGCGTTGGGCAAGGACATGGGATACCTTTCGAGGTTCGGTCTGGCGACCCCCATGCACCACGTTTTCGACAGTTGCATGACAGTCACGCATATCAGGACTCAACTCTAGCGAGGGCGCGGCATTGTACCAAAGATAATCGTGCCGCCGGTTTACATTTCGGTGCTGCGATGGGCAATTTGCGGCCAGCAACAGAGGGGCGGGCATGAGACACGCGGAAGAGGTGACATTCGGCGGATCGGGTCTGGACCGGGCGGCAGAGATCCGGGGCGACGTTGGCGCGCTGGCGGCGGCGATGCAGGATCCGGCGGCGCGGACGGTACTGATCTGGCGCGGTAAGCCGTTGGTGTCGGGTGAAGATGCGTTGCAGGCGCTGCGTCTGCCGCTGGATCATCCGATCCTCGCAGAGGCGGGTGGACCGCCGATCCTGTTGGGGCGTGAGGACGGCGCGGCGGTCTTTGCGCATGACATCTCTGGCTGGGTGCCAGAGGATTTCGACGCCGAGGCGCAGGCCTCTTTCCTTGATCCGACCGAATACAGCCATGGCACCTGTCCCGAGGGCCGCTTTGCCGAGCTGCGCCGGATCATGACGCAACTGACCCCGCGCGACGCGGAACTGGTGGCGACGGCGAAGGCGGTGTTCGGCTGGCACGCTTCGCACAAGTTCTGCTCGCGCTGCGGTGTGGCGTCCGAGATGCATCAGGCCGGATGGCAGCGGATCTGCCCGGCCTGTGGCGCGCAGCATTTCCCGCGCACCGATCCGGTGGTGATCATGCTGATCACCCGGGGCAACCGCGCGCTGCTGGGGCGCTCTCCGGTTTGGCCGCAGGGGATGTATTCCTGCCTTGCCGGGTTTGTCGAACCTGGCGAGACGATAGAGGCCGCCGTCCGCCGCGAGGTCTGGGAAGAGGCCGGCATCCGCGTTGGGTCTGTGCGCTATCTGGCCAGCCAGCCATGGGCCTTTCCGACCTCATTGATGTTCGGCTGTCACGGCGAGGCCCTGAATGAGGACATCACCATCGACCCGGCCGAACTGGAAGACGCCATGTGGATCACCCGCGAGGATCTGGCCGAGGCCGCCGCCGGACAGCGGCCCGATTTGCTGCCCGCCCGGAAAGGGGCAATTGCGCACTTTCTGTTGCACAACTGGATGGCGGATAGACTGGACTGACACCGCTGTTGGGGTAAAGTGCCGGAAAGAGGCCTGCAGTAACCGACCCGACACGAGGCCGAAAATAAAGAGGCAAGAGCAGGCACATGGAACTGACGGCACGCGAAGACATCGAAGCCCCGCAAGACCGGGTCTTTGCCATGTTATCGGACTTTGACACGATCGAACGGCAGGCGATGCGGCGCGGCACCGAAATCATCCGCACCGATGACGGCCCCGGCGTGGGCATGGCATGGCGCGCAACGTTCCAGTTTCGCGGCAAGAAACGCGTCGCGTCGGTGACACTGTCCACATATGAGCCGCCGGAGCGGATGGTTTTTGACAGCGTGTCAGGCGGGCTTGAAATGGCGCTGACGCTGGATGTGGTGGCGCTGTCTCCGACCCGGACGCGGATCAATGTCACCAGCGTTCTGGGGGCCAAGACACTGTCGGCACGATTGTTCCTGCAATCCATCAAACTGGCGCGCGGCGGCATCGACAAGCGGTTCCGCAAACGGGTCGGCGAATTGGCGGGTGACATGGAAAACCGGCTGCGCGGTATGGCGTGACCCGTTGCGGCTGTGGCATCGGGCGCTAGATTGAGCGCAAGCGCAGCCCAAAGGAACGCCACATGAGACGCCACCCGAACCGCCTGACCCGTCTGACTTGGGCCTTGGCCCTGCTGGCCTCTCCGCTGTCGGCGCATGAATTCTGGATTGAACCAGAGGTGTTCGCACTGGAAGAGGGCGCGCCCGTGATGGCGCAAACCCTTGTCGGATCAGAACTGAAGGGCGCAACCTACAGCTATAACCCGCAAAACTTTACCCGGTTCGAGATTGTCACCGATGCAGGCGTACAGCCGGTCGAGGGGCGGTTGGGCGACAAACCGGCGCTGAACATGGTGCCCGAGGGCCGCGGGCTGGCCACCATCGTGCATGTCACACGGGACTACAGCCTGACCTACCGCGAGTGGGAAAAGTTCGCCGCCTTTTGCGAACATAAGGATTTCACTTGGGCCATCGGCCGGCATCTGGAACGCGGTCTGGGGCAGGAACGGGTGTACGAACGCTATTCGCGCCACGCCAAAAGCCTTGTCGCGCTGGGCGACGGGGCCGGGGCCGACCGTGAGGTGGGCCTGCTGACTGAAATCGTGGCCGAGGCGAACCCCTATACCGATGACCTGTCGGGGGGCTTTCCGGTGCGTGTGCTGTATGAGGGCGCGCCGCGCGCCGACGCACAGGTGGAACTGTTTGAACGCGACGCGGCGGGCGAGGTCACGATCCGACTGTACCGCACCGATGATCAGGGCCGCGCGATGGTCGAGGTCAAACCGGGGCATTTCTATCTGGTGGACGCGGTGGTCATGCGGGAACTGGAGGTCGCCGAGGACACCGACCCGGCGTGGGAAAGCCTGTGGGCCTCTCTGACGTTCGAGGTGCCAGAGTGAGCTTGATTGACCTGCTGCGCGAGGCGCTGGACGGCCCCGGCCTGTTGACCGGCGACGATATGGCGGCATGGTCGCAGGACTGGACCGGGCAGTTTGCATGGACACCTCTGTGCGTGGCGCGTCCGCGCGATACCGCGCAGGTCTCTGCGGTGCTCAAGGCCGCCCATGGCGCACGGGTGCCGGTGGTGCCGGTGTCCGGCCATACCGGGCTAGCCGGGGGCAGCTATGGCGAAGGCGCGGTGATGCTGTCACTGGACCGGATGAACGCGGTCGAGGATATCCGCTCTGATGCGCGGCTGGCGGTGGTGCAGGCAGGGGTGATCCTGAGCGATCTGCACGCGGCGGCCGGGGCGGCGGACCTCAACTTTCCCATGACATTCGGCGCGCGCGGTTCTGCCCGGATCGGCGGGCTGCTGGCAACCAATGCGGGTGGGTCCAACGTGCTGCGCTATGGCAATACCCGCGATCTGGTGCTGGGTCTGGAGGCGGTGCTGGCGGATGGGCGCGTCGTGGATCTGATGTCCGACCTGCACAAAAACAACACCGGCTATGACCTGCGCCACCTGCTGATCGGGTCCGAGGGGACGCTGGGCGTGATCACCCGCGCGGTGCTGAAACTGGTGCCGCAGCCCCGCGCCTATGTCACGGCGATGGTGGCGACGCAGACTTTGCTCGGTGCGCTGGAGGTGCTGAACCGCTTGCAGGATCTGACCGGCGGTGCGGTTGAGGCGTTTGAATACATGCCCGCCGATTACCTCAAGGCCTATGCAGACATGCACCCTGGCACCCGCGCGCCATTTGCGCAGGACCACGCGGTCAATATCCTGGTCGAACTGGGGGCCACCGCGCCGCGTGACGTGACGCCGGGACCGGATGGGTCGGTGCCGCTGATGGGGTATCTGGAGGACGTGCTTGCCACCATGATGGAGGATGGCGCGGTTGTGGATGCCGTGGTGGCGCAGAACGACACCCAGCGCAGTGAGATGTGGGCCCGTCGGGAGGCCGCCGCCGAACTGGCCTATGCGCGGCCCAACGTTCTGGTCAACGATATTGCCGTTGCACTGGACAAGATCGGGATCTTTCTGGAGCAGGCCGACACTGTGCTGACGGGGATCGATCCCGGCGCGCGCACCTCTGTTGTGGCGCATCTGGGGGACGGCAACGTGCATTATTCGGTGCAACTTGCCAATCCAGAGGCAAAGAACGCGGTGATGGAGGCGGTCGAGGATGTGGTGCTGTCGCTGGGCGGGTCGTTTTCCGCCGAACACGGCATCGGATTGGCCAAACGGCCGTCGATGGCACGGCGCAAGGACCCCGTGGCGCTGGACATGATGCGCGCGATCAAGGCGGCGCTGGACCCGCATGACATCTTAAATCCCGGTAAGCTGCTGCCGGAGTAAGCGGTGCGCCTGCGGCGCGCTGGATGTCTCGCGCCCTGCCTTTGGCAGGACGCTCGGGTTTGGTAGAGAGGTCTCGTTTCGATTGAAGGCGCGGCGCTGGTGGCGGCGCTGCTGTGGGTATTTTTGTAAAGAAGAAGCATCAGGGCGCGCCTGCGGCTTCTTCTTTGTCCAAATACCCAAAAGCAACCTGTCAGGCGTCGCGCCGGGCGATCCAGTCGTGGTCCGGGTGGTTCTGGAACCGCCATTTGCGCAGCGGTCCGGCCATGACGTTGAGATAGTACATCTCATAGCCATAGGGCGCGCCGCAGGGGTGGTGGCCTTTGGGCACCAGAACCACGTCGTGATCGGACACGGACATGGTGACGTCGAGGCTGCCATCTTCGGTGAAGACGCGCTGGTGGCCGTAGCCTTGGGCGGGATTGAGGCGGTGGTAGTAGGTTTCCTCCAAGTAGGTCATGTTCGGGAAATTGTCCTCGTCATGACGGTGCGGCGGGTAGGAGGACCAGTGTCCGGCGGGGGTGTAGACCTCTGTCACCAGCAGCGAGGAGGCGACGTCGCGTTCCTCCATCGCGATGGGGTGGATGTGGCGGGCGTTGGTGCCTTTACCGCGGTCCACCAGTTCGATCCCCTCTGGCCCGATCTTTGCAGCGGGGTAGTCGGCGATGGCGGGGGCAGAGCAGACGGCGAGGGTGCAGGTGGTGGTGGCCGTCGCGGTCCAGTCGGCGCCTGCGGGGAGGTAGACGGCGTGCGGCGCGCCCTTGTCGAAGACGGTCATGCGGTCGCCCAGTTCGCCGAAGTCATGCCCGCCGCCGCTGATGTGGGCCTTGCCCTCGACCAGCACGAGGATGACCTCACGGTCGCCGGTCTGGCCTTCGGCGTGGTCGTCCATATGTAGGCGCCACAGGTCAAAGCCGACGTAGCCCCAGTTTGGGCTGTCGGGTGTGCGGGCGTTGGCGACGGTGATCTCATGGACTTTGCCGGTGGTTGCGGTGGGCTTTCGGTGCAGCAGGCTCATCTAGGGTCTCCGGTCAGGGCTGTCGGCGGGCGTCCTGATCTGCCAGCGCGGCGGCGAAATCCTGAGGCGAGATGCCTTCGGCAAGGGCGCGGTGGAACAGGGCGTTCTGGGTTTCGGGGGCAAGTCCGCCCAGCGGCGGGTCGTTGTCGAGGTTGGTGGGGAAGGAATAGCCCTCTGCGGCAGCGGCGATGGCGGCATTGAGGTTTGCGTCTTCCAGCGCGCCTTGCGCCCTGAGTGACTGGATCGCCGGGTAGAGGACGCGGCACATGGCCGTGCGGTCGATGGTTTCCATCGCCCGCCCCAGCGCCGAGGAGATCTGCAGCAGGTTGGCCATGCGCTGGATGTCCGCGCTGCGGTTTTCGCCCGCGGCGTGGAACAGCGCCGGGTTGAAGAACAGCGCGTCGCCTTTGGTCAATGGCATCTGGATGCAGTTTTCCTCAAAGAACGCGCGGAAATCGTCGCGGCGGTAGGCCATGTAGCCGGGGCGGAACAGTTGCGAGAACGGCAGCAGTTTGGTCGGGCCGCTTTCCACCGGCATGTCGCAATGGGCCACGGCGCCTTGCAGCGTCATCACCGACGACAGGTCGTGTACATGGGCCGGGAACCGCGCCGCGACCTCCGCCGTCTGGAACCCGAGGTGATAGTCCCGGTGCGCGCTTTGCGCCTGACCGCCGGGGCGGACAAGGTTCACCTGCGCGGTCATCTGGTAGAAGGGGCCCAGCCATGCCTCGCAGACCGCCGCGATAGCGGTGTTGCCATAGTAGAGCGCAAAGGCGTGAGGGTCCTCGAAACAGTGCTTTTGCAGCGCGTTCCAGATCCGCGCGTTCGACCCGGCCTTGGCGAAATGGTCGCCCGCGCCTTTGCCAGCCTCTTGTTCGCGGGCGATGATCCGGTCAAATATCGCGGTGGCCGCGTCGATGGGGGTGGTGTCGGCATAGGCGGTTCGCAGCACCAACACCCCGGCAGAGCGGCCCAGCACAAATCCCCATTCGGCGAGCAGTTCGGCGCGTTGCACCGGGTCGGACAACACACCATTGAGGGCCGCCATGTCATAGATCGGCACGTTCTTGTCCACCGCCGCGGCAAAGCGCAGGTCCGAGGGCGACAGGGTTTGACCGGTGAGCCGCGCAAATTCCGCCAGATCACAGCTTGTGACGTCGAAATAGGCACTGTCTTTCATGACGATCCTCCTTCGTCGGTGTGTTTTTTCCGGATCGCCTCTGGGTCGAAGGCGATAAAGAACTGATGCGCGCAATAGGTGCCTACTGCTGCGAACAACGTGGCCCAAAGCGGGTTGCCCCAACTGAGTTCCAGCCCCGCCCAGCCAAGGCACAGCGCGACGGTCACGATCCGCCGCCAGAGGGGCAGGAAAAACGGGTGTTGGACGTCCAATGCGCGATTTTTCATGGGTTTATCCGTCGATTTCCAGCCCGGCCTTGGCGCAGACCTGAACGATGTGTTGATAGCCCTTTTGGGAGTAGTCGTAGGGCGGTGCCTTGGCCGGGTCCTGTTCGGCCTCGACCACGATCCATCCGGCGTAATCCATCACCTTAAGCTTATCCGCGACGGCCTGGAAGTCGATGCAGCCGTCGCCGGGCACGGTAAAGGCACCGGCGATCACGGCGTCCAGAAAGCTGCGATCCTGCGCGCGCACGTCCGCGACGATTTCGGGGCGGATGTCCTTGAAATGCACGTGATGCACCCGGTCGGCCCAACGGTCCAGCGTGGCCATGACGTCGCCGCCGCCGAACAGCAGGTGGCCGGTGTCAAAACACAGGGACACCTCGTTCGACGCGCCCTCCATCAGCCAGTTCACGTCGTCTTCGGATTCGATGATGGATCCCATGTGGTGGTGATAGGCCATGGGCATGCCCTGATCCTGCATCCACTTGGCGACCTCGGACAGCTTGCGTCCGTAGTCCAGCACCTGATCGCGGCATAGTTTGGGGCGGTTGTTGACCGGTGTGCCGATCTGGCCCTGCACGGTGTTGGAGCATTCGGCATAGACGATGCAGGGGCTTTTCAGCGCGACGAACTGTTCGACCTGCTGGCGCACGGCCTCGATTTCCTGCTGGACGTCGTTGACCAGCAGGTTGCCAGAACACCAGCCGCCGCAAAGCGCGATGTCGTATTCATCAAGGTAGGCGCGCAAGCCCGGCGTGTCATGCGGCATCCGCTGGCCACGTTCGACGCCGGTATAGCCGATCTCGCGGCTTTCCTTCAGCGCCTGTTCCATCGTGTAGTCGGCGGTGAGATCCGGCAGGTCGTCGTTCTGCCAGGCAATGGGAGAGATCCCGATCTTGACGCTCATGGGTCTAGCTTTCCAGTTCTGGGCCAGTTTTCAGGGGGAGTAAGCCGGGCTTAAGCCCGGCCTACGGATCCGGATCAGTCGCGCTCTTTCCGCGCGGTTTCATATTCCTTGCGGGCGTCTTGCACCTCGGTGCGGGTCGATACTTCGGGCACCGCCACTTCCCACCACGATCCGCCGTGCGGGGTGGATGGGTAGGGGTCGGTGTCGATGACAATGACAAAGGGGCCGGTGGCGTCCTTGGCGCGGGCTAGCGCATCCTCCAGTTCGGCGATGGAGCTGACGTGTACGGCCGCCGCGCCCATGCTGGCGGCGTGCGCGGCGAAGTCGATGTTGCTGGGGTGCTCATGGACGGCGTGGTCCAGCAGGTTGTTGAACTCGGCCCCGCCGGTGCCCATTTGCAGCCGGTTGATGCAGCCAAAGCCACGGTTGTCGGTCAGGACAAGGGTGAACTTGATCCCCATCATGACGGCGGTGGCCAGTTCGGAATTGGCCATCATGTAGGTGCCGTCGCCGGTAAAGCAGACCACGTCGCGGTCGGGCTGGGCCATCTTGATGCCGATTGCACCGGCGATCTCATAGCCCATGCAGGAGAACCCGTATTCCATGTGATAGGCGCCGGGGCGCGGGGCTTTCCACAGTTTGTGCAGCTCACCGGGCATGGTGCCCGCCGCGCACATCACTACCGTGTCGGGGCCACTGGTCCGCTGGACCGCGCCGATCACCTGCATGTCGGTGGGCAGGGCGTTGCCATCCGTGGGCGTGTCGGTGAGCGGGTCGACCGATGCGAACCAGTCGGTTTTCAGCTGTGGTGAGACATCCTCGGCCCGGTAGTTGGCCAGTTCCAGCGCGAGGTCGGTGAGGCCGGTTCTTGCGTCCGATTGCAGCGGCAGCGCACCGTGTTTCACCGCGTCATAGGCGTTGACGTTCAGGCTAATCAGGGTCCGGCCGGGGGTCTTGAACAGCGACCATGACCCGGTGGTGAAATCCTGAAACCGGGTGCCGACGCCCAGCACCAGATCCGCCTCGCCGCAGGCGGTGTTGGCAGAGGCCGCGCCGGTGACGCCCACGGGGCCAAGGTTCAGCGGATGATCCCATGCCAGCGCCGACTTGCCCGCCTGCGTTTCGACCACGGGGATGTTGTGCGTCTCGGCAAAGTCCTGCAACTGCGCGCAAGCGTCCGAGTAATGCACGCCCCCGCCCGCGATGATCACCGGGCGTTTCGCCGCGCGGATCTTTTCCACGACGCGGTGCAACTCGTGATGATCCGGGCGGATGCGGCGCTGATACCATGTTTTCGGCTCAAAGAACGCCTGCGGGTAATCATATGCCTCGGCCTGTACGTCCTGACAGAATGCAAGACACACTGGCCCGCAGGCTGCCGGATCGGTCAGCACGGCCATGGCGCGGGGCAGGGCGGTCAGCAATTGTTCGGGCCGGGTGATCCGGTCAAAGTAGCGCGTCACGGGGCGGAAACAGTCGTTGGCGGATACTGTGCCGTCGCCGAAATCCTCGGTCTGTTGCAGGACGGGATCGGGGCCACGGTGGGCGAAGACATCGCCCGGCACCAGCAGCACCGGCAGACGGTTCACATGCGCCAGTGCTGCGGCGGTCACCATATTGGTGGCCCCCGGCCCGATGGAGGAGGTGACCATCATCGCGCGCTTGCGTTGCGACTGTTTGGCAAACGCGATGGCGGCGTGGGCCATCGTCTGTTCGTTGTGGCCGCGATTGGTTGGCAGCGTGTCACGCACGCCATACAGCGCCTCACCCAGACCGGCGACGTTGCCGTGGCCGAAGATCGCCCAGCACCCGGCCAGAAAACGCTCGCCCTCCTCGTTCATCTGCGCCGACAGGTAGCGCACCATCGCCTGAGCGGCGGTCAGTCGGATCGTGGTCATGGTTCAGTCCTCCCCGCGTGCGGCGTCCCAGACTCCGCACAGACGTGTGTATTTGTCCTTCATCAGCGCGACTGCCTGCGCGTCGCTTAGCGCGCCGGTCATCCAGCCACGGGCCGCCTCGGCAAAGATCGTGCGCCCGACGGCAAAGCCTTTGACCAGCGGATATTGCGCGGCGACCTCAAAGCTGGCTTTCAGGCTGTCCTCATCCGCGCCCAGCCCCAGCACCACGATACCACGGGTGTGGGCATCATTGTCTTGAATCGCGGCGACGGTCATCTGCCATGCGGCGTCCGAGGTCATCGGTTCCAGCTTCCACCAATCAGGATAGACGCCGATGTCGTAAAAGCGCCGGATCACCCGTGCGGTTGTGTCGTCTCCCACTGGCCCGGCCTTGGACGGGATCACCTCTAGCAGGAATTCCAGCCGGTTGCGCCGCGCCGCGTGGAACAGGCGCATGACGGTGGCCTCCTGCTCGGCCCGCATCTCTGCCGGGTCGTCAGGGTGATAGAAACACAGCACCTTGACGACGTGTTCCAGCGGCCATTCGTTCAGCCCGCCGTAGTCCGGGCCAATCTCAGGCTCCAGCGTCAGGGGGCGGGAGCCGGGCCATTCCACCGGGCGACCAATCCACAGACCCGTCCCGGCGGCCTTGTACAGCGCGTCGCGGCCAAGGCGCGAGTCGACCAGCAGGCCATAACCGTCATGCCCGTCGGCCACCTGCGCGCAGGCCTCAAGGCACAGTGTCTTGAACGCGCCGATCTTGTCCGGCGTCGCGCCCTCCAGATCCTCCAACTGTGACCGGTGGTCAAAGGCGAAGACCCGCATCACCGGCCAGTCGCCCTTGCGGTTGGTGGCCCAGTGGATCTGTTCCAGTTCCGCATCCTTGCGCAACGCAGGCCGTTTGACGCCACGTTTGAGGAAGAATTCCAGCTCTGTCCACGATGGGTAGGCGGGCGCGCAGCCGTGGCGCGAGACCGCAAAAGCACCGCAGGCGTTGGCGTAGGTCAGCGCGGTGGGCCAGTCCTGATCGGTCAGCCAGCCCTTCACCAGCCCGGACATAAAGCCATCGCCCGCGCCCAGCACGTTGAACACCTCGATCGGGAAGCCGGGGCCGCTTTGCCCCTCGTCCAGCGTGTCGGGCACGTCGCCGGTAAAGGCCACGGCGCCCATTGGGCCGCGTTTGCAGACCAGCGTGGCGGCAGAGACCTTGCGCACATGGCGCAGCGCCTGAATCGTATCAGTGGTGCCGCCCGCGATGTGGAATTCCTCTTCGGTGCCGACGATCAGATCGAACAGATGCAGAGTCGATTGCAGTTTTGCGGTGACTTTTTCCGAGGCGATAAAGCGGCTTTCGCCGTCGCCATGACCCGCCAGCCCCCAGAGGTTCGGGCGATAGTCGATGTCCAGCGCGGTCCTCATCCCGTCGGCCCGCGCGATGGTCAGCGCCTTCAGCACGGCGGCCTCTGTGCGCGGGTGGCTGAGGTGGGTGCCGGTGGCGGTGACGGCGCGGGCCTGTGTGATAAAGCCGGCGTCGATGTCGTCCTCACACAGGGCCATGTCGGCGCAGTTCTCGCGGTAGAAGATCAGCGGAAACTGTTCCTGATCGCGGATGCCCAGCAGCACCAAGGCGGTCAGGCGTTCCGGATCTGTGACGATCCCGCGGGTATCTACCCCCTCTTTTTGCAGCTCCTCGATGATGAAGCGGCCCATGTGCTCATCCCCGACACGGGTGATCAGCGCCGATTTCAGGCCCAGCCGGGCGGTGCCGGCAGCGATATTGGTGGGCGACCCGCCGATATATTTGTTGAAGCTCGCCATATCCTCTAGCCGGCCGCCGATCTGCGCGCCGTAGAGGTCGACAGAGGATCGGCCGATGGTGATGACGTCCAGGGGTTTGCCCATGCGTTCTGCCTTTTCGGATCATCGAAAGAACGGCCCGCTCTCCTCAGCGCGGTCCGTGTTGACGCAAAGTGATCCGACAGGGCGCGCCGGGTCAATTCCCCTTTGCGCGCTTTGCCTCATTCATGAGAGGTTTTGAAAGCGGGTGCGAGAGAGGTTTTGCCTGAGAGTGGCGGTGCGGTTTTGGAACGGTCGCGGCGGCCCTGTGGGCGTGCCGCTGAAAGGCCGCGCAGGTCGCGGGCCGGTCAGTGGTGGGGCGCAGTACCGCCTGTCAGACCGACTCTGGCAGGTAGAGATCGGGTTTGAGAAAGTGTTGGCCCGGGGTGGGGGCCTCTGCCTTTTGTACCGCGTCGATCATCAGCGCGACAGTGTCGTTGCACAGCTGTTCCAGCGGGGTGGCGATGGACATTTCGGCATAGCGATCTGCCAAGGCGGCGCGCGATTCCGGGATCAACTCATGCAGGATCAGCGCCACCTGACCGGGGGCGCGGGCCTCGCGCAGCGCGGCGATGGCGCCCTCCATCCCGCCGCCGGAACAATACAGCCCCCGCAGATCAGGGTGCCGTTGCAGCAGTTCCAGTGTCGCCTCATAGGTCAACTGCCGGGTTTCGAGGTTCACCATCGTGTCGAGAATGGTAAAATCCGGGGCGTATTCGCGGAAATAGCTGCGAAAGCCGGTTTCGCGCAACTCATGCCCATGCCACCTGTAACCTCCGACAAAGACGGCAAGTTTTCCCGGGCGTGCCGCAACCTTGGACATCATGTGCGCCGCGATCCGCCCCGCCTTCATGTTGTTCAGCCCGACATATCCTTGCCGTACGCCTTGGGCGAAATCATTGAGCAGGGAAAAGCAGGGGATGCCCCGCTCTTGTAGCAAGCTGACGGTGTCGGTGATCTGCATATGGTTCACCGCAGAGGCGGCAATCGCGTCACACCTGTCCGCCAGACCCATCATCAGCGCTGCGATGTCACCGGGGCTTTGCGAGGGGGCAAACTCCAACGCGATCTGACCGCGGATGCCCGGGGCGCGGGCAACGGCCGCCTCCATTTCGCGGGCGGCGTTTTGCCAGAACGGTTGCCGCGCCTTGGGAAAGACAAAGCCAAAGCGCACCTCTGGCAAGTCGGCAAACATCCGTTGCCCGATCAGCGCCGCCGCGTGATAGCCGATCTTTTGCGCCGCTTCATAAACTCGCCGGGCGGTTTCCTCGCGCACCTTGGCGCGCCCGTTCAGCACCCGGTCCACCGTGGCAACGCTGACGCCGGATTCGCGGGCGAGGTCGGAGATGGTGGGGCGTTTGGCCATGATGTCCTCAGTCTGATGATAAAAGTCGGTCGCACCGTATGATGGTTTTTGCAAGGAATCCAATCCCGGGCCTGCGAGGGTGCTGGGAAAGCTGTTGCCGTTTGGCTAGTCCTGAGGGGGCGGGATGGAGGGTATGATGGCGGAATTGGGAATCGGCCTGATCGGAACGGGCTTTATGGGCAAGACGCACGCGTTGGCGTGGCGGGGGGCACGCGCGGTGATGGGGGGCGATCTGCCCGAGGCGCGGCTGGAACTGCTGTGCGACACGCCGCGCGACAAGGCGGACACCATGGCGAGGCAGTTCGGCTTTGCCCGTGCGACCGATGACTGGCGCGCTTTGGTGCGCGATCCGCGCGTCGATGTGGTGTCGATCACCACGCCCAACGGCTTGCATCACGAGATGGCCTGCGCGGCGCTGAAGGCGGGCAAACATGTCTGGTGCGAAAAGCCCATGGCGCTGACACTGGCCGAGGCCGAAGAGATGGCCGAGGTGGCCCGTGCGGCGGGCACCATGACGATGGTGGGTTACAACTACATCCGAAATCCGGCGTTCCGTCATGCGCAAAAGCTGATCGCCGAGGGGCGGATCGGGCGCGTGGTGCATGTGCGTGGCTGGGTTGATGAGGATTATCAGGCCGATCCGGATCTGCCGTGGACATGGCGGGCGCGTTTGGCCGAGGCCGGGCTGGGCGCGTTGGGGGATCTGGGCTGTCATCTGGTGTCACTGATGGTGGGTCTGTGTGGCCCGATCCAAAGCCTTGTGGCGGATGCGCAGATCATCCATGAAACCCGACCGCTGCCGGATGGCACCGGGCGCGGCGCGATCGAGAATGAGGATACGGCGACGGCTTTGTTGCGCTTTGCCAGTGGCGCGCATGGGTCGCTGTCGACCTCACGGTCGGCCTGGGGCCGCAAGAACAAGCTGGACTGGGAGGTGCACGGCACCAAGGGCATGATCTGTTTCGCGCAGGAGCGGATGAACGAGTTACAGATCTATCTGAACGAGGGGCCAAAGGCGGAACAGGGGTTCCGCACGGTGTTGTCCAGCCCAGACCACCCGCCATTCGGCGCCTTTGTTCCGGCTCCGGGGCATCAGCTGGGGTTTGGCGACCTCAAGACAATCGAGGCGGCAGAGCTGATGGCGGCGATCCGTGACGGCGTGCAGGCATATCCGTCAATGCAGGATGCGCTGGGGTTTGAGCGGGTGATCCATGCCATCGCCGACAGTGCGCGGCGCGATTGCGCGCGGATCACTTTGTGACGGTGTCGTCCTCGGGTTGGGGGATGTCCGCCCACAGCGCCTTTTCCACGCGCGGAGGATAGAACAGCGCGCTTGCGCCCAGTCCCGGCGCGACGCAGATAAAATCCAGATAGGGGCACATCATCGTCCCCGAGAGCAGGGCGTTGCGATGCGTGTCCAGCATCAAGTCCAGCGCGCTGGCGCTGGTGCCGACGGTCCCAACCGGGTGGCCGGTGTTGGTCAGCATGTGGATGCGATACCCCAACAGTTGCAGTCGGTGCAGCGCGTGGCGGTGGCGCTGGATTTCCCCCTGTTCGGTCTGCCGGCGGGTCGGCCCCTCAAAGGCGACGATGGCGGGGCGCACTTTGCGTTGGGCCATGTACTCGGCCACGACGCTGATGATGTGACCGTCAAAACCGTCGGTGTCGGATTTCAGCACGGTGTCCGGTGTCAGTGTGTCGGCAATCTGTTGCGGAGAGACGCGAGGTCCGGCAAAGACCTCACCGCTGTCAGGCTCTAGAGATGAGCCGCCTGTGCCGTGATTGATCGACAAACGCACGCGATCCTGTGCCGCGTCCGGCGCAACAAGCGCATGGCTGAGACGCACATCCGAAAACTGAGACATGTTTCGTTCAAGGTAGTCGAAATAGCCCGGATGCGGTTCGATCCCCCAGACTGGACCTTTGGAAAAGCGGCGAAAATGGCTGATCGTGTCACCGATGTTGGCGCCGATGTCGATCAGCGGGCCATTGGACATTTTGTTGTCGTCCAGAAGAACGCGGATCAGGTTCCAGTAGAGGTAATCGTATTGCGGATGCTGCCGCATGATGCGCGGCAGGTGGTGATCGGGCGGCAAAAGCAGATCAGCCGATCCAATACTGAGTTTCTGGTCATCCTGCGCCATGCATCTTCCCCGTGGGCCGCCTTGTTGGCGCGGGTATAGGCGGGCGCGCCATCGAGGTCACTGTGAAACCAGACCTAGATTTCAGGATCTTCCGCCGCCTTTTCCAGCTTTTCGCAGGCCCGCATCAACGTGTCAAATTCGGCTTCGTCTAGATAGGCCCGCAATCCCATCTGTCGCGAGCGCATGCGCGGAATGGTGCGTTCAAAGGTTTCACGCCCCTTGGCGGTCAGGTCCAGATGCAGCGCGCGGTTGTCTGAGGCGTCGCGGGTGACGGTGATCATCCTCTCGGCGGTCAAGGTCTTGACGCTGCGGCTGATCAGGCCCTTGTCCATTTCGGTCAACCGCGACAGTTGGGCGGACGTGCAGCGCCCGGTATCGCCAAGCACGGCGATGATGCGCCATTGTGTGATCGTGATCCCGGCATGGGCACGCAAGATGCGCGTGGCCTGAGCGCTGAGTTTGGCCTGCACCTTGGCAAGGCGGTAAGTGAGAAATCTGTTGAGCGGCACAACCGAATGCGGCACCACGTCGTCGTCGACATCCATGTTAAAAGGGTTCCCTGCCAGCAAGGCGTTGCCCTGCGGTTTCCAATTCAATGCGGTCAGGTTAGCGATGCAACCGAAGATCTGGCAAGCGTTATCGGGTGGGCCCTGATGCGCTGGATCTGTGGTGTCGCTATTTCCAATCCAAGGAACGCAGGTCGCAAAAGACCCCCGCCCGGGATGGGCGAGGGTCAATTACGCTGCAAATATGCGTATCTCAGTACCGGCAGAGCGTACTGGCGGTTTGCAAGACGGCACCCGGCGTATCGGGCAGTCGCAGGAACGTCACACGGCGGTTTTCAGCCGCGCGGGGATCGTATTCGTTCTTGAGCACATACTCTCCCCAGCCGACCGGATAGAGCGGCACACTAAGGTAGGCCCCTTCGATCAGGCGCGTGACAGAGGCGGCGCGGCGCAGGCTGAGATCGCAGTTGTAGCCGTCCGATCCGACAGCGTCGGTGTGGCCGATCACAGCGTAAGAGGTGCCTTGAAGGGCAGGATCGTTCAAAGCGGCAATCAGGCTGTCGATCTTGCCGCGCTGGTCGCCCCGCACCCGGTCGCTGTCATAATCAAACTCGATCGTGACGGCGACGGAGGGCAGCGCGACCTTGCCTGTCTTGGGCGGTTCCGGCGCGTCGTATCTTGGCGGCTCTGGCGGGGGTGCCTTGCTGACAACGACCTTCTTGTTGTCGAGATCCAGCACAAGGGTTTCAAAGGTAACCGAAGGTCCGGCGCTTTCCAGCGCGATACCGCCCGGGTCGATGTCGACGCCAGCGCAGTTGGCGGCGTTGGGGTTGAGCAGGCAGTTGGCCATCTGGCTCTGCGGCTGCGGTTTGATTTCCACCAGCGGATCGTTGCCGGGGATAAAGATTTCGCCGCTCTGCGCATGGCCTGCCACGGGGGGCAGGCCAAGGCAGAGAGCGACGCTCAGGAATAGCTTTCGCATCGCTCTCATCTCCTTAGTATTCCCGGACCACGACCGAGATCTGGGCCTTGGTCACGTCGGGGTTGTGTTTGGACACGGCGCGGTAATCGACGCCGCTGTCCGATTTCTTGGCGTCCTTGGCCCCGGCGTTGAGGTCAAGCACCAAGGTTTCGTTCACGATACCCTCATAGTGGTCCTTGGAAACGGCCTTGTGGCCGACCGAGCAGGACACCTTGGACGTGTCGCGGGTCACCTTGTCGATGGCAGCCTGACCGCCGTTGCAGATCGCTAGGATGGTTTCCAGCCCCGGCTCGGAGGTGCGCAGCGCGCCCTTCGGCGGGAAGACATACTGGGTGCCACCCGGGATAACGATGTCATCCAGACCCGGGAAGGGGTAGAGAACGCAGCTATCGTGATCGTCGTCGATTGAGATCAGCGTCAGACGGCAGTCGTGGCGCGGTTCGATAAAGACCTGCAGTTCGTCACCGACCTTGTAGGTGGTCTGGTTGGTGTAGACCGTCAGGTGGCTTTGTGCCGCGACCGAGTGCTGGACCGGGTCATAGTCGCCGCCGTATTTCTTGGCGTCGTTGTGGGTCTTGATCGGCTCGTCACCTTTCACGACGTAGTCCGTGCCGGTCGGCTTGTAGTTGTCGTCCTTCACCACATAGTCATTGGCGGGCGGCACATAGCCGGGGTCGCCGGGCTTGTAGTCGGCGGCGGGCGGAACGTAACCGGGGTCGCCGGGCTTGTGGTCTGCAGCGGGCGGCACATAGCCGGGATCGCCAGGCTTGTAGTCGGCGGCGGGCGGAACGTAACCGGGATCGCCAGGCTTGTATTCGACAGGCTTGACCACTTTGACCTTTTTCACCGGGGCGTAATCGGTGTCCTTGACGATCTGCTTGACCGAATAGCTCAGGTCCGCAGTCACCACATGGTCCGTCTTGTACGGACGGTAGTCGGTCAGCTTGTCCAGCAGGACAGGATAGGCGGCGGTCCATTCATCCCGCGCAATCGGCGAGATATCCAGACGGGTCAACAGGCCAGCCATGTCATGACCGGCAAAGGCCATCCGGCTGCGCAGTTGCTCTGCCGTCAGACCCAGTTCATTGGCGGCCTGATTGAAGTCAACGAAGTAATCGACGTGATAGACGAACAGACCCCGCACCGGCTCCAACCCGGCGGCTTTGATGGACGGCTCGATCCCTGCGCTGGCGAGGGTGTTCAAGAAGGCGTCGGAATCACGCTGGAAGTATTCATTAATGACGTCCTTGCCCGGATAGATCGCGTCGATGGTCTGACGCGCCGAGGCGGGCAGCGACAGGTTGTTCAGCGCAACCTCACGCACAGAGTCATCGTTGAAGCGCATGCCTTTGGAGTGGCACGAGATGCACGAGATCCCATTCACAACCTCACCCGTACCGTCCGGATAGTCGGTGTCACGCACGATGGAGGTCGGACCCACGTCAAGACGCGCGCCGTCGGCAGTGTTGAGGTAGTAGGCGTGAAAGCCGTTGGGCAGGGTAAAGATCGACTCGCCGCCATCGTGCTCAAAAGCAAGATCGGGGCCGTAGGCGTCGATCGGACCCAGCGGGTATTCGAAAAAGCTCTGACGCCCTTTCGATCCGGCAAAGTCATAAGAGGTCCAGAAAAAGCCGGTTCCCAGAGGGTGGCGTTCGATCAGACGGTTATGCGAGGACACGCCCGAATCCTGAAAGCCGGCGCGGACGACCTGTTCGTTCAGGATGTTGCTGCTCATGCTCATGCCCAGCTTGGCCTCTAGTCCCTGAATCGTGTCAGGCAGACCCAGCATGTCGTAGTAAAGCGGGCTGACAGAGGCGGTCGCGGTGAACCAGTCGGCCCGAATGACGGGGGTCATGGAGCCTGACAAGTGTTGCAGTGAGCCAAGATAGGGGTCGGTGTCGCTTTCCATGGCGTAGGGATATTGTGCTTCGAGATACCCCCATGTTTCATGGGTCCAATCCAGTTCGGGCAGGAAGACACGCAGCAGGATGCCGTGCTCGTCGACCTTTTCGAACTTGTAGACATTTGCGTTCCAGCTGAGGGCATTCATCAGCTTGACGGTCGCCGCCAAGTAACCTTGGTAGTTTTCGTCCGACACGTCCGGGTCGTTCCACATTGGCCGCATCGAGATATAGCGGATGCGGTCGCGGCGGTTGGTGGGCTGGGCCTGCAAATCGGCATGGGCCATGGCGTACATATCAGCCAGCGAGATGTAGGTCCGCGGTTCTGGTGCGGTGTCGCCCAGTGCGATGATCCAGTCCTGAAGCTGTTGCAGCTCTGCCTCGGTCGGCACACAGCTGGGATCCCAGCAGTTGTCCGGCATGGCAGGCGCGCCGCCGGTGATCACCTGATAAAGTTTGGACTTTTCCGGATCGCCGACCGCGACGAACTTGGGGTCATTCGCCAGGCGACGCATGTCCAGAACGTGACCAAAACCGGCCTTGGGTTTGGTCAGTCCATCGCCAAGCACACCTTCCTGGTGGCAGTCAGAGCAATACTTCTGCAAGACACCATAAGCGGATTTTTCATAATCGGTTGCGTCGGCTGGCAGCTCATAATTCAGATCTTCTGGATCAACCAGCAAGGTCTGATCCTGCGCCACAGCGGGCAGGGCGAAGGCGGTCGCCAGGGCGATGACGCTCACCTTCATCAGGTTGTTGGGTTGCATGACATAAGTCTCCTGTTGAAAGAGGGCTTGGGTGGAATTCTGATTAACGGCACCGGATGGAAAGGTACTTTTTGGAGGCCCAGCCGGTCACGCCGCCAGAGCCCCGGAACGGGTTCTTGCACTGTCCCGACAGGCATCGGATTTGGGCCCAGTTGCCGCTTTGGTTCAGCACTTGAACGGTGTCGCCGAGATACGTTTCGGAGAGGATCCGACCACGGGTGCTGGCCTGCGACCGGATGTTCAGGAAGCCACTGCCGTTGTTGCGGGTATGGCTGGAATAGCGGTTGAGGTTCACCACCGTGGCCGTGCATTGGGCGACAGGCTGTTCCTTCGGCTTGTTCGAGGCCAGATAGCGGTTCGAGACCCAGCCGTTCTGGCCGTTCGACAGGCGGATATTGTTCCAGCCGTCGTTTTCGCCCAGCACGGTCACCTTGTCTCCGAAATCGATCCGGTTGATGACGCCGTTATGCGTGCCCGGACCGGAGCGGACGTTGAGGTGGTCAGTGCCGGTGACATACATCGTGTACGTTTGAACCGGCGGCGGCGGGGTCACGACCTTTTCGGGGGTCTTGAGGTAGGTGATCCGGTCGATCAGCACCCGAGAGATACAGTCGGTATTCGCGCCACAACGGTCACGGGTTCCGGTGCGCCACGCGGATTGCTGGGTCGAAGAGACTGCGCGGGCTGGCGATTTGTACGCGCGTTCCATTTCCTCATCCAGACCGGCAAGATAGCGGTCGCCGCAGATCGTGCGCTCTGTCGCGTTCAGCCCGCTGGACTTGCACCACCACAACAGCGGCGTCGTGTCGACAACCTCTTCGGGCGGGGCCGGGGGCGGCGGTGTCACCTCGACCGGGTCGGGCGTGGTGCACAAACGCGCCACATAGGACTTGGCAAGGATCGCATAGGGGTGGTCGCCGCAGACCTGAAGATAGGCTTCATAGGCGAAACATTCGGAAAACGCCTTGGCCTCGTCATAGAGTGCGTCGCACAGCTTGAGCGCGGTTTCGTCCTTGGCGTCCGGCGGCGGCGCGGTTTCGCCGGTGTCGATAGGCTCGGGCACAGGTGGGGTGGTTGGCGGAGTCGGGTCAACGGCGCCGGGCACAAAGGCGGCTTTGAGCACCTTGGATTGGGCCAGAATGTCCCCCATCGGAATGGCATAGTTCACCGCGTCGCGGTTGGACCCGGCATGGTGCAGGCCCACCACCTTTTGCAAGGAGGCGTCAATCACCGGTGAGCCGGAGTTGCCGGGCAGCGTATCGCAGGTGTGCAGCAACTGCTTGTTTGACAGGGCAGGTGCATTGGCACGGCACTTTTCGCGGCTGATGCGCTGCGCCTCACCCATCGGGTGGCCGATCACCCAGTAGGGGTCATTGTCTTGCGGCGTGATTGCGGCCAGATCAAGCATCCCGAATTCGGCCGAGGGATCGCCGATCACCTCCAGCACCGAATAATCCAGTTCCTTGGAGGTCTCGACCGGCGTCGGCACAACTGTGAACCGGCGGGTTCCCTGATCTACGCCGGGCTGGCGGTAGCCCGCCACAAACAACACGGAATCGATACGGGTCGCGCCTGCGCGTTCATTTTCCAGAATGCCGGGTACGCAGTGGTTGTTGGTCAGGATGTGTTTCTTGTCGACGATAAAGGCGGTGCAGGGATAGACGCCGGTGTCGGTCAGGATGTCCAACCGACCCACTGCCAGTCCCAGCTTGGAAAACACGCTGTTTTCCGAATAGTTCAGGATCGGTTCGTTGTTGTAGTCGCCAACCGCCAGTTCAAGGGTGATGTCGCTGCCGCCAGCGGCGGACTGGTTGCGGCTGAGGACGACACTGCCAAAGCTGGTACGGTCGAACCCGACAAAGTCCTGCGCCCGCGCCGGGGTCGACGCGACGGTCGACAGCCCCAATGAGGCGATCAGTGATGCCAGAATTGCCGACGTACGCACAGCCAGACCCCTTTGGATAAAATTGACGCTAACAAGTTGCCTTCATGTTCCGTCAGAAGGGGGCGTCACGTCAACGAAGGAAAACCCGACCTTCGGAAAAGTCAGGGAAAATCCGGCGTTTGTCGTACATGAATCGTTGTTTGGTCCAGTCAGACCTAGAGCACCCGGGACAGGAAGGCGCGCGTGCGCTCTTGTTCCGGGGCCCCAAAGACCTGTTCCGGCGACCCGGATTCGAGGATGCGACCCCGATCCAGAAAGCAAACCGTGTCGGCCAGTTCGCGGGCAAAACCCATCTCGTGGGTGGCCAGAACCATGGTCATGCCCTCAGAGCGCAACTGGCGAAGGACGTCCAGAACCTCGCCCACCAGTTCGGGATCGAGGGCCGAGGTGATCTCATCGAACAGCATGATCTGTGGTTTCATCGCCAGCGCGCGCACGATGGCCACGCGCTGTTGCTGACCACCGGACAACTGGTCGGGGTAGTGGTGCATCCGGTCGGCAAGGCCAAAGCGGCTGAACAACTCTACGACCTTCGGCTCCAGCTCTGCGCGGCTGGTGCCGTGGACCCGGCGCGGTGCCAGCAGGGCGTTGTCCAGCGCGGTCATGTGCGGAAAGAGGTTGAAGCTCTGGAACACCATGCCGATGCGTTGGCGCACCGGTTGGGGGTCATAGCCGGGTTCCGAGATGTCGATCCCGTCCAGCGTGATGGAGCCGTCGTCGATCGGCTCCAGCAGGTTCATGCAGCGCAGCAGCGTGGATTTGCCCGACCCGGACGCGCCAATCAGGCAGACCATCTGGCCACTGGTGACCGTCAGGTCGATCCCTTGCAAGACCGGGTTCTTGCCAAAGCTTTTCTGCACGCCGTTCAGGACAAGTGTGGGCATCAGCTGCGGGCCTTGCGCTGGCGGTTCATCAGGTGGTCGGCGTATCGTGTGGCGGGAATGGTGATCGCCAGAAACACCAGCGCCGCGCCGACGTAGGGTGTGAAATTCGCCAGCAGCGACTTGTAGACGCCGGCCTGTCGAAAAATCTCGACCGGGCCGATAAAGGACAGCAGGGCCACGTCTTTTTGCAGCGCGATGAACAGGTTCATGTTGGCGGGCACCACGCGGCGGATCGCCTGCGGCAGGATTACGAAACGCATGGAATCCGAGGACGACAGCCCTAACGACAGGGCGGCAGCGCGCTGGCTGTCGTGGATGGATTCGATGCCAGAGCGGATGACCTCTGCCACATAGGCAGCATAGACCAGCACCAGCGCCAGAGAGCCCCAGATGTAGGGGGAATTCCATGGGCGCGGCAGGCCCAGACCGGGAATGCCAAAGCCGATCAGGTAGATCACAAGGATCACCGGCAAACCGCGAAAAATATCCGTGTAGACAATCGCCAGCAGCTTGACCGGGTAAAGCGCCGGGGTGCGTAGATCGCGCGCCACGGCCACGGCCAGACCCAGCGCCGCGATGATGGGCGAGCACCAGGCAAAGATCGCGATGTCCATCAGGAACGCGTTCAGCAGGCCCGGAAAGGTCTTGGCAAATACCGCGCCGTTGAAAAAGCTGCGCTGCACCGCGTCCCATCCGGGGGCGAGCGGCACAAGGATAATGAGGGCCAACAGGACTGCGCCGGTCGATCCGGCGGCAATCAGGTTGGCACGACGGCGCTGGCGCGCTTCGAAGATCTGGCGACGGGTGGGCATGGAATGGCCTGTAGGACGAATTTGCATCGGGGGAAAGGGGGCGCTGCCCCCGTCCCTTCGGGACTCCCCCGGAGTATTTTTGCAAAGAAGAAGCCGGGGCGCGGCGCCGGGCCTGCCCCGGACCCTGTTATTCGATGACGGGGACGCCGGTTGTGGCCTGAAGCCATTCGGCCTCGATCTCGGCCAGTTTGCCGCTGTCGGATAGCGCGGCCAGCGCAGCATTGACGCAGGCCGTGAGCGGGTTGTCTTTCTCCAGCAGCATGCCGAACTGATCGGGGTTTTCGCTGCGCTCTGGCGGGAACTGACCCAAAACCACGCCGTCATTGACCACAACCGCCGACAGGTAGAGCGCGGTTGGCAGGTCGAACAGCGCGGCATCGATCTGGCCCGCTTGCATGGCGGCGGTCACGTCGACGTTGTCGCCATACATCATTGGTTGTTTGTCGGGGGCGATCAGATCCATCAGCATCGGCACGGCGGTGGTGTTGGCATCCGCGCCCCAAAGCAGGGTCTTGAGGCTGGAGACTGTGGCCTCTGCGCCGCCATCGACCACGGCATTTGTCGTCAGAACAGCCATGGCCGAGCTATAGTAGGGGGTCGAGAAATCGACGACTTGCGCCCGTTCCGGCGTGATCGAGAATTGTTGCATGTTGACGTCGAAATCTTTGGCGCCGGGCTGAATCGACTGATCGAAAGAGGTGCGGACCCATGTCACCTGATCGGCGTCAAAGCCCATTTCGGCGGCGACGGCATAGGCGACGGCGGCCTCAAACCCCTTGCCACTTTCGGGAGCGTCGTCCAGCACCCATGGAAAAAAGGCCGGGTTGCCGGTGGCGACGGTGAATGTGCCTTCGATCAGGGTCTTGCCCGTGGCGCAGTCGTTCTGGGCAAAAGCAGCACCGGCAAAGCCGCAAGCGAGTGCGGTCATGGTCATGAGTTTCATAGCAGGGGTCCCTGTCGGATTATGGTTGTTGCCAGATTTGCCTCCGGGGCGGGCGTTGTCAATTTGATGCGCGCATTTGGCTCGGGGGCTGGTGTTGGATTTGGCGGTCAATTTGTGTTTGGCTTGACCCGGTCTGTTTGGGCGCGGCCCGTCAGCCGGGTTTGTAGTCGCGGTTGGCCTCTGGGTCCGTGTCGGCGAAGGGCAGGGCCATCAGGTCGTCCCACAGCGCGGCGGGCAGTTTCATCGCCGTCCAGTCCATCGTTTTTTGCACCCGTTCGGGGCTGGACACGCCGATCACCGTCGAGGTGATGCGCGGGTCGCGCAGCGAGAATTGCAGCGCCGCGACGCCCGTGGGTACGCCGTGGCGGGCGCAGATCTCTTCGATGGCACGGACGGGGGCGAGGGCCGCATCGTCTGCCACCTGATAGGTGACGCGGGGCATGGTCGCGCTGCCCTTGGCCAGCACGCCACCGGCAAAGGGGGCCGCGTTCAGGATGGCGATGCCCTGATCATAGGCGTAGTCGAACATCGCATCGGCCGACCGGTTCAGCAGGGTAAAGCGATTGTGTGAGATCAGCGCGTCAAAGGGGTAGGCGCGCAGGATCGGCTCCATCACGTCGAGCCGCCCCATGGCGAGGCCGACGGCCTGAGCGAGGCCCTCTTCCTTGAGCTTGAACAATTCGTCCAGCGCGCCACCCTCGCCGGTGATTTCATTCAGGTCGCGGGCATGTTCGGGGTCATGCAGGTGGAGCAGGGGGATGCTGTCTAGGTTCAGCGCTGTCAGGCTTTCCTCCAGCGATTGACGCACGCGGGCGGCGTCAAAGCGGCGGGTGTCCATGTCGCGGTCCAGTTTGGTCGACAGGACAAAGCCGTCGGGCAGGCCGCCGCGCTCCTTGATGACCTGTCCGATGCGTTCCTCTGACCGGCCAAAGCCGTAGTTTCTGGAGGTGTCGAGGAAATTCACCGAGCCGTCGAAGATGGCGTTGACCGTGGCATGGGCGCGGTCCTCCGAGACGGAATAGCCATAGGTGTCGGGCATGTCGCCGAGGGCGGAGGCGCCGAAGCAGAGGTCTGTCACTTCGAGGTCGGTCTTGCCGAGGGCGTAGCGGGCCATGGGGGCCTCCTGATTGTCCGGGGTTTGGAGGATTTGTGACCGGATCGGGGCCGTGTGGCAAGGGGGGCGTTTGGGGTGTCCACGCGTGGACAGCTTAGCGGGAATGCAGAATCAAGGGGTTACAGGGGCGGTTTTACCCTTCGTTAGGGAATGCGCGGTGGAGCGCCGCTGTGCCGGGTTGCTCGGACAATCGCCTTCGGGGCCTTGAAGCGGCATTGGGGCAAGGGGGTGGCCCTTGTCGATTGTGGGGCTGATCGTGCGATGTGGCATGAAGGTTCGTTTGGTGAGCAATGTCCGCTCCGAGGCCAAAGTGTCAGAATATCTGACCTTGGTGAAAGTCTGCTTCAACATCCGCACCGCAAAAAAAATTCTATGTTGCCAATAATTTTGAAGCAACCAACTTCCACACGTGGATTTTGATGGTATCGTATTAAGTGTTGACGAAGATAGCAGACGGGATGAAGTTGGTAAAACTACTTACTGTTACGGATTTCGGAAATGATTGACTATCAAACATTCTCGGCATTTCTGATTGCGTCGATAATTGTCATGCAAGTATTGGCGCTAATTTTTCGTGGTAAGCGCATTTGGGATTATACCGACTACCTTTGGTACTTCTTGGCCGCCGGAAGCCTTTTGTTATTCGTATTCGATGCGAATGAGGCTGCCTATTTGTCCAAGCAGGCGTTGCTTAAATTTGAACTAGGCGAGTTTTTTGATACTGGAGTTGCAAGTTTTGCATCGGAACTAAACAAAAAAGGCACACTCTACAGTTGGGTCTATGAACTCCAGAACTTGAAAGAACACAGGCATTCTCTCGATTTCCCGACAGGAGGGTATGTTACGCTTACTGGCAAGACATACCCAAACGCTATCGAGTACCTTGCGACATGGGAAAATCCAAACATTACAACAGATATGCCCTCTGTATTTCCTGAGGCAATGTTCTTTGACAGAGTGGAAATCGCTAGCGCACAGCAGAAGGTCAAAGAACTAGTTGCAGCAAGTCGACCGACAAACTTCGTGACACCCAAAATGCTTCATTGGGCCGCCTACGCACTTGCAATGGGTGCCGCCCTGCGTCTTGCAAAAACCACCGCTTTGCTCAAGAAATATTGATACTCCATTGGCCTCTAACGAGACGTCGCTGCAATTAACCTGGCTACGATTAACAGGCGAGAGTAAACATATCGACAGCTGACGTTAGCCGAAGTGATAGGAAGGTCAGCTTTGTCCCGCACAGCAGTCACTCACGACAACCGCACCCCGGCAAAGATTTGCGGGGGCGGTTGCTCATCGCATCGACCAATGGAGGCTCAGGCCCCCTCGTAGCGAGTAAAGACCTCGGTCGTGCCGTCGCGGCGGATGAGGTGGACGTCGTAGGCCTCGCGCTGTGACTCCGGCCCCATGCCGGGGGAGCCGTAGGGCATGCCGGGGACGGCAAGGCCGCGGGCGTCGGGGCGTTCGGCCAGCAGGCGGCGGATGTCGGCGGGTGGGACGTGGCCCTCGATCAGGTAGCCGTCGATGCGGGCGGTGTGGCAAGAGACCATTTTTGGCGGGATGCCGTTGTCCATCTTGTACCGGATCAGCGCCCCGTTGTGCGTGTCCTGCGTGGTGACGGAAAACCCGGCGCGCGTCAGGATGTCGACCCATGCGCTGCAGCAACCGCAGTTGCGATCCTTGAGCACATGGATTTCCGGCGCGGCGGCATACAGCGCGCCGGGCAGGGTGGTCAGGGTGCTCATGGCGAGGCCCCCCAAAAGGAGGCCCCGGCGGTGAATGGTGTTGGTCATGGTTTGCAGTTCCTGTCTGGTGCTGTCTGACCAGATAGGGGGTTCCGGTTGGGGGAAGGTCAAGGGCGGGCGCGTCATCCCCGTGGCAGGGTCATCTCCGGGTCATAGGGGCTTGGGTCGATGACCTCGGCGTTGAAACGCTGGCCCAGCAGGTCCAGTTCCAGTTTGGTGCCGGGGGTGGCAAGGTCCGGATCGACGAATCCCAGCGCAAGGTTCAGCCCGGTGCGGAAACCGTAGGCGCCGGAGGTCACGGTGCCGACCACCTTGTCGCCGATCATCATCGAGGCTCCGGGCGCGGCGCGGCGGTCGGTGGCGGTGTGGCTGAGGGTGACGAGGCATTTACGCGGGCCGTCTGCCTGACGTTTCAGCAGGGCGGCTTTGCCGATGAACTCCTTGTCGAGCTTTACGAAGCGGTCCAGCCCGGTCTCGAAGGGGCTGAATTCGGTCAGCAGGTCGGCCTTCCAGTGCAGAAAGCCCTTTTCGAGCCGCATGGAGTCGACCGCGTGGCTGCCAAACAGGCGGAGACCGTGCTTGTCCCCCGCCTCGCGCAGGGCGGTGTAGGCGGCGAAGAGAGAGGCGTTGGGGACGTGGATTTCATAGGCGAGTTCGCCGGAAAAGCTGACCGACAGAACGGTGGCCGGGGCGAAGCCGATGAAACATTCGCGAGTGGACAGCCAGGGGAAGCCCTGCGCCGACCAGTTGCCGCGTGAGGTGGCGGAGAGCACCTCGCGCGCCTTGGGTCCTGCCAGAACGAGAATGGTCAAATCGTTGGTCAGGCTGCGGATCTGCACGTCCTCATCGGCGCGTTTATGCGCCATGAGCCAGTCCATGTCGTGGAATTCCGACGCGGCGGCAGAGCCGTACCAGACCCGCGCAGGCCCCCGGTCAGAGGCGGGCAGGTTGGCGAAGGTCGCCTCTGCCTTGATCATGCCGTGGTCGTTCAGCAGGTAGCCAAGGCCCACGCGGCCGTCCTTTTTGGTGACGCGGCCACAGCAGAGCCGGTCAAGGAAGGCGTGGCGGTCGACGCCGGTGATTTCCAGCCGGTTGAAGCCGTTGACCTCACACAGGCCGACGGCGGTGTGGACGGCACCCACCTCGGCGGCCACGGCGTCATGCGCCTCATCAAAGCGGAAGCTGGGGGTGATGTGCAGGCCGGGGGCAAAGACTTCGGCCCGTTCCCAGCCGTTGACGGGGCCGAAATGCGCCCCTTCGTTTTGCAGGATCGGGGTCAGGGGCGTGGTCTTGGCCATGCGGCCTGCGGGGCGGTGTTCGTTGGGGAAGTGAAAGCGGAATTCGTTTTGATAGTCCTGCACGGCGTAGCGCGCGCAAAGCTCGACGTTGGTGTGGCCGGTGTAGCGGCGCGGGTCGATGACCCATGTGTCGTATTGCGCCTCGCCATGGACGATCTGTTGCGCCAGCAGCCAGCCGTGGCCGCCGCCCTCCCCCAGACCGGCGCGCAACCCGATGATGCAATAGGCGTTGCGCTTGCCCGGGATCGGGCCGACCAGCGGCGCGCCGTCGATGGTGTAGGTGATGGGGCCGTTGACGATGGTGGTGATGCCAACCTCTGTCAGGGCGGGCATGCGGGCGAATGCGCCCTCTAGCACGTCCATCACGCGGTCGAGGTCATCGGGGCAGAGCGCGTTGACGAAGTTCGGGTCGATCCCGTCCATGCCCCATGTGCGGCAGTCCTGTTCGTAGAAGCCGACCAGCAACCCGTTCTTTTCCTGCCGCGAATAATAGTCCGAGATCGGGCAGCGCAGGAGCGGCATCCGGTGGTCCGCGTCGCGGATGGCGGGGATTTCCTCGGTCACGAAATACTGGTGTTCCATCGACATGACGGGGTGGTGCACGCCCATCATGGCGCCGACCTCGTTCACGCGGTAGCCGCAGGCGTTGATGACCACCTCTGCGTGGATCTCGCCCTTGGGGGTGGTGACGATCCAGGTGTCGTCGGGCAGTTGGCGCAGGGCGGTGACGGGGGTGTTGCGGTGGACCTCTGCGCCCGCCTTGCGCGCGCGGCGGGCCAGCGCCTGACAGAGCTGCGCCGGGTCGATGTCGCCGTCGAGCGGATCCCAGAGCCCGCCAATCAGGTTGTCGGTTGAAATCAGTGGGTGGCGGCGGGCGCATTCGGCGGCGTCGATAACCTCAAACTCGACCCCCATGCCGCGCGCCATCGAGGCGAAGTGGCGGTAGCCGTCCATATGCGCCTGGGTATTGGCAAGGCGGATGCCGCCGTCGGCGTGGTGGTAGGTGATCGGGTAATCCGGGTCCTCGGCCAGTTCCTTGTACAGCGCGATGGAATGGCTTTTGAGGCCGACCATGGTCTGCGTCATGCCAAAGTTGGTCACCTGTGCGGCGGAGTGCCAAGTGGTGCCGGAGGTCAGCTCATCCCGTTCGAGCAGCATGACATCGGTCCAGCCCTCTTGGGTCAGATGGTAGAGCGTGGAACAGCCTGCGATGCCGCCGCCGATCACGACAGCGCGTGTGGTCGTCTTCATGGGAACCTCCGTGGATTGCCGGTATCGGCGGTGATTTCGCGGTTTCGGGCAAGGGGTTCCTTGCGACTTTGCGTTTCTGAAAACTGCGATTTCGGATGAGTGCAGGTGTGTCGGGCCGCTTGTCAGGTTTGCCCGCGCGGCGCGTAGTGGCAGGCATGGTTGATGTTCAGGATCAGCGGCCCCTGCTTGGGGGTCGAGGCGGACGAAGGCTGGGTGGCCGGGGGGCGCGGCATGTGGCGCGGGCGGCGGGGCCGGTGAACCCGGCACCGCCGGGGCAGCGGGGCGGGCAGTATACGCCGCTGACGGATGCCGAACTGTGGGCGATCTACCGCACCGCCAAGCGGCTGTTGGCGGAACTGGGCATGGGGGAGGTGCCCGCGCGACTGCGCGGTGATCTGTTGGCCGCCGGGGCAGAGGCACGCGGCGACCGGGTTTTGATCCCCGAGGCGCTGGTCGAGGCGGCGGTGGACGGCGCGACGAAACGCTTTCCTTTATACGGGCGCGATCCGGCGCGGGATATCGAGGTGGGCGGCGACCGGGTGCATTTTGGCACCGGGGGGGCGGCGGTGCAGGTGCTGGATCTGGACAGCGCGCGCTACCGCGCCGCCACCTTGCAGGATTTGCGCGATTTCACCCGGTTGCAGGACGCGCTGGAGAACGTCAGCTGGTTCACCCGCTGTTGCATCGCCACGGATGTGCCGGGGGTGCTGGATCTGGACCTGAACACCGCCTTTGCGCTGCTGGCGCATACGACAAAACCGGTGGCGACGGCGTTTACCGAGGCGTCCAGCGTCGCGCCGGTGGTGGCGATGATGGACATGGCGCTGGGGCAAGAGGGGGCCTTTGCCGCGCGGCCTTTTGTGAAGGCGCATATCAGCCCGGTGATCTCGCCCATGCGCTACGGCGAGGACGCGGTGGATGTGGTCTATGCCTGCATCGACAACAATATCCCGATGTCCTGCATCACCGCCGCCCAGTCCGGCGCGACCGCCCCGGCCCCCTTAGCGGGGTTCCTTGCGCAGTCGCTGGCCGAAACCTTGGCCAGCCTTGTGATGGTGCATGCCATCCGCCCGGGACATCCGATGGTGTTTTCCAACTGGCCCTTGGTGATCGACCTGCGCACGGGCGCGTTTTCCGGTGGAGGCGGTGAGGTGACGCTGTTGAATGCGGCCTCGGCGCAATTGTCCAACTGGCTGGGGCTGCCGTCCGGCGTGGCGGCGTCGATGACGGACGCCAAGGCGGTGGATGCGCAATACGGAATGGAAAAGGGCATGACGGCGCTGGCGGCGGGGCTGGCAGGCGGCAATCTGGTCTATGAAAGCGCGGGCATGACAGCGGCCCTGTTAGGGGCGAGCTTTGAGGGGTTTGTGCTGGACAACGAGATGCTGGGCGCAGTGTACCGCGTGCTGCGCGGGGTCGAGGTCAGCGAGGAGACGCTGGGCTATGACGCAATCCGCGAGGCGGTGCTGGGCGAGGGGCATTTTCTGGGCTCGGCCCAGACCCACGCCGCGATGGAGCGGGATTATGTCTATCCCCGGATGGCTGACCGCACCGATCCGCGCACATGGGAGGCGGCGGGGGCCGAGGATGCCTGGACCCGCGCCCGAACAGAGGCGCGGCGTATTTTGGCAGAGCATCGGCCCGACTACCTGAGCACTGCGCAGGAGCGTTCTATTCGCGACGCCTTTCCCGAGCTGCGCTAGGCGGCCACGTCCCCGTGCATCGCGCCAATGTCGGCGTTTCCGGCGGTGTGCCCATCGGTGAGTTTGAGACCGGCCAGAGCACTTTCGACATCGGCGGCGTTCCGGCGCATCATAGACGCGGCGGCGGTCGTCTGTTCGACCATTGCGGCATTCTGTTGCGTCACCGTATCCATCTGGCTGACGGCAGAGTTTACTTCGGACAATGCGGTGGATTGTTCGCCTGAGGCGGTCGCAATGGTTGCGGTCAGGCTCGACACTTTTTCGAAGCTGTCCACGATAGCCTGCAAGTTGCGTCCGGCATTGTCGATCAAGTCGACCCCAGCGGCCACCTCTTTGGAACTGTTTGAAACAAGTTCGGTGATCTGGCGCGCGGCACCCGAGGCATTGCCTGCAAGCACGCGCACCTCTTCGGCGACGACGGAAAAACCGCGTCCGGCAGAGCCGGCGCGCGCCGCCTCGACCCCGGCGTTGAGCGCGAGAAGGTTGGTCTGAAAGGCAATGTCGTCGATCAGCCCGATGATCCGGGTAATCTGGTCGGACGATGTCTGGATGCGGGTCATGGCACCGGATGCCTCCTGCACTGTGCGGGCGCCCTCCATCGCGGTCTGTGCGGCGCTGGCGGCGACCTGATCCGCCTCAGCCGTGTTTTCAGCCGAACTGGCGACGTTGACCGACAATTCATGCACCGCTGCGGCGGTTTGTTCCAGAGATGCGGCCTGATTGGCGGTGCGTTGCGACAGGTCGTCCGACGCACTTGCGACTTCACCAATGATCTTGCCCAGATTCGCCATGGTCCCCGTGACCTGCGTCATCGTTGCGCGCAGGTTGCCGGTGGCGGCGTTCAGCTTTTGCCGCACATCGTCGAACCGGACGGGATAGTCGCTGTGCTGCGGCGCGGGGATCACATGGGTCAGGTCGCCATCGGCCAATTTGTCGATGGCGGTGTTGAGGTGCGAAAACGCAGCGGTCTGTTCCTCTGCAAGGATGCTGAAACAGGTTTCGACAACCCTTTCGATATCGAGTGCAAACGCTCGGGTCAAAACCCCGATCATGTCCGCCAGACGCCCTCGGCTGCGGCGCGGTACCCGCTTGAACAGGGCGGCGATCAGATCGGATGTCGCCAGCGAATAGGCCGACATGTAGGTGTCCAGCGGCAGATTGATCCGGGCATGTGTTCGCCCGATGCGATCGACGGAGGCAAGGTAGTCATCGCCGAAATCGCCTGACAGCAACCGGCTCCAGTGTTTTTTCTGCGCATTGCGGGCAAAATCCACCCGATCAGGGGTAACGAAGAAAGCGGCGGTGTCTGGATCGCGCAGCGCCCGGGCGTAAAACGCCTTCAGGACGGTGTCGAGTTCGGGGATGAGAAGCCTGCCGACTTCGCGCAATGTGTCCGTATCCGAGCCGTCCAATTGGAATTGCGCGAGCTTCTTTTTTAGTTCGGGTGTCATATCGTGTCCCATCGACTGCCAAGCACTTGTCAGACGGGTTAGACGCCGCAAACGTTAATATCTTATGCGGTGCGGAACAGATCCGGCCTGCCACCGCGCATGTGGTTGATACAAATCTGGAGACTGCGGTACTTTTGGGCAGCTTTGCTCTGAGCGGATAGCGATCCACCCGGTTTGGTCAGACTGAGACCTTTTGCAACAGCACGTCGCGCGGGGTGTCCGCCTTGGTTGCGTCGTGGATGACGCGGCCCCGTTCCAGCGCGACGAAGTGATCGCCAAGGTCATAGGCAAAATCAAAGAACTGCTCGACAAGGATGATCGCCATGTCGCCCTTTTCGCGCAGGTATTTGATGACCTCGCCGATCTGCTTGATGATGTTGGGCTGAATGCCTTCTGTCGGTTCGTCCAGCAGCAGCAGTTTCGGCTTGGCAATCAACGCGCGGGCAATGGCCAGCTGTTGCTGTTGACCGCCGGAGAGGTCGCCGCCGCGCCGGGCGAGGAACTGTTTCAGGATGGGAAACAATTCAAAGATCTCATCGGGGATGTGCCATTCGGATTTGGGGATGCAGGCAAAGCCGGTCTCAAGGTTTTCCTTCACCGTCATCAGCGGAAAGATGTCCCGCCCCTGCGGGACATATCCGACGCCCGCGCGGGCCAGCGCATGGGCCGAGGTGTTCTTGGGCATGTCGTTGCCCTCTATGTTCATCTCCCCTCCAGAGCGCGCATGGGTGCCGGAAATGGCCTTGAGCAAGGAGGTCTTGCCCACGCCATTGGTGCCCATCAGGCAGGTGACGGCACCCGGTTTCGCCTGCATCGAGATCCCGTGCAGGATCTGGCTGTGGCCGTAATGAAGGGTCAGGTCGGAAAGGCTCAGCATGGCGGCGGTGTTCCTGTCGTCAGGACGTGGCGCTGTGACGCGCGGGCGGATGTGGGTATTTGGACAGAGAAGAAGCCCATGGGTCAGCGCCCCAGATAGACTTCGATGACCTGCGGATCGCTGGTCACATGGTCGATGGAGCCTTCGGCGAGGACGGAGCCCTCATTCAGCACCGTCACCTTGCAGTTCAGGCGGCGGACAAATTCCATGTCGTGTTCGACAACAACGACGGCGCGGGTTTTCGCGGCCTCGACCAGCATTTCGGTGGTTTTCTCGCGCTCTGCCGGGGTCATGCCGGCGGCGGGTTCATCGACCAGCAACAGGCGCGGTTCCTGCGCCAGCAGCATGCCGATTTCCAGCCATTGTTTCTGGCCGTGGCTGAGTTCCCCTGCCGGGCGGGTGAGGCTGTCTGTCAGGCCGGTCTGCTCGGCGATCGCCTCGATCCGGTCGGCGCCTTGGCGGGTTTTCTTGTAGAACAGCACGTCGAAGGGGCCGCGCGGGTTTTTCAGCGCCATGGCGAGGTTTTCGCGCACGGTCTGCGCCTCGAACACGGTGGGTTTCTGGAACTTGCGGCCGATGCCTTCGCGGGCGATGGCGGATTCCGACAGGCCGAGCAGTGAGATGCCCTTGTCCCCCCAGAGAATATGGCCGTCATCCGGTTTGGTCTTGCCGGTGATGATGTCCATGAAGGTGGTCTTGCCCGCGCCGTTGGGGCCGATGATGGCGCGCAGTTCGGGTTCGCCGATCTGGAAGCTGAGGTTGTTGATCGCCTTGAAGCCGTCAAAAGAGACGGAGACGCCGGAGAGTTCTAGGAGCGTCTTGCTCATGCTTTTTTCCTCACCAGTTTGTCGACGAGGCCGCCGATGCCTTGGGGGGCGAGCAGGGTGACGGCGACAAACGACAGGCCCAGCAGCACCAGCCACCAGTCGGTCCATTTGACGACGTAGAACCCGAGGTTGATGTCGGGCGCGCCGCCGCCGGTGAACCAGCTGGACGCGAGCGTGACAAAGACCGTGCCGAGGACCGCGCCGTACAGCCGTCCGCGCCCGCCGATGGCGACCCAGACCGCAAGGTAGATGGATGCGATGGGGGCGATTTCCGCCGGGTTGATGATGCCCGCCTGTGGGTAATACAGCGCACCTGCGATGCCGGCCACGATGGCGGTCAGGGTGAAGACGAAGAGCTTGTAGCTTTCGACGTGGTAGCCAAGGAAGCGCACGCGGGTTTCATTGTCGCGGATGGCGCGGATCACGCTGCCCATCTTGCCGGAGGTGACAAAGGCAAAGAGAAGATAGCCGATGGCCAGCGCCAAGGCCGAGGCCCAGAAGAAGGCCATGGAGACAAGGCTTTGCGGGGTGGATTCAAAGCCGGGGATATTTTGCAGGCCGGACAACCCGTTGTTGCCGCGCAGGCCGCTGTCGTTCTGGAACAGGTAGAGCGAAAGCGCCAGCGTCATCGCCTGAGTCAGGATCGACAGGTAAACACCTGTGACGCGGCTGCGGAAGGCGAGCCAGCCAAAGACCAGCGCCAGCAGGCCGGGGATCAGCACAACCATCATCAGTTGCAGCGGCAGCGAGTGGGCAAAGGACCAGATCGTCGGCAGTTCCGACGCGCCGACCACGCCAAAAATCTGGCTGGCGATGGCATCTGACACCTCTGTCGCACTGGGCGGGATCACCTGATTGGCCATGCTGGCCGAGACGATGACCTCTGTCCTTGCGTACATCAGCCACATGCCGATAGCATACCCGCCGATGCCGAAAAAGGCGAAATGGCCAAGGCTGAGGATGCCGCAATAGCCCCAGACCACATCCATCGCGATGGCGACAAGACACAGGCAGAGCGTCTTGCCCAGCGTCTTGACGAAACTGGTTGAGATCAGGCCGGTGCCGGTCGCCTCTGACAACAGCGTCACGCCAAGGGTGAACAGGCCAAGAATGGCGAGAAACCAGAGAACGGAGGGGTTCCGGGAGATGAAGCTGCGGTTCATGTGTGAGCCTTCGCTTTGCTGTCGGCGGTGAGGTCGAGCGTCATGAAGACGCTGTGCGGGTCGCGGGTATAGCTGCCAAACGGGCCGGTTTCCGTGAAACCGAAGGCGGTATAGAGCGCGCGGGCCGCTGCGAAATCCGGATGCACGCCGGTTTCTAGCCAGAGGCCGGTGTATCCCCGGCGGCGCGCCTCTTGGATGATGGTTTCCAGCAGAATTCGGGCGATCCCCTTGCCGCGTGCGGCGGCGCGGGTGTGCATGGACTTGATCTCACCCTCTGTGTCGGAGAGTGCCTTCATCGCGCCCATGCCGTAGAGCGTGCCGTTCTCGCTGGCTGTCCATACCGTCAGGTCCGGGGTGAACAGGGCAGAGATCGGCAGCCGGTGGCAGCTTTCAGGAGGGGCGGTGCCATCGCAGAAGGTGGTGTGCGTCTCGACCAGATCGGCAAAACCCGGTGTGGGTTCGGTGAGTGTTTCGATGGTGATCATGGCTCAATCCCCTGCTGCGCGGCCTTTGAGGGCGACGATGCCCTTTGGCCGGAACTGGATAAAGAGGATGATGAAAAGGATCATGTAGGTCTGTGCCGCCAGCGTGTTGGAGGGGTTGAAGAACTCGATCCCCTTTTGCAGCGTGCCGATCATGAAGGCACCGGCAAGGGTGCCCCAGACGTTGCCGACACCGCCCACGACCACGGTCATAAAGCTTTGCACGATGTAATCGGCGCCCATTTCCGAGGTGACCTTGGCGTAAAGTCCGATGGCGACACCGGCGATGCCCGCGATGCCCGAGCCAAGGCCAAAGGTCATCATCTTGATCCGGTCGGGGTTGATCCCCATCGAGGCGGCCATGCGCGGGTTTTGCGTCACGGCGCGGACTTCCAGCCCCAGACGGGTCTTTTTGAGGATGAAGAGCAGCAGGCAGAGGAACAGCAGCGCCAGCACAAAGATGGCGATGCGGATATAGCTGATGGCGATCACGTCGTTGAACTGCAGCGCGCCATCCAGCCATGCCGGGGAGGTCAGCGGGCGGGCCTGTGTGCCAAAGATGTTTTTGGCCAGTTGTTGCAGTGCGATGGACACGCCGAAGGTGGCCAGCAGGGTTTCCAGCGGGCGATCATAGAGCCAGCGGATCACCAGCCGCTCCATCGCCACACCCGCCCCGAATGTCACGGCAAAGGCCAGCGGCAGGGCGACGACCAGCGACAGGGTGTAATCGGGGATGAACAGTTGCACGACATAGCCGGTATAGGCCCCCATCATGATGAATTCGCCGTGCGCCATGTTGATCACGCCCATCACGCCAAAGGTGATGGCAAGGCCGATCGCGGCAAGAAAGTAGATCGACGCGAGAGAGATGGCGTCCAGCCCAAGGTCGGCGGCCTGCGACACGGCCACCCGGCTTTGCACGGCGGCCTGGGTCACTTCGGCGGCGTCGGTGATGGCGGCGTCCGGTTCGTCGTAGGCCTCATAGATGGTCCAGCCTGCCAAGGTTTCGGCGATGATTTCAGGCGTGGCGCGGGGCGGAACCGTGCCCTCTGCGGCCAGCGCATCGTAGGCGCGCAAGCGGGCCTCTGGTGTGGTCAGTTGGGCGGCGGGAATGCCGCCTGCACGGCCGTTTTCGACGTGGGCTTCCAGCGTCGGGCGGATGCGGGACGGGTCGATCAGCGCGGGGGCACCCGCCGTTGCGGCGATCATCGCGTAGGCATCTGCCGCTGACAGGTCAGTGCCGGGCTTGAGGATGCGGGCGACATTGGCCGAGGCAGGGATGTCTTGTGCGATTTCTGTTGTTGTCGACAGGACTTGCGACAGGACGGCGCGGCCATCGACGCTGAGGTCAGAGCCGAGCGCCTTGATGGCGGCGATGCGCGCCTCTGGCGTTTCACCGTAGCGGGCTGCGAGATAGTTCAGCAGGCGTTGCTTGCGCAGCTTGAGCGCGGCATCCGGCTCTCCGTCGATCGAGGCGGCGAGCGGCGCGATCTGGCTGGGATCAAGGCCGCGCGCAATGGCGTCAACGGCCCCGGCCCGGCGGGTGATGTCGGGATCGGACAACTGGAACTGCACCAGTGCCTCGGAGATGGCGCGGCGCACACCGCCGTTTGGTTTGATCTGGTCAAGGGTGCCGGGATCGACGGTGGTCTGGGCAGGCTCACCTGTGCTCAAGTCGATCAGCGTAACCGTGTCGCCAGTTGTCTCGACGTAAAAGAACAGGCCGTCGTCTTCGCGGGTATAGACCTCTTTTTCCTGCCAGCGTTCCAGAAAACGCGGAACATCGGGCAGGCCAGAGGCGGACAAGGCTTCCAGTACAGGGCCGACAGTCCCGCGAGAGGGCTTGGCGACCTGCGGTTGGTGCTCTTGCAGGATCGTTTGCAGATCCTGGGTAAATCCGGGCGCGGGCAGCCACGCGAAAAATAGAGCCGCAAAAAGGGCACGGAGCATGGATCGGCCTGCCTTTGAGGTTGGGGCGGGCAGGGCGGACATCGCCCTGCCAGTGGTCATGCGATGGCGAGGGGCGTGAATGCCCCTCGCTGATCAGAGACGATCAGTAGTTTGATTTGATCTGAACGCAGGTCGAGGTCTCGGTGTTGTACATGCCGCAGCCGAGGTCTTTCCAATCCGACTTGAGCACAGCCGATTCAGGCAGGAAGTCGGTCCATGCGTCGCCGGGAACCGGGTCGGTCTGGCTGATGATGTCGAACTGGCCCTCTGCCGTGATCTCGCCGATCAGGACCGGCTTGGACAGGTGGTGGTTCGGCAGCATGACGGCAGTGCCGCCGGTCAGGTTCGGGAATTCCTGCCCGTACATCGCGGTGCGCACGGCGTCGACATCGGTGGTTTCAGCAGCCTTGACCGCGTTCACCCACATGTTGAAGCCGATGTAGTGGGCTTCCATCGGGTCGTTGGTCACGCGGTCTTCGCCCATGCGGGCTTTCCACGCGGCGATCCATTCCTCATTGGCTTCGCCTTCGGCGGACTGGAAGTAGTTCCATGCGGCGAGGTGGCCAACGAGGTTGGATGTATCCAGACCCGAGAGTTCCTCTTCGCCAACCGAGAAGGCGACGACGGGGATGTCGTCGGCAGAGACGCCGGCGGCGGCCAGTTCCTTGTAGAAGCCGATGTTGGCATCACCGTTGATGGTGCTGATCACGCCGACCTGTTTGCCGTCCTCACCCAGCGCCACGACGTCGGCCACAATTGTACCCCAGTCGGAATGGCCAAAGGGCGTGTAGTTCACAAAAATGTCTTCTTCGGCGATGCCCTTCGACGCCAGATAGCTGGCGAGGATGTTGTTGGTCGTGCGCGGATAGACATAGTCGGTGCCGAGCAGAGCGAATTTCTCGACGCCCAGTTCCTCAAGGAAGTAATCCACGGCCGGGATCGCCTGCTGGTTCGGGGCGGCACCGGTGTAGAACACGTTTTTGGAGGATTCTTCGCCTTCGTACTGGACCGGGTAGAACAGCAGGCCGTTCAGTTCCTCGATCACCGGCAGCACGGATTTGCGCGACACGGATGTCCAGTTGCCGAACATCACGTCGACCTCATGCACGGTCAGCAGTTCGCGCGCCTTTTCGGCAAACAGCGGCCAGTCAGAGGCCGGGTCGACCACAACGGCCTCCAGTTCACAGCCCAGCAGACCACCGGCGGCGTTCTGCTGTTCGATCAGCATCAGCATGGTGTCTTTCAGCGTGGTTTCAGAGATCGCCATGGTGCCGGACAGCGAGTGCAGAACGCCAACCTTGATTGGGCAATCCTGGGCGCTGGCGCCACCGGCAACAAGGGCCAGCGTGGCGGCACCGGACAGCAGTTTCGTGAAACGGTTCATTCTTGTCTCCCCGCGGGTGAGCCTCCCTTGTCCCGGCTTGGCCGAGGCACTAGGTCATCCCCCGCAACAATATGTTGCATCCAGTGTGGCGGCCTGTTCGAGCTGCAAACCTTTCAGGTCGTCACACACCCTTTTTTGCCGATCTGACAGCAGCACGGCTTGGGTGCCCTGAGTCATTGGTGGAGGTTGTCCCTTGGTCAATCGCGCGGCGGTTCCGGGCGTGGCGGTAATCCGGATTGCCCAATTATTAGTCTTAAACATGCGTTATCGTCTAATTTTTGCGCGTTTATGTGGGCGGACTCGTTAACTTTTGCCCCAAGAGCTTTGCAAAGGCGGACCTGTGGTGGCGGTATCAGCCAGCGACAGGTCGCGGATGGGACAATGACACTGCATATGCGCGAAAAACAGGCGGCCACCGTGCCCAAGGCGGATATCCTGCCCCGTGCGCGCGGGACGCTGGACCTGACGACCAAGCCGCGTGGCACCCGTTCGGCGATTGACCGTCTGCGGACATCTGGCTGTGTGCGGGTGTTGTTTCCGCGCAGCGAAAAGGCCGTCGAGGCGATTGTAATCAACACCTCCGGCGGGTTGACGGGGGGCGATTCCCTGTCTTTTACGGCGGTGGCCGGGGCGGGGTCTCAGCTGACGTTGACGACCCAGGCCGCCGAACGGGTCTACCGCGCCAGTGCCGATGTGGCGCGAGTCGAAACACGGCTGGGGGCGCAGGCCGGATCGCTGTTGCAGTGGTTGCCGCAGGAACTGATCCTGTTTGAGGGCGCGCGCCTGCGTCGCCGCCTGCGGGTGGATCTGGCCGCCGACGCGCGGCTGTTGCTGGCGGAGCCGGTGATTTTTGGCCGCACCGCCATGGGCGAGCGGTTGCGGGACGTCATGTTCAGTGACCGGATCGCGGTCTGGCGCGAAGGCGCGCCGCTGTATCTGGACGGGCTGGACCTGGGCGGCGACCTTGAAACATGTATGGCGCGCCCGGCGCTGGGCGGCGGGGCCGGGGCGATGGTGAGCCTTGTCTACGTCGCGCCCGACGCCGAGGCGCAGCTTGGACCGCTGCGGGGCATGATGCCTGTTACCGGGGGCGTGTCGCTGATGCGGGACGATCTATTGGTGTTGCGACTGCTGGCGTCCGATAGTCTGGAACTGCGGCGCAGCCTGCTGCCCATCCTTGACCGGCTCAGCCGGGATACTTTGCCGACTTCTTGGAGACTCTGACACTATGCAACTGACCCCGCGCGAGAAAGACAAACTGCTGGTCGCGATGGCCGCCGAGGTGGCCCGCAAGCGGTTGGCCCGCGGCGTAAAGCTGAACTACCCCGAGGCCATTGCCCTGATCACCGATGCGGTGGTCGAAGGCGCGCGCGACGGTCGATCGGTGGCTGACATGATGATGGCGGGGGCAGAGGTGATCACCCGCGAGCAATGCATGCAAGGGGTGCCCGAAATGATCCACGAGGTTCAGGTCGAGGCGACCTTTCCGGACGGCACCAAGCTGGTGACGGTACACGATCCGATCCGGTGATCGTGGGTATTTTTACAGAGAAGAAACCAAAGGGGACCAAGATGAAAACTGTTCTGACATTCGTAGCCGCGCTGTTGGCGGCGGCACCGGCACTGGCGCATGAGGGCGGACACCTGCATCCGCATGGCGTGGAAAGCGGCATGTCGCTGTTGCCAATGGCCGCGCTGATCGGGGTGGCCGCGCTGGTCGCCTGGAACCGCCGATGATCCCTGGAGAGCTGTTCCCGGCGGCGGGCACGCTGACCCTGAACGAAGGGCGCGCGGCGATCACGCTGCGCGTCGCCAATACCGGCGACAGGCCGGTGCAGGTGGGGTCGCACTATCATTTCGCCGAGGCCAATCCGGCACTGGATTTCGACCGCGACGCGGCGCGGGGCACGCGGCTGGATATTGCGGCCGGAACGGCGGTGCGGTTTGAGCCGGGGCAGGCACGTGAAGTGCAACTGATCGCGATCTCAGGCGGACGTACTATATATGGGTTCAACCAAATGGTGATGGGCGCGCTGGACTAGCACCGGCGGGCCTGCACGGACATCCGTGCTGGTTTTGCAAACAGGAGACAAAACCCGAATGAACCCTTTTGACATGTGGGTAAACATGACGCGGCTGGCTGTCATGGCGGCAGAGGCGCAGGCGGTCATTTCAATGCGGATGTTGGGGATGGCGGGGATCTGGTCCGTCAGCCCTCGCGAGAACTCGATGATGGTGAATGAAAAGGCGCAGCGGTTTCCCGAGGCCATGACCGCAGCGGCGCGCGCGGTGATGAGGGGCGGCGATCCTTTGGCTGCGGCTATCAAGCCCCTGCAGCGTCAGACGCGCGCCAATGTTCTTCGGCTGGCAAAACGCGGCCCCCAAAAGGTGTTCTGATGGCCACTGTTTCGCTGTTGTCCGATGAACAACTGACACCCGAGGCGCGCGCGGTTTTTGACGACATTCGTGCGGTGCGGGGGGCGGAGTTCGTCAACAATTTCTGGCGCGCGCTGGCACATGACCCTGCCTTGCTCAGGGCGACATGGGAGCGGTTGAAGGTGGTGATGGCCCCCGGTGCGCTGGATCCGCTGGTCAAAGAGATGCTGTATGTCGCCGTCTCGGCCAGCAATGGTTGTGAATATTGCGCGCATTCGCACACCGCGAGCGCCCGCGCCAAGGGCATGACGCCCGAGATGTACGGCGAGCTGCTGGCCGTGCTGGGCATGGCGAACCAGACCAATGCGCTGGCCAGTGCTCTGCAAGTGCCGGTGGATGACGCTTTCAAGGAATGATGTAGCGCCCGGCGCAAGGCGTCGGGCGACCCCAAGGACGAGGACACAATGCCTGCCATTATCAAACGCGCCGACTATGCCGCCATGTTTGGCCCCACCACCGGCGACCGGCTGCGGCTGGCCGACACGGATCTGATCATCGAGGTCGAAAAGGATTTCACCACCTACGGCGAAGAGGTCAAGTTCGGCGGCGGCAAGGTGATCCGCGACGGCATGGGGCAGGCGCAGACAACGCGCGCCGGGGGGGCGGTGGATACCGTCATCACCAATGCGCTGATCGTCGACCATAGTGGCGTCTACAAGGCGGACGTGGGTCTGAAAGGCGGGCGCATCCACAAGATCGGTAAGGCGGGCAACCCCGACACGCAGCCCGGCGTGAATATCATTGTCGGTCCGGGGACAGAGGCCATCGCAGGAGAGGGTCGCATTCTAACGGCGGGCGGTTTTGACAGCCACATCCACTTTATCTGCCCGCAACAGATCGAGGATGCGCTGCATTCCGGCCTGACCACCATGCTGGGCGGCGGCACAGGCCCCGCGCATGGCACGCTGGCCACCACCTGCACCCCCGGCCCTTGGCATATCGGGCGGATGTTGCAGGCGGCGGATGCCTTTCCGATGAACCTTGCCTTTGCGGGCAAGGGCAATGCCTCGCTGCCCGCCGCGCTAGAGGAGCAGGTCAAGGCCGGAGCCTGTTCGCTGAAACTGCATGAGGATTGGGGGACGACCCCCGGTGCCATCGACTGCTGCCTGAGCGTGGCAGATGCGATGGATGTGCAGGTCATGATCCACACCGATACATTGAATGAATCTGGCTTTGTCGAGAATACGGTGAAGGCGCTGAAGGGCCGTACCATCCACGCCTTTCACACAGAGGGCGCGGGCGGTGGCCATGCGCCTGATATCATCAAGATCTGCGGTGAAGAGCATGTTTTGCCCTCGTCGACCAACCCGACGCGGCCCTTTACGGTGAACACGCTGGAAGAGCATCTGGACATGCTCATGGTTTGTCACCACCTCGATAAGTCGATCCCCGAGGACGTGGCCTTTGCCGAAAGCCGCATCCGGCGTGAGACCATCGCCGCCGAGGATATCCTGCACGACATGGGCGCGTTTTCGATCATCGCGTCAGACAGTCAGGCCATGGGCCGGGTGGGTGAGGTGCTGATCCGCACTTGGCAGACCGCCGACAAGATGAAGAAGCAGCGCGGGCGGTTGGCCGAGGAGGTCGGCAACAACGACAATTTCCGCGTCCGCCGTTACATCGCGAAATACACCATCAACCCGGCCATCGCACACGGGTTGAGCCATGAGATCGGCAGCATCGAAGAGGGCAAGCGCGCCGATCTGGTGCTGTGGAACCCGGCCTTCTTTGGCGTCAAGCCTGAGATGGTGCTGCTGGGCGGCACCATTGCCTGCGCGCAGATGGGCGACCCCAACGCATCCATCCCGACGCCGCAGCCGGTCTATTCGCGGCCCATGTTCGGGGCCTTTGGGCGCAGCGTCGAAAACTCTGCTGTGATCTTTGTGTCCGAGGCGGCGCAGGCCGAAGGGATCGGCGCGGAACTGGGTCTGGCCAAGCAGACATTGGCGGTGCGCAACACGCGCAATATCGGCAAAAAGGATCTCAAGCTGAACGATGCGACCCCCAAGGTCGAGGTTGATCCCGAAACCTATGAGGTGCGCGCGGATGGTGAACTGCTGACCTGCGAGCCGGCGACGGAACTGCCCATGGCACAACGCTATTTCCTGTTCTGAGGTCTGAGGTGCGGCATCGCTTGCCTTTGCTTGATCTCTGGCAGGCGCTCGCGCAACATTGACCCGCGCCCGGCAGATCGAACTGGAGTACGAAAATGCGTTATCCCCTAGTGGCCTTTAGCCTTTTGTTCGCGGCCCCGGCCTTGGCGGATTGCCCGGTGGCGGCGGATCTCGACACCGGCATCCGTTTTACCGTCGATGGCACCGATACTGAGGAGTACCGCCAGTCCGGCCCCGGCGTGGTTGAATCGCTGTATATCACGGCGGATGGGGCCACCTCGCGCAGTTTGTTGGCGCAGGGGATCTATCTGATCGAATTGGTGGATCTAGTCGACGGCGCCCCTGATCAGGACACCCGCACAACCTATGCCTTTCCCGGTCGGGCCGAGGATCTGGCCCTGCCCGCATCGGGGCAGCAGGTGGCCTATGATCTTGTCATGAACAGCCTTGGCGACCTGAAAAAGGAACGGCAGACCTATGATTTCGGTGAGGCGGCGGTGATCAACTTCGGGGCCTGCGAATACCAGATGATTCCGATTGAAATCCGCTATGACCCGGACGAATCCGGCACCGTGGACCTGCTGTACTACCTGCCGGACCTGGGCTTTTCCTACTATGCGGGCAGCGATCACGCCGATGGAGCGGACCGCTACATGTATTCCAATATCGAGGTGATCGAGTGACCGACCTTCCCGTCGCCCAGACCCTGCATCGTGCCGGGACGTGGTCCGGTGCGCAGGACTCCTGCCGCCTGACCTATGACGCGCGCTTTTTGCGCCGTAAGGTGCTGACCACCGTCGCGGGGGGCAGGTTTGTGGTGGATCTGGAACAGACCACCTCATTGGATCACGGCGACGCGCTTGAACGGGCGGACGGGCGTTTGATCGAGGTGATCGCAGCCGAAGAGGATTTGCTGGCTGTGACCGGCGAATTGCCCCGGTTGGCATGGCACATCGGCAACCGGCACACGCCCTGTCAGGTGGCGGGTGAGCGGCTGCTGATCCAGCGTGACCCAGTGATCCGGCACATGTTGGAGCATCTGGGCGCGGTCATCACCGAGGTGGTGGAACCCTTTGCGCCCGAGGGCGGGGCCTATGGCCATGGTCGCACCCATAGTCATGAGCACGGCCACACCGCCCATGCCCATTGACCGCAATCTGCTGACCCTGACGCAATGGCTGTCGCCCGCCTATCCGGTGGGGGCCTTTGCCTATTCGCACGGGCTGGAAACGGCTGTGCAGGCAGGTTGGGTGATAGATCCCGCCACGTTGGAGGATTGGCTGCGCGACGTTCTGAGCGCCGGTTCCGGCAAGACGGACGCCTTGTGGATCTGGCTGGTTTGGCGGGGCGATCACCCTGTGGTCGAACTGGACGCAATGGCGCGCGCATGGTCGCCTGCGCAGGAACGCCTGCGTGAGGCAGAACGTCAGGGCGCGGCCTTTGCCAAGGTCACGGCAGAGGTTTGGGGGTTGGACCTGCCACCGATGCTGTTGCCTGTCGCTTTGGGGGCGGCGGCGCGGCAGATGGCCATGGACCCGGAACAGGTGGCGGCGCTGTATCTGCACGCCTTTGCGGGCAACCTTGTCGCGGCGGCGCAACGGCTGATGCCACTGGGCCAGACCGCAGCACAAGGCGTGTTGTCCCGGCTGACGCCACTTTGCGCCGATGTGGCTGCGGCTGGCCGGGGGTTGACGCTGGACGACATGTCCTCCACCGCATTTTTGTCAGACGTCGCCGCCATGCGACATGAAACACTAGAACCAAGGCTATTCCAGTCATGACCCAAATGAACGGCCCCCTGCGGATCGGCATCGGCGGACCTGTCGGCGCGGGTAAGACCACCCTGACCGCGCGGCTGGCCGAGCGGCTGAAGGATGAGTTTTCCATCGGCGTGATCACCAATGACATCTATACGCAGGAGGACGCCGAGGCCCTGATGCGGATGCAGATCCTGCCCGCTGACCGGGTGATCGGGGTAGAAACGGGCGGCTGCCCGCATACGGCGATCCGCGAGGATGCCTCGATCAACCTTGCCGCCGTGGCCGAGATGCGCCAGCGCCATCCGGAGGTGCAGGTGGTGCTGATCGAGTCCGGCGGCGACAACCTGTCGGCCACCTTCAGCCCGGAACTGGCGGATCTGACGGTCTATGTGATCGACGTGGCGGCGGGGGAGGAAATCCCGCGCAAGGGTGGTCCGGCAATCACGCGGTCGGACCTGCTGGTGATTAACAAGACCGATCTGGCACCTTATGTCGGGGCCTCGTTGGAGGTGATGGAACGGGATGCCACGCGGATGCGCGCGGGCCGTCCGTTTGTGTTTTCCGCCTTGAAGGGCGGCGAAGGTGTGGACAAGATCCTGCGCGAAATAAGGGAAATCGCGGGGCTTTGACCATGTCACAGGATGTTATCGTGATCGGCGGCGGGATCGCCGGGATTAGCGCAGCGGCGGAACTGGCCCGCAGCGCCAAGGTAACGGTGATCGAGGCAGAGCCGCAATTGGGCTATCACGCGACCGGCCGATCCGCCGCGATCTTTATCCGCAACTACGGTAACGCGACGCTGCGGGCGCTGAACGCGGCGGCCTATCCGGCTCTGGCTGGCGACCTGTTAGGCGACAGCATGCTGTCGCCACGGGGCGAAGTGATGCTGGCACGCGACGAGGACTTGCCGGTGCTCGAGGACTATCTGGACGGCTCAACCGGGATCGAACGGCTGACCGCGCAGCAGGCGACCGAACTGGTGCCGGTCCTGCGCACCGATCAGATCGCGGCGGCGATGCTGGAACAGGATGCACAAGGTATCGACGTGGACCGCCTGTTGCAGGGGTATGCGCGTCTGCTGCGCGCGCGCGGCGGGGTGATTGAGACCGGCAGCCGGGTCACGGCCATCACGCGGGACGGCACTGGCTGGCGGGTCGAGGCGGGCGGACAGGTGTTCGCCGCCGGGATCGTGGTCAACGCGGCGGGCGGCTGGGCGGATCAGGTGGCGCAGATGGCCGGGGTGCGGCCCGTGGGGCTGGTGCCCAAACGGCGCTCTGCGGTGATCATGGCGGTGCCTGCGGGCATCGACCCTGATGGCTGGCCGCTGTTCGGTTCGATCGCCGAGACATGGTACGCGAAGCCCGAGGCGGGGCGGTTGATGATCTCACCAGCGGATGAGGACCCGGTAGAGCCGGGGGACATTCACGCCGACGATATGGTGCTGGCCGAGGGGCTGGACCGATTTTCGCAAATGGTGGACCTGCCGTTGGTGCGTCCGTCGCATAGCTGGGCGGGGATGCGCAGCTTTTTGGCAGACAAGACGCCGGTGGTGGGGATGGACCCCGATGCGCCGGGGTTCTTTTGGCTGGCGGGGCAGGGGGGGTATGGCGTGCAGACCTCGCCTGCGCTGGCATGTCTTACGGCGGCCCTGTGCCTAGGCGAACCGCCGGCCTTGGCGGCGGATGTTGTGGCTGCGCTGGCCCCGGACAGATTGCACGGCTGACCGGGAAACCGCATTTGTTCAGGCGGCGACGGGCGGCTTAGAACGCCGCCCAGTCGGTAAAGCGGTAGGTTTGCGGTTTGGTGTTGCCCGGGGTGGGCGAGGTCGGCTGGGCGGGACTGGGTTGTGTGTGCTTGGTCATCTCTGGTCTCCTTCTCTGCCATTGAATGTGGGCAAGAAGGCGGGCTTTCGGCAGTCATGTTTCCAATACCTGTCAGGGATGTGACCACTAGCGCGGCGAGATGACGCCCTTTTTCAGGATGATATTACCATAAAGCCTTGATTCCCCGGTCTGAATCACCGCGAAACAGGTCTTGGCGCGCTCATAAAAGGCAAAGCGTTCCAGCGTTGCGATAGGCGCGGGGTTGTCGGCGACACGGTCTATAATCCCTTGAAACTCTTGTACGATCTCGGGAACAGCATCCGGGTCGTCGACCACCTGCATGGTCTGCGACGGGTCGCTGACGTATCTATCAAGTGGCATCAGGGTCAGAACCGCCTCCAGCACATCCGTCGCGGTGATGCCGTCCAGACGATGCACCTTGCACCCCATTGAATAGGCAGGAAAATTGGCATCCGAAATCACGATCTCATCGCCGTGGCCCATGGCACGCAGCGTGTGAAGGATGTCGGGGGACAGGATGGGGGGCACGTTGTGCAGCATGTGGGAAACCTCTGGAATACCCGACCATGAAAAACGCCAATGCCGCGCGGTGCAAGCGCAAACATCGCCTCGCCGCGTGGAGCCATTCGCCCGGCGGGGCCTTTGGGCTGGCGGCGGGCGGCATCATGGACGGCCTTGAGACGGCACAGGCTTTGCGGCAATGCTGGGCGGCGGCCTGCGGACCGCGCGTTGCGGCGAAGAGGACAAGCCATGCCAGAGTTGATGGAAGGCGCGATTTTCTGGGGGATTGTGACTGCGGTTGTGGTCCGGGCTTTGGTCAATCGGTCGGGCACTCGGCGGCTGCCGCTGTGGGGCGCGGCGCTGGTTGGCATCGCCATGGCGTGGCTGGGGATGCCCGTTCTGGCCGGGGCGCAGGATCTGTGGCGGTCCACCCCATGGTTGCCTGAGGTGACCGGCGGGGCGCTGTTCATCGGTGGCTGGGTGGCGATGATTGCGGCGGTGCTGTTCGAACGCAAGGGCGCGCCGCGCCGGGTGCCATTGTGGGTGGCGGCACTGGCGGGGGGCGTGGCCACATTTGCGGTGCCGCCGCTGTTGGACGCTGTCACCGGCTCTTACCAGCGGGCGTCGTTCCGGGCCGATGTCAATAATTGTACGCACGGGATGCTGGGTCAGGTGCAGCCGCAGGACGTGACCAACACTTGCGATTTTCCGATCACTGTCGGGCTGTGCCTGCCGACGGAACAGAACCCCGATCCCTGCGCGCAGTCGGTGACGCTTGCACCGGGAGAGGTGGCGCGGTTCGATCCCGGCTCAGCGGGGCTGTCGTCGGTGCCGTCCAACCCGGCCGGGCTGACCGTGGTCGCCTGCCGGGTGCCGCACCGGCCGTCGCGCACCCCCAAGGTGACGGGCCGGGGGTTTGATGGCGTGTGCCTGCCAGCCGGATAGGGCAAGGGATGCGGTTTGGCAAAGGAATGGAGAGCGGATGCTGACAATCGTGTTGCGGTACGGGATTCTGGCTGTGGGCCTGTTGTTCCTCTGGTTCGCGTCGCTGAGCGCCCGCTGGGGTGAGCCGCCTCCGCTGTCGTTGTTCAGCCCGCGTGAAACGCTGACGGTGGAAACCGCCACGGTTGTCACGTCACCGGTGGGCAACGGCACCACGCGGACAGACCCAGCGATTACCGTGGAATGGCCGCGCGACAGCGGCGCGCAGGTGGCCATCAGTGGCCTGCTGGCACTGACGCAACGGGGCGATGCTGACCGCGCGCGCGCGTTGGTGGCGGCCTATCCGCTCGGCTCGGACATCCGGGTGCGCATTGTACGCGGGCAGCCGATGGCCAACCGGCAGGACCTGTTCGGCACGGCGCATGCGCTGTTTCTGGGGCTGATGGGCAGTTTGATTGCCGGGTTCGGACTGGTCCTGAACAGGGCGCTGAAATAGGCGCGGTCCGGCGTTTGGCTGGTCACATGACGCGAATTGGGTCACAGATGGGGACCGGCACATCGCGCACAGCGGGCAGCCCGGTTCAGCAGGGGGGAACAGGTCTATGGATGAAAGCAGCCCAAAAGGCGAATTGACGCTGCGGACGCTGGCAATGCCGGCGGATGTCAATGTGAACGGGGACATTTTTGGCGGTTGGGTTTTGGCGCAGATGGACATTGCCAGCGGCATTGTCGCGGGCCAGCGCGCACAGGGCAGGGTGGCGACCGTCGCGGTGGACGCCATGAAATTCATCCGCCCGGTCAAGGTGGGCGACGTGCTGTGCATCTACGCGCGCCTGATGCGGGTCGGGCGGACCTCCATGGCCATCGGGCTAGAGGCATGGGCCCTACGCGACCGGGTGGGCAAGCGCGAAAAGGTGACAGAGGCGGTGTTCACCTATGTGGCCATCGACGAGGCTGGCAACAAACGCGAAGTGCCGCCCGAGTCCGAGCTCCCGGGCGGCGCATAAGATCAGAGCAATTCGATATCCGAGGCGCTCTCGCGCCCGTCGCGGCCGGTTTGCAGCTCAAAGCTGACTTTCTGGTTGTCGGCAAGGCCGGTCAGGCCGGACCGCTCGACCGCTGAAATGTGGACAAATACGTCTTTGCCGCCGCCTTCGGGCGCGATAAAGCCAAAGCCTTTGGTGGTGTTGAACCATTTCACGGTGCCAGTCGCCATCGTGATGTCTCCATGTTCGTTTTGCGCCGCACGCGGAAGTGCTGCGGCCCGGCATAGGTCAGAGCAGTATCGATTGCGCTGACGCCGCAAGGCGGAGACAGGAAGACGATAGTGATAACGTAGCACGGAAAAAATCTCAGATTCGGGGATTCGGATCAAGTGAGTTCAGATGGTGGTCTCGACATTGCCGAGGGCGACCCGGGTCCGAATTGCCTCCGTGCATAGAGGAGCAGGCAGCGGGATACATTGCAGCCCCCGGCCGATTGCCCCATGTTGGCCCAAGGTTTTGGGGGAAAGATGGATGGGCGTACTCATCGCAGGTATTCTGATCGGCATCGGCGGCACCGTTGCGATGGATCTATGGGCTTTGCTGCTGGCCCGCGTCGCGGGGCAACCTCGGCCGAACTGGGGCAATGTCGGGCGCTGGGTGGCGCATCTGTTCCGGGGGCGGGTGTTTCATGACGATATCGGTCAGGCTGCCCCGGTGGCCGGGGAGCGCGCGCTGGGCTGGGTCTTTCACTATGCGGTGGGCATCGCCTATGGCGTGATCTTTGCGCTGATCGCTGGACGGGCGTGGTTTGGCGATCCTGCCTTTGTCCCGGTCTGGATCTTTTCGCTGCTGACCATCACCGCAGGCTGGTTCCTGCTGCAGCCGGGCATGGGGCTGGGCTGGGCCGCGTCGCGCACCGCAACCCCGTGGAAGGCGCGCGGCATGGGTCTGGTGGCGCATACGGTCTTCGGGCTTGGGATGTGGGGTGTGGCCCTAGTTGGTTAGGTCTCGGGCCGCCTGGTCCACAGCGTCCTGAAAACAGGACTGACAAAGAAAACAGCCAGCAGGCGTAAAACGTCAGCTGGCTGTTTGCTGATTGGATTGTCCCGCGCGATTAGTTGCAGGTGAACCGTTCGGTCCATGTACCCCAGTTCGACATGTCCATCCGGCGGGTTCGGAACCCATAAGTATTGGACGACCCGCGAATGTAGTAATGCCGGTCCGTTCCGGCCCAGTTGATCCGCTCGTTGATTGGCGCAATGCTCTCGCCATAGGTATAAAAGATCCGGTTGGTTGTTGTGGCGACAAAGGCCTGTTCACCGGGTTCCAATATATACCAACCCTTGGTGACCCAATTGCCGGACATGTCGCGAACGTGGATCGCTGTTTGAATGCGCCGCCAGCACTCGTTTTTGAAGTAGACGGCGAAATTGTTGTTTTGCGCAGCGGCCTCATGCGCGCCGCTTGCCATCAAGAGGCAAAGCATTAGCCAAAAAAATCTATGCATCTGGATATCCTGAATTTTAGAACGTGCGTCTCAGGTTAGGCGAGCATTTGCCATCGGGCAAGACCGGTTTCCCTGACCGTGGCCCGCCGTAGGGGAGGGGCGACTGGTCGGCGTGCCGTGCGCTTGGGGCGCGTGATGGACTGCGTTGCATTCCAACCGGAACGGCGACTTGGAAGTACGCAATCGCTGTTGTTCGCGCTGCACAAGGCCGCGCATTTCCATGGCCAGAACGACGTCGCAATCACCATGTCCGACGTGTTCGAGGCGACAAGTGAGACGGTCGAGGTATATCAGGCGACCACGGTCAAGCTAAACGACAGCTGCGCGCTGAATCCCTACGCCGTTGATGTCACGGAGCAGGTTGCCTCGTTCCTGGTGATTTGCCACTAAAAGATGCGCCCGGTCATGTCGCACGCGGTGGCGATCAGGTGCGCGTGGCTTTGGCAGCGCGCAAACCGAAAATCGGGAAAAGGGTGGTCCGGTACGATCAAGATCGGCGGGAATGGTGGAGCCTAGGGGGATCGAACCCCTGACCTCTACAATGCCATTGTAGCGCTCTCCCAGCTGAGCTAAGGCCCCGTTCCTTGGGCGACGCCACTGGCGTCGTGCCGGGGTGATTACGCAATGCCGACGATGGGATCAAGCGGAAAATCGCGGCGGGTCGAGAATTTCACATCGGGGTCAGGCCCCGCATGGCCGCGCCGCCAGACCCACGAAAAACGCCGGTCGGAGAACCGACCGGCGTTGCAGTAAAATCCCGAAGAGTTTCGCGTCAGGAGTCGTCGTCATCGCTGGCGACGTCGGCGATTTCGTCCAGCGAAACATCGTCATCGTCGTCTTCGTCCTCAAGAACATCATCGTCCTCAAGCTCGACGCCGACATCATCGTCATCGACCAGTTCGGCCTCTTCCTCGTCCTTCTTCGTCTTCGGATTGGCCGCATCGGCGGCGTCCGCCGCGATCATGCTGCGCTTGCCGGTTTCGAGGTTGACCACCTCGCCGGTATACGGGCTGACGATCGGGTTACGGTTCAGGTCGTAGAACCGTTTTCCGGTGGTGGGGCAGACACGCTTGGTGCCCCATTCTTCCTTGGGCATGGGTGATCCCCTTCAACTCTTGTGTCTGTCGACAATCTATGCCCCCTGCCATATCAGATGGCGGATGTCAAAAGTTTTGACGGCAGGGAGCGAGGCTAAGGGCATATGGGGCAGATTACCTTGGCTGGCAACCCATTGATCGCGGTTCAGCTGCGCCGGTCGGCGCGCGCCCGCCGGTTGAGCCTGCGGGTCTCGCGGCTGGACGGGCGTGTGACGCTGACGCTGCCCAATGCGGTGCCAGAGGCCGAAGGCGTGGCCTTTCTGCGCGCCAAAGAGGCCTGGCTGCGCGGCCAGCTGGCGGATGTGTCAGGTCCGGTGATGGTGGGGCCGGGCGCGCGGCTGCCGGTCGAGGGCGTGCCGCATGAGATTCGCACTGGACCCGGACGCACCGTACGGCAAGAGGCGGGTGTGCTTTTTGTGCCCGGCCCCGAAGAACAGGCCGCGGCCCGGCTGAAAGGCTGGCTGCGGACGCGGGCGCGCGACCGCCTGTCCGAGGCGTCAGACCGCTATGCGGCGCGTCTGGGGCGGGGCTACAATCGCCTGACGCTGCGCGACACGCGCTCGCGCTGGGGGTCGTGCACCCATGACGGTGGCTTGATGTATTCTTGGCGGCTGATTCTGGGCCATCCACAGGTGCTGGACTATGTCGCGGCGCATGAGGTGGCGCATCTGGCCCATATGAACCACTCGGCCGCGTTCTGGCAGCAGGTCGAGGCGCTGTATGGCGATTGGCGTGCGCCGCGCAAATGGCTGAAGGAACACGGTACGGAACTGCACCGGTATCGGTTCGACTAGGCGGTGCGTGTCATGATCGCCTGCGTAGCAGTTTCGCAAATCTTCTGAACGTCGCCGTATTTGCGGTGCGCCTTCTCGGCAAGCTGGTTGCCTGGCCCCTGCCGCACGACCAGCGCGGGGGCCTGTTGGTTTGGAAAGGCCGCCTCGCCGGTGTCGTCGCGCGGGGCGGATGTATCGGCCGTAGGCGTTGGCCGACCCGCGCGCAGGGCATCCACATGCCGGGTCCGCGCGGCGCGGGCTTCCTGTCGGCGTTGCGCCTCTCGCGCCTGATGGATGCGCTGCTTTTCCGGGTTGTGCCAGCGCAATGAGTCGTAGGCGTCATTGATCCGCGACAGCCGCCGCGTCGCGGTTTCGATGTCGCCGCCAAGGGCATCGGGGTGGTTTGCCTTGACCAGCCGAACCCAGGCTTTGCGGATTGTGGCAAAGTCATCCTCGGGCGTCACTCCGAGAACGGTGTAGGCCTGTTGGGGGGCGATGCGGGTCATGGCGAATCCTCCGGGCAAGAGCTGTGGCGCGCTCCACCCCGATCCTGCCCCCGCAGACCGGAAAAAAGCCGCTCAAACTGTTTATAAATTCGCGGCGAATGATTTTCAGCTTGTTTCTGAACAAAAGGTTAAGGCGTGCGGGGCCGGGTGTGCGTTTGAGCGCCATTGACCGGAGCGTGAAACGTGATCACAAACACATCCATGCAAGGAACCGTCAGATCAGATGTTGCCGTTTCGGCCCACGACCGCGTCTATCGCGGGCTGCGCACGCGGATCATGCATGGCCAGATCGCCCCCGGTCAGGCATTGACCCTGCGCGGTCTGGGCCGCGAATTTGGCGTCTCGATGACGCCCGCGCGTGAGGCGGTGAACCGGCTGGTGGCTGAGGGCGCGTTGCAAATGTCCAGTTCCGGGAGGGTCTCGACCCCCGAACTGTCCAACGAACGGATCGAGGAACTGGCGGCCCTGCGCGCCCTGATCGAGGTGGAACTGGCCTCGCGCGCGCTGCCACGGGCGCATATCGCGTTGATTGAGCGGCTTCAGACGATCAACGCCAGCATCGCCGATGTGGTGTCGAACCGCGACGCGGTCGGCTATATTCGGACCAATCTGGAATTTCACCGCACCCTGTACCTGCGCGCGCAGGCCCCGGCGATGTTGGCCATGGCGGAAACCGTCTGGCTGCAACTGGGGCCGACGATGCGGGCGCTGTACGGGCGGCTGCGCCGGTCAGAGGCGCCGCAGTATCACCGACTGATCATCGCCGCGCTGAATGCCGGGGATGAGCCGGGATTGCGGCTGGCGGTGCGCTCGGACGTCACGCAGGGGCTGCGGATGCTGGCAGGCTAGTATCCACGGGCGGCAGCCGCGCCCGCGTTCCAACCGTTGATCATGGTGGCGGCGCGAGCCCTTACGCCATCGCCGCACCCAGCGCCGTGTCCATCAACCCCTTGATCGCGGCGCGTGATGTTTGCGCGACAACGCGGCCCAGCTCTGCCTCACCCTTCAGCACAACCAGTGTGGACCGACGCGGGATACGCAGCGACTTGACCAGATCGGACTTGCCGTAGGTGTCCCAGTCCACGTCAACAAAGGTGATATTTTGCTCATAGGCCGCGTTTTCATCCTTGAGCGCCTTGATCACCCGGTCCTGCGCAGCGCAGGTCGTACACCAGCTTGCCTTGAAGTCCAGAAACACCGTCTCCCCCTGACCAAGGCGCTGTGTCACCAGCCCGGGAGTGTAGCCCAGCGGGGCGGCAGCGGCGGCAAAAGGCAGGGCAAGCGCGCTGCCTGCGGTAAGCGTCAGAAACGTGCGGCGGTCCATGGGGGTGTCTCCTCTAGAAAGGGTCAAAGGGCGACCGAAAGGTCGATCAGCCAGCCGGGTAGAACGCCAACCAGCCAGCCCTCGATCAGGTGGTGAAAGTTGAAAAACAGCGCAAGGCCGACAGCGACAAAACTTGCGCCAAGGATCGGGCGGGCACGGATCGCCAGCGCGCGCATCCGGGCATTGTGGCGGCCAATTGCGCCACGCGTGCCATAAGCCAGCCCAAGGATCAGCGTCGACACACCCAGTGCAAAGAACACCATGATCAGCGCAGCCCAGCCAAGGTTCTGCCCCTGACTGGCCAAGGATATCGCCCCGCCCAGCGTTGGGCCGATACAGGGGCTCCAGACCGCGCCGAGCAGCATCCCGCCCAGAAGCTGACCGCGCAATCCGCTGCGATCTACATGGTCCATCTGTGCGTCTGCGCGCGCCGCCAGCCCGGCAGTGGCGGTTTCCATCAGGGCCGCGCCCTGCGGCAGTAACAGCGCCAGACCAAACAGCACCATCAGGACCGCGCCCGCCTTGGCCACGGTGTCAACGTCCAGCCCGATCAAATGGCCAAAGGCGGTTATGCCCAAGCCAAGCACGACAAACGACAGGCTCAGCCCGGCGGCCATTGCCAGCGGCCCAAGGCGGCTGGCCTGCAACGCCGTGGCGATGACAATCGGCAGCACCGGCACCACGCAGGGGTTGATCAGCGTCAGGAGGCCCGCGCCATATGCGAATATCAGTTCCATGGACGCGATATTGCCAAAGTTCCGCGCGCTGTCACCCGACAAAGCCCTGACGGGGCATCACGCTCGCGTGGGGGAATATGACAGGTCAGCGCCGCAGCAGACGGGCCAGCGCACCCGGACGGGTGGCAAAGCGGGTAAGGTCGTGGGCTGTGTCGGGCAGACCGCAGCGACGCATCAGGGTGGCAAACATCGCGTTGGGGACATCCCCGGAGATCCAGTCGCCCTGCGCGGCGATGGCCTGTAGCGCTTGCCGGTCAAGCTCTGACAGCATGGACCTCCGGCGGCCGCGGAACATCCCTTCGATGGGGGCACCTGCCGCCAGTGTCGCCAACAGGGCGCGGGTCTGCCCGGTGGTCGCGGCCCCCGCAGCGCGGGCCTGCGGCAGTGCGGCGATGATCGCCTGCGCGGTTTCGGTCCGCTGCGCATCGCCGCCGCGCCAGCGGGCCAGACAGGTCGCGACCCGGTCCGCTGTCCAGCCGGGGCGCGGGAACAGCGCACGGTCCGCCGTGTCTGATTGATTCAGCGCATCACTGTGGCGCAACCCCTCCAGCAGAACGTCGCGCCGGGCCGCTTCCTGCACGGTCATCGACAGCGCCGCCTCGACCCGGATCGGCAGTGGCTGCGCCGGGTCCAGCAAGCGCCGCAGGATCGGATCGGCGGGGTCGACCTCGACAGAGCGCGACAGGCGGCCCAGTGCCGCCAGACCGGCGCACCGCACCGCCGGATTGTCGGACCGCTTGATGGCGGCGGTGATGCGTTGTGTGCTGTCGGTCCCGAGGGACGGAAACTCGCCCAGCAGCATCAGCACCGCGGCCACCTGCGCGGGGTCGTCGCTGTCCAGTAGGGACAAAAGGGAGGGCAAGGCGCGGGCGACGGCGACGTGGCATTCGGCCTCGACACGCGTCGAGGTGCCGGTATGGTCGCGCTCCGCCGCGCTGTGGGCCGCATCAGCGTAGTAGCCGCGCGTGGTCCGGCCTTGCGCCAGCATCCGCGCGCAGGCAGGTGCTGCGATGGCGCGCAACAGGTGCAGCAGGCTGGGGGTGCGCGGCCCGGGCCGCAGTGCCAGTTCCGCCACAAAGGGAATCGCTGCGGCGGAGGCGGTGTAGCAGCCGCCCTGATGGCAGAGCGTTTCGTTCAGCGTGGCAAGGGCGCGCGCGGCCTGCGATGCGCCGCCAAGCGCCAGCGCCCGCAGCGCGGCGGGGACATCCGTGGCCGGGCCGCGGCCATGTGTCAGACCGGCCCAATCCACGCGGTCCAGCCCGTCCAGCATCGGATCAGGCCGCCAGACCCTTGGACCCAAGGTTCAGGAACTTGGTCCGACGAGAGCGGATCAGATCCTCTCGGCTCATGCCGTCCAGATCCAGCAACAGCGCATTGACCGCGGTCCGCACCGCGTCGATCGCGGTTTCGGGGGCACGGTGGGCGCCGCCCAGTGGTTCGGGAATGACGCGGTCGCAGACACCCAACTGGTGCAGATCCTGCGCGGTCAGGCGCAACGCCTCGGCGGCTTCGCGCATCTTGTCGGCGTCTTTCCACAGGATCGAGGCGCAGCCCTCGGGCGAGATGACCGAATAGACCGCATGTTCCAGCATGGCGACGCGGTTGCCGGTGGCAAAGGCCACCGCCCCGCCAGAGCCGCCTTCGCCGATCACAACCGATACCAGCGGCACACCGATTTGCAGGCATTTTTCGGTCGACCGCGCGATGGCCTCGGACTGGCCGCGTTCCTCGGCGCCCTTGCCGGGATAGGCGCCCGGCGTGTCGATCAGCGTCACCACCGGCAGACCGAAACGGTCGGCCATGTCCATCAGACGCAACGCCTTGCGATAGCCCTCTGGCCGGGCCATGCCAAAGTTGCGGGTGATGCGCGAAGTGGTGTCATGGCCCTTTTCGTGACCGATCACCATGACGGGCCGGTCGTCCAGCCGTGCCAGACCGCCCATGATGGCCTCATCCTCGGCAAAGTTGCGGTCCCCGGCGAGCGGCGTGAACTCTGTGAACAGCGCCTCGATGTAATCCTTGCAATGGGGACGTTCGGGATGCCGCGCGACCTGACATTTGCGCCACGGAGTCAGCTTGGCATACAAGTCCTTGAGCAGCGTCTTGGCCTTGCCGTCCAGCGCGGCGGCCTCGGCCTCGACATCCATGTCCTCACTGTTCCGGGCCATGGCGCGCAATTCTTCGGCCTTGCCTTCGATGTCTGCCAGCGGTTTTTCGAAGTCGAGGTAATGGGTCATCGGCGTCTCCTTGCACGGCGCTATATGACCTTGCCGCGTTCCGGATGCAATAAAGCAAGATTTGTCGATCTGTCCCGCGTTATGCAGAGGACAGGCCCGGACGCGCCGTAGGAGTTGAGTATTTGGACCAAGAAGAAGCCAGAGGGGCGCATCCCTATGAGGACCGCCTGCGCCGCGTGATCCAGTACATTTTTGACAACCCCGCTGGTGATCTGTCGTTGGATGCGCTGGCCGATGTGGCGGCGATGTCGCGATTCCACTGGCACCGGGTGCATCACGCCATGACCGGAGAGACCTGCGCCCAAGCGGTGCGCCGCATTCGGGCCCATCGCGCTGCCTGTTGGCTGGTACAGACCGATTGGCCGGTGACGCAGGTGGCCGCGCGGGCGGGGTATGCCAACACTGACAGTTTTGCCCGCGTGTTTCAGCGGCACTACGGCATGACGCCCGCAGCGTTTCGTGCCGCTGGGCGGCCCGATCCGCAATCCCCGATCCTACGACAAGGAGTTCCCCAGATGTATCCTTTTGAAATCCGAGACTGCGCGCCGCAACGGCTGGCGGCATTGCCGCACAAGGGCCCCTATCCAGAAATTGGCCGAGCCTTTCAGCAGGTCGCGGCGGTCTTTACCGCTCAGAACCTGTGGGGTCATGCGCGCGGCATGGTGGGTGTCTACTATGACAGCCCGGCAGACGTGCCCGAACCCGACTTGCGCAGCCACGCCGGTGTGATTTTGGTGGATGGGGTGTCGATGCCGTCTGACCTCGAAGAGGTGCTGTTGCCGGGCGGTCGTCATGCTGTTCTGACGCTCAAGGGGCCTTATTCCGGGCTGCAGGCGGCCTGGGATCACATGTATTGCACCGGCTTGCCGCAAAGCGGCGAGACGCCCGCGGATTCCCCGCCCTTTGAGATTTATCTCAACGACCCAAGCGACACCGCGCCCGCCGATCTGATAACGGAGATCCATGTGCCTCTGGCAGGTGCCTAGCCCAGCAGAACCGGTGCCATGGCGGCCAGTAGCAGCGCTGCCATGGTCCAGTTGAAGACGCGCAGGCGGCGCGGGTCTGCCAGCCAGCGGCGCATCCCTGTGCCCAGAACCGTCCATGCGACGGCGGAGGCGGTGCCGATCACCGCATAGGTGGCCGACACCCATGCGACGGCGGACAGATCGCGGCTGGCGGCATAGAGCGTGATGGCCCCCAGCGCCATGGACCACGCCTTGGGGTTGACCCACTGAAAGGCGGCGGCCTGCACAAAGCTGAGCGGGCGGGCGTTGGCCTGTGCCTCTCCGGGGGCGGCTTGATGGGCGATTTTCCACGCCAACCACAGCAGATAGGCGACAGAGACGAGTTTCAGCAGCGTGTAGGCGGGGGGCCAGACCTCGAACACCTGCATCACGCCCAGACCCACCGGCAGGATCATCAGCGGAAAGCCATAGGCCACCCCGGCCAGATGCGGCAAAGATCGGCGCAGGCCAAAATTGGCCCCCGATGTCATCAGCATCAGGTTGTTTGGCCCGGGTGAGAACACGGTGGCGGCGGCAAAAAGCGCAAGCGCAAGGAGGAGGTCGGCTGTCATGGCGCAATAAATGCACCAATGTGATGGCATGAAATTGCATTGTGCGGCGGAAATGGGCTATCTGTGCAATCCATGCTTGAACTGGACGCCATAGACCGCAAGATATTGCGCGAACTTTCTGCCGATGGGCGGCTCAGTAACCTTGCGCTGGCCGAGCGCGTGGGGTTGTCGCCCTCGGCCTGTCTGCGCCGCACCGCCGCGCTGGAGAAATCCGGGGTCATCAGCGGTTATCGTGCCGTGCTCAGTGCTGACAAGATCGGCATCGGCTTTACCGCCTATATCACTGTCGGTCTGAACCAGCACGCCAAACCGGCACAAGAGGCGTTTGAGCGTGCGATGGAGGCGGCGCCGCAGGTGCGCGAGTGTCACAACATCACCGGCCCGGTGGAATACCTGCTGCGGGTCGAGGTCGCCGACCTGATTGCCTACAAACACTTCCACACGGAAATTCTGGGCGCGCTGCCGCAGGTGCGCACCCTGACGTCTTATGTCGTGATGGGCTCGCCCAAGGATGAGCGGGCATAAGGGGCGCGGCCCGACCCGGACCACGCCAAAGTTGTCGTTACTGACTGGCCTTATTGACCGGCGATCATCTCGGACTGGCGCACGATCACCTCGGCCTGTTTGATGCTGGCGATGTCCACAAGCCGGCCCTTGTAGACGGTTGCGCCTTCGCCCTTGGCCTTGGCCTCTTCCATGGCGGCGAGGATCTCGCGCGCCTCGTTCACCGCCGCCTCGGAGGGGGTGAAGACCTCATTCGCCAGCGCCACCTGTTTCGGGTGGATCGCCCATTTGCCGACCATGCCCAGCGTGGCAGACCGCAGCGCCTGCGCGCGAAATCCTTCGTCATCGCTGAAATCACCAAACGGCCCGTCGACCGGCAGCACGCCATGGGTGCGGCAGGCGGCGACAATGGCGGCCTGCGCCCAGTGCCACGGGTCGGACCAATGCTTGGCGCCCTCGCGGACCATGTAATAGTTTTCCTGCGTGCCGCCGATGCCGGTGGTCGCCATCCCCATCGAGGCGGCGAAATCGGCGGCGCCAAGGCTCATTGCCTCCAGCCGGGGCGAGGCGGCGGCGATTTCCTCGACGTGGGCGATTCCGGCGGCGCTTTCGATGATGACCTCGAATTTCACCGCCTTCTCGCGGCCCTTGGCGCGTTCAATGGCGGTGACCAGCGCGTCCACCGCATAGAGATCCCCGGCGCAACCCACCTTGGGGATCATGATCCGGTCCAGCCGCTCGCTGCCCTGTTCCAGCAGGTCGACCACGTCGCGATACCAATAGGGTGTATCCAGCCCGTTGATCCGCACCGACAGGGTCTTTTTGCCCCAGTCGATGTCCGACAGCGCCTTGATGACATTGGCGCGCGCACTGTCCTTGTCCGAAGGGGCGACTGAATCCTCAAGGTCAAGGTTGATGACATCCGCCGCACTGGCCGCCATCTTTTCAAAGATGGCCGGGCGCGATCCGGGGCCGAACAACTGGCAGCGATTGGGACAGGCGGGGGCAGGGGGCTGGATGCGGAACGACATTTCGGGGCCTTTCGGTCAGAAAGTTGCGTGTATCTTGTCGTGAGGGTTATAAAACTGCGCCGCCGCCCGCAAGGTCTTTTTGCAGGTGCAGAAAAGTGCACTGTCAGCACCTATGGCAGACGGAGGGTCCGGCACTTCCGACACGATGCGGTGCGCGCTGCCAAAGCGGGGCACAGGGCCGTTCAATGCGCCGTTGCCTCAAAGCGCAACGCATTGCCAGATCGGCTGTAGCGCAGGCACGGTATGGTGTCGGACATGCCGAAAAACGCTCTCGGTAAAGGTATAAGGTTGGCTTGCACTGTTGCTGACAATCCGGTCGACCATGGCCCGAAAGCCATCGCTTTCCGCGGATCTAATCGGACTCCGAACGGTCAGGATATACTCCGGATCGCCATCGCCCCCGACAAGGAAATGTGCTGCGGACGCGGGTCCGGCCAGAGAGAAGAAAAGTCCGGCGGCAGTCAGAAAAGCGGCCTCACAGCGGGAGACAAGGTGAAACGCAAAATCCAACCTTTTGATGTTGCGAACACAATTGGTCCGGGACGCCAAGAGCGAATGACCCGTTGCACAATCGGACGACACCCATGGCCGGGTTGCACGATTCTTCGGCATCTAGCCGAAAGATAGCAAGTTTCTTCGAAGATTCGGCGACAGCGGTGAAGAAACGCAATGTAGTTTCGCAAGAGTTGAGGCAGAGTCGCGCAAATTCTGACGCTGGAGACGACCATGATCGAAACACCCTATCTGTTGTTCCTGGGCGATGCGCCCGATTCGCTCGCGGCCAAGGTGGCCCAGGGCATCCGCGACTGGCGCCCGGAAAACTGCGTGGGGCAGTTCCGCATGGACGGATGCAAGGCGGATCTCGGCCTGCCTGACATGACATTGGAAGAGGCAAAGGCCGCTGGGGCCAAGACGCTGGTGATCGGCGTGGCCAACCGGGGCGGCAAGATCAGCAAAGCCTGGAAAAAGGTGCTGGTGTCGGCGCTGGAAGAGGGGCTGGATCTGGCCTCTGGCCTGCACAACCTGCTGCGCGCCGAGGCGGATCTGGCAGCTGTGGCCGAGGCAACGGGCCGCGCCCTGCACGACGTGCGTGTGCCGGAGGTCGAGTATCCGATCGCCGACGGTGTCAAGCGGACCGGCAAGCGCGTGCTGGCGGTGGGTACCGATTGTTCGGTCGGTAAGATGTATACGACGCTGGCGCTGGACAAGGCGATGCGCGCGCGCGGCATGAAAAGTACCTTTCGGGCGACGGGCCAGACCGGCATCCTGATCACCGGCGACGGCGTGCCGCTGGATGCCGTGGTGGCGGATTTCATGGCCGGGTCGATCGAATATCTGACACCAGACAATGATGCCGACCATTGGGACGTGATCGAAGGGCAGGGCAGCCTGTTCCACGTCAGTTTCTCCGGCGTGACCCTGGCGCTGATCCACGGCGGTCAACCCGACGCGCTGATCCTGTGCCATGAGCCGACGCGCACCCATATGCGCGGCTTGCCGGGCTATGCCCTGCCTTCGTTGGAAGAGGTGCGTGATCTGTCGCTGGCGCTGGCCAAGGTGGCGAACCCGGACTGTCAGGTTGTGGGCGTGTCGATCAACACCCAGCACATGGGCGAGGCCGAGGCGGTCAGCTATTGCGCCGAGGTCGAGGCGCGTCTGGGTCTGCCGACGGTCGATCCGTTCCGCCACGGCGCAGAGCGTCTGGCAGAGGCGCTGCAAAACGTCTGATGGAGGGCGGTCCGGCCTTTGGCCGGACGCTGTTTCGCGCTTGCGCGCGAAAGACGCCCCACCCACCATCCCTTGGGGCGCTGCGCGGTTTGCGGTGTCGCCTGGGGTGGGGGTGTGTTTGAGTATTTTTACCAAGAAGAAGCAGGAGCGGCAGAGATGACCATCAGCGTATCGCGAGACGTGTTCAAGCTGGCCGAGGCCTTTACCATCTCGCGCGGCAGCCGGACTGAGGCGCATGTGCTGACGGTGCGGGTGACGCGGGACGGGGTGAGTGGCTGGGGCGAATGTGTGCCTTATGCCCGCTATGGCGAGACGCTGGACAGTGTGGCGGCAGAGATTGCGGGGTTGCCTGCGCGGATCTCTCGTGCCGATCTGCAAGAGGCGCTGCCCGCCGGGGCGGCGCGCAACGCGGTCGATTGCGCCTTGTGGGATCTGGAGGCGAAGGCCGCAGGTGTTCGGGTCTGGGATCTGGCCGGGTTGCCTGCGCCGGGGCCGGAGTTGACCGCCTATACACTGTCGCTGGACACGCCCGACAATATGGAGGCGGCGGCGCGGCGCCACGCCGCCCGCCCCCTTTTGAAGATCAAGCTGGGCACGCCTGACGACATGCCCCGGCTGGAATCAGTGCGGCGCGGCGCGCCTCAGGCCCGCATCATCGTTGACGCCAATGAGGGGTGGAGCGCGTCTGTCTACGCCGATCTGGCCCCGCATCTGGTGCGGCTTGGGGTGGCATTGGTCGAACAGCCCTTGCCTGCGGGTGAGGACGCCGCGTTGATCGGGATGGACCGCCCGGTGCCGGTTTGCGCCGACGAAAGCTGTCATGACCGGGCGTCCCTGCCCGCGATGAAGGGCAAATACGATATCGTCAACATCAAGCTTGATAAGACCGGCGGGCTGACAGAGGCGCTGGCCCTGCGCAAGGCCGCACTGGCCGAGGGCTACGGTGTGATGGTCGGCTGCATGGTGGGCTCTAGCCTCGCGATGGCGCCCGCGGTCCTGCTGGCGCAGGGCGCTGCTGTGACCGATCTGGACGGCCCGCTGTTGCTGTCTGAGGACCGCGACACACCCCTGCGCTATGACGCGGAGGGCGTGCACCCGCCCGAGGTCGCGCTGTGGGGCTGACAGCCGCCGTGCCCCCGCCGCGCCTAAGACTTGCGGCGCGTCCGGCGCCTGCCTACAACACCGACAACATTTTGCCCGAGGACCACGCCCATGACCCGCACCGTTTACCTCAACGGAGACTACCTGCCCGAGCACGAGGCCAAAGTCTCGATCTTTGACCGCGCCTTTCTGATGGGTGACGGCGTTTATGAGGTCACCTCCGTCCTTGACGGCAAGCTGATCGATTTCAAAGGCCATGCCACCCGGCTGCAACGCTCGCTGGACGAGCTGGACATGCGCGCGCCGGTGACAATGGACGCACTGCTGGAGATTCACCGCGAACTGGTCGCACGCAATGAGATCACCGAAGGGCTGGTCTATCTTCAGATCACGCGCGGCGCGCCCGACGACCGCGATTTCGTCTTTCCCGACCCGGACACGACCCCCGCGACCATCGTGCTGTTCACCCAGAATAAGCCCGGCCTTGCCAACAGCCCCGCCGCGAAAAAGGGCATCAAGGTCATCTCGATCGCGGATGAGCGTTGGGGCCGTCGCGACATCAAGACGGTGCAACTGCTGTACCCGTCGATGGGCAAGATGATGGCCAAGAAGGCCGGTGTCGACGACGCATGGCTGGTCGAGGACGGCTTTGTCACCGAAGGCACCAGCAACAACGCCTATTTCATCAAGGGCAACCGGATCGTCACCCGCGCCCTGTCCAACGACATCCTGCACGGCATCACCCGCGCCGCCGTGCTGCGCTTTGCCAAAGAGGCCCAGATGGAGGTCGAAGAGCGCAACTTTACCATCGAAGAGGCGCAAGGCGCGGATGAGGCATTCATCACCTCTGCCTCGACCTTTGTGATGCCGGTGGTTGAGATCGACGGCGTTGCGCTGGGCGCCGGCACGCCGGGGCCGCGCGCCCTGCGCCTGCGCGAAATCTATCTGGACGAAAGCCGCAAGGCCGCGATCTGAGCCAATGACCGCCAAGGCGCTCGTCGAGGCGATTGCCGCGCTGGTGATCTTTCTGACACTGGCGGGGCTTGGCCTGTTTCAGGTGCCTCGCGAAGACGCAACGATAGAGGCGGGCCTGCAGGCGCAGGCCACGGCCTTGCTGGCGGACCTGCCCAATCCGCCGACCCTGACCGTCAAGGGCCGCGAGATCACCGTTGCGGGCCGCGTCCAAAGCCACGCGGTCCGGCGCCAGATCGAAAGCGATTTGCGCGCCATCGACGGGGTCAAAGAGGTGAACGCGCGCCTTCAGGTGCTGCCAGAGGTCGAAGAATTCGCCTTTTCGATGCGCAAGGGGACCGACGGCGTGGTACTGGCGGGTCATGTACGCCGTGCCGATACCATCGCATTTTTGACCGAACTGGCCGGCGGGCCGATCCCTGAGGTCACTCTGGCCAGCGGAGGGGCCTTTGACGTCTGGGACGGGGCTGTGCTGACACTGGCACAGGCGGTTGCCCAATTGGATGAGGCCGACATCGTGCTGAAGGGCGACGCGGTGCAAATCCGCGGCGTGGCGTTGTGGCCTGCGGATCTGGCCGCAATCAGACGCAAACTTGCAGAACTGCCCCCGGACATCGCCGTAACATCGGATCTGATTGCGCGCGATGACGGTCGGCCCTTTTTCCTGATCGCGGAAAAGCAACCGGGCCTTGGGGTTAGCCTGCGTGGCAAGCTGCCGCTCGCCCTATCGGCCCGTGACCTGTCAGAGGTGTTCACGCGGGGCGTCCAAGCCGAAACCCTGTCGGTCGGTCCGGTCGATCCGGGGTATCCCGCGCTTGCCGCAAGTATGTTGGCCGCCGCGCGTGTTCTGGATGTTGCGGATGAGGGGATCGTCACCGTCACCCCCGGCACTCTGATCCTGTCGGCCTTGCGCGGCGGCGACGACGTGGATCAGGCGCTGGACGCCCTGCGGGCCGATCTGCCAAGCGAAACGCTGCTTGCGGTGTCGCGGCTTCCTCTGACCGATCCGGAACCTTTTTGGCTGGCGCTTGAACGGCGTGCTGGCAAGGTCACGGCCCAAGGCGTTGTGCCGGTCGATCTGGCGCAACAGACCCTCGATGCGGCGTTTGAGGGGGCGGATGTCTCGGGGCTGCGACACGCGCTTTACCCGGATATCACGGGCTGGTCGGACGGATTGGACGCTGTCAGCACCGTCTTTGACGAGATCGTCGAAGGGCGGCTGCTGTTCGAAGAGGGGGCCGTCACATTGGACGCGCTGTTGCCCGATCCGGTCAGTGCCGGTCGGGTCGATGCTCTTTTGACGGCGCTCCCTCAGGGGCAGGACTATCGGCGCACGGTCGAATTGGTCGATGACGGGCTGATTCTGGACGCGACCCTTACCTACACGCCGCAAACTGGCGCACGGATTGAGGGCACCTTGCCGGGAAATCTGACGGCGCAGGACGTGCCGACACTGTTGGGCCTGCCCGCCGTCGCGGGCAGTGCGGGCAGCGATAAGGATATGCCGTTGCCACGCGCAAAGACGGTTCTGCTGGCCCTCGAACGCTGGTTGGGAGAGGTCGAGGATCTGACCATGACCCTCCGGCCAGAGGGAATAACGCTGGACGCCGTGCTGTCACCCGGCGTCGACATGGCCCAGATCGACGCGGCGATTCGCGCTATTCTCGACCCGCAGGACTCGCTGCGCTTGCGCCGGATGGCTGTCTTTCCAGAGGCCGGGACAGAGCGGACAAATGCGGCACTGGGTTTGGCGCAAGTCTTTGCTGCTGGCCACTGGCTGCCAAAGCTGGATTTCACGCCCTCGATCGCGGAATGCGCGCGGCAAAGCCTGTTGGCCGAACGCGCCGATCCGATCCACTTTCTGTCCGGCTCCGCGCGGTTGGACGCCAGATCGGTGCGCGGCGTCAATGCGCTGGCCGCTGTGGCACGCGTGTGTGTTCTGGACGGCGGGCTAGAGGTGCAGGTTGAGGGCCATACCGACTCCGACGGAGAGGTCGCAGCGAACCGGGCAATCAGCCGCCAACGGGCCGTTGTGGTGGCCGTTGAGATCGCCAAACGCGGGGTGCGCCCGGGCGCAATGAACGTGGTTGGCTTTGGGTCGGCGCGGCCCGTGGCCGACAATGACAGTGACGCAGGGCGGGCGCGCAACCGACATGTATCGTTGTTCTGGCGTGCGCCGGGGCAGGCGGTGCAGTAGGCGTAAACCTTAATTCCAGGTAAATTCGTCTCTGCAAGCCATTGATTTTGTTGGGGCGTTAACCTTGTCCACTGTGGCGCCCCTCTTGCTGGCCTTCCATCCACGCGGCCGCATGACGCCCCGCCCATAGCCCCGTGGCAAGGCAGGCCGTCATCAGATACCCCCCCGTCGGGGCCTCCCAATCCAGCATCTCACCAGCACAAAAACAGCCCGGCTTGTCCCTCAACATCAGCCCCGCATCCAGCACCGCAAAGGGCACCCCGCCCGCGGTCGAGATCGCCTCATCCATCGGCCGCAGCCCGGCATGGCGGAGGGGTAAATCCTTGATCGTCGCGGCCAGAACGGCAGGCTCCTCGGGCAAGGGGCGGGCAAATTCCATCAGCAAAGCCTGCGCCGCCGGCGGCAGTCGCAGCACCTTGCGGATCGCATTGGCCCGGCTCTGCTTGCCTCTGGGTCGTGACAGGCGCTCCACCAGCACATCCATCGAAACATCCGGCAGCAGATCGACCGTCAGATCATGGCCCGCCCGCAGCGCCGGGGTCAGCGGATAGATCCCGCCCCCCTCCAGCCCCCGCGCGGAAATCACCGCCTCGCCCCGGTTCTCCAATGGCCCGGCGCGAAAGGTCACATTCTTCAGCGGCGCGCCGAAATGTTTGGCCATATGCGGCGACCAATCGACAAGAATCCCGGCATTCGACGCGGCAAACGGCGCCACCGGCAGGCCCACGGCCCGGAAATGATCCGCCCAGACTCCGTCCGACCCCAGCCGCGCCCAACTGGCCCCGCCAAGCGCCAGAACCGTGACCGCCGGGTGCTGAACGACTGGCCCCTCCGGCGTGTCAAAGCGCAGACCGCCATCCTCGGCCCAGCCCAGCCACTGCCACCGCGTGCGCCGGTCCAGCCCCATGCCGTCCAATCGCGCCAGCCAAGCGCGCAACAGCGGGGAGGCTTTCATCGCGGTCGGAAACAGCCGCCCGCTGGAGCCGGTAAAGGTGGACTGGCCCAATCCCTCCGCCCATGTCCGCACCTCTTCGGGTCCAAACGCGTCGAGCATTTTGGCCAGTTCTGGTGCGGCATCGGCATAGGCGGCGCGAAAATCGGCGCGATCCTCCATCTTGGTCAGGTTTAACCCTGACTTTCCGGCCATCAACAACTTGCGCCCAACTGAGGGTTTCGCCTCTGCCAGCACCACGGGAACCCCCGCCGACAGCAGCGCATCCGCCGCCATCAACCCCGCTGGCCCGCCACCAATCACCAGCGCATGGCTCATGGCGCGGCTGGCCCGGACGCCTGATGCAATTCGACGACGCGATGGGGATAGGGGATCTCTATTCCGTTGTCCTTGAGCGCGTTCCAGATCAGGAACAGCACGTCGGATGTGTATTTGTTCGGGCCGTCGTCGATTCCGTTGACCCAGAACTCCACTGCGAAATCCACGCCAGAGTCGCCAAAGCCGCGCAACTCACAATCGGGCGGATAGGGCAGGTCCAGCACGCCGGGATGCTGCGCCACAGCCGCCTCGACGATGGCGGGCACCAGATTGATGTCGGTTTTGTAGCTGACCGAGAAATCCGCCTCATACCGGTTGGCGCTGCCTTGATCGGAATAGTTGATGATCCGGGTAGTGATGAAATCCTCATTCGGGACAACGATCCAGCGGCCATCGTACGTTTCAAGGATCATCGCCCGCGCGGTGGTTTTGACGATGGTTCCGGTCTGACCGTTGTCCAGTTCGACGTAGTCGCCCACGGTGGCCTGACCCTCCAGCAGCAGGATGATGCCGGAAATATAGTTCGAGGCGATCTTTTGCAGGCCGAAACCAAGGCCGACACCGATAGCACCACCCATCACCGCCAGCGAGGTCAGCGGGATACCGACGATGTTCATCAGCAGCATGAAGGCAAGGCCAAAGATCGCGAACTCGGCTGCTTTGGCGGCAATCTGGCGGGTGGCCGGGCGCATTTCCTCCTGCTTGTGGATATAGGCGCCGGTCTGGTCGTTGGACCAACGGCCCAGCCAGAACAGGATCGACCCGGCGATCAGGCCCCGGATCACCGCCATGGCGGTGAATTCGATATTGCCAAGGCTCACGGTCAGTTCGTTCAGGCGATCTGTGGCGGCGTCCAGCAGGCCCAGTGTGTACAGCGCCATGACGGGCAACAGGATCAGGCGGCCCAGCACCTTGAGAAAGCCGTCCTTGATGATCTCGCGCACCAGAACGCGGGCGGCCAACAACAAGAAGAACCGCTTGCCAAATGCGATTACGGCGCCCGACCCAAAGATTGCGCGGGTCAGGCCCTCACCGACGCCGGTGAAGGCAAAGGCCAGCAACGGCAACAGCAGGGGTACGAAGATCAGCAGAAAACGCCGGATCGTGGCCAAGGCAGATGTCCGCCCGGCCTCTGGTGTCAGGACGCGTTCCAGCCAAGGGCGCAGCTTACGCGTCGAGAGCCATGCGATCACGAAGGCCGCCACCAGCAGACCAAATTGCGACCACGCGGCGGGCGACATCAGCCATTCGCGGGCAATCTCCCACCCGTGCAGCGCATAGTCGGCGGCCTGTTGCACGAACTCGGGCTGGTCGGCGAGGTCGAAATTCATTCTGTTTGATCCTTGGCGTCGTCGTTCCATCCTCTTGCCCAAAGCGCGCCGTGGGGACAAGGGGAGCGAAGTGGTCGAGGGTGAGGACCCGGTCTGTCCGGTGTGTTTGCGCCCGATTCCGCCGGGTGCACGACAAAGTCTGCATCACCTTGTCCGCAAGCTGAAAGGTGGCAAGGGCGGTGCGGTGGTTCAGTTGCACCAGATCTGCCACAGCGAGATCCACGCGCGGTTCACCGAAAGCCAACTGGCGCGCGACCTGAACACCGTGCGCAAACCGCGCACGCATCGCGAATTGTCAGGGTTCCTGACATGGATGGCTAGACGACCACCGGGTTTCACAGCCGCAGCGCGCGCGGGCGGTAGGCGCAAGTGGTAAGGTCGGGGCCCTGCGGAAATGCGGCATTGGGGTCGCTTGCCGTGCTGCGGCGGCCCTCCTAGGGTCACCCTGCCACACAGGAGTTCGCCCATGCATGGTTTTCCGATCCGCGTTTTCTACGAAGACACCGACATGGCGGGAATCGTCTACCACGCCAACTATCTGAAATTCATCGAACGGGCGCGATCCGACTGGGTCAAGGAGCAAGGGCTGGATCAGAATGCCATGCGCGAACAGGACGGTATTGTCTTTGTCGTGCGGCGGATCGAGGCCGACTACCTGATGACCGCGAAATACGACGACGCGCTGGAGGTGCGGACCACCGTGCGCAGCATGACCGGCGTGCGTTTGATCATGGGTCAGGAAGTGGTGCGCGGTGAGGAGGTGGTCTTTCGCGCCGAGGTGACGGCGGTCTGCGTGACCCGCGATGGCCATCCCGCGCGTCTGCCTGCCAAACTGCGGCAGCGGGTCCACTAGCCGATTTGCGCCGACGCCCGGCTGCGGCCTCCTGCGGAATGCCGCCTATTCAGTAGCGTTCCCCCTGCAAATCGGGTAAAGAACACGGTAATCAGAGCCCCGGTCACAGGGGCCGACAGGAAATGAGCAGGACTAATGGAAGCAGGAACGCTTGCCCTCGCGTCGGAGATCGACTTCTCCTTCTGGGGACTTTTCATGCGCGCGACACTGACGGTGAAACTCGTCATGATGTTGCTGATGGTGGCCTCGGTCTGGGCTTGGGCAATCATCATCGAGAAATTCATCAGCTACCGCAAGGCGCGGCGCGAGGCGACGCGGTTTGACCGCGCTTTCTGGTCGGGTGAGCCGCTGGATGAGCTGTTCGAACAGTTGGGGCCAGAACCCAAGGGCCGCTCCGAACGGGTGTTCGCCGCTGGCATGATGGAGTGGCGCCGCAGTCACCGTGAGGACGGCGGGCTGATCGCCAATGCCCAAAGCCGGATCGACAGGTCGATGGACGTCGCGATCCAGAAAGAGGCCGATGTGTTGCAGCGCGGCCTGCCGGTGCTGGCGACGGTCGGCTCTACCGCACCGTTCATCGGGCTGTTCGGGACGGTTTTCGGCATCATGAACGCCTTTATCGAGATTGCCGCGCAGCAGAACACCTCTTTGGTTGTCGTGGCCCCCGGTATCGCGGAGGCGCTGTTGGCGACGGGTCTTGGCCTGCTGGCGGCCATCCCGGCGGTGATCTTCTACAACAAGTTTTCGGCGGATGCGGACCGGATCGTGGGCAACTACGAGGCGTTCGCCGACGAATTCGCCACCATCCTTTCCCGTCAGCTGGATTCCTGAGCCATGGGCGCAGGGGTCGTCAAATCCGGTGGGGGCAAGCGGCGGCGCGGTTCGCGTCGCAGCCGGGCACAGCCGATGGCCGAAATCAACGTGACGCCCTTTGTGGACGTCATGCTGGTTCTGCTGATTATCTTTATGGTGGCCGCTCCGTTGTTGACCGTGGGCGTGCCGGTGGAACTGCCCAAAACGGCGGCACAGGCGTTGCCCGCAGAAACCGAAGAGCCGCTGACCGTGACGCTGTCGGCGGACGGCGAGGTGCTGATCCAGACCACAGTCGTCTCACGCGACGAACTGGTCGGGCGGCTGCGCGCGATTGCGGCGGAACGGTCGGATGACCGGGTCTATCTGCGCGCCGACGGGTCAGTGCCCTATGAACAAGTTGCCCAGATCATGGGCGCGTTGAACGCGGGTGGATTTTCTTCGATCGGTCTGGTGACGGATGTGGGTGGCCCGGCACTCGACGGGCCCGACGGCGGCTGAGGCGCGAATGAACCGCTATCTGTACATATCGGGTGGGGCGCATGCCCTTGTGCTCGCTTGGCTGCTGCTGGGCAATGTCTTTGCGACGGATCCGCCGCAGATGCAGGTGGCAGACGTGACAGTGCTGAGCGAGGCGGAATTTGCAGCGCTGACTGCGCCGCCGGCACCCGAGCCGGTGGCAGAGCCGGTGACGCCCGTGGTCCCGCCCGAACCGACACCAGAGCCCGCGCCAGAACCCGCTCCGGTACCGGAACCGACCCCTGCGCCCCAGCCAGAGCCGGTACCCGAACCTGTGCCCGAACCCGCCCCGGAACCGACGCCAGAACCCGCTCCAGAACCAGCGCCCGTCCCGCAACCCCTTCCGGAACCGGATCCGGTTCCCGTGCCCGCGCCGCTGCCGGAACCAGAGCCGATTCCGGTGCCACCGGCGCCGTTGCCTACGCCACCCCCCGCGCCAGTCGCGCCGACCGCATCGTTGCGTCCCAAAGCGCGTCCGGCGGACCGGGTGGCCAACACCCCCGTGGCTCCACCGGACCCGAACACTGAACGCGCCGAAGAACGGGTAGAGGCGGCCGACCCGGATGCCGTCAGCCCCGACGTGGCAGAGGAACTGCGCGAGGCGACAGCCCCGCCTGAAACCTCGACCGAGATCGTGACAGAAGCGGACGAGCGGTTTGCCCCCTCCGAGTCGATCCGCCCGCAGGCGCGACCGCAGCGCGCCGCGCAGGCGACCCGACCCGATCCGGCACCGCAGCCCGAGGCCGCCCAGCCCGATCCCGATCCCCTTAGCGGGGCGGATGACGCCATTACCTCGGCGCTGGCCGAGGCGCTGTCCGCAGCTCCGGCCCCCGCCGCGCCCACTGGTCCGCCAATGACCACCGGAGAGCGTGAGGCACTGCGGTTGGCAGTGCAGGCGTGTTGGGTGGTGGACGTCGGATCCGAGGCGGCAAACATCACGGTCACCGTGGGCTTCGAGATGGAGCAGGACGGACGGGTCGTCCAAAGCAGCCTGAAGATGCTGAATGCATCACAGGGCAGTGCCGCAGCGGTCCAGACCGCATTTCAGGTGGCGCGGCGCGCCGTGCTGCGATGTCAGGGCGCCGAAGGCTATGCCTTGCCTGCCGAAAAATACGACCAGTGGCGCGAAATAGAGATGACTTTCAACCCCGCCACAATGCGGTTGCGATGATTGCTGGAACCGCGATCCCTTGGGCGGCGTTGTACTCTGAAGGAATTGGGTGGAAATGAGCGGCTTCCTGCGCAAATTCCCCCTTGCACCACATGTATTGCCTGTTTTGCGACAGGCCAAATCAGGATAGGTTGATGCAGGGCGGGCACAGACCCGCCGCATCCGGTCCGAGCAGCACCCGAAGGAGGGTCCCCGAGATGATCGCACGCCTTGCCGCCTTGGTTCTTATCTGTGCCACGGCGCTCTTGCCGATGCAGGCCATGGCCCAGTCCGGCCCGCTTCGTATCGAGCTCACCGAAGGTGTGATCGAGCCCATGCCGTTTGCGGTGCCCGACTTCGTCGCTGAAAGCCCGGCGGCGCAACAGTTTGCCACCGACATCAGCCGCGTGATCGCCGCCGACCTGACGGGCACGGGCCTGTTCCGCGAGATTTCGCGCGATGCCCACATCGCACGCGTCAGCAGCTTTGGCGCGCCGGTGCAATTCGCCGATTGGAAGGCAATCAACGCGCAGGCGCTGATCACCGGATCGGTTGCGGCGGATTCCTCTGGGCGCGTGGTGGTCAAGTTCCGTGTGTGGGACGTCTTCGCCGGGCAAGAGCTGGGGCAGGGGATGCAGTTTGTCTCGGACGCCAGTGGGTGGACCCGACTGGCGCACAAGGTTGCCGATCAGGTCTATAGTAGACTGACCGGCGAGACGCCCTATTTCGACAGCCGCGTGGTCTTTGTTTCAGAAACCGGACCCAAGGATGCGCGTCAGAAGCGGCTGGCAATCATGGATTACGACGGCGCAAACGTGCAGTTCCTGACCGACGATTCCTCGCTGGTGTTGGCACCGCGCTTTTCGCCAAACGGCGAGCGGGTTCTGTACACCAGCTATGCCACCGGGTTTCCGCGCATCCATGTGTTGACCGTTGGCAACGTCGACAGCCGTATCTTGCAGGTGGGCGAGGGCGAGATGAGCTTTGCGCCGCGCTTTTCGCCGGATGGTCGCATGGTGGTCTACTCGCTGACGCAGGGCTCCAACACGGATATCTACGCCATGGATCTTGCCTCGGGCGCGACCCGACGGCTGACCTCGACCCCGGCGATTGAGACCGCACCCAGCTTTTCCCCGGACGGCAGTCAGATCGTGTTCGAATCCGACCGCTCCGGTAGCCAGCAGTTGTACGTCATGCCCGCCATGGGCGGTGAGGCGCAGCGCATCAGCTTTGGCGAGGGCAGGTACGGCACGCCGGTCTGGTCGCCACGCGGAGATCGCATCGCCTTTACCAAGCAGAATGCCGGACGCTTTCACATCGGAGTGATGCGCACCGACGGCAAAGAGGAACGCCTGCTGACTGCGTCCTTCCTGGACGAGGGGCCGACATGGGCACCCAACGGTCGTGTTATCATGTTCTCACGCGAAACGCAGGGCGCTCAGGGGTCGTCGGCGCTTTATTCGGTGGATGTCTCCGGGCGAAATCTGAAACGGGTGCGTACACCGGCCGGTGCCTCTGACCCCAGCTGGGGTCCCCTACAATAACGTCAATTCCCATATGTTGCGTGCTGTGGTAAAACAGACGCAACAACCAGAGCAGGACTGCTTTAACATGAAACATACAACCATGGCCCTTCTGATGGTCGCGGCACTGGCGACCGCAGCCTGTACCAACCCAAATCGGTTTGGCGGACCAGATGCTAGCCGGGGTGCCGGAGGTCCGGACACATCGACCATCGTGCCAGGCAGCATTGATGACCCCAAGTCCCCCGCCTATTTCTCGGCCCGTGTCGGGGACCGTGTGCTGTTTGCGATCGACCAGTCGTCGCTCAGCCCCGAGGCGCGGGGCGTTCTGGACGGTCAGGCAAGCTGGCTGCAAACCAACCCCGATTACCTCGCCATCATCGAGGGCCATGCGGATGAGCAGGGCACACGGGAATACAACCTTGCGTTGGGCGCGCGCCGTGCCAATGCAGTGATGGAATATCTTGTCGCCAAGGGCATCCCGCAAAACCGGCTCAAGTTCGTCAGCTACGGCAAGGAACGCCCGCTGGAAATCTGCTCTGAAGAAGCCTGTTATGCCAAGAACCGCCGCGCCGTGACAGTGATCTCGGCCACTGGCCTGACGGGTTAAGCCATGTTGCGGGGGATGGTGTTCGGGGCCTGCCTTTTGGCAGGCAGCATGGCCGCAGCGCAGCAGGCGGAAACGCTGGCTGACATAAAGCAGGATCTTGCGGTTCTGACGGTCGAACTGCGCAATTTGCGCAGCGAACTGAACACCACAGGATCGCCCGACCTGGGGATTCGCGGATCGGCATTGGACCGGATCGCCGCCATTGAGGGTGAGTTGCAGCGTGTCACCGCCAAGGCCGAGGAACTGGAGTTCCGGATCGGTCGCGTCGTTCAGGACGGCAGCAACCGGATCGGGGATCTCAAGTTCCGCATCTGCGAGCTGGAGCCGGGTTGCGACATCGGCAAGCTGGGCGAAACCGATCCGTTGGGTGGTGATGCCGTACCAACGGCCCCGGTTGCGCAACCCGCGACGCCGCCCGCCACCGATGCGTTGCCGTTTGACGGCGAATTGGCGATCAGCGAAGAGGCGGATTTCCGGTCGGCTGCGGACGCGCTGGAGCAGGGCGACTACGCGGGCGCCGAACTGTTGTTCGCGCAGTTCCGCGAAACCTATCCGATGGGGCCGCTGGAACCTGCTGCGCTTGTCGGCGAAGGCCGCGCCCTAGAAGGGCAGGGCGATTCTAGAGAGGCCGCGCGGCGCTACCTGTCGGCCTATTCCGGGTTCCCGGACGCTGCCGTCGCGCCAGAGGCGCTTTGGCGTCTGGGCGACGCCATAGCCGCGTTGGGGTCGATTGACGATGCCTGCATCACGCTGGGTGAGGTCAGCGTCCGGTATCCGGGGTCGGACGCCGTGTCGCGGGCCGAGGCGAGCCGACAGACACTTGGCTGCCAATAAGCTGGTACCGCCAGAGGTGAGCCTTGATCAAAGGTTTGCCGAGGCGATGGGGCAATTGCTGGGCCCCAGTTTCCCGTCCGACATTGGCCTTGCTGTTTCTGGCGGCGGCGATAGCATGTCGATGCTGTATCTGGCGCACAACTGGACGCGGATTTGGGGTGTGCGCCTGTGGGTGGTCACAGTTGATCACGGGTTCCGTCCTGAAAGCGCCGATGAGGCGGCGATGGTGGCCCGCGAATGCAGCGAACTTGGCTGGCCTCATTCGACGCTGCGCTGGCACTGGGACGGACAAGGCAACAAAATGGATGCCGCCCGGCGTGGCCGGCTAGAAATGATCGACCGCTGGCGTGGCGATTTGCAGCACGTCCTGTTGGCGCACACCCGCGACGATGTGGCCGAGACCTTTCTGATGAGACTGGCACGCGGGTCGGGGGTTGAGGGGCTGTCGGCGATGGCGGCCAGTCGCACGGTGCGCCACGGTGGCTCGCGTCCGCTGACCGCTCCCGAGTTTGACGGTGTTTTGCCGCAGCAGTCGATGCCGGTCAAAGGCGGCCCCGGGCACCATAGCGCGTTCCAGGTGGTCCGTCCTTGCCTAACCATGACCCGTGCCGAGTTGCGCCATTACCTGCGTACATTAAAGGGTCGTTGGGTCGAGGATCCGTCGAATGATGACCCGGCCTACGGGCGCAGCCGAATCCGGCAAGCTCTGCCTGCGCTTGCGGAACTGGGGTTGGACGTGACGACTTTGGCCGACACCGCCGAACGTATGGCACGCGCACGGAACGCCTTACGTGCGCGCGCCGTTCAGGTCTGGAAAGAGATCGGGCACGAGGGCCGGGCAGGCCACATACCTACTGGGGAAATCCTGTTCGACCGCTCCGGCTTTGAGCCGGTCGAACGTGACACGCAACTGCGCCTGTTGGCCGCTGCGCTGCAATGGGTGTCATCAGCCGAATATCGTCCGCGCATCGCCCCCTTGGATGCCTTGCTGGACCGTCTGTTGGCTGGCGGTGCTGGCACGCTGCATGGCTGCGAGGCGCGGATGGAGCGGGACAAATTGCGGATCTTCCGCGAATTCAAGGCGGTGCAGGGCCTGACCCAACCGCTTGACCAAGGTGATGGGCGCGTTCCGCTATGGGATGGGCGATGGCAGATGCATGGGTCCGACACAAAGGGGGAATTCGTGCGCGCGCTGGGGGAAGACGGCTGGGCGCAGATCGGCGAAAGACCCGAAGCGGCGCCGCCCTTTCATTCCGCCAAATCGCTGCCCAGCCTGTGGCAGGGCGATACGCTGGTCGCCTGTCACGCGCTTGGCCACACCGGAACGCCGGGCACGCGCCTCTGGCCGATGGGACAGGAGATGGGCAGCTTTGCCCGGTTCCTGCTGTCGCATTGAACCCGGCCCCGTGATGTCTATGTTACACACCAAATCGCTGTGCTAAGACGCACCAAAGTTTTCAAAGGAGTTCCCCCTTGGGTAACGCGAGAAACATCGCCTTCTGGGTCGTCCTCTTCCTGCTGATCCTGGCGCTCTTCAACCTGTTCTCGGGCGGCGGAACCACGCTGCAAAGCCGCGAAGTCAGTTATTCCGACTTTGTGCGCGCCGTTGAATCGCAGAACGTCAGTTCCGCGACGGTCGATGGCGAGCAGGTGCGCTATCGGACAGAAGACGGGCAGGACTATGTGACGATCAAACCGCAGGACGCGGAATTGACCAACCTGCTGCTGGACAACAACGTCCCGATGAAGGCCGAGGCGCAGGAGCAATCCGGCTTTCAATCGTTCCTTCTGTCACTGTTGCCTTTCCTGCTGCTGATCGGTGTCTGGATTTATTTCATGAACCGGATGCAGGGCGGCGGAAAAGGCGGCGCTATGGGCTTTGGCAAATCCAAGGCCAAGCTTTTGACCGAAAAGCATGGCCGCGTGACGTTTGACGACGTGGCGGGCATTGATGAGGCCAAGGAAGAGCTTGAGGAAATCGTTGAATTCCTGCGCAACCCGCAGAAATTCAGCCGTCTTGGTGGCAAGATCCCCAAGGGCGCATTGCTGGTCGGCCCTCCGGGCACCGGTAAAACGCTGCTGGCGCGGGCGATCGCGGGTGAGGCGGGTGTGCCGTTTTTCACCATCTCCGGGTCCGACTTTGTCGAAATGTTCGTTGGTGTGGGTGCCTCGCGTGTCCGTGACATGTTCGAGCAGGCGAAGAAAAACGCGCCCTGCATCGTCTTCATCGACGAGATCGACGCCGTGGGCCGCGCCCGTGGTCAAGGTTACGGCGGTGGCAACGACGAACGCGAACAGACGTTGAACCAGCTGCTGGTCGAGATGGACGGGTTCGAGGCCAACGAAGGTGTGATTATCGTCGCCGCGACCAACCGCCGCGACGTGTTGGATCCCGCGCTGCTGCGCCCCGGTCGTTTCGACCGTCAGGTGACGGTGCCGAATCCGGACATCAAGGGGCGCGAAAAGATCCTTGGCGTGCACGCCCGCAAGACGCCGCTTGGACCCGATGTGGACCTGCGCATCATCGCGCGCGGCACGCCGGGCTTTTCCGGTGCGGATCTTGCCAACCTTGTGAACGAGGCGGCGCTGATGGCAGCACGTATCGGGCGCCGGTTTGTCACGATGGAGGATTTTGAGCAGGCCAAAGACAAGGTCATGATGGGCGCTGAACGGCGCAGCATGGTCCTGACTGACGAGCAGAAAGAAAAGACCGCCTATCACGAGGCCGGTCACGCCGTTGTCGGTCTGGCTCTGCCGCAGTGTGATCCAGTCTACAAGGCGACCATCATCCCGCGCGGCGGCGCGTTGGGCATGGTGGTGAGCTTGCCGGAAATCGACCGTCTGAACTGGCACCGCTCTGAGTGTGAGGAAAAGATGACGATGACCATGGCGGGCAAGGCCGCCGAGATCATCAAGTATGGCGAAGACAATGTCTCAAACGGACCGGCAGGCGACATCCAGCAGGCCAGCGCGCTGGCGCGGGCCATGGTGCTGCGCTGGGGCATGTCGGACAAGATCGGCAATATCGATTACGCTGAAGCCCATGAGGGCTATCAGGGCAACACAGCCGGCCTGTCGGTTTCCGCACATACCAAGGAATTGATCGAGGAAGAGGTGCGCCGCTTTATTCAGGATGCTTATGAGCGCGCCTATCAGATCCTCACCGACCGCAAGGATGAATGGGAGCGGCTGGCGCAAGGCCTGCTTGAGTTTGAAACGCTGACCGGCGATGAGATCAAGCGCGTGATGCGTGGTGAGGACCCCCACTCGGGCGATGACGATGGCGGGGCGGGAGCTGCGGACGACAAACCGTCGCTGACCGCAATCCCCAAGACCAAGCCGAAGTCCAAGCCATCCGGTGATGGCGGGCTGGAACCTGAACCCACCGCATGAGCGATGCGCCGCAAAACGACTGGGACCCCGGGACCTATCATAGGTTCCGGGGTTATCGTTTGCGGCCCGCTCTGGATCTTCTGTCACGGATCGGCTCTCTTCCCAAAGGGGATGTGATTGATCTGGGCTGCGGCGCAGGCGACGTGGCGCCGGACCTGCATCTGCGATTTTGCAAGACTACCCGCGCAAAGCTGATCGGTGTCGACAAGTCACCCGCCATGTTGCAACAGGCGCGCGCTCTGGCGCTCCATGATCGACTGGATGCCGCAGACATTGCGTTATGGGAACCTCATGATGCGCCGGCGCTGATCTTTTCCAACGCCTCCTTGCATTGGTCGAATGACCACCGAAGCCTCTTGCCGCGCTTGGTCTCTGCTCTGGCACCGGGAGGGACGCTGGCGGTGCAAGTGCCACATCAGAACAATGCTCCGTCACATCGCCTGTGGCGAACGTTGGCCGATGAACTGTGTCCGGGCCGGATGTCCGAGGTGGACCTGCCGTCTGTCCTTTTGCCAGCCCAGTACATTCACCTACTCGAAGGCTTGGGGGAAGTGAACCTTTGGGAGACGGAGTATTTCCAGAAACTGCCGCCGTCGCAAGACGGCCATCCGGTACGTCGCTTTACCGAGGCGACGTATGCACGGCCTATTCTGCAAGCAATGTCGGACCGCGAAAGCGAACGGCTGATCCGGGCCTATGATGATCTGATCCCCAAGGCCTATCCTCTGTCGGCGGACGGAAGCGCACTGTTCCCCTTTCGCCGCCTGTTCTTTACCGTTGTCCGCGCAGGGCAAGGTGCATCTGCGTCATAGGAAAACCGTCCATGCCTGCCTTGAAACCCACCGACTACACAGCCACCGTGACATGGCTTGGCGTCGTCACAAATGACGACCGCGCTGAACTGCTGGCCGAAGTGCTTGCGGCTGTGGATCTGACGTTTGAGGGGGTTGCCGGATCTGTCCACGGCGGCGCGACGCGGGAATCGTGTTCACGGGTTAAATCCCAATATTCGCCCGGCACCCGAATCCGCAATGAACGCCAGTTGAGCATCATCAGCGCCGAGGAACTGTCAGAGATCGCCGCCCAGATGGGTCTGGACAGGATTGATCCCGCGCGACTTGGCGCGTCCATGGTCCTTAGCGGGTTGCCGGATTTCAGTTTTCTACCGCCTTCGTCGCGGTTGCAGGCCCCGTCGGGTGCGACCTTGACGGTGGACATGCAGAACCGCCCCTGTCAGTTCCCGGCCAAGAGCATCGACAAAGTCGCGCCGGGCCTTGGCAAAGGTTTCAAACCTGCCGCGAATGGGCGCCGTGGCATCACCGCCTCAGTCGCGCGTGAGGGGCGCGTGGCCTTGGGCGACGTGCTGCGTCTGCACATCCCCGACCAACGTGGCTGGCAGCCCGCCTAAGGCGCTGCTTTCCGGTCGCCCCGACTGACCGCTGCGCGGCCAGCGGCCCGCCCTCCAAGCCGCGCCCGCAACAGCGGAATTGCGGCTGGCGTTTCCGATGGGCGGCGATTTGAGCATGGTGTGAACCGTCTGCGCCGCAACACGGCCGGATTATGTCGGATTCGCTTTCCCAGTGCGGGGCATGCCTCTGTATGCCTTGGCAAGAGTAATCACCGCCCCCCAACAGGAAGCGCAGCAGAATGGCATTCAAGTCCGACATCGAAATCGCCCGCGAGGCCAACAAGAAGCCGATTCAGGAAATCGGTGATCGCCTTGGCATCCCGACGGAACACCTGCTGCCGTATGGCCACGACAAGGCCAAGATCAGCCAGCCCTTCATCGACAGCGTGCAGGACCGCAAGGATGGCAAGCTGATCCTTGTGACCGCGATCAACCCGACACCGGCGGGCGAAGGCAAGACCACAACCACTGTGGGTCTGGGCGATGGTCTGAACAAGATCGGCAAAAACGCGATGATCTGCATTCGCGAAGCCTCGCTTGGACCGAACTTTGGCATGAAGGGCGGCGCTGCCGGCGGCGGTAAGGCGCAGGTCGTGCCGATGGAGGACATGAACCTCCACTTCACGGGCGACTTCCACGCCATCACATCGGCCCATTCTCTGCTGTCGGCGATGATCGACAACCACATCTATTGGGGCAACGAATGTGACATCGACCTGCGCCGCGTTGCGTGGCGCCGAGTGGTCGACATGAACGACCGCGCACTGCGCAATGTGGCGCTGTCGCTGGGTGGCGTGGCCAATGGCTTTCCGCGTGAAGGCGGGTTTGACATCACTGTGGCCTCCGAGGTCATGGCGATCCTCTGCCTTGCGAAAAACCTCAAGGATCTGGAACAGCGACTGGGCGACATGATCGTGGCCTATCGCCGCGACAAATCACCGGTCTTTTGTCGCGACATCAAGGCCGAAGGTGCAATGACCGTGTTGTTGAAGGACGCGATGCAGCCGAACCTTGTGCAGACGCTGGAAAACAACCCGGCCTTTGTGCATGGCGGTCCCTTCGCCAACATCGCGCATGGCTGCAACTCTGTCATCGCCACGTCGACTGCGCTGAAGCTGGCCGACTATGTGGTGACAGAGGCGGGCTTTGGCGCCGATCTGGGTGCCGAGAAGTTTATGGACATCAAGTGTCGCAAGGCCGGTTTGCGCCCCGATGCGGTGGTGATCGTGGCTACGGTGCGCGCGATGAAGATGAACGGCGGTGTGGCCAAGGCCGACCTTGGCGCGGAGAACGTACAGGCCGTCAAGGATGGTTGCCCGAACCTTGGCCGTCATATCGAGAACATGAAGAAGTTCGGCGTGCCGGCGGTGGTTGGGATCAACCACTTTGTCACTGACACCGACGCCGAGGTGCAGGCGGTCATGGATTTCTGCGCGTCTCTGGGCGTCGAGGCGATTCTGAACAAGCATTGGGAATTCGGAGGCGAGGGCATCACCGAGACCGCCAAAAAGGTGGTCGAACTATGTGAGTCCGGTGAGGCGGACTATCACCCGCTCTATGGCGATGACATGTCTCTGGCGGACAAGATCGAAACCGTCTGCAAGGAGATCTACCGCGCCGACAGTGTGGTGATGGACAACAAGATCCGCGCGCAACTGAAGGACTGGGAAGATCAGGGGTACGGTCATCTGCCGGTCTGTCTTGCCAAGACGCAGTATTCTTTCACCACCGATCCTACCATGCGCGGTGCGCCGACCGGCTTTGACATCCCGGTGCGCGAAGTGCGCATTTCCGCCGGGGCAGGGTTTATCGTTGTGGTCTGCGGTGAGATCATGACCATGCCGGGCCTGCCCCGCACACCTGCGGCGGAATCGATCCACCTGAACGAAGACGGCCTGATCGAAGGCTTGTTCTAAGAGTTTGGCCCTCTCCGGGGCATCGGGGAGGGCGGCGCGTTGCATGCCGGGTGGGTTATCGGCTAGGGCGGGCAGGACTAGACGGCGAAGAGGAAACTTTATGGCGCGTCCTGCCCCCGAAACCATCAAGACCATGGCGGACCTGCGGGTTTGCATCGACGAGATCGACAGCGCCGTAGTGGAGCTTTTGGCCGAGCGTGAGCGCTATACGGACCGCGCCCCGGATCTGAAGGCGCGTGAAGGTATCGCTGCGCGGGCCCCTAGGCGGATTGAGGCGGTGCTGGACAATGTGCGTGGCAAAGCCCTGTCGCAGGGGTTGGACCCGGAATTGGCCGAGGCCATGTGGCGGATCATGATCGAGGCTGTGATTGCACGCGAAGAGCGGGTGATCGGCAAAGAAGGAATAGATGGATGAGTGCAACGATCATTGATGGCAAGGCCTTCGCAGCCACGGTCCGGGAAAAGGTGGCGGTACATGTGTCCCGCCTGAAGGAACAGAACGGCATCACGCCGGGGTTGGCCGTGGTGCTGGTCGGCGAGGATCCGGCCTCGCAGGTGTATGTCCGGTCCAAGGGCAAGATGACCGTTGAGGTCGGCATGAACTCTTATGAGCACAAGCTGGACATCGACACATCCGAGGCGGATCTGCTGACGCTGATCGACACGCTGAACAAGGACCCGGCGGTGCATGGCATTCTGGTGCAGTTGCCGCTGCCGAAGCATTTGGATGAGGATCTGGTGATCAATGCTATCGATCCCGCCAAAGATGTGGACGGCTTCCACATTTCCAACGTGGGTCTGTTGGGGACCGGGCAGAAGTCGATGGTGCCCTGCACGCCTCTGGGGTGCCTGATGATGCTGCGGGATCATCACGGGAGCCTGTCGGGCATGGATGCGGTGGTGATCGGGCGGTCCAACATCGTGGGCAAGCCGATGGCGCAGCTTTTGCTCGGCGATAGCTGTACCGTGACGATCGCTCATTCGCGGACAAAAGACCTGCCCGAAGTGGTGCGTCGTGCGGATATTGTGGTCGCTGCCGTGGGGCGGCCAGAGATGGTGCCGGGCGATTGGATCAAGCCGGGGGCGACGGTGATCGATGTGGGCATCAACCGCATTGATGCGCCCGAGAAAGGTGAGGGAAAGACCCGGCTGGTGGGGGATGCCCATTATGAAAGCTGCGCTGAGGTGGCCGGGGCGATCACACCTGTGCCGGGCGGAGTGGGGCCCATGACAATTGCCTGCCTTCTGGCCAATACGGTGACGGCCTGCTGTCGGGCCAATGGGTTGGAAGAGCCTGAAGGATTGACCGCCTGATCAGGGTGTCCACGCGTGGACAGGTTTTGGCCTGTGTAAAATCAATGGGTTACAGAGGCGTTTTTACGTTTGGGTAACGTTTGAGCGCCTCTGGATGGCACCCACCCGGCGCTCAGACCAACAGATCGTCGCCAACAAGGGAGGCGCCGAATTCGGCCTTGGGCCGCAGGCGAAACGGGGTGTCCGTGCCTGTGGCCGCCAAGAGTCTGTCACAGCGAAACGTGCGTGGCTCTTGCCGCAGATGGTCAAACGCGACGACGTACCAAACCGGGTACTTCAGCAAGAGATAATGCGGGTCGATGCTGCGCCGGGATGTCTGGCCATCCTCGCGCCGATAGGTGATGTCCAGCCTCTCTTGATCGACAAAAGCGCGGTGCAGCGTCTGGACAACCCGTGCGGGCGGCGATGCGACGCTGGCCTGAACGTAGGTCGAGGCGGTGACGCCGATCAGGATGCGGGAGTTCAGCCGGTTCACCCGGTTGCGTTTCTCAGGTGAAAATGAGGCAACCAACTGCCGCCTGACCGATCCGAGGTTCGCCAGAAACATCGGAGAGTTCATCCGCTCGGCCACCGCGATGCTGATCAGCAGGTCGACCGCCTCTGAATAGGACAGGTTCATCCGACCGACGCCCCAGTTGCTGTCCAGCCGCACGCCGCCGCCGCGCCCGCGATCAGCGTCTATCAACATGCCCTGATCCCGCATCAGCGACAGATCGCGTGCAATGGTGCGGGCGCTGACACCGAACTGCGCCGCCAGATCCGAGATCGTGCAATGCGCCTCTTGCTGTAGCTGAACGGCCAGCAATTCCATCCGTCGCAGCCTGCCGTTCGCGTTGGTTCGTGCCATGCAAGAAATAGGACATAAACTGTCATATATTTCAATATCAGGATGACGTCCTGCCACCTGTTCCAAGCCAACCGTCAGGGGGGCCGATCGAAACGGCAGGACATCGGCGCAACGGAGATTTGAATATGAAGATGAACTATAGTGTTGTCGGCACCAACGACATGGCCGCTGCCAAGACATTCTATGACGGCCTGTTCGCGCCGTTGGGCGTCAGCGGTTTTTCCCCCACGGACAGAATGACCTACTGGCTGGTCGAGGATTTTGCGTTTGCCACGGCGATCCCATTTGACGAACAACCCGCGACCCACGGCAACGGAACGATGGTTGGCTTTTGTGTCGGAGACGCTGATGACGTGAAAAGGTTTCATGCGCTCGCCATTGATCTGGGCGGCACCTGTGAGGGCGCGCCGGGCCAGCGTGGGCCACGGTTTTCTGCCTATGTGCGGGATCTTGACGGCAACAAGCTGTGTTTTTCTGACTAACAGTTGTATTTATCGGTCTTAGAAATACGGACGCCAGAGAGATTATAGTAAGCACCGCCGACCCATGATTCTATTTGGTGTTCTTTGCGAAATAGACACCAAAGTCGCATGGACCTTGGTCGGATTGGTGTATTCCAGACTCCAATTAAAGTCTCCCGGGCCAGTCAGGTGCCAATCAGGCATGAGGACTGCCGTTTGTCTTGGGAGGGACGCAACATGAATATCATCACAGCACTCGCAATTTCTATCGGAGCTCTTGCCGCCGTAGCGACCTATCTTTGCCTTGGTACAACCTTTGGACTGCAAGTTTGGGCGCTCTTTATTGGCTGGGGCAGTTTCTATCACTCGGGTGGCGGAACGGATGGGTTGACGAAATCCGCTATCAACCATGTCTGGGGCGTTGCCGTCGCCGCAGTTACGCTGTTTGTTGTTGGAACAGTTGGAGGCACAACTGTTGTTACCTCAATCATTATTGGGATTTCTGTTGTTGTGCTGGTTCTTGGCGCACATTCGACCATGCTCAACACTATTCCTGCTGGCGTTTACGGCTATGCATCGACGGCGGCCTTTAGCCTCTTGTCCGGGGTTGCGATTGGCGATGTGGCCGCAATGGGAAATGCGGCCTCTATTGTTCTGATTTCGCTGATCCTTGGGAATATATTCGGCTTCGTATCGGAAAAAATTGCCGGTGCGATGTCGACCAAGACTGCCTGAATTGCCGGGCCCCGGTCTTTGGTCGGGGCCCATCCGGAATTGGCAGGTAATTTCGATTGTCCGGATGCCAATTCATTTTTCACGAACACATCCCTATCAGACTGTTTCCGGTGCGGCGCGAAACGAAAAGCTGTTTTTCAGACCGCTTGAGAATGCAGTTGCCAGGATGCCGTGTGCCGCGCGGGTTTGCCCATGGATGCCCGCCTGCTGGCCTTTCGCGGATCGGCACGGCATGTTGCGCGTCAAAAGGGGAGGAGTTTGACCATGCGTATTCTGTTTACCGGGGGCTCGGGCAAGGCGGGGCGGCATGTGGTGGCCTATCTGCTGGAGCAGGGGCACCGGGTGCTGAACGTGGACCGGGTGCCGCTGGATCTGCCGGGCGTCGACAACCGCATCGCGGATATCACCGACGCGGGCCAGATGTATGATGTGATGAGCAGCCTAGCGGGTCTTGATGAGTTGGAGCCGGGCACAGGCGTGCCGACATTCGACGCGGTTGTGCATTTCGCCGCCGTGCCGCGCATCCTGATCACCACGGACAATGAATGTTATCGGGTGAACACGATGGGCACCTATAACGTGATCGACGCGGCGGTGAAATTTGGCGTGAAGAAGGTGATCTTTGCCTCGTCCGAGACGACCTATGCCGTCTGTTTCGCGGATGGTGAGCGCAAGCCGGACTATCTGCCGATTGACGAGGAGCACCCGACGGTGCCCGAGGACAGCTATGCCATGTCCAAGGTCTGTAACGAGGTGACGGCGCGGTCTTTTCAGGCGCGGACGGGGTTCGATATCTACGGGCTGCGGATCAACAACGTGATCGAGCCGCATGAATACGCTCAGAACTTTCCGGCCTATATGGATGATCCGGACCTGCGGAGGCGCAATATCTTTGCCTATATCGACGCGCGCGATCTGGGGCAGATGGTGGAGTGTTGCCTGCAGACAGACGGGTTGGGCTATGAGGTGTTCAACGTCTCGAACGACGATCATTCGGTGGCGTTGAGTTCTGCCGAGCTGATCGAGCGGTATTATCAGGGCGTCCCGGTGAAGGGCGAGATTGGCGAGACCGAGACGTTCTTTTCCAATGCCAAGGCCAAGCGGATGCTGGGCTATCAACCACAGCATAGCTGGCGCGACGTGCTGGGCTAGGGGCGTTGGGCGGGAACGCGGACCATCGTCCCGGTCAGCCGGGCGATGTGGCGTTCCTTGCCCTGATCCTCGGCGTAGACATCGGCCTGTGTGACCAGCATCCGCTTGCCCGGTTTGATGACTGACCCGCGCGCGATCAGGCGCTGGCCGCTGCCCGGCGCAAGGTAGTGGATCGCCATTTCCGAGGTGACAACCTCGCTGTCGGCATCCAGCAGGGTCAGGGCGGAATAGCCCGCTGCGCTGTCGCCGATGGTAAAGGCCAGCCCGCCGTGGGCAAGGCCCTGTTGTTGGGACACCTGCGGCCCGATCGGTACGGCGATCTCAACCGCGCCGGGGGCGACGTGCAGCAGTGTTGCGCCGAGGGTGACAAGCATCCCCTGCCGGTCAAAGCTGTCCCTGATGCGGGTTTCCATATCGGTCATGCGCCCAGCGTTGCCCATCTTGCGGGTCGTATGCAAGCGGCTCTTGCATTGACGTAGTGGCATACCAATATCCCACAGCACCCAGACAGGAAGCCGCCTGATTGTTGCGACGCCGTCCGGGTGTCAGGTACAGTCGGAGACGTGATTATGTATATCCTTGAAGGCGCTGTGGTGATTGTCGCAGCGGTGGCCCTGTATGTTTGGGCACGCGCCCTGCACCATCGTGAAACGGCCCCGAACTGGGCACGGCGACAGGTCTTTGCAAGCGCCGTCGGGCTGGTTCTGGTGTGTGTTGCCCCGGCGGGTGTGGGCCTGTTGACCTATGGTCTGGGGCAACCGATGACGCGGACATCCTGGATCGGCGTGGCGGGGTTGGCGGTGGCGCCCGCCGTCCTGTGGCGCGGCACCCGCAGCTAGGTTTGACGCGGATTGCGGCCGGTCGTAGCCCTGCGAGGCATCGGAATGGCGACGGGGCGCGGGCCGGTCAGGATGGCCTGCGCGCCGGGGTCCATAAGCGCGCAGAGCACCGGGCTGTCGCAGTACAGCCCGCCCGTGAACGCGCCATAGGCGGGCAGGATCAGGCGGTTCGCGTCCAGCAGGAAACAGGGCCGGGTCAAGCTGCGCCCACGCGCGGCAAGGCGCGCCTTGGGGTGGTAGTGGCCCGAGATTTCGGCGGTGCCGTCCGGCGTGGCGATGTGGCGAAAGGTCAGCGGGCCGTCGCGATGTTCGGCCCGGTGTGCACCATCCAACGTGACGGGCGCGGGGTCATGGTTGCCCGCGATCCATGTCCAGTCGCGCCCCGCCTGTAGTCGCGCGATCCAGAGCAGATCGTCCTCTGGCAGATGGGCGTCGATGCCCGGCGCATCAAAGCTGTCGCCAAGGCAAATCACGCGGGTTGCCCCGGTGGCGGCCAGATCCCCGTCCAGCCGTTGCAGGGTCTCGCGCGTTTCATAGGGCGGCAGTTGCGCGCCACCCACCGCCGACAGTCGTGCGGATTTCCCCAGATGCAGGTCTGACACCACCAGAAGGCCGGTTTCTGGCCAATGCAACGCCCCCGAAGGCAGGGCGATGAGGGATGCGCCGTGGAAGGTGAAGGTGTGGGTGTTCATGGCTTGTTCCTGCCACGCCCTCTGACGGGCCGCAAGAGGCTGTGGCGGGGTCAGTCGTTTCGCGGTGCGAAGAGAGACAGGACAGCGGTCAGCAAGATGGTCAAGGCGCAAGTCGCGGCGCCGCCACCTAGCCATCCCAGCAACAGCGCCCATTTCAGGTCAATGCCCGAGACCCACAACGCGATCGTCAGAGTGCTGAAACACAGAGCGCTGAGCGCCACGATGGTGAGGATGCTCATGGTGCAGGGAGAGTCTGCGTGGCTCGGTTTGACAAGGGGACCAGACATGGCGTTCACTTTCTGGGTTTCAGGCGGTGCCGATGAATGCGGTCCATATCGAGGATCAGTGTGGACCGGGTGGACTAGCGACGTTTCTAACCAAAAACGGCTTTTGATCTCCGGTCACGGACGGATGATCCCCGGTCCAATGGCATAGGAATTTGTCCAATCGGGTAGGTGCGTTGTGAGGCTCGCAGCCTACCACGGCACGCGCCATGCGGGTTTGGTTTCGACCTGCGCCAGACCGCTTTCATTCAGCAGGCGGGTGACCTCCTCTTCCATCAGCCGTTCGTCCGCCGAGCCACTCACCGGCACGCGCCCCGCCTCAAGGAACAGCGGCGCGGCAAGCGGGGTGACGCGGCTGAGACGCAGATGGTCGATGCGGTCGCCGACGCGCTCGCTCATTTCGCGGATGCGGGCAAAGTCCACCAGCCCGCGCATCGCCTCTTCGCGGGTGATCTGCATAAGCAGGTGATCGGGGTCGTATTTCAGCAGCGTGTCGTAGAGGATGTCCGACGACATGGTGGCCTGCCGCCCGGTCTTGCGCTGGCCGCCCACCTGCCGTTCGATCAGCCCCGCGATGGTGGCACTGGCGCGAAAGGTGCGTTTCATCACGGCGTTGCCCGCCAGCCAGCCATCGAGGCCGTTTTCCAACGCCTCCAGATCGAACAGCGGCGCGGGGTCCGTGACCGCGTCCAGCCCCCAGATCAGCGTGGCGTAATCGGTGGCGACAAAGCCCATCGGCGCAAGCCCCATCTCCTCCATCCGCTTGGTCAGGAGGAGGCCCAGCGTCTGCTGCGCGTTGCGGCCGGCAAAGCCGTAGACCACCAGTTGCTGGCGTCCGTCGTGCGGAAAGCTTTCGATCAGCAGGCGGCCCGGTTCCGGCAGGCGCGAGACCTGTCGTTGCAGGCGCAGCCACTGGGCCGTGTGGGGCGGCAAGTTCGGCCAGTCGTCCTGCTGAAACAGGCGCAGGATGCGGTCAGAGAGTTGCGTGGAGGTGGAAAACTTGGTGCCCATGAAGGTGGCGATCTTGGGCTTGCGGCCGGGGTCGCGTGACACCTCGACCACCAGTTCGCGCAGCCCTTCGTAACGGACGATCTGGCCGCCGATCAGGAAGGTATCGCCCTTGGTGAGGCTGGCGGCAAAGCCCTCTTCGACCTCTCCCAGCGGCTTGCCGCCGCGCCCGCGCCATTTCACCTTGAGCGTGTCGGTGTCCTGAATCGTGCCGATGTTCTGGCGGATGCGGACGGCGGACCGGGGATCGCGCAATTGCCAGAGACCGTCGGGGCGCTGTTGCAGGCGTTTCCACTGGTCGTAGGCGCGCAGGGCGTAGCCGCCGGTGGCGCAGAAATCGAGGCAGGCGTCGAATTGCGCGCGGGTCAGCCCGGCATAGGGGCCTGCGCCCTGCATTTCCGTGAAAAGGTCATCGGCGTCGAAGGGGCCAGAGGCGGCGGCGATCAGGATATGCTGACAGAGCACGTCGCGGGGGCCGGGGCCGCGTGGCTCGCCATCCAGATCGTGTGCCTTGACCGCCTCCAGCGCGGCCAGACACTCGACCACCTCAAACCGGTTGGCGGGGACAAGGATCGCCTTGGACGGCGCGTTGTAGCGGTGGTTGGCGCGGCCGATGCGCTGCACCAGCCGTTTGACGTTCTTCGGCGCGCCGACCTGGATCACAAGGTCCACGTCGCCCCAGTCAATGCCAAGGTCCAGCGACCCGGTGCAGACGATGGCGCGCAGGTGGCCAGCGACCATGGCCTGTTCGACCTTTTCCCGCTGGCCCCGGTCGAGCGAGCCGTGGTGGATGCCGATGGGCAGCGAGTCCTCGTTGGCGAGCCACAGGTTGTTGAAGTAGATTTCCGCCTGCGCGCGGGTGTTGTGAAAGATCAGCGTGGTGCGGTGCTGTTTGACCTGTTCCAGCACGGCGGGGATGGAGTACTTTGCCCCGCCACCGGCCCAGGGGGGTGCCTCATCGGTGATCAGCATGGAAATGTCGGGATCGGGGCCGGGGTCTGCTTGCAGGATGTCACAGGGTTGAACGCCGTGGGCCAGTAGGTGGGCGATGGCCTCTGGGTCTTCGACGGTGGCCGACAGACCGACGCGGCGCAGGTCGGGGCGGAGCGTTTGCAGCCGCGCGAGCGCCAGCATCAGCTGGTCGCCGCGTTTGGATTCGGCCAGCGCGTGGATTTCATCGACCACCACCCGTTGCAGGCCCGCGAACATGCGCGGCGCGTCCTCGTATGAGGTGAGCAGGGCTAGGCTTTCGGGGGTGGTCAGCAGGATATGCGGCGGGTCGGCGCGCTGGCGTTTCTTGCGGCTGGCGGGGGTGTCGCCCGTGCGGTCCTCGACACGGATCGGAAGGTTTGCTTCTTCGATCGGGATGAGCAGGTTGCGCCGGATGTCGGCGGCCAGCGCCTTGAGCGGCGAGATATAGAGGGTGTGCAGGCCGGGGCGCGGGTCTTCGGCCAGTTCGGACAGGGTGGGCAGGAACCCGGCCAGCGTCTTGCCCCCGCCGGTGGGCGCGATCAGCATCAGGCAGGGGGCATCGGCGCGGTCCAGCATGGCGCGTTGGTGCGGGTGGACCTGCCAGCCGCGCGCGTGGAACCAGTGCTGCAGAGCGTCGGGGAGCCTTGTCATAGCCGAGACGTAACCCGGCAGCAGCAAAAGCAAAACAGGACATCGCGGGGAAGGGGTTTTGGCGCTTTTCTTCCGGGTTTGGATGCGGTGAACTCGCGCCGGGAGGACCGATATGCTGACAGGTATCCGCATCGTGGAATTTGAGGCGCTGATGCGGTCGATGGGACCACAGCGCGACATCGGGGCAGTCATGCCGGTGGGCGACCCGCCGCGCCACGGGGAGGACGGCGCGGTGATTTTGAAGGAATTGACGGAAAGGGGGCTTCTGTGAGCCAAAGTGAGACATTTGCCGAGCTGTTAGAGGCGCGGTTTTCATGCCGGGGGTTTCTGCCGGAGCCGGTCCCGCGTGAGGTGATCGACACGGCGTTGCAGGACGCGCAGAAGGTGCCAAGCTGGTGCAATTCGCAGCCTTGGCAGGTGATCGCGCTGTCGCAGGGGGAGACGGCGGAGTTTGCCCACGCGCTCTATGACCACGTGGCCAGCGCCGCACACCAGAGCGACATCCCGTTTCCGGCCCGCTATGAGGGCGTTTACAAGGACCGGCGCAGCATTTGCGGCTGGCAGTTGTATGATGCGGTGGGCGTGCAAAAGGGCGACCGCGCGGCGTCGGGCCAGCAGATGCGCGAGAACTTTCGTCTGTTCGGCGCGCCCAATTTCCTGCTGATTACCACCCCCAAGGTGCTGGGCACCTACGGTGTGCTGGATTGCGGGGCCTATGTGACGGGCGTCTTGCTGGCGTTGCAGGCGCGGGGCGTGGCCAGTTGTGCGATGGCGTCGGTTGCCGGGTTTGCGCCGTTTGTGCGCGACCGCTACGGCATCGCCGAGGATCGCGACCTGCTGTGCGGGATCGCGCTGGGCTACGGCGATCCCGACCACCCGGCCAACCAGTTCAGGACAGACCGCGCGCCGCTGGATGAGGTGGTGGACTGGCGCTAGGTGTCTAGGCCTCTTCCAGCCGGTCCGTGGCAGGGGGCGGCGTGGGGCTGAGCGCCGACAGGCGGGCATAAAGCGCGTCGTCCATCGCACAGGTCATTCCGGCGAGTGAGGGCGCAAGCTGTTCGGCGGTGCGGGCGGACAGGATCGGGGCCGGGCCTGCGGGATGGGCGGCGACCCATGCCACCGCCAGTGTGGCCGGGTCTGTGCCCAACTCGCGCGCCAGATCCGCCAGCGCCTGTGCGGTGGCATGCATTTCGGGGCGGCCATAGCGGCTGGCATAGCGCGAGTCCTCAGTCAGGCGTCCGGTGCCGCCGCCTGCGTATTTGCCGGTCAACAGCCCGCCGCCCAGCGGCGAGTAGGGCACCGGCAAGATACCCTCTGAGGCGCACATGGGCAGGATTTCGACCTCGGCCTGCCGTTTCACGAGGTTGTACATCGGTTGGATCACGTCGATGCGGGTGCCGAAGGTGGCGGCGACGGCCTGCGCCTTCATCACCTGCCAAGCAGCATAGTTGGACACGCCGACATAGCGGATCTTGCCGTCCGATTGCAGTGCGGCCAGCGTCTCGAACGTATCTTCGAGCGGGGTGTCGCCGTCCCAGCGGTGCATGTAATAGAGGTCGATCACCTCCATGTTCAGGCGGCTGCGGCTTTCGTCCAGCGAGGCAAGGATGTTGTCGCGGCTGGCGCCGCCGGTGAATTTGGCCTTGCTGGCGATGAACAGGTTGTCACGCTCGGCGGCGGCGAAACGGCCCAGCATCTGTTCCGACTGGCCGTCTGTGTAGACATAGGCCGTGTCGAAATGGCGGATACTTGCGGTGCGGCAGGCATCGAACATGGCGCGGCTGTCGGTTTCCGAGGCGCGGCCACCGAATTGCATGCAGCCAAAGGCGAAGGGCGCGGGCGTGTCGCCCGAAATCGTTGTCAGGGTCATGGGCGGACCCTGCCACGGGACGCGCGGCGGGAAAAGCGGATTTGTCCTGTCATCGTGCGCGCGCCCAACACGACTTTGGTCGGGCATCTGGCACGCGGCTGTTACTCGACAGATGCGCGGGTGCCTGCCATGCTGGCCAAGAAAGGAACCCTGCAAATGCGTCCCTTTTCCAACATGGCCGGTGCGGTCTGTCTGGCGGCCTCCCTTGGCTCCCCCGCCGCAACGGGTGCCGGGGAAAGCTGTACCGAAGATGCGATGATCGTCTTTGACGGCTCTGGCAGCATGGCCGAGATTGGGTACAACGCCATCGGCGTGCCACGCATTTCAGAGGCGCGCGATGCCATGCGGCGGGCGATCCCCGCAATCGCAACGGTGCGGCGTCTGGGTCTGGTGATCTACGGACCCTCCGGGGACCGCACCTGCGCGAACACCGATCTGCGCTTTGCCCCGCAATGGGAGGCGGGACCGCGCATTCTGGCGGATGTTGACGCGCTGCGGCCCGCTGGGGGCACCTCATTGACCGAAAGCGTGCGGCGGGCCGCGGAAACGCTGGATTATACTAGGCAATCGGGCACCGTCGTGCTGGTGACGGACGGCAAGGAAACCTGCGGCGGCGCGCCTTGCCTTCTGGCCGCCGAGATTGCCGCCATCGCGCCGGGGCTGACGGTGCATGTCATCGGTTTCAAGGTGCGCAGTGATCATTTCGACTGGGCCAAACCGGATGATCCGGCGGGCACCACGGTGGCACGCTGTCTGGCGGACCGCACCGGCGGGCACTATGTGAGCGCGGAAACCGTGGACCAGCTGATTGGCGCGCTGCGTACGACGCTGGCCTGCAACGTGCTGGGGGCGCTGCCGACGCCAGAACGACCAAGGCTGCAGTAGCGGGCGGATTGCGTGGTGCGCGCGAGGGGGCCGTTGGCGGCGAAGCCTCTGCAATACATATACATTTTCATTGGTTCTGTGCCCTTCTCTTGCCTAAGGTCAGGGCATCACGACCAAAAGGAATTTTTTACATGACGATTGGACGACTGTTATTGGCGTTGTGCGTCGCCGCGGGGCCCGCCGTTTCAGGCGAAATTCAGGAGCTGGGCGGCTTCGACGCGGAATGCACCTACAAGTTCACCGGGCAGGTGGCCCCGGGTGACACCCGCAAGATTGCCGCGCTGAACACCTACGGATCGGCGGGGGCATCGCTGTGTTTGGACAGTCCCGGAGGGTCGCTGCCCGAAGGTATCAAGATGTTCAACGAGATCTGGAACAGCCAGATGCATACGCGGGTGGTCGCGGGGGACACATGCGAATCCGCCTGTGCCATCGCCTGGTTGGGCGGTGGTGTCCAAGAGGGCACTTTGGCGATCCGCTTTGCCTCGCGCAGCATCGAACCGGGTGGCGTTCTGGGATTTCACGCGCCCCGCCTCGACCTGCCAGTCGGGACGACCTATCCGGCGGAAGACGTGGAGAAAGCTTTTCGCATCGCGCTGAAATCGGCGGAGGATTATTTCAGGATCAAGCAAACGACCGACGACAGTGTCGATGCTTTGAATGATTTCCTCTATGCCCGCATTCTGGAAACGCCGGGCGACAGCATGTTCCGCATCCAATCCTTGGCCGAGGCATTGATGGCAAATGTCGAGGTGACTGCGGTCAAGGCGCCGGAAACGCTGCGCAAGGCGAACCTGATTTACCTTTGTGAAAATGCCTTTCTGGTGGATCGCGGTGTTGACGTTTCGCTGCCGGATGCGGCTGCGCATTTGCAACGATTGCGCGATACCGCAGAAGCGGGGGAGCGTGTCGGCTATATCAACGAAAAGTATTGGGCCGTGCGCATGGATCATTTCCGTCGGAACACCAACCTTTGTATCCTGCGTGACAGCAGCCTTGGCCATTTTCTGAAGTCGACCAAACGCTACAACGCAGACACAACCTATCCCAATGGGCGGCCTTATTTTCCAACGGTCGAGGTGAGCTTTGCGGCGGTGAATATCCAGACGAACGCCCCGTCCGAGAAGGTCTGGCAAGCATTGAAAGAGCTGGATGGGGAGAATGGACTGGGTATCAGAGGTGTTTCGTTGCCGCATTATGCGGTCTTTGACGGGCTGACATCCTTGGTCGATCTTCCGCGCCACTGACCTTCTCTGATCCGTGTGCAGGTCTTCTTGTCCATTGCGATGCGTGGCTTGGGCGGTCGGATGCCGGTCCACTGGATACCGGAACAGGAATAGCAAAAGGCCCCGCGTGATGCGGGGCCTTTGTGGTTTCGCAACGAAGATCCTGCTTATTGCGGGATGTCGCCGGTGATGCCTTCGACGTAGAAATCCATGCCCAGCAGGGTGCTGTCATCGGCCACTTCGCCCTCGGCCAGCCAGACCGACCCGTCGGCCTTGTTCAGCGGGCCGGTGAAGGGGTGGTAGTCGCCCGCCGCGATAGCGTCCTTGAGCGCCAGCGCCTCTGCCTTGACCTCTGCCGGAACGGCGTCGGAAATCTCGCCGATGCCGACCATGCCCGGACCGATGCCGTCCCAGGTCTCCTTGGTTTCCCATGTGCCGTCCATGACCGCCTGAACGCGGTCGATGTAGTAGGGGGCCCAGTTATCGATGATCGACGAGACGCGCGGCATGGGGGCATAGTCGCCCATGTCAGAGGCCTGACCAAAGGTGATGACGTTGCCCGCCGCTTGGGCGGCGGCCTGCGGTGCGGTCGAGTCGGTGTGCTGCAGGATCACGTCAGCGCCGTTTTCGATCAGCGCACGGGCGGCGTCTGCCTCTTTGGCCGGGTCGAACCAGGTGAAGGCCCAGATGACCGAGAATTCCACATCCGGGTTCACCTTCTTGGCGTGGATGTAGGCAGAGTTGATGCCGCGAATGACCTCGGGGATCGGGTAGGAGGCGATATAGCCGATTTTATTGGTCTTGGTCATCGACCCGGCGATATGGCCCTGAATGGCGCGGCCTTCGTAAAAGCGGGCCGAATAGACAGAGACGTTGTCGGCGGTCTTGTAGCCGGTGGCGTGCTCGAACTTTACGTTCGGGAATTTCGCAGCCACGGACACGGTGGGGTCCATGTAGCCGAACGAGGTGGTAAAGATGATGTCGGCGCCGGACAGCGCCATCTGGGTGATTGCGCGCTCAGAGTCGGCACCCTCGGGCACGCTTTCCTGATAGATCGTCTTTACCTTGTCGCCAAAGGCCTCTTCGACGGCAAGGCGGCCCTTGTCGTGCTCATAGGTCCAGCCGCCGTCGCCGATCGGGCCGACATAGATGAAACCTGCGGTGACGTCCTGTGCGGCGGCAGCGGTGCCAAAGCCAAGGGTCAGCGCGAGGGCTGCGGTAGAGAGGAGGGTTCTTCTGTTCATGGTGTTTTCCCCTGTTGGAGTGGTTTTTAAGAGTGACTGTTGGCCTCAGGATGAGGCGTGGAATGGTCGGCCCAGCGAAGCGGGTGCGCCATGTGCGCCAAGGGCCGAGATGATCACCAAAACGATGATCGTGACAAGATAGGGCGAGGCCGACAAGAGCGCGACAGGCACATCGGCCCCGGCAGCTTGCAGGTTCAGTTGCAGCACGGTGACGCCCCCAAAGAGATAGGCACCAATGGCCACGCGACCCGCGCGCCAACTGGCGAAGACCACGATGGCCAGTGCGATCCAGCCCGCGCCTGCGGTCATGCCCTCGGTCCATTGCGGCACGCGGACAAGGCTGAGGTAGGCACCGCCAAGGCCCGCGCAGGCCCCACCGAACAGGATGGCCAACAGGCGGATGCGCACGACCTTGTAGCCCAACGCATGGGCGCTGTCGTGGCTTTCGCCCACCGCGCGCAGGATCAGCCCGGCGCGGGTGTATTTCAGAAAGGCCCAGACGCAGGCGACCAGCACAAGGCTGAGGTAGACCATCAGGTCATGGCTGAACAGCATCCGACCCAGCACCGGGATGTCCGAAAGAACGGGGATGTCCAGCTTGGGCAATGTGGGGGATTTGATCCCCTCATAGGGTTTGCCGATCAGGCTGGACATGCCAAGGCCCACCAGCGTCAGGCCAAGGCCGGTGGCGACCTGATTGGACAGCAGAAACTGGGTCAGCACGCCAAAGGCCAGCGACAGCAGGGCAGAGGCGACGGCAGCGGCCAGAAACCCGGCGGCGGGTGAGGTCGAGTTGACCGCAACGGCAAAGCCGACCACCGCGCCGGTGATCATCATGCCCTCAACCCCGAGGTTCAGGACGCCGGATTTTTCCACCACCATCTCACCTATGGCGGCGAGCAGGATCGGTGTCGCCGAAACCATGATGGAGGCGATCAGGAGGATGGGATTGATTGAGCTCAGGTCCATGCGGGGTGTCCCGTGTCTGCCGGGGAACGGGGGCGCTGCCCCCCTGCGCCTGCGGCGCATTCCCCCCGGGATATTTTTGGACAGAAGAAACGGCGGGTGTGGGTCATGCGATCTCTCTTCGGCCGATGCGCAGGCGGTAGTTGGTGAAGACGTCGACGCCCAGCAGGAAGAACAGCAGCATGCCCTGGAACAGCTGGATCGAGGCACCGGGCACGCCGAGCATCAGTTGCGCCAGTTCGCCGCCGATGTAGGTCAGTGCCATCAGCAACCCGGCCAGCAGGATGCCAACGGGATTGAGGCGGCCGAGGAAGGCCACGATGATGGCGGTGAACCCGTAGCCTGAGTTGAAGTCGATGGAGATTTGCCCGGCAGGACCGGTGACCTCGAACAGGCCCGCCATGCCGGCCAGCAAGCCCGAAAGCCCAAGGCAGATCAGGACGATACGCGCCGGGCGCACGCCCGAGAAGCGTGCGGCGCGGGGGGCTTCTCCGGTGAGACGGATGTTGTAGCCGAGGATGTGGCGGGTCAGCAGGACGTAGGCGCCGATCACCGCGATGAAGGCAAAGACCACGCCCCAGTGCATGCCCGTGCCGGAGAAAATTTCGGCGTTGTGGGCGGCGTCCCATTGTTTGAAGTTGCGTGAGCCGGGAAAGCCGCGGCCTTCCGGGTTGCGCAGGAGGCCAGTGGCGACGGATCCAAGGATGGTTTCGGCGACATAGACCAGCATCAGTGACACGAGGATTTCATTGGTGCCGAAGCGTGTTTTCAGGATGGCGGGGATCATCGCCCAGACCCAGCCGCCCAAGGCCCCGGCGAGGACCATCATCGGGAAGATCAGCAGGCTTTCCGACGGGTAGAGCGCCAGCCCGGCGGCGGCGCCGCAGATCGCGCCCATGATGTATTGACCCTCTGCGCCGATGTTCCAGATCCCGGCGCGAAACCCGATGCTGAGGCCGATGGCGATCAGGATCAGCGGCGCGGCCTTGACCAGCAGTTGCGGCCGGGTGAACGACGCGAATTGCGCATTAAAGATCGGATCCCAGAAGATGGTGCGGATCGCCTCGAACGGATTTGCGCCGAGCGCGGCGAACAGCAGTCCGCCGACGAACATGGTCAACAGCACGGCCAGAACAGGGGCAAGGATGGTCCAGAGCCGCGATGGCTGGGGGCGTTTTTCAAGCCGGATCATGACTGGCCTCCGGGGGGTGTTGGCACGGGCGCATTGTCGTCGAACACGCGATTCCAGAGGCGGGGCCCGGCTTGGGCGCCGAATTGAAGGCGGTCAGGCATCCACATGGGCGACCTCCATGTCGTGTGCGCCGCCCATCATCAGGCCGATCTGTTCGATGTTCAGGCTGGAGACCGGGGGTGTCTGCGACAGGCGGCCCTCATTCAGAGCGCCGAAGCGGTCGGACACCTCCATCAACTCATCCAGATCCTGACTGATCACCACAACGGCCGCCCCTTTGGCTGCCAGGTCGAGGACGGATTGACGGATAAAGGCCGCCGCCGCCGCGTCCACGCCCCACGTGGGCTGGTTCAGCACCAGCACCTGCGGGCCTTGCAGGATCTCACGACCGACCACGAATTTCTGCAGGTTGCCACCGGACAACGCCCGCGCCGCCGTGCCCGGGCTGGGCGTGCGCACGTCAAAATGGGCAATCACCTCTTCGGCAAAGCTCCGCGCCTTGGCCCAGGAGATGAACCCGCGCGTCAGCATCCCTTCGCTTCGCGCGGCTGTCAGCACGCCGTTTTCGATCAGGCTCATATCCGGGGCGGCGGCATGGCCCAGCCGTTCTTCGGGGCCGGACAGCACCCCCATCCCGCGCCGCGCCACCGGACCGGCGCGGCTGATGTCCTTGCCGTCCAGCATGATGCTGCCCGCCGGGGCGGCGCGTTCGCCAGACAGGGCCGACAGCAGTTCGTCCTGACCGTTGCCCGCCACGCCGCCAATGCCCAGCACCTCACCGGCGCGGACCTCAAAGCTGATGCCGCGCAGGGGGGTGCCGAATGCGCCGGGGGCGGGCAGTTGCAGATCGCGCACCGCCAGCAGCACCTCTCCTGCGGTGCCGCCGCGCGCCTCGGGGGTGGCAAAGCTGGACCCGACCATCATTTCGGCCATCTGCCGGGCCGAGGATTGCGACGGAATGCAGGTGTCCACCTTCTTGCCCAGCCGCAGGATGGTGGCGTTGTCACACAGGGCGCGGATTTCTTCCAGCTTGTGCGAGATATAGAGGATGGAGGTGCCTTCGGCCTTCAGCTTGCGCAGGGTTTCGAACAGGATGTCGACCTCTTGCGGGGTCAGCACGCTGGTCGGTTCATCCATGATCAGCAGGCGCGGGTTCTGCAGCAGGCATCGAATGATCTCGACCCTTTGCCGTTCCCCGGCGGACAGCGTTCCAACGGTGCGACCGGGATCCAGCGGCAGGCCATAGGTTTCCGACACCTCGCGGATCTGGCGGGCGAGGTCGGACATGGGCGGCGGGGTTTCCATCCCAAGCGCCACGTTTTCTGCCACGCTGAGCGCATCGAACAGCGAGAAATGCTGAAACACCATGGCGATACCGGCGCGGCGCGCCTCTGACGGTTTGGCGGGCGCATAGCGCGCACCATCCAGCTGCATCTCTCCCTTGTCCGGGGCCACCAGCCCGTAGATCATCTTGACCAGCGTTGACTTGCCTGCGCCGTTTTCCCCAAGCAAGGCGTGGATCTCGCCGCGCCCGATATCAAAGGACACGTCGTCATTGGCGATCACGCCGGGATAGATCTTGGTCAAGCCCCTGAGGCTGAGGAGTGCGTCGTCCACGCCCTGTCATCCCTTGTTTTTTGCAATCTGAGTAGCTGGGTCGCGGTGCCGATGGCAATGGCCTGCGGGTGTTTGCCAAGGTCTTTCTGCCCGATTGGGCAGCAGATGGCGTCGATTTGCGCAGGGTGGTGGCCCAGCGCCTGCAATCGTTTGTAGAAGCGCGCCTTTTTCGTGTCCGACCCGATCAAGCCGCAAAAGCCAAAGCCGTGCCGGAGCGCCGCGTGGCATAGGGTAAAGTCAAGCTCGTGGCTGTAGGTCAGGATCAGGTGCGCGGCGTGTTGCGGTGCGCGGGCCATGGCGCGGTCCGGCATGGGCGTCGGTAAAATGGTGATGCCTTCGGGCACATCCGCGGGAAAGCGATCCGGTCCAGTGTCCACCCACGTTAGTGCAAGCCCCGGCAAGGGGGCCAGCGTGGCCACAATGGCCCGTCCGACATGACCTGCGCCCCAGATCCAGACGGGTAAGGCGGGCGGCGCCACAGGTTCGATCATCCAGCCCTGTCGCAATTGGGGCTCTGCCGCTTCGCCACGGGCACGGGCGCGATCCAGCACGCGTTTGACGGCAAGGGGCATGTCACCCGCGCCCCGCGCGACGACGGCCCGGTCCGCCAGTGCGGCGACGGCGTCGGCGTCGAATTGCTCCGTCAACAGGGTCACCGCCCCACCACAGCATTGGCCCAGCGATGGGCCAAGCGGGTGCCGTGTCAGCCCCGAGCGGTCAAAGGCTGCGCGCACGGCCTCAAACTCCAATGCGCCGCCGCCGATGGTGCCAGCCTGCCGGAGGCCGTCCCTGTCCGACCAGACCAGCATCGACGCGCCCACTTCCCGTGGCGTTGATCCCGCCACATCCGCAACAACGACGCGTGCAACCCGACCATGAGCGGCAACGGCGCGGGCAAGGGCGTCGCGGTCAAAACTCATGCCTGTACCCGACCGATGGCGGCCAGCACCCGTTCAGGTGTCGCGGGGGCATCCAGCGCCGGATAGACCGCGCCACAGGCGGCCACCGCATCCGACAGCGCCAAAAACGCCGAGACGCCCAACATCAATGGCGGCTCTCCGACCGCCTTGGACCGATAGACTGTGTCCTCTTGGTTTTCACCGTCCCAGAGCGTCACATTGAACACCTCGGGGGCGTCCGAACAGGCGGGGATCTTGTAGGTCGACGGCGCGTGAGTGCGCAAACGACCGTGATCGTCCCAGACCAGTTCCTCGGTCGTCAGCCAGCCCGCGCCTTGGACAAAGCCGCCCTCGACCTGACCAATGTCGATGGCCGGGTTCAGGGACTTGCCCGCATCGTGCAGGATATCGGCGCGCAGCATCCGGTATTCGCCGGTCAACGTGTCCACGACAACCTCGGTACAGGCGGCGCCATAGGCGAAATAGTAAAACGGCCGCCCGTCTCCGCGCAGCCTGTCCCATGTGATGTCGGGTGTTTTGTAGAACCCGGTCGCCGACAGGCTGACACGGCCCGCGTAGCAAAAGGCGGCCGCTTCGGCGAAACTCAAGTCCTGTCCGCCGACCGACACGCGCCCACCGTCAAAAACAACCTTATCGGGCGGACACTGGTGCATCTGCGCCAGATAGTCGGCCATCCGCGTGCGCAGCGTCTCACAGGCAATTCGGACCGCGGCACCGTTCAAATCAGACCCGGACGAGGCCGCCGTGGCCGAGGTATTTGGCACCTTGCCGGTGTCGGTGGCCGTGATGCGCACGGTCTCGACCGGGACGCCAAAAACCTGCGCGGCCACCTGCGCCACCTTCTGGAACAAGCCCTGTCCCATTTCGGTGCCGCCGTGGTTCATGGCGATGGATCCGTCCTGATAGACATGCACCAAGGCACCCGCCTGATTGAGATGGGTGAGCGTGAAGGAAATCCCGAACTTGACTGGCGTCAGCGCCAACCCCCGCTTGAGAACCGGATTGGCGGCGTTCCACGCCGCCACATCCGCCCGCCGCGTGGCATAGCTGCAGGACTGGGCCAGCGTGTCGGTCATCTCGTGCAGGATGAAATCGGTGACGTCCTGTCCGTAGGGCGTGACCTTTCGCGGCTTCTTTTCTGCAAAAATACGCCCGGGGGGGCTCGGCTTGTCCGAGTGGGGGGCAGCGCCCCCCTCTGACCTGTCGTAATAATTCGCCCGTCGGATCTGCAACGGGTCGCGACCCAGAACATGGGCAATGTGATCCATGACCCGCTCTACCCCGACCACACCTTGCGGACCGCCGAAACCGCGAAAGGCGGTTGCGCTTTGGGTGTTGGTTTTCAGCCGGTGCGATTCAATCCGCACGGCGGGCAGGAAATAGGCGTTGTCGGCGTGTAACATCGCGCGGTCTGCCACGGGCAGGGACAGATCCTGCGCCCAGCCGCAGCGGGTGTAGTGCAGAAATTCGATGCCCTCGATCACGCCGTCGCTGTCCACACCCACCCGATAGTCGATGCGGAAATCATGCCTCTTGCCGGTGATGATCATGTCATCGTCGCGGTCATAGCGCATCTTGGCGGGCCGTCCGGTGGCGGCGGCCACGACGGCGCAGGCGATGGCCAGCGCGTTGCCCTGACTTTCCTTGCCGCCAAAGCCGCCGCCCATGCGCCGCGTCTCGACTCGGACGTTGTGCATCGACAGGTTCAGCGCATCGGCAACCTTGTGCTGGATTTCTGTCGGGTGTTGGGTCGACGACACCACATGCATGTCGCCGTCTTCCTGCGATGTCACCAGCGCGGCCTGACCTTCGAGGTAGAAATGCTCTTGCCCGCCGATCTCGATGCGGCCCTCGATCTGGTGCGCGGCGCTGGAGATGGCGGTTTCGACGTTGCCGCGCGACCAGATGCGGGGGCCTTCTTCAAAACGGCTGTCGGCAGCCAGCGCCTGTTCGATGGTCAGGATTGGCGGTGTCGCCTCGGTTTCGATCCCGGCGAGCGTCACCGCCTTGCGGGCGGCAAGGTGGCTGTCGGCGGCGACAAGGAACAGCGGTTGGCCCTGATAGTGGATCGTGCCGTCCGACAGCATCGGCTCATCATGGTTTGACGGAGAGCAATCGCAGCCCGAAGGCAGGTCCGCGTGCGTCCAGACGCCGACCACACCGGGGGCTGCGCGCACGGCATCAAGGTCCAGCGCGATCAGCCGTCCGGCGGCGATGGGGGAGATGCCAAAGGCAAGGTGCAGGCAACTGGCCGGTGTCGGAATGTCATCGACGTAACGCGCGCGGCCAGTGACATGCAGGCGGGCGGCGTCGTGGGGCAGGGGTTTGTTCACGCTCATGGACGGACCTCCAGCACGCGGGTGGCGTGGCCCTGATCCTCGGCGAGCGCGCGGCGCAGCATGTTGCGTGCGGCGGTCAGGCGGTAATCGGCGCTGGCGCGCATGTCGGACATCGGGGAGAAGTCCTGCGCCCAGGCGGGCGCAGCGGCGTCTACCGTGGCCTCTGTCCATGGCAAACCGGTGATTGCGGCCTCGACATGTGTGGCGCGTTTTGGGATGCCCGCCATGCCGCCAAAGGCGATGCGTGCCTGTGTGACGATCCCATCAGTGATGGTCAGGTTGAAGGCCCCGCAGACGGCCGAAATGTCCTGATCAAAGCGTTTGGACAGTTTGTAGACCCGCAGGGTATCGGGTTGTTTCGGGATCGAGACGGCCTCGACAAACTCTCCCTTGGCGCGGTCCTGTTTGCCGTAATCGACAAAAAACGCCTCCAGCGGCAGGTCACGCGGGATGTCGCCGTGGCGCAGGTGCAGGGTGGCCCCCAGCGCGATGAGGGCTGGCGGATTGTCCCCGATGGGAGAGCCGTTGGCGATGTTGCCGCCGATGGTCGCCGCGTTGCGCACCTGAGTAGAGCCATAGCGTCGGATCATCTCGGCGTAGCTGGGGTGGTGGTCTTTCATCAGCGCGTGGACGCGGTCCATGGTGACACCTGCGCCGATGCGGATTGTGCTGTCCGTTTCAGTGATCTCTTGCAGGTCCGCGCAGCGGTTGAGAAAGATGACCTTGTCCAGATCGCGTAGTTGTTTGGTGATCCAGAGGCCAACATCTGTCGCCCCGGCCACCAACGTGGCGTCAGGGTTTTCGGCGTAGAGTTGCGCCAGTTCATCGGTGGTTTGCGGGGCGAGACAGGGCAGAGGGGGGCCGTCTGCCCCCCGCCCGGCTGCGCCGGCCCCCCCTGAGGATATTTCAGGACAGAAGAAACCTTGGTCCGATTTGAGCCAATCCGGTGCAGGCACGTCTGCGGCAGCGCGGGCGGCGCGCAGGATCGGGGCGTAGCCGGTGCAGCGGCAGAGGTTGCCCGCCAGCGCGTCGTTGTGATTGGTGTCGCCGTTCAGGTGAGCCGTTGCCATGGAGACGGCAAATCCGGGGGTGCAAAAGCCGCATTGGCTGCCGTGATAGTCGATAAGCGTCTGTTGCACCGGGTGCAGGGTGCCATTTGGGCCGGACAGGCCCTCGACCGTGCGGACCGCCTTGCCGTGCAGTTGCGGCAGGAACAGGATGCAGGCGTTGAGCGTGCGCGCGCCCTTGGCGTCCGTTACCATGACGCTGCAGGCGCCGCAGTCGCCCTCATTACAGCCCTCTTTGGTGCCGGTGAGGCCGCGCTGTTCGCGCAGCCAGTCGAGCAGCGTGACGGTGGCCGGGACCTCCCGCAGTTCCACGCTCTCTCCGTTCAGAAGAAAGGAAATATCCATGTCTTCAGTGTTCCGCCGCCTTACCTAGTGTCCCTCGGCGAGGTGCCGCGGTGCGCGCCTTCGATGCGGCGTAGAAAGCGCGCGTCCCTGATGTTCAGCGATCAGGCTAGGCGGCGCGCGCCCGGATTGGCAAGGGAAAATCGCTGTCTTTGTGGGCAGGGGCGAGGGCAGCGGCGTGAAAACAGGCGGTCGGGCCGGTCGGCCGGTCTGCGTGCCGTCTGTTTCTGATCCGTGCGGCGCGAGCGGGGCTGTCGGTCAGGTGTCGCGTTTGGGGGTGTTCAGCGTGTCGCGCAGGGCGGCGATTTCCTCGACCACAGGGCCGGATGGGCAAGCGGCGCTTTCTGACCAAGCGGAGAAGCGATCCAGCAAGGGCAGGAAAGTGGCGATTTCCTCTGGCGTCCAGCCCTTGAGGTACGATCCGAGGACCATGAATTTGTAGCTGCGCACGGCCGCGATGGCGCGTTCCCCGGTGTCGGTCAGTTGCAGAACGGCGCGGCGCGCGTCCTGCTGGCTGACCGCCCGACACAGGAAACCGCGTTTGATTAGGGCGCTGGTCAAGCGGCTGGCGCGGGAGGGGTCGATAGCCAGTCGTGAGGCAACGGTCGAGACCATGGTCTCTTCGCCTGTGGCGTCGCCGAATTCATTGGACGGGGCGCGGACCGCCATCAGCACGTCCAGTTCCGCCAGTTCGATGTCCAGCCCCAGTTCCGAGATCGCGCGCAGGCCGATTTCGCGCTTGAAGACCTTGCGGCGCCAGACTTGCAGAATCGCATCGACATCCAGCGCGGCCTGAGCCGTGGCGCTGTCGATGCCGGCGCGCGCCAACTGTGCTTTCAGTTCGTCATCCCGTGCGCTCATGCCGCCCTCGATGTGCAAAATTGCGTGCCTTTGACAAAAGCGTGCTGTTGACATGTATCTGTCTTCAGCACATATCTAGGCCCAGTTCAGACCTGATGCAATCCTTGCGCCTGCCCCGGACGTCCCGTGTGCGGGGGCGGGTCCGATGTTTCAAGGATTTTACATGTCTCTTGCCGAAGTTCCGACCATTCCCGTGATTGAACGCCCGGACCCTGCGGCGGTTCGTCTGGCCTTGATGGCCATTGCGGCGACATTGCTGTTTGCCTCGCTTGGGCAGACCATTGTGTCGACAGCGATGCCGATCATGGTCGCCGACCTTGGCGGGATGGAAAATATCACATGGGTGATCACCGCGTATCTGCTGGCCTCGACCATCGGCGCGCCGGTGGCGGGAAAACTGTCGGATCTGTATGGTCGCAAGATTGTCCTGCAGGGCGGTATCCTGATCTTTGTGGTGGGATCTGTGATCTGCGGCACCGCGGGGACCATGAACACGGTGATCGCCGGACGTGTGGTGCAGGGGCTGGGCGGCGGCGGGCTGATCGTGACCTGCATGACGGCGGTGGGCGATCTGATGCCTCCGAGGGAGCGTGGCAAGGCGCAGGGATTTCTTGGCGCGGCCTTTGGTGTGTCGACGGTGATCGGGCCTCTGCTGGGCGGTGCTATCGTTGAGAGCATCGGCTGGCACTGGATCTTTTTCGTCAACCTGCCGGTTGGCGTGGTGGCCTTTGTGGTGCTGAACCGGGCGCTGCCGACGCCGGTCGCGCGTTCGCAAAAGAAGGTGGATTATCTGGGCGCGCTGTTGCTGGCGGTGTTGCTGGGCAGTGTCGTTCTGATCCCCAATGTCGCGGGCAGTTTCGGCTGGGGCGGGGGGCAGACCCTTGGTCTGGTTCTGGGCGTTGTGCTGGCGTTGATTGGCTTTGTCCTGACTGAGCGGCGCGCCGAAGAGCCGATCTTGCCGCTGTCGCTGTTCCGCAACAACACTTTTCTGGTGGTCAATGTGGTGGGCTTTCTGGTCGGCATGGGCATGTTTGGCACCATCACCTTTTTGCCGCTGTTCCTGCAAATGGTGAAAGAGGTCAGCCCAACCGTTTCGGGCCTGTTCCTTGTGCCTATGATGGGAGGGTTGATCTTGTCGTCCATGGTGGCGGGTCGGATCATGTCGGCGACGGGGCGGTATAAACTGATGCCGACGCTGTCGACGGGGGTGCTGGCGTTGGCACTGCTAGCGATGTCGCGGCTGGATGCAGGCAGCGCGCTGTGGGTCATTGGGGCGGTCATGGTGATGGTTGGTCTGGGTCTTGGCCCAGTGTTTGCTGTCGGCGTGGCGGCGATCCAGAACGCGGTGCCGCCGACGATGATGGGGGTTGGCACCGCTTCGACCAATATGTTCCGGCTGATCGGCGGGTCCTTTGGGACAGCTGTCTTTGGTGCGATGTTCAGTGCAGGTTTGATGCGCAATTTGGCTGACACCTTGCCGGGAGAGGTGTCGGGCGGCATTGGCGCGCTGGGGGCCAGTATGGTCCACGCCTTGCCTGCGGAAACACAGGCGCGGGTGCTGGATGGGTTTTCTGATGCGCTGCACCCGATCTTTTGGGCGGCGGCGGTGGCCGCTTTGGTGGCGTGCGTCGCCTCTACGCTGTTGCGGGAGGAGCCTCTCGCAGAGGCGTGAGGCTGAATCCGGCGGTGGCTATGGCTGGGCCGGGGCCATGAAATCGGCGATCCGGTCGATGGCGGAGGTGACGTTGAGGATCTCGTTATGTCCGCCTTGGTCAAATTCCGCCAGTTGTGCACCGGGCCACGCAGCGGCCAGCGGACGGGTTTTTTCAATTGGGGCGGCGTAGTCATTGCGCGCGTGAACGACCAAAAGTTCACCTTGAGACGTTTCGACAACCGGACGCCACGGTTTGTCGATGGCACAGGGGGCGCTGATTGCGTTTACCCGGTCCACGAAGAAGTCCAGACACCGGCCGGACAGGCCGTATTGCTGTCCACCGAAACGAACCAGCGCGGGCAGGTCGAGCGGGGTTGAGATCATCGCCAGCCGGGGGCAGGACATCCCCTGCTCCAGAACCTGCAACATTGCATTGGACGCGACGCAATGCGCCACGATCCCATCATAGTGACCATTGAAGGCGTCGGCGCGGCGGACTGCAGTGACCATGTGCTGCATGCTGCAAATGCTGCGCGCGTTGTGCGTATGGCCCGGAAAGACCAGTATATCGACGGCCACACCGCGCTTTCGCAATGCGCGCACAATTCGGGTGAATTGACGGACATGGCCGTCATGGCCGGGCACGATCAGCACGCGCGGCGCGCCGGACGGGGCTGCGGGCGCTGAGGTTCGCAAGAGGGCGGTATCCGCGCCAAGGTCGCAGATTTCATACCCGTGCCGGCGGGTCGACAAGTCATCAAGGACCGATTGGTTTGGGGTCAGGTATCGTCGGGCAAGCCGGTCTGCGGTGAGACGGGGGGCAACCCTTGCCGCGGACGTCAGCACCGCACGCCGCAAAAACGTCTTTAGCCCCGGCCCCTTGAGCGGGGGAGGCGACAGGTCATCGACGTCGGGCCGGTCGGGCGCAGGCCCAGCGGCGAGTATGTCGGCGGCGTTCAATTGCATATCGGACAACGATTATTTCTAGATTGGGCTACATTGGCACTGTTGCTGGAGAGTGCCGGTCGAATGTGGCACGATTTTGACAGAAGTGCTTTTTGCCTGATGCTGCGTCCATCCTTTGGACAGGTACGAGGTGGATCAGGGGTTTTGCCCGCGCGGGTCACGGCATAGGATATCGCCATGGCAGATCCACGATTCATTCACCTGCGCGTCCATTCCGAATATTCCCTGCTCGAAGGTGCCATGCGGCTGAAAAAGCTGCCCGGCCTCTGCGCTGACATGGGGATGCCGGCGGTTGCGTTGACCGACACCAACAACCTGTTTGCCGCGCTGGAGTTTTCGGTGGGGGCCGCAGGCGCAGGCGTGCAGCCCATTGTCGGCTGCCAGATGGATTTGCGGTATGTTGATCCGCAACCGGGCGAGCGGGTCAAGCCGCCCGCGCCGGTGGTTCTGCTGGCACAGACCGAGGTCGGGTATGAACACCTGATGAAGCTCAACTCTTGCCTCTACATGCGCCGCGACAATGAGTTGCCGCATGTGACGCTGGAGGAGTTGGAAGCGCATTCTGAGGATGTGATCTGCCTGAGCGGCGGGCCGGACGGGCCAGTGGGACGTCATCTGCGGCAGGGGCATCGCGGGGCAGGGCAGGCGCTGATGACGCGGCTGGCGCAGATCTTTGGCGACCGGCTGTATGTGGAACTGCAACGCCACGCGGGTGAGGACGGCATCCCGCCCGAGGCCGAGCGTTTGTCAGAGCGCGGCTTGGTCGAGATGGCCTATGAGATGGACCTGCCGCTGGTCGCCACCAACGACGTCTATTTCCCCAAGACCGAGATGTATGAGGCGCATGACGCGATGATCTGCATCGCCGACGGGGCCTATGTCGACCAGCAGGAACCGCGCCGCCGCCTGACTCCGCAGCATTATTTCAAGACGCCGCAGGAAATGGCGGTGCTGTTCGCCGATCTGCCCGAGGCGTTGGAAAACACAGTCGAGATCGCCAAACGCTGTGCCTTTATGGCCTATCGCCGCGATCCGATCCTGCCAAAATTTGCCGACGATGAGGTGGCCGAACTGCGTCGCATCGCCAATGAGGGCCTGCAAAAGCGTCTGGCGGTGATTCCCCACGCGGTGACGGTCGAGAAATATCAGGAACGTCTGGATTTTGAGCTGGGCATCATCGAGGGTATGGGGTTTCCCGGCTACTTTCTGATCGTTGCGGACTTTATCCAATGGGCCAAGGACAATCACATCCCGGTCGGACCGGGGCGGGGGTCTGGTGCCGGGTCGCTGGTGGCCTACGCGCTGACCATCACCGACCTTGACCCGCTGCGCTATTCTCTGCTGTTCGAGCGGTTCCTGAACCCGGAACGGGTGTCGATGCCTGACTTTGACATCGACTTTTGCATGGATCGCCGAGAGGAAGTGATCCGCTATGTGCAAGAGAAATACGGCCACGACCGGGTGGGGCAGATCATCACCTTTGGTGCGCTCTTGTCCAAGGCGGCGGTGCGCGACATGGGCCGCGTGTTGCAGATGCCCTACGGGCAGGTGGACCGCCTGTCCAAGATGATCCCGGTCGAGGGCGTCAAACCCGTCAGCATCGAACAGGCGCTGCGGGATGAGCCGCGTCTGGCAGAAGAGGCCAAGAACGAAGAGGTCGTCGACCGGCTGCTGAAATACGGCATGCAGGTCGAGGGGCTGTTACGCTCTGCGGGCACGCACGCCGCCGGTGTCGTCATCGCTGACCGTCCGACTGATGAACTGGTGCCGCTCTACCGTGATCCGCGATCCGACATGCCAGCGACGCAGTTCAACATGAAGTGGGTCGAACAGGCGGGACTGGTCAAGTTTGACTTTCTGGGCTTGAAGACACTGACCGTGATCCAGAACGCGATGGACCTGATTTTCAAATCCGGGCGGCCTTTGCATGTCGCGGCGGATGGCACCCAGCTTTATGAGCCCGCCGAGGGGGCCGAGAACCAGATCAACGCCATCCCGTTGGACGACGAGGCGTCGTACAAGCTGTACGCCAGCGCCAAGACGGTGGCGGTGTTCCAGGTTGAAAGCTCTGGCATGATGGATGCGCTCAAGCGCATGAAGCCCACCTGTATTGAGGACATCGTGGCGCTGGTGGCGCTGTACCGTCCCGGCCCGATGGAAAACATCCCGACCTATTGCGAGGTCAAAAACGGGCTGAAAAAGATCACCTCGGTCCATCCGCTGATTGACCATATCCTTGAAGAAACCCAAGGCATCATCGTCTACCAAGAACAGGTGATGCAGATCGCGCAGGTCATGGCGAACTATACGCTGGGCGGCGCTGACCTGTTGCGCCGGGCCATGGGTAAAAAGATCAAGGAGGCGATGGACGCTGAACGCCCCAAGTTCGAAAAGGGCGCGGGTGAGAATGGTGTGGACGCCAAGAAAGCGTCCGAGGTGTTCGACCTTCTGGAAAAGTTCGCCAACTACGGCTTCAACAAATCGCACGCGGCGGCCTATGCGGTGGTCAGTTATCAGACCGCCTGGCTAAAGGCGAACCACGCGGTCGAGTTTATGGCCGGGGTCATGAACTGCGATATCCACCTGACAGATAAACTGGCGGTTTATTTCGAAGAGGTCCGTAAGGGGCTGAAGCTGCCGTGGGTGCCGCCCTGCGTGAACCGCTCTCAGGCGACATTCGATGTGGTGAATGGCGAGTTGGTCTATGCGTTGGGCGCGCTAAAGAACGTCGGGCTGGAGGTCATGCGGATGGTGGCCGCCGCGCGCGAGGATAGGCCCTATGCCACGATCTTTGATTTCGCACGGCGTGTAGACTTGAAAAAGGTCGGCAAGCGGCCGCTGGAAATGATGGCACGGGCCGGATGTTTTGACGTGCTGGATTCGAACCGGCGGCGGATCTTTGACTCGCTCGATGCGCTGGTGGCTTATTCGGCGGCGATCCACGAACAAAAGGCCAGCGCGCAGGTGTCGCTGTTTGGTGAGGCCGGCGAGGATCTGCCGGAACCGCGCCTGTCGCCGGTTGCCGATTGGCTGCCCGCCGAGCGGTTGGCCGAAGAGTTCAAGGCCGTGGGTTTTTATCTGTCGGGGCATCCGCTGGACGATTACATGCCGCGCCTGCGCCGGGTGGAGCGCACGGGGGCCTTCATGACTTTGGATGAATTGACCCACAAGGTACAGGGCAATGGCGCGATGGTGGCCAAGCTGGCAGGGGTGGTTGCCGGTCGGCAGGAACGCAAGTCGGCGCGTGGCAACCGCTTTGCCTTTTGCCAGATGTCGGACCCGACCGGGGCCTTTGAGGTCACGCTGTTTTCAGAGGCTCTGGAGGCATCGCGTGAATTTCTAGAAAGCGGGGCCAAGGTTTTGGTCACGGTCGAGGCGACCATGGAATCGGACCAGTTGAAACTGCTGGGCCGGTCTGTTGCGCCGGTGGATGTGATCGTGGCCGGCGCTGGCGTGACCGGACTGCGCATCTTTGTTGAGACGGCGGATGCCTTTGGTCATATCGCAAACGTCCTCGGGCGGGCGGCGGAACAGATGCCCAAGGCTGCGCGCGGGCCGATCACGCTCTGCCTCAACGATCCGGCGTTGCCGGGTGAGGTGGAACTGGACGCGGGGCTGGATTATCCGGTGACGCCCGAGATCAAGGGCGCGGTGAAATCGCTGGACGGGGTGCTTGCGGTTGAGGAAATTTGAGGCTGTTGCGGGCTGAACTCAGCCTGTTGGCGTGACGGATGGTGGACGCGGGCCCCTTGCACGCGCTACAAACCCGTGGATTTGCCGGGAGAACGACATGCGCGCAGGCGTTTCAAAAGCCGGAGTGACCTTGGGTCTGGGCCTTTGTCTGGGGCTGTTGCTGGCAGGCTGTGGCGATCCGTTGTCCGATGTCCCACGCTACAGTGACGTGCCTTTGGCCGATGACGCCGGGCAAGCGGACGTGCTGGCGCCAGACGCGCCGCGCGCGCCCGTGACCGATGACGCACCGCAGCGCGGGTTGTTGGGACTCTTTGGTGCCAAGGCGGCGGCGGCCACGGGCGATGATGATGCGCCGGGGCGACTACCCCGTCCCGGAGCGCCTGACGCGCGAGAAGTGTCCTTGGGTGTTACCCTGCCTTATGGCGAGCTTGCCCGGGTCTGCGGTGTGCCGAACCGCAAGCTGGGCAAGAAGATCGAAGGTTATCCCGAAAAGGGCAGTCAATACGTCCTGTATGACAGCGTTCCGGGCACAACTACGCCGCGGACGTTTTACCTGACAGGGTTCAAGGATCGCTGTGCGCGGCAATTCACGGCGGCATTGGTGATCTTTGGCGCGCCCGAGAGCTATGAGCAGTTGCACTATGGGCCGTCCGGCGCGGAACTGCCGGTGTCCTCGACAGATGCGGCCTATGAAAAGGTCAAAAGCCGGGTGTGCCGCGTCCGCAAGGGCAAGCCCTGCGGCAGCAAGATGCGCACATTGGCGCGCGATACGGTTTTTGTCAGCGTCTATGAGCGGTTCGGTAGCAACCCGCGCTGGAAGAACATCCTGCTGCACGACGGTGAAGTGGAGGCCGTCGATCTGAAAAATTAGGCGGGGACGCCGCACGGCGCTCCTGCGGCCCTGCGGGACCGCATATCGCCCCGCCCGCCGTCCCATGCGGGCGCGCGTCAGTAGTGCGGCGGGCGTTCATCGCCCAGCACGATGCCGCCGGTGCCTTCGGATTCCCGCGTGGCCTCACGTTGCAGCATCATCTCGACCCGGGCGGTCAAGCGGGCGATTTCACGGTCTTGCCGGGCGACCGTATCGGACAGGTCGTCGAGGGTGCGCATCGCGTAGGCGAGGCGTTCTTCGAGCAGGTCGGTTCTGTCGTTCATGGCGGTTGCCCCTTTGCTGGCTTCGTGTGTGAGTATTTTCACAGAGAAGAAGCTGCAAGGGGGTGTGCTTGCCCCTTTGCAGCCGAAGGGCTAGAGGAAGCGCAAACGCAGCGACAACCGGGGACGATCCATGGCCAAAGAGAAGAAATCTCCTCGCCCCAAGGCGCAGACGCCGAAGGGATTCCGGGACTACTTTGGCCCGGAGGTGACAGAGCGGGCGGAGATGTTGCAGATTATCGCCGGGGTCTATCATCAATACGGGTTCGAGGCGCTGGAAAGTGCGGCTGTCGAAACCGTCGAGGCGCTGGGCAAGTTCCTGCCCGATGTGGACCGCCCGAACGAGGGTGTGTTTGCCTGGCAGGATGAAGACGACGGATGGATGGCGCTGCGGTATGACCTGACGGCGCCTTTGGCGCGGGTCTATGCGCAGCACCGCAACGAGTTGCCTTTGCCCTATCGGCGCTATGCGATGGGGCCGGTCTGGCGCAATGAAAAGCCGGGACCGGGGCGGTATCGGCAGTTCTATCAGTGCGACGCGGATACGGTGGGTGCGGCAAGCGTGGCGGCGGATGCCGAGATCTGCGCGATGCTGTCGGATACGTTGGAAAAGGTCGGGATTCCGCGCGGCGACTATTTGATCCGGGTGAACAACCGCAAGGTTCTGAACGGCGTGCTGGAAACCATGGGCCTGTCGGACGACGCCCAGCGCGACGCGGTTCTGCGGACCATCGACAAGTTCGACAAGGTCGGTGAGGCCGGTGTGCGTGAGCTGTTGGGCAAGGGGCGGCTGGATGCCTCTGGCGCGTTTATCGACGGCGTGGGCTTAGCCGAGGAACAGATTGATCTTGCGGTTGGCTTTGTGACTGCTCGACGGGAAAATGACACCAAAACTCTAGAGCGTCTTGGCGAATTGATTGGCGAGTCCGATGTCGGTCACGAAGGCATCGGAGAACTGATGGAAATCTGCGATCTTGTATCGTCGCTCGGCTATGACGACGATCAAATCATAGTGGACCCCTCTGTTGTGCGCGGCCTTGGCTACTACACCGGGCCGGTCTACGAGGCGGAGCTGACCTTTGAGATCTTTGACGAGAAGGGCCGCAAGCGGCAGTTCGGTTCCGTCGCCGGGGGTGGGCGGTATGACGATCTGGTCAAGCGATTCACCGGGCAGGCGGTGCCTGCCACGGGGGTGTCCATCGGCGTCGACCGTCTGCTGGCGGCGCTGCGCGAAAAGGGCCGCATTGGTGGCGCGGTGCAGGGGCCCGTGGTGGTGACGGTGATGGACCGGTACCGCATGGCCGATTATCAGGCGATGGTGGCGGATCTGCGCAACGCCGGGCTGCGGGCCGAGGTCTATCTTGGCAACCCCAAGAACTTTGGCAACCAGTTGAAATACGCGGACAAGCGCGGCTCTCCTGTGGCGGTCATCGAGGGCGGCGATGAGAAAGAGCGCGGCGTGGTGCAGATCAAGGATCTGATCCTTGGGGCAAAGCTAGCGGCCGATGCGAGCCTTGAAGAGTGGAAAGACCACCCCAGCCAATATGAGGTGCCGCGCGGCGATCTGGTCGCCAAGGTGCGCGAGATTCTGGACCTGCACAAATGACACTTTCTGCAATCAAGTCAAAGGCGGCGGCGCTGAAGGCCGGCTTCGCCGAGGCGGGTGCGATGCCTGTCGATTGCCCGGTATTGTTGCCGGCCGAGACCTTGCTGGATCTTTATGGCGAGGATATCCGCACGCGGGCCTTTCTGACCCACGATCCGGTGCGGGGTGAGGTGATTCTGCGCCCGGATTTCACCTTGCCGGTGGTGCAGCGGCATATGGCCGAGGGGGCAGAGCCTGCGCGCTATACCTATGCGGGCGAGATCTTTCGGCGGCAAGAAGAGCATCCAGAGCGGCCCTCGGAATACCATCAGGTCGGCTATGAGGTCTTTGACAGAGCTGACCCTGCTGGAGCGGATGCCGAGGTTTTTGCCCGGTTCGCCGATGTGCTGGCCCCCTACGGCCTGAGGGCCGTTGTTGGCGATATTGGTATCCTGATCGCGGCAGTGTCCGGTCTGGACACCAGTGCCGCGCGCAAAGCCGCGATGATGCGGCACATCTGGCGGCCGCGGCGGTTTCGCGCGTTGCTGGAACGCTACGCGGGCCGCGCGCCAGTGCCGGCGACACGGGCCGCGCTGCTGAAGTGTGCCGATCCGCTGGCAGAGGCCGGTCCGGTGATCGGTGTACGCGACCACGATGAAATTGCCACACGTCTGGCCGCGCTGCGCGCCGATGCCGCCGAGCCGCCATTGCCTGCCGGTCAGGTCGATCTGATTGAGGCGCTGGTGCGAGTATCGGAAACCTGCGGTTATGCGCTGGAACGACTGCGTGACATTGCGGTGGACATGCCAGCGATTGCTGGAGCGGTGGACCGGCTTGCCGCCCGCTGCGAAGCACTGGCAGCGCGGGGCGTCGATGTGAACAACCTGCCGTTTGATGCGAATTTCGGGCGCACCTCGATGGAATATTACGACGGCTTTGTCTTTGGCTTTTCCGCGCCGGGGCATCCCGATTGGCCGCTGGTGGCCTCGGGCGGGCGCTATGACGCGCTGACCCGGCAGTTGGGGCAGGGGCGTGAGATCCCGGCGGTGGGCGGGGTTATCCGTCCCGGCCTGCTGGTGGATCTTGAGGAGGCCGAGACATGAGCATCAAGCTTGGCGTGCCCTCAAAAGGCCGGTTGATGGAAAAAACCTTTGACTGGTTCGGTGCGCATGGCATCGGCCTGTCCCGCACCGGGTCCGAGCGTGAGTATTCGGGGGCGGTGATCGGTGTCGACGATGTTGAACTGGTGCTGCTGAGCGCCGGGGAAATCCCGCGTGAACTTGCGGCTGGGCGCATCCATCTGGGGGTGACCGGCACCGATCTCATTCAGGAAAAGCTGGTGCAATGGGATCAAAAGGTGGCTCCGCTGGCAGAGCTTGGCTTTGGACATGCGGATCTGATCGTAGCCGTGCCAGCCTGCTGGGTAGATGTGGACACGCTGGACGATCTGGACGCCGCGGCGGCGGCCTTCCGGGCGCGGCACGGGTTCCGGATGCGGATCGCGACCAAGTATCACCGGCTGGTGCGGGCCTATCTGCATGACGGCGGGGTTGCGGATTATCAGCTGGTCGACAGTCAGGGCGCGACAGAGGGCACTGTCAAGAATCTGACCGCCGAAGCTGTTGCCGACATCACCTCGACTGGCGAGACACTGCGGGCGAACCACCTCAAGGTATTGGCGGAAGAGCCGGTCTTGCGGTCGCAAGCGACCCTGTTCAGGTCACGTGTTGCGGCGCAGTCAGAGGCAGAGCGCGCGACCCTGCGCGCAGTCGAGGACCGGCTGGGCCTGTAAGTGCTGCGGCGAGGGGCGGTTACGCACGACCGCTTGGCCGCTGGCAGGGCATAGGGCCGGAAAACACTTTCCCGGCCCTCTGTCCTGTCCTGTCGAACACGCTGCGCAGCTGTGTTCAGACCAGACCGTCAAAATCTGATGCAGCGTGGCGTTCTTCCAGCATCCCGTCGCCGGTCCGGTTCACGATGCGGCCACGTTGTACGGCGGGGCGTTCGACGATTTCGTCGGCCCAGCGGCGGACGTGGGTATAGCTTGTGACGTCGAGAAAATCGCCTGCGTCATAGCTTTCGCCATGTACGGTGCGCCCATACCACGGAAAGATCGCCATGTCGGCGATGGTATAATCATCGCCTACCATGAAACGGTTCTCGGCAAGGTGCCGATCGAGGACGTCCAGCTGGCGCTTGACCTCCATTGCGAAGCGGTTGATCGGATATTCCATTGGGTAAGGCGCATAGGCGTAAAAGTGGCCGAAACCACCGCCCAAGTAAGGCGCGCTGCCCATTTGCCAGAACAGCCAGGACAGCATTTCGGCGCGTTTCTCCGGCGCGCCGAGGAACGCGCCGAATTTCTCGGCCAGATGCATCAGGATCGCTCCGGATTCAAAAATTCGGATCGGTATGTCGCCAGAACGGTCGTGCAGGGCAGGGATCTTGGAGTTCGGGTTGATCTCGACAAAGCCGGATCCGAATTGATCGCCCTTGCCAATGCGGATCAGCCAGGCGTCGTATTCCGCGTCATGACCGGCGGCCAGCAACTCTTCGAAAAGGATCGTCACTTTGACGCCGTTGGGGGTGCCTTGTGAATACAGCTGGAAGGGATGTTCGCCGATTGGCAATACCTTGTCATGTGTGGCCCCGGCGATGGGCCGATTTTGCTTGGCCCATGCGCCGCCATTCTCCTTGTCCCAGGTCCAGACTTTCGGGGGGGTATAGTTTTCGGTCATGCAGTGTCTCCTGTCGCGTTGGGTAGACCGTACAACTCTTGGCCCGGAATGCCAGAGCAGGGCTGGGCGGCGCACAGGGTCTGTGCGACTCTGCGCACATGAATGATCGAAACGACAGTCCGGTGGCACTGGTTCTGGGTGCGGCAGTGCGGCCCGGAGGCACACCCTCTCCCGCGTTAGAGCGGCGCGCGCGCCATGCGGCGGCATTGTGGAAGGCAGGCATGGTCCGGGGCATCGTGTTGTCCGGGGGCGAGCGGACGTATCCACCGTCCGAGGCCGAGGTCATGGCGCAGGTTTGCCGCGACGCTGGGGTGCCAGACGCGGTTCTTTTTCTGGAACGGGCGGCAAGGACAACCGAGGACAACATGCGGTTGGCGCGGCCGATTCTGATGGCCTTGGGCGCGCAAGAGGTGATTGTGGTGACAGACCGCTATCACGCAGCGCGGGCGCGGCTTGTGGCGCGGCGTGTCGGATTGCGTGCTCGGACAGACAGCCCGCAACTGACAGGGGCCCCGCTGTGGCGCGTGGTGCGGGCCTGGGCGCGGGAGGGCGTGGCATTGGGCTGGTACTGGGTGCGCGGGGCAGGGCGCTAGGGCGCTGCCCCGCAGAGGGGCGAACGATCAACCGGGGACAATGATCTCGACATATTGCATCCAGCCGTTCTGACCGTAGACGTTTACGACGATATGCACGTTGCCGCCCATGATGGCGTTGGCGACATAGGGGGGCAGGCCGCCGTTATTGACCAGTTGTTCCAGCCGACCACGGTTGTTGATGTCACCAAAATACGGATCCCAGTCATCGCCGTACTGCGAGATGCCAAAGCGGTGATAATTGGCCCGGTCCTGACGCAATACCTGCGCGGCGGATGACAGGCGCCCACCGTTGGAATTGAACAGATCCTGCTGCCCGATAAAGGCGTTGTAGGATCCCATCAACTGCTGGGCCTGAGCGGCCAGCGGCGCGACAAGCACCAAGGTCAGGGCGAGTAAAAGACGTTTCAATTGAACCTCCTCATGACTGTGTTCAACAATCGAATTTTATCAGATCAGGACGGCGGCCACGTTGATACAGGCCAATCCTGATCTCAGAGGACACCAATTTGTGCCAATGCGCCAGCCAGTTCCGGCGGCAGCGGCTCTTCGTCAGCGCGGGTTTTGGGCAAATCGGGTGGCGCGTCAGCGGCGGCAAGATAGCGCCACCCTTGAAAAGCGCGTTTGGGTGCGGCGGCGGTGCGGATCAATTCGGGGTCAAGCACCAGCGCACAGCGGTTGATCCCGTCCTGTCCGGTGACCGGATCAAACCGCAGGATGCGTTGGCGGCACTGGATCAGTCCCTTGATGACCCAGTAGATCGACCCGCCGTTGAGCACCTCGTCCTCCCGCCGGGGCCACATGCGCGTGACATGCCGGGGCAGACCGTCGTTACCATGGGCGCGCCGCGTGGCCTGCCAATCAATCAGGCTGTCGACGCTTTCGGTGCCAGCGCTGAGTTTGAGCAGATGGGTTGTTACGGGCATGACGGGCCTTTCGTGTCCGGGGGATCATAGCGGGGTAAAGGCGGGGTTCAAGTTCGGGTGTTGCTGCGAAAACGACAGGGACGGACATAAACCATTCGCGTTTTGGTGAACCTCATGATGTGGTATACTCACATTCCCCGTATTCAACCTGTTGCGTGGATTTGCTAGATTGCCGATCTGCCACCTAAGGGAATCGCCTGACATGACGCGCTTTGCCGCCCCCATCGCCGAACAGATCTGGGACATGAAATACCGCCTGAAACAGGCGGACGGGACGCCCATTGATCTAAGTGTCGAGGATACATGGCGCCGGATCGCCCGGTCGCTGTCCTCTGTCGAGGCAGATCCCGCCCTGTGGGAAGACCGGTTTTACACCGCGCTGGAGGATTTCAAATACCTGCCCGCCGGTCGGATCACGGCAGGCGCGGGGACAAACCGCTCTGTCACCCTGTTCAACTGTTTTGTCATGGGTACGATTCCCGACAATATGGGCGGCATTTTCGAGATGCTCAAAGAGGCCGCTGTGACCATGCAGCAGGGCGGGGGCATCGGCTATGATTTCTCCACCATCCGGCCCAAGGGCGCGCCGGTGGCGGGGGTGGCGGCGGATGCCTCCGGGCCGCTGTCATTCATGGATGTCTGGGATTCCATGTGCCGCACCATCATGTCGGCGGGGTCGCGCCGTGGCGCGATGATGGCCACCATGCGCTGCGACCACCCGGACATCGAGGATTTCATCGGCGCCAAGTCTGATTCGGCCCGCTTGCGCATGTTCAACCTGTCTGTTCTGGTGACCGATGCCTTTATGGCGGCGGTCAAGGCGGACGCCCCTTGGGAACTGCAGTTTGACGGTGTGGTTTATCACACGCTGCCCGCGCGCGACCTTTGGAACAAGATAATGCGCGGCACCTATGACTATGCCGAGCCGGGCGTGATTTTCATCGACCGGATCAATCAGGCGAACAACCTGAACTATTGCGAAACGATCAGCGCCACCAACCCATGCGGGGAACAGCCCTTGCCGCCCTATGGTGCCTGTCTGTTGGGGTCGATCAACATGGCGCGGCTGGTCAATGATCCGTTCACCGGCGATGCGCATCTGGATGAGGCCGCGCTGGACGAACTTGTCGCCACCGCTGTGCGGATGATGGACAACGTGGTCGATGCCTCGAAATTTCCACTGGAGGCGCAGCGCCTTGAGGCAATGAACAAACGCCGGATCGGACTGGGCGTCACGGGTCTGGCCGATGCGCTGTTGATGGTGCGTCTGCGCTATGGCTCTGAGGAGGCGGCGCGTCAGACCGCGCGTTGGCTGAAACGGATCGCCCGCGCCGCGTATCTGGCGTCGGTGCAATTGGCGAAGGAAAAAGGCGCGTTTCCCCTGTTCGACGCCGAAGGGTATCTGGCCAGCGGAACTATGATGGCGATGGATGAGGATGTCCGCGAGGCAGTGCGCGCCCACGGCATCCGCAACGCTTTGGTGACTTCCATCGCGCCCACGGGAACGATTTCGCTGTATGCCGGGAATGTGTCGTCGGGGATCGAGCCGGTCTTTGCCTATTCCTACACCCGCAAGGTGCTGCAAAAGGACGGAACGCGGACCGAGGAAGAGATCGCAGACTATGCCGTGACGCTATACCGCGAGATGTACGGCGCGGACGCGGAGTTGCCCGAGTATTTTGTGAACGCCCAGACATTGGCGCCGCTGGAACATGTGCGCATGCAGGCGGCAGCACAGAAATGGGTGGACTCGTCGATCTCCAAAACGATCAACTGCCCCGAGGATATCTCGTTCGAGGATTTCAAGGACGTGTACCTTGAGGCGTTCGAGACGGGCTGCAAGGGCTGCACGACCTACCGGCCGAATGCGGTGACGGGAAGTGTGTTGAGTGTATCGGAGGATTCCTCCGCTATGCGAATGAAGACAGCTAGGAAAAAAGCTGGTTTGACCCAGCACGACTTGGCGGTCGCTCTGGATGTAAATCAAGCGACAATTTCCAAACTTGAAAATTTGGGAGTGGAGAAGTTCGGGAAAATCGAAGAACTTGCGTCTGCAATGCAAGTTAGCGCGGCTTGGTTGCGCTTTGGGCAGGGGGCTCCGGAGATTGTCGCCACCGATGCCGCCGAACCACGCCAGCCGCATGGCGACGTCGTCTACATGTCCGAGCCGCTGGACCGCCCGCAGGCGCTCGAGGGCAATACCTACAAGCTGAAATGGCCCGACAGCGAACACGCCATTTATCTGACGATCAACGACATCATCGTCGGAGGACATCGCCGCCCCTTTGAGGTGTTCATTAACTCCAAGAACATGGAACATTTCGCCTGGACCGTGGCGCTGACACGCATGATCTCTGCCGTGTTCCGGCGCGGCGGCGATGTGTCGTTTGTGGTGGAGGAACTCAAGGCCGTCTTCGACCCGCGTGGCGGAGCCTGGGTGCAGGGCAAATACATCCCGTCGATCCTGGCCGCAATCGGCGGTGTGATAGAACGGCACATGGTCTCCACCGGGTTCCTTGAAGGCGAAGGCATGGGCCTGAAAAGCGACCCCCAGGCCCAGGTCGTGAACCTCGACCAACCCCGCGGCCCGGCCTGCCCGAACTGCGGCCAATTAGACCTACGCATGGTGGAGGGGTGCATGACCTGCGGGTCTTGCGGGCATTCGAAGTGTTCTTAATGAAACGCTAGGTCATAGAGGCAGTCCAAGGGGAAGTGTGCGCAAAGAAAAGCTAAAAGCGTGCGCAAACTTTTTGCTATGAGTTTCGGCCCTGCTGTACAGTGACTGATTACAACGATAACAGGCGGGGTCATGGCCCCGCCTGTTATATTCTGGTTTTCTAAAAAGGATGGTCCGCTCTTGAGTTAACAACGGATTATCAGCGTGGTGTCAATCGACAGGCAATCTTGACCCCCTATCGGCATCCAAAAATGACCCCCTGCTGAGCCCTCGGGTAGCTGGCCCGATGCGGTGTAACCACCACACAGCGCAGCCGTATCGGGCCAGCGGGAGTTCGTTTATTCTCTGGTCTTGAAGCGCCAGCTTTCGTTGCCGGTTTCGACGATCTCACAATGGTGGGTAAGGCGGTCGAGGAGCGTAGTGGTCATCTTGGCGTCGCCAAAGACGGAAGGCCATCCACCGAGTAGCGGTTCTTGTCAAACCGGACGAGGCAGGTCTTCGAGACCGACGCCGGCACGGCATGGAAGCCCCCTCTCGGCAGATTGCTTCGCAATCGCCTGCAGGGCAATGATCGAATGGGCCGACGTAGGGCACAAGACTCGCGCGCTCGTCCTGGAACACCTCACGGGGCGTGCGATCGACTCTTTTGCGCAAATCGTCTGAAAACCGAGGTTCCCCTTTACCCGGACGGTCTCATCCCACAGGCTCTGTGACGGGTATGCCGAGTGCTGTGTAGCCATTCATGACGGCGATGCGGACCTGGAGTTCGGCGACCTGATGGTCGAAGTCCCGTGCCATGAGGTGCTGACCCAGCAGCTTTACACAATGCATCTTCGTCTCGACGCGGCTCCGGCGGTGGTATCCCCTCCATCGTCGGCACAGGGCTCGGCCGAGGTCTTTCGCAGCGCGCAAGGCCTCGTTTCGAGCCACGGCACCAGCGGTCTTCCGCGGCTTAGCGTTCTTGCGGGGCGGGATGACTGCGTGGGCGCCGCGATCCGCGATGGCATCGTGGCACTTGCGGGTGTCGCAGGCACCGTCGGCGACCACCGAGCCGATCTTTTCGCCCATCGGGATCTGGCGGAGCAGATCGGGCAAGACCGGCGCATCACTGATGTGGCTCCCGGTGATCCCGACAGCCCGGACCTCCAGCGTTTCCTCGTCGACCCCAAGGTGGATCTTGCGCCAGACCCGCCGTTTGGGGCCACCAGGCTTGCGAGCGCGCCACTCGCCTTTGCCCTCGACCTTGATTCCGGTGCTGTCCACTGCCCGGCAGTGCATTGCGCAGCAATGTCACGAGAGGGGATCAACAGGTGGAGCGGGTCCTTTGACCCACGGTAGGGGATGTTGACGGCCAGGGTCTTCTGACAGCGGGACAGCGTGCTGAAGTCAGGCACCGTCCAGTCGAGGCCAACCAGCCTCAGCAGGCTCTCGACAAAACCGGTCGTCTGCCGGAGCGCCATGCCGAACAGAACCTTTGTCGTCAGGCACGTCTGGATGGCGGTGTCACTGTAGGTCTGCTGGCGGCCACGCCTGCCTGTCGGCACGGCATCCCAGCTCATCTCGGCGTCGAACCAACCTCTCGGGACATTGCTCTGCACTGCCCTGCCGGTCAATGGACCGTCAGCGAGCCGCGGCGCTTGAGCGCTTCGTTATAGGCTGGCCACTTCCTGGTCTTGTAGGTCGGTGGTATCGGTCTGCTCATGCATGCCAGCTACCACACTGGATTCACGGGATGAATCCCTCACGGGATGAATTCCTCACGGGATTCGTGCAACAGAGCCGATTGTCGCAATAAGATGTGGGACCCGGTGCCTACGGCACCCCGTGCAACTGACGCGCTTCGTGTATAAGCAATGCAGATAGGCAAAACGAATGTCTTCGTCCGCGCAATCGAGCCGCATCCAGCCCCAATTTCTATAAATTGTTGGAGCGCCCTAGTCGCGCGTGGCTTGGCTTACTGAAGTTGGAAGAAACAAACCATCAGTCAATCCATCGTCAGTACCGTCAGTACCGTCAGTACCGTCAGCCGGACACCGAATGGCTGACGATACTGACGGTCAATTAGCCTTGTTTTATGTTAATGACGCGCTGACCGGATTTGCCTTCGCGCGTGGTTATGCCACGCGCTGGCAGATATATGAGGGCTGCCAGTGCAGCATCGTGACTGGTCGGAGAAAGGCAGGTTACCTCAATGCCAACGTCGGCTTTCAGGAAGCTGCATCGCAGCGACGTTCGTATGAGTGAACGACAGCTATCGGCCGCAATTGCCATTCCAAGTTGTCCAATGACGCCAAGAATCCGCATCCTCCACGCGCACCAAAACGACGACGATCATGGCCAATCCAAACCACAGTACATCGAGTCCCCAGCACAGACCCTTGACCAAACCCCAAACCGACCGTCCTTACCCCCGTCCCACACCCTCAAACCCTAACAAAACCTGAAAACGCCTCTGTAACCCCTTGATCTTGCAAACTCGGCAGGCTGTCCACGCGTGGACAGTTTCCCCAAGCCCCTCTCCCATTGGCATCCAAATCCCCAGCGGGCACACTCCTCCCAACGGCCAGCCAAGGAGGGATTCGCATGAAAGTCGGTATCGTCGGGGCAGGCATGGTGGGCTCTTCCGCGGGCTTCGCGTTGGTCCTGCAAAACATCGTCTCGGATCTTGTCCTGATCGACCTCAACGCCGCCCGCGCCCGGGCAGAGGCCGAGGACATCGCCCACGCCGTCCCCTTCGCAGGCTCCACCATCGTCCGCTCCGGCACCTACAAGGACATCGCCGACGCCGCCGTGGTCATCCTCGCCTGCGGCGTCTCCCAGAAGCCGGGCGAGACCCGACCCGAACTGCTCGGCCGCAACGCCGAGGTGTTCCGCGCCGTCATCGGCGAGGTCATGAGCGTTTCCCCAAACGCCATTCTGTTGGTCGCCAGCAACCCGGTCGACGTCATCACCGATATCTCCACCCATCTGTCCGGCCTGCCGCCCGCCCGCGTCATCGGGTCGGGCACCATCCTCGACACCGCCCGCTTTCGCTGGCTGATCGGGCGGCACCTTGGTATCGCGCCGGGATCGGTCCACGGCTACGTTCTGGGCGAACACGGCGATTCAGAGGTGCTGGCCTGGTCCAACACCTGCGCAGGCTCAGTGCCGCTGACCGCCTTTGCCGCCCAAGTCGGCGCGCCTCTGACAGCCGAGGTTCGCGCCCGTATCGACACCGGCGTGCGCCGCGCTGCCTACACGATCATCGCCGGCAAAGGCGCGACATGGTACGGCATCGGGGCGGGACTGGCCCGGATCGTCAAGGCCATCGCGCGGGACGAACAGGCGGTGCTGTCGGTCTCGATTGTCGAAAAGGAGGTGTTGGGCGTGCCCGACGTGGCGCTGTCCTTGCCCCGGCTCGTCGGCGCGCAGGGGGTGTCCGCCACGCTCTGGCCTGATCTCAATCAGGAGGAAACAGAGGCGCTGCGCCTCTCTGCCAACCTGCTCAAGGATATGTCGGACAGCGTGGTGCTGCCGTCGTGATCAGACGGCCCGCGCCACCACCAGCCAGTTGGGCAACTTCTTAGGATAGCCGCCGGTTTCGATTATCTCGAAACCGGCCGAAATCAGTGCGGACTCGATCTGAGCAGGCCGCATGCAATGCACCGGGGCAGGGGCCTTGCCGATTTTCTGCAACCCCCAGATCAAGGGGCGAAACCACGGCTTCCCCCCCAGACAGGGCGTCTTGGAGATGAACAAGCCGCCCTTGGGCAACAGCTTGCGCACATGCGCCATGACGGCCGCCGGATCATCGACCAAGTGCAGGAGGTTAAAGGCCAGCACTGAGTCGAAAGTCATCCCGGCGCCTGCCGTCTCGGCCGCATCGGCGACAAAAGACACATGATCGACGGACGACGCCTTACCAGTGGCAATCCGCACCATTTCCTTTGATATATCGGTGCCCAGATACCCCGCCACACAATCGGCCAGCTTCAACGCTGTTGTCCCGGTGCCGCAACCGATTTCCATCACAGACATCTCAGGCCGCAACCAGTGCCGCACCCGATCCAACGTGGCCTCATAGGCGTCCATGTTGCCAATCGGTTGTGTCGAATATTTCTGTGCAATGCCGTCCCAAAATGCCACTGGCGTCATAACCCTGTCTCCATTCAATACGTCTGGAGCGCTCATACGGCAAAGCGTCGCGATTAGGGATTGCCGAATACCGCAGCGGACCCATGCGAAACCGCATGAGCCCACCGTCGGTGCGGGGTGTTATTCCGCAGCGTCGCGTTTGGGAAGGACCCAGTCAGGGCGCACGAAATGACAGGTGTAGCCACCTGGAAGACGTTGCAGATAGTCCTGATGCTCAGGCTCCGCCTCCCAGAAATCGCCCACGGGTTCGACCTCTGTCACCACCTTGCCGGGCCAAAGCCCGCTGGCCTCGACATCCGCGATGGTGTCCAGCGCGCAGGCCCGCTGGTCCTCATCCACATAGTAGATGGCCGACCGATAGCTCATCCCGACGTCGTTGCCCTGCCGGTTCGCTGTTGTCGGATCGTGGATCTGAAAGAAGAACTCCAGCAACTTGCGGTAGGAAATCCGCTTTGGATCAAACATGATCTCGATGCCTTCGGCATGGGTTCCGTGATTGCGATAAGTCGCATTCTTCACATCGCCCCCGGTATAGCCAACGCGGGTGTCGACCACTCCGGGCATCTGGCGGATCAACTCTTGCATCCCCCAGAAACAGCCCCCCGCCAGTATCGCTCGTTCGGTCATCGGATGTCCTCCACCTGATCCATCAAGGCTGCGTAACCCTCGGCTTCCATCTCGTCACGCGGTATGAACCGCAGCGAAGCAGAGTTGATGCAGTACCGCAGGCCGCCCTGATCCATGGGTCCATCGGGAAAGACGTGGCCAAGATGGCTGTCCCCATGACGCGAGCGGACCTCGGTACGGATCATGCCAAGACTGTTGTCTCGAACTTCAACAATATTGTCCGGCTCGATCGGTTTGACAAAGCTGGGCCAGCCGCAGCCTGATTCGTACTTGGCCGCCGAGGCGAACAGCGGTTCACCGGAAACCACGTCCACATACAGCCCCGGCTCTTTTGTGTGCAAGAATTCGCCGGTGCCCGGACGCTCTGTCCCGGCCTCTTGCGTGACGTGGTACTGCTCGGGGGTCAAGCTGTTGATAACCTCCGGTCTTCGCTCATATTTCGCCACTTTGTCCTCCTATTCTGCCGCGCCTCCCATTAGATGGGGTTGAGGCTCATTTTTCCAAGCGAATTGTCACCGACGTCACGTTGCCTTGTGCGGCCCTTGCGCGAAAGGGGGGCTGCTGCCATTTAACGGTCGAGTGACAAGTGCTTTCTCCCAAGAAAACGACTGTCGCTCCGGGCGCTGGGATGGCAGCTCAGCGCCCGTCCTGCTTTCCAGAGAGGCCGGAAACACGCGCTTGCAGTCGCAAAACTGCCCAGCGGGCGGCGTCACGGACCGCTTCATCAGTATCCTCGCACAGCGCCTGAACGCTTGGGATCAGAGTGGGCAAACCGGAATTTCCAATTGCATAACACACGTTCCGCACAAAACGGTCGCGCCCGATCCGCTTGATCGGAGAGCCGGAAAATCGCGCCCGAAACCTGGCATCGTCCAGCATTGCCAAATCCGCCAATGGCGGCGCCACCAGATCATCCCGCGCGTGATACTTTACCTCTTCGGCCCGCCGGGCGAACTTGTTCCACGGACAGACCGCTAGGCAATCGTCACAGCCGTAAATGCGGTTGCCCAGCCCGGGGCGGAGTCCCTCATCGACCGGCCCCTTGTGCTCAATCGTCAGGTAGGAAATGCAGAGACGTGCGTCCACCTGATAAGGCGCGGGAAAGGCGTTGGTGGGACAGATGTCCAAACAGGCGCGGCATGACCCGCAGTGATCGCGCTCCGCGCCGTCCGGGGTCAACTCCAACGTGGTAAAGACGCAGCCCAGAAACAGCCATGACCCCAACTGCCGACTGACCAGATTACTGTGCTTGCCTTGCCAACCCAGTCCGGCTGCCTGTGCTAGCGGTTTTTCAGGGACCGGCGCAGTATCCACAAATACTTTGATCTCGCCGCCCGCCGTGTCGATTAGCCAGCGCCCCAGCCGTTTCAGCCGTTTCTTGACCACATCGTGGTAGTCGCGGTTGCGGGCATAAACGCTGATCGCAGCCCGGTCACGGACCTCCAGAACGGCAAGCGGATCGTCGTCGGGGCCATAGTTCTCGGCCAGCATGATGACTGATTGCGCCTCGGGCCAAAGCACGTCAGGCGCGCCGCGCCAATGGACACGCTCCGCCAGCCAACCCATTTGACCATGGTAGCCCTTGTGTAGAAACCCGCGCAACCGCGCCATAACCTCGGGCACATCGCCGGGACGGCAGATCCGGCAATCGGCAAACCCAACGTCCAGAGCCTCACGTTTTAGGCGCTCAGTCAGATCCACCAAACCGCCCCCTGTTTCTTCTGTCTGAAAATATCCCGGGGGAGTCCCGCAGGGACGGGGGCTGCGCCCCCACCGATTTTTCGACGAAAAATCGCTGCCCGCTCAGAAATCAAGGTCAGCATAATGTGCTGGCGGCGGAAAGCCCGGCACCTGATCGGCCAGAATCGACCGAAAGGCCGGACGCGATTTGATCTTGGCATACCAATCCTTGACCACCTCCGACCGATGCCAATCCACGTCTGAGATGTAGTCAAGGCTCGACAGATGTGCAGCGGCAGCAAAATCGGCCAGCGTCATGCTGTCCCCCGCCAGCCAGCGACGGTGATCCAGCAGCCAGCCCATGTAGTCGAGGTGATACTTGACCGCCCGTGCCCCGGACTTGACGTTGCCGCTGTCGGGAAACCCAGCCTTCATCACCTTCTTGTTCACCCGCTCATACAGCAGCTTCGAGGTGACCTCGTTGTGAAACTTGTCGTCGAACCAGCCAATGATGCGGCGCACCTCGTAACGGGCGTCGGCAGAGCGCGGCATCAACGACGGCTCGGGGTACTTCTCTTCGATCCATTCACAGATCGCGGCGCTTTCAGACATCGTCTTGCCGTCGATCTTCAGCACAGGCACCTTGGCCGCCGGGTTGCGGCGCAGGAAATCCGGATCCTTCTCCCAATAGCGCTCTTCGACCAGCTCGCATTCGATCTTCTTTTCCGCAAGGCTGAGACGCACCTTGCGGCAGAACGGGGAGAGGGGAACGTGATAGAGCTTGGCCATTTGCGATCCGGGGTTCGGGGAACCCCCTCTACTTGCCGTGAAAGCGTGGCGGATTCAACGGGGTTGATGGCCTGTGGCAATCGCACGCCGGATCGGACGAGCCGGGGCAGGGGCTTTCCCTGGGTCTTAGGCCCGGTCTAGGGTGTGTGTATGACACAGCTTTCCCTGCACCACATCTCACTCCCGGTTCGTGATCTAGCGCGGTCCGCAGAGTTTTATGATTACACATTGGGCCTCCCCAGACTGCCACGGCCAGAATTCGGATTTGACGGGCTATGGTATGGGTGCGGTGACGGGCAGTTGCACCTGATTGTCAACCCAGAAGGTACCTATCGCAACGGGCCGGTCACCGGCAGGGACATTCATTTTGCCTTGTCGACTAAGGACTTCGACGGTTTCATCGCCCGGCTGTCAGCGGCGGGGTACAGCGAAGACGCTGCACCCGATGACCCCAAGCGCCTGCGCGTCCAGCGCGACAGTGATGCCGGGTTTGCACAGGTCTTCCTGATGGACCCGGACGGGCATCTGGTCGAGATCAACCGCGCCCGCGGTTGAGCCGCCTCAGTCCGCCGCGCGGCGGATGCGATAGTGCGTCTCGGCTGCGAATTTGCCTTCGATCACCGTTTCATCGCCATCGGCCCAGCGGATCGCGACCCGGGTCGCCTCAACCGCGGCGCCAAGTCCAAAATGCGCGACAGGTGCGTCGAATGACATGAAACCGCCGCCCAGTTGCAATTCCTGCATCCGGGTCACGCCGTTTGTATCTGTCACCCGGATCGTCGCACCGATGCCATCGCGGTTGCCGGCCAGATCCTCGAACGACACCGTCAGTGCGCGGCCCTCTTGCGTATTGTTGCGGAACACCGCCAGCGGGCCGTTCACCGTATAGGTGACGATATCCAGATCGCCGTCGCCATCCATGTCGAATTGCGTCCCAGCCGCCGTCATCAGATAATCCTCCAACCCAAATGGGCCAGAGGCCTCGGCAAAGCCGTTGCCGGTGTTGTGGTAGAACAGGTTTGACGGGCTGACCTCATTCGGAACCCATGTGCCGTTGACGATATAAACATCCTTCAACCCGTCCTCATCGAAATCGGCGATCTTGGTGTCCCAGCTCCAGCCGCCAATCTCCAGCCCCATATCCTTGGCCACATCGGTAAAGCCACCGGCGCCGTCAGAGGTCAGCAGGACGTTAAAGCTTTGGATCTGGGGCAGGGCAGCATCGGCTTCTTCTGCGGTGAAGGGGCGCGAGGGCATGAAATGCACGTCGCAATAGGCGCGTGCCTTGTACTGGCCCGCCGGGATCATGCCGCACAGATCCGCGTCCTTGCGCTGAATCGCCAGATCCTTGATCAGCATGGCCTTGCATTCAGCCTGATCGCGTCCGGACAGATCCTGGCAGCGACTGGCATAGCTGGGGTCAAAGCTGTTGCCAGAGCGATACCACTGTTTGATCGCCATGTTCCGCGCGCAGACCGCGCGCTGATCGTCTCGGGTGATGGCATCGCAGTAGCGGTCCAACGGCTGCATCTTCAGCTTTGCCGACACCCCGGAAGACCGTCCGGCGATTTGCGCCAGATACAATTCCGGCGCGCCATCATTGGTCAGATCGACGGTCTTGATCGCCATGGTGGTTGTGGTGGTGTGCGGGATGATCCCGTCTTGATGCGTGATCGCGCGAAAGCCACCGGCACCGTCACCCAAATAGTAATAGTCCGGCACCTCAAAGTCATTGCCGACAAGCAAATCCGCCTTCCCGTCGCTGTTGAGGTCGGTGAACAGCATCGACAGCGTCTCACCGGGGATGCCGGGCAGGACGGTATGAGCTGTGCCCGTCAAAGCGCCTCCTTCGTTCCAAATGACGCGATTGCGAGACTCCTCGCCCGGTATGCGGCGATACCAGCCTGCCGCCCAATTGCCGACGCCAAGATCAAGATCGCCGTCGCGGTCCGGGTCGCCAAAGGTCAGTGCCATGCTCAGCGGCGCGTCGGGCGTGTTGTCGACCTGCTGCGGGACGCCAAATCCGTCCGGGCCGTTCATCAGGGTGAAGTTTCCGCGCTGGTAGGTGGCCAGAAGCAGGTCGCGCCAGCCGTCGTTGTTGATGTCGACAAGAACGGCGTTGAAGACCGGCGCATCTGACAGCGGGCCGAGGTCAATCTCCATCGGAGTGAACTGCCCTGTGCCGTCGTTGGAATACAGGCGCAGGCCCACCTCGGTCGAGGCGACAGCAAGGTCGATATCGCCGTCGCCGTCAATGTCACCAGAGGCAAGGCTGCGCCCCTCCCAGAACGGGGGCCACATGTCGGCCATGGAAAACTCGATCGGTTGAGCCAGCCCGATCTCCCAGCCTTCCAGCCGTGTAAAGACAGTCTCAGCGGCTGGGGAGGGCGACGCAAAGGGGCGCGGTTCGACGATGATGCGGGGCGCGTCGGGCGTTGTGACAGTCCACGGATCGCCCTCGGCGGCCTGTGCCGCCCAGAGAAGGGGCGCGTGGGACGCCTCGCCGGTCAACATTCGCAATGCGCGATCCGTTTGCCATTCGTGATAATAGTGCGCGCCCGCACCGGACAGGATGCCCAGTCCCGCGATGCTGGCGGCGAGCCAGAGACCGGCGCGCAAGCCCACCGATTGCGCCACAATGAAAAAGGAATAGACGCTGAAACTGCCCAAGGTGAATAGCAGTGCCATGACATAGCCGTGGCTAAGGCCCAGACCCAGCAGCGCGCCGGTCACGACCACGTCAAAGGCGATCGGCACCGGCAGGAAAACACCGACCAGAGCGATCAACACCAGCACGATCAAGCTGAAATTCAGCCCAGTGATCAGATCCTGCGGCAGCAGCGTGGCGACCACCGCCCCCAGCATCCCTGCCAACAGCATCAACGGAACCGTCATCTTGACGATGTACCAGAGGTTTTTCAGATAGCTGACCAACACGTCCCACAATGCGCGATGTACGTCGCTGAGAGGCGCGGGCGGCACGGTGGCCACGCGCTGTGCCGGGGGGATTTCCTTTTGCGGTAGGTGGCGACAGATCAGCGGCACGAACACAAGGATGACCAGTAGGCTGAGCGCGATCTTGGTCAGGGCCATGTAGAACGGCAGCAGGCTGAACAACATCGTCAGCACGACGACGTTCAGCGTCGGTGAGGCGATCATGGCTGACAGTGTGGTTTCCGCCCTGAGACCACCGGTATACATGCCGCGCGCGATGGGCGCGGCGCAGTTCACGCAAACTCCCAGCGGTGTGCCGATGGCCAAACCCAGTGCGCTGTTGGCAAAGCCACCGTTAAAGCTCTTGCGCCGGACGTAGGGCGCTGCGGTCAGAAAAGCCGCGGCAAAGAGCACGCCAAAGGTCATGCCCTTTTTGTTGGTGTTGATCCAGTTGAGCGTGGACCAGAACATGCGCTGCAGCACAGTCATGTCTTCGGTCAGCGGATATTTTGCCTCAAAGCCCAGCGGATCCTCCAAAAGAATGCCGCCTGACATCATCGCCTTTTCGTCCAGCGCAGGGTAACGCGATCCGGTCCAGAACAGATAGGCCAAAACGATCACGATGGTGGATGCGATGGCAAGGCGAAGCCAGTCAGTTCGGGCGGTGCTGTCCACGGTCTGTCTTTCCTGATTTGGGTCGTTTGAGGTGATGGCGTCATGAAGCGTCGCCATGATCGCCACAGCCTAATGGGCCAAGCTCGTCTTGAATGTAAAACGCCCCGCTTGCGGTCTGCAAGCGGGGCGTGGATCAGCTACGCCGCAGCGTGATCATGTGCTGGATCAGTCGGCTTTGTCGGTCAGCGCAGTTTCCAGAACGGCGATACGCTCGTTCAGCTGCGAAATGTAGATATGCGCATGCTCTAGTTCGTTCAGCATACCCAGCACCTTCTGGGTCAGGTCATACTGTCCCTTTTCGACGGTCGGACCGACGTTGGGCAGATATCCAAGGTCATACATCATTTCGGCGCGCGCCGAGATCGGCAAGATGTTGTAGTCATCCGCAAAGACCGCGTCGCAAGGGGTCGCACAGCTGCCCGACGTGGTAATTGTACCAAGCAGGGTCAGGTTGCCGCTGCTGTTGAGCAGGAACTCGGACGCACCGCCATTGGCGTTGATTGCGAGCGCGCTCAGGCCCTTGGCAGTTGCGAAATCCCAGTGGTCGGGGGAATCGGTGTTGTCCAAGCGGAACAGAACGTCACCGTTGTTTTGCAGGGTCATAAGCGCACGAAGAACGGGAGTACTGCTCACTTCGTCAATCAAAAGAGCCGCTGTTCCGTCGGTGCGGCGAACATGCAGCGCGGCAGTCGGACTGCTAGTCCCGAGACCAACCTCACCGGTTGAATCGATGTAAAGGCTGTCCCCAGGGGCGCCAGGCTTGGCACGGAAGAACAGCTTGCTGCCGTTGGTCACGTCACGGATGAAAAAGTTCGACTCGTTTGCGGCGATGTCATAGGTCTGCGCGGTGAAACCGTCGCTGCCGTCCTGCTCAAGACGTAGGGTGGGTGTATTCCCCTCGACGACGTGGATATCTACAACTGGGTTGGCTGTCTTGATGCCGACGTCACCGTCAGCCTCGACGTACAGGGAGTTGACCGGTGCACCAGCCTCGACCCGGAAGGGAATGCGACCGGCGGTCGAATCCTCGATCGCAAAATAGCTGGCGCCGCCATTGCTGGTATCGTTGGCAACCAGACGCCAGTCGTTCTTGGGAAAGCTCGCGGACGTTGACGTGTCGTCAAAGTGTACCCGCAGGTTGTTTTCCTTGAGCCGCAGCGTGTCAAAACCAAAGCTTTCGCCGTTGTTGCAGTCGTTGCCGACGCACAGGCTGAACGTGATGATGACATCATCAAGGTGTTGAACGTCGGCAGAGGCGCTGCTGGACAGCGCCACCCAGGCACCTAGGCCTGCCGCGGCAATCTTCCGCGTCGATTTCGTTTTGTTGGCCATGGTGTCTTTCCTCGCGCGCGTTTGTTCGTTTATCGAATCAATTTTCTTCTTCGGTCATCTCGTCAGGTGTCGTTATGACGCCACGGGAAACGACGAATCGTCCGGTCAGGTAAAAGGATTTCGCCGCAGTGTCCGAGGCGGCGTCACCGCGCCCGTTGTTTTGTGGGTTGACGATCTTGACACGCTCTTCGGTCGCGGCCGTCAATTCATAATTGTATACGCCGTCTGTTGCCTGACCGCGATCCAGTTCGAAGACCGGCGTTCCCGAGGCCGCGAAGACCGTTGTCATCTCGCCATTGGGCGCCACCACGTCAAGCTCGGCATTGGACAGGCCGAACCAGTTCACAAACCAAAAAGCGGTGGAATTGTGCTGCGCCACAGGGTCTGCGGCCTGAGCCATGCACGCTGACAGAGTGAAAACGGCGGTCACAAGGACGCGAAGAGAAGTGCCATTGCGCATTATGGTTCCCTTGTATCGGGGTAAATCAATTTCAACACGACTGTAACAGTTTGCTCTTATTCGGTTCCACAATGCCCTGAAAGATTCCGCATGGTCAAGTTTGATACGCGTTTGGGGTGTATTTAAGGGCTTTCGTTTTGCCATTCGGCCCATTTCTTTTCGGCGCGTGCTTGCGCGTCATTGATCTGGTCTGCGGTCATCTTCCCGCTCCAATGGGCGCTCAATCCGGCGGCGCCGTCAAAACCGCTGGTTCCGGCCAGCACAAGCCACATCTGGCCAAGGACAAAGTCCTGTGGCACGCCAAGGCCGCGAAAGTACAATAGCGAAAGATTGGCCATTGCAGGCGCGTGCCCCGCTTCGGCGGCGCGGTGCATCATCAGTGCCGCGCGGATATCGCGGCGCGGATCACGCAGATCGTCCTCAAGCACTAGATAGGCCACCTGAAACTCGGCCACCGGGTCGCCCGCGCGGGCGGCTTTTTCCAGATCCTTCAACGCGGCTTCGTCGGTTGGCGGCGGCGTAAGTCGGACATCGTAAATCAGGTGATCGGTTTGTTGCGGATCCGCAACGCCCTGTCCACCTTGGCGGTAATAGGCCGCGGCCAGGTCATCGCTTTGCGGAACGCCAAAGCCGTTTTCGTAGAGCACACCCAGATTGGTCAAGGCCTCGGGTAGACCCTTGTCCGCCGCCGCCTTGAACAACTTTGCGGCGCGCTCATAATTCTGAGGCACTCCATCGCCGCGCACAAAGAGCAAGCCAAGGTTGTTGAGCGCCCGAGCATGTCCAGTGTCAGCGGCCCTCTGATACAGCGCGGCAGCCTCGGCAAAATCTTGTGCCACGCCTTTGCCATTCTGCAACAGAACGCCAAGGCTGACCGCCGCATCGAGATGCCCGGCCTCTGCCGCGCGACGGTAAAGAGTGGCCGCGCGGGTCAGCGCCGCCTCGTCCGTTTGCGCGGCCTCGATCACCAACGCCAAGTCATACAGGTGGCCCGCTTTGCCGCTTTCCGCTGCGCGTTCCAACAGGGCGATGGCGCGCGGCAGGTCGCGCGGTACACCCAGACCGGCGTGATACAACCGTCCCAGCCGGTTGGCGGCCTCTCGGTTACCGGTCTCTGCGGCGCGGTCATACCATTGTGCGGCCCGGGCATAATTCTGCACTACGCCATCGCCGTTTTCAAATCTTTCGGCGATGGCCAATTGCGCAGCCGGATCGCCTGCCTCGGCGGCGGCAAGCAAGTCGCCCTGCGCCAGCACAGGCGCGGTCGCAAACGCAATCACGACGGCAAGGGGGCAAAGCAGGCCGCGCATGGTCAGTTGCCCTCTGGGGCTGGCACGCGCAGGGCGTCGGTTTCAAACCATGTACGCGCGGCAGCCTGCGCTGTGGCGATCTGATCAGGCGTCATCAATGCGCCTAGTACCTCGCGTTTTTCCGGCGCGTCGGGATGCCCGAAGGTAGCCGCGATGTTGTACCATTTGTGCGCCTCGACATAGTCCGGCGTGCCGTCATGGTCGCCGCGCGCAAGGATTCCGGCGAGGGTGAACTGGGCGGGGCCGTCGCCAGCATCCGCCGCCGCGCGCATCAGCGTCAGCGCCTCTTGGTGACGTGCCATATCAGTGTCGAACCAGTGCCGTGCCAGGGCCGACTGCGCCGGGATATTTCCGGCCTTCGCCTGCGCGTCCAGCCAGTCAATTGCACCGTCGCGACCCGCCTTTGCTGCCGCCAGAACCCAAGGCACCGCACGCTGCGGCGCTGCCCGTCCGTCAAGACGCCCTTCGGCCGCTAACCGCCCCAGTTCTATACGCGCAAGGCGGGCGTCCGGGGTTTCCAGCGCACGAGTGTACCACGACAGCGCGGTGTCGAAATCCTCGGGCACGCCAGAGCCAATCTCCATCTGCCGCGCCAGCGCGACCATGGCGCGCCCCAATCCGTGTTCGGCCCCCATGCCGTACCAGCCCGCCGCCTGTTCCAGATCCTGCGGCACGCCTTCGCCTCGGGCAAAGGCGTAGCCAAGGTTGCTCATCGCTCCCGCGTCGCCGGCCTTTGCAGCCAGCGTCAACCAGCGGAGCGCCTCTTGCGGGTCGGCAGGCACGCCGTCGCCTTGCAGATAGCGTGTGCCAAGCATTCGCTGGGCCATGACATGCCCGGTTTCTGCCGCGCGGCGGAACCAGTCCAGCGCCTCGACCCGGTTGGTGGCACCGCTGTCGGGATTGTCCAGCAACAAGGCAAGCTGGATTTGCGCCTCTGTCAGGCCTTCACCGGCGGCGGCGCGCAACCAGCGCAGTCCCTCGACTTGATCGTTGTTTTCGAACTGAACCGCGGCTAGCGAGAATTGGGCCATGGCGTGACGCTGTTCCGCAGCGGCCAGCAGCCAGTTGAACGCCGCGTCCTGATCCCGTGCGACGCCCTGGCCGTTTTGATACAGCAGACCCAGCAGATATTGCGCGCTGGCATCGCCGCGGGTGGCGGCGCGGGTTAACAGATCGGCGGCCTTGGCTGCATCGCGCCCTGGCCCGCCCGCTACATCGCTGAGATAGATCCGGGCCAGCAGCGTGGCGGCCTCGACGTGGTTCTGTTGCACGGCTTTGTCCAGCCAGAGCGCCGCGCCCGCAGGGTCGCGCGGGCCTCCGCGCCCCTCGATCAGCACGCGGCCATACCGGTACTGCGCCAGTGCCGTGCCAGGATCTTCGGCCAGTGCCTTGAGGCCCTGCCGCACTGTGACAAAATCCCCGGCTGCCCAAGCGCGTTCGATCGCGGCCATTTCCGGCACGTCCAGCGTTTCGGCGGGCGGGTCGGCCACGTCCTGCGCGATTAGCGGCAGCGGGGCAAAAGCGGTGGCCGAGGCCAGCAAAAGGGTGGCAAAGGGTCGAAACAGGGACGTCATGGTGGATGGCTCCGGTTCTTCACGGGCGGGGTGCAGGGCAACGCGGGGCGATCCTAGCGATCCTGACACGATGCGCGAGGGGGTAGTGCATTCACAGCAAGGTTTTTTCAAACAGCCAGAGCAGCGCACCCGCACCAGACAGGGCCGAGCCAAACGGCAGAGCAAGGTCGCCTTTCAGAGTCCGGTGGAGGGCAAAGGTGACGCATAGCGCCCCCACGGCCGCGACCAGAACCAGCAAGGGCAGATCAAACGGGCCGGTCAGGGCACCAAGGCCGGCCATCAACTTCACATCCCCCAGACCCAGCCCCTCGCGCCTGCGCAATGCCTTGTAGCCAAGGCGAAGGGCCAAAAAACTGCCCATTCCCAATAGGCCACCCGCCAGCGCCTGAACGAACACGCCCTGCGCCAGTGCTGCGCCAAGGCACAACGCTGCCAGCGCGGCGGTCAGCGCATCGGGTAGGCGGAACCAGATCAGATCGCAGACTGCCAGTGCCAGCAGCAGCCACAACAAACCGGCAGAACACCAGACCTGCCAATCGGACCCGCCGCGCAACAGTGCCAATACCGCCAGCCCCAGAGCTGCGACTTCCATCAGCCAGAGCCAGCCGGGAAATGCTGTGCCGCAATGGCGGCAACGCCCCCGTTGAATAGGATAGGACAGCAGCGGCACCAGTTCGCGCCACCCCAGTCGCGCGCCACAACTCCGGCAGTGCGAGGGCCGCGCCACCACGTCCTCGCCGCGCGGCAGTCGGTCGACCAGCACAGCCAGAAACGATCCGATCGCCGGGGCAAGAAGCAACAGCAAGAGCGTCGGCAAGGCTGTCATGGGCCTCCTTTGAGCCGCCAACTCATTGTCAGGCGGCAATTGTCTGCCTGTGGGTTCTTGTCTAGGATCGTCGCAAAACGTCAAGAGCCCCCGGGGAGCATATGTCACAAACAAAACAAGCCGCGCCGCGCCGTGCCGCCGACGCCGGCTTTTCGTTGCTCGAACTGATGGTGGTCGTGGTGATCCTGTCGATCCTTGCGCTGGTCATCGTGCCGCGCGTCATCGACCGCCCGGATCAGGCTCGCGCCGCCCGAGCGCAATCGGACATTGCAGCGGTGCAGGCGGCCATCAATCTCTACCGACTGGACAATTTTCGGTATCCCACCACCGATCAGGGGCTAGAGGCGCTGGTGACCCGTCCCAGCACCGAACCCGTACCGCAGAACTGGGCGTCGGGTGGCTATATGGACCGGGTGCCGCAGGATCCGTGGGGGCGGCCCTATCAATATCTGCAACCGGGGGTTCACGGCGATTTTGACGTGTTTACCTATGGCGCGGACGGGGTGCCCGGCGGCACCGGGGCGGATGCGGACATCGGGTCGTGGACGCAGGGGTAGCGCCGCGTGACGCGGGCTTCAGCCTGCTGGAGCTGATGGTTTCGGTCGCCGTACTGGCTGTGTTGGCGGTGGGGGCTGGGCTGGCCACCGGGTCTGCCGTGTCACCCGCCGCGCGCGATGCGGAGCGGTTTCGCCGTGCGCATGACCAGAACTGGGCGTTGGCTATCCTAGGACGAGAGCAACGCGGTCTGTCCGTCACACCAGATGCGTTGGCCCTGACCCGCAAGGGCGAGAACGGCTGGAACACCGGCGCGCGGCTCTATGATTGGAGTGGGCAGGCGCAGTTTTCGGCGTCAGGCCCGCTACCGGACCCCGGCACGCCGGACATCGTGTTCCGGTCTGACGGCACCAGCACCGCCTTCGCGCTGGTCTTCAGCAGCAGACGCGGCGCGGCATGGCGGTGTGCCTCTGATGGGTGGAGCAAGTTGACATGCAGCGCCCAGTGACCCCTTCGCCCGATCTCCCCAGAGGGCTGACCCTGCTGGAACTGGTGATCGCCATTGCCATCTTGTCGCTGGGTACACTGGCGACACTGAACGCCATCGGTCAGGCGCGCACCACGCTGGGCGGGGCAACGCCGCGTCTGTTGGCGCAACTGGCCGCAGAGAACCGGGCCGAGGAACTGCGCCTGCCCGACAGCGGCCCGCTGCCCGCGACGGTCACTCTTGGTCCCTACAGCTTTGACATTGATACGCGCCTGCGGACCACTGCCGCCGGATTGACCCGCGCCGATGTCAGCGTGACCTCCCGTGGTGGTCCGGGCGCGACGCTGGTGACCGTGCTGCCTCCGACGCGGGTGCCATGATGGTGCGGGGCGACAGGGGGCTTTCGCTGATCGAACTGGTCGTTGCGATGGCGCTGTTTGCGCTGGTTGCCGTGATGGGGGTGCAGACCCTCAGCGGGACGATCCGCAGCCGGGATGTTCTGACCGCCCGCGATGACCGGGATCAAAGCCTTGGGGTGACGCTTGCGCTGCTCCGGTCCGATTTGGACCATGTTGCGCCGTTGCTGTTTTTTCCGCCTGCCAGCCCGCCGCAATCGGCGCTGTATCAGGGCGCGTCGGAGGGGCAGATTGGGCTGACCATTGCCGCACCAGCCGGGGCCGATGCGCCGTTCCAACGCGCGGAATGGCGGCTGGACCGTGAGGCTGGCGTTCTGTCGCGCCGCTACTGGCCGGTCACAACCCCGGCTCGAGACAGTCTACGCACCCCTGCGCGGGACTTGCTGGACGGGGTTCAGGCTCTGCGCCTGCGTAGCTACTGGACGGGATACGGCTGGATTGAGGGGACCGGCGCAGACCTGTTCGTCAATGCCCCGCCGCCCGGCGCTGCGGACGGTGACACCGCCTTTGCATTGGTCGCCAACACCTATTCCGACACGCTGCCCGCCGCGATCGAGATCACTCTGGTGATCGACGGGCTGGGAGACATCCGCCTCATCGAGGTACTGCAATGAGGGCGCAACGCGGCTTTATTCTGGTCAATGCACTGGTTCTGGTGGGGGCGCTGGCGGCGGCGGCGGCGGTGCTGCTGATCCGCGCCGAAATGAGCGTTCAGCGGCAGGCCGCATGGCAAGGCGCGGCGCAGATCGACGCCTATCTGGACGCGTTCGAGGCCTTGGCGATAACCGTGCTTGAGGCGGACCCCGCCGGGGGACCGGACACGACGACCGAAGGCTGGGCGCAGCCGATTGTCGCCGTCGATCTGGACCGCGGTGCCGTCACCGGGACTATCGAGGATTTGCAAGGGCGTTTTAACGTGAACTGGCTGGCGATCCCGGATGACCTTGGCGCGCAAGAGGGGTTTGCCCGTCTGCTGGCCGGACTGGGCATGCCGCCAGAACTGGGCACACAAATCGCAGGGTTTCTATCTCCGGGCGGGCCTCTGAATGTTGATGCCTATTCGGGTTTGGACCCTGCCACCCGGCCGCGTGGCGGGCCGCTGCTGGACACCCGCCAACTGCTGGGGATGCCGGGCCTGTCGCGGGCACAGTTCGACCGGCTGGAGCCATTGATCGCGGCGCTGCCCAGCGACACCCGGTTGAACGTCAATACCGCCACGCCTGAAGTGCTGGCTGTCTGGCTGCCCGGCATGACGGCCGAACGGGCGCAGCGTCTTGTGGCGCGCCGCACTCGCGCGCCGTTCACGTCGGTGCAAGATTTCCTGCTGGAGCTGTCCCCCGCCGTTGCTGCCGAACTTGATGACACGCGGATTTCTATCGGATCAGAGTGGTTTCTGGCCCGCGCCTCTGCCCGGCTGGACGGGCGGGTTGCTTCGCGGCGTGTGGTGTTGTCGCGGCATCCGCTTCCTGTTGGCGTGTTGGTCGACTATCGTTTGCCGGATGATTGACAAAGTAGACATAAAAGCGCCGCCTCCGGACCCCGGATTGGCAACGGCCCCGATCACGGAACCGGCCCCGCGTGGCCGCTATGTGGCGCTGGTGCCGGGCGAAGAGGTGCCAGTGGTGACGCTGGACCTGCCAAAGGGATTGCGCGGTCGCGGGCGTGAACAGGTCGCCCAACGGCAACTGGCCGACATGCTGGGCGCGGACGCCGCGACGCTGCAACTGCGGCCCTTCGCGCCCGAGGGCATGGCCGAAACCTGGTCCAAGGTCATGGTCGCAGAGCGCGGGCAGATCGCAGCGTGGCGCGGGCAGTCCGGACGGCGCTGTGCGGCGGTGTTGCCCGACTACCTTGCGCTGCCGGTGGCCGAGGGGATGTGGACAGTCGCAGGCACGCCCGACCGGGTGCGCGTGCGGTTTGGCCCCGGCGATGGCGCGACGACCACTGAAGGCGCGCTGTGCCTGCAGGCGGCGCGACTGGTTGCAGCGGGCGAGATCCCCCAACAGGTCTTGCGGTACGGAGCGCCTCTGCCGTCCTTCGAGGGGTGGTTGCAGCAGGTCGGCATTCCACTAGAGACCGATCCGGACAGGACCGGGTCCGCGCCGTTGCGGGCCTTTTCACGCGGGGAATTGACGCTGGATTTGCGTGCCGATCCGCAGGCCGCGCGCACGCGTTTGCGGCGGCAGGTTCGGGCGTGGCAATGGCCTGTGTTGACGGGGGCGGCGGCGGCGGCGCTTTGGGCTACCACGCAACTGACGGTGATCCATGCGGTGAACGAAGAGACTGCGACCGTGACGGCGCGCGCGCTACAGGCGACGCGACAGCATTTTGTCCCCTCTGGCCCGATCCTCGACATCAGGGTGCAGGTGGCGCGGGTTCTGGCGGATGAGCGCGCCGCCCTGCGCGCCAGCAGCGATGAGGCGTCGCCGCTTGATCTGTTCGCCGATGCGGCACCTGTGTTGTCTGGCGCTGGTGCTGACCTGCAAACGGTTGCCTGGGAGCCAGCGGGCGGGATGCGGGTGGTCTTGAAGGCGGATGATTTCGAGGCGGTCGATGCGCTGGTTGACGCGTTGGCCGCAGACGGACTGCGCGTGATCGTGCGTGACGCTCGGTTGGCCGAGGACACTGGCCGCGTGACAGCCGATCTGGAACTTGGCCTGCCGGAGAATGGCGGATGACGCGCGCGCTGGTTGAACAGATGTTGAGGTTGACGGGGCGAGAGCGGGCGCTGTTGCTGGTGATGTGTCTTGTCCTCGCCTGCGGCGCGGCGGCGGGTCTGCTCTGGCCCTTGCTGGAGCGGCGGGCAGCGGCGCAGGCGGCACTGGATGAGGCGCGGGCCGTTGACGTCTGGGTCGCGGCGCGGGTCAGGGATTCCGAGGTACTGCGCTCTGCCACCGGTCCCGGCGCGGCCGCGCCCATCGGGCTTGCGGCGGTGCAGCGCAGCCTGGAAGGCGCGGGATTGATCAAGAACGTGACAACGCTTTCGGCACAGCGCGGGGACGGGATCGAGATGCGGTTCAACGCAGTCAGTTTTGACCGGCTGATCGCCTGGCTGACCCAGGTAGAGCCGTTGTGGGGTTATCGCTTTGCCGCTTTCCGCATAGAGCGGGGGACCGAAGACGGGCTGGTTTCGGCGGTGATCGAGGTGGTGCCGCAAGTTCCATCAGGGCAATGACCCCGGACCCTAATCTCCGGACAGTGCAGCGAACGCGTGATGTTGATGGAGGGAAGGTCAGAGATCATCACGACCTTTGCCGAGGATCACGGCGTGCTCTCGGCCCGCGAAGGACCCGCCCGGCAGCGGAGTACCGGACGGGGCGGATTGCTCAGCTACGGATGCGCCAACCGGTCTTGAAGATCCACCAGATCGCAATCATGCAAATCGCCGTAAACCCGGCGATGGCCGCCAGACTGACCGCGATGGGGACATCCGCAATTCCGAAAAATGACCAGCGGAACCCGGACACCAGATAGACCACCGGGTTGAAGTAGGCGACTGTCTGCCACGCGGGCGGCAGCATCGAGATCGAATAGAAACTGCCGCCAAGAAACACCAGCGGCGTCACGACCAGCAGCGGCACCAGTTGCAACTGTTCAAAGCTTTTGGCCCAGATGCCGATGATGAACCCCAGCAGGGCAAAGCTGACGCAGGTCAGGACCAGAAAGGCCAGCATCGCGCCGGGGTGCTGGATTTCAAGATCCACAAACAGCGCCGAAGTGCCAAGGATCACGACCCCGATGAACAGCGCCTTGGTCGCCGCCGCCCCGACATAGCCCAGCACGATTTCCAGAAAATTCACCGGCGCAGAGAGCAACTCGTAAATGGTGCCAATGAACTTTGGAAAGTAGATAGCAAAACTGGCGTTGGAAATGGCCTGCGTCATGACGGACAGCATCACCAACCCCGGCACGATAAACGAGCCATAGCTGACGCCCTCCACCTGATCGATGCGCGACCCGATGGCCGCACCGAACACCACGAAATAGAGCGAGGTCGATACGACGGGTGAAATGAAACTTTGCAGGATGGTGCGGAAAAACCGCAGCATCTCGAATTTGTAGATCGACAGGACTGCGGGGAGGTTCATGCCGTGGCCTCCTTTTTCTGATCGGCCACAAGCCCGACAAAGATGTCCTCTAGCGAGTTCTGCGCTGTGTGTACGTCACGCACATTGCAGCCAGACTGTGCCAGCAATCCCATCAACCGTCCGATCCCGGTGCGGTCGGCCTGCGTGTCATAGCTGTAGACGATCTGCTTGCCGTCGCCGGTCAGGCGCAACTCATAATCCGACAGCGCCTCTGGCAGCGTGTCGATCGGATCGACCAGATCAATGGTCAGTTCCTTTCGACCCATGCGGGCCATCAAGCTGGTCTTGTCCTCGACCAGCAGGATTTCTCCTTTGTTGATCACGCCAACCCGGTCGGCCATCGCCTCGGCCTCTTCGATGTAATGGGTGGTCAGGATGATGGTGACGCCGTCGCGTTGCAGTTCGCGCACGGTCTCCCACATATCGCGTCGCAGTTCCACGTCGACCCCGGCGGTGGGCTCATCCAGAAACAACACGCGCGGTTCATGTGCCAGCGCCTTGGCGATCAGCACCCGGCGTTTCATACCGCCCGAAAGCTCCATCACCTTGGAGTCGCGTTTGTCCCACAGCGTCAGCCGCCGCAGGATCCGTTCCACCAGCGCCTCATCACCGCGTTTGCCGAACAACCCGCGCGAAAAGCGTACGGCATCGGCGACCTTCTGAAACGGTTCAAGGTTGATCTCTTGCGGCACCAGACCAACCAGCCTGCGCGCCGCGCGATAGTCGGTGATCACGTCATGGCCGCCGACAGCGATGCTGCCGTCGGTGATCCGGGTGATGCCGCAGATAGCTGAAATCAGAGTTGTCTTGCCGGCGCCGTTCGGCCCCAGCAGGGCGAGAATCTCACCCTCTTCAATGGAAAGCGAGACGCCCTTGAGCGCCTCGAACCCGTCATCGTATTGTTTCCGCACGTCGCGGATGTCGACCATGGGCATGATTGGCCCTCCTTGTTCGCTGTGGCGCAACCTAGTCGTCGCTGCGTGATGCGCAATTCCGCACAAACGCATAGTGACCATGCATGTCGCAAACAGACAGGCAGCCCCGGACGGCGCCCCCTAAGGCCAAGGCATGACCCCCACAAAGCTCAACCGCCCCGCCCTTGGCATCCTGTTCATCTGCTTCGGGATCGTCGCTATTTCGGTAAATGATCTTTTGATCAAGGTGTTGTCAGGCGGCTATCCACTGCATCAGATGATTTTTGTCCGGTCGGCCATCGGGTTGGTGTTTTCTTTCGGCTTTGTTTTTGCCGAAGGGGGCCTTGGTGTTCTGAAGACCAGCACACCGGGCCTGCATCTGTTGCGCGGGCTGCTCGTCGTGCTGTCGAACATGACCTATTTCTGCGCGTTGGCAGTGCTGCCGCTGGGGCAGGCGACGGCACTGTTCTTTGTCGCGCCCTTGCTGATCACGCTGCTGTCCATCCCTGTCCTTGGGGAAAAGGTAGGGCCGCTGCGAATTGGCGCGGTGATTGTTGGTTTCGCGGGCGTGGTCGTGATGCAGGAACCGTGGAAGGCCGAAGTGTCCGCCTCGCGGTTTGTGTTGCTGTTGCCGGTCATCGCGGCGGCGTTCTACGCCTTGATGCAGGTGCTAACACGACGGTTGGGCATGACCACGCGCGCTTCGGCGCTTGCTGTTTATGTGCAGGGGACGTTCTTGATTGTCTCAACTCTGTTCTTTCTGATCGCCGGAGACGGGCGCTTTGCTGAAGGGGTGCAGAACGAAAGCCTGATCTTTCTTCTGCGGGCCTGGGTCTGGCCCGCGCCCGGGGACTGGGTGGTGTTTCTGGGGCTGGGTCTGTGTTCTGGGGTGGTCGGCTATTGCCTTGCAGCCGCGTACCGGATGGCGGATGCCGCTACCATTGCGCCGTTCGAATACATCGGCCTGCCGCTGGCAATCTTCTGGGGCTGGATGGTGTTCGGCGAATGGCCGGTTCCGGCGACATGGGCCGGGTGCCTGCTGATCATCGGGGCGGGGGTTTTTGTCTTTCTGCGCGAACAGGCCAAGGCACGTCCCGCGCCAGGGCGACGCTCGCGCTGGGGACGCCGCTAAAGCGCCTTCAGCCGCACCGCGATGCTGGCCTGACGTCCAGCGAGTGATCCCAGCGGGTCGAGCTCCGGGTGCGTGGACAGCACCTGCGCCATGGAGGCCTGTGCGTGTTCAAGATGCATCTTGCCCGCCTGCGTTTTGCCCTCTGCCAGCGCCTCAAGGCCCAATTCGTGCCGGGCCGTGGCCGCCACCGCCAACGCCGCCGCACTGGCCGCACCATCGCTGGCCATCGACATCGCCTCGGCCATCTGGGCGGCCTGCGCATAGTTGCCCGCGCGCAACAGGCTGTGGGCATATTCCAGCTGGATACGGGGCAGGAACGGGCCTGCGCTGCTCATCAGTCGAGCATATTGCCGGTTCGCCTGTCCGTATTCGCCCCCTTCAAGGGCCGACCGCGCCACGACGTAATTCTTGCGAAAACCCGAAGACGTACTCTCGGCGGTGCCACAGGCCGCAAGGGGCAACAGCACTCCTAGCGCCATGAACGCCAGCATCATGCGTTTGGGGGTCATCTGCTCTGTCCTCATTATCGTCGCCAAGGTTTGCCTTGATCGACGTGCATGATACCACTGGACAGGGGGCGGCGTCCACGAAAACCCAAGACCGCCCGTGGGATAGGATGGAGAGCGTGATGCGCTGGCTTACTTGGCTGTTGACGCCACTGACCCTTGCCGCCGCCATCTGGGCCGGTCAGGGACTGTATCACGCGCTGGAAAACCCTTTGCCAGAGGCGGCGGTGCTGGCACCTGCGCCGGTGGATGACACGCTAGAGCTGGATATTCCCCAGCCCCAGCCGCCGCTCCGCTGGCCGTCGTTGTTCGGCAGCTATCAGCCGCCCGAACCGCAGCCGCCGCGCCCGCCGACCCCGGTTTTTCAGGAACCGCCGCGCCCGCCTGCGCCGCCATTGGACAGCCTTGGCTTTGCGCTGAAAGGGGTGGTCAGCGACGGGGATACCCGGTGGGCCATCATATCGCATCCCACTGGCGAACGCCTGATCCGGGTTGGTGACACTCTGACCGACAATGTCATCGTGACCGGGATCGAAACCGGGGGCTTGCGCGTGGACAACCACGGCGAAGACGCCTTTCTGGCCTTCCGCGACTGACCGCCTGCACGAACGATTCGCCCGGGGGGAGACAAGCCCTTTTTTTGCCTGTATGTTATGCGCAACGACCGTGAAACACGCGGCGCATGACATGATTGAGAGGGCACGAAAGTGCGGGCAGGAACTATGACCGACATGAGCGGACCGGTGCGATTCCGCGCACGGTTTTTCGCGGGCATCATCGCTATTCTCATGCTGTTGCCGGGGCTTGTCCGGGCGCAAGGGGCGTTGGATTTGCGCGATGCCGACATGCGCAGCTTTGTCGAAATCGTGTCAGAGGCAACGGGGCGCAATTTTGTCATTGATCCCGGCGTGCGCGGCACCGTTACCGTGCTGGCTCCGGAAAACGTCACCTCTGCCGCGCTGTATGAGATCTTTCTCAACGTGCTGGAGGTTAACCGCCTGACCATCGTTCAAGGTGTCGATGCCGACCGGATTGTCCCGCTGAACACCGCGCGTGAGCTGTCTCCGGGTGGGGCCGGGGCGGGCCTTTACGAGACCCGTGTCATCCATGTGCAACACATCCCCGTTTCTGAGGTGGTCGATGTGGTGCGCCCGCTGCTGCCGTCCGAGGCGGTGATTTCCACCGTGCCCAACGCGCGGCTGATCATTCTGTCGGATCGGTCCGGCAATCATCGCCGTATTCAGGCGTTGATTTCCCAACTCGACCAGCCGCGCTCTGAGCCGATCGAGATGATCCGCCTGCGCAACGCGGACGCGCGCGAAGTGCTGCAGGTGATCCAGTCCATGGGCATCGTTCCCGACGGCGCCAGCGTCAGCGTTGATGCGCGGTCCAACGCGCTGTTGGTCTTGGGGCCGCGTGACCTGCGCGAACAGATCCGTATCCTGTCGGGCCGTCTGGATGCGCAGCAAAACAACCAGCAAAGCCGCGTGGTGCAAATCAACTATGCGCAGGCGTCGACACTGGCGGATGTGGTCTTGCGCAGCTTTCAGGGCGCGGACAGCGGCGGCACGGGCGGTCAGATCCGCATCGTGCCAGAGCCGGGCACCAATTCGCTGCTGATCTCCGCCCCGGCCGACCGGATGCAGGACATCATCACCATGGTGCAGCATCTGGACCGCCGCCCGACGCAGGTGCTGGTCGAGGCTGTTATCTTTGAGATGTCGGTGGATGGCTTTTCCGACCTGTCGGTCCAGTTCGGCGCGATCCTTAACGATGCGATCATCGGTGGGGTGCAGTTTGCTTTGGAAGGGCGGCCCAGCCTGACCAGCCTTGTCTCAACCGTTCTGAACGGCGACACGCCCAACCCCGGCAACGGCGGCGTGATCGGCGGGCGGGCGGGGGACAACTCTACCGGGATTGCGGGGCTGTTGACGGCCATCGCAGAGACGCGCAGCACGCGGTTGTTGTCGACGCCGTCGATCCTGACGTTGAACGGGCAGGAGGCAGAGATTGTCGTGGCCCAGAACGTGCCCTTTGTGACGGGTCAGTTCACGCAGGTGGGGCAGGGGGCGGTGAATGAGCCGTTCCAGACCATTGAGCGGCAGGACGTGGGTCTGACGCTGAACGTGATGCCGCAGATCAATGCGGATGGAACCGTGCGGATGGTGATCAAGCAAGAGGTGTCGAACCTGACCAACGCGGTCTCATCGGCGGGTGGAGAGATCACCGCCAAACGGGCGCTGTCGACCACGGTTCTGGTGCGCGACGGGAATGTGATCATGCTGGGCGGTTTGCTGGAGAACGGCTTTGGGTCCAGCTCACAGCGGGTGCCGGGGATTTCGAAGCTGCCGCTGGTGGGCGGGCTGTTTCGGGGCAAATCAGGCAGCAAGAACCAGCGGGTTTTGCTGGTGCTGTTGCGGCCCCGGATCGTGGCCTCTGACAAGGAGGCGACGCGTCTGACCCGTGAGCTGGCGCGGGAGGCAAAGAAGGCGAGCCTTGCGATTCAGCCAGAGGATAGCACGCGTTTTCCACAGACCCCGCTGGGGGCGCTGCCCTTTGACGGGGCCGATCTGAACCAGCCCTTTGACGCGACCTTTATCGATCGCGCGGCGGAGACAAAAAACTATCCGCCGCTGCCCAGCCGGTTGAAATTTTCGGACTGACCTTTTGGGCTGTCCACGCGTGGACAGCCATCAGGTCACCAAAAATCAATGGGTTACAGAGGCGAATTTACAAAGTCTTAGGATTTGTGCCCGCGCCGCACCGGACATCCGGACGGCGCAGGAGCCGCGCCTAGGCGACGTTTCGGCCCTGTCCTGACAGGCGGTCGCGCAGAAACTCTGGAACCTGCCGGGCGGAACTGATCCGGGGCAGGGGCATCTCTGGGATCGCAAATTCGGCCCCGTAGAGCGCGAGGTATTCGGCGTGATTGTCGAAACTGCTGCGCGCCACATAATCGATGTAGGTTTCCGACGCTGCGCCATTGGCGAGGATCACGTCATGCGCCTCGGTCTCGACATGATAGACAGTGAAACGCTCGGGCAGGTCGGAAAGGGGAACCCAGTCGATGCCGTTTCCATTCACCAAGGCCGAGGCATTCACCACATATCCGTCAAGCACCATGCCGTGATCCGCGGTCACCGTGAGATCGGCATTCGGCAGCCCCTCTGCCAGGGCGCCTTGCCGGATGCAGACCATCCGGGCGCGGTCGCCGCGGAACCGCGGCAGGATCGTCTGGCGCCCGATCCATTTGACGCGCACTTGGCGTCCGTCCGCGGTGGTGACCATATTGCCGATCCGCAGGTCCTCGACCGGACGAGTCCCCAGGTCGGTTGCAATCCCGGTGCCCTTGGCAAAGCATGTCACGAAATCGCTGGTGTCCAGATCGTTCAGGTCGATGCTGGCGGGCAGTGTCACGTTTAAAGGGTCCAGACCATCCGGCAGGATCAAGACGCGCTGGTTGGACCCGACCGAGGAAAACTCCCCGACCATGGCTTCGACCGTGCCACCGCCCGCAATCGGCAGGATGATCGTTCCCAGAAATGTCGTGACGACCTCATTCGAATTGATGTCGTCGCCGACCTCAAAGGTGTTGTCCGCCTCGGTATCGTCGTAAGTAAATGGCGGCGACGAAACTTGCTCCAGAAAGTCGTAAGTTGTCCCGGAATTCAGCGCATAGCTGAAGTATGAGCCTGCGTCATAGGTGGCCATGTTTTTCCTCGTTAGCAATAAAGTTCGCGGCGTCCGGCCTGATGCTGACACGGTGCTGCGCGCGAATGAATCGTTCGTGCTGCCTTTTTAGTAAGATGATGTTTTCATGTTAACCTTTTTCGAAACGCAGGTCCGCAATCCGGGCCCTCGGCTCCGAAATGCGGCAATCGCCCAGAGGCGGGCCGGACCGGGTTGGACCGGGCCGGGCTTGCCAGGGCGCGCCCCGTTCCCGGCCGGATTGGCCCTGTTGGTGACACTGCCCTAGGCTATTGCCCGCGACCGTTACGTGGCGGCGCATGCGGGGCCGGTCGTCTCGGTTCCCGACAGCCGGTCACGCAGGTGCGCCGGGACCATCCGGGCGGAACTGATCCGGGGCAGGGGCATCTCTGATATTGCGGCCTCATCCCCGTAGAGCGCGAGGTATTCGGCGTGATTGTCGAAACTGCTGCGCGCGACATAGTCGATGTAGGTTTCCGCCGCTGCGCCATTGGCGAGGATCACGTCATGCGCCGCTGTCTCGACATGGTAATAGGCGATGGTCTGGCCAAAACGCCGCCAGTCAACCCATTGCACCGAGGTGCCGTTCACAAGCGCGCCCGCCGTGATCACCATGCCGTCCAGCACCATGCCGTGATCGGCGGTCACGATTAGGTCGCGGTTGGGCACGCCCGGCGCAAAGGCCCCCGCGCGGATGCGCACCGGCTCCAGCCGGTCGGCGGGTTTGAACATCGGATGGATGCTGGTGCGGCCAATCCATTTCACCGGCACGCTGCGGCCATCGGCGGTGGTCACGAGATCGCCGATGGCCAGATCCTCGACCGCTTGTTCGCCCTCGGGCGTTGCGATGCCGGTGCCCACCGCGAAACAGAGGGTGAAGTTAAAGTTCAGCGTGTCGACATCGGAGCTGCCGAAGGAACTACTGGCACTAACCGTACCGGAATGGCTGTTGAGGCCGCTAGCCTGCACCTGCGCCGCTGTGACGGTATAGGTGAAGACCCCATCGCTTGGGTGGATATTGAAAGTTCCGGGAAACGCGCCTGACGGGATGAAGGTGTAACCACTACCGTTGCCTCCGTCGAAAAAATTAAAGTCGCCGGTGAAGACAAACGTCGGGCCTATGGCGCTGAAATCGATGTCAAAATTATAGATGTCGTCAGTCGCGTAGGGTTGGCCAACATTTTCTTGCGTTGTGCTGGAGGCCATCAATGACGGATTGGTAAGTTGCATAGTGCCGGAAGCGCCCATGTGTCTTGTCCTTATGAAATGGAGGTAAAGTCGAGGGCCGGGATGCGGTGGCTGGTCCACTTGTCCGGGCCGTCGCGGCGGAATTCAGTGACGTGTTTCAGCACGCCGGGTGCGCTGAACCGGGGAAAGCGGGCGGTTCGGTGATTGGGGCCAAGCGCCTTTAGGAAGGTCCGCGTCAGGCCCGCGCCAAGGTTTGATCCGGGGTAGGGGGCGATCAGCTCCATGATCCACGCACGGCCGCCCGAGGCCCAGTCGCGCGGGGCGATCATCTGCCCGGACAGCAGTTTCGCCTCTGCCTCTGGTGACAGAAAGGCCCAGGTGATCGCGGCGCGCGGCACGCCCTCGATCTGGCGAATGAAGTAGAACCGTAGGTCGACCGGCGGCTGGATCAGCAGGCGGATGTCGCTAAAGGCGAGGCGGTCGTATTTCGGCGCACGCATATAGAGAAAAGAGATCGCCCCATAGGCGGTGATCTGGTCCTGATCCGGGTATTCCGGTTTCGGGCCGTCAGGGACGGTCTGTGGTGCTGTCATACTGCTGTGCGCCTCGTTGTGGTTCCCATAGGGTTAACGGCGGTGCGGTTTGTCAAGCATTGCAGGCAGTTGGGAAAGATCGTTGCGGTGGCGGTGGTGTTGAGGGCACAAAGGGTGGCGCACCTCCTGCGTAGGATACACGACCCGATGCCCGAGACCCCTGAGGACCCGCTGTTGCTGATCTCGCCGGAGCCGCTGCCGGCGCTGCCCTACGCCTTTGCGCGCGACCACGGGGTCGCCTTGGATGGCAGCACGGTGGTGGCCGGACCGGCGGCCACGCTGACCGGCCTGCGCGAGGCGCAGCGGCGCGCGGGGCTGGCGGCCCCGCTGGACATGCCCGACGCGGCGGGGTTCGAGGCGGTGCTGGCGCGGCTGTACCACAGCGCCAAGCGCGACGGTGAGGCGCAGGGGGTCAGCTTTGATCTGGTCGATGACGCGGCGCAGCGGCGCGGGCGCGATCTGTTGGAGGACGCCGAAGAGGCGCCGGTGATCCAGTTGGTCAACCAGTTGCTGCGCAAGGCGGTGCTGGACGGCGCGTCGGACCTGCATATCGAACCGCATGAGGGGGGGCTGCGCGCGCGGATGCGCATCGACGGGTTTTTGCAGACGGTGATGGACCGGGCGGACGTACCGGTGAAACGGGTGGTGTCGCGGCTTAAGGTCATGGCGGGGCTGGACATTGCCGAGACGCGGCTGCCGCAGGATGGGCGCATCCCGCTGCGGCTGGGCGGGCGGATGATCGACACGCGAGTCAGTTCCTTGCCGGGGAACTATGGCGAGCGGATCGTGCTGCGGATTCTGGACCGGGCCGCCGGGTTGATGCCGCTGGAGCAGCTGGGGCTGGATCAGGCGCAGATCGCCTTGTTGGAAAAGCTGGCGGCGACGCCGAACGGGATCATCCTTGCCACCGGGCCGACGGGGGCGGGCAAGACGACGACGCTGTATTCCCTGCTGAAGCTGGCGGACCGCGAAGAGCGCAATATCGTCACGGTCGAGGACCCGATCGAATACGATCTGACGGGGATATCGCAGACCCAGATCAACGCCGAGATTGGCATGACCTTTGCCGCCGGGCTGCGGGCGACGCTGCGGCAAGACCCGGATGTGATCCTTGTGGGGGAAATCCGGGATGGGGAGACGGCCAGCACCGCCGCGCAGGCCGCGCTGACCGGGCATCTGGTGTTTTCCTCGCTGCACGCCAACAGTTCGGTCGCCGCCGTTGTACGGCTGCGCGATCTGGGGCTGGAGAATTTCCTGATCTCGGCGACCCTGCGCGGGGTCATTGCGCAGCGGCTGTTGCGGCGGCTGTGTCAGGACTGTCGTCAGCCGCATCCGCCCACGGAATCCGAGGTCAGGCAGTTTCATATGATCAATATGCCGCTGCCGACAGAGTTGCATGTGGCCAAGGGCTGTCCGGCCTGCAACGGGTCGGGCTACGTCGGGCGGATCGGGATTTTTGAGATCCTGCCGGTAGATGAAGACCTGCGCGAGGCGATCAACTATGGCGCGGGCGAGGGGGCGTTGTGGAAAAGTACGCTAGAGCCGCGTGACCGGCTGATCGGGCAGGCGCTGCGGGCGGTGGCCCTTGGAGAAACCAGCCTTGCCGAGGCACTGCGCGTGGTCGGGGACGGCGCATGAAGGCCTTTGCCTATGTCGCCTATACCGCCGACGGGGCGCGCAAGGCGGGCACGATTGTGGCCGAGACCGAGGTGGATGCCTCTGCACAGCTCAAGGCGCAGGGCCTGTATGTGTCGGACCTGACGGCGCGGTCGCGCGGGCGCACGGTGCGGGCGCGCAGCCTTGGCTTTGGTCCGGCGCGGCTGTCGCGGGATTTGCAGGCCGTCTTTACCCGGCAGATGGCGGTGCTGCTGAGCGCGGAAATGGCTGTGGACGACGCGCTGGGCACGCTGAAAAGCGCGGGCAGCACGGCGGCGCTGGATCAGGTAGTGGCCCGCGCGCAGGCCGCCCTGCTGGAGGGAGAGCCGTTGTCGGTGGCGTTGGACACCAGCGGAGCAGGCTTTCCCCGGTACTATCTGGCCGCCGTACAGGCGGGAGAGCGGGCAGGCGAACTATCCAACGTATTCAACAGTCTGGCGGAGCATCTTGAGACCGCGCGCAGCGACCGGGCGCAACTGGGGTCGGCGCTGGTTTATCCGGCATTTGTGGCGGTGGTCTCTGTTCTGGTGGCGGGGGTGCTGTTTGTGACCGTCGCGCCAGAGATCGTGGCGCTGTTCGAAACCTCTGGCCGTCCCTTGCCCGACCTGACGCGGCGCATGATGGCGCTGTCGCGCTGGATCGAGGGACATATGGTGCTGCTGGGTGGGATCGCGCTGGCGCTGATTGCCTTTGGGGTGATCAGCGGGCGGGTGCCGTCGCTGCGCGACAAGCGCGACACGGCGTTTTTGCGGCTGCCGGTGGTGGGCACGCTGATGCGGCAAGGCGCGGCGGTGCAATACCTGCGCACGCTGGCGCTGGTGCTGGATGCGCGCCACACGGTGCCGATTGCGGTGGAAAGCGCGGGATCGGTCCTAACAATCACCCGGTTCCGGGCCGAATCCGACAAGGTGGCAGAGGCGATCCGCGCAGGCGAAACCCTGTCCAGCGCGCTGACGGCGCTGAGCGTCGTGCCCCCGGTGGCGCGGCAGTTGATCCGGGCCGGAGAGGTGTCGGCACGACTGGCACGGATGACGGGCCGTGCGGCGGCGCTGGTGGAAAACGGCCTGTCGACTCAGCGCAAGAGGATTGCCTCGTTGATGGAACCGGCGCTGATGATGCTGGTGGGGGCCATGGTGCTGGTAATCGTGCTGTCGGTTTTGTTGCCGATCTTTGACCTGCAAACGCTGGTTGCGCCCTGAAACGAGGCTTTGGTGCCGCTTTTCCCCTTGATTGCCAAGCCGTGTTCAATTTCGGGGGTTTGGCGGGTGACGTTAATGGGTGTCTCTGGAAAGCCGCACTTCTTTTCGCGCTTTGGTAGAATTGGCCTTGTTTCCACCATGCAGGCTTCCCAGCGGTAAACCGCTCAGTTACGAAAAAGTGAAATACGCAGGACACCTGTCGCGTGCCCCCTCATTCAGGGTTGGCGGGCAGATGTGCGGTTTGGCGTTTGCGGAGGGAATTCTATGTCGGTCGGTCAGCTTTTTAATCGGTTTGTGGCGGTCTGGTTCATAGCTCTTCTCACATCGGCGGCCGCCATGGCGCAGCCGGTCTTCAACGCGGCGTTGTCCTCCGGGACCATCGGCGCAGGCAACGTTTCAACCCTGACCTATTCGATTGACAACTCTGGCAGCGCGAGCGCGGCGTTAGATGCGGCCTTTTCCACTACCTTGCCTGCAGGCATGACCTTTCGGGGTGATCCGGAAGTGGATACCGACTGCGTTGGTGCGGTCGTTTCCGCGCCGTCGGGCGGTACGACGCTAAGCTTTGCCGATGCCGATATCGCTGGGGGCGGTGTTTGTCAGATCGTGCTGATCGTGATGGCATCATCGACCGGCACCATCACCTCGGGCGACCTGACCTCGACACTGGGAAATTCCGGCCCGGCGAGCACCACACTGACGGTGGACGCCGATGCCGTGACGTTCGACAAGTCTTTTTCGCCTGCTTCCGTGTCGTTGGGCGGTAAATCGACGCTGACCTTTACGATCACCAACCCCTCTGCCGGCGTACGGGTCGGCAACCTTGATCTTGTCGATACCTTGCCTTTGGGGATGGAGGTTGCCAGCCCCGCCAATGCCACGACCGATTGTATCAGCCTAAGCGCGCCGGACACGACCCTGACGGCGGTGGCTGGGTCCGGTTCGATCCAGCTTGACGCAAACGGCTTCAATGGTTTCCCCGGATTCGAGGTTCTGCCGGTCAGTTCTTCTTGTACGGTCACGGTTGACGTCAAGGCCACCGCAGGTGGCGATCTGGTCAACAGGACCAGCCTGCAGGCCGATTTCGTCGATGTCGGCTCTGCTCAGGATACGCTGTCTGTCACGGTGGCGGCGCTGAACCTTGCCAAGAGTTTCCTGATCAACCCGGCAAATGCCGGCGGCACCACCGAGCTGGAATTCACAATCAACAATTTCAACCGCTTTGACAGCGCGACGGGCGTTGCGTTCAGCGACGATCTGGACGCGGCTCTGAGCGGTTTGACCTATGACAGCCTGTTGTCCAACACCTGCGGCGGTACAGTTGGCGGCACGGGCACCTCGACGATCAGCTTTACTGGCGGAACAGTCCCCGCCGCCGATCAGTGCAAGATCAAGGTGGCCTTGGCGGTGCCGGGCGGTGCGGTCGGTGGCAGCTATCCCAACACGACATCGACGATCACCGGCACTGTGGGCGCTGTTCCGGTCACCGGCAACGCGGCCACTGATACGCTGATCATCCCAGCAGGCGGCAGCGCGCCGACGCTGGCGTTCGAAATTCTCGAAGATGGCACATTTGCCGCCGATCCGGTGATTTCTGCGGGCGATGACATCGTGTTGCGCTACACGATCACCAACACCTCGACGACTGATGCCGCGTCGGATGTGGGGGTGCTGCTGGATCCGATCCCGCCGCTGTCCTTCCCGCTGACCGCGACCCTGCCTGCGGCCCCCTGTGGCGCGGGTTCGAGCATTGGCTTTGTGTTTCCTGGTGCCGATGATCAGGGAATCGAACTGACGGGCGGTTCGCTGGCGATCGGCGCAAGCTGTACTTTTGACGTTGTTTTGACCACGCCGGGCGATCTGTCGGGCGGCACCTACACGCTGGTCACAGATCAAGTGACCGCCACCCTTGCGGGCGGCAGCGTCACCGGTCTGGGAGACAGCGACAGCTTTGTCGTGGGGGCCGGGGCGGACGTTGTGTTCAACAAGACGTTTGCGAGCAGCGCGGTGCCGGGCGGTACCGTCACCCTGACGTTTGATATTGTCACCGGCGCGGAATCCGCCGCTGTTTCGGCGCTGTCGTTTACCGATGATCTGGATGCCATGTTGTCCGGGGCCACGGCGACAGGGCTGCCGATCTCGGCCTGTGGCGGGACGCTATCAGGGTCGGCAGGGAACACCTTGTTGACCTTCACCGGCGGTGCGCTGAGCGCGAACGGGGATTCCTGTGCCATTCCGGTTACAGTGAACGTTCCCGCCTCCGCCGCAATCGGCACCTATAGCAACACCACAGATGCCCTGTCCGGCACAGCAAACGGGACGACGTTCGGCTTTGGCACGGCGCGTGACGATCTGTCCGTGGTCGGCCTGAACTTTACCAAAGAGTTCGTGGACACCCCGGTGATTGCGGGTGAGACAACTACGCTGCGCTTTTCAATCGAGAACGTGCACCCGACCGATGACGCGACGATCACCTTTTTCACCGACAACCTTCAGGCCAATCTTTCGGGGTTTGCGGCCACGGGACCGGCCAGCACGGACACCTGCGGCGGGTCGCTGTCCGGAACGACATTCCTTACCTATATAGGCGGGGCCGTCCTGTCCGGAGATACTTGCACAATAGAGGTCGAGGTGTTGGTACCGGCGAGCGCGCCGGACGGGACTTATGGCAACGTGACCAGCTCGCTTTCCGCGGACATGGGAGGCGCAATCATCGTTGATCCGGCGACAGCGACGCTGGAGGTGCAAAGCAATCTGATCACGCTCTCAAAGGAATTCACCGACGATCCAGTTGCCCCGGGCGGCGCTGTGACGCTGGAATTCACCCTGACGAACGAGGATCCAGCGCGCGCGGCCAGCGCCATCACGTTCAGCGACAATTTGGACGCCATGCTGTCGGGGACGATCATTGACAGCGTTCTGTCCAATAGCTGTGGCGGTTCATTCAGTGGCACCGGAACAGATTCGTTCATCGTGTCCGGCGTAGCGCTTGCGAGCGGGGCGTCCTGTACCATAACGACATCGCTGACCATTCCCGGCACGGCCGCGCTGGGGACGGTCGTGAACACCACGTCCGACGTCACCGCGACCATTGGCGGTTTTAATGTGACAGGTGATGCCGCCAGCGATACGCTTGAGGTGGCGGCGGTCGTTGACCTGATGTTCAGCAAGTCCTTTGCCGATGTGGGTGTGCCTGCGGGCGGCAGCACCGTGCTTAGCCTGTCCGTTGTCAACACTGGCAGCGGAGCGGTGTCCGGCATCAGCTTTACCGACGATCTGGATGCGATGCTGAGCGGCACGGTGGCCACTGGCCACGCCGCCAGCGCAGGTTGTGGCGGCGGCGGCACGTTCAGTGGCAGCGGCTTTCTCACGGCCTCGGGTTACAGCGTGGCAGTGGGGCAGACCTGCACGTTGACCGCCACGGTCACGGTGCCCGGCGGCGCCGGGCTGGGCAACTATTCCAATACCACCAGCCAACTGTTTGTCAGCGGCGTGCCGACAGCATCTGCCGCGTCGGATACGCTTGTGGTGGTTCCGGCACCGACCTTTTCCAAAGACTTTGCCGATCCGACAATCGCCGCAGGCTTTGCGACGACGATGACCCTGACTGTGGACAACAGTGCCGCAGTCATCGGGGCCAGTTCCCTGGACGTGACCGATAACCTGCCCGCCGGGATGGTTGTCGCGGCCACGCCCAATGCCTCGACCACCTGTACCGGGGGCACGCTGACCGCTACCTCGGGCAGCGGCACCGTCTCTTATTCCGGGGGGGCTGTTGCTGCCTCGGCGAGTTGTATCATCGCGGTTGATGTGACCGCCGCCACGGCGGGTGCCCTGGTCAATACAACCGGCGACCTGACCTCATCCCTTGGCAACTCGGGCAGCGCCAGCGACACGCTGACCGTTGTGCCGCAGCCGGCCTTTACCAAGGCGTTCTCTCCGGCCAGCATCAGTCTTGGCCAGTCCTCGACGCTGACATTTACCATCGACAACACAGGGTCCGGTCTTGCCGCCACTTCGATCAGCTTCATCGACACCCTGCCTGCCAATCTGGTCGTCGCGCCGACCCCGAACGCGTCGACCACCTGTACCGGCGGAACGCTGAGCGCCACGGGCGGGACAGGGACCCTCAGCTATACCGGCGGCAGCCTTGCCGGCGCGTCCAGCTGTACCGTCAATGTCGATGTCGTGCCGACGGCCGCGGGCGCGCTGAACAATCTGACCGGCGATCTGACCTCATCTTTGGGCAATTCGGGCCCGGCGTCGGCCACGCTGACCGTGATCTCGCCGGAAATCGACATCTCTGGCTCTGTCGGGGGGGCGGTTGCCGATGGCGGCACACTGATCCAGGGGACACTGGACGCGGGCGTGCAGCAGACGCTGACCCTGACCATTTCCAACACGGGGTCGGATGTCTTGACCTTGGCCCCATCGCCGGTCTTTTTCGGGTTGACCAATGTGGTGGTGGACAGCGTCACCGGACCGCTTTCGACCTCTGTTGCGATCGGCAGAAGCACGACCGTCACCATTCTTTACACGCCCGCAGCGGCGATTCAGACCGATCCCACCATCAGCCAGCCGTTCAGTTTTAATCTCTCGCTGGGCAGCAACGACGTTGATGAAGCCGTCTATGACATCCAGGTCAGCGGCACGGCGCAGGACGCCACCGCGCCTGCGGGCTATACGGCTGCCTTTGATCAGGACCCGGTGAACGGGGCCAATCAGACGGGGGTCAGCTTTACCTTTGCAGCGGCAGAGGTTGGTGCAGACTTTGCCTACAGCATCGCGTCGGATGGCGGCGGGGCAGCTATTACTGGCACAGGCACGATTGCCACGGCGACGGATCAGGTCACTGGCATCGACGTCTCGGCTCTGGGCGACGGTACGCTGACGCTGACTGTTGCGCTGACCGATGTGCCGGGCAACACCGGCGCGAACGCGACGGACACCACGACCAAGGACGCCACCGCGCCTGCGGGCTATACGGCTGCCTTTGATCAGGACCCGGTGAACGGGGCCAATCAGACGGGGGTCAGCTTTACCTTTGCAGCGGCAGAGGTTGGTGCAGACTTTGCCTACAGCATCGCGTCGGATGGCGGCGGGGCAGCTATTACTGGCACAGGCACGATTGCCACGGCGACGGATCAGGTCACTGGCATCGACGTCTCGGCTCTGGGCGACGGTACGCTGACGCTGACTGTTGCGCTGACCGATGTGCCGGGCAACACCGGCGCGAACGCGACGGACACCACGACCAAGGACGCCACCGCGCCTGCGGGCTATACGGTTGCCTTTGATCAGGACCCGGTGAACGGGGCCAATCAGACGGGGGTCAGCTTTACCTTTGCAGCGGCAGAGGTTGGCGCGGGCTATGCCTATAGCATCGCGTCGGACGGCGGCGGGGCAGCCATTACTGGCACAGGCACCATCGTCACGGCGACGGATCAGGTCACTGGCATCGATGTCTCGGCTCTGGGTGATGGCACGCTGACGCTGACTGTTGCGCTGACCGATGTGCCGGGCAACACCGGCGCGAACGCGACGGACACCACGACCAAGGATGCCACCGCGCCTGCGGGCTATACGGTTGCCTTTGATCAGGACCCGGTGAACGGGGCCAATCAGGCGGCGATGAGCTTTACCTTTGCCGGGGCTGAGGTTGGCGCGGGCTATGCCTATAGCATCGCGTCGGATGGCGGCGGTGCCGCTGTCACGGGGACCGGCACGATTGCGACCATCACCGACGTGATCGGCGGGTTGGATCTGTCGGGGCTGAGTGACGGCACGTTGACCCTGACGGTCACGCTGACCGATGTGGCGGGCAACACCGGCGTGGAGGCCACCGATACTGTCGGCAAGGATACTGTTGCACCTGCGCTGGCGATCAATACGCCCCTTGCGGGCGACGGGCTGATCAGCGCGGCAGAGGCGTCGGCGGTCATCGTTTCCGGAACCTCTACCGACCTCGCGGATGGCGCGACGGTCAATATCGCGGTGGCCGATGGTGCTGCCGGATCCGTCACGGGCACTGCAACGGTCACGGGCGGCGTCTGGACGACCACGCTGAATCTGACGGCACTTGCGGACGGGGCGCTGGCCCTTACCGCTGATGCCATTGATGCGGCGAGCAATCCGGCCCCGCAGGCCACGGCCAGCGCCACACTGGATACCGTCGCCCCCACAGGGTACACGGCGGCCTTTGATCAGGATCCGGTGAACCTTTCTAACCAGACCGCGATCGACATCACTGTCAGCGGCGCTGAGGTGGGGGCCACTGTCGCCCTGCGGATCGAGTCCGATGGCGGCGCATCGCTTGTCACACCCGGCACGGTTGCCGCGGCGACGGCAACGGTCAATGTGACCGGGCTGGACCTCAGTTCGCTTGACGATGGCACACTGACCGTCAGCGTGATCCTGATCGACCCGGCCGGGAACGCGGGCGCAGTCGTTACCGGCACCGCGACCAAGGACACCGATGCGCCCAGTCTGGCGATCGACAGCCCGCTGGCCGGAGATGACGTGATCAATGCCGCCGAGGCGGCAGCTGTGACCGTCTCAGGCACCTCGACGGGGCTGGCCGATGGCGCCGTGGTGACCGTCAATGCGACCGATACCGGCGTGGGGCTTGCAACTGGCACGGCCACTGTGGCGGGCGGCGTCTGGACGCTGTCACTGGATGTCACGGGGCTGACCGATGGCGCTCTCAACCTTACTGCCAACGCCTCGGACGCCGGGGGCAACCCGGCACCGCAGGCCACGGCCACGGCCACCAAAGACGCCGACGTTCCCGTTGTCACCATCGATGGGCCGATAGCGGTTGATGATGTGATCAATGGGGCCGAGGCCGCGTCCTTTGCGGTCTCCGGCACCGCCACGGGCGTCGTTGATGGCACGATTGTCCGCTTGATCCTGCGCGACGGCGCCAGCACGGCGGTCTACTATCGCGAGGCCCCGGTCAGCGCGGGCAGCTGGAGCCTGACTTTCGACATCGCGGCACTGGCGGATGGCGACTATGAACTGTCAGCGGACGTGACCGATCTGGCCGGCAACCCGGCAGTGCAGGACACCGCATCCCTGACCAAGGACACCACCGCGCCCACGATCGAGATTCTCGATCCGGCGGCGGGCGCCAACGCGTTCTACGCCAACGCGGTCAACGCGGCAGAGGCTGCGGCGTTCACCGCATCGGGCACGGCGCTGAACGCCGCCGACGCGGTACAGGTTGTCCTGACCGCCACCGACGGCGCAGCGGGCAGCGTTTCGGTCACGACCGGCCTGACCGCCGGTCCCGCGCCTGCGCACAGTTGGACCGATGCGCTGGACCTGTCGTCGCTTGGCGACGGGACCATCACCCTGACGGCGGTAGTCTCCGACGCCGCAGGCAACAGCGCCTCGACCTCGACCAGTTTCCTCAAGGACACTGTCGCGCCCACCGGCTATTCCGCCACGCTGGATCAGGACCCGGTGAACATCGCGAACACAACAGCGGTGAGCTTTACCTTCGCCGATGCTGAGGTTGGACCCGGCGCGCCCGGCACCGACGTGACCTTTGCCTATTCCATCGCTTCGGACGGGGGCGGTGCGCCTGTCACCGGCACCGGCACCATCGCAACCGCAACCGATCAGGTGACCGGCATCGACCTGTCCAGCCTGCCTGACGGCACCTTGACCCTCACCGTCACGTTGACCGACTTTAAGGGCAACACCGGCGATGATGCGACAGACACCGCGATCAAGGATGCCACAGCCCCCAGCCTGGCATTCGACGCGCCGCTGGCCGGGGATGACGTGGTCAATGGGGCAGAGGCGGCATCAACCGTGATCTCGGGCACCTCAACGGATCTGCTTGATGGGGCAATGGTCAATGTATCGGTCAGCGATGCGGCAGCGGGTCTTGTGACCGGTGTGGCCACCGTGACCGGCGGAGCATGGTCCGTGTCGCTTGACCTGACATCCCTTGCGGATGGCCCCCTTGGCCTGACTGCCGATGCCAGCGACGCAGCCGGCAACCCGGCCCCGCAGGCCATTGCCAGTGTATCCAAGGACGTCGTTGCGCCCGCCGGGTATAGTGCGACCCTTGATCAGAACCCGATCAACGGGGGCAATCAGGCGGCGGTCAGCTTTACCTTTGCGGGGGCCGAGGTCGGCGCCAGCTTTGCCTATACCATCTCGTCAGACGGGGGCGGCACGCCGGTCAGCGGCGCAGGCACCATCGCCAGCGCCACCGATCAGATCAGCGGTATGGACCTGTCGCCGCTGTCTGATGGCACTGTAACGCTGAGTGTTGCGCTGACCGATCCGGCAGGCAACACTGGCGCGAATGCGACAGACACCAAGCTCAAGGATGTGGCTGTTCCGACTGCGACCCTTGCCGGACCGATCACACCTCAGGCCGATCCCTTTATTGCCACGCTTACCTTTTCGGAGGTGGTCACCGGTCTGGACCTGACCAGTGTCGCGCTGGTCAACGGCACCGCTTCGGCGCTGACTGGTAGCGGCACGGACTACAGCTTTACCGTCACACCGGACCATGATGGCACTGTGGAAATCGCGTTGGACGCGGGCGCGGCGGCGGATGCGGCGGGCAACCTGTCCGATGCAGCCACGGCGATCAACGTGACCACCGACCTGACCGGCACGCCCAATCCGACCCCGCTGCCGGATGCAGATGGTGACGGCGTTGCCGACATCCTAGAAACTGGCGACCGCGACGGTGACGCCATCCCCGACGATCAGGACTTTGATCCGCAGGGCTATTTCTATTGCGAGGACGATGGCCGCATCATCCCCGGCGGCGGCTTCACCGTCTCGGGGCCTTCGGGGAGCAATGGGTCTCTGGGCACGCTGAATGACATCAACATCACCCGCGACGGGACAACCGGCGAAATCCAGTGGTTCGCGCAGCGCCCGGGCACCTATTCCATGTCGCTCAACTATCCCACGGCGGTGGGCATTCCCAGCACGGCGCGGCTGTCCTCTGGGACGCTGGATCTGACAACGCTGCTGCCAGCCAACCCGGCGGTGATCGGCTCGTCCGAGACCGGCGCGACCGGTTTCCTTGCCGACACGTCACTGGCGGCAAACCCGGCGTTCTATACCAGCTTTGTGATTGAATCGGGCGACCCCTTTGTCCTGTCCAACAACATCCCGATGACACAGTGCGCCGAGAACCTAGTCACAGTCACCGCCTCGTCCGACGGGGCAGAGGCGAACGCCGGCGCGCCAACCGACGCCACCTTTACCATCACGCAGGGTCGTGTTTCGACGGTGGATACGGTGATCAGCTACACCGTTGCAGGCTCTGCTACGTCCGGCACGGACTTCACCGCGCTTTCGGGCACCGTGACCATCCCGGCGGGCGCCATATCGGCCACGATCACCGTGCCGGTTCTGGAAGACGGCGAGATCGAGGGGCCGGAAACGGTCGAGATCACGCTGACCGGCGTTACAGCGGGTGACCTGACCACGGTGCTGGGCACCACGGTCACGCGCAGCGCCAACATTGCCGATGACGACTTTGCCGACATCGCGGTGGTCAACGTGGATCTTGTGACGAACGAAGGCGGCGGCGACGATGCCACCATGACCTTTGCGTTGCTGGGAACACCCACATCGCCGGTCACCTTGCGCTTTGCTGGCGACAGTCAGTGTTCCGTGTCCCCGGCCAGCATGACCTTCACGTCGGCGGACTACGCGGTGCCGCAGGCGCTGACGATCCGCGCCATCGACGATGACAAGGTGGAAGGCACGCACAGTTGTCAGCCGACTGTCGTGGTCAGCTCGGGCGACACCCGCTATGACGGTGCGCCGCTGGCACTGGCGACGGTCACGGTGACGGACGACCTTGTCGACCAGATCCGTGAACCGCTGACCGAGATCCTTGAAGACGATCTCAAGGAGACGATCACAACCCAGACCAAGGCGTTCAGCCGGATGGCCAAGGGCGCGTTGCAGCGCCTGCAGGCCGGACGTGACCTGCATTGCGGAACAATCGAGGGTTTTGACGTCGATGGCAGTGTCCAGGTGCAGGACGGAACCGGCGCTGCGCGCGGCACCTTTGGTCGCGACGCTTACAACTGTGTTACCGACACGCGTGAGATCCTCGATGGCACCTTCTCGCTGAACAAGACAGAGGACACCGGCGTTCAGGCCCTGTTGCAGTTCGCCTGGCAGCGAGAGCGGTTCATCAGCGATGAGGCGTTGTCCGGTTACTTCCTGGGTGGCTACTATAGCCGCACCGACGTCAGTGGACTGGGCGACGGGTCCATCGACGGATTTGGTGTCAATGGCGGTCTGTACGGCGCGCGCAGCTTTGCGGAAGGGCTGTTCCTGGACTACTACGTCGCCGGGGCAGCCGGGCGGCACACGTTTGACATCGACTTTGATGCCGCCGCCGCGCCGATCAACGCCACCGGCCAATACAGCTATCTTGCCGGGTTTGCCGGGGTTGGCGTTTCGGGGGAGCGGGCCTTTGACAGCTTTGTGATGAAGCCGCGGGTCGGGCTGGACCTGTCCTATGCCAAGGCCGGGGATGCGGATGTCACCGCCACGCAACTGGGGCTGAGCCATGACGGCGTGATCGATCTGGACGATTTCAGCGGCGTGCGCGCCACGGCGGAAATCCGGTTCGAAAGCCTGGCCGCACCGGGCGGGGCAGAGGCACTGGCCGGCATGATGCGCACGGCCTTTACCCCGCGCTTTGTCTGCGAGCTGTCGTCGTACGACGACGCGACGAACTGCGGTGTGGGGCTGGCCTTTGCCTGGGAGCGGACGGATGCTGCCAGCGGCTTGACCTGGGGACTTGAGGTGGATGTGGAGCAGATCGACGACAACCGCCGCTTTACCTTCAACATCAAGCGGGAGCGTCCGGTTGCCAATGGCCGTGGCGCGATCGTGACGCGGCTGTCGATGCCGGAGGCAGAGACCCTGCAACTGGAACACGGGCTGAAGCTGGACTTCTGAGGCGCCCGAAAAAACACCCGCACGCGGCAGCCGCGTGCGGGTGATCGGATCATCAGATCAAACCCTGTCAGTTTTCGAAACAGGCGGCGCGGCCGTCTTTGGCGATCAGCGCAGCGCCATCCATGATGGTTGCCGCCCGCCTATTCATCGCGGCGCTGGGGCGGTTGGCCTCGCGTTCCTTGGGGTTGGGCAGGACCGAGGCGAGCAATGCGGCCTGCCGGTCTGTCAACGCCCCCGCACTGACGCCAAAATAGTGACGCGCCGCTGCATCGACGCCAAAGACGCCCTCATCGAATTCGGCGACGTTGAGATAGACCTCTAGGATACGCCGTTTGGGCCAGAGCGCCTCCAACAGGGGGGTCATCAGCGCCTCCAATGCCTTGCGGACATAGCTGCGCGCCTGCCAGAGGTAGACGTTCTTGACCACCTGCTGGCTGATCGTGCTGCCCCCCCGGCTTGCGCCGTCGTCGATGGCGGCGCGGATGGCATCCATGTCAAAGCCCCAGTGGGTGCAAAAATTTGCATCCTCTGCGGCCACGGCCGAGCGCAGCATGACCGGGGCGATGTTCGCGGCATCAACCCATGTACGCTGCACGCCGTCCAAGCGGCGCGATTCAGACCAGATGGTATGTGTTGTGGGGGGATTGACCACGCGAAACAGCAGAACGACGCACACCGCCAGCAGAGCCAGGGCCAAGCCGGTTCGCCACAGCCAGCGCCGGACAAAGGCAAGGGGACGAAACGACCGCGAGGCCTTTTTGTTTTTTCCGCGCGGCTTGCCGCGTGTCGATTTTCTTGACTTGACTGCCATGACGTCTCTGTAGCCCAGCCGGTGCCGGTCGCCAACGCCTGAGCGGTGGTGCGGTGCTGGATGTTGTGCAGGCGAGGGGCCAGCCCCTCGCGCTCCCCGGGATATTTCCGGACAGAAGAAACAGGCGGGTGGGTCGGGCGGACCGAAAAAGGGCCCGGTCGCGTGACCGGGCCCTTGGGACTGTGGTTACACGACGGCTTATTCGGCCGGGACGGCCAGATCGCCCTCGATGCCCAGAGGATGCGGGATCTTGTCCAGCATCTCCTTGGGGCAGATCTGCATGAAATGTGCCTTTTCCAGATCCCAGTTTTGCAGGATGTCGGTTGCCTTGCGGCTGCCGGTTTCCTGCATGTGCCGTTCGGTCAGGCCTTTGAGCTGGTCTTCCCATGCGGTGACGGTGACCGGGCAGGTAACAAGCCCTTCCATGTTCATCATCGCCGTGGCGGTGCCGTCCGGGTCATGGATATAGGCCATGCCGCCGGTCATCCCGGCACCGAAGTTTGCGCCGATGGCGCCAAGGATCACCGCAACGCCTCCGGTCATGTATTCGCAGCCGTTGGAGCCGCAGCCCTCGACCACCACCGACGCGCCGGAGTTGCGTACCGCGAATCGTTCGCCGGCACGGCCTGCAGCGAAAAGATATCCATCGGTGGCGCCGTAGAGCACCGTGTTGCCGATGATCGTGTTCTCAGACGCCACCAGCGGCGATACCAGCGGCGGGCGGACCACGATCAGACCGCCGGACAGGCCCTTGCCGACATAGTCGTTGGCGTCCCCCGACACCTCCAGTTTCAGGCCCGGCGCTGCGAAAGCCCCCAGCGACTGGCCGGCGGAGCCGGTCAGCTTGACGTGCAGGTGGTTGGGTTGCAGCGCGTTGCGCATCCCGAATTTCTGCACGATGTGGCTGGAGATCCGCGTGCCCACGGTGCGGTGTGTGTTCATCACCGCATAAGACAGCTGCATCTTTTCGCCGTCCTGCAGGAAGCGGGCGGCGTCGCGCACGATTTCGGCGTCCAGCGTATCAGGGACCTCATTGCGCGGTTTGGCGCGGTCGTAGACGATGTCGTCCGAGCCGTCGACGCGGATCAGCAGCGGGTTCAGGTCAAGATCGTCCAGATGATCGGAGCCGCGCGACACTTGGCTGAGCAGATCGGCGCGGCCGATCACGTCCTTGAGGCTGCGCGCGCCGATTTCGGCGAGGATCTCGCGCACTTCCTGCGCGTAGAAGGTGATCAGGTTCACAACCTTGTCTGCCGAGCCGGTGAACTTGTCGCGCAGTGCCTGGTCTTGGGTGCAGACGCCGACCGGGCAGGTGTTGGACTGGCACTGGCGCACCATGATGCAGCCCATGGCGATCAGGGCGGCGGTGCCGATGCCGTATTCCTCGGCCCCCAACATGGCTGCCATGACGATGTCGCGTCCTGTGCGCAGCCCGCCATCGGTGCGCAGGGTGATCCGGCCGCGCAAGTTGTTCATCGACAGAACCTGATGCGCCTCTGTCAGACCCATTTCCCACGGCAGGCCAGCGTATTTGATGCTGGTCGCGGGCGATGCGCCGGTGCCGCCGTTGTGGCCCGAAATCAGGATCACGTCGGCCTTGGCCTTGGCCACGCCGGCCGCAATCGTGCCGACACCGGACGAGGCCACCAGCTTGACCGTCACCTTGCAGCGCGGGTTGATCTGCTTGAGGTCGTAGATCAGCTGCGCCAGATCCTCGATCGAGTAGATGTCGTGGTGCGGCGGCGGGGAGATCAGCGTCACGCCTTTGGTCGAGTGGCGCAGACGGGCGATCAAGTCAGTGACCTTCATGCCGGGCAACTGGCCGCCCTCACCGGGCTTGGCACCCTGGGCGACTTTGATTTCCAGCTCTTCGCAGTGGTTGAGGTATTCGGCGGTGACGCCAAAGCGACCCGAGGCCACCTGCTTGATCTTGGCTGACGGGTTGTCGCCGTTGGGTTCGGGCACAAAATGGGCCGGATCTTCGCCGCCCTCCCCGCTGTCGGATTTCGCACCGATGCGGTTCATGGCCACGTTCAGGGTCTTGTGTGCCTCGGGCGACAGCGCGCCAAGGGACATGCCCGGTGTCACGAACCGCTTGCGGATCGAGGTGATGCTTTCCACCTCTTCGATCGGGATCGGCCCGCCCAGCGGCTTGATCGCCAACAGGTCGCGCAGGTGGATCGGCGGGTTGGATTGCATCGCCTTGGAGTACTGCTTCCACATCTCGTAAGAGGCACGGTCACAGGCGGCCTGCAGCAGGTGCATGGTCTGCGCGCCCCAAGCGTGCGTCTCACCCGATTTGCGTGCCTTGTAGAAGCCGCCAATCGGCAGCACGTCACGGCCAGAGATGAAGCCAAGGGCATGCACGTCTTCGGCCTTTTTCTGGATGCCGCTGACGCCGATGCCGCTGATGCGGGAGACCATGCCGGGGAAGTATTCGGCACACATCGCACGGCTCAGGCCCACGGCCTCAAAGTTCAGGCCACCGCGATAGGACGAAATGACAGAGATGCCCATCTTGGACATGATCTTGAGCAGGCCCTGATCAATCGCCTCGCGGTAACGGGCGACCGCCTCTGTCAGGGTCATGTCCAGCAGACCACGCTTGATGCGGTCGGCAAGGCTGTCCTCGGCCAGATAGGCGTTTACGATGGTCGCACCTGCACCGATCAGCACGGCAAAATAATGCGGGTCGATGCACTCTGCGCTGCGCACGTTGAGTGAGCAGAAGGTGCGCAGGCCCTTGCGGGTCAGGTGGCTGTGCACCGCGCTGGTGGCAAGGATCATCGGCATGGCAACCCGGTCGGGGCCGCAATGCTCATCCGTCAGGATGATGTGACCGGTCCCGGAGCGCACCGCATCCTCTGCCTCGGCGCGGATGCGGGCCAGTCCCTCACGCAGGGCACCGGGGCCGCCGCTGAAGGTACAGTCGATCTCAACGCAGGGGGCGTTGAAATGGGCCTGAAGTTCCGTGAATTGGGCGTTGCCGACAAAAGGGGTGTCCAGAACAAGGATTTCCGTCTGTGAGGAATCCTCGTCCAGCACGTTCTTGAGGTTGCCGAACCGTGTCTTCAGCGACATCACGCGATATTCGCGAAGAGAGTCGATCGGCGGGTTTGTCACCTGGCTGAAGTTCTGGCGGAAGTAATGCGACAGCGGGCGGTACTTTTTGGACAAGACCGCGCTGGGGGTATCGTCGCCCATCGAGGCCAGCGATTCCTTGGCGTCTTCGGCCATGGGCGCCAGGATCTGTTCCAACTCTTCCATGGTGTAGCCGGCCGCGATCTGACGGCGGCGCAGTTCAGTGCCCTCGAACAGCGGCTTTTCGGTGACGGCGGACAGCGGCTCATCCAGTTCCGTGATCTTTTCGACCCAGTCGCCAAACGGCTGGTTGGACGACAGACGGTTCTTGATTTCGGTGTCGTGGTAAAGTTTGCCCTCTTTCATGTCGACGGCGATGATCTGGCCCGGTCCCAGCGCGCCTTTTTCGCGGGCTGTTGCCTCATCCGTCGGCACCATGCCGATTTCGGAGCCGGCAATCAGCAGACCGTCGCCGGTCACCACATAACGCATCGGGCGTAGACCGTTGCGGTCCAGACCGCCACAGACCCAGCGGCCATCGGTCATGGCCAAGGCGGCGGGGCCGTCCCAGGGTTCCATCACCGAGTTGCAGTAGGAATACATGTCGCGCCATGCCTGCGGCAGTTCCACCGCCTGCTTGGACCACGATTCCGGCACCAACATGGTCTTGGCCATCGGCGCGCTGCGCCCGGCGCGGACCAGCACCTCGAACACCGAATCCAGCGCGGCAGAGTCGGACGACCCGTTGGGCACAATCGGCTTGATGTCTTCGGCCATGTCGCCAAAGGCCGAGGAGGCCATGCGGATCTCATGGCTTTTCATCCAGTTCACATTGCCCTTGAGCGTGTTGATCTCACCGTTATGGGCCAACATGCGGAAGGGTTGCGCCAGCCACCACTGCGGGAAGGTGTTGGTCGAATAACGCTGGTGGTAGATGGCAAAGGCGCTCTCAAACCGTTCGTCCTGCAGGTCGGGATAGAACTCTGCCACGTCCTGCGCCAGCATCATGCCTTTGTAGATGATCGACCGGCACGACAGCGAGGCGATATACAGCTGCCCGATGCCAACCGCCGAGGCGGCCTTTTCGATGCGACGACGGATGACATACAGTTCGCGTTCAAAGGTCTCTTCGTCGACACCCTTGGAGTTCGAGATGATGATCTGTTCGATCTCGGGGCGGGTGGCGTTGGCCTTTTCGCCCAGAACCTCCACGTTCACCGGAACGTGGCGCCAGCCATAGATGTAGTATCCCATGCGCAGAACTTCGGTTTCCACGATGGTCCGGCAAGTTTCCTGTGCGCCAAAATCGGTGCGCGGCAGGAACACCTGACCCACGGCCATCAGTTCGTTCTTGCGCGGGGTGTGGCCAGTACGGCCAATCTGATCATAAAAGAACGGGGCCGGGATCTGGACATGGATGCCCGCGCCGTCACCGGTCTTGCCGTCGGCGTCAACCGCGCCGCGGTGCCAGACCGCCTTGAGCGCGGAAATGCCCGCCTCGACCACGCGGCGCGATCCCTTGCCGTCGATGCTGACGACCAGACCCACCCCACAAGAGCTGTGTTCCTCGCTCTCGTGGTACATGCCGTTTTCAGACATCCACTTGCGCTTGGTTTCCTCGGCCCGTACCCAGTCGGCGTCGAATTTGGTCATGGCTCAAGCCCTCCGTTCGTGGACCGCACGCAGCGGCCCGGGTTCTTCTGTCATGGCGGCGATCCCATCCGGGGATCCTCCCGCCGAAAATTCCTTAGTCGGCGTTCTCTGCCAGAACACCGAATTTCGCGTGACATTCGGCCCGCGTCATCAGTTTACGGTCTGATTGCCCCTCATAGGCATAGCTGTCGGGCTTGACGTCGATGTAGATCTCGTTGGTGATCTCAAAGCCATCGGGGTCGTCAAAGACGCCGATGGGCAGTTCGATGTCGCCAGAATAGTCCGAGTCCATCGTTACACGGAAGAACATCCCCGTGCCGCAGCGCGTGCAGAACCCGCGTTCGGCCCAATGCGATGATTGGATGCGTCCAAGATGGGTTTCATCCTGCCAGTCCACGTTTTCCAGCGCGACGGTCACACCGATCAGCGCCGAGCCGGTCCAGCGGCGGCACATCTCGCAATGGCAGACACCTGCCTTTGCCGGGACGTTCTGCGCAGTGAACCGCACCGCGCCGCACAGGCAGCCACCTGTTGTTGTACCGCTCATGCGATGTCCTCCGAATGGCGCAGGGCGCTCATCAGGTCACAATCATAGCGCGGATAGGTGCCGCGAAAGCCCGGCTCATCGGGATAGATGAACTCGACCGGGCTGCGGTCGCGGGCATTGGTCGCGCGCGCGTCTTCGGTGATGTCGGTGGCAAAACCGGAAAAGAACCGTTTGTGCCGGGCCGACACATATTCGTTGCCCCGGACCTGTTCGATGACACGTCCGTCCGCGTCGCGGCGGGTCATTTCAAATTCGGTGCGGAACAGCGGTTCACCGTCGATTTCGACCTCTCCCATGATGCGGTCAAAGCCGGTCACCCGGTAGCGGCCATCCTCTTCCGAGTACTGGTAGAAGTCAAAGCTATCCACGCCGGTCTCGATCAGTTCAGACACACTGCCGGGATCGGTGATCGGGGCCACGGTGCGGGTCCGGCTCGGGGCCTCTGGCGGGCCGCTTTCGATCCACTGGGCGTCGCCGTCGATGTGGCTGGTGAAGAAGGGGCCCGTTTCACCGAAATCGGTGCGGAACTTGTGGTCTGGGTCGATCTGGGGGCAGATGAAATGATTGCTCACATTGCAGCTGCGCGATTGCACTGTGAGATAGGTTTCACAGCCCTCGGGCGGGGTGAACAGCCCGCCCTGCACCTGCGCTGCCGCCGGAGAGGCAAACAACACCACAGCAGGTAGACCAACGAGGACCGCGATCATTGCCTTGCCATTCATCAACGTTTTGCCCTCCCGGATCAGCGGTGTTGTTCTCGTCGTCCGTGGTTAGGTCGACAGTGTTCAGGCCCCGCTTGTACCAAACCACACAGGGGCGCCCGGTTTTTGCACGACTAGACTGCCTGTCGCAGCCGAAACGCGCCTCTTTTGTTCAATACCGCAGCTTATTCCGCTGCAATGGCTGCCTTTGCCGCCAGATCCTGAAGAACCGCCTCGACGCAGTCACGCCCGTCGCGGATGGCCCAGACCACAAGGCTGGCACCGCGCACGATGTCGCCGATGGCATAGACGTCGGGCAGCGCGGTGCGGCCACTGGTGAACTCTGCCTTGACGGTGCCCCAGCGTGTGACTTCCAGCTCCGGGCACCCCCAGAGCGTCGGCAGCTCTTCGGGTTCAAAGCCCAGCGCCTTGATGACGATATCGGCGGGTTCGTCATAGTCCGATCCTTCGATGACTTCGGGGCGTTGACGGCCCGTGGCATCCGGTTGTCCCAGCCGCATCTTTTCAACGATGACGGCATTGACCGGCTCACCCTTGAAGCCTTTGGGCGCAGTCAGCCATTCGAACTGAACGCCTTCTTCTTCGGCGTTCTGCACTTCGCGTTGCGAACCCGGCATGTTGGCGCGGTCGCGGCGGTACAGGCATTTGACGCTGGTCGCGCCTTGACGGATCGCGGTGCGAACACAGTCCATCGCGGTATCGCCGCCGCCGATCACAACGATCTTCTTTCCTTTTGCGTTCAGCTCACCGCTGTCAAATTCCGGCACGTTGTCGCCAAAGTTCGACGCCCGGTTCGACGCGGTCAGATAGTCGATGGCGCGGACGATGCCCTTGGCACCCGCGCCCGGTCCGCCCAGATCGCGCGATTTGTAGACGCCGGTGGCGATAATGACCGCATCATGCTGGGCGCGGATGTCATCGAACGACAGATCCTCGCCCACGTTGCAGTTCAGGACAAAGCGCACGCCGCCCTGTTCCAGTTGTGCGTTGCGGCGGGTGACGATGTCCTTTTCCAGCTTGAAGCCGGGGATGCCATAGGTCAGCAACCCGCCCGCGCGGTCATAGCGGTCATAGACGGTGACCTGCACACCGGCGCGGCGCAGCATGTCGGCAGCGGCCAGCCCGCCGGGTCCGGCCCCGATGATGCCAACGCTTTCGGTCCGTTCCTGCGTGGGGGTGATCGGCTTGACCCAGCCGTTTTCCCAAGCGGTGTCGGTGATGTATTTCTCGACCGCGCCAATGGTGACGGTGCCGTGGCCTGATTGTTCGATGACACAGTTGCCTTCGCACAGGCGATCCTGCGGGCAGATGCGGCCACAAATCTCGGGGAAGGTGTTTGTTGACTGGCTGACCTCATAGGCCTCTTCCAGACGGCCCATCGCGGTCAGGCGCAACCAATCGGGGATGTTGTTGTGCAGCGGGCAATGGGTCTGGCAATAGGGCACGCCGCATTGGCTGCACCGGGCGGCCTGTTCTGTCGCCTTTGCATCGGCGTATTCCGCATAGATTTCGTCAAAGTCGGCTCGGCGATCCGAGGCATCCCGCTTGGACGGCATTTCGCGCGCAATATCGACAAATTTCAGCATCGGCTGCTTGGCCATTCCATATCCCCTTGCAGGTGATCCCACGTCAGTCCTGGCTTCCATACAAAAGCTTGCGAGGGAATAAAAGTCAGAACTATTGACCTATAATGGCTTTCTGATCGGTTTTTTGTTGAAAACATTCGGCCAGGCAGGTGTTTTTTGTTCCGATCCGGACCTAAATAGTCGCTTTCTCCCCCGAAACAAGGGGTTATACCGTGGGCCGTGATCACGATTGGACCCCGACAATGCCTTTTACGCAACTGCTGATTCTCGCCCTGATCCAAGGGGTTACCGAATTCTTGCCGATTTCGTCCTCTGGACACCTGATTCTCTTGCCCAGTCTGACCGGTATGCAGGATCAGGGGCAGGTGATCGACGTTGCGGCGCACCTTGGCACGCTTTTTGCGGTGGTTCTTTATTTCTGGTCCGACGTGCGGCTGGCTGCGGCGGGAACGCTGCGCCTGATCACGGGGCGTATCGACACGCCCGGCGCGCGGCTGGCGTTTCTACTGCTGATGGCCACGATTCCGGTGGTTGTCGTCGGGCTGACGCTGAAATTGACCGGGCTTGACGAAATGCTGCGCTCTGTTGCGGTGATCGGTTGGGCCATGCTGATCTTTGGCGTTGTCCTCTACTGGGCTGACCGGCGAGGGGCGCAGGTCAAGACCGAAGGCGACTGGACCCTGCGCGACGCCGTTATCATGGGGCTGTGGCAGGCGGTGGCGCTGATCCCCGGCACCTCCCGGTCCGGCATCACGATCACGGCAGCGCGACATTTGGGGTACACCCGTCACGACGGTGCAAAGCTGGCGATGCTTATGTCGATCCCGACCATACTGGCATCCGCTGTCCTGCTGGGGGCAGAGGTGATCACCACCGCAGACGCCCAGGCCGCGCGGGACGGCGCGATTGCTGCCGTGCTGGCCTTTGTGTCGGCGTTGGGGGCGTTGACCTTGATGATGCGCCTGCTGCGGTCGGTCAGCTTTACCCCCTATGTGATCTACCGCGTCATTCTGGGCGTGATCCTGCTGTGGATCGCCTACCGTTGACGCCGTGCGTCAGGCCCGGTGATAGGGCGCGCCGGCAAGGATAGAGGCGGCGCGATACAGCTGTTCGGTCAGCATCACCCGGACCAGCATGTGCGGCCAGACCATTGGCCCAAAGGACATGAGATCCTGGGCCTCGGCGCGCAGGGAGGGGTCTATGCCATCCGCCCCGCCGATCACAAAAGCCAGATCCTGTGTGCCGGTGTCGCGCCAGCCTGCCAGCTTTTGGGAAAATTCAGGTGAGGACCATGTCTGCCCGCGCTCGTCCAGCGCGCACAGCCGCGCGCCTGTGGGAATGGCGCGGCTCAGCAGGGCGGCCTCGGCGCTCATGCCGCCGCCCTTGCGGTCTTCAACCTCTGTCATCTGCGCAGGCCCAAGGCCCAGCGCCCGGCCTGTCCGGTCGAACCGTGTCAGGTAATCGTCGACAAGCGCCTTTTCCGGCCCCTTCCGGAGCCGGCCGACGACGCAGACATGTAGGCGCAACACTCAGGCCTGAGGGGCCGTCATTGGTGCCCACATCTTTTCTAGCTGATAGAACTCACGCACCTCGGGCCGGAAAACGTGGATCACCACATCACCCGCGTCGATGAGCACCCAGTCCCCGGTGCCTTTGCCCTCAGTCGTTGAGAGCACGCCGTGGTCCTGTTTGAGTTTATCGGCCAAATTCTCTGACAGCGCCGCGACCTGACGCGACGACCGACCCGATGCGATTACCATGTAATCGCAAACGGCGGTTTTACCGCGCAGATCAATCTGCACGATTTCCTCGGCCTTGTTGTCATTCAGAGTTTCGAGCACGACCGAGAGAAGTGTCTCTGCGGTCGGGAGGCTTTGCGCCATGGCCGAGAGTCCCCGGCCGTGATCCGCGGCTTGTGCCGCAAGTGTCGTCGAAGACAGGACAATGTCCTCCTTTGTCGGTGCAGACGCCCAATGCCCGGACGCCAAGCGGTGTCATAAACATAGCATCCCGAAAGTAAATTCTCAATGTCACGCGGTCGGCGGGTGATCGCTGCGCGCGTGATCAGCTGCGCAAACTTGCATTTCGGGCACTGGTTGCCAGTGTCGAGGCATGCAGGTGGGGCCTGGAAGCGTTCTTTTCAAGCGCTTTTTGCCCCGTTTCGTCATGCGCCGTAGGGCACCCAGACCGTCTTGACCTCTGTTGCGGCCTCCAGAAAGGCGCGGCCTTCGCCTGCCGGACCCTGCCAATCGCGCGTCTTGGCGTTGTTGACCCAAGTGCGTTTCAGATTGCCCGCAGCGCCGTTTTCGATGGTTTGGGCCAGATCCGTCGACGAAAAGCTCCAGACCGATTCGACATCCATATGCGTGGCCAGCGTCGGCGCCAGTTCCGTGTGAGAGCCGGTCAGGATGTTCACGACCCCGCCCGGTACGTCAGAGGTTTCCAGCACCTGATAGAAGTCCAGCGCGGCGAGCGGGAACGGCTCGGACGCGACAAGGACCACGCGGTTGCCCATGGCGATGGCCGGGGCCATGACAGAGATCAGGCCCAGCAAGGGGGCCTCATCCGGGCACAGCGCGCCGATCACACCGCAGGGTTCGTTCATCGCCAAAGCCACGCCGCGCATCGGCACGCTGCGCACATCGCCGTCGAACTTGTCGGCCCATGCGGCGTAGGTGAACAGCCGGTTCACCGCTGTCTCGACCTCGGATTTGCCGGATTTTCCGCCGGTCAGCCGGTCAATCAGGGTGGCAAATTCGCCCGCTCGGGCCGACAGGTTTTCGCCAATGAAATACAAGACCTGCGCGCGGTTGTGCGCTGTCGCCTTGGCCCAACCGCCAGCGGAGCGGGCGGCCTCGACCGCGTTGCGGATATCCTTGCGGTTGGCGATGGGGGCCTGACCGATTAGCGCCCCCTTGGCGTCAAAGACGTTGCGGGCATAGCCGCCGTCGGGCCGGGCCTGTTTGCCGCCGATGTACAGTTTGGCGGTGCGGTCCACCGGTTGGGGTTCGGCGCTGTCGCCTTCGAATGCAACAACGGGCGTTTGAGGTTTGGCATCTTCGACAGGGCGGGTATAGGCGCGCAGGCCTTCCCAGCCACCTTCGCGGCCAAAGCCGCTTTCGCGCACGCCGCCAAACCCGGCGGCGGCATCGAACATGTTGGTGCCGTTGACCCAGACCACGCCGGCCACTAGTTGCGGCGCGATGTCCAGTGCGGTGTTGATGTTCTCCGACCACAGGCTGGCGGCCAGCCCGTAGCGGGTGTTGTTCGCCACCTCAACCGCCTCGGACGGGGTGCGGAAGGTTGTGGAAACCAGCACCGGGCCAAAGATTTCCTCCTGCATCAGCGGCGAGGCCGGGGAGAGGCCATAGATCAGCGTCGGCGGATAGTAACAGCCCTCTGGCAGATCGCAGTTGGCGCGATAGACCGTCCCGTCAGAGCCGGACACCAGCGCCTCGACCCGGCGCAGTTGTTCGGGATCGACCAGTGCGCCCACGTCGATGCATTTGTCCAACGGGTCGCCAATGCGCAGCTTGTCCATCCGGGTGCGCAAGCGTTCGTGGAACACCTCTGCGATGCCTTCTTGTACCAACAGGCGCGACCCGGCGCAGCAGACTTGCCCCTGATTGAACCAGATGGCGTCCACCAGTCCCTCAATCGCGCTGTCGATGTCGGCGTCCTCGAACACGATGTAAGGGGATTTGCCACCCAGCTCCAGCGTTAGTGAAATCCCGCGCCCGGCAGTGGCGGCGCGGATCTTGCGGCCAACCTCTGTCGAGCCGGTAAAGGCGATCTTGTCCACCTCGGCGGCCACGACCCTCTCTCCCACCGCGCCGTCGCCGGTGACGATGTTGACCACGCCTTTGGGCAGACCGGCCTGTTGGCAGATGTCGGCGAACAGCAGCGCCGTCAGCGAGGTCCATTCCGCCGGTTTCAGCACGACGGTGTTGCCCATCGCCAGCGCCGGGGCGATCTTCCACGCCAGCATCAGCAGGGGAAAGTTCCACGGCACGATTTGTCCGCAGACGCCCAGCGCGCGGGCGTCGGGCAGTTCGCTGTCCATCAGTTGCGCCATGCCCGCGTGATAGTAGAAATGCCGTTGCGCCAGCGGAATGTCGATGTCGCGGCTCTCACGGATGGGTTTGCCGTTGTCGAGCGTTTCAAGCACCGCGAACAGCCGCGCGTGTTTTTGCAACAGCCGCGCCAGCGCATACAGATAGCGGGCGCGCCCCGGCCCGCCCAGCTTTTCCCATTTGGGCTGCGCCTTGCGCGCGGCGGCGACGGCTGCGTCCACGTCGGCTTGCGTTGCTTGAGTCAGAGTGGCCAGCACCTCATCCGTTGCCGGATTGCGGCTGTCAAACCCTTCGCCCGGCTCAGTGAACGCCCCATCAATGAAATGACCAAAGCGCGAGCCCTGATCGACGATCCATGCCAGCGCATCCCCGGCGCTTTCGGGGGCGGGGCCATAATCCATGGTTTCGAATATCTCTTTTACGGTCATTACAGCATTCCCATCCCAAGCAAGGCCACCCAGCCCATCCAGATCAGCGCCAGCCCCCAGATCGCGTGTTGCACGCGCAGGCTGCGTTTGTGTAACGTGGCGTATCCCTGCAGTTCCTCGGGGATATCCTCGGGCGGTAGAAATTCAGGCTCTGGCCCCAACTGGCGGAACAGTCGCGTGGGCAGATCGCGGGTCGCCCGTCTAAGGCGGCGGCGGCGCCAGTTTGCGGCCCCCATCACGAGAAAAATCGCCACCATCATCAAGGACCATTCGGGGGTCATCTGCATCGGTTCAGCCTATCGCGTGCCGCCAGGACGCCGAATAGGCCCCAGTCACATGGTGTTCCAACTGGCGTTCGATGTCGCCCAGCAGCGACGATGCGCCAAAACGAAACAGGTCCGGACGCAACCAGCGGTCCCCAAGCTCTTCCTTGATCATCGACAGGTAGACGAGTGAGTCTTTGGCCTTGGAGATGCCGCCCGCCGGTTTATAGCCGACACGATAGCCAGTGCGGTCGTGATATTCGCGGATCGCCCGCATCATCACCAAACTGACGGGCAGGGTGGCGTTTACCGACTCTTTGCCGGTCGAGGTCTTGATGAAATCCGCCCCCGCCATCATGCAGACCAGCGACGCACGCGCTACGTTCTGCAAGGTGCCCAACTCTCCGGTGGCGAGGATCGCCTTGACGTGTGCCTCACCGCAGGCGGCGCGAAAGGCGCACATTTCTTGATACAACCCCTGCCAGTCGCCGCGCAGGACAAGGCGACGGGAAATCACGATGTCGATCTCCTGTGCGCCTGCCTTCACGCTTTCCTCGATCTCGGCCACGCGCAGGTGGAACGGCGACAGCCCCGCCGGAAACCCGGTAGAGACGGCGGCCACGGGGATGCCCGAGCCCTCCAGCGCCTTCACCGCAGGCTCGATCATGTCGTGGTAGACGCAGACCGCGCCCACGGTCAGGCCGGTCAGGCCCAATGCCTCCAGCAGGTCAGCGCGGACCGGTTGGCGCGCCTTGGCGCACAGGCGGGCGACGCGGCCGGGCGTGTCGTCGCCCGCCAGTGTTGTCAGGTCGATGCAGGACACAGCGCGGGCCAGCCACGCGGCCTGATAGTCCTTTTTGACAGAACGCCTGCCGGGCAGGGTGCCCGCGCGCCTTTCAATCGCTGACCGATTGGCGCGGGCGGCCCGGACCCAGTCCATATCCAGCGCCATGCCGGGGTTACGCGCCTCGTGGACCTGCGGCCAATGCGCGGCCTTGTCTGTATGGACGGTGCCGGTGGTCATGTCGCCTCCAATGTCTTGTCGTATATACCTGCCCCCGCTGGCGGGCCATTTCAAGCGGAACGCTGAGGCAGGGCTGCCTCTGCCAGGGCCGCCTGCAGCTCTGTGTCCGGGACGGTGCCGCCACGAACCTGCGTGCGCTTCAGCGATTTCCAGCCGTTGGAGATGTTGCGGCAGTGGTAGAACCACGCGTTGTCCGCTTGAAACCGACCGGCAAAGGGCAGCCGTTCCAACCCGTGTGCGCGCCATTGATAGCCCCGGAGCGGTCCGTTGGGGACAACGCACCATTTCGACGGGCAGGTTTTGACCGGGTCATCCCGATGCGTATGCCGGGCGTGGGCGGGCCAGCCATCGTCGTCGGGCGCGGGATGGACCCAGCGGCCGGGAAAGCTGACAAAACCTTGTCGGCTGGCGACCGCTGCGTCAAAAACAGAACGCCCCGGCGTCATGACCAGTTCGTCCACGTCGCAGTTCAGCACCGCACGCGCACCTTGCAGGAACCGGAATTGCAACGCGTTCAGCACGCCGGTTTGCAGAAACAATTCCGCGTTGAGAAAAGGGGGCAGCCCGCGCGGGCCGTAGCGCAGCGTGGTCGATAGCAGGACGATGTTCCGAAACCCGGCCCGGTCCAGCGCCGGGCGGATCTGGTCCGGCCCCCATGTCTGCGATCCGTTGTCGACAAACAGCACCGCATCCGCGCCATGCTGTGCGATGTGAAAGCGGCCCCAGTCCTCTATCCAGTCGGGGTGATTGTCCTTGGAAAGAGTCATAAGGACGTTGCACCCGTCATGCCGTGTGTCGGGACCATTAACGACCGTCTCTGCGTGCCAATCGCCGATCTGTACGGCGACGGATGCCGGGCGTGCTTCTGCGGGCAGGTGGATCAGGGTGTGGCGGTAATAACGTGTGAAACGCGGGCGGACCGACGTGCCATCTACGCTGAATTTCGCGCTTGATACAGCCCGTTTGAGGTTGTTCAGGCGCGGGCAGATCAGCACCACCGCACCGTCATGCCAGACCGCGTCCAGCCAGAGCGTCGAGGCGTCGAAGCGGTCAAGATAGCCCTCGGCGCGTTTGGCGGGCCGCACGCGCGGCGTGCGGGTCAGGCCGCTGCCGTTCAGGCCAAGGGTGGCAAAATGGCTCATCATGTGGTCCCCGCGTTGCGGCAAGATCGCTAGACCACGAATGCCATCGGGTAAAGCACGGATCGTCCCGATGCGATGACGTGACGTAGATCGTGACAGCGTAACCGCCATGCTGTGAGGTGGCGACCAAGGAACCGGGAGGACACCATGACCGAATATCCGCATCTTTTGCGCCCGCTCGACCTCGGCTTTACCACGCTGAAAAACCGCGTGCTGATGGGGTCGATGCACACCAACCTAGAAGAGCGGGGGGATTGGAACCGGGTGGCCGAGTTCTACGCAACGCGGGCGCGCGGTGATGTGGGGCTGATGGTGACCGGCGGTATGGCCCCGAACCGTGAAGGCGGGGTGTTTCCGGGCGCGGCAGGGCTGTTCACGCCGCAGGATATTGCCAATCACCGGATGGTGACGGACCGGGTTCATGCGGCGGGCGGCAAGATCGCCATGCAGATCCTGCACGCAGGGCGCTATGCTTACGGGCCGGAATGTGTCGCGCCCTCGCCGGTCAAATCTCCGATCTCTCCTTTTCCGCCCAAGGAACTGGACGAAGAGGGTATCGAAAAGCAGATCGCCGACATGGCCACGGCCGCCGTGCGTGCGCGCGAGGCGGGCTATGACGGGGTCGAGGTGATGGGGTCCGAGGGGTATTTCCTCAACCAGTTCCTTGTGACCCACACCAACAAGCGCACCGATGACTGGGGCGGCAGCTATGAAAACCGCATGCGCCTGCCGGTCGAGGTGGTGCGCCGGGTGCGTGCCGCTGTGGGAGACGATTTCATCGTGATCTACCGGCTGTCGATGATCGATCTGATCCCAAATGGCTCGACGTTCGAAGAAGTTGTTCAACTGGCGCAGGCGGTCGAGGCAGCGGGGGCCACGATCCTCAACACCGGCATTGGCTGGCACGAGGCGCGCATTCCCACCATCGCCACCAGCGTGCCGCGCCGCGCCTTTGCCTGGGTGACGCAAAAGTTGATGGGGCAGGTGGACATTCCGCTGATCACCTCGAACCGGATCAACACGCCCGAGGTGGCGGAACAGGTTCTGGCCGAGGGATGCGCCGACATGGTCAGCCTTGCGCGACCTTTCCTTGCTGACCCGGATTTTGTCGCCAAGGCCGCAAGCGGCAAGTCGCATCTGATCGCGCCCTGTATTGCCTGCAATCAGGCCTGCCTTGACCATACCTTTGCGGGCAAGGTTTCTACCTGCCTTGTGAATCCCAAGGCCGCGTTCGAAACCGAACTACTGGTCGAACAGGCCCAGATGCCGCGCCGGGTGGCGGTTGTGGGGGCGGGCCCTGCGGGTCTGTCAGCGGCGATCACGGCGGCGCAACGTGGCCACGAGGTGGTGCTGTTCGACAAGGCCGACGCCATCGGCGGTCAGTTGAACATGGCAAAACAGGTGCCGGGCAAGGAAGAGTTTTTCGGCCTCGTCGACTGGTTCGCTGCCATGGTGAAAGAGACCGGCGTCACCCTGCGCCTTGGGACAGAGGCGACACCGGACGCGCTGGCGGGCTACGACTCCGTTGTCGTGGCGACCGGCGTCTTGCCGCGTGATCCGCAGATCCCCGGACAGGATCATCCATCGGTCAAAAGCTATGTCGATGTGCTGCGCGACCACGCAGAGGTGGGCAATCGGGTGGCCATCATCGGTGCGGGCGGCATCGGCTTTGACGTGGCCGAGTTCGTTGTGACCGGCGACAGTCCGACCGAAAGCCTGCCGGACTGGATGCGCGAATGGGGTGTCACCGACCCGTCAGAGGCACGCGCCGGTCTGGCGCCCGAAGGGCCGCAGCCCGACGCGGCGGAGCGCGCCGTGGTGCTGTTGCAGCGCAAGGCAGAGCGACCGGGCAAACGGCTAGGCAAGACAACTGGCTGGATTCACCGAGCCACGCTCAAGATGAAAGGCGTCGATATGCGCAGCGGCGTCAATTATGAGCGGATCGACGATGCCGGGCTGCATGTCAGCTTTGGCGAGACGCGCGAACGGCCCGAGGTGATTGCCTGCGACACGGTGGTTCTGTGCGCGGGGCAGGTCAGTGAACGATCGCTGGCCGATGCGTTGATCGACAAGGGCGTTGAGACCCATGTGATCGGCGGGGCGGACGTGGCCTCGGAACTGGATGCCAAGCGGGCGATTGATCAGGGCACGCGCCTCGCCGCTGTGCTGTAATCTTGTCCGGGTGGGATCGTCCCCGCCCGGAAATCCCCGCGAAGATGGAACAGACACCAGGTCGGGACGTTGCTGTATCAGACACAGCAACGAAAGGAGGCATTCCATGCCGAATATCGCTGACTCGAAGGTACTGATTATCTCGACCGACGGTTTTGAACAGTCGGAGCTGGAATTTCCGCGTGATCAATTGCGCAGCAAGGGCGCTGAGGTTCATGTGGCCACGCTGGACGGCAAGTCCATCAAAGGTTGGGAAGGCTCTGACTGGGGTCGCGAGGCCGAGGCCGATCTGAAGATCGCCGATGCCGACCCCAACCAATATGATGCGCTGGTGATCCCCGGCGGCCAGATCAACCCGGACCTGTTGCGGGTAGAGGCGCCGGTGATCGCGCTGGTGCGGGCCTTTGCCAAGCAGGGCAAGGTGATCGCCGCCGTCTGTCACGCCCCTTGGGTGCTGATCGAGGCGGATATCGTGGCCGGTCGCGAAATGACCGCCTATCCGTCGATCCGCACAGATCTGAAAAATGCGGGCGCGCAGGTCATGGACCAATCGGTTGTGGCCGATAGTGGTATCGTCACCAGCCGCAATCCGGACGACCTCAAGGATTTTGTTTCGAAGATCGTCGAAGAGATCGAAGAGGGCCGTCACAACCAGAAAGCGGCCTGATCGTCGCTTGACCCATGTGGTCCAACATAAAGGGGCGCGTCGCATCTGCGGCGCGCCCTCTTGTGTGGGTTTTCAGTATTTTGCGCCGGATCTATTCGGACACGGTGACGGTGATGTACTCTGACACGATCGCCGGATTGTGCGGGATGTGGTTCAAATCCCCCAACACCAGTTGCAGCGTGTGCGTGCCGGGATCTAGCTCCAGCTTGACCTCTGTCTGACCGCCCCCGAAATGCCGGTGGTTGTCGTCGCCCGGAATGCCGTAGTCGGCAAACTCGGCATCCTCGTCGCCTTCGCCGTAAGGTGCGCGGTTGATTAAGATATGGTGATGGCCGGTAAATTCTTTTTCGGTGCCGGCCGGGGCGACACCCATTCCCGACAGGCCGAACTGGATCGTGACGGGGCTGGTCACGGTGTCCCCGTCCGCGATGTTGATGAAATACACGGATGCGTCATCCGGGGCCGGGGTGGCGTCTGCCCAAACGGCAAGGGGGGCAATGACAAGTGCTGAGACGCAAGCAAAGGTTCGGAACATGGTTCGAGGTCTCCCTGAAAAATAAGTTCTGATGCTGTTTCAATCACGTTCATAGCCTACACCGTTCCGGCCCTGTGGTCAGGTGTTTTCCGTTTCTCGCTCGCTGACAGAGAACGGCAATACCCCTCAATTGTCTCCTCTGTGCCCCAATCGCGCCCCAGTTCAAAAGCATAGGTATAGCAGGAAATGTATGTTGAACGGAGACCTGGATGGATCGTCTGACCGAAATGGAGGCCTTTGCCACGGTCGTGGACCAGGGTGGTTTTACTGACGCCGCCAAGAAGATGGGGATTTCTAAATCCGCTGTCTCCAAACACGTCTCAAGCCTTGAGGCGCGACTGGGCGCGCGGTTGCTGAACCGCACAACGCGCCGCGTGTCGCCGACAGAGATCGGTCTGGCCTATTACGACCGCGCCCGCCGTGTTCTGAATGACGCGGGCGAGGCGGATGCGCTTGTGACCTCGATGCAATCGGCCCCCTCTGGCCTGTTGCGGATCAGCGTGGCCACAGATTTCGGCGTTAATCACCTCAGTCCGGTGCTGGGGGAGTTTCTGGCCGAATTTCCGGACATCACCGTCAACATGGTGCTGAACAACCGCTATGTAGAGCTGATCTCTGAAGGTTTTGACATGGCGGTGCGGATCGGAGAGCTGGAAGACAGCACCCTGCGCGCGCGCAAGCTGACCGAGACAACCAAACGGATGATCGCGTCGCCGTCCTATTTCCAGAAATTCGGACGCCCTCAGCGGATCGATGATCTGAACGAACACAAATTGCTGCACTATTCCAACCAGTCCTCTGGCAACGTGTGGAAACTGACCGCGCCGTCGGGCGAAAAGCGTCAGGTGCGCACGGCGGGCTGGCTGACGGTGAACGACGGTCAGTCGCTGTTGAATGCCTGCATTGCGGGTCTGGGCATCGCCTATCTGCCCTCATACCTCTACAATGAGGCGATGGAGGCCGGGTTGGTCGAGGACGCGATCCCCGATCTGCCGATCGAGACCCAAGGCATCTATGCAGTCTATCCCCCGGGCCGGTTCACCCAGCCCAAAGTGCGCGCCTTCATAGATTTTCTGGTGCATTCCTTTGCCGAAAAGGGCCCGCAGACCTGGTGATCCGGCTGGTGTAGCCTGGTTTATTCCGTCGAAATCAACACCGCCTCGACGCGGCGGTTCACCTCGCGCCCTTCGGGCGTGAGGTTTGACGCAACCGGGGCAAGGTATCCTGCCCCCTGCGCACCAATCTGGCGTGGAGGTGTGTTGTGCCGCTCTCGCAGATAGGTCACGGCTGCCTGAGCGCGGCGCAACGAAACGCTGCGGTTCGCCTCCAGCGATCCGGTTGCATCCGTGTGACCCACGAACAGAATGGTCCGCGAGGGGTTCTGCGCAAGATAGGCTGCGATGGCATCCAGCGAGGCAAAACGTCCATCGCCCAAGGCCGTCGATCCGGTCCGAAACACAAGATCGTCCAGAATGACATGGCCCAGGCTGTCCAACTGTTCGGCGATCCCTTGCACCTCGGCCGTTGGGGCCACCGTCGCGGGCTTGGCGCTGGGCCGAATGCCTGTGACGCTGCCGCCCGCACGGATGATCTGCACATAGCCGGACCGCGCATCGCGGCTGGTCAGGATAGAGACCGCCCCCTGATCGCCCGACATCGCCGAGACGAAATGGAAATCGGTCAGGTCGACAAACATTTCCGGTGCGGGCAGCACCAGCGTGGCAAAGCGGAAATCAAACCCGCCACAGGCCCGCGACCGGCAATCCAGCAGGATCTCGAAACCATTGGCAACCAAGGCGTCGCGCATGGGTTTGGCCAGTTGGAACGGCGTGTCGGCATTGCCCGGTATGTGCCATGCGGCGACCTCGACCCGCCCTTCGACCCGCTCGACCGGCAGGGTGCCGTTCTGCCACGGCCCGGTTGGCAGCGCATAGGCCCCGGGCGACTGTACGGTGCTAAAACTCTGCTGAGCGCCGGGCGGTAACGACAGCTCCGCCGCGTCGGCCCCACTTACGCCCAACGCCAGACAGAGCGCCAGACAGAGCGTCAGACCAAGCGCCTCAGCGCGCTTGCGTGTGGTACTCGTCATTCGGACGCATATCTGTGGCGCTGGCGACGCGGTTCGTCATGTTGAAAAATCCAGTGACATTGGCGATGTCCCAGATGTCGCGTTCCGAGAACCCCGCATCGCGCAATGCCTCTCGGTCAAACTCGGCCACCTCGGACGAGGCCACGGTCATCTTTTCGGCGAATTTCAACATGGCGCGGTGCCGGTGGCTCAGATCCGCGACACGCCAGTTCATCACCAACATCTCCCCCAGCTTGGGGTCGCCGGACAATTCACGCACAGCGGCGCCATGTGCGGTCAGGCAATAAAAACAACGGTTCACCGACGAGACGACCACTGCGATCATCTCACGCTCCAGCTTGGACAGGCCGCTGTCGGCCAGCATCAGCTCATTGTACATCGCGGTAAAGCTGTCCAGCTTGGCGATATCAAAGGCGTAGGCCTTCAGCACGTTGGGCACCATGCCCAGTTTGTCCTGGCAGATGTCAAAGTATTTCTGCGTGGCGTCCGGCAACGGGTCTGCCATGGGCAGGTTCAGCGCGGTGGGAAGGGCGTCGGTCACAAGTCCTCGCTTTCGGCATTGAGTATCCGGTAATGGTAATGCCCCGCCACCTCCATCTTCAAGGTGGCATAAAGCGCGTTGGCCCCGGTATTTTCCGTGGTGGCGGCCACGGCGATGCGTGTTGCACCCTGATCGGCCGCCCAAAGCGCCGCACAGCGCATCATCCAGCCGCCCAATCCCTTTTGCCGATGTTCAGAGCCAATCTCCAGTGCGTGGACCATGGCGGTCTCACCATGTACTGCGCAAAAGGCCGCGCCTGCGGGCTTGTCCGACACTCGCCCCAGGATGCCAGTCTTGGGGGCGGCTGCCCGCTCCATGATCCGCTGGCGCGCGGAGCCGATGCCGCCCGCAGCCCACAGTTCGCGCATGATGGCGAGCGGCTCCCAAATGGCAAAGGCGGTGACGCGCGGCAGTTTGAGATCGGTCAGACGATCAATGGGGGCGGACCACAGCTGTACCGAATCGATCAGAGTGTAGCCGCGTTCCGCCAGCGCGGCATCCAACGCGTTTTCGTCTGGGCGGATCATGAAAAGTGGCGTCTGCCCCATCAGTTTCATGGATTTTTCCGCCGCGGATAGATCGTCCTCCCGCCAGTCTCCACGCGCGGTGGCCGCAGAGACACGTTTGCCGCCGCCGCGCCCCTCACGCAGCATCCACGGCCCGGCGGGCACCTTCGAGGCCGCAGGCCAGGTGGCGTCAAGCGCCTCGAAAAGGGCAGTGAGGTCATCGGACATGACAAAGGCCAAAGATTGAAACAGGATCTGTCACGTTATGGCCGTTGCTGCCGGGGCTGTCCATGCGGCCTGCGTGCCGCACGGACGGCTCACGATGCGACGGCTTCGGGAAACAGGGCCGACAGCGCGGTCATGGCATCGTCGATCCGGCCACCATCAGTTCCTCTGATCACGACATTGGCGCCATAGACGCCATTGCGCTGGTACGGGTAAGAGCCGATGGACAGGTCGTCGAAACGTGTCGCAAGATCGCTCAGGGGGCCGGCAATATCGCCCTCGCCGCGTTCGATCCGCAGGGTTTGGGACAGCAATGGCTGACCTCCGGTCAAGCCGGGCAGCACGCTGGACACCATGGCCTGAAACACCGAAGGCACACCCGCCATGACGTGTACGTTTTCCAACGAGAACCCCGGCGCGGCAGAGACCGGATTTTCGATCAGGGTGGCCCCGTCAGGGATGCGGGCCATGCGCAGACGTGCCTCGTTCAATTCGGTTCCCTGCCGGTCATAGTGCGCCTGCAGAATAGTGCGCGCATCGTCGCGCACCGTGATGGCCACGCCAAAAGCGTCGGCGACACAGGGCGCGGTAATGTCGTCATGCGTCGGCCCGATTCCGCCGGATGTCACGACATGGTCAAATCCCGCGCTCAGCGCCCGTACGGCAGCAACGATGGCGGATGCATCGTCTGACACGATGCGCACCTCGCGCAGGTCGATGCCATGTTTGGTAAATTCCTGGGCCAGATAGTGCATGTTTGCGTCGCGGGTCCGTCCTGACAGGATCTCGTCCCCGATGACCAGCATGGCGGCGGTGGGATTGGACATGATCAGAGCTCCTTGGCGCGTGCGTCACGCTACGGTATAGGCCCGGCCCATGCGCTTTCAAACCCCTCTCGTCCCCGCCACCCTGGTCCGTCGCTACAAACGCTTTCTTGCCGACTGCCTACTGGAGGACGGGCGTGAGGTGACGGCCCATGTGGCCAACCCCGGCAGCATGCTGGGAATGAAAGACGAAGGCCTGCGCATCTGGCTGGAACCGAACGACGATCCCAAACGGAAACTCAAATGGGCATGGCGGCTGGTCGACCACGGCAACGGCCACTTCACCGGCGTCGACACCGGGGTTCCGAACCGCGTGCTCAAGGCCGCGCTGATGGCGGGTCAGGTCGCGGGGTTGGACGGCTACGATCTTGTACGGCCAGAGGTGAAGTACGGCACCAACAGCCGTATCGATTTCTTGCTCACCGGCGCGGGGCGGCCCGATACCTACGTCGAAGTGAAATCCGTCACTCTGTCGCGCACTCCCGGTCTTGCCGAATTCCCCGACAGTGTGACCGCGCGCGGGACGAAGCACCTCGTCGAACTGGCCGAGATGGCCCGACAGGGGCACCGCGCCGTCATGCTGTATCTCGTCCAGAGAACGGACTGCACGCGGGTCACATTGGCTTCGGACATTGACCCAGCTTACGGTGCCGCCTTTGAAGTGGCCCGCTCCGCCGGAGTCGAAGCGATGGCGCTCGGCTGTCAAATTTCGCCGGATGGGGTCAGTCTGGGCACGCCACTCCCCGTTTCTTCTGTCTGAAAATATCCTGGGGGAGTCGCCGGAGGCGACGGGGGCAACGCCCCCACCTACGAAAAAGAACGGGGGCCAAACGGCCCCCGTGCAATTGGATTACTCCCAAGGCCCGAATTGGGCCACCGCCTCACACCTTGAGGTTCGGGATGATCTGCTTCTTGCGGCTCATGATACCGGGCAGGACCACGGTGTCGCCCGTGACCGTTGCGCCAAAGCTTTTCTCGGCCACCCCTTTGACAAGATCGTTGGGCACCAGCAGCGTGGCCTCTTCTTTCAGGATGTCGACGACAAACAGCAAAACCTCGTCCACGCCGTCTTCGGCCTGCACGGTCTTGTAGGTTTGCATCAGGCTGTCCTTGCGGCCCAGCGGGATTTCCGGTGCGGTGGTTTCAAGCACCGAGACACGGAACTTGGTGCCGTCGACCTCATATTCCTTGCTGTCCATGCGGATCAGTTCGGCGTCGGAAAAGTTGGAGACGTCGGATTTGGCGGCAAACATCTGCCCGGCGAACTCGGCGATGTTCACACCCAGATCAGCGGCCAGCTTCTCGGCCACGGCTTTGTCGTGGTCGGTGGTGGTGGGCGAGCGGAACTCCAGCGTGTCGGACAGGATGCAGGTCAGCGCTGCGCCCTTGATGGCGTCGGGCATCTTGGCGGCGTCGTCGCCCATCAGGTCGACCATGATGGTGGCGGTGCAGGCGAGGGGACGCACGGTGATGTCGATCGGGCCTTTGGTTTCCAGCCCGCCGACCAGCTTGTGGTGGTCGATGATGGCGCGGATGTCGGCCGAGTTGATCGAGGCGGGCAGTTCAGCCGGGTTGTTGGTGTCGACGATGACAACCGGCGCGCCTTCGGCCACGTCTGCGATGATCTCTGGCTTGTCGAGGCCCCAGTGGGTCAGCATGAAGGCGGCTTCGGTGTTGGGCTCGCCCAGCAGGACGGGCTGCGCGGCCTCACCTTTGATTTCGGAGAGATACCAGGCCCAGATGATCGGGCTGCCGGTGCTGTCGGTGTCGGGGGATTTGTGGCCGAAAACCTGAGTGGTCATGGGAATCCTCATTGGCTGGAGACGTCGAATTTTCGCGCCTCATAGCCGCGCGGCATCCTCTTGTCACCCCGCACGAAGGGGGTGCGACCTTGGGGCCGGTGTGAACAGGGATAGGGGTGTCCACGCGTGGACAGCGGGACGGGTGTGAAAAATCAATGGGTTACAGAGGCGAATTTACGATTGGTTAGGATTTTGGCGGACAGTCGGAGGCGCAGGAGCCCGCGGGGGATAGGGTGCGTCGTGACGTGGCGTGCCGGGCTGAAGCCCGGCCTACACCCGAATTGACGGGTTCAGGGCTATCACCGTGGCAGGGGTGTCTTGGCCTTGTTGTACGCCGACCAGTCCTTGATGTCCGGGTAATGTTGACGACGCCACGCCTGAACGCGGGGGTTCATCACCCGTTTCCACAACGGCGGCACCATCGCGGCCATGGTCATCACCGGATAGCCATAGGGCAATTGCGGCGCGTCCGCGTCCGCGTGGTTTTGCAACAGCGGAAAGCGGCGGTCGGGTTTGTAGTGGTGGTCCGAGTGCCGTTGCAGGTTGATCAGCAGCCAGTTTGACGCCTTGTGCGCGGCGTTCCACGAATGGCGCGGCAGGACGTGTTCGTATTTGCCGTCGCCCAGATGCCTGCGGGTCAGCCCGTAGTGTTCGACGTAGTTGACCAGCTCCAGCTGCCAAATCGCCACGCCGGCCTGCACCAGAAACAGCACCACGCCGCCCAATCCCCCCAAACCAAAGGCCAACGCCAGCATCGCCAATTGCAAACCCCAGTAGCGCCAGAACGGGTTCGCCGCGGCATGCCACGGCAGCCGCTTGCGCGCCAGCATCGCCCGTTCGGCGGCAAAGCTGGACCGCAGGCTGTCGCGCAGAACGCGGGGGTAGAAGCGGTGAAAGCCCTCATTATATCGCGCTGTCACCGGGTCGCGCGGCGTGCCGACATAGCGGTGATGCACCAACAGATGCTCTGACCGGAAATGTGAATAGAGCACCATCGCCAGCAGCAGATCGCCCAGAAAGCGTTCCACGCGGTTTTTCTGGTGCATCAGTTCATGGCTGTAGTTGATGCCGATGGTGCCGGTCATCACGCCGACGCCGAAAAACACCATGAACTTTTCCAGCCCGTTCAGATGCGCGGCGCGGCTGACGTACCAGATCAGGGCAAAGACGCTGATGAATTGCAGCGGCACCCAAGCGGCGGTCAGGATATTGTACCAGCGCAGATCCGCGTCAGAGGTATCGGGATCGGCATTCTCCGTGTTCAGACCCAGAACCGCGTCCAGTGCCGTGAACAGATACCAAGTGGCCAGAATGGGCAGCAGTACCCAATAGCCGCCCTGCGTCGCCGCGATCCAGACCAGCGGGATCAACAGGTAGGACATGTAAAACGGCAAGGCGGCGCTGGGTTTGGCGATCTGGGCGGCGGGGGTCATCGGGGTCTCTGATCCATAACGGGGCTATGATAGGGCAGGGTCCAGCCTGTCCCAAGAGCGGATCAGCCGCCTTGCGCGAGGTCAAACGCCTTGCGCATGACCGTTGGCAGATCACCGGGGCTGAATTCAGGCAATTCGATGAATTCTCCGCGATCTGGATTGCGTTCCATCGGGACCAGCGCGGTTTTGACCGTCAGGCGCAGATGGAAATGGGTAAAGGTGTGGCGGGCCTCTGCGTCGATAGTCTTCCATTCGGCGCGGATGGGCGGGGCCTCGGCGGGTTGGTCTTCGGTCCAGTCGGAGCCGGGCCAGCCCAGCATGCCGCCCAGCAATCCCTTGTCAGGGCGGGTTTCCAGCAGCCAAGCCCCATCGACGCGACGGGCCAGATAAGCAATGCCCAGCCGGGTGGGTTTGCGTTTCTTGGGCGACTTCTTGGGCAGGTCAGCGGCGGTGCCGCGCACCCATGCGGTGCAGGCGCTGCGCCACGGGCACAAACCGCAAGCCGGGCGTTTGGGTGTGCAGATCGTGGCGCCAAGGTCCATCACCCCTTGGGCATAACAGCCGGGCCGGTCCTGCGGGGTCAGGCGGGCGGCGTGTTCCGTCAGGATCGGCTTGGCGGCGGGCAGGGGCGTGTGTTCGTCAAACAGCCGCGCCATGACCCGTTCCACATTGCCGTCCACAACTGTTTCCGGTGCGTCAAAGGCGATAGAGGCAATGGCGGCGGCGGTATAAGGCCCGACGCCGGGCAGGGTCAGCAGTGTGGCATGATCGCGCGGGAACTGGCCGTTATGATCAAGAGTCACGGCGCGGGCGCATTTGAGCAGATTGCGGGCGCGGGCGTAATAGCCCAGCCCTGCCCACGCGGCCATGACATCGGCATCTTTGGCCCCGGCCAGATCCTGCACCGTGGGCCAACGGGTTGTGAAGGCCAGGAAATAGTCCTTGACCGCCGCGACGGTGGTTTGTTGCAACATGATTTCGGACAGCCAGATCCGGTAGGGATCGGGCAATTCGCCGCGCGCACGCGCAGCCGGACCAATGCGCCACGGCAGGGCGCGGGCATGGCGGTCGTACCAGTCAAGCAGCGCCTGCGGGTCAGGGCTGTGCAGTGGCTCATCACGCAAGGGTGAAACTCCGTGTCGTAAGGGGGCTGGTGCCGCCCCGCATGGTCACTAGAATAGCCTCGCCGACAGGGAGTCAAACGTGGCGGATCGCAAACCAACAACATATGGGTTTTCCAGTGCGTCCAAGCTGTTGCAGGGACGTATTCGCAAGGCGGCGGAGGGGCGGGGATTCGCCCAGACGCGTGTTTTGACCCATTGGGACGAAATTGCCGGTGCCGATGTGGCGGCGATTTCGCGGCCCGTCGAGGTAAGCTATGCCAAGGGCGGCTTTGGCGGCACGCTGACGCTGCTGACCACGGGCGCGATGGCCCCCATGGTCGAGATGCGCCGCGAAGAGATTCGGGCGCGGATCAACGCGGTTTATGGCTACAACGCCATTTCGCGGGTGCGGGTGACGCAGACCGCCCCAACCGGATTTGCCGAGGGGCAGGTGGATTTTCAGCACCGTCCCAAGGACACCGGCCCCAAGGCTGCCTCGCCAGAGGTGCAGTCACGGGCGCGGATGGTGGCAGAGGGGGTGGGCGACGCGGATTTGCGCGCGGCGCTTGAACGACTGGCGGCAAACGTCATATCGAAAACGGGCCGGGAGTGATCCGGGCCCAAGGACCGACAGGAAAGAGGCAAACGACATGAAATGGATCCTTCCGGCGGGCGCGGTGGCGCTGACGCTTTTTGGTGGCGGCGCATGGTATCTGACGCAGGGCGCAGGCCAGACAGGGGCGGCCGACGTGCGTCTTCCCGGCGCGGCACAGGCGCAGGCAGCCGAAATCGACATCTCGACCGTGACCGAAATGGTCAAAGGGGCCGAGGATGCGCCGATCGAAGTGATCGAATACGCGTCCTACACCTGCCCGCATTGCGCCTCGGCCCATGCGAACCTGATCCCCAAGCTGGAGCAGAACTATATCGACACCGGCAAGGTGAAATTCATCTACCGTGAGGTTTATTTCGACAAGGTCGGCGTCTGGGCGTCGTTGATTGCGCGCTGTGGCGGTGAGGAAAAGTTCTTTGGCATCACCGACCTGCTCTATGAGGGTCAGTCTGAATGGGCGCGTCAGGGCGAGCAGGGCATTATTGCCGCGTTTCGCAAGATCGGCCTCAAGGCCGGCATGGAGAGCGACCAGATCGAGGCCTGCCTGAACGACGGCGACCAGATCGCGACGCTGGTGGGCTGGTTTCAGGCCAACGCAGCGGAACATGAGATCAACTCGACCCCCAGCTTTGTGATCGACGGCAAGAAATACTCGAACATGAGCTATGAGGAATTCTCGGCGATTCTGGACGCCAAGCTGGATTGATGACATCGGCACCGCGCGGACCCCTCGAAGGGGTCAAGGTCATCGAACTGGCGCGCATTCTGGCCGGCCCTTGGGCCGGTCAGACGCTGGCCGATCTGGGCGCCGAGGTTCTCAAGATCGAGGCACCGCAGGGCGATGACACCCGCCGGTGGGGCCCGCCGTTTATCGAACGGGAGGGCGATACATCGGCCTCCTATTTCCACTCGTGTAACCGGGGCAAGGCCTCTGAGGTGGTGGATCTGTCCAGTGCCGACGGGCAGGCGCGGATGCGCGAACTCGTCGCCGATGCCGACATCCTGATCGAGAACTTCAAGGTCGGTGGGCTGGCGAAATACGGCATGGACTACGCATCGCTCAGCGCGGTGAATCCCGGCCTGATCTACTGTTCCATCACCGGCTTCGGACAGGACGGCCCCTATGCGCACCGCGCGGGGTACGACTACATCATTCAAGGCATGTCCGGCTTCATGTCGATCACCGGCGATCCCGACGGCCAGCCACAGCGCGCGGGTGTGGCGATCACCGATCTGTTCACCGGGCTCTATTCGGTCAGCGGCATCCTTGCGGCGCTGCATCAGCGGCACCGCACCGGCAAGGGCCAACATATCGACATGGCGCTGATGGATTGCGCAGTGTCGGCCATGGCCAATCAGGCGCTGAACTATCTCAGCACCGGCACACCGCCGGGGCGCACTGGCAATTACCACCCGAATCTAACGCCTTATCAGGTGTTTGACTGCTCGGACGGGCATATCATCATCGCCACCGGCAATGACGCCCAGTACCAGCGCCTGTGCCGCCTTCTGGGGCTGGATGACATGGCCACGGCCCCCGAATTCGCCACCAACGCCGATCGGATCGCCAATCGGGACGCGATGACCACCCGGCTGACCGGGGCGACACAGACCCGGACCAAGGCCACGCTGCTGGCAGAGTGTGAGGCGGCGGGCGTGCCTGCCGGTCCGATCAACGACATGGCCGAGGTGTTTGCCGACCCGCACGTCATTGCGCGCGGACTGCAGATTGCGCCGGACGGCGTGCCGGGTGTGCGTGCGCCATTCAGGTTCTCGGACGCCGATCTGGTGCTGGAACGGCCCGCGCCGAAACTGGGCGAGGCTGGCAGTTAAAACAACTGGCACGGGCGTCCATGTAGCCCCTTGGGGGCAAGCCACACCCGCCATGTCACGCCAGTGCTTCTTCTTTGTCCAAATACCTCTGGGGGTCCGGGGGCAAAGCCCCCGGCGGATCGGCGGGCCGCAGGCACGCCGATCCTCTTGCCCTCAGTCCTGATACCGAAAACAGACCGTCATGGTGCCGGAGTTGTTCGCCAGAGCCGCATCGTCTTCGTTGATGCGAAAGGCGATGGCGTCCACATTCATGTTGAATACGCCGGACTGGCTGGTCGCACCGTGAAAGCGCGCCCAATCCATGACCTGTTCCTGACCTGCGGCTTCAAACCGGACCAAGAGCGCGCCGAACCGGGCCTCGGGCAGCGGACGGGGATCGGACCGGGTGGCAAGGGCAGTGGCCTCGGGCCCGCCGTGGCCCTGCGTACCTGCGGGCGTCAGCGCGGGGTCCACCGACCAAAAACCGCTGCTGCGGACATCCTGCACCAGACCCGCCGGGAAGGCGGCCGTTTGCCAGCCCTGTGATGCGTCGATGTCATGGCAGGTATCGGCGGCAAGGGCCGGGCTGCCCAGCAGGGCGGTCAGCGCCAGTGCCCTCATGCCAGATGGTCCACCACGTTCAGGTGCTGGGCGAGGCTCTGGACCTGATCCAGCCAGCCTGCCACCAGTTTCGGGTCCGAGGGTGCCGCGCTGACACCGGCGGGGACGGCGCGGTCCAGCACCGCCTCGACCGCCAGCGACACCGGGATCGACACCAGCCGCGCCATGGCGCTGCTGCGCGCATCGCCCCATGCGTCCATCACATAGGTCTTGTGATAGACCGGGGTGCCGTCCTTTTCCGCCTCCAGCGCGACGCACAGGACAACGCGGTCCGGCTCATCCTCATCGTAGGCGTTTTCGGCCAGCAGCTTGTCGGCGATCTCTTGCAGGCGGGCGTCGGTGGCGGTGCCGGCCTCGGCAAAGATGTCTTTCCACGCCTCGGCCCAGCCGTTCAGGCGCAGGGTGCCGCGCACGAAATTCTTGACCTTCCACGCGTCCTCAAATCCGTAGTCCGCCATGAAGGGCAGGCTGTCGCGGTTCGGGTAGACCTCAAAGCTCTCAGTATTGGGCAGGGGCGCGTCATAGCGCGACAGTGCGTCCCACGGGCGGTCCACGTTCAATTCGCTGAAGTGGCGGATGGACCGCGAGGGGGATTTCAACGCCTTGAGCACGCCCACCGGCGCCCAGCTGAATTTATAGCGAAAGGCGTTGGGGATTTTCGGCACGCCGCCACAGTATGAGGTGAACGACAGCGCGTTGTCCGCGTCAAAGGCGTTGGAGGCGCGGTAGTCGGCCACCAGCCAATGGGCCATCAGGTGGTCGATGCCCGGATCAAGGCCGACCTCATTGATCAGGCGCGCGTCGGCCTGTTTGGCGCGCGCGTCCAGTGCGCGCATCTCCGGTGAGATATAGCTGGACGAGACAAATTGCGCGCCCTTGTCCAGCGCCAGTTCGGCCAGCGGGACGTGCCAGTCGCCCGGCAGCATGGAGACGATCACATCGCCGGGTTTTAACACTGCGGCCAGTGCGTCCTTGTCAAAGGCATGGATGTCGTCGGTCAGGTCGCCGACGGCCTCGCGCGCCTTGGCCGCTGTCCGGTTCCAGACCGTGACGGGGTGGCCGTTTTCGATCAGCCGTCGCAGGCCGGGCACCGCCGACAGGCCGGTGCCGCACCAATGGATGGTCATGTCGCGTCCTTTGGTTTGTGTTTCAGATAGGTCTCATGCGCCCGCCCCCAGACGCCGGCCTTTAGGTCGTCCAGTGTCATGAGGTGGGGCAGCAGTTGTTGCGCGAAGTCATGAGAGGATTCGCGCGGCAGCAGCGAGGGCAGGTTGTCGATGGCCATGATGTCCAGCGGCGGCGCGTCACTCACGCGGGTCACCGGCGCGGTCCAGCTTGTCGCCTCGTGGTACAGCGGGATTGGATTGAACGGGCTGTCCGGGTCGCAGGCGATGTCGCCGATCACGCGCAGGGCGCGCTCTGCCAAACAGGCCTCTGGCGGGACAAAGACGGGGCCGCCTTCGGTGGCGAGGATGCAGTTAAGAAAGATGCCGTGGTCGAGGATTTCCGGAAAAGGCGCGCCGCGTGCGGTTTCCTCCATGTCCCATGCGGTGACCGGCAGGTCCAGTTCGGTGCACAGATCGCGAGCGCCGGTGCCGACGCGGCCCTTGGCGCCGATCACGATGACAGTGGCGCGGGGCACGGTGTCCAGCGCGGCGCGTAGCGCGTCCTTGAGTTCATCCGCGTCGTCCCATGTGGCGACCGGCGGGCAGAGCTTGCCGTCGCCCTGCGCGGCCCATGCCAGCAGCGACACGGCCGCCCCGGCGTAGCCTGCCCAATAGCCGAAGGCCGCGACTCGGCGGCCGTTGTCATCCACAAGGTATTCCAGATCATAGAGTGACCCGCCGCCCGCGGCGAAGCGTTTCAGCAGCCGTGCGCCTGCGGACTGCCCCTTGTAGGCGTGGCCGAACATGATGTGGCGGTGGATCAGGGGCGTGTCCGCCTCTGGCAGTTCCTTGAGGCCAAGGATGATCGCGTCACGCGGCGCGTCGGGCCATGAGCCTTTGGGCGCGATTTCGGCCCCGGCGTCGGCAAAGGGTTGCGGGCGCAGGATGCGTTTGGGGCAATCCTCGACCGTGACGCGAAGGCCGTGTTTGACAAGGGCGGCCACGCCGTCTGGCGTGATGCCGGTGCGTTCCTCATTGGGGCGGCTTTCCGCCCGGATCCACAGATGGGTCATTGTCGCTTCCTGATCTTTGCGGGTCAGAGAACCTGTGCGCGGGCGGGCGTGCAAGCAGTTTTCCGACCGGACCGGGCTACAGGTGGCTGCGGGCGTGTTGCCGTTCGGCTGTATCCAGATGGGGCAGGGCGTTGAATTGGGTCATTGCCAGCCCGGTGGACAGTGGCTGAATCCGGTGGAGCGAGCTGTTTTCGATGGCAAGGCAGATATGCGCCATGGCCTTCAGCTCCAGCTCTAGAATCACGCGCATCGCCATGCCGATCAGCCCACCAGAGGTGACGACGATCGCGCGCCCGTCGCCGGCGGCGATTTCTGTCAGGGCGTCGGTGACGCGGGTCTCAAAGCTGGTCCAGCTTTCGGGCGCGCCGTCCAGCGCCCCGTCGCGCCACAGGGTCAGCAGTTGCGGCATGTGCTGGATAAATTTCTCACGGTCGTCGGGGATGGCGATGCCGTGCTGGGCCTGCATCAACTGGGCCATGTCGAAATAGGCCAGTTCGTTCAGCCGCGCGTCCTGTACCGGATCGGCAAGGCTGTCCGGGGCGATGCCCTCTAGCGTCTCGACATGCCTGCGCAGGGTGCCGCAGTAGGCGCGGGCGAATTTCTCACCCGTCTGCTCAAAGTATCCACCCAGCCAGCGCGCCTGCTGCCAGCCCAGATCGCTGAGCCGGTCATAGCTTTGTTCGTCGCGGGCGCTGGAATTGGCCTGTCCGTGGCGAACGAGGGTGATGAATGACATGCCGGTCTCCGCTGCTGTGCCCGGCGCTGATACGCCGAGGCCGGGCAGAGGAAAAGGGTCAGTCGGGCCGTTTTAGGGAAATCGACGGATCGTAGGTAAAGAGTTGGGTGTGACGGTCCTTGCTGACCTCTGGGGCAAAGGAACTGACGAAATCGGTCATCTCCCAGCGCATGACCTGATCGGTGTCCGGGTCGATGTAGACGGTGTTGAGCGCGCCGAACCACGCGCCGCCCATGCTGTCGTCCGGGTCTGTCTTGGTGAAATAGGTCACGGTTTCATAGGTCATGCCGTCCAGATCGACCGTGCCGGGGCAGGCGGTGTCGGTCAGGTTGGCGACCATCTGTGCCATCTGCTTGCGCTGAAACGCCTCACGGTCCGGGGGCAACTGGTTGGGGGCCTTGGTCCACGGGCCTGTCAGACTGGGACCGGTCCAACTGTCGCTGTCGATCACCAATGTGTAGTTGCCGCTGTCCTTGATGCCCGACACGCTGCGCGCCGGGGTGTCCCAGAGGGTGTCAAAGACGTAGCGCACCGCGCCGTCGGGGTCCGTCACGGTGTTGGAGAAGCGGTGCGGTGGGCGTTGGAACGCATCCAATGCGCCACCTTGCATCATGGCCGCGATGCGATCGTGGCAGGCGGCGTCCTGTGCCGTTGCGGGCAGGGCAAGCGGCAAAAGCAGCAGGCAAACGGCGGTGGGGGTGGCCAGTGGGGACATGCGCGGACTCCTGTACGGGTGGGGCTGACCTGATCCTAGCGGCATCCGGCAGGCCCGGGCAAATGCTGCACGGGAATTGCGGTGCCCGCAAAGCTGTTGCCCACCACTGGCAAATCCCGCCACAGGCCGCTAAATAGGGCCAAAGACCTGAGGAAAAGACGTGAAAGACAAGGCTGGACATCGATTGACCCGCGACGGCATCCGCATCCACTCGCCCGCAGATTTTGCGGGCATGCACAAGGCGGGCCGCCTTGCCGCGCAACTGCTGGACGAGGTGGCAGAGCTTGTCTTCCCGGGTCAGACCACTGGTGCGATTGATGCCTTTATCGAACGCCGCGTGACCGAAGAGGGGGCCACATCGGCCACCATCGGCTACAAGGGCTATCAGCACGCCACCTGTATCAGCGTCAATCACGTCGTGTGCCACGGCATCCCCGGCGACAAAAAGCTGAAGGATGGTGATATCCTGAACATCGACGTCACGGTGATTGTCGATGGCTGGTTTGGCGATACCTCACGGATGTATGTGGCAGGCAAGCTGAGCCGAAAGACAGAGCGCCTGATCCAGGTTACCCACGATTCGCTGATGAAGGGGATCGAGGCGGTGAAGCCGGGCAATACCTTTGGCGACATCGGATTTGCGATCCAGAGCTTTGTCGAGGCGAACCGCATGTCGGTCGTGCGCGATTTCTGCGGTCACGGGCTGGGCACGGTGTTTCACGCGCCGCCCAACGTGCTGCACTATGGCCGCGAAGGCACCGGGCCGGTGCTGGAAGAGGGCATGTTCTTTACCATCGAGCCGATGGTGAATCTTGGCCGTCCGGAAACCAAGGTGCTGGCCGATGATTGGACGGCGGTGACGCGGGACAAATCCCTTTCAGCGCAGTTCGAACATTCCGTTGGCGTGACGGCGGATGGCGTTGAGATCTTTACGCTGTCGCCTGCGGGGACATTCCACCCTACGTACTAGGTGCGGCGGGAGCTGCGAGATGCTCGCGGCCTGAGTCGTCAGGCGTTTGCGGTTCGCGCCGCACTGCGCGCCAGTGCGGCGATCAGGTCCGTCCGTGTGACGATGCCGACGATTTTCCCATATTCAATCACGGGAACGGCGTCGGTATCGCCGTCGGCCATCATCGGCAGCAGGGCCCCGATTGGGGTGTTGGTTGTGGCGCGTGGGCTGGCCACGCTCATGATGTCGCCTGCCTTGACTGGTCTGTCGCGGTCCCGATCCAGAAGACGACGTAGGGCCGCGCCGAATCCGCGATCAAGGCGCAGGGCGTCGGCCCTTGCCCGAGTGATCAGGTGCATCTGAAAGATGACGCCAAGGAAGGTCGCATCGGGACCAACGACAGGCAACGAGGTGAACCGGTGCTGGCGGAACAGGTCTGCGATCTGCCCCAATGCGGTGTCGGGCGTGACGGTGACAAGACTATGGGACATGATATCCTGCGCTGTCAGCGGGCCAGAGGACTGCGCGGCGGCCTGAAGCTCTGCCGCGCCAATAAGGCGGGCCAGATCCTCTACCCCGAGGTTGAAAGACTGGCTGTAGCGGTCAAGGATCTCTGTCAGTTGGTCTTCGGAAAGGCCCAGCCGTTCTGTCGGGTTGCGGTCTTCGGTTCCGAATTTGCTGGGATCTTCGAACTGGCGAAACGGGTAATGCCGCCCGGTCAACCGCGCATAGATTGTTGCCAGCAGCACAAGGGCCGTGGTCCCGATGGCAACGGGTGCAAGGGCGAACCAAAACCCCAGATGCGCGATGGCCTCGGGGGACATGGCGGCGGTCATGGCGACGGCCCCGGCGGGGGGATGAACGGCGCGGCATAGGATGGTTGCGGTGACGGCTAGGCCAACCGCAAGCGGAATTCGCAGGACGGGGTCGGTTACCAACAGGCATACGGCCACCGCCACCAGCGCGGCAACGGTGTTGCCGACAATCGCTGACCACGGCTGTGCCAGCGGGCTGTTCGGCACGGCAAACAGCAACACGGACGAGGCCCCAAACGGGGCGACAAGGTACAGGCCCAGTTCCAGATCGACAGCGGGCGACAGCACGAACAGGCCGATCAGCCCCAGACCGATCAGAGCGCCCAGCCCAGCGCGGATCGCCTCAGTCGTTGAAACGCGGGCAACAGCGGGGCCGAGTGATTTCAGAATGAGCAATTGCGCGACTCCGTACCGGATTTGCGCAAACTTTCATCGGTTTGTGAAAAGTGCAACCTGCGGAGGGGGCCGGAACGGGCGGTTCTGTATGGGCGGGACGGAAACACCGTCTCGATGGTGCGAAACCGGCGGGGCGGTCTGCGGCCGGATCGCTGTCGTCCGCGCGCCACATGAGCGGTTATCCGGCGATCACCACTGCCAGAGCGCCGGTACAAAGCGATAGGCGTCGCCGTCGCGCGCGATGTGGCCGACGCCGGGGAAGGGGAAGTGATAGCCCAGTACCGCCATCCGGTCCGTCGCGGCCATGTCCAGCAGGCGCTTGCGTGTTGATACGGTCAGGTCTGCGTCCATGTCGAAATTGCTGACCCATTCGGGACGGGCGGTGCTCATCCACGCGTGGTTCATGCTGTCGCCCAAGGCAATCAACTGCTTGCCGCCGGATTCGATCACCACCGACATATGGCCTAGCGTGTGACCGGGGGTATCGATCACGCGCACGCCGGGTACGATCTCTGTCCCGTCGGCCATGGTGGTCCAATCGGCGCCCTCGACGTTCAGCGAGTTCACGGCACCGACGACGAATTGCTGCATGTCAGTTGGCACCGTGTTGACCAGCCCGTCTTGCAGCCAATAGTCGCGTTCGGTGCCGCCGATGTAATAGGCGGCGTCGGGGAACAGCGCCTCGTCGAAATCATCGCGGATGCCCCAGATGTGATCGGGGTGGGCGTGGGTGATGACAACGTGCGTGATGTCGCCCGCGTCGATCCCCGCACTGGCAAGGTTGTCCATCAGGCGGCCCGCCGTGGGCAGGAATCGGTTGCCAGAGCCGACATCGACCAGAACCGTCGCATCCGTGGTTTCGATCACAAGGTGGTTGGTGTGCGAATAGTTCGTCTGTGTCGACAGGAAGTAGCTTTCCAGAAAGGCTGTGACCTCTGCCGGGTCGGCGTTGATGCCCAGCCCGTTGGCGGGCACCTCAAGTCGGCCATCTGACACGACGGTCAGGGTCACATCGCCCAGTTGGAACCGGAAATGGGCAGGGTTGCCGGAGGCGGGGGCGCCCAGCGTCTGGGCGTGGGCCTTGGTCGCGGGCAGGGCGAGCGCTGGCGCGGTGGCCGCAAGGCTCAGGATGTCGCGGCGCGAGGGGCGAAAGACGGACATGAGTTCCTCCCAGTCATTCATGGATTTGAATGAGAGAATACCACCGGCAGTCGAAAGTTCCAGCGCAATACGTCTAGAGAAAAACCCGGTCTGAAATTCCACATTGTTTCGGAAAATCGTTTTTTACCAATTGGTTAAATGGCGATCTGCGACGCTTTGACCCGCCTGTGCCGTTGCAGGTCTCAGATCGCCGCCGTATGTCAGTGCGGTCGCCGCATCGCGGCATGACCCGATCCGTAAAGGAGATCGCAATGAACATTCCCTTTCGCACTGTCGCGCTGGCCCTGACCGCCAGCCTGCTGGCAAGCGCCGCCAACGCGCAGGACGTCACCCTGCGCTTTCAGCATTTTGTTTCGCCAAACTCTGCGAACCCCAAACATTTCATCGAACCATGGGCAGAAAAGATCGAGGCGGACTCGGATGGTCGCATCAAGGTTGAGATCTATCCCTTTATGCAGTTGGGCGGCAGCGCGCCGGATCAGTTCGACCTGATTCAGGATGGCGTGATCGACGGCGGCTGGGTGATCCCCGGATATCAGGCAGGCCGCTTTCCAGAGGCGGAGGTGCTGGAGCTGCCGTTTATGGTGACAAAATCCGCCGAAGAGGCGTCGATCGCCGCGTGGCATTATACCCAGAAATACCTCGCCGATGATTTCGAGAACGTGCACCTGATCGCGGCGCACATGCACGGGCGCGGATTGGTCCACAAGAAAGGTCCGGCGGTTGAGACGGTTGAGGATTTCGGCGGGCTCAAGCTGCGTGGCCCGTCGCGGCCCGCCACGCTGTTGCTAGAGAAACTGGGCGCAGAGCCGGTTGGTCTGCCGGTCCCGGCCTTTCCCGACGCGCTGGCCAAAGGTGTGGTCGATGGCGGCGTGATCACTTGGGAAATGTCGCCCTCGCTCAAGCTGGATGAGTTGACCGACAGCCATACGGATGTCGCAGGCGCACATTCGCTTTATAACCTCTATTTCATCTGGGCGATGAACAAGGACGTCTATGAGGGCTTGCCCGACGACCTGCGCGCGGTGATTGATGCGAACTCTGGCCTGATGGCTTCGGCCTGGGCGGGGCGGGCGCATGACACTGGCGACGCCGAGGGCAAGCTGGTGATGGAGGCCGCAGGCAACCAGATCGCCACGCTGTCCGATGCGGAAACCGACCGGATCAAGGCGCTGGGCGAAGAGGTGATTGCTGAGTGGATCGCCGAGAAAGCGGAGAAGGGTCTGTCCGCCGCTGCGTTGGTTGAGGATGCCCGCGCGATGGTGGCCGCCGCTCAGGCGGACGGTTCCTGAACGCGACGCGTTTGATCAGTGGGACCGCGCCCCGGCACATAGCCGGGGCCTCCTGCCGTCACACTTGTGCGCGTAACAGGGTGACATGGGTGTCGCCGTAGCGGCGCGTTTCCAGCAAATCAAAGCCCGCAGGTGCCTCTTGCGGGCTTTGTTCTTCCCAGACCACCAGTGCCTCTGGCGCGATCCAGCCCGAGGCCCGGGCCGAGGTCAGGGCTTGTCCACCCAGACCCTTGCCATAGGGCGGGTCGAGAAAGATCAGATCGCAGGGCGTGTCCGCGGCGGGCAGGCGGGTGGCGGTATGGGCGATCAGTTTTGTCCGATCTCCACAGCCAAGCGTGCGGATGTTGTCGCGGATCAATTTGCCTGCCGCGCGCCCGTCATCGACAAAGGTCATATGCGCCGCGCCGCGCGACAGCGCCTCTAGCCCCAACGCGCCGGTGCCTGCGAATAGGTCCAGACCCTGCGCGCCGTCAAATGGGTCGCCAAAGCGTCCGCCCGCCAGCACGTTGAACAGCGCCTCGCGCACGCGGTCCGTGGTCGGGCGCAGATGGGCGCCCGCGTCGCCCTTGCCAACGGCGGCCAAGCGCCGTCCGCGCCACTCTCCTGCGATGATCCTCACGCTTTGAGCAAGGCTTTGAGGTCGGTGTTCGGGTCGGCCACCGCCTTTGGCGCGGGGCTTTTGCCCGCCTCGATCAGGCGCTTGCCGACCATGTAAGACCGGCTGTCGTTCATCGCATCCACCGCCAGCAGGCGGTCGCCGGAGTAGTACCAATGCGAGCGGGCGGTGCCGTCCTCACGCACGACGATTTGGTCATAGCCTGCATTCAGGCCGGCGATTTGCAGTTTCACATCGTATTGATCCGACCAGAACCAAGGGGTGGCGGTGTAGTCGCGGTCCGTCCCCATGATGTTGTCGGCCACCAGTTCACCCATGTCGATGGCGTTGCCCACCGATTCCAGTCGCATCCGGGCGGCGTGTTGCGGAAAGCTGGCGCAGTCGCCTGCCGCCCAGATCGCCGGGTCGCTGGTCAAACCACGCGCGTTGACGGCGATGCCATTGTCGATCTCGAGCCCGCAGCCTTCGGCCAGGGCGGTGGCGGGGGTGATGCCGACGCCGACAATCACCATGTCAACATCGAGCGCGGAGCCATCCGCCAGTTCCGCGCCGGTGACGTGGGTTTCGCCGATCAGGCGTTTCAACCCGGTGCCTTCGCGCAGGTCGACGCCGTGCGACTTGTGCAATTCGCGGAACCAGGCCGAGGTTTCAGGCGCGGCAACCCGTTGCAGGATGCGGTCGGCCGCCTCGACCAGTGTCACGGTCAGGCCCAGCTTGGCGCAGACCGCCGCCGCCTCTAGCCCGATATAGCCGCCGCCGACGATCAAGACACGCTTGCCCGCAGTGCAGGCGGGGGCCATCGCGTCGACGTCTTGCAGGGTCCGCACCACATGCACGCCTGCCAATTCACCGCCGATGGCGCCGGGCAGGCGGCGCGGCACCGACCCAGTGCAGAGCACGCAGTGGTCATAGGGGATCGCCTCGCCCCCGGCGACGACCTGTTTGGACCCCCTGTCGATGGCGGTGGCGTTGTTCGAGAGTTTCAGGTCAATCGCGTTTTCGGGGTAATACGTCTTTGGCCGCAGGTAGAGGCGTTCCAGATCCATCTCCCCCAGAAGATAGGCTTTGGACAAGGGCGGGCGCTGATAGGGAACGGAGGGTTCTTCGCCGATCAGGGTGATCTTGCCCTCGTGCCCCTTGGACCGCAGCCGCGCCACCAGAGAGGCCGCCGCCTGTCCCGCGCCGATCACAACAACGTCGCTCATTTTACCCTCACCGGTTTCAATTCTCCGCCGACAAACTACAGTCTGTCTTTGGGAACGCAATTCCAAGGAGCGACAGGAACATGACGATTTCAGTAGGGGACACCCTGCCAGAGGCCACTCTGGCGCGTATGGGGGACAGTGGTCCCGAGCAGGTGGCGTTGAGCGAACTCACCAAGGGCCGCAAAGTGGTGATTTTTGGCCTGCCGGGGGCCTATACCGGAACCTGCACCACGGCCCATGTGCCCAGCTTTATCCGTACGCGCGCGGGATTTGCCGACAAGGGCGTTGATGAGGTCATTTGCCTGTCGGTGAACGACCCTTTTGTGATGGGCGCATGGGGCGAGGCGACGGGCGCCACGGATGCGGGGATCACCATGTTGGGCGATCCGGCAGCCGAGTTGACCAAGGCGATGGGCCTAGCGTTCACGGCACCGCCAGCCGGGCTGTATGACCGGTCCAAGCGGTATGCCATGATGGTCGAGGATGGCACGGTGAAGGTGCTGCATCTGGAGGAAAGCCCGGGTGTGTGCGAAACCTCGGGCGGTGAGGCGCTGCTGGCCGCGATCTAAGGCGCGGGCGTAGAGGCAAGAGAGGGGGGCGTCATGCCAGAGTCATGCTTGAAGCATGACCCCCTCGGCCTGCGTCCTCACCCCGGATATTCTTTGCCAGAGAAGCCGAGAAGTGGTGTCAGAGGCTATCCATCTTGCGGGCCAATTTGGCGTCCAGGGTCGAAAGGCCGCCGACGTCATGGGTGCTGAGAGTGACCTTTACGGTCTTGTAGACGTTGAACCATTCGGGATGGTGGTCCCATTTTTCGGCCCAGAGCGCTGCGCGGGTCATCCATGCGAAGGCTTGGGTGAAATCCTCAAACGTAAAAGTTTTGACGATGGCATCGCGGCCCTCGACCATGGACCAGCCATTGTCCAGCAGCGGGGCGAGCACCGTCTTGCGGGCGGTGTCTGACAGTTTCTCGGTCATTCCTGTTCCTCCTGTCTGTCCTTGCGGAAGGGGCCGTAGGCCGTGAGGATTTCAATGTCCTCATCCACCGCGCGTCGTTCGGCCTGCAGATACTTGGCGACGGCATCGGCAAAGCCGGGGTTGCCGATCCAATGTAGCGAATGGGTTGGGCGTGGCAGGTAGCCGCGCGCCAGTTTGTGTTCGCCTTGTGCGCCCGCCTCAACCGACTGCAACCCATGTGCGATGGCAAAGTCGATGGCCTGATAGTAACACGCCTCAAAGTGCAGGCAGGGATGATCCTCTGTGCAGCCCCAATAGCGGCCGAATAGCGCCTCTTGGCCGATGAAGTTCAGCGCGCCCGCCACATAGCGTCCATCGTGCGAACACATGACCAGCGCGATGTCGTCGCGCAGGTGATCTTGTGCGAGGTCAAAGAACGCGCGGGTCAGGTAGGGCGAGCCCCATTTGCGGCTGCCGGTGTCCTGATAAAAGACCCAGAAGGCATCCCAGTGTTCGGGGCGGATCTGGTTGCCGGTCAGGATCTCTATCTTGCCGCCGAAATCCTGCGCCTTTGCGCGTTCCTTGCGAATGTTCTTGCGCTTGCGCGAGCTCAGACTGGCAAGGAAAGCGTCAAAGTCGGCGTAGCCGTGGTTCTCCCAATGGAACTGTTGCGTGGTCCGCCGCATCAGCCCGATCTGCTCGCCGGCGATGGCCTCTGCTTCGGTGCAAAAGGTGACGTGGACCGACGACAGGTCGTTGTCTGACGCGATCTGTACCGCGCCCTGAATGAGCGCGGAGATGCCGGTCACCTCAAGCCCCGGTTTGGTCAGGAACCGCCGCCCGGTGGCCGGGGTAAAGGGCACTGCAACTTGCAGTTTGGGGTAATAGTCGCCGCCTGCCTGCTCAAGCGCATGGGCCCAGTTGTGATCGAAGATGTATTCGCCCTGGCTGTGGGATTTCACATATAGCGGGGCGACAGCGATGGTCTCTCCCGCTGACACGACCCGCAGGTAGCGCGGGTCCCAGCCGGTGCCGGGGCCAACCGATCCGCTGTCCTCCAGCGCCTTGAGAAAGCGGTGCGTGGTAAATGGGTCCATCGGGCGACCACCGCTCGCCGCCTCGGGGCAGGCGCAAGCGTCCCATACCTCGGGCGCGATTTGCGACAAAGAGGAGAGGACATCGATAGAGACAGTGGGGGCCGGGCGCTGATCGGTCATGACATCTGTCAATCTGGCATCGCGGGCGCGGTGATCAAGCGGTGTACCCTTCAAAGGTGACATTCTCGGCAATGCGCCGCGCCTTTGCCTCTTCGGCGGGCGAGCGGATTGTCCAGCACAACACATGCAGGCCGCGCGCCTTTTGGATGGCCACATGCGGGCTGTCCAGATCGCTGTGGTCATGAGAGATAAAACTGGCCCCCATCTCGACCAATCCGGGCATGGTGCGCAGATGATCGCGGGTTGCGGCGGGCAGCGTCGGGTAATCGTCGGCAGTCGCGGCACAAGTGGTCAGGCCGCGCGGGCGATCGGGGCAGAGCCGGGCCATATCCGCCGCTGAATGCGGGTTGAAAGACATGAAGGCGACCGGCCCGTCGTATCCCGACACAGCCCCGGCCACCGCCTGTTCCAGTGCGCCGATGTTCGGCCCCATGCGGCCATCCTGATCCTTGAGTTCGATCAGCAGGGGTGCGGCACCGCCGATAATCTCCAGCACCTCGGCCAGAGTCGGCACGCCTTCGTCGCCGCCGATCAGGGTCAGTTGCGCCAGATCTGCGGCGGTGCGCTGCTGAATGGGGCCGTTGACCCCGGTCAGACGGTCCAGCGCATAGTCGTGAAAGACCATCGCCTGATTGTCTTTGGACCGCTGAACGTCAATCTCGATTCCGTACCCGGCATCGACCGCCGCCCGGATGGCGGCGCGCGAGTTTTCGGGGCGGCCCGCGCCGTGCAGGGCGCGGTGCGCTATCGGGCGGTCCAGAAAAACCGGCGGCAGCGGGGTCATCAGGCGATCTCGAAGATGCCTTCGATCTCGACCGCGACGCCCAGCGGCAATGCGCCCGCCGATACGGCGGAACGGGAATGCCGACCCGCATCGCCCAAAACCTCGACCAGCGTGTCGCTGGCACCGTTCACCACCTTGGGCTGTTCGGTGAAATCAGGGGTGGAATTGACGAAGCCGGTCAGCTTGACCACGCGTTTGAGGCGGCTGAAATCGCCACCGCAAGCGGCCTTGGCCTGGGCCAGCAGGCTGAGCGCACAGGTCTTGGCGGCGGCGGCGCCTTCTTCGACGGTCAGGTCGGCACCAACCTTGCCGGTGATAAGGCCGTCGGCGTTCATGCTGATCTGTCCCGACACGAAGACAAGGTTGCCGACGATGACATAGGGCACATAGTTTGCCGCAGGTGCCGGGGCGTCAGGCAGGGTGAGGCCGAGTTCGGCGAGGCGGGCGTCGATGGCGTTGGTCATGTCGTGCTCCCATGGATTTTGGCGCCACGCTAACGGCGGGCACGGGGACACGCAAGCGCCCACAGCCCTTTGGGACCATGGCCTTTGCGGTCGCGTCAATCCGCCTGTTTGCCCAGCTTTTTCTTTTTCTTCAACTCGGCCAGCTTTGCCTTGATCGCCCCCTTGCGGCGGTTCTGAAAGGCGGTGATCAGCGGAAGAGAGATATAATAGGCAATGGTTCCGGCCACGATGCCGGGAATGATGCCGCCGATCATGTAGGGAAAAAACACCTCATCGTAGAAGATGCCCAGGTGGTTCCAATCGGCCCTGTCCGGGGTGAATAGCGCATAGAAATTGTCCCACAGATCCTCGCCCGCCTTGACGAATTTCTTGCCAATGCTGCCGTGGTCCTCGCTCCCCCTTAGCCCAAGCAGGGCATAGCCGGACTTCATCGCGACGACGCCAATCGGCACATAGGTCAAAGGATTGCCAAAGAAGGTGGACAGGATCGCGGCCAAGATGTTGCCGCGCATGATCCAGGCCAGAATGGCCGCAAACACAAAGTGAAACCCGTAGAACGGCGTGAAGGTGGTAAAGACCCCGGCAAAGATGCCGCGGGCAATCCTCTCTGGCGGATCGGGCAAGCGGTTCAGGCGCAGCTGGACGTATCGCGCAGCCCGCCCCCAGCCGCCACGCGGCCAGAGCACTTCGAGCACGATCCGGCCCAATGGCCGTCTGTCGCGTCGCTTGAAGACCAAACTGTGCCTTTCTACCTACTCTGCCGCTTCGGCTGTGGCCCCCGGCGCCGTTTCCAACGTCGGGTCCCGCCGCCGTTCGACAGAGGCGACATTGCTCTCCGCCTCAAGGTTGGAAATCAGCGAGTGCAGGTGTTCCGCATCCCTGAGGTCTACATCCATCATCAAACGGTAATAATCCGGTTTACGGTCTATGAAGTTCAAATCAGAGATATTGGCCCGCGTCTCACCAATCAATGTGCAAATGCGTCCCAGGACCCCGGCATCGTTGCCAATCGTCAGATCCAGCGACACGGTATAGACCGCCGGGTGTTTGCCTTCCGCCCAATGTAGGTCAAGCCAGCGGTCTGGCTGGTCCTCGTGGCGGGCCATGGCGGCGCAGTCGATGGCGTGGACCGCGACCCCCTTGCCGCGATGGGCCAGCCCGACAATGCGTTCTCCGGGCAGTGGCTGACAGCAGTGCGCACGTTCAAACCCTTGCCCGTGTTCAAGTCCGACAACCGCCTTTTTCAGCTCGATCTCGCCGCCGTCGCGGATGGCAAGATTGGGGTAGACCGCCTCGACCACCTCGGAGGAGGTCAGTTCGGCGCTGCCCAGCCGGGCCAGCAGCGTTTCGGTGTCTTCCAGCCGCAGAGTCGCTGCAGCCTTTTCCAGCACTTTGTCAGTGGCTTTCTTGCCGCGTGCTTCGAACGCGGCTCGGGCCAGTTCATGGCCCAGCTTGGCATAGCGTTCCTTGTTGGCCTCGCGCAGCGCGCGCCGGATCGCGGCCTTGGCCTTGCCCGTCGTGGCCATGTCCAGCCATGTGGCCTGCGGGGCCTGTCCTTCGGCGATGATGATCTCGACCGATTGGCCGTTCTTAAGCCGCGTCCACAGTGGCACGCGGATGCCGTCGACCTTGGCGCCGACGCATTTGGACCCGATCCGCGTGTGGATCGCATAAGCATAGTCAATCGGTGTCGCCCCGCGCGGCAATTTGACCACGTCGCCCTGCGGGGTAAAGCAGAACACCTTGTCCGAATACATCTCCAGCTTGACCGCCTCCATGAAGGCGTCGTGATCTTCTTCGGCGTCCAGCTGTTCCGTAACCGACGTGATCCACTTGGCGGGGTCGACGGCAAAGCGGTTCTCGGCCCGTACCCCGTCACGATAGGACCAATGCGCGGCCACACCGGTTTCGGCGACCTCGTGCATTTCGCGGGTGCGGATCTGCACCTCGACCCGTTTGCCATCTCGGCCCGACACCGTGGTGTGGATCGAGCGATAGCCGTTGGTCTTGGGTTGGCTGATATAATCCTTGAAACGCCCCGGCACAGCGCGCCAGCGCTGATGGATGGCTCCCAGCGCTCCGTAACAGTCGGTTTCGGACCGGGTGATCACGCGAAAGCCATAGATGTCGGACAGCCGGGAAAAGCCGATCTTCTTTTCCTGCATCTTGCGCCAGATCGAATAGGGCTTTTTCGCGCGGCCAAAGACCTCAGCCTCAACCCCAGCCTTTTCCAGCTCATGGCGCATGTCAGAGGTGATCTTCTGCACCACATCGCCGGTTTCGCGTTGCAGGGTGATGAAACGGCGGATGATGCTGTCGCGGCCCTTGGGGTTGAGCACGCGAAAGGCGTGATCCTCCAGTTCCTCGCGCATCCACTGCATGCCCATGCGACCGGCCAACGGCGCAAAGATGTCCATCGTCTCCCGCGCCTTTTGCACCTGCTTTTCAGGGCGCATGGCGCGGATGGTGCGCATGTTGTGCAGCCGGTCGGCCAGTTTCACCAGGATGACCCGCAGATCCTTGGACATGGCCATGAACAGCTTGCGGAAATTTTCCGCCTGCTTTGTCTCGGACGACGACAGCTGAAGGTTGGTCAGCTTCGTGACGCCATCAACAAGGTCGGCGACGTCACGTCCGAATCGCTCTTTGACCTCTGAATAGGTCGAGCGGGTGTCCTCGATCGTGTCATGCAGCAGCGCGGTCACGATGGTGGCATCGTCAAGTTGCTGTTCGGTCAGGATCGCTGCCACAGCCACCGGGTGGCTGAAATAGGGCTCGCCTGACTTGCGGGACTGCCCGTCGTGCATCTCGCGGCCATACTCATAGGCCGCGAGGATCAACTTTGCGTTGGTCTTGGGGTTGTAGATGCGAACGAGGTCAACGAGGTCTTCAGCTGAGATCATGTCACCTCACCGCCGCCGAACCGGGATCAGCCCTGGCCCTGCGCCTCCATCAGCGCGCGCAGCAGCTTTTCTTCGGACATGTCGTCCTCTTGAGGCTTGTCTGCCTCGGTGCCCATGAGAAGCGCCATGGCGTCCTCTTCGGGTTCATCCACCTCGATCTGGGTCTGGTTCGACTCGATCAGGCGTTCCCGCAGTTCATCGGCGGACTGGGTCTCTTCGGCAATCTCGCGCAGGGCGACAACCGGGTTCTTGTCGTTGTCACGATCCACCGTGATGGCAGCACCGGCTGCAACCTCGCGCGCACGATGTGCGGCCAGCATTACCAGTTCGAACCGGTTCGGGACCTTGTCAACGCAATCTTCTACCGTCACGCGGGCCATAAGAGTGCTCCGTTTCCTGTCTTGAGGGTCTCAGAAAGACTTGACATAACGCGCGACCCGGGAATTGACAAGGGCAATACCCCGCAAGGCGCAGATCAGATTGGCCGCGCCTCGGCACGATCCTGCCGGGGCAGTTTGGCCAGCATTTGAGCCACCGTGTCCCCGGTCAGCGGGTGGCGCCAGTCCGCCGCAATATCCGCCAGCGGCACCAGGACAAATACCCGGTCCTGCAGCCTGGGATGTGGAAGAATCAGACGGTCAGGGGTGACGCAACGTTGCGATTCGGGGGGCAGGGTGCGCCACCGGGTCTGGGTGGGAACGTCCGGAAAAACGGCATCTTCCGCCGCCAGCAGATCAAGATCCAGTGATCGGCTGGCCCAGCGTTGCAGGCGTTCGCGGCCGAAATCCGCCTCGATCCGGTGCAGGATTTGCAGCAAGGCTTCGGACGTGTCCGGTCCGGTGATGGCGGCGCAGGCATTGACATAGTCCGGCCCGGCACCTGCCGGAAAGCACGGTGTCGCATAAAAGCGGCTCAGCCGACGCAGGCGCAACCCGGCGGCGGCCATCGCGGCCACGGCCGATACCAGGGTCTCTCCGCGTCCGCCCGCCTCAGAACCCAGGTTGGATCCCAGTGCGATAAGGAATTCTTGCTCCATTTGACCCAACGTACTATTCTTCTGAGACTTGCCCGCGCCTTGCGAAGAGCGGGAAAAAACATAATCTACTTCGACGCGTTCGCCACCACACTCACACTCACGGATCAGGCGACCCGATTGGACGAAAGGAAATTTTATGTTCTACAAGGACGAACGGCTTGCGCTGTTCATAGATGGCTCGAATCTTTACGCGGCCGCCAAAGCTCTCGGTTTCGATATCGACTACAAGCTGCTTCGGCAGGAGTTTGCGCGTCGCGGCAAGATGGTTCGGGCCTTCTACTACACCGCGCTTCTGGAAAATGACGAGTATTCGCCGATCCGTCCGCTTGTGGATTGGTTGCACTACAACGGCTTCACCATGGTGACAAAGCCCGCGAAAGAATACACCGACAGCCAGGGCCGCCGCAAGGTTAAGGGCAACATGGACATCGAACTCACGGTCGATGCCATGGAACTCGCGCCGCGCGTGGATCACATCGTACTGTTCTCCGGCGACGGAGATTTTCGTCCACTGGTCGAAAGCCTGCAACGTCAGGGCGTGCGTGTTTCGGTTGTGTCGACCATCCGGTCGCAGCCGCCGATGATCGCGGACGAACTGCGCCGTCAGGCCGACAACTTCATCGAACTGGATGAATTGCGGGAGGTCATTGGCCGCCCGCCGCGCGACGTTCAGGTCGAGCGCAACTTTGAAGTCGCTGCCACTGGCAAGTGATCATGGATGCGCCTGCCCCTTCGGGTGGGCCCGTCTTGCGATTGGTGTCCTGGCCTTCACTCGGGTCGGGCACCGACCGCCCCCTGCGCCGATGACGGGGCGCTGTACCCTTTACCTCGCGCCGCACGGCCACTAGGTCTGCGTGGAACAGTTGAGGAAAGGTGCCCTGATGTCCTCCCAGTCCCTTCCACCGCTTACCCTGCTGCTGGCCGCGCCGCGTGGGTTCTGTGCGGGTGTGGATCGCGCGATCAAGATCGTCGAGATGGCGCTCGATAAATGGGGCGCACCGGTCTACGTCCGGCATGAAATCGTGCACAACAAATACGTTGTCGACGATCTGCGCGCCAAAGGCGCCGTTTTTGTCGAAGAGTTGGAAGATTGCCCAGACGACCGCCCGGTGATCTTTTCCGCCCACGGCGTCCCCAAGGCTGTCCCGGCAGAGGCCGCGCGCCGTGAGATGATCTATGTGGACGCGACCTGCCCACTGGTGTCCAAGGTCCATATCGAGGCGGCGCGTCACTCTGAGAACGGTCTCCAGATGATCATGATCGGCCACGCTGGGCATCCCGAAACTGTAGGCACCATGGGACAATTGCCGGCGGGTGAGGTGCTGTTGGTCGAAACCGTTGAAGACGTTGCAGGCGTTCAGGTGCGTGACCCTGAGCGGCTGGCCTTTGTGACCCAGACCACGCTGTCGGTGGACGACACAGCCGGGATTGTCGCCGCCCTTCAGGCGCGCTTTCCCGCCATTGTTGGTCCCCACAAAGAGGACATCTGCTACGCGACAACCAACCGGCAAGAGGCGGTCAAGGCCATTGCACCGCGTGCCGATGCGCTGTTGGTCGTGGGCGCGCCCAATTCGTCCAATTCCAAACGCTTGGTAGAGGTGGGGCGACGTGCGGGCTGCGCCTATGCGCAATTGGTGCAGCGGGCGACGGACATCGACTGGCGTGCCTTGGACGGCATCACGTCGATTGCCATCACCGCCGGGGCCTCGGCACCGCAAATCTTGATTGATGAGGTGATCGACGCATTCCGCGCTCATTACGACGTGACGGTTGACGTTGTGGAAACGGCACAGGAAAATGTGGAGTTCAAGGTGCCGCGCGTGTTGCGCGTACCCGCATAGGGCCGGCCGCCATGGCGTGGCGCCCGATCTGCACCGGCATCTGACATACCCTCCTTGGGCTAACCGCGATGACCCGTATCCTTCGCTCTGTCTTGACCCTCACGCTTTCCGGTGTGGTGTCGTTTGTCAGGGGGCGCTGACCGTCCTCTTGCCGTCATCCCGCTGGCCTGACCGCAAGACCGCCCTTGCGAAGGCGTCAGGAAAAGGCGAGACCACGCGCCATGACCGATCCTGAAACCATCCGCCTCTATAATGCCCGTGCCAAGGATTACGCCGATGTAACCGAAGGCGCCGGGCCTGACGCCACGCTGCGCGCCTTTCTCGCCGCCCTGCCGCCAAAGGCGCGGGTGCTTGATCTGGGGTGCGGGCCGGGCCGCTCTGCCGGGATACTCGCTGCCGCCGGACATCAGGTCGAGGCATGGGATGCCTCTGAGGGGATGGTGGCGCTGGCTGCCAAACGGCCCGGCGTCACCGCGCGACTGGCCGAATTCAACGCCCTCACAGCCAGTGCGGTCTACGACGCGATCTGGGCCAACTTCAGCCTGCTACACGCCCCGCGCGCCGAGATGCCCCGGCACCTTGCCGCGATCCGACAGGCTCTGAAGCCCGGCGGCTTGGCGCATGTCGCCGTCAAGGAAGGCACGGGTAGCCAGCGCGATACCCTTGGCCGCCTCTATACCTATTACACCGAACCCGAACTGTCCTTGCTGCTTACGCAGGCCGGCCTCACCCCCGGTCCCTTTCGGCACGGAGAGGGTATGGGCCTCGACAAGATCATGGCGCCCTGGATCTCGGTGACCTCCTATGCCTAAGATTCTTGCCTATACAGACGGTGCCTGTTCCGGAAATCCCGGCCCCGGCGGCTGGGGCGCGCTGCTGCGTGCCAAGGACGGCGACACGATCGTCAAGGAACGCGAACTCAGCGGCGGTGAGCCGCAGACCACCAACAACCGGATGGAACTGCTGGCTGCAATCAACGCGCTGGAATCGCTCAGCCGCGCATCCAACATCACCGTCGTCACGGATAGCGCTTACGTCAAAAACGGCGTCACCAGCTGGATTCATGGGTGGAAGCGCAACGGCTGGAAAACCGCCGCCAAGAAGCCGGTCAAGAACGTCGACCTCTGGCAACGGCTGGAAGAGGCGCAAAAGCGCCACACCGTCACCTGGGAATGGGTCAAGGGCCACGCAGGCCACCCGGAAAACGAACGCGCCGATGAGCTTGCACGCGCCGGCATGGCGCCGTTCAAGAAATGACGCCGCTTGTCCTGCTCGACTATGCCGCCGTGCTGGTTTTTGCGCTGACCGGCGCGCTGGTCGCCAGCCGCGCCCAGCTTGATATCGTGGGCTTTGCCTTTCTCGCCGGGGTGACCGGCCTCGGCGGCGGCACCCTGCGGGACGTGCTTTTGGACCGCCCGCCGATCTGGGTCGCCGACCAGACCTATCTCGGCGTCGTCACCGGGGCGGCGGTGCTGGTCTTTTTCACCGCGCACCTGCTGGAAAGCCGAATGAAAGCGATCCTCTGGCTCGATGCCTTGGCGCTGGGCGTCGCCGTGGCGGCCGGGGCCGGGCTGGCGCAGCGGCTTGGCCAGCCGCCTGCAGTGGTTTTGGTCATGGGCATCGCCACCGGCTGCGCAGGTGGGCTGGCGCGCGACGTGGTCGCCAACGAGGTGCCGCTGGTGCTGAAACAAGGTGAACTCTACGTCACTTGCGCGCTGGCAGGGTCGCTGGCCACTGTGCTGGCCGTTGGGGTGGGCGCTCCCCCTGCACTGGCCGCCGCGCTGACCGCGCTGGTCACCATTGGCCTGCGCGCCGGATCTCTGGCCCTCGGCTGGCGCTTGCCGGTCTACAAACCCCGCCCGCCTCGCGTTTGAAATCCCGGCGCACGGCACCCTTGCCCGCAGCTTCTTCTGTCTGAAAATATCCCGGGGAGCGCGAGGGGCTGGCCCCTCGCACCCGTCCCAGAGGGCCGGCACTTACTGCAAATCAGAAAACGCCGCCTGCATCCGTGCCACGGCCTCGGCCACCCGCGCGCGTGGGGTGGCAAAGTTGAACCGCAAATAACGCTCGCCGCCATAGCCAAAGGTTGGTCCGTGGTTCACCGCAATTTTCGCCTCGCGTTCGACGCGGCGCGTAAACTCCTCGCGCGTCATCCCGGTGCCGGCGAAATCCACCCAGCCAAGATAGGTCGCCTCCATCGGCATCGACTGGACACCCGGAATGGCATTGATCCCCTCGTCAAATAGCCGCCGGTTGCCATCCAGATACTGCACCAGTTCATCGACCCAGGCGGCGCCTTCGGGCGAACAGGCGGCGGTTGCCATGACCAGACCAAAGGAGTTGGGAGAGATGCCCATGGCAGACATGGCCTTGCCGAAACGCGCCCGCAGGGCCTCGTCTGGAACGATCACATTGCCGATATGGGCACCCGCGATGTTAAAGGTTTTGGTGGTGGCCGACATCATCACCAGCCGGTCCAGAATGTCGGGCGCTGCAACCGCCATCGGTACATGCGTATAGCCCGGCATCACCAGATCGTTGTGAATCTCGTCCGAGACCAGCAGCAGGTCATGGCGTTCGGCAAAGCCCGCCACCGCCTGCAATTCCGACCTGGACCATACGCGCCCGCCGGGATTGTGGGGGGAGCACAGGATTACCATCTTTTCTGCTCCGGTCATCAGCGTGTCGTACTCGTCCAGATCCATGACATAGCGGCCATCCTCCAGAACCAGAGGGCATTCCACCACCTTGCGGCCCGCAGCCCGGATCACCCGCGCGAAGGCGTGATAAACCGGCGTGAACAGGACAACGCTGTCCCCCGGGTCTGTGTAGGCCTGCAGGCACATGGAAATGCCGTTCACCAGACCATGGGTTGAAAAGATCCACTCTGGTTCAACCTGCCATCCGTGCCGTTCTTCTGCCCACCAGCGCACGGCGTCCAAATAGGCCCGGTCATCGCCAAAATAGCCATAAACCCCGTGATCGACCATGCCCTGCAATGCCTGCGATATGCAGTCGGGCGCGCGGAAATCCATGTCCGCAACCCACATCGCCAGCCCATCCTCGGGCGAGACGTCATAGCGCGCCTCCATCATGTCCCACTTCATCGCATGGGTGCCGACGCGGTCGATCACTTCGTCAAAACGGCTCATTTCCTGACCTCTATTTGGTTTTCGAAGCGGCACGCTAGCGGTCTGGCCGCCAAGGGCAAGAGCACATGCTTGCCTAAACCGCACGACGCCCTTAAATCAGCGCCATGAAACGGCCCATTCTCATCCACCCCGATCCTCGCCTGAAGAAGCACTGCGATCCTGTCGACGATCTGTCGGACGATCTACGCGTGCTTGCGGACGACATGCTGGAAACGATGTATGCCGCGCCCGGCATCGGCCTTGCGGCACCGCAGGTCGGTGTCATGTCGCGACTGATCGTGCTGGATTGTGTGAAATCCGACAGCGAAGATGCGCATCGCCCACTGGTCATGTTCAACCCCAAGGTTCTGGCAAGCTCGGACGAACGCAACGTCTACGAAGAGGGCTGCCTGTCGATCCCCGACCAATACGCCGATGTGGAACGCCCCAAGATCGTCGATGTGGAATGGATCGATCGCGACGGCAAGCTGCAGTCCGAGACCTTCGATGGTCTCTGGGCGACCTGTGTGCAGCATGAGATCGACCACCTCGAAGGCAGGCTGTTTATCGACTACCTCAAACCGCTGCGACGTCAGTTGATCACCCGAAAAATGGTCAAACTAAAGAAAGAACGCGCGCGGGAACGGGCATGAGCCTGCTACCGATCCTGAAGTGGCCAGACCCGCGCTTGGCGCAGGTCTGCACCCCGGTTGATGACCGGGCCGCGGTTGAGCAGCTGGTCACCGATATGTTTGAGACGATGTATGCCGCTCCGGGCCGGGGTCTTGCCGCGCCGCAGGTCGGCGGGACGACGCGCCTTTTTGTCATGGATGCGGGCTGGAAAGAGGGTGACATGACCCCGCTTGCCTGCCTCAATCCAAGGATCTCCGCGACAACTGATGTTACTGCGATAGCGACCGAAGGCTGCCTGTCCGTGCCGGGTGTCAGCGCCGATGTCAGCCGACCCGCCGAGATCACGCTGGCCTATACCGACCTGACCGGCACCGCGCAGGAGGTGACCCTGACCGGTGCCGCCGCCACCATCGCTCAGCACGAACTGGATCATCTGGACGGCATTATGCATTTCGACCGTCTTGACCCGACGGCGCGCGCCGCCCTGCTGGCGGACTACGCAAAGGGGCAGGGCGCATGACCAAACGGGCTTTCGTTCCCTGGCCGGACAAACGCCTGCGCACCGCCGCTGCCCCGGTCGCCGAGATCACCGATGACATCCGCGCCATCTGGCAGGACATGGTCGACACGATGGAGGCGATGCCCGGCGTTGGCCTTGCCGCGCCGCAGATCGGCGTCATGTTACGCCTCGCGGTGGTTGATGCCTCTGAAGAGAGGGGCAAGGCGATCCTGATGGCCAATCCGGTCATCCTGCATGCCTCGGTCGAGTTCCGCGACCACGAAGAGGCCAGCCCGAATCTGCCTGGGGTGTCTGCTAAAATCTCGCGCCCCCGTGCGGTTACGGTCACCTACCTTGACCATCAAGGCATGAAGGTGCGCAAGGATCTGGTCGGCCTCTGGGCAACCTCGGTCCAGCATCAGATCGACCATCTCCAAGGGCGTATGTATTTCGACAGACTCAGCAAGATCAAACGCGATATGCTGCTACGCAAGGCGCGCAAACTGGGCTAAGTCCGCCTTGGGGGGGCCGTCCGCGCACCCGTCGGCCCAAACTTGATCCGGGCTCTCTTGCATCCGGGTCGTTCCGGTCAATGCCCCTTCTGCCCGGCCGAGACCTGCGATAAGACACCGGCAAGGCAGGACAAGGGATCATTCACATGCGCGTCATCTTCATGGGAACCCCGGATTTCTCTGTTCCAGTGTTGGACGCGCTTGTCGCGGCGGGACACGACATCGCCTGCGTCTATTGCCAGCCGCCCCGCCCAGCAGGCCGGGGAAAAAAGGACCGCGCCACGCCGGTCCATGCAAGGGCACAGGCACTGGGTCTGCCGGTCCGCCATCCCACCAGCCTTAAATCATCTACCGAACAGCAGGCGTTCGCCGATCTGAACGCCGACATCGCTGTGGTCGTCGCCTACGGCCTGATCCTGCCGCAGGCCATCCTCGACGCGCCGGCACATGGCTGCCTCAATATCCATGCCTCTCTATTGCCGCGCTGGCGCGGGGCGGCCCCAATTCACCGCGCGATCATGGCGGGAGACGCCGAAACCGGCATCTGCATCATGCAGATGGAGGCCGGTCTGGACACCGGCCCGGTCCTGCTGCGCGAGGCCACACCCATCGGTGCCGCCGAAACGACCGGCGAGCTGCACGACCGCCTTAGCGTGCTGGGCGCGGAACTGATCGTCATGGCGCTGGACAGGCTCGACACGCTCACGCCCGAAGCGCAACCCAATGATGGCGCTACCTACGCCGCCAAAATCGACAAGTCGGAGGCTGCGATCGACTGGACCCTCCCGGCGGCAGACGTCTCACGCCAGATCCGCGGCCTGTCGCCTTTTCCCGGTGCTTGGACCACGCACACGGGCAACCGGATCAAACTGCTCGGCGCGGAACCGGCGACTGGACAGGGCGCGCCCGGCTCGCTGTTGGACGACACGTTCACCGTCGCTTGCGGCGAGAACGCCCTGCGCGTCACGCGCGCCCAGCGGGCAGGAAAAGGCGCGCAAGACGCCGCTACCTTTCTGAATGGACATCCACTTCCGCCCGGCACCCGTCTGGGCGACTGACCTGCCCAAGGTGACTGCAATGACCTCACACACAGGAGACGCCCATGTTCCCAACTCTGATCGGCACCGTGGTAATCGCGGGCATCGTCGGATACGCCTCCGAGAAGTCGCGGTTCACCCATAACGGCATCCTGCCCAGCATCATCATCTGCATCGGCGGCGCGTTCCTGTTCTATTTCGTGACGATCATGTTCGGCATCGGCTTTCGCGCACCCGGCCTCAACGCCATTGCTGCCTCCATCGGCGCGCTGGTCATCGTCCCCACGCACTGGCGTAAACGCTAAAACACAAAGCGCTGACCCCACGTTTCTTCTGTCCGAAAATATCCCGGGGGAGACGACCGCAGGGAGACGGGGGCAGCGCCCCCTCCTGCCGCGATTGAGATGCACCCATATCTAAACCGCCCAAGTTTCTCCACCAAATGCGCTTTAGTTGCACCGTTCCCTGCTGCGGCCCCGTTTGCGCAACCTTCCCGCTAGGCCCGACCGCTGTGCTCGACTATCCTACGGCCGAAATCCGTCCCGTTAGGAGACCTCCATGCCCATAGTCTGGCTTATTATCGTCGGCGCTGCCGCCGGCTTTCTTGCCACCCGCATGATGAAGATGGACACCGGCGTCTTGCCGACCATCGCCATCGGGATCGGCGGCGCGCTGATCGGTGGTCTGATCATTCGTTTCCTGTTAGCCGTCACCGGACTACTGGCGGGCCTTGTCGGTGCGGTGCTGGGCGCACTTGTACTGATCTGGGTGTATAAAACCTACTTGCGCTGACATCGCGCCCCGGACCAACCTCGAAACTGGTCACGTTGTTCAGTGGCAGTGGTACGGTTTGGATCCCGCGTGGCAACACTTTCCGGGAGGCGAATCTTTCCGGCACCCGCCGCCATGTCCCGGGGCCGAGGTGGAAATTTCCGGCTTTGCAGGAGTGGGCATTTCATCGGCGGGGGAGATAGTCGGAAAGAATAGCAAGGACAATGCACAAAGAAATCGGATCATAACCTTCTCCAGAATGGCATGTTAATATTTTTTTAACCTATATGTGAATTCCAGAATCGCCAAGTGAATTGAGAAAGACTCGGGAGCGGACGCTTATCTATTGTCGCGCAGACCTGTGCAAATGCGCACTGCAAGCCTGCAACGCTAGGGCTTTGATATGGTCCTGAACGCTTCTACGTCTTGGAGCAGGTAACAAAAGGCGCATGACATGGGACAACTCGTTGACGGTATCTGGCACGACGGCTGGTACGACACCAAGAAATCCGGCGGAAAATTTGTCCGTTCGGACTCGGTTTCGCGCAACTGGATTACCGCGGACGGCTCGGCCGGTCCTTCGGGTGACGGCGGGTTCAAGGCGGAACCTGACCGCTATCATCTCTACGTCAGCTATGCATGCCCTTGGGCGCACCGCGCGTTGATCTTTCGCAAACTCAAGGGGCTGGAGGATCTAATCACTGTCAGTGTCGTGCACCCCGATATGCTGGGCGACGGCTGGACTTTTGACCAGGACAGGGACGGCGCAACTGGCGACACGCTGTATGGCTTGCCTTTCTTGCGCGACGTCTACGTCAAGGCGAACCCCAAGGCGACAACGCGGGTCACGGTGCCGATCTTGTGGGACAAGCACCGCGAAACCATCGTCTCAAACGAATCCGCCGAGATCATCCGCATGTTCAACAGCGCCTTTGACGGTCTGACCGGCAATACGGATGACTACTGGCCCAAAGATCTTCGCGATGCCATCGACCCGGTCAACGCGCGTATCTACGACACGCTTAATAATGGTGTCTACAAAACGGGCTTTGCCACGTCGCAAGAGGCCTATGACGCCGCCGTTCACCCGCTCTTTGATACGCTTGACTGGCTCGAGGAACGGCTGTCGCTCAGCCGCTATTTGATGGGTAATCGCGTCACAGAGGCCGACTGGCGACTTTTCACGACGCTGATCCGCTTTGACATGGTTTACCACTGTCACTTCAAATGCAATCGCGCGCGGATCGTGGATTACCCCAATCTCTGGGCCTACACCCGCGAACTGTACCAGTGGCCCGGTGTGGCCGAAACGGTGAATTTCGCCCATATCACGCGGCACTACCACTACAGCCAAGATACGGTGAACCCGCATCGCATCGTGCCTGTGGGTCCTGACCTCGATCTGGATGCTCCGCATGGGCGAGAGAGATTGCGGGCGGCCTGAACCGGATTACCGGGTCAGGAGGCACGTGCGTAGTGGTGCACCATGTTTGTCAGGTCATCCGGCGGCGTCGAGCTGGGCAGATATGCGCAGGCATTCGCGCACAGGTTGAAGATTGACCCGTCCGAGAAGAAGCTGGTGTTGGTGACAAAGATGACCCGCGCGTCAGGCTGGCGGAACTGGGCGATATCGGACACCGCCAGCGTGCTGTCGTTCTCGACCACCACATCAAGGATGATCACCTGGAATGAGTGGGTTTCCAGCAGTTCAAAAGCCGCGTTCTGGGTGTAGGCTGTCCAGACATCGACGCCACTGCGTTGTAAATGGCGCTGCCACAGTTGAGCGAGCGGTTTGCTGCTTTCCACTATCAGCACATTCACGCGAACCTCCACAGAACCAAAACCCGAACGGGAATTAGACTAAACTTTCGTATAGGTTTAGTAATCCTTCACAGGGGTGAAGAAAGGGTTAATCCGCCTCTGAATTTTGCGTGTACGCAGAGTTTCCACCGAGCGGTCTGCCGCCGCATTGTCGTGGCACTCTGCCGAAGCCTGCTTGCTCCGCGCGCCGGGCTTGTTACTGTGCGCCATCAAACAGCAAACGAGGAAATTCATGCGGTTTTCAGCTATAATCGGCGCTCTGATGCTGGCAGGCGCGGCGCAGGCGCAGGACGTTCCCTGCGGCGGCGGCTTTGGCACTTTTGTGGATAGCCTCCGCCAAGAGGCGGTCACACTGGGTCATGACGCTGACACGGTTCGGCGGTTCTTTGCCGGCGTTCAGCAAAGCCCCGCCGTTCTTCGGGCTGACCAACGGCAGGGCATCTTTCAGGATCCGTTCATCACGTTTTCCCGCAAGCTGATTAGCCAGAGCCGTCTCGACAAGGGGCGTCAAATGGCGGACCGCTATGACAGCGTCTTTGACCGTATCGAAAGCGAATTCGGCCTGTCGCGCGGCGTGCTTTTGGCATTTTGGGCATTCGAGACGGATTTCGGGGCGTTTCAGGGGGATTTCAACACGGTGAACGCGCTGGTGACATTGGCGCATGACTGCCGTCGCCCTGAGATCTTTCGCCCGCAGGTTTTTGCCGCGCTTTCTCTGTACGCACAGGGAGATATTGACCCGCGCACTACAACAGGGGCCTGGGCGGGTGAAATCGGCATGGTGCAAATGCTGCCCAAAGACATTCTGATCAACGGCGTCGACGGGGATGGCGACGGTCATGTGACGCCCAAGACTTCTGCCCCCGATGCGCTGATGTCCGGGGCCAAGATGCTGTCCCACCTTGGCTGGCGTCCGAATGAGCCGTGGCTGCAAGAGGTTGTTCTGCCCTCCGATCTGGACTGGTACGACACCGGGATGCATGCCACCAAGACCGTCGCCGAATGGGAGCAGTTGGGCGTCCGGGGACGTCACGGCGCGCTGGACGACGGACGGCTTGAGGCCTCGATCATTGTGCCGCAGGGGCGCAAGGGACCGGCCTTTATCGCATATCCGAACTTCAGCGTCTATTTCGAGTGGAACCAGAGCTTTACCTACGTTCTGACCGCGGCCTACTTTGGCACCCGGCTGCAGGGCGCGCCGGTCTATGACGCGGGCAACCCGGAGCCGGGTCTGTCAGGTGAACAAATGAAGCAGTTGCAATCCAGACTGGCCGCGCGCGGCTATGATGTCGGCAAGATTGACGGCATTCTTGGCGCGGGTACACGGGATGCGGTGCGCAACGTGCAACGTGAACTGGGAATGCCTGCCGATGCCTGGCCAACGCCGGCTCTGCTTAACCGGCTGTAGGGCTGTCAGGGTGGCGGGCATGAGGCCCACCTTGGATATTTTTGGACAAAAGGAACATGGGGCAGGTGCGGCGGCGCCTGCCCCATGTTCCTTTTTGTGCCTCAGCCGATGATTTCAAACTTGTTCACGTCAACCATTCCCCTGTCGGTAATCTTGAGCGCCGGGATCACCGGCAGCGCCAGAAACGCCAGTTGCAGGAAAGGCTCTTCCAGTCCCACGCCCAGCGATTTCGCCGCCGCACGCAGGTCCACCAATTGCGCGCGCACTGTCTCAAACGGCTCTAGCGACATCAACCCTGCGACCGGCAGTGCCAGTTCGGCCAGCACCTGACCATTGCGCACCACGACAAAGCCGCCCTCGATTTCTCCCAAACGGTTGGCCGCAACGGCCATGTCAGCATAATCGACGCCGACACAGGCAATGTTGTGGTGGTCGTGACAGACGGTCGAGCCAATCGCCCCTGCCTGCAGGCCAAATCCACGGACAAAGCCGGTGGCGATATTGCCGTTCTTCCCATGTCGTTCGACCACGGCAATCCGCACCAGATCGCGCGTCACGTCAGGCCGCTTATCGCCGTCGGTGATCGGAATGTCCTCATGCAGATGGTCGGTCAGGATCTGCCCCTCGCGGATGCCGATCACATCCGTTTCCACCCGGTTTCCGCGTGCGCGAAAGTCCTGCGCGCTGACGGTCGGTGCCTTGACCGAACCGCGCCCGACCGGGGCCACGGTCCCGCGTTTGGCAAATCCGGCGTCGTCCACCACCACGCCACCCGCCAACACTAGTTGCGCGTCGCAATCTTCCAACGATCTGACCGCCACGATGTCCCCGCGTTTGCCCGGAGCGATCATACCGCGATCCTTGAGGCCGAATGCCTCAGCTGCGGACAGGCTGGCGGCACGGTAGACCGCCAATGGTGAGCAGCCTAACCGGATCAGCTCTCGGATCATGTAATCGAGGTGCCCGTATTCGCCTATGTCCAGCGGGTTGCGGTCATCGGTGCACAGGCACATGTAGGGGGCCGTCCGCTCATCCAGCAGCGGCTGCAGCGCATGCAGGTCTTTGGAGACAGACCCTTCACGGATCAGCACCCGCATCCCCTTGCGCAGCTTTTCCAGTGCCTCGTCCGGGTTTGTTGCTTCATGTTCGGTGCGGATGCCGGCGGCGATATAGGCGTTTAGTTCCTTACCCGACAACAACGGGCAATGCCCGTCCACATGGGCACCTTCGAACAGGCGCAGCTTGTCCATCGCTTGTGGATCGCGGTGGATCACGCCGGGAAAATTCATGAACTCCGCCAGCCCAAGGCCGGATGGATGCCCCATCAACCCGGCAATCGCATCTGCGTCCAGTTCCGCCCCGGCTGTTTCCATATGGGTCGAAGGCACGCAGGACGAAAGCTGTACCTTGATGTCCAACAGCGCGTGGCGGCTGGCGTCCTGGAAATAACGAACACCCGCAGCGCCGATCACATTGGCAATCTCATGCGGATCGCAGATGGCTGTCGTCACCCCGCGCGGGGTGACGCAGCGGTCAAATTCGAACGGTGTGACCAGCGAGGATTCGATGTGCAGATGCGTGTCGATGAATCCGGGAACAAGGATCAGGCCCGAGACGTCGATCACCTTACGCCCTTCGTAGTGATCGAAAACGCCCACAATCGTATCGCCGCAGACCGCGACGTCGCCGTCCAGCAGCGCGCCGGTGATCAGGTCGAATACCTGTCCGCCGCGCAGGACGAGGTCTGCGGTTTCATCACCGCGCCCCTGTGAGATCCGCTGTTCCAGTTCTGCCATGTGACTGCCTCCGCCTGTTGTTGTCCGATGATGGCACAGGCGGTTGGCGGGTGCGAGAAGGCGTGTCGCCTTTCGATGCAGCCGAATGGGGCGCTGCCCCCGTCTCCCTGCGGTCGACTCCCCCGGGATATTTCAGGACAGAAGAAACTGCGAAGTCCTCGAACGCCTTTGGACGCCGGTTGCAAAGACGTGCGCGGCACGGTCTACTCTGGGAAAAATCAACCAGGGAGACCATCATGAAAACGACCCTTACCTCTGCCCTCGTTCTTGGCCTTGCCGCCACGGGCGCACTGGCCAACTGCGACAGCGTCACATTTTCGGATGTGGGCTGGACCGACATCACCGCCACGACCGCCGCCACAACCGTCGTGCTGGACGCGCTGGGCTATGAGACCGACATCAAGGTTCTGTCGGTGCCGGTGACCTATACTTCGATGGCGGCAGGCGACATTGACGTCTTCCTTGGCAACTGGATGCCCACGATGGAGGCGGATATTGCCCCCTATCGCGAGGCGGGCACCGTCGACACCGTGCGCGACAACCTTCAAGGCGCGAAATACACGCTGGCGACCAATGCCGTTGGGGCCGCACTTGGGATTGCCGATTTCGCCGATATCGCTGCCCATGCCGATGCGCTGGATGAGACGATTTATGGGATCGAGCCGGGCAATGACGGCAACCGTCTGATCATCGACATGATCGACGCCGATGCTTTTGGCCTGAGCGCGTTCGAGGTCAAGGAAAGCAGCGAGCAGGGGATGCTGGCGCAGGTGGGTCGTGCGGTGAACCGCAATGAGCCGGTAATCTTTCTTGCGTGGGAACCGCACCCGATGAACGCAAACTATGATCTCACCTATCTGACCGGTGGCGATGATTATTTTGGCCCGGATCTGGGTGGGGCGACGGTCTATACCAACACCCGCGCGGGCTATGTCGATGAGTGCCCGAATGTCGGGGCGCTGCTCAAGAACCTCGAATTCACGTTGGCGATGGAAAACGAGATCATGGGCGCGATCCTTGACGATGGTGAAGACCCGGAGGATGCCGCCAAGGCTTGGCTGTCGGCGAACATGGGCGTGCTGGACGGCTGGCTGGCCGGTGTGACCGCCTTGGATGGCGGCGACGCAATGGCTGCGGTCAAGGCCGCGCTGGAGTAACGGCGAGTCACGGCCCGCGTTCTGGAAGGCTCCGCCATCAGCGGAGCCTTCTTTCGCCGCAGGGGGCCGTCTGGCGCGCTTGTTGACCTTGTGGGCGGATTTTGCTCCGCAATGGTTGATCGTTTCATGTCCACTTGAGTTTGGGTGCGAATGTCCATCGATGAACGTGCACTCACGGCCGCCAGAAACAATGCGGATTGGTATGAGGCCATGTTTACAACGCATGGGCTGCGCTATGTACGTCGTCCCTATGCCTTTGTCGGTCAGGATGGCGCGCTGCCTTTCCATTCCAACCTGACAGGTGTTGCACCAGACCAAGAAGCGGCCATCATCCGGGAGTTGGCTGGGTTGGTGTCACGTTTTGAGCGTGTTGTGGTAAAGGACAGTTTTTGCCAGCTTGAGCTTGAGCAGAATGGGTTTCGGACGCTTTTTGAGGCTTTCTGGATTTGGCGGGATCATGTGCGATCCGGTTTGCCCGCTGGTTGGAGAATTGTGAATAACACCAGTGAGTTGACGATCTGGGGAGAGGGTTGGAGGCGGTGCACTTCCAGCGCGGAGTGCCGAATGTTCCCTGACTTGCTCCTGGACAGAGAAGACGTCATATTTCTGGGTCGGCTCGAGGCAGGCCGATTTACAGACGGGTGTATTGCAAACCTGTCGAATGAGTGTGTCGGCCTGTCCAATGTCTTTGCGGAAAGCCCGTCACAACGGTCCATTGCGGAGGCGGCAAATGCGGCCAGCTCTGTCGGGGGACGTTTCCCTTTGGTCGGGTTTTGAATCCGGTGCTGAGTTGGACCATGCGCTATCAGCGGGTTTCCAGGCCGTAGGTAAGTTGCGCATTCTGGCCGCGAAGGGTGCCAGATTCTAGGTCCAGCGATTTGTACGGTCGGTGTTGCGACAGGGCAAAGTCCGGCATCATCTGCTGACATCGGTCGACCCAAGGCAATCGTCTACTGGGCCAACAAGGCATCATCCAGTGACCGCGCCTTCACCGCCGCGTCGCGGGACATGATCCGGTCGATGTAGCCGTCAAATCCTGCGCGTTCGGGCAGCGTGCCAAACTGACGACCCCAGGCGATCTGCGATCCCAGATAGACGTCCAGCGCGGAAAACGAGTCCCCCAGCAGCCACTTGCGCCCATCCGACAGCAGCGCGGCAAGGATGTCGGCCTCTTCCTCCAGCGAACACCACCCGGCGCGACCGCGCGCCTCTGGGTCGTCGGGCAGTTCAAACCCAAAGGACCGGTTCACAACCGCTGCCTCCAGCGGACCCGCCGCAAAGAACATCCAGCGGTAAAACGCCCCGCGCGCGCCGGACGCCGGGATCAGACCGGCGTCGGGAAACCGCTCTGCCAAGTGGCAACAGATTGCTGCGCCTTCGGTGATCACCGTGCCGCCATCCTCCAGCGCGGGCACCTTGCCCATCGGGTTGATCGCGCGGTAGGCGGGGCCCTTCATCTCTGGCCCATAGGCCACAACGCGCGTTTCATAGGACGCGCCGCATTCCTCCAGCATCCAGCGGGCGATACGCCCGCGCGACATGGGATTGGTGTAAAACACGAGATCTGACATGGCGGCGCTCCTTGTTCCGGGAGGAGGGTGCCATTGTTGCGTAGGTTCGACAAACCCCAATTGACGTCGACCTGCTTCACAATTCCGGCCAAACCCCTCATGAATAGGAAAACCAAGGGGGATGGGCCGGTGGACTGGCTGACAAATCACAAGATACCCATCGGAGACGCCGCCGAGGCGGGGTTCGGCTGGTTGCAGAAGAACGGTGGCTGGTTCTTTGACGGTCTCGCTGTCGCGATGGAGGCGCTGATAGACGCGATCCTCTGGGTGCTGCAAGAGCCGCATCCCCTGATCGTGGTGCTGGTGCTAACGGCGGCCACATTTGCGGTGCACCGCCGCTGGCAGGTGCCGGCGCTGGTGTTTGTCGGCTTTCTGTTCATCCTCAATCAGGGTTATTGGGAGGAAACCACCGAAAGCCTGACGCTGGTCCTGTCGGCCTGCGTGGTTTGCATGGGGGTCGGTGTGCCTATCGGCATCTACGCGGCACACAACCCGGGTATCTACCGGTTCATGCGCCCGGTTCTGGACCTGATGCAGACGTTGCCGACCTTTGTCTACCTGATCCCGGCCATCGTGTTTTTCGGTATCGGCATGGTGCCGGGTCTGATTGCCACGGTGATCTTTGTCGTGCCTGCCCCGATCCGGCTGACCCATCTGGGCATTGCCTCAACCCCCAAGGCGCTGCTGGAGGCGGCCGATGCCTTTGGCGCGACACCGCGGCAAAAGTTGTGGAAGATCGAACTGCCTTCGGCGCTGCCGCAGATCATGGCGGGGCTGAACCAGACCATCATGCTGTCGTTGTCGATGGTGGTGATCGCCGCGCTGGTCGGCGCGGATGGACTGGGCGTGCCGGTGGTGCGCGCGCTGAACCGCGTCGATACGGGGCTGGGGTTTGAGGCGGGGCTGATCATCGTCGTCGTCGCCATCATGTTGGACCGTGCGCTGAGGGTGGGTGGCAAATGACAGCCGTGTCTTTCGAAAACGTCTCGATCATCTTTGGCGATCACCCCGATCGTGCCCTGCCACTCGCGGATCAGGGCAGGAGCCGGGCCGAGATTCAGGCCGAAACCGGCCAGGTGCTGGGGGCGCATGACTGTTCGCTCGACGTGGCAGAGGGTGAGATCGTGGTGCTCATGGGCCTGTCGGGGTCCGGAAAATCCACGCTGCTGCGCGCGGTCAACGGGCTGAACGCGGTCAGCCGTGGCTCCGTGCGAGTGACCTGCGGTGACGAAGTGACAGAGGTTACCAATTGTTCCGCAAGCGCCCTGCGCCGGGTCCGGCAGGGCCATGTCGCAATGGTGTTCCAGCAATTCGGCCTGCTGCCTTGGCGCACCGTGGCGGAAAACGTCGGTTTCGGGTTGGAGTTGGCCGGGCAGGCGGGCGCGCAGCGCGCCGAGACGGTGACACGGCAACTGGCGCTTGTGGGGCTGTCCGACTGGGGAGACCGCAAGGTCAGCGAGCTGTCAGGCGGTATGCAACAGCGCGTCGGTCTGGCCCGCGCCTTTGCCACAGAGGCCCCGATCCTCTTGATGGATGAACCGTTCTCGGCGCTTGACCCGTTGATCCGCTCACGGCTTCAGGACGAGTTGCTCGACCTGCAACGCGAACTCAAACGCACTATCCTCTTTGTCAGTCACGATCTGGACGAGGCGTTCAAGATCGGCAACCGCATCGCCATCATGGAGGGTGGGCGCATCGTTCAGACTGGAACCCCGCGTGAGATCTTCTCAGCCCCGGTTTCAGACTATGTGGCAGATTTCGTGGCCAACATGAACCCGCTGGGCGTGCTGACCGCCCGCGATGTGATGGAACCGGGCACAGGTATCGAAGAGATCGCTGCCGAAACCCCGATCCGTGAACTGATGCCGCGCCTCAAGGATGGCCCGCTGACGGTGACCGAAGGCGGCAGGGCATTGGGCCGCGTTACGGCCGACAGCATCGTCGCCCGGCTCGCCGCTGGAACAGATCACCACCAACAGCGTGATCGCCCAGATCAACGCCACCTTATCAGCGCAGCCCCCGGCGCGCTCGAGATCACCGATGTGATTAGCGCTGCAGACCTCGACACCGTTCGCGAGCTGTGCTGGGAGTACCGTGATTTCCTGCTGTCATTGCGGCCCGCCGACGCTGCGATTGTGCTGCGTGAGTACCCTGTGGAAACCTATACGGAGCTTCTCGACCGGCTGGATGTAGACTGCCGCCCGCCCGGCGGCTCCGTGAAGCTCGTCCGGCTCCATGGCGCGCCAGTCGGCTGCGGCATGGTCCAAACGCTTGCCAAGGGGACTGCGGAGATAAAGCGCGTCTACCTCCGCCCCGAGGCGCGCGGCACCGGCGCCGGCCGCGCGCTCATGCTGGCGCTGATCGAGACCTGCCGGGAAAACGGTTCTTCCCGCATCTTGATGGACACTAGCAAGCCACTCAAAGCCGCCACACGCCTCTTCATTTCGCTTGGCTTTCGCATTCGCGGTCCCTACACCGACCTGCCCCCGGAGGTCGCCGACCGCATGATCTTCTTTCAGATGGACCTCTGAGCCGCGCCTTGGGCTTCTTCTTGGTCCAAACATCTCCGGGGGAGGCGCCCCGCAGGGGCGGCGGGGGCAGCGCACCCTCGCGATACAACGCCGCGCAGCGCCAAGCCAGGAACGTCGCGACCAAACGGCCCCTGACAATGCCCGGGCCGACCGGACCCGGGCCCGCGCCGAAATGACGATCGCGCCCCGCCGATCAGCCGATCAGTCCCTTGATCGCGCGGGCGTGCTCGGGCTCGGCCCCCAGCGTGTCCGCCGCCAGCGCCCGCGCCGCCTCCACCACGTCGCCCTCGACCACCCGGTCGACCAGCCCCCAGACCAAAGCCTCGTCCACCGGCACCTTTTGCCCGGCCATCAGGATCATCTTGGCGCGCGCCGGTCCCACCAACGCGGCAAGGCGCGCAGGATCTGACGGCTGTGGCAGAAACCCCAGCTTCATCACCGGATAAAACACCTTGGCTCCGGGCACCGAAATCCGCAGGTCGCAGGCCAGCGCCATGCCCATGGCCCCGCCTGCCACCGTGCCGTTCAGGGCGCAGATGGTCAGGCCCGGATGACGGACAATCGCGCCGGACAGACGTTCCCACAGCGGCGACACCGCCAACCCTGCCTTTGCGGCTTCCAGATCGGCGCCAGCAGAGAACACCTTGCCCGCGCCAGTCAGAACCAGACACCGGGCACCTGTCAGCGCGTCCTCGGCAATCCGGCACAGCTCTTCCAGCATCGGGGCTGTTAAAGAGTTCGCCTTGTCCGGCCGGTCAATTGTGGCGATCCACAATCCGCCTTCCTGCTTCAGGCGGATCATGTCAGCCCGACCGCCGCGCGCACACTCTCATCGCGCAACGAAATCTCACCGCCAAGATAGGCCTCCGCCGCGTCGGAACACATCCAGACCAAGGCCCGGGCAACCCATTCGGGAGGGATATGGTCGGACCAATCCAACTGGCTAATAGGATTGATGCCGCTTGCCTTGATCTCGCGTTGCATCTGAGTGGCTACCGTTCCGGGCGACAACGACAGGGCGCGGATACCCTGTTGGTTGTATTCCTTGTCCAGCATCCGGGTCAGCATCAGCGCACCCGCCTTGGACGAACAATAGTGCGACCACCCCTCGACCGGGCCATGCGCTGCCCCCGATCCGATGGTCAGCACCGTGCCGCCACCCGCCGCCAGCATCACCGGCAGCGCCGCGCGCATGCCGTGAAACACGCCTTTGAGGTTGATGTCGATCACCTCTCCCCAGGCTTTAGGATCGGCCTCGGCCAGACGCGACACTGGCTCGATCACACCTGCGTTGTTAACCAGAATATCCAGCCCGCCGTGCGCGCCGACGCAGTTACTTACGGCCTTTTCGACCTCCCAGTAGCGGGCGATATCGCAGGGGATCGCGACCGCCTGCGGCCCGATCTCCCCTGCCAGATCGGCGATCGCCTCGGCGGTTCGCGCAACCAGCGCCACCCGCGCGCCCTGAGCTGCAAAGGCCCGCGCCGCTTCTGCCCCGATGCCCCGGCTTGCGCCAGTGATCATCACCGTCTTGTCGTGCAGACTACCGCTCATCCTTGGCTCTCTCCGATAATTCGTGGGTTGCGCCGCAAATGGCGTCTCGCCACTGTCGTAATCGCTCAATAGTATGGAATCCAGTCCCTTGACCGGGCGGGGGAAGCCCTTGAGACTGGCAAAATTCGTTTGCACCGACAGAGAGGAAAAAATTATGAACCGCTACGTTACAGCCTCGGCGCTGGCTATCGTTGCCATGGCAGGACAGGCTTGGGCCGATGTCACGCCGCAACAGGTCTGGGACGACTTCGACGCTTACATGGGCAACTTTGGATACGAAGTCACTGCCACCGAAATGATGGAAGGCTCTGATCTGGTTGTGTCCGACCTGACCATGGTCATCACGATCCCCGAAGAAGACGGTACTGTCCATGTGGCCATGCCCGACATTACCTTTGCCGACGCGGGCGACGGTTCGGTCAATATCTCATACCCCGATGTCGGCGAAATCGCGATTTCCTTTGTGGAACGTGACGAAACCGTTGGCGAAGCCATCGTTCAGATGATGCAATCCAACGTGGCGCTGAACGTCTCGGGCGCGCCCGGCGATCTGACCTATACCTACAGCGGCGACAACATCGCGCTGGAACTGATCAAGTTCATGGCCGAGGGCGAAGAAATCACGCGCGACATGCTGAGCGTGTCCATGAACATCGGTCCGCTGTCCGGCACGTCGCATATCCTGACCGTGGGTGGCATGCGTTCGATCGACCAGGACATGTCGATGGGCACCTTGGCGCTCGACATGATCTTTGACGATCCCGAGAGCGATGAGGGCGGTATGTTCAACATGCAGCTCACCGGGCTGTCCAGCATAGGCAAGACCGTTCTGCCAGAGGAACTGGACTACGAAGATCCGACCTCGATGTTCAAGAACGGCGGTTCTGTGGATGCCGTGCTCAAGCACACCGGTGGTGCGACGCAGTTCACCTTTGATGAGGGCGATGGCCCGACCGCAGGCCAGTTCACATCGACCGGGGGCGAATTTGCCGTGGCCGTCTCTGAGGAGGCGCTGACCTATGCCATCTCTGGCACCGGCCAGACTGTTGCACTGTCCGGTCCGGAATTGCCGTTGCCTGTCAATGCAGAATTGGGTGAGTTCGGCTTTGCGTTGGAAATGCCGCTGGCCCCGTCCGAGACCCCGCAGGATGCCTCTCTGTCGGTTGTGATCGGCAACTTCGCCATGGCCGACATGCTGTGGAACATCTTTGACCCTGCAGAGGTGCTGTCGCGTGCGCCTGCCACCGTTGCGTTTAACCTAGATGCACAAGTCACGCCATTCATCAGCCTGCTGGACACAAAGGCGATGGAGGATCTGGGCCGTACCGGCGGTATGCCGGGTGAGTTGAACTCGCTGACGCTCAGCGACTTTGTGATCGACATGGTCGGTGCCGCGGTTCTGGGGTCGGGCTCATTCACCTTCGACAACAGCGATCTGGAAACTTTCGACGGTCTGCCGCGCCCGAATGGCCAGCTTGACCTGCAAGTGTCGGGTGCCAATGGGGTGATCGACAACCTGATCGCCATGGGCCTTCTGCCGGAACAGGACGCCATGGGGTTCCGCATGATGATGTCGATGTTCACCGTGCCGGGCGAAGAGCCGGACACCATGACCTCGACCATCGAGATCAACGAAGAGGGCCACATCCTGGCCAATGGTCAGCGCATCCAGTAACGCGCCTGATCCGGACTGCGAAAGGGCGGGGGACACCCCCGCCCTTTTTCGTACCGCATGGTCCGGGTTCGTTTAGCTGCGCAGCGCCGGTAGGCCAACGCCGGTCGATTCAAATCCGCCGTCCACGGCAACGATTTGCCCGCTGACATAAGACGCCTTTTCCGAGGCGAGAAAGACAATCACCTCTGCCAGTTCGCGCTCTGACCCGTAGCGATTCAGCGGGATGGAATCGTGATAGGATTTGATGATTTCGGGACTATGCACTGCCATCGACAGCTTGGTCTTGACCGGGCCGGGGGCCACGCAATTGACCCGGATGCCGTGCTCGCCCAGCTCTGCGGCGTGCTGTTTGGTCAAATGGATCACCGCAGCCTTTGACGTGCCATAGGCCACCCGAAGGGTTGAGGCGCGCAAGCCGCTGATCGAGGCGATATTCACAATTGCCCCCTGCGTTTCCTTCAGATGCGGTGTTGCGGCCTGTGAGCACAGGAAAACACCATCAAGGTTGGTTTCCATCACCCGCCGCCACATCTCAAAGTCGCAACCGTCGATCGGGCCGAATTCAGCCACGCCTGCGTTGTTCACCAGCGCGTCGATCCGTCCGGCCCAGCCGTGGGTTTCGCGCATCGCGGCATTCACGTCCTGCGGGTTCGACACGTCGCGCACCAGCGCCAGCACGTTTTCCCGTTGGGCGGTTTGCTTCAGCAACGCGTCGCCGTCGCGGTCCAACATCGCGACCTGCCAGCCGTTTTCCAGAAACAGGTCCGCCGTGGCCAACCCGATGCCGCGCGCGGCCCCGGTGACGATTGCACATTTCTTGTCCATGGGTGTCCTCCCGATTTTGGCCGCAGCTTAGGCAGGGCCCGCGCCGGGGGAAAGCCCCTCAGGCGCGCATCAAGTCGGGCAGGTCGCCGGTCAGCCCCGCCGCCTCACGAATAAAGCTGCGGCGCAATCCGGGGGCGGAGTTGATCGCCACCATGCCAAGATCACGGCCCAGACGGAGCAGGGGGTTGTCGTTCGAAAACAGCCGGTTGAACAGGTCGGTCGAAGTCGCCAGTGATGCCGTGTCAAACCGGCGCCACTGCGCATAGCGGCTTAGAACAGCCGGAGATGCAAAATCCTCGCCCCGACGCGCCGCATGTGCGATCACATGCGCCAGCGCCGCCACATCGCGCAGCCCCGCGTTCAATCCCTGACCGGCAATCGGGTGCATCCGGTGCGCCGCGTCACCCACCAGCGCCACGCGTTCGGCGGTAAAGGCCCGCGCCAGCGACAAGTTCAGCGGATAGGTATAGCGCGCGCCCGCCAACGAAATCTCACCCAGAAAATCGCCAAACCGTGGCCGCAGGACCTGAAGATACTCCGCGCCCGGCAGTGCGTTGATCGCCTGCGCGCGACCGTCCCGCTCACTCCAGACAATGGACGAGCGATTGCCCGTTAACGGCAGGATCGCCAGCGGCCCGGCGGGCAGGAACAGCTGATGCGCCACGCCGCCATGCGGTTCCTCATGCGCAATGGCGCAGACCAGCGCCACCTGTCCATAGCCCCAGCCCATCCGGCGGATGCCTGCGCGGGTGGCGACACCGCTTTTCTGTCCGTCCGCGCCCACCAGCAACCGACCTGTCAGAACCTCACCATCGGCGAGCGTAACCGACGCGCCCTCGGGCCGGGTCTCTTGGAAGACGACCATTGCCTCGGCCCGTTGCGTGATCAGGTCGGACCCGGCCAGCGCCTCTAGCAGCACGCGCCGCAAATACCGATCCTCGACCATAAATCCCATCGGCCCGTCTTCGATCTCGGCACTGTCGAAGTGCAGGCCAAGAAAGACCCCGGCATCGCCGACACGTCCGTCCGATACCTTGATCTGGGTCATCGGCTGGGCGTGATCCTGCAGCGACTCCCACAGCCCCAGCCGGTCCAGCATCCGCTGCGACGACCGCGCCAACGCATAAGAGCGCCCGTCAAACTCTGCGTCCTGCCGCGTCGCCAGCGGCAGCGCATCCACCACACATGAGGTCAGCCCCGCCTGAGCGGCGGCCAGAGCAAGGGCGGGTCCGTTCAGGCCTCCGCCGACGATGATCAGGTCATGTTCCATATGCCGCAATATGGCCGTGCGCGCGGGATTGTCCATGCGCCCGCCTGCCGCTACCGTCGCGCGGCAGACAAGGGGACCGCATCATGACCAAAATGACCGAACAGACAGCCGCCGATCTGGGACGCGGCATCGCCAAAGGTGAAATAGATCCGGTCACGCTGGCGGAGGATTTTCTGAATGAGATCAACGCGCACCCCATGCGCGACCGAATCTATGCACGTCTCACCCCGGATCGTGCCTTGGCAGAGGCAAAGGCCGCCAAGATGCGTGCGGAACTGGGCCTGCGCCGCCATCCGCTGGACGGCGTGCCGATCAGCTGGAAAGACCTCTATGATACTGCCGGGATTGCGACCGAGGCGGGCTCTGGCCTGTTGGCGGGGCGCATCCCCGACCAGGACGCAGAAGTGCTGCGTAACGCGACCCAGAACGGTCTGGTTTGTTTGGGCAAGACGCATATGTCCGAATTGGCCTTTTCCGGTCTTGGTCTGAACCCTGTCACCGCCACGGCCCCTTGTGTGAACGACTCCGATGCTGTTGCGGGCGGATCGTCTTCTGGCGCGGCAGCCTCTGTCGCGTTTCGTCTCGCCCCCGCCGGTGTGGGCTCTGACACGGGGGGCTCCGTGCGTCTGCCCGCCTGCTGGAATGACCTTGTCGGGTTGAAAACCACCTCCGGTCTGCTCAGCCTGTCGGGTGTGGTGCCGCTGATTGCCAGCTTTGACACCGTCGGCCCGCTGTGCCGCACGGTCGAGGACACGGCGCTGATGCTCTCCGCGCTCGAAGGGGCACCCGCGCCCGACCTGACCGGGACCAACCTGCAAGGCCGTCGTTTTGCTGCGCTCCAGACCATTGTCATGGACGATCTGGATGAGGCCCCGGCACGCGCCTACGCCCAGTCCCTCGACCGCCTGCGTGCTGCCGGAGCCACCATCGAACCGATTGATTTTCCACAGATCGCGCAGCCCCACGCGGATTCTGGCATGCTTTATACGTCCGAGGCTTGGGCCACATGGCGCGATGCGATCATCGCACAGCCCGACGTCATGTTCGCCCCCATCCGCGAGCGGTTTGAGGCCGGTGCCGCCCACAGCGCCGCCGATTTCATCGCCGCATGGCAGCGCATTTACGCGATGCGCGCCGACTGGGCCAAGGCGACCGCCGGGTACGATGCGGTCCTGTGTCCGACAGCACCTAACCTGCCCGAAAAGGTTGAGGCGCTAATGGAACTGGGGGAGACCTATGTGCAGGCCAACTTACGCACATTGCGCAATACCCGGATCGGCAATTTACTGGGCGGGGCGATTATTTCCCTGCCCACCGGCACGCCCTCTTGCGGGATCTCATTGATGGGCACCCCCAACGGAGAGCATCGCCTGTTGCGGCTGGCCGCCGCCGCAGAGGCCGCTCTGGCCTGACAAAACACGGCACACTGCGGCTTTCACGTCACATCGCCCTTTGGCCGGTCCTTGATTCTGGACAGAACCCCCTGTTTTTCCGTATCCTGCGGTCAAACGCGGGGCAGAAAATGATCCCGCATACCTTGAGGCAGTACTGGCAGATGTTCCCCGAACGGTTTTCGAACCTACCGGCCTATGCGTTCCCGCGTCTGCGGGCCCTTCTGGATTCGCAAGAACCCGGCGGTCCGGTGCTGCACATGTCCATCGGAGAGCCGAAACACGCCTTTCCGCCGTGGATCACGCAGATCATAACCGACCACGCGGCTGAGTTTGGCCGCTATCCGTCGAATGAGGGGACGCCGGAACTGCGCGCGGCCATCGCCGGTTGGCTACAACGGCGCTACGGCGTGACGATGGACCCTGACACGCAGATCATGTCGCTGAACGGCACGCGTGAGGGGTTGTACAACACCGGTATGGCGCTCTGTCCTGAGAGCAAGAACGGGCAGCGGCCGACCGTGCTGATGCCGAACCCGTTTTATCAGGTCTACATGATCTCGGCGATTTCCGTGGGGGCAGAGCCGGTCTTTACCCCGGCCACCGCCGCCACCGGCCACCTGCCAGATTACGCCGGGTTGCCAACGGATGTGCTGGACCGTGCCGCGCTGTGCTACATCTGTTCGCCCGCAAATCCCCAAGGGGTTATGGCGGACGAAGCATACTGGCGTGCGTTGATCACGCTGGCCGAGAAACACGACTTTCAGATCGTCGCAGACGAGTGTTACGCGGAACTGTACCGCAGCGAACCGCCCAACGGCGCGCTTGAGGTGGCCGCCGCGATGGGCGCAAACCCAGAACGCGTCATCTCCTTGCATTCGTTGTCGAAACGCTCCAATCTACCCGGCCTGCGCTCTGGCTTTGTGGCCGGTGGGCCTGACAGTATCGCCCGTTTGCGCCAGCTGCGCGCCTATTCGGGCGCGCCGGTGCCGCTGCCCTTGCAGCGGGTTTCAGCGGCGCTTTGGAACGATGAGGCGCATGTCGCCGAAAACCGTAGGCTTTGGGCGCAGAAATACGCGCTGGCGGATGAGATCCTTGGCCATGTGCCGGGGTATATGTCGCCAATGGCGGGGATGTTCCTGTGGCTGCCGGTTCAGGACGGTGAGGCCGCAGCGCTAAAGCTGTGGTGCGACACAGGCGTTCGGGTGCTGCCAGGTGCCTATCTGTCGCGCGATACAAAGGCGGGAAACCCGGGGCAGGGGTATATCCGCGTGGCGCTGGTGGCGCCCTACGATGAAACAAAAGATGGGCTGACCCGGATTCGGGACTGCCTGTTTGTATAAAAACAAGACCGACGAGGCGAAAATGGCAACTTTTCAGGCACGGGGACGCGATCCCCTGTTCGACACCAATACGGCCGCCACGCTGGAAAAGCGGGGCCGCGAATTAATCGGGCTGGCGCTGATCGCGCTGGGGCTGATGGTGGCTGCCATGATCGCCTCTTACACGCCGGATGACCCGTCGTGGCTGTCGGCGACCGATGCGCCGGTGCAGAACTGGATGGGCCGACTGGGGGCCTATATCGCGGCACCGCTGTTCATGATCATCGGCCTTGGTGCGTGGTCTCTGGCTGCGGTTCTGACCGTCTGGGGCGCACGCATGGCCCTGCACAAGGGCAATGGCCGCGCCTTTACCTGCCTGATCTTTTCGCCGATCTGGGTGGCGCTGTCGGCGGTCTATGCCTCTGGCCTGTCGGAATCCGCAAGTTGGACGCATGATTTCGGCCTTGGCGGGTTGTTTGGCGACATGATGATGGGGTCCGCCCTGAATGTGCTGCCGGTTTCGCCCGCGATCGGGCTGAAAGTCATGCAACTGGGTCTAGGCGCGGGGATCATCGTGCTGGGGGCCTTTGTGCTGGGCTTTACCCGGAATGAGTTGAAGCGGATCGCGCGCTTTCTGGTCGTCAGCCTTGTCCTGGTCTACGCCACGCTGCTGCGGTTGCTGGGGCATGGGGCCAGTGGAGCAATGGGTGCGGCACAGCGAGTTCAGGCCGCCAGTTCCGAACGTCGCGCCGCCAAGGCAGAGCGCCGCGCGGCCGATGCCATTGCCAGGGCAGATGCACAGACTCTGATTGAGCCAACCGCCGCCGCCGTTCCCTCTGCGCCTTCAGCCGCGCGGGTGTTGCGGGCAGACATCGGTGTGCCGCCCTCGCCTGAGGCCGACCTTTTTGATCCCGACGAGGATCTGATTGAACTGGCCCCGGCGTCGATGCCCGAAAAGCCGGGCTTCCTGTCGCGTATGATCCGCCGCTCAGAACCGGGCCCGATGCCGGAGCCGGAACTGGTCGACCGCCAGATCGACCACGATGTCGAGGTGCCCGGAGAGGACCGCATTCGTGCCAAGATCGCCAAGGCTGTCAAGTCGCGCCATACGGTACTGCCGGGCCGTCCGACCCCCAATATCGACGCCACCAAACCGCTGACCCGGGGCAGGGGGCATGGCCCGCAACCCATCGTGTTCCGTGACACGCCGCGTGTGGGGGCATTGCCGCCCGAACCGCCGCTGACGGCCTCTGCCCGCGCGATGCCCACACAACCGCCGCTGACTGCTGCACCGCTGTCGCCGCAGGTTCTGCCCGACAGCCAACCGGACCCAATCTGGGACGACAGTGCGTCCGAGGCAGAGCTGATGGCAGATGCAGCGCCCCGCGTGCTGCCGCGTGTGCCCGAGGTCGACCCGGAGCTGGATACGAACCTCTATTCCGACCTCAGCGATTTTGACGACTACGGCGACGAGGACGATGCCGAAGTCCTGACTGACGACTACCAGCCTGAACCCGCCCCTGAACCGCAAGCGCGGGTTGCGGTGCCCTTGCCCGAACCCAAGAAGGTGGTCCAGCAGCCGATCCGCAAGCCGATCCTGCCGTCCAAGCGCGCACAGGCCGAGGCGCAGCCCTCGCTTAGCTTTGACGACAACACGCCTGATTATGAACTGCCGCCGCTGTCGCTGCTGATGTCTCCCGACCAGATTGAGCGTCATGTTCTCAGCGACGAGGCGCTGGAGGAAAACGCGCGGATGCTGGAAACCGTGCTGGACGACTACGGCGTAAAGGGTGAAATCGTTAGCGTCCGCCCCGGTCCCGTTGTCACCATGTACGAACTGGAACCGGCGCCGGGGCTCAAGGCATCGCGTGTGATTGGCCTTGCCGACGACATTGCGCGCTCCATGTCGGCGCTGTCTGCCCGCGTGTCTACCGTTCCGGGCCGCAGCGTGATCGGCATCGAACTGCCCAACGACAATCGCGAGATGGTGTCGTTCCGTGAAATCCTTGCCGGGCGCGATTACGGCGACGGCAAGCACAAGCTGCCGCTGGCGCTGGGCAAGGACATCGGCGGTGCGCCGATGGTGGCCAACCTGGCCAAGATGCCTCACCTGCTGATCGCCGGGACCACCGGCTCGGGTAAGTCGGTGGCGATCAACACAATGATTCTGTCGCTGCTCTACAAACTGACGCCTGAGGATCTGCGGTTGGTCATGATCGACCCCAAGATGCTGGAACTGTCGGTCTATGATGGCATCCCTCACCTGCTGTCCCCCGTTGTCACCGACCCGAAAAAGGCGGTTGTCGCCCTGAAATGGGTCGTGGGTGAGATGGAAGATCGTTACCGGAAGATGTCCAAGATGGGGGTGCGCAACATCGACGGCTACAATGGCCGGGTAGAGGATGCGCTATCCAAAGGAGAGATGTTCAGCCGCACGGTGCAGACCGGCTTTGACGACGACACCGGAGAGCCGGTGTTCGAGACCGATGAATTCGAGCCCAAGAAAATGCCCTATATCGTGGTCATCGTCGATGAGATGGCCGATCTTATGATGGTTGCGGGCAAAGAGATTGAGGCGTGCATTCAACGTCTGGCGCAGATGGCGCGGGCCTCTGGCATTCACCTGATCATGGCCACGCAGCGCCCGTCGGTCGACGTCATTACCGGCACGATCAAGGCGAACTTCCCCACCCGGATCTCTTTCCAGGTGACCTCCAAAATCGACTCTCGGACGATTCTGGGTGAGATGGGTGCCGAACAACTGCTGGGCATGGGCGACATGCTGTACATGGCGGGCGGAGCAAAGATCACGCGCTGCCACGGTCCTTTCGTCAGCGACGAAGAGGTCGAGGAAATCGTCAACCACCTTAAGGCATTCGGCCCGCCCGACTATGTCGGTGGCGTGGTGCAGGGGCCTGACGACGAAAAGGCCGATGATATCGACGCGGTTCTTGGTCTCAACACTGGCGGGAATACTACCGGCGAAGACGCGCTGTACGATCAGGCGGTGGCGATCGTTATCAAAGACCGCAAATGTTCGACCTCCTACATCCAGCGCAAGTTGGGCATCGGTTATAACAAGGCCGCGCGACTGGTCGAGCAAATGGAAGATGAAATGGTCGTCTCCTCCGCCAACCACGTCGGCAAGCGTGAGATTCTGGTGCCTGAACAGCAATAGGCTGCCACCACGTCGCACCACTTCAAAAGAGGCCGCCCCTTCTAACCGGGCGGCCTTTTCCTATATCCAGAGCTTGATCAGAGGGTTCCGGCGACAGGGCAAAACAGGCAAAGGACGGGCGTAGGGTGGCAGAGCATGAAACCGTCGAACAGATAGTGGACGCCCTGCGCGACGAGGCCTGCGGACAAGGTGAGGTATCGGTGGGCGGCGTGCTCGACCACATTGGCAAGCGCAGTTTTGGCCCGCTTATTCTGCTTCCGGCACTGGTTCTGGTCACGCCCATCGGCGGCATCCCCGTTTTGCCGACCTTATTTGCCCTGATGGTTGCCATGCTGGCCCTTCAGGTGATCTTTGGGCGCAATTCGCTTTGGCTGCCTGACGTGATCCGCAGCCGAGCTCTGCCAAGGCAGCGCTTGATGCAAGCGACGGAAAAGGCGCGGCCGGTAGCGCGCAAGCTCGATGGGCTTTTTGGCAAGCGATTTGAGGGGCTGACCCGCGCCCCCGCGCCGCGCGTGGCGGCGGGCCTGGTGCTGATGCTGTGCCTCACCATTCCACCGATGGAACTTGTCCCTTTCGGCGCGATCCTTCCGGTCTCTGGCATTGCGTTGCTGGGCCTGGCGATCACGCTCCGGGACGGGCTAGTGATGGCCATCGCGGGACTGATTTCGCTGGCGGGGTTGATCGGCGGGACATGGCTCATGATATCAGGCTAAGCCCGGCCGCTATCGCATGACAAAAGGCTTCATGCCACAAAACGGCTGAAAGAGCAGGAAGGAAGACCATGATCCGCACGCTACTCACCCTCGTCACTTTGGTGACTTTTGCGTTGCCGGCCTCCGCGCAGCAGTTGTCGCTGAATGAGGTGTCAAAGTACCTTAACGGGATCACCTCGGCGACCGGTACGTTCACCCAGATCAATTCGGATGGCACGATCTCGACCGGGGAAATCGCCATCAAGCGCCCAGGTAAGGTGCGGTTCGACTACAACCCGCCGGAACGCTCGCTGGTCATGGCGACGGCAGGCGCAGTCTATATCCTTGATCGCAAACTGAACTCGCGCCCGGACACCTACCCGTTGCGCAAGACGCCGCTATCGATCATCCTCGACCGCACCGTGGATCTAAGCCGTGCGGGCATGGTCGTGGGGCATGGCTTTGACGGCACAGCCACAACAGTCACCGCACAGGATCCGGACAACCCCGAATACGGCACCATCCAGCTCAAGTTCACCGGCGCGCCGGTGGAGTTGCGTCAGTGGATCATCACGGATGGCAACGGCTCTCAGACAACCGTGATTTTAGGCGGTTTGGAGAAGACAAACGTGCCCAACAGCCGTTTTTCGATCGACGCCGAATTGGCGAAACTGAAGCCCTGAGATCGAAGATGGGGGGCCGCCTTAGCGGGCGGCCCGGCATCCCTGAAGCTGTTGTTGGTACATGACGGACCGTTCTCCCACCTGTGAAGAGACCCGCAGCAGCCACGACTTGGCGTTATAGCTGCCCCGGCGATAACCTGTCCGCCCCTCATGATAGGCCAGATAATGCCGCCGCGCGTCCCCCATCGGGATGCCCAGTTCCTCATTCGACAGCTTCATGTACCAGCCCATGAAGTCGGTCGCGTCACGGATGTCATCGCGGCGGGCGCCACGGCGGGCCCCATCGGCAAGGTATTCTTTCCAGGTGCCATCCAGCGCCTGACTATAGCCAAAGGCCGAACTCTGCCGACCAATTGGAATCACGCCCAGACTGTACTGGAACGGCGTCCGCGCATCGCTGTCGAATTTGCTTTCCTGATAAATGGTTGCCATCTGCACATGCACCGGCACGCCCCAACGGCGCTCTGCATTGCGGAAAGCACGATAGTATCCTGGTCGCTGTTCCAAAATGGAACAGGCGTTGTCCAGGTTGCGCGGTGATGACCCCGAACCACCGCCACCGCCCCCACAGGAGGCAGCCAGCAGTACGATCACCAAGGCGCGAAGGACTCTGCTCATTTGCCACTCGCCTCGTTATGTCTTTTTGTTATGAGGTATTTTAACTGATTGCGCCTTTGGAGGGAATCACATTTCCTTCAAGAAGCGTATCACCGCTGCGCAGGTCTCGCACTTTTGGCCAGTGTAAGGTAATGGCCTGCGAACTGCACTGTTGGCGTGTGAGTCACAGAGTGTTTCTAAGCAAATTGAGGCGAAAGTTGGACAACGCCCCGGCGTTGACGGTATCAAGGGGTATGAAGAGGTCTGTCATGTTGCACAATCGCGCGAAGTATCACCTTGGTCAGGTCGTCCGCCACCGCAAGCATCCCTTTCGGGGGGTGGTCTTTGATGTGGACCCGGAGTTTTCGAACACCGAAGAGTGGTATGAATCGATTCCCGAGGACAGCCGGCCCTCCAAGCAGCAGCCGTTCTACCATCTGCTGGCCGAGAACGACCAAAGCTTTTATGTGGCCTATGTGTCCGAACAGAACCTTGTCGCCGACTATTCCGGTGAGCCGGTGGATCACCCGGACATTCCGGATCTTTTCGGCGCGTTCGAAGACGGCTCTTACGAGCTGCATTTCCAGATGAACTAAGGACTGGCACGCCGTTTCAGGCGTGCCACCCGATCAGGTGCTCTCAAATCAGTGCGCCGCTTTCACCGCTTCAAGGAAACTCGTCACATCCGCCTCGGTCGTGGACCAGCTACACACCAGACGACCGGTGGCCACTGCCTTGGGCGATGTCGGCGCATTGCCCATCAGGTGATAGACAGCACCGGCAGCCTTGACCGCGTCATGCACCCCTAGCGGCGCACGAAAGAACAGCATATTGGCGCGGGTCTTGTTCACGATCTCGACCCCCATTGCCTCCAACCCCGCGGCCAGTGTCTCGCAGCGCGCATTGGCCCGTGTCGCCAGATCGCGCCATAGGCCATCCTCCAGATAGGCCAGAAACTGCGCCGCGACGAAGCGGTGCTTGGAATACAGATGCCCGGCCCGCTTGACCCGCAGTTCGAACTCTTGCGCGCGGGTGTAGCCGCTGCTGGCGGGCGCGTCGGGGTCAAAGATCACCACCGCCTCGGCGTCCATCAAACCGTTCTTGGTGCCCCCAAAGACGGCAATATCGACGCCAATCTTCCACGTCATTTCGGCGGGGGTACAGCCCAGCTTAACGCAGGCATTGGCAAGCCGCGCGCCGTCCAGATGCACGGGCAGCCCGAACTCTTGGGCCACATCGCACAGCGCCGCGACCTCACCCACCGAATAGACATTCCCGCCCTCGGTCACGTTGGTGATCGACACCGGCCCGCGCTGCGGTCCGTGGACGCCCCGGTTGCCTTCTCCTTCGATCGCTGCGCGCAGGGTAGCGGGCGTCATCATGTCCCCCTCGGGCACCAACGTCAGCTTGGCCCCGCCGGTGTAGAACTCGGGTGCGTTGCACTCATCCTCGTGGATATGCGCGTGCTGCGTGCAAAAGATGGTCCCGAACGGCGGGCACAACGTCGCCAGCGCCAGAGCATTTGCCGCCGTCCCGGTGGCCACCAGATAAACCGCCGCCCCGGGTGCCTCGAACAGATCACGGACCCGGTCGGCCACCTCCGCCGTCACATCGTCGCCGCCATAGCTGGCCGCGTAGCCGGTGTTCACACGGGCCAAAGCCTCCAGCACCTGCGCCGGGACCGGTCCCGCATTGTCGGATGCAAAGTTCATCTCGGCTCCTCGATGATGTGGTCTTCCCAGTCGTCTTCGTCGATCTCGAACTCGGGCACCGTCATGCCCTGCACCGACACGCCTGCCTCATGGACCGAATCCGCCGTGCCGGAGATCAACGGATGCCAGTCATACAGTGGCTCGCCGTTCCACAGCAATTTATAGGCGCAGGTTTCCGGCATCCAGTAGACGTGCTTGTGGATATTCGACGGCGACATCACGATACATTCCGGCACAAACTGGTGCCTGATTTCATACTGTGCACAGTGGCAGGTGGTATCGTCGAACAAACGACAGGCGACACTGGTCAGGGCCACCTCGCCGGTCTCTTCATCTTCCAGCTTGTTCAGGCAGCACTTGCCACAGCCGTCGCACAGCGCCTCCCATTCGCGCGGGTTCATGTCGCGCAGGCGCTTCTTTTCCCAAAAACGGGGCGTCAGCCCGCTGCGGTCGATGGGATCACTCATAGGGTTGCCAGAATCTCACGGGCGCGTAGGCAATCCGCGTCCATCTGTGCAATCAACGCGTCCAATCCATCGAACCTCAACTCTGGCCGCAGATAGTCGACCAGACCCACCGACAGTGTCGCGCCATACAGATCGCCGGTGAAATCAAACAGGAACGTCTCGATATTGGGCACCTCGCCGTTGAACATGGGCCGCACGCCGATGCTGGCGGCGCCGTGATAGCTGCCCTTGTGTGGCCCATCGCGAACGTCGACCAGCACCGCATACACGCCAAAATGCGGCGGGTGCAGCCCTTCGATGGACATGTTCGCCGTGGGATAGCCCAGCACACGGCCGCGCTGTTCGCCGCCGATCACCTCACCCTCGATCCGGTGCCAATGGCCCAAAAGCGCAGCAGCATCGCGCGGTCGTCCCGCGCTCAACGCGTCGCGGATCGCAGTGGAGGACACCTGTACGCCGTTTGATTCCAGCAAATTCGCCACTGTCACCCCGAACCCCATCTCTTCGCCGTATCGCTGTAACGACGTCACATTGCCCGCGCGGGATTTACCGAAGCAGAAATCTGCGCCGACCACTACATTGACCAAACCGAAGCCCTTGCAGATTACGCGCTCTGCAAACTCGCGCGGCGTCAGTGAGGCCAGCGCGTTGTTGAAATTCAGTTGGTACAGACGGTCGACCCCCAGTTTCTCTAGCCGCGCGGCGCGTGCCTCGGAGTTCATCAACCGAAAGGGCGGCGCGTCGGGCGAGAAAAACTCGCGCGGATGCGGCTCAAACGTCATGACGCCTAGCGGCGCATCTGGGGCCGCCTTGCGCGCCAGATCGATCACTTCCTGATGGCCCAGATGGACACCGTCGAAATTGCCTATGGCGGCGCTGGCGCCCCGGTCTTCGGCCCGTGTGTACTGATAGTCTCGAATGATCCGCATGGGTTTTCCGTTACCGGGCTGTGGCGTCGCGCGCAAGCGCAAGCCGGGTCAGGACAAACCCTCTAGCGCTGCCGCGATCCGTTCTACACCCGCGCCGATCCGCTCTGACGGGATAGAGCTATAGCCCAGCCGGTAGAACTGTCGTGGCGGTGTCTCTCCGGCGAAAAACGCTTTGCCCGGTTCGATCATCACGCTGTTTGCGCGCAGGCGTGCGGCCAAAACACCTGTATCGACGCCCTCCGGAGCCTGCATCCACAGACTGGATCCGCCATGTGCACCACGCCCCGCAACGCGCAACCCATGCTGTGCTACCGCCTCTTCCATCACCTGCCTCCGCGCTGCCAGCGCCTTGCCGATACGCCGGATCAAGGCGTCGTAGTGGCCAAGGCTCAGGAACTGCGCAGCGGTACGCTGGATCAACCCCGGAGGATGGCGCAACACGCTGGCTCGCAGCGCGCGCGCCTCACGGATGAACGGAGCAGATCCCACCAGATAGCCCAGCCGCAGCCCCGGAAAGAGGGACTTGGAAAAGCTGCCGACGTAAATCACCCGCCCGTCCTCATCAAGGCTCTTCAGTGCCGGAGAAGGCGGGTTCAAATAGGACATCTCGAACTCATAATCGTCCTCCACGATCAGAGCGCCCAGATCCGCCGCACGCGCCAGTAGCGCCTTGCGTCGGGCCAAGGGCAGCGTCGCTGATGTGGGGCACTGGTGGCTGGGCGTGGTAAAGATGACTCGCGTGCCAGCAGGCACCTGCTCAGGCGGTAAACCGTGCTCATCCACCGGCACGCTGCGCAAGGGGCTGCCCGCCTGCCGCAGGATCTGGCGTAGCGCCGGATAGCACGGGTTTTCGACCGCCACAGGCCGCCCTGCTGCCAGAACCTGCGCCGCGATCCACAGAGCGTTCTGCGCCCCCATGGTGATCAGGATTTCATCCGGGCGCGCTAGGATGCCGCGCCGGGGTAAGGTGTGCCTGGCTATAAAACTCACCAGTTCTGGGTCGTCCGCGTCGTACTGATCCTGCGTCAGCGCATCGAAATTCCGCGCGCCCAAAGCCTGCATCGCACAAAGCCGCCAGTTGGCATGGTCGAACAGTGTTGGATCGGCCTGTCCGTAGATGAACGGATAGCGGTACTTGGTCCAGTCGGTAGGCTTGCCCATGCCCAACGGCTGTCCATCGTCGAACCGCTGCGCCAACGCCGCCCCCCAGTCTACCCGGTCTGCGCGTTCTGGCGGGGCACCAAAATCGGGTGGCTCTGGCGCGTTTTCGCTAACGAAATAGCCAGATCGACCGCGTGAGGTCAGATAATCATTCGCCTGTAATTCAGTATAGGCCAGCGTCACCGTGATCCGGCTGACGCCCAGATGCCGCGCCAGCTTGCGGGTTGAGGGCAGCTTTTCCCCCCGTCGAAACCGCCCCGCCAAAATGCCTTCGGCTACCATCTGCTGGATGCGAGCCTGCAGAGTGCCTTGGGCGCTGGGGGACAGGTGAAACGTTTCGACAGGGATAGCCATGTAGGCAGATTAGGCTGGACTGATCCTGGGTGCAATCTGGACTGATCGACGGTGCAGACGAGTTGGTTTAGGTCGGAACCCGTTCCCCAAAGATAGCCGATCCCACGCGGATATGCGTCGCACCAAAGGCGATGGCCTGCTCAAAATCGTTGCTCATCCCCATCGACAATCCGTTCAGCCCATTGCGCTCTGCAATCTTCTTCAACAGTGCGAAATGCAGGCTGGGCGCTTCGTCGACCGGCGGGATGCACATCAACCCGCGCAAGGGTAGATCCATCGCGCGGCAATCCTGAATGAACGCGTCCGCGTCTCCTGGCAAAATGCCCGCTTTTTGCGGTTCCTCCCCTGTGTTCACTTGAATGAACAACTCAGGACAGCGGCCCTCTTCCTGTGCCAACCGCGCGATGGACTGCGCCAGCTTGGGCCTGTCCACTGAATGGATCGCCTCAAAAAGGTCAAAGGCCTGTCGCGTCTTGTTGCTTTGCAACGGGCCGATCAGATGCACGGACACATCCGGAAAACGTACCCGGAAATCTGGCCATTTGCCCGCGGCCTCCTGCACCCGGTTTTCACCGAAAAGGAGGTGCCCCTCTTCCAGAATTGCCTCGACCCGCTCAAGCGGTTGCACCTTGCTGACGGCGATCAGCGCGACCTCATCAACGGCGCGGCCCGCTTCGGCACAGGCCGCCGCAATCCGTGTCTGAATGTCATTCAGTCCCATGGTTCGTCTCCCCATGCCTCGATAAAGGGCGCCAGCTCCGACTCGAACTTTCGCCAAGCCTCACGTCGCCCGGCGTGGATCGGCTGGCGCACCTGGGTCAGGCTCAGTGTTTTCACGTTCTTCTTTGAGGTGTGGAAGTTGAGGCAGGCCTCTTCCCAATCCAGTCCCGCTGCCGCAACCAGCGCGCGCGCCTGTGGTTCTGGGTCGCTGACCAATTCGTCATAGCGTACCTCGTGGATGCGGCCGGGCAGGCGCGCCTTCCAGTGATCGACCGACCGGCGGAACATCTTGATGGCATCGGCAATGTCCGCCAGATCGTTGGCGTAGCGATGCGTACCCATCTTGAAGTGGTTCTTGTAGATCGACAGCGCGGTGTCGCGCGGGTCGCGGTGAACCACGACGATCCGCGCGCCGGGCAGGCCACGCGCCACAAGGCCGAAAATCATATGCGTCTGGATCGACTTGTCGGTGACAACCCCGGTGGTGCGACCGGTGTCGCGCCGCACCAAACGGGTATAGGCGTCGGCCCAGCGGCCCAGCTTCATCGAGGACAGCTTGGCCAAAGGGGCCATCTTGTGCGCCGGGCCAAACTGCAGCACTGCCTGTTTCAGCGCATGGCCCAGCTCGCCGCCCGGATGGGCCTGACTGTGGCTGGCGATGATCTGCTCGACCAGCGTCGTGCCGGATCGGGGCATCCCGGTGACAAAGACCGCGCGCGGTGACTGTGCCTCGCCGACAGGGGAGTAGTCATCAGTTTCCTGCGCATCGAGAAAGGCCTGCCATTCGGCATTCCGTTCTTCCGCATCAAAGGGGATGATCTTGCGTTGTAACTGGTTGGCAGGGGTGAGGTAGTCAAAGACGCGCTCGCGCTGGTCTGTTTCTTCCATCGCCTTGGCCAGCCCATAGCCCAGATGCATCCGCGACAGTTCCGTGATGGAACTGTCCTTCCAGAGCGCCTGCATTTGGCCGATCAGGGGCTCATCCTTTTTCATTTTCCGCCCCGTCGTCAGAACCCGATAGGTTTCCCCCTCTTTCGGGACTCGTTTGATCAGGAACCGCAGGATTTCCTCGGCCTTTTGGAATTCACCAATGTGCTGGAGATAGACGGCCTTTTCGCCGCGTGGTTGGAAATTGTTTGGCTCCAACATGATCAGCCGGTCATGGCATTCCAGAACGCGGTCGGAATTGCCAAGACGGGCGTTCGCCTCAATCGCGGATTTCAGAACCAGTTTTTCGTTGGGCTTTTTTTCCAGAGCGCGGTCCAGTTCCCGGATCTGTGTTGGGGTATCGCCTTTGGCTTCGGCGATACGCGACAGATGGAAATGAATCTCTGCGGCGCCCTTGGTGGGCAAAAGCAGCCCTTTCAGGGTGCTTTCGGCGGGGCCGAGTTGCCCTTTTTCGATTTGGGTCAGCGCGCGGGCGAATTGCGCCTTGATCTGTTGGGGCGTCATGAATGCTCTCTATTCCGCTGTGCGCCCGTTGTTCCAAAAGAAAAGAGCGGACGCAAGCGCCCGCTCTTCCCTAAACCAGTTGGTTGGTGTCCTTAGAAGGACATTGCCAGACCAAACGAGTAGCTGTCGTTGTCGCCAGCAACACCGCCGAAGCGACCGTCGCCGAGACCGAAGACTGCCAGCGGGATGTCTGCATCGCTCGAGCCGTAGCCGAACTGAACTTCCAGACCGCCACCCAGATCGTAGTTGGCTGCGATACCGAAACCGTTGTTGGTGAAGCCGGGGCCGGAGTACTCACCGTAGTTGGCCGACAGGGTCAGGGCGTTCATGGTGTAACCCACGCCGAGGCCCCAATGGTCAACGGTGGTGCCGCCAACGTCGGTTTCCGAGTAGTTCACAATGGCCTGGAGGCCGTTGTCGAACGTCGTGTCAACCGAGATACCAATGACTTCGACGTCGACGCCGAGGTCAACCGACTGGTAACCAAGGCCAACGCCGAGGTCGAGGCCAGCAAGCTCACCCGAGTATTTGAAGCCGATACCCCAAACTGGGTCAAAGGTGCCGGAGTCGTCGATTTCAGCCGAGATCGCGAACGAGAACGCGTCGAAGGAGTAATCGAAACGAGCGATCTGACCGTCGAAGGTGCCGTCGAGGCCGCTGTTGAAGTTGAAGCCGGCGTGAGTGGTGTGGTCGTCAGCGATAGAACCGCCGATGCCAACTTCTTTCATGGCCCAGTCGAATGCACCATCGGTGTCACCCATGGACAGCTTGGCGCCGCCGTATGCGATCCACACGGTGTAGTCATCCGAACCGTCGGTGGTCGAGATCGAGGTCGTACCGTTGGCCGAGCCACCATCTTCCAGAGCGATGGCGGAGCCGAAGGTCAGGCCGTTGTCTGCTTCGCCCGACAGGGTGAAGGTGACGCCTACGTCGGTGTGGAAGCCGGCGGTGGCGAGGTGATCGCCATCGACGATACCCATTTCGGCGGCGCCGGAAATCTTAACTTCTGCCGCGGCGAAGCCGGCGGTTGCGACCAGGGCAGTGGTCGCCAAAAGGATCTTTTTCATTGTTTCCCTCATGTGTTCAAAGGCACGTACCAGACCGATGCTCCGGCCTTGATGAGCTTTCTATGCGCTTTGGCAGGTGGCCAATGCAAGCCATCGGGAATTGGCATTCGCAACAAGGACGCCAGTGATGCGTTAATGCCACAAGGCTTTTATGCCCCCCGTATCTTTGTATGCTATCGCAGCGTCTTGCGGCGTTTTTTGGGCGAAAACCCGCCGATGATCCGCGCTTGCCGCAAGTGTCGTGCGCTTGTATGGAGGGCTTCGATGTTTTCGATACAAGAGGGCCTGTCATGACCATGTCGCGAATCCTTGTTGGCACCTCTTTGGTGGCAATCATGCTTGTGACCTCGGGTTGCGGCGCCTTCGGTGGGAAAGGCAAACCGCGCCAACCCGTCGAAACGCCCTCTGCAGAAGAGATATTCAAGGAACTGGACGCCGAGAAGGGCGATGCAGGACCGGAAAGCACAATATGGGACATCTTCAAGAAGCGTGAGGATCCAGGTCGCGTCGGCGCGGTGAACCGCTATCTATGGAATTCCTCGCTGGACGTGCTGGATTTCCTGCCAGTGGAGACGATTGATCCGTTCTCGGGTGTGATCACCACGGGATACGGCACACCTCCGGGTGGCGGTCGGGCTTATCGCGCAACGATTCTGATCAGCGACCCGGCTCTGGATGCGCGGTCGCTCAACCTTGCGCTTCACACTCGGTCCGGTCCGGTGGACCCAGCGACCGTGCGCGCGATCGAGGACGCGATTCTGACCCGCGCGCGACAGTTGCGCAAGGAAGACAGCAGGTTCTGAACCGGCGACCCAAAGGGACGACACGGCTTTTGCTAAAACCGCTTCCGACACCGGGAGCGGTTTTTTGCGGCTCGGCGACGGTTTAGTCGCGCGGTGGCCGGGCGGGCGATGCGCCCAGCTGTTCGACCCAGGACAGATGCTGCGGCAAACAGATGCTTTGCAGGTCATATCTGTCGCGCACCAGCGAGCGGGCATTTGCACCCAGACGGGTCCGCGTTTCGGGATCGTCCAGCAGGGCGCTTATCCGATCCACCAGTGTCTGGCGGTCAAAGAAATCCACCATCCAGCCAGTTTCATCCTCTGTCATGACCTCGCGCACCGGCGCTGTATCACTGGCGACAATCGCGGCCCCGGCGCTCATTGCCTCAAGCAGCGACCACGACAGCACAAACGGGTAGGTCAGATAGACATGGACCCGGCTGACCTGCATCATCGCTAGAAACCTGTCGTAGGGCACCCGACCCAGAAAATGGACCCGATTCCAGTGCGGCGTGGGGATTTGCCCGCGCACCTCATCAATAAAGATCTGTTTCCACGTTTGCCCCTTGGGCGGTTTCGACCCGTAAGACGTTCCATCGCCGCCCAACACGACAACATGCGCCTTCGGACGCCGCCGCAGCAGATCGGGCAAGGCGCGCATGAAGACGTGATAACCGCGATAAGGTTCCAGATTGCGGTTGATGAAGGTGATGACCTCATCGTCGCGTGTCAGGGTCAATTTATCGTCGATCTGCAATCGCGCCATTGGATCGGGACGGACCATGTCGGTGTCGATGCCGTCATGGGCCACGGTCAGACGGTCCTGCCAGCGGTCGGGAAAGGTCGATGCCTGAAACCGTGTCGGAGAGATACCAGCGTCCATGATCTCTTCGTGCATCCGGTTGTTGAGGTTCTTCATCCGAATTCGCAACGTGTCGGCCGCGGGGTTTTTTGACGGAAACTCGGGGTCGAAGTTGATGAAGGTGTCGGTGGTCAGATGATACAATTCACAATACAGACCCAGCCGTGCGGTCGGCCAGACGTCCTTGAGAAACATGCTTTCGCCCCAGCCGTGGTGAGCGCAGATCACATCCGGTTCAAACCCCTGCTCCTTCAGCGCAATCGCGCCGCGATAACAGGAAGTGGCGCGCAGGAGCTTGGTTTCGAAATCCGCCAGCCACGGGTGGATGCCCTTGGTCGATGCTCCCTTGACCTCATAGGGGGCGATGCGCACGCCCTGCCATGTCTGCGGTTCCTTGATCTTGCAAGTGAGCGCGACAACCTGATGGCCCCGCGCGGCCAGTGCCGGGGCAAGGTGTTTGTATTGACCAGGGAAATTCTGGTGAATCAGGAGGATCTTCATCTGCGCGTCCCTTGGGCTGTGCCGCCCTTATTTTTGGTGTGCCTCGGGGCCAGTATAAACGGTGCGGGGCAAAAGGGAATCGGTTGTGCGCACGTCTATTGGCGGGCAGGGGGCGCTGCCCCCGGCTCCCTTCGGTCGCCTCCCCCGGGATATTTTAGGACAAAAGAAGCCGGGAGTGATGTGCGGGGCAATCGTCGGGCGGCCCCCTCGAATCTGTTGAGCCTCTGGACGATCCGTTCCGCGCGCCCTATCACCCGCCCGAAGAATTGCCCGCCGGAGGACATCCCATGTCGCGTTACGAACCCGCTACGATCGAGCCGAAATGGCAGAAGGCCTGGGACGAGGCCGAGACCTTTAAGGCGCGCCGGACTGGCGACAAGCCCAAGTATTATGTGCTGGAAATGTTTCCCTATCCTTCGGGGCGGATCCACATCGGCCATGTGCGCAACTACACGATGGGCGACGTGATCGCGCGGTACAAGCTGTCGACCGGGCACAACGTGCTGCACCCGATGGGTTTTGACGCATTCGGGATGCCTGCGGAAAACGCCGCGATGGCGTCGAACGGTCATCCCAAGGACTGGACCTACAACAACATCGACACGATGGTCGAGCAGATGAAACCGTTGGGCTTTGGTCTTGATTGGACGCGAAAGTTCGCCACCTGCGATCCGGAATACTACGGCCAGCAGCAGGCGCTGTTCATCGATTTTCTCGAACAGGGTCTGGTCTATCGCAAGAACGCGATCGTGAACTGGGACCCGGTCGACATGACCGTTCTGGCGAACGAACAGGTGGTCGATGGCAAAGGCTGGCGCTCTGGTGCCGAGGTCGAGCGGCGCGAGTTGACGCAGTGGTTTTTCAAGATTTCCGACATGGCGGGCGAATTGCTGGACGCCATTGATGAGCTTGAGGATTGGCCGGCAAAGGTCAAGCTGATGCAGGCCAACTGGATCGGTCGTTCGCGCGGTCTGGAGTTCGCGTGGGATCTAAGCAATCCTGTGCATGGCATTGAAAAGATTGATGTCTATACCACCCGTCCTGACACACTGATGGGGGCGTCTTTCCTTGGGGTCTCGCCGGACCATCCGCTGGTGAAAAAGTTGGAAAAGGACAATCCTGAACTGGCCGCCGCCGTGTCCGAAATGCGCAAGGGCGGCACCACGGAAGAGGCGTTGGAGAAGGCAGAAAAGCTGGGCTTCGACACCGGGCTGACCGTGAAGCACCCGCTGGACCCGTCGTGGGAGATCCCGGTCTGGGTCGCCAACTTCATCCTCATGGACTACGGCACCGGCGCGATCTTTGCTTGCCCGGCACATGACCAGCGCGACCTCGATTTCTGCCGCAAGTATGACCTGCCGGTGATCGACACCTTCGTGGCGCTGGACGATCCGCAGCCGGTCAAGGACGCCGCCTTTGTCCCGCCCAAGACCGAAAAGGTGAAGTGGATCGACCATTTCGCGGGCCTCGACGAGGCGACGGGGCAGGAGGCGGTCGACGCCACCATCGATTGGATGGAGGCCAAGGAGCTTGGCAAAGGTGTCGAAAAGTTCCGCCTGCGTGATTGGGGCCTCAGCCGCCAGCGCTACTGGGGGTGCCCGATTCCGGTCGTGCATTGCGACACCTGCGGTGTGGTGCCGGAGAAAAAGGAAAACCTGCCGGTCGAACTGCCTTATGATGTCAGCTTCGACACGCCGGGCAACCCGCTGGACCGTCACCCGACGTGGCGCGATTGTGCCTGCCCGTCTTGTGGCAAACCCGCCAAGCGCGAAACCGACACGATGGACACCTTTGTCGATTCGTCATGGTATTATGCTCGCTTCACCGCGCCCCATGCCAAGACCCCGACTGACCTCGACGAGGCCGCCTATTGGATGAACGTCGACCAGTACATCGGCGGCATCGAACACGCGATCCTGCACCTGCTGTATTCGCGCTTTTTCGCCCGCGCGATGATCAAGACCGGCCACCTGCCGGACAGCGCCAAGGAACCGTTCAATGCGCTCTTCACGCAGGGCATGGTCACGCACGCGATTTATGAAATGGTCGATGTGAGTGCGCAGGGTGTCGAAGGAAGCGGCCCCGAGGCTGACAAAGAGTTTGAGGAATATAAAAAGTCACTGCCGATTGTTCGTCAAAAGTATCTTTATCCCGAAGACGTTATCGAGTTCACCGATCCGGTAGTACCAAAAGAGAAGCGGGCGGTTCTCCGGACGCTTGCTGAAAAAGCAGGGGTTTCTGATGGAGATGCGATCCAGCTCAATGACTTTTGGCTGAAGGAGGATGAACAAGGCCGTTTCATCCGTATTGTCCCCTCCGCCAAGATGTCCAAGTCCAAGAACAACGTCGTCGATCCGCAGGCCATCATCGCCACCTATGGCGCTGACACCGCGCGTTGGTTCGTGCTGTCCGACTCGCCACCGGAACGCGACGTCGAATGGACGGCGTCCGGGGCCGAGGCCGCGTATAGGCACCTGTCGCGCGTCTACCGGATCGCGGCGGAAATCGCCGCCTCGGATGCGCCCGAAACCAAGGAAGATGCCGCGCTTCTGAAGGAGACGCACAAAGCCATCCACGACGTCACCATGGGCGTCGAATCCTTTGGCTTCAACGCAGCCATTGCGCGGCTCTATGCCTTTACCAACGCGCTGTCGAAATCGCGCGCGGGCAAGGACACCAAAACCTTTGCCGCGAAAACGCTGGCCCATCTGATGGCCCCCATGACCCCGCACCTGTCCGAGGAAATCTGGCAACTGCTGGGCGGTGAGGGTCTGATCGCCAACGCACATTGGCCCAAGGCGGACGAGACGATGCTGGTCGATGACACCGTGACGCTGCCGATCCAAGTCAACGGCAAACGCCGGGGTGAGATCACGGTGCCGCGCGACATGCCCAAGGAAGAGGTTGAAAAGCTGGCGCTGGCGCACGAAGCTGTGGTGCGGGTTCTTGACGGGGCCCAGCCGAAAAAGCTGATCGTGGTTCCGGGGCGGATCGTGAATGTCGTGGTGTAATCGTAGAACGCTCTTGTTTAGCCCGCTGGCGCTTGCCGCTTGCGGGTTTACCCCGGTTTACGGACCGCAGGGCGGCGGCACCGCGCTACAAAACGCGGTTCTCTTGCCGAAGCCGGGCAATGAGAACGCCTATCACTTCAACCGCCGGTTTGAAGAGCGGATGGGGCGCGCTGCGCCGGGCGCACCCTACAGTTTGACCCTTCGCATCCAGACGGACGATCAGGACATCGGTTCGACTTCGGCGGGCAACACCACGCGTTATCGTCTTATTGGGCGCGCGTTTTTCAGCCTTGTCGATACCGCAACCGGGGCGACGCTGTTTGAAGGGCGGACAAACGCCTTTACCGGCTATTCCACCACTGGCTCGACTGTTGCCACCCGCGCCGCGGAAACCGATGCCTCGGAACGGCTGATGGTTCTACTGGCCGATCAGGTCATTGATGATCTTCTGCTGTCCGATATCTCTGACACATGAAACTGTCGCCGCGTGACGCGAATGGGTTTTTTCGCAAACCTTACCCTGCCATCGCCGGGCTGCTGATCTACGGCGAAGACGTGATGCGCGTCGCGATGAAGCGGCAAGAGGTGATTTCCGCCATCACCGGTCCGGAGGGAGAGGCCGAAATGCGCCTGACCCGGATGAACGGCGGGGATCTGCGGCGCGATCCGGCGCAACTGATGGATGCGGTCAAGGCCACCGGCTTTTTCCCCGGTCCGCGTGCCGTGCTGGTCGAAGAGGCCGCCGACGGGGTCTCTGAGGCAGTCAAATCCGCGCTGTCGGACTGGCACCAAGGCGATGCGCAGATCATCGTCACCGCCGGGTCTCTGACGGCACGGTCCTCACTGCGCAAGCTGTTTGAGGGGGCAAAAAATGCCTATGCCGCGGCGCTGTACAATGACCCGATGGGCCGCGCGGAAATCGAAGCGGAACTGTCCCGCGCCGGACTGACCGGTGTCGACCGTGACGCGATGGGAGCGCTAGAGCATTTGTCTCGTGACCTGACGCCGGGCGATTTTCGCCAGACGTTGGAAAAGATCGCGCTATATAAATATCAGGATCCCGTGGCCCTGACCCCGGATGAGGTCACGCTAAATGCCCCCGCTTCGGTCGAGGCGCAGATGGATGAGATCTTTCACGTTCTGGCAGAGGGCCGGACCAGCGACATTGCCCCCGTCATGCGGCGGCTGACCGCGCAGGGTGTTGCGCCTGTCACGTTGTTGATTATGGGCACGCGGCATTTTCGGACGCTCTTTGCCATCGCTTCTGCCCCTGGTGGACCCGCGCAAGGCATAGGAAAGCTGCGCCCACCGATATTTGGTCCGCGTCGGGACCGGATGTTGCGGCAAGCCCAGAACTGGTCGGCTTCTCGATTGGAAGGCGCGCTGACGTTGTTGATGGATACGGATCTGACGCTGCGCTCAGCTGGTCAGAAAGCACCGCAAATGGCGCTGGTGGAGCGCGCGTTTGTGCGGCTGGCCTTTCTGGCGCGCCGCTGATTTCTGAGAGGGTTGATAGTGAGGTATCCCGTTTACGGCGCGGTCCGGAGTCGTGCGTTTCGCGTGCTGTAGCTGCTAGAGGAACTGGCTGTGCCCTACACCCATGTGGCCGTCGGACCGCAGTCCGAAGAAGTCCGCAGGATCAACCCGCTGGGCAATGTCAGGGTGCTCGCAGAGGGCGATACCGTCTTGTTCAACCCCTCGGACACTTTCTGGCCGCCATACTTGGACTTGAATTCGTAGAACGGCGCCGTGCTTCGGCCCATGCCCGCGGCGCACCTCGGCTGTCGGCATGCGGGCATCTTGCTGATTGATCATCCCGATGACTTTAGCCTCGGTGGAACGGTTCTTTCGTACGAGTCTGCTCCTTCAGTGTTGGCGCAGACTCTATTTCAAGGTGGATGGGGACAGATGCAGCCCCCACTTGTTTGCTCAACTCTCTCGAAAAGCCTTGGCGAAATAGTCCATGAACGGTTTCACCAGATAACCCAGCGGAGTGCGATCATCGGTGCGGATGAACGTTTCAACCGGCATGCCGGGGATCAGCGCGGCACCTTCTGGCAGACGGTCTATCTCGCCTTCGTTCAGCACGATCTCGGCACGGTAATAGCGCACGCGAGAATTCTGATCCTCAAAGGCATCGGCAGAGATTTGCACCACAGACCCGAACAGTTCCGGTGTTTGACGCTGATCCAGTGAGGAAAATCGCAGACTGACCTCCTGATCGACAAACAGCTTGTCGATGTGGATCGGTTCCACCTGCGCCGCAATCACCAGCGGGCGGTCCTGCGGCACGATATAGAGCACCGGATCGGCGGGCCGGATGACAGAGCGCGGGGTAAAGATCGTCAGTCCGTAGATGATGCCACCGACGGGCGCGGTGATGACCATCCGGCTCAGCCGTTCTTTGATGGCCCGGCGTTGCTCGGCCAGCTCGCGTTCCTGAAACTGAAGATCACGCAGTGTGGTGATGGCCTCTTCTCGGCGACGAGTCTCAAGGCTGAGGATCTGGATGTCGATCTCGGTGATCTTGCCCTCTGCCTGTGCTTTTTGCGCCTTGAGGTCTCCCACGGAGCCGGCCAATCGCGCCTCTTCGCGTTGCAGCGCAAGGATTTCCGGCGCGCGGACGAGGCCCTGCCGTTGCAGTTCTTCCTTGCCGACCAGTTCTTGCTTTATCAGGTCCGACTGGCGGGTAAGCGCCGTCTGCTGGGCGTCGATGCCGATGACCTGATCGGTGATCTGGTCGGATCGTTTTCGCAATTGCTCGATCTCGCCTTCGATGGAATCGCGGCGGGCGAAAAAGAGATTCCGCTGGCCTTCGACCAGTTCGGCGACTTCCGCGTCCACCAAAGTGCGTTGCAGGACCTCTTCGGCAAAGACAATCTCGTCTTTGCCGTCGCGTTCCGCCTGTAGTCGCGCGCGGCGGGACATGATCTCGAACAGCTGACCTTCGATGATGGTCATCTCGGACAGCAGCAAAGTCGGATCCAGCCGAATCAACGGCTGACCCAATGTGACCGTATCCCCCTCGTCCACGAGGATCTCTGAAACGACGCCGCCATCTGGGTGCTGAACGATTTGTCGATTCTGATCCACTTCGATCGAACCAGAGGCTACGATTGCGCCCGAGATATTGGTGGTCGCGGCCCAAGTGCCAAAACCCCCAACTAGGATCGCCAGCCCCAAGACGCCCGCAACCATCGGCCCGCGCAGAGAAAACTGTGTATCCGCTGTCATCGCACACCTCCAGGTCCGGCTTTTTGCAACTGTTGGTGGTTTTTGACCATGTTCTGCAACACTTCGTCCTTTGGACCAAAGGCGGCGCGGCCACCGTTTTCCAGCATCAACAGTAGGTCGCATTCCTTAATGGCCGCTGGCCGGTGCGCCATGATCAGCACCGCCTTGCCCGCGTCCTTAAAGGTTTTAATCGCCTTGTTCACCGCCTCGGACCCCTCATTGTCGAGGTTCGAATTCGGCTCATCCAGCACCAATAGCACCGGGTCTCCATACATGGCACGGGCTAGACCGATACGCTGCATTTGGCCGCCGGAAAGCCGCCCGCCAGAGGCGGAGACCCGCGTGTCATAGCCCTGCGGCAGTTTCAGGATCATTTCATGGGCATCGGCCTTCATCGCGGCCGCGACCACCTGTTCCGGGTCGGGTTCGGGCGACAGGCGTGCGATGTTTTCAGCGATGGTGCCATCAAACAAGGTCACGCGCTGCGGCAAATAGCCGATGTGCTTGCCCAGTGTTTCTGCCCCGTATTGATCAAGTGAGGCTCCGTCCAGCCGGATCTTGCCGCCCGCCGGCCGCCAGACGCCGGTGAGCGCACGCGCCAAAGTTGACTTGCCCGCACCTGAAGAGCCGATCACGCCGCAGGCCTGACCCGGGCCGACATTGAACGACACCAGCCGCAGCGCCGCTTGCTGCTCACCCGGCGCGACCACGGTCAGTTGCTGAACCTCCAGCTTGGCAGCGGGTTTGGGCAGTTGGGTGGGCTGGTTGGCCTCTGGCACTTCGCTCAGCAGTTGGGACAGGTTATCCCAGCCCTTGCGCGCGCGCTGTACCAAGGCCCATTGGCCGATCAGAAGCTCGATCGGAGCAAGGGCGCGGCCCATCAGGATCGACCCGGCGATCATCGCCCCCGGTGTCAGTTCGCCCTGCAGGACAAGATAGGCACCAAGACCCAACATCGCGGATTGCAAAAGCATCCGCAGCGTTTTGGTCATGGTGGAGAAAGTGCCGGTCAGATCGGCCGAGGCGATTTGACCGGACAGAGCCTGAGACCGCGCCTGCATCCAACGCTTGAATGCATCACCGCGCATCCCCAGCGCCTGCACCATTTCCGCCTCTTGGCGGATCTGATCCGCGGTGCGTTCGGCCTGCATGACAGCCGTGTTGGATTTCAGCGTCGGAGTCTTGCTGACCAACTGGTTGGCCACCGTCACGGTGATCAGAAGCAGACCACCGGCAATTGCCAAATAACCCATCCACGGGTGAAAGATCATGATCCCGATGATAAACAACGGCGTCCACGGTATGTCGAAAAACGCCATCAATACCGGCGACGACATCAGACGCTGCACCGATTCGAGGTCACGCAGGCCGGTCTGGGCCAGTTCATCATTCTGAACCGCCGCCCGCCGCAGCACCGCGTCGAAGACCCGCAAATCCAGCGCCGCCTGGAATCGTGCCGCCACGCGCCCCATGATTCTGCCTCGGACATAGTCCAGCAGACCCATCATCGAATACAGAAAAATCACCAGCACCGAGAGCGCGATCAGCGTCGCCTCGGACCGTGAGCCCAGAACACGGTCATAGACCTGCAACATGTACATCGGCCCCGTGAGCATCAAGATGTTCACGAACAAGCTGAATATGCCGACAAACCAATAGTATGGCCGACTCTGTCTTCGGGCCGCGATGAGTTCGTCGCGCCCGGTGTCTCTTTGTGCGGTGCTCATGCGCCTGTGTCAGCCCCTCGTTGTGTCACGGGCCGGAATCTGTGACAGTGGTGTCCTGACTTGCCTCATGTCGCCATTGTGCCACATGGGCGAGTATTCCGGCATCCTTCGTTGGGATCAAGCGGAGATGAAATTATCTACCCTTTTAGGCAAGCTGTGCAGCTTTCCCAAGTGGTTTGAAGAGGACTCTGCGTTATGTTGAATTTCAGGCCGGTCGTTCTGATGGCAGTCGTTTCGGCTGTGGCTGGCTGTTCGGTACCCGGACCCGGCGGAGCACCCGATGGGATTCACGATCCCTATGAGGTGAAAAATCGCAAGGTGCACGATTTCAACCGAAATCTCGACAAGAAACTCTTCAGCGGCGATGGCCCGGGGTACGCCGGGACCGTTCCGCCGTTTGTGCAAGAGCGCGTTTCGAGTTTTGCCGACACGGTTTCTTTGCCGCAGACGGTTGTGAATCAGCTGCTCCAGGGACGTCTGGTGCGCGCAACCAATAATTCGTTGCGGTTTACCCTCAATGCCACCATTGGCGTCGGCGGGATGTTCGACGTGGCGAAGGAATGGGGGCTTGACCCCGATGAATCCGACTTTGGTGAGACGCTGGCCGTCTGGGGCGTGCCAGAGGGCGCGTATCTTGAGGTGCCGGTTCTTGGCCCATCGACGGAACGAGATACGGCCGGAGACGTTGTAGACCTGTTCACCGACCCGCTGAAATATGTGGTGCCGACGCCTGAACGCTACATTGGAACGGTGGCCAAGGGGCTGGACACGGTTGGGGAACGCAGCAAATTCGGGGGAACCGTCGATTCGATCCTGCACGGCAGCGCCGACAGCTATCTGCAGTTCCGGTTGATGTATCTGCAAAACCGCAGATACGAACTGGGCGAAGACGCTCCGGGGGCGGATTTCGATCCGTTGGCCGTGGACACCGAAGGATTCTAGGTAAGGAGCCTTGTTATGACGCTTTTTTCACGCCGCCACTTCCTCGCGGTCGGCACGGTCGCAGCTACGTTGCCGGCGCTTCCTGCATTCGCCCTGACAAGCGGGCAGGCGTCCAGCCTGATCAGCAAGATGGTGGATGAGATCAACGCGGTTATCTCTTCGGGAAAATCCGAATCGGCGATGTACCGCGAGTTTGAGCGGATCTTCAAGAAATACGGTGACACGCCCTTGATCGCAGCCAACGCGCTGGGCGTGGATGGGCGGCGCGCATCCAACACGCAGAAAAAGGCCTTTACCGAGGCGTTCACCGGCTACATCTCTCGCAAGTATGGCAAGCGTTTCCGTGAATTCATCGGTGGCCGGCTTGAGGTGAAATCGGTCGGTTCCATCAGACGCGGCTATGAGGTGCGCTGTACCGCGTTCCTGCGCGGCACTGATCCGTTCGAGATTTCCTTTCACGTCTCGGATTCCAATCGGTTCTACAACCTGTTCATCGAAGGTGTGGACATGCTGCTGACCGAGCGGAGCGAGATCGGCTCTATGCTGGACGCCCGTCGCGGCGATTTGGACAGGCTGATTGCAGATCTGCGCAACGCAAGCTGATATCGATAACGACGGCGGCAACGCCTGAAAGCCATAGGCCCGGAAACCTGACAGGTTTCCGGGCCTATGGCTTTCAGCGGTATGAACTCGGCTCAGTTGCCGCCCAGAATGTCCCGCAGAACCTGTTCCAGAATGGATTGGTTCTGACGCCTGCGATCTTGCGGTTCGGGTTGCGGCTGTGGTTCTGGCACCTTGGGTGGCACCGGCTCTGACATCGGCAAAGGCTGCACTGGCAAACCCTCCTGAACGCCCAGCATGACCTCGTGCCAGATTTCTGCGGGCAGCCCGCTACCTGTCACACCGGTCAGTGGGGTGTTGTCGTCGTAACCCATCCAGACACCCGTAACATAATCGGCGGTAAAGCCCACAAACCAAGCATCGCGGGCCTCTGTGCTGGTGCCGGTCTTGCCTGCAACCTGTCGGTCGGGCAGAGCGGCGCGTCCGCCGGTGCCCTCGGTGACCACCTTGTGCATCATCCAGACCAATTGCCGGGCCGCCTCTTCGCGGACCACACGCTCTCCGATGCCGCCGCCAGAGCCCATAAGCGGATCGTTCTGGCCCTTTAGTCGCAGGACGCGTAGGCCGTAAGGCGTCACTGAAGAGCCACCGTTCAGGATGCCCGCATAGGCGCCGGTCATTTCCAGCAGCGTTGCCTCAGACGCGCCTAGCGCCAATGCTGGCGAGTCCGTCAATTCGCGGTAGATGCCGAAATCGCGCGCGACCCGGATAACCAGATCGCGGCCCACGGTTTCTGAGACCTTAACGGCAGGGACGTTCAGCGATTTTTTCAATGCTTCAGTCAAGGTTACGACACCGTAGTGGCGGCGTGAGTAGTTTTCCGGGCACCACTGGCCAGAACCGGGAATGTTGAGGCAATAGGGCGCATCCTCGACCGTATCCAGCGGTGAGTAGCCCAGTTCCAGCGCGGTGGCGTAAACAAACGGTTTGAACGCAGACCCAGTCTGACGCACCGCTTGCGATGCGCGGTTGAACAGGCCGGTTGCGTCCGTGTCGCGCCCACCGACCATGCCACGCACCGCCCCGTCGGCGGACATGACCACCACGGCCACTTGCGCCTTGGATCCGGCCTTTACCTTTTCGGCAAAGGTCCTTTCGACCGCCGCTGCCGTAACCTGCTGAATGCGTTGGTCCAGCGTGGTTTCGATCACCACATCCTCTGTCGTGTCGCGGGTAAAGAAATCCGGCCCCGACTGCATGACCCAATCAGCAAAATAGCCGCCGCCCAATTGCTGCGCGCCGCTCGACAGGACCGCTGGGTCGTCTTGGTACTGGCGCATCTCCGCTTCTGAGAGGTATCCCTGATCGTACATCAGGCGCAGCACGGTCGCGGCGCGGTCCTGACTGGCTTTGAGGTTTGAAGTGGGAGCAAGGACGGACGGCGCGGTTAACAGTCCGGCCAGCATTGCCGCCTCTGCCGGGTTAAGTGCTGCCGCCGGTTTGGCAAAATACCGCTGTGACGCGGCCTCGGCACCATAGGCACCGCCACCCATATAGGCCCGGTTGAGATAGATCGAGAGGATCTCGTTCTTGGTATACTTCGCCTCCATCGCTATTGCATAGATCGCCTCGCGTGCTTTGCGTGTCAGCGAACTTGCCCGGCAATCGGACACATAGTCTGCCTCGGACTTCCAGACGTCCGGATCATATTTCACGCCAAGGCAGACCAGTTTGGCGGTTTGCTGCGTAATGGTAGAACCGCCGTGGCCGGACAGCGGCCCGCGCCCTTCGCGCAGGTTGATGCGGACCGCGCTGGCGACACCGCGTGGGCTGACCCCGAAATGCCAGTAGAATCGCCGGTCCTCAGTCGCCACAACCGCGTTCTTCAAGTGTTCGGACACTGTCTCGGCAGTGACGACGCCGCCAAACTGGTCGCCGCGCAGGGCAAAGACATCACCATTGCGATCCAGCAGCGTGACCGACCCGCGTGCGCGCCCGTCCAGCAACGTGTTCAGTTCGGGCAGCGTGTTGTAAACGTACAGCACCGCCGCGCCCAAGATCAGCGCCACAACCACGGTGGCCGACAGCGTCACCCGCCAGATCAGCCGAAAGATCCAGCGCACCAGCCCGCCAAAGAAGCCAAGAATGCCGCCGCGCTTGCGCCGGGTCGTCGTCTTGCGTCGGGCCGCAGGTTTGCGGGTCCGGGTTGGCTTGGCTTTGGATGTCGCAGCACCGCGCGGATAGCGCGAGTCAGCCACGAGCCGTTTGGATTTACCTTTGGAGGAACTCATCAACTCTGCCCGTCACGTTTTTCTTTGGCGACGACTCTACCGAACCTGAGAGGGAATGTTGACCATCCCTGTCACGGTGCCGAGTTTATTTTAAGTCTAAATAATGAGCAAAACTAAATATACGCACAAAAAACAGACAGGAACGTACATCCAACCGCCCGATTTTCGGGCTGATCCCTTCAAATTTGTGCCCTGCCGCCGTTCTGCTGCAGGTGCATTTGCAGGCGCTGCCCTGCCAGACCGAAGGGGACCAAGGTGAAACTGATCATTGCAACGATCAAGCCGTTCAAGCTGGAGGAGGTGCGCGAAGCACTGACCGGTATCGGCGTGCGCGGCATGATGGTAACGGAAATCAAGGGCTTCGGCTCTCAGTCCGGCCATACCGAAATCTACCGCGGCGCGGAGTACGCCGTGAATTTTGTGCCGAAAATCAAACTGGAGATCGTCGTCTCGGCGTCGATGGCCGATCAAGTGATCGAAACCATCAAGACGACCGCGCAGACAGGCAAGATCGGCGACGGCAAGATCTTTGTGCTCGACGTGCTTCAGGCCGTGCGTGTGCGCACCGGCGAAACCGACGCAGACGCGCTGTGACGCGCAGATCATTCATGAGGGAAACGGACATGAAATACCTTAAGACGCTTGCGCCGGCCGCCCTGTTGCTGGCCATGCCGAGCATCGGGTTCGCACAGGATGCTGAACCTGTGCCGGGGATTGACGCCTCGACCGACTCAATCTTTATCTTCAACTCGCTGCTGTTCCTGATCGGTGGCTTTCTGGTGTTCTGGATGGCGGCGGGCTTTGCCATGCTCGAAGCCGGTCTGGTGCGGTCCAAGAACGTGACCATGCAGTTGACCAAGAACATCGCGCTCTTCGCGATTGCCGCGATCATGTACTACTTGATCGGTTACAACGTGATGTATCCGCTGGGCAACTGGTCGATCGGGACGGATGAGACCGGTGGTTACCTTGGTGCATTTGGCGTCGCCGTTATGGAAGCCGTGGGCATTGGCCGCGATGCAGCCGACGACTATGGCTATGCCTCCACCGGTTCGGACTTCTTCTTTCAGCTGATGTTCTGCGCCACCACAGCGTCGATCGTGTCCGGTACTCTGGCCGAGCGGATCAAGCTGTGGCCCTTCCTGATCTTCACCGTGGTTCTGACCGGCCTCATCTACCCGATTCAGGCATCCTGGAAATGGGGCGGTGGTTTCCTGGACTCCCAGTACGGTTTCCTCGACTTTGCCGGTTCGACAGTTGTGCACTCAGTCGGTGGCTGGGCTGCTCTGGCAGGGGCACTGATCCTGGGGCCGCGCATTGGCAAATACGCCAAAGATGGCCGCACCGTCCCGATGATGGGCTCGAACCTGCCGCTGGCAACTTTGGGCACGTTCATTCTGTGGCTGGGTTGGTTCGGCTTCAACGGCGCGTCGCAGCTTGCCATGGGTACCGTTGGCGATGTGGCTGACGTGTCACGCATCTTTGCCAACACTAACACGGCGGCTGCCGGTGGCGCGATTGCCGCGTTGATCCTGACGCAGGCCATCTACAAAAAGACCGACCTGACCATGGTTCTGAACGGCGCACTGGCGGGTCTTGTGTCCATTACCGCAGAACCGCTGACCCCGACGTTGGGCTCGGCCACCCTGATCGGTGCCGTGGGCGGTGTCATCGTAGTCTTCGCGGTGCCATTCCTGGACAAACTCAAGATCGACGACGTGGTCGGTGCCATCCCGGTTCACCTGTTCGCGGGTATCTGGGGCACCCTTGCGGTTCTTCTGACCAACCCTGACGCGACCTTTGGCGGCCAGATCATTTCGATCATCATCGTCGGCGTGTTCGTCTTCGTGGTCTCGGGTATCGTCTGGTTCATCCTGAAAGCCATCATGGGCATCCGGGCGTCGGAAGAAGACGAGATCATGGGTCTCGATATGGCCGAGCTGGGTATGGAGGCCTATCCGGAGTTTTCCAAAGGCTGAGTTCCTCCTTCCACTCAGTCTTTGATCACTGGCCCGGGCGAGCAATCGCCCGGGTTTTTTTATGCGTTGGTTTTAGCATGCAGATTGCTGCATGAGTGTCTGTCATCTGCCGTCGATTGCACCGAAATGCTTGGGGGCTAGGGGACATGGCGGATGCAGCGTTAGATCGTTTTGCGGTTTTCAACAGTCCTCTTGGTTTGCGGCGCGTGCCCGGTCGTCGCCAACCGCGACAGTCTGTCTGACGCATGCATGGAAATATGCATTGACTGCGGTGCGTCCGAACCGCGCGTTCAAGACCAAGATGTGATTTGTGCTGCTCGCCCGATGATCGGGTCCATTTCCCCCAATTCCTTGGGGCAATCGGCGCATGTGGTGCGGCGTGCGCGTCCACCATTGGCCATTTGGCAACATGCCCGCGCAATAGGGGCTGACCCGCGCCGACGTTAGCGTCATCGGCGCCTATGTGCGTGATTTGCAGCGCGCGAGCGGCATCAATTGACCGTAGAGCAGAAGTAGCGGCGGGGCATCAAAAAGGAGCGGCGTTAGCCCCGCTCCGTCTCGCGGCGCAGGCGCTGACGGGCGATGGCCTCGTTCTTTTCGGCCTCGCGGTTGTCGCTCAGCGCGGCCTCGACAAAGTTCAGATGCGTCTCGACGGCAGTGCGTGCTGCAGCGGGATCGCGGGCCTGCAACGCGTCGTTGATAGCGCGGTGCTGCTCTAGCAGGGTGTCGCGCCTCGTGCGTTGCTTGAACATGATCTGGCGGTTGTAGAACACACCTTCGCGCAGCAATTGATACATCGACCGCATCATGTGCAGCATGATGACGTTGTGGCTTGCCTCGATGATCGCCAAGTGAAACTCTGCGTCCAGAGCGGCCTCTTCGGTCGGATTGCGCTTGGTATGTGCGGTTTCCATCTTGGCAAAGACGGCCGCAATCACAGCCAAGTCACAGTCGGTGCCGTAGATCGCCGCACGCTCTGCGGCCAATCCCTCCATGTCGCGCCGGAAAGACAGATAGTCGAACACCGCCTCATCGTGATTTGCGAAAAGCTGGATCAAGGGTTGGGAAAAGGCGCTGCCCAGAACTTCGGTCACAAAAATTCCGGCGCTGGCGCGCGAGGTCAGCAGACCGCGTGCCTGCAATTCCGCCACCGCCTCGCGCAGCGAAGGGCGAGAGACGCCCATCTGATCCGACAGGTCGCGTTCCGAAGGCAGGCGCTCGCCGGGGCGCAACACCCCCCGCAGGATCAATTTTTCGATCTGCCGCACAACGGCATGCGAAAGCTTTTCGGACTGGACTTTTTCGAACGGCATGATGGTTCCTTCGCACGGTAAGGGATTTTTACCAAAACCGCGGGGATCTTACCACCGCGTCAGCGCCGCTTCGTCCTCATCCTTGGCGGCGACCCAAGTGCCGGTTTCCGCACAGTATTCCTTTTTCCAGAACGGCGCGCGAGACTTGAGATAGTCCATCAAGTACTCTGCCGCCTCGAAGGCATCCTTGCGATGTGGCGCGGCGGTGGCGACCATCATGATCTGCTCACCCGGCTCCAACCGCCCATAGCGATGAATGACCAGCGCGTCGCCCAGCGACCAGCGGTCAACCGCCTCTGCCGCAATCTGTTCCAGCGCCTTTTGGGTCATGCTAGGATAATGTTCGATCTCCATCGCCTGCAAACCGCCGCCGGGACGGTCGCGTACGATTCCGGTAAAAGTGACGACCGCGCCCATGTCGTGACGCCCGGCGGCAAAACCTGCCGCCTCTGCGCCAAAGTCAAAGGGGGCTTCCTGCACAACAATCCGCATGGCCTAGCCGCCCGTCATAGGGGGGAAAAAGGCCACCTCACGCACACCTGCAAGCGGCGCGTCAAAGTCGGTCAGTTCCTGATCGACAGCCACGCGCAGCGCACTCAGATCCTCGAAAGCGGCGGCATAGCGATCTTCGCGCGCGCGCAGTTCGGCAACCAGTTCGGCCACAGTTGCGGCCTCGGTCTGGACCGTTTCACGCGGCAGCCCGATGCGTTCGCGCACCCAGGCGAAATACAGCACATCCACTATTAGTCCTCCCTCAGGTGCGGCAGTGCCTTGCGGAAGTAATCCCACCCGGTGATCAAGGTCAAAGCCGCCGCCAACCAGAGTAGAAAAAGCCCGCCGTTGCCGGACCAGATCATGCCCTGCAGTTTCCAGCGCAGGCCAAACTCATCCGCGAGTTCGCCGTCGAGAATCTGACCGATGATCTCATCGCCCATCCCCATACTGGACATCACAAGGTAGTGTTCAAAAATACCCTGTGCAAACAGCACCGCAATGGCGACCATCTGCGTGGTTGTCTTCCACTTGGCCAGCTTGGTCACCTTCAGCGTGCCGGCCGTGTCGCCAAGGAACTCGCGCAAGCCAGAGACAAAGACCTCACGGAAGAGGATCATGGTCGCGGGCAGGACAAGCCACGGGGACCACGAGGAAAATCCGACGATAACCATCAGAGCGATGACCACCATCGCCTTGTCGGCAATTGGGTCCAGCATGGCCCCTAGCTTGGTTTCTTGTTGCCAACTGCGGGCCAGATGGCCGTCCAGCCAATCAGTCATGGCGGCACCGGCAAACAGGATCAGCGCCGCCCAGTCGGCCAGAGGGCGCGAGAAATACAGGAACATCACCGCCACGCCGGGGGCGGCGAGCAAGCGCAGGATGGTCAGAAAGTTGGGCAAAGTGAGTTTCATCGACGCCTTCCTAACCCGTTCTCCGAGGAGGGGGAAGGCTTGCCGATAGGGGACGAAGGACCCAAGTAAGTTGATCAGGATAACAATGAGGTGTGTATGCGTGAAGCAATGTTTGCCCTGCTGGTGCTGGCGGGACCTGCCATGGCGCAGGATGATATGATCCACGGGCCGGTCGATGGGCGTTGGGCTCTGCAACGCATCGACGATGCGCCCTTTACGGCGCGCGCGGAACTGGATCTGTCGCGGGCCGGGCACGTGAGCGGCTCTGGCCCTTGCAACGGCTTTTCCGGACGGATGGAGGGCGATTGGCCCGCGATGTCGATTGGCCCCCTGCGGTCGACCCGGCGGGCTTGTCCGGAACTGGATCAGGAAAATCTGTATTTCACGGCATTGCAGTCCGTGCAGCATGGCGCAATGCGGGACGGCGATCTGGTCCTGGCCGACACGGCAGGCCGAGAAATGGTGTTTACCCCGTTGCCCGCGCCTTTAGACGAGTGACAAGCGCGGACCGCGCGGCGGGTAGGGGCCTGTCGCGCAGGTCCGGGGCAAGCCGTTTTTCCATGAAAAACCCAGTTGTGGCCAAAGCGTCGAGGATGTCGGTGTCCTCGGCCTCTCCCTGTCCCAGCAGGATCGGCGGCAGCGGCAACAGGCGGTCGGCCCAGTCCCCGGCCGCGATGGCCGTCACCGCACGGCCGGTTTTGGGGGAGACAAACGCCAACCCGTCTGTTGCGCCGGTCACGGCGCAACAGTTCAGGTCAAGGCCGAAGCCCATTTCGTCCAGCAACGCCACTTCCCATTGCAGATAGGCCAGCGGCCAAAGATCAGGACGGTCGAGCAGGTCCAGCACCGCTTCGGAGCGGATGTAGAGCGCGGGGTGCGGCTCTCTTTCTGGCAGGCAAAAGGCTAGCAAGGCCGTCACCGCGTTCAACCCTGCCAGTGCCACCCGGTCGCCAAGCGCCGCTGCGGCGCGCGAGCGTTGCGGTTCAGCGGTGTAACTGCCGATGTGATCCTCCAACCGCGCGCGCCAAGCCAGATCCAGCTGGGCGCCGGGTTGTAGGTGGGGTGCCAGTTTGCGCGAGGTCCCGCCGCGCAGAACGCCTGCGTGGCGGCCATGTCCGGGGGTGAACACGTCGAGGATCAGCGAGGTTTCGCCGTGTTTTTTCGTGCTGAGCAATATTCCGGTGTCGCGCCAGTCCATGAATGCAAGATCACGGCGCGCGTGTGCTTTGGCAAGGTGTGATCCAGCGGAGCAGCCTACGGCTGCGCTGATTGTCTCGGCCCCCTGCGGGGCCTCGGATTGTGGGAATTTGGACAGAGAAGAAACCCACAGGTCAGGCGAGGGAGGGATCGTCGAGCAGGTGGCGGCCTTGTTTGTCCTCAACCTCGATCACCCAGAGGTCGGGGTCGAAGCGGCGCTGGCGGGTGATCGCCTCATCGACGTCGCGTTCGGAACCTGAGGTGAGGTCGGTCCATTTGCGGTCGCCGGTCATGAGGTCAAAGCCGCGTGTGAAGGCGCGCGCCTGTCCGTCGAGGGAATTCAGTTTGATCAGCACGGCGCCGGCATTGTCGTCGCCATGGGCGATAACGAAAGCCGGGATGTCGGTCAGGCGCAGGCGGGCGAGGTAGGCATCGACCCAGAAACGCGCGGTGAGGCGCGCCATCTCAGGCGTTGCCGTCTTTGAAATTCAGCCCCATTTCCGAGTAGCGCTCTTTTTCCTCGAGCCAGTTTTCGCGGACTTTGACCTGCAAGAACAGGTGGATTGGGCGACCGAGGAATTCTGTAAGTTCTTCGCGAGAAGCCTTGGAGATCGCTTTGATTGTTTCACCCTTGTGGCCAAGAATAATGCCTTTGTGACCGTCGCGGGCGACGTAGACAATTTGGTCGATGCGGGCAGAGCCGTCCTTGCGCTCTTCCCAATTCTCGGTTTCGACCGTCAGTTGGTAGGGCAATTCCTGATGCAGACGCAGGGTCAGTTTCTCACGGGTAATCTCGGCCGCGATCATGCGCATGGGCAGGTCGGCGATCTGGTCTTCGGGGTAGAGCCAAGGGCCTTCGGGAACTTCGGCAGCCAGCCATGTGCGCAGTTCTTCGATGCCATAGCCCTTTTCGGCGGAGATCATAAAGGTTCGGGCAAAGGAAAACCGGTCGTTCATGTCCTTGGTCAAGGCCAGCAGAACAGGGGCCTCGACCCGGTCGATCTTGTTGATGGCAAGGGCGATCTTGCGCCCCTTGGGCAGATCGGCGAGCCCTTCGAGGATGCGTTCGACGCCTTCGGTGACGCCGCGATGCGCCTCGATCAGCAGTACGGTCACATCGGCATCCGCCGCCCCGCCCCATGCGGCGGCGACCATGGCGCGGTCCAGCCTGCGGCGCGGTTTGAATAGGCCAGGTGTGTCGACAAAGATCAGCTGGCTGTCGCCCTCCATTGCCACGCCGCGAATGCGGGCGCGGGTGGTTTGCACCTTGTGGGTTACAATGCTGACCTTGGCCCCCACCATGTGGTTGGTGAGTGTGGATTTGCCCGCGTTGGGCTCTCCGATCAGGGCGATGAAACCGGCGCGTGTGGTCATGGAGGATCCCGGGGGGCTAAAAGGTGAAGGTGGTGATTTAGGGGAAAACCGGGATCAACGCTAGTGGATTCCCCGGACGCGCCGCGAATCAGATTTACGCCTTGTCGTGGCCGTGAAGTTCTGGCGCAAATTCCACGCGCAAGCGGCGCATGGCACGCGCCGTGCGCGCAGGTTAACGCATTTTGCGCCGCTCGCGCAGGAGCGAGTAGATCCCGGCACCCACGATCAATGCCGCCCCGGTCAGGGTCATGGTATCGGGGCGTTCTCCGAACAGGGTATAGGCAAGGATGAGCGCTACGATCAGGCGGCTGTAGCGGAAAGGGGCGACGACGCCAACCTCTCCGGTGCGCATGGCAAAGGTCATCGCGGTGTATCCCGCTACGCCGCACAGGGCTGTGCCGCAGATCAGAGCGGCGGCTTTTGGGGAAGGCAGAGACGGGGTGCCGGGCTCAAAGGCTAGGATCACCAAGCCCGCGACGCTGACGACCGCAAAGCCCAGAACGCCCAGTTGCGCCGCGTGCACATGCGTTGGCGCTGTGCGCGTCGCCAGATCGCGTCCGGCAAAGCCGATCATGCCGAGAAGGGCGAGGATAGCGTTTGCCTCAATCCCCGAAGGCGAGGGGCGTACGATCAGCAGCACCCCCAGAAAGCCGATGCTCATCGCAATCCAGCGGCGCGGGCCAATGTGTTCCTTGAGGACCACCGCCGCGCCCAGCATGACAAACAGCGGCGCGGCCTGAAGGATCGCCGACGTGGTCGACAGTGGTGTGTAGGCAAGGCTAAGTGCAAAGAAGAGGCGTCCTGTGATCTCGAACGCGGTGCGGATCAGCAGGCCGGGGCGCAGGTAGTCGCGTGTCCAGACCGGCACGCCGCTTAGGCGGGCGTACAGGGCGTATAGCGCCATGGCCAGCAGCCCGAATTGCAGAGTGCCCAGACCAGGCGTTATCCCTCCAGAACCAGTGGCGGATTTGAAAAAGGCATCCTCGACCCCGAAGCCGAGCATGGCGAGGATCATGTAGAATGCGCCGCGCCGATTGTCGGTCATAGGAGGCTCCGGTTTGTGGATGCCATTTCATACCGATGGAGAATGGACAAGTGGGCCAAATTAATATCGCTCGGGCCACTTGCAATTCGGGGCAGGTTTGATCCTGAATGGCGTCAGTCTTAAATGGATTGAACTGCCTGCCATGAATGATTTTGAAACTTGGGTATTTGTTGTCGTGGCTTTCGGCGCGGCTGCACTGGTGTATGGCTTGAAAGCTTTACGGCGGCGGAAGGAACGCGAAAAATGGAACCAGATCCCCCATGAACCGGCATTTGCTCCGAGCGTGCCGCCAACGCCCCGCGTTGTAAGAGCGCCGCTGCCGGATCCAAAGCCCTACGACCCAAACGATAGTGTCGAGAGCGCGCCCATTGATGCGGTGCGCACAGGCGCGGCCTACGTCGTGGACGGGGATACAATTGTTGTTAAGAAAACGCAGATTCGTTTATTCGGAGTCGATGCGCCAGAGATGAATCATCCCTTCGGAAAGAAAGCGAAGTGGGCATTGGTCAGGCTATGCAAAGGGCAAAAGGTCCGGGCTGAACTGATCAGTCAGGATGCACACGGACGAACAGTGGCCCGTTGCTATCTGCCTGACGGACGCGACCTGTCGGCCGAGATGGTAAAGCTTGGGCTCGCGATTGGCTGGCCCAAATATTCTGGTGGAATTTACGCAGCCCTTGAAACGTCAGATGCCCGCAAAAAGATGTGGCTGGCAGATGCGCGGCAGAAAGGCCGGATGTATGTCTGGGAGGCGTTTGACGCGCGGCAAGGCAACAAAGGCGCAAACCGCTCATAGGCCCCTCCCGCCATAAGATTATCTGCGTAGTGAAGTGGGGGAGCCGGTTGGGGTGAAGTCGCATCAGAAGGTCTGAAGGGGAAGGGTTACGTCGCGGACGATATACGAACCCTTTGACCCGGCAGAGATTGGACGAGCGTGATGCCCGGTTGGACCATCTGGGCCCACGGTGGCAGCGCCGTGGTTTGATAATCGGCGAGGTGTCCGGGCAGATGACACAGGCGGTCGCCCTGCAGCCACGGCAGTGACTTCACCGCAGGGCTGTTGGCGAGGGCGGACGCCGTGTCCCGGCACGACAGGCAAGCAGCATCGCGCACCCTTGCAATGCGGATCTAGGTGGAGCGGAATCTTGATCCACCTGATGTCAAGCAGGCGCTGCGCGGGCGTCTGTCGGGCCGCGAGTTCGACCTTGAAAAGATAGATGAAATCGTTCCAGGGACGGCTACTAGACGCATTGCCGGAGACGGTGTTGGAGGATTCAACTTAGCGGAACATCATCCCAATTGTTCCAGCAACGCTTTCGCCGCCATCTGCTCGGCCTGACGTTTGGAGCCGGCGGTCGCTTCAGCCGTCTCGCCGGAATGCAGTCGGGCTTGAATAGTGAAGACAGGCGCATGGTCCGGCCCGGTGCGCGCGGTTTCGACGTAGGCAGGGGGGGGCAGCCCTCGGGCCTGTGCCCATTCCTGCAGGCTGGTCTTGGCATCCTTGGCGTCTTCGTCCACGCCGTCGATCCGGGCGCCCCAAAGGCGAAGGATCAGGTCCCGCGCCGTGTCAAAGCCAGCGTCGATATAGACGGCAGCGATCACTGCCTCCATCGCGTCGCCCAGCAGCGCCTGTTTGCGCCGGCCACCGGACAATTGCTCTGACCGGCCCAGTTTCAGCGCATCGCCCAACCCGACATCACGCGCAACATCTGCGCAAGTTTCCTTGCGCACCAATGCGTTGAAGCGTGGCGCAAGCTGACCTTCGGACGCGGCGCTGTCGCGTTGCAACAGCGCCTCGGCCATGACCAGACCCAGAACCCGGTCGCCAAGAAACTCCAGCCGTTGATTGTCTTCGCGCCCCGGACCAGAGCGCGACCCATGAGTGACCGCGCGGAGCAACAGCCGGGGATCGGCGAAATGATGGCCCAACGCTTTCTGCAAAGTGGTCAGTTCTACGGATAGTTTCATTCGACAGTCCTCAGGTCACGCCCGTCGGGTCCTTCCAGGGAATAGAGCACCAGGCGAACCGGCCCTGCAACCGTCGCGGGGAGTGGCTCAGGAGCAGCAGCACCACCTGCGCCAGAAATAGGGCGATGGCGGCGCCGACACCACTTTGGGCAGGAACCAGCATCTGTGCGGCCATTAGCCCAGAAACTGGGATCACAGACAGCGCAAGCTGACCTCGTCCGGTCAGCCCGTGGCAGTTCAACACCTCACGGACAAAGCCCATTGCATCCGGCTCATTCGATCTTTTCAAAGAACCGATCGCTGCGCCATGTCCAGAAGTACAGCATCGACCGGCCCGCGGAGGAGAACATCACCCGGTCGGCCCGACCGATCAGATTTTCGTAGGGGACAAATCCCACGCCGTTCGCGATGCTGGGCACCCGGCTGTCCGAAGAGTTGTCGCGGTTGTCACCCATGAAGAAGTAATGGCCTTCGGGCACAGTGTAGACGGGGGTGTTGTCCGACCCCTGCATGGAAATGTTGAGGATCGAGTGGCTGACGCCGCCGGGCAGCGTCTCGATCAGTTTTTCCTTGTGGCAGGTAGCTCCGTCGCCAACCGTGCCATTGGCACAGCGCGGCCGCAGGCCCTGCGGTCCCTGCGGGGCGGCGAGTTCTTCAAAGGTGCCGTCCGGGGTAACCTCCACCGGTTGGCCGTCGATGTGCAGCACGCCATTGCGCATCTGGATGCGCTCACCCGGCAGGCCGATAAGCCGCTTGATGAAATCGCGGCCCGACACCGGGTGACGGAATACCACAACATCGCCGCGCTGCGGTTCACCGCCGAACAGACGTGCATTGTCGCCGTCGGCCCATCCGCACAGGTCCTGCGCGTCCACGTTGATGCCAACGCTCGGGATGATGACAGAGGGGCAGGAGGCGTAGGAGTAACCATAGGCCATCTTGTTCACGAAAAGGAAATCGCCGATCAGCAGCGTGTCCTTCATCGATCCCGACGGAATCCAGAATGGTTGAAACAGGAGGGTCCGGAAGACGCCCGCAATCAGCAGCGCGTAGACAATTGTCTTGATGGTCTCCCAGAGACCGCCTTTTTTCTCTTCGGTTGCCATATGGCGAGCCCCTTGCCTGTCGTTCCGGCGTTTCATGGGCGGCAGGGCAAGGCGTGTCAAGGTGGGAGGTCCCGCCGTTGACCGGCTGAACCGGTGAACCCTACGCTGCGTCAACGACTTTCAAGCCGGAGTAGTTGCCGTGATTCGATTTTGTTTGTTGCTTGGCTTGCTTCTGGCAGGTTTGGGTGTTCAGGCCCATGCCCGGGACGCATGTGACTTCCGGCTGGACAGAACCAAGCAATTCGAAGCCACCTTCAAGCAACTCCTTCTTGACGAGGCAGAGCAGGCTAGGGGCCTCTGGCAGCCTATTCGCAGGGCCCAGAAAGAGGTCCAGGAGTTGGCGCGCTTTGTCGGGCGTCTGGATGTTTGCCTGCGGACGCCCGATGGGCGGCAGGTCGAATACCTTGATCCGGTCGGCGGGTTCAGGGTCAAGAGTGACAAGTTTGTCGGACTCTGCACGGCCACCCTTTTGCCCGGCAATCAGCTGATCACGGCCCGGCATTGCTATCATGATGATCGCGTCGCCGCGTTGGGGTTCACCGAAATCGAGGCAGTGAAAGTGCACTTCGACTTTCGTCAGGTGGACTTCATTGGAGATGTCCAAAGCTTTGACGTCTCGCCTGTCGAAGTTGCATCTGTCACCGACGTTGATGCGATGATCCTGAAGGTCAAAGGCGACGCCAACGGAGCGATGGGTGGGCATATTCCACTAATTTTTCAAACGCGAACACAGCCGCAGGATGCATTGCTAATGGTTCATCACCCGATTGCCCAGCCCACCCAGTTTTCCTCGGGCACCTGCGCCGTGGCCAGTGAGCAATCGGACCTGCCTGATCATGCACCTAACCTGCGTCACATGTGTGAAACTTTCGGTGGGTCTTCGGGCGCATTGATCTTGGATGCGGATGAACGCGTCGTGGTAGGCCTGCATCAAGGCGCTGATGTGGTCAAAGACAGTTTTGGACGGGTCCGGGACGGGTTCAACATCGGGTTCAAGTTCGAACCGGTAAACGAGGCGCTGGACCTTGGGTTTGCGCCCTTGAGCGCGGTGGAACGGACCTTGCAGGGCTTGCCAGCGCTGCAGGGGTTGGCGCCGAAACGGGAGGTTCTGACCGATATTCTGACACGCTACCCGGGAACCAAGATCGCAGCACGCGCCAATGGCATGCTGAAAGCCCTACCGGAACGAGATGTGGAGGCAGAGGCGCGCGCGGCCCTAACCGAAGCGCGCGAGATTGCAGACGTCGTGGCGCGCAGGGGCAGGCTGGGGGAAATCGTCGCCCAATTCCCGGAAACCGATGCGGCGGCCAATGCCCGTTTCATGCTTGATCTGCTTGATGCTCCCGTCGACCTGGTCGCCGATGCGGCAGGGGCACTGGCGGCCGCGGAACGCATCGAAGATCCGAAGGACCGCCGGACCCGGCTTGAAGAAGTGAAGGCTAAATTTGCCGGCACACCGGAGGCCGAACGGGCCCAGACGTTGCTGAACCAGTTACAGGATCAGGGCAAAACACATGCCAAGATCATTGAAAGGGGGCGTGTCAACTGTGCCGTGTCCGAAGGGGTGGACGACGCGTTTTGCTATGTTCTAGCCGGACACCTGTTCGGAGAGTACCAGTTCAAGGTTAAACGGTTCGACGTGGGGCCTATGAATGGGCTTTCACATCTTCACAAGGGCACAGCCGAAGTGCTCGTCAGCACCGAGGACCTCCTGTCCAATTGGTCGACGGATAGGAAATACCGAAAGGTCGGCAGTGTGGTGCGCGGAAATATGGCGATATTGCTTCCAAAGACGTTGGGCATTCAGTCCGTTAGCGAGTTGAATGAAGCAACCGGCAAGAAGTACCCGAGCTTTTGCCATGATCTTGCAATCGAAGCGCCTGTTCTCAAGGAGTTCTTGCGAAACCAAAAAGTAAGTTATGAATTGCTTTGGCCGTTTGTGACTGAAGAAGATGTCCAGATTGCTTACTTGGAGGGCCGTTGCGACGCCGTCGTAACTCTATCCGGTCGGCAAGAGCCGTATCTTTTTCTGCCTCCAGACGCTGATCCTTTGCAGATCACCGACTGGGTTCCTTTCGATGACTGGTTTCAGGTTTACGTAATGGCCGACGATGAAAAGTGGGTTGAGACCGTCGAAAAGATCGTTGATCGCCTTGGACGCCCTTCTAAGAGTCAAGCGGCGATTTGTGTCTGATTGATCTCTTTGTAGCGGCGCATGATGATGCCGAAGACTTCGCGCGCGATATAACGTTTGAGGCTGCGAATGGCTTCCAGTTTCGAGTTTCCGGCAGCGATCCGTTTGGCAACGTAGGCTTGAGTGCGTGGGTCCAGTCGCAAACGTCCGATGGCGATAATGTGGATCGCACTATTGGCTGCGCGATCACCGCCTCTGTTCAACCTGTGCCGGACAGTTTTGCCAGAAGACGCAGGCACGGGACTGACGCCGCAAAGGGCGGCAAAGCTGGCTTCGGATTTCAACCGCTCCGGATTGTCTCCAGCCGTCAGCAGCAGCTGCGCCGCGCTGTTCAGGCCGATCGCGATCTGTTCGAGTAGCTCTGGGGCAAGATCTTTGACGATGGCTTCGATCATGTCATCCAGATCGGCGATCTCGTCATGCAGTTCGAGGTAACGCCGCGCCAGGGATTTGAGCGAGATGCGATAGGCTTCTTCGACCTGCCGAAAGGCCGTGAGATCGGGCCGCCAAGCTGCCAGTGTGCGGATCAACTGCATTCGCGTCATCTTACGTAGGGGTTCTCGCAATCTATCGGGGGCACAGATGATCGTCGTCTGGATCATTTGCAAAGCAATGCGGCGCGCCTGAACGGCTGTCTTTCGGCAAACCCTTAGAACACGGAGGCTTTCGACCATACCGTCACGGCTTCTCGGTGTGACAGTGCGCCGTTCGGTGAAGGCGGCATGGGCCGCACTTTCTGCGTCGAAGTCGTCGTTCTTGCCGCGGCGACGGCGCTCGTTTTTGTCAGGGGCAGTGACCACCTCCAGAACTTCGACACCAGCTGTCTGCAAATAGCGCAGCAACCCTGCGCCATAGCTGCCCGAACATTCGATGCCGACGCGTTGCAGATCCCCGAAAGACCGCATCCAGATCAACATCAAGCGATAGCCATGACGGGTCGTGGGAAAGCTCTCGGTGCCGAGCACGCGGTCGTAATGATCTACGACAGCTGCAACATGTAAATCCTTGTGGGTATCGACGCCTCCGACGACGTGAGATGTTTCAGGGGTTTCAGCCATTTGACGATCCTTTTCTGCGGCAAGAGAACGAGCATCGCCTCGATGGATGCAGGGACAGGACAGTCATGAGACCGGATGGTCAGGCCCTTCTGGGGTCACGGCAACACCTTTGAGACAAGCTCGCCGCAGGCGTTCCCGGATGATCGACAGGTCCAGGGAAAGACACGTGTCAGGTCGGTCGCTGTTTGGGTCAAACCAAACCGAGAAGCCATACGGCACCAACCCAGCGAATGGTCGATCAGTGTTTGAGTCAAACCATCCGAGAACTGGTATCAATCGTATGACTATCCGTTTTAACGATCGTTCGTAAGTGAAAGTACCCTTGCGGTAACAGGGGGGGGATCACCCCACCCGCCGCGCCTCTATCACCACAAAAGCCTGCGCCCAGGGGTGATCGTCCGTCAGGGTGACGTGTATGATCGCCTCATGCCCCTCGGGTGTCATGGCGTCCAGTCGTTCCTTCGCCCAGCCTGTCACCTCCATCACCGGCTGGCCGGTGTGCAGGTTCGACACCGCCATATCCTTCCACGCGATACCCATACGCAGACCCGTCCCCAGCGCCTTGGAACAGGCCTCTTTCGCAGCCCAGCGTTTGGCATAGGTGCCCGCCACGTCGCGGCGGCGGTCCGCTTTGCGCTGTTCCACCTCGGTGAAGACGCGGTTGCGGAACCGGTCGCCGAACCGCTCCAGCGTGCCGGCGATGCGGTCGATGTTGGCCAGATCGGTGCCAATGCCAAGGATCATATGGAAGGGTCTCTGTCCGGGGATCACTGCGTCAGGGCGGTGGTGATATCGCCCGTCGCCTGATTGAGCGTGAACCGCAGTGAATACCAGTCGAAATCGGCAATCGCCGAATTGTAGGCCTGTACCGGCACGTTGAAACTAAGGCCGGTGGCAGGATCATAGCTCGAGGTCAGCTCATTGAAGCGAATACCGCCAAACCCCATGCCACCATAGCCGATGGTTTTGCATTGGCGGTCGCCCATCTCAGAATAGGGCGGCGACAAGACAAGGATATGCGCCCATGCTGCGGCGGGTTCGATGGTGTCCAGCAGCGCCAGCCGGGTCTTGCCGTTGGAAAAGGTGCGGCTGTTCTCTTCCCACGGCTCGGCGAGGTTCCACGCGCTTGCCTGCCAGTCGCAGTCGCTGACGGTGACAACGGGGTCTTCCTGCGCGGCGGCCAGTGCGGGCAGCAGAGCAAGGGGCAAAGCGGTCAGAAAACGGGGCATGGCGGATCACCGGGGCTGTCTGGGGTTCTGTGAAACCCTAGGCCGAACCGTTTGGCAAAGCGAGGACGGGTTTTTCCGACCCGGCCTAAAAACCCAACCGTTGAAGCCGACCGATCACCTTGCGAAAGATCACCGGCGGCAGGATTTCCTGCAACCTGTCGGCGCGTTTCACCTGTTTGTCGATCTGATCCTGCGTGCCCGGTCGCGGCTTGAACAGGGTGGTGTGCGACTTGCGCGTATAGTCCCATGTGGCGGTGTAGTAATACAGCGCCAGCGACATGCGCGGCTCTCCATCTGGGTGATTCACCGTCTCCGGATTGCCGTGCCATGTGTCGGATCCGGTGTTGAAACAGCACATGCGGTTGAATACAGGGACAAAGCTGGCGACCTGCTCTGACATGTCGGTGTTCCAGATCTCGAACGAACCGCCGTATTCCTTTTGCCAGTCCTTGTTCAGGTAGATCAGGATGTTCAGGCGGCGTTCAAGGTTCAGCTTGGCGTTGTGGTTGAAATCCGCGTGGATATCCAGATGCCCGCCATTGGCCACCACATGCACGCCGCCGCCTGCAAAGTAGGGGTCGGGGATCAGCCCGCTGATGCCGGTCATCTCTTCGAGGAACCGCACAAATGGGCGAGAGTTCAGCACATAGAACAGATTGCGCGTGTAGGGCGGCAGACGCTCGGGCAGGTAGCTGGACTTCAGCTTTTCCTGCGGCCGGTCGAACATGGTTTCCGCCTCTGGCAGGGTGCGGATCTCTTGCAGCACACGGTCCAGAACCTCTTCGGGCAGGAAGTCATCGAAACAGCCGTAAGGATAGGGCTGGCGGGCTTGATACTCTGCGCTAACCCGCGCGCCAGCGGCCTTGGCCACTTCGACGTCGATGGCAAGTGTTTCGGGATCCATCTGGATGACTGGCATGGCGATACCCTTTGCTGACAGGCGCGATGCGGCGGTCATACTGTCCATTTGCGGCAAGAAAATGGTGACAAACCTATCAATTCAGGTGTCAGGCGCGCGCAGCATCCATCAAACGCCGCATCTCGGCCATGGCCGGGCCCAATCCCAGAAAGATCGCCTCGCCGATCAGGAAATGGCCGATGTTCAGTTCCATTACCTCGGGAAAGGCGGCTACCGGTTTGACCGTCTCATAGGTCAACCCGTGGCCTGCATGCACCTCCAGACCCAGCGAGTGGGCAAATCCGGCCATTTCGCGCATCCGCTCCAGTTCGGCGTCGCGCTCGTCAAACCGGCCTTCGGCGTGGAAATCGCAATAGGCACCCGTGTGCAGTTCGATCACCTGCGCGCCAATTCGGTGCGCTGCCTCGATTTGGCGGCGGTCGGCGGCGATAAAGATAGACACCCGGCAGCCCGCCTCGCGGAGCGGTGCGATAAAATGGGCCAGCCTGTTTTCTTCGCGTGCGACCTCCAGCCCGCCTTCCGTTGTGCGCTCTTCGCGCTTTTCCGGCACGATGCAGACCGCATGGGGGCGGTGGCGCAACGCGATCTTCTGCATCTCGTCGGTGGCGGCCATCTCAAAGTTCAGCGGCACCGAAAGATGGTCCATCAGCGCATCGATATCCGCGTCCGAGATGTGGCGGCGGTCTTCGCGCAGATGCGCGGTGATGCCGTCGGCACCAGAGGCTTCGGCCAGTTTGGCGGCGCGCACTGGATCGGGATAGGCACTGCCCCGCGCGTTGCGCACCGTGGCAACGTGGTCGATGTTGACGCCAAGGCGCAAGGGGCCGGTGTTGGGGGGCATAATGTTCTCCCGATCTGCAATTTGATCAAAAGCTAGAATGACGACGGTAGAAAGGAAAGTAGGAATTCCACACGCGCCCAACCGCTTTTCGTCGAACCGCTGCTGGCAGTCAGGGTGAATGATGTCGGTTCGCGAAGCGCGAACAAAAAAAGCGTAGTGTCGGGCATGGGCCCAGCGGGAGGCGGGGAGATGCCCAAAAAACAGGCGCCTGCGGGGCGAATCCCGAGTTCTATGCGCTAGGTAATTGAGAATGCCTCGCAATAACATTGACTCTTGCGAGTTGTTCGCAATATGGGTTGAGTGAAACAGGCACTCCGCGTGCGTCAAGCAATGCCCGGTGTGCGCCATTCAGGAGCCAAAGGCGTGATGCTGACCAAAAGAACCTTTCTGACCGGCTTGGCCGCCTTTCCTCTTGCACTAGCAAGCATGCCCGCTGTGGCGCAGGGCAAGCTGTCGGTGGTTGCGACCACAGGCATGATTGCGGATGCGGCACGGCAGGTCGGTGGCGATCTGGTCGAGGTCAACGCCCTTATGGGGCCGGGGGTGGACCCGCACAGCTATCGCCAGACCCGCAGCGACATCGTCGCCTTGGCGCGTGCCGACGTGGTACTGTGGCACGGATTGTACCTTGAGGCGCAGATGCAGGATTTTCTGCATGAACTTGGCGACCGGGGCACTGTGACGGCCGTGGCCGAAAGCCTGCCGCGCGACCTGCTACTGGCACATGAAGACTATGACGACAAGTTCGACCCGCACGTCTGGATGGTTCCCGATCTCTGGGTTCATGTCGTTGACAATGTGCGCGCCGCGCTGACGAAGGCGCAGCCAGACCACGCAGACACATTCGCCGCCAATGCGGCGATCCATCTGGACGAATTGCAGGAATTGGCGACCTATGCGGCAAAAATCATGGCCACCGTCCCGGCGGAACGTCGCGTGCTGATCACCGCCCATGACGCGTTCAACTACTTCGGTAAAGCCTACGGGTTCGAAGTGCTGGGGATTCAGGGCATCTCGACCGAGTCCGAGGCCGGTTTGCGGCGCATCGCCGATCTGGTGGATGTGCTGGTCGATCGCGACATTGCGGCGGTCTTTGTCGAAAGCTCGGTCTCTGACCGCAACATCCGCGCCCTGATCGAAGGGGCTGCTGCGCGCGGCCACAAGGTGCAGATCGGCGGAGAGCTGTTCTCGGACGCCATGGGGGAACCCGGCAGCTATGTCGGTACTTATATTGGTATGATCGATCACAACGCGACGGTGATTGCGCGTGCGCTGGGCGGGGATACTCCAACGGCGGGCATGAAAGGATTGTTGAACGGATGACGGACACGCCAGTAACACTTGCTGCCGCAGACGGACAGGCGGCGCGCCTGCCGCAGAAATCCGATGCCCCTTTGGCGCTGCGCGGGTTGACCGTCTCTTACGGTGAAAAACCGGCGGTGTTCTCTGTGGACGCCACCTTTCCGGCGGCGCAGATGACGGCGATCATCGGACCCAACGGGGCGGGCAAGTCGACCTTGCTCAAGGCTGCGTTGGGTGTGATCCCGCGCTTGTCGGGCGACGTTACCAGCTTTGGCGAACCAGTTGACGCCGCCCGCGCCCGCATCGCCTATGTCCCGCAAAGGGCCAGCGTGGACTGGGATTTCCCGACCACGGTGATCGATGTGGTGATGATGGGGCTATATCGTCAGGTGGGTCTATTGGGCCGCTTTACCGGGCGTCTGAAATCCCGCGCGTTGTCCTGTCTGGACCGGGTCGGCATGGGTGGGTTTGCGGATCGTCAGATTGGCCAGCTTTCGGGCGGCCAGCAGCAGCGGGTGTTCCTTGCCCGCGCGCTGGCGCAGGATGCGGACCTGTATCTGTTGGACGAACCCTTTGCCGGGGTGGATGCCGCGACAGAGCGGGCGATCATCGACGTACTGAAATCGCTCAAGGCAGAGGGCAAGTCGGTGGTTTGCGTCCATCATGACCTTGCAACTGTGCGCGACTATTTTGACCACGTCTTCATGATCAACGTGCGCAAGATCGCCGAAGGCCCGGTTGAGACGACCTTTACTTCCGAGGCACTGAACGCCACCTACGGCGGGCGGCTGGCGGCCACGCATATCGACCAGTTGCGGCTGGCAGAGGGCGCGTGACTCCCTTAATCGAGGCGCTGCTGTTGCAGGCCGGTTACAACGCGGCGCTGGTCGCGGTTGGGGCCACGCTCTTGGGCTTTGCTGCCGGTGCGGCGGGGACGTTCCTGTTTTTGCGCAAACGCGCTCTGGTCTCTGACGCAGTGGCCCATGCCACGCTGCCCGGTGTCGGGCTGGCCTTTATTTTAATGGTGTCGTTTGGCGGCGATGGCCGGAACCTGCTGGGCTTGTTGCTGGGATCGGCGATAACAGCCGGAATCGGTCTGCTTGCGGTCGAGTGGGTGGCGCGACGGACGCGTCTGTCAGAGGATGCGGCCATCGGTGCGGTGCTGTCGGTGTTCTTTGGCTTTGGCATCGTGATCCTGACAGTGATCCAGACCATGGGGTCAGGGCGTCAGGCGGGGTTGGAGTCCTTTTTACTGGGGTCGACGGCCGGAATGCTGTTTCAGGACGCAGTGGTGATTGCCGTGGGCGGGTCGCTGGCGGTGCTGGCGACATGGATCATGCGGCGACCGATGACGCTGGTGGCCTTCGATGCGGAATATGCGGCGGCCAACGGGGTCAACGTGCCTGCGGTGGACCGGCTGATGATGGTCCTTGTGATGGCCGTGACGGTGATCGGGCTAAAGATCGTTGGGCTGATCCTGATCGTTGCCCTGCTGATCATCCCGCCAGTGACTGCGCGCTTCTGGACCGAGCGCAGCAATATCGTGATCTGGTACGCGGGCGCGCTGGGCGGTCTGTCGGGATATTTGGGCGCTGCACTGTCGGCCTCTGCCCCCGATCTGCCGACGGGGCCGATCATCGTGCTGGTTTCTGCGGCGCTGTTTGTGGTGTCGCTGTTGTTTGCCCCGGTGCGAGGTTTGGCTGCTGCGCTGTTGCGGCATCGCAGGTTTCAGCGCCGTGTGCATCGGCGGCAAGGGTTGCTGGCATTGTCGCGGTCCGAACCAATCCACGACGAATTGACCCTACGCGTCCTGCGGGCCGAGGCGTTGATCCGTGCCGACGGGGTCGCAACCGAAACGGGACGCGCCCAGGCGGCCAAGATTGCGCGCGATGAGCGGCGCTGGGACGTCGCGCGGGAAATCCATCAGGACACCGGGCTGACCGGGCGCTATGACGGGCTGACACCGATCGAACAGGTCTTCGCCCCGGATGAAATCGCAGAATTCGACCGGCGGATCGGCGGGCCCCGGTCCGTGGCGGAGGGCGTGTGATGGGAAGTGAGTTTGTCATGTTCTCGCTGACGCCGATGCTGATCGGGATTCTGGCCTCTGTCGCTTGCGCATTGCCGGGGAATTTCCTGATCCTGCGGCGGCAGGCGCTAATCGGCGATGCCATCAGCCATGTTGTGCTGCCGGGGATCGTTGTCGCCTTTCTGCTGACCGGCGTCGTCGCGGCACTGCCGATGCTGCTGGGCGCGGCGGGTGCGGCGGTTCTGGCGGTGATCCTGATCGAGGCGATCAAGCGATTGGGCCGGATTGAACCGGGCGCCGCCATGGGCGTGACCTTTACCACGCTATTTGCCGGAGGCGTGCTGCTATTGGAACAAAGTGACACCTCCAGCGTGCATCTGGACGTGGAACACGCATTGATGGGGAACCTTGAATCGCTGGTCTGGCTGCGGGCGACGGATTGGTCGTCGCTCATGGATCCGTGGGCGCTGGCAGGGGTGCCAGAAGAGTTGCCGCGCATCGCGGTGGTTTGTTTCGCGGTGATCGTGCTGACGCTGGTGTTCTGGCGCTGGCTGAAGATCTCGACCTTTGATGAGGGGTTTGCCCAGGCCTTGGGCCTGCCGGTCGGCATGATCGGCATGGGGCTGGTGATCACAGCAGCGATTGCGGCGGTCGCGGCATTCGACGCGGTTGGTTCGATCATTGTGATTGCGATGTTTATCTGCCCACCTGCTGCTGCCCGGCTAATGACCAACGGGCTGGAACGACAAGTCCTGTGGTCGGTGCTGTTTGCCGTCGTTTCAGCGGTGGGGGGCTATGTGCTAGCGGGCTATGGGCCACTCTGGCTGGGCGCGGACGATGCGGTCAGCGCAGCGGGCATGATCGCCACCGTGTCCGGCGTCATTCTTGCGTTGGCGTGCCTGTTTGGTCCGCATCGGTCGCGGGTGGGTGCGCGCGCCGAGACGTGACGGATGAGGGACGGATTGCTGCCTTCATAAAAACAAGCGCCGTATCGCAAGGGCGATACGGCGCTGTATAACAAAACCGAATTGACCTGCGGCGCGACGGGATCTCGGTCAGGCTGCCGGGCGGGCTCCGACAACACCGACGGTCACAGCATCGGTAATTTCCAGCGTTTCATTTTCTGACAGATGCATCAGTTCGGCCAACCGTGCGCGGGCGCGTCCAACTCGGCTCTTGATTGTACCTACGGCCACGCCGCAGACCTCTGCCGCCTCATCATAGGCAAGGCCTTGCGCGCCGACCAAAACCAGCGCCTCACGCTGGGTGTCAGGCAGCTGATCAAAGGCTACCTTGAAGTCACGCAAATTCAGACGGCCATCGTGGTCCGGTTTGGTCGCAAGGCTTTCACCCATCGTGCCATCCGCGTCTTCGACCTCACGCTTGCGCTTGCGACGTAGCGAATAAAAAGTGTTACGCAGGATGGTGAACAACCAGGCGCGCATGTTTGTGCCGGTCTCGAATTTTTCGATGTTGGTCCATGCCTTGACGAGTGTCTCTTGCACCAGATCGTCGGCGGTGGCCGAATTTCGGGTCAGGCTGAGCGCAAAGGCACGCAACGACCCGATATGCTCGGTCAGTTCCTCTCTGGGATCAGGCATCCTTTTCGCCCCCGCCCTTGCGCGTGGACTCGGCGGATTTGAGTTGGGCAAGAAGATCCGTGAAGCGGTCAGGAACAGGTTGTTCTGCCATATCATCAAAAGCCTGCCGCAGGTTGCGGTCGATTTCTTCGGCAATCCTTGAATTGATCTTTTTCCGCGTCATCTGTTCTGTCATCTTTTTGCCTCGCAGCGCCTTGGTACGGAACCAAAACGCTACAACCCGCGTTAGGTTCCATACTAACGTCAAAAAATGGAGCGACAAGCATGACTGGCCCGTCTTCCCCGGATATGACATCCGCAATCGGTGGCAACCTTCCGTATCTGCGCCGCTACGCGCGGGCCCTGACCGGGCAGCAGGACAGCGGGGACCGTTACGCGGCGGCCGCGCTAGAAGCTATTCTGAACGATCCAGAGCTGTACGATGCCAGCTTGTCCGACAAGGTGGCACTGTTCCGTGTGTTCCACGCGATCTGGAGTTCGTCCGGTATGCCGGTCTCGAACGGCGGTGAAGTGGGTCTTGCCGCCCGCGCGCAACTGCATCTGTCGCGCTTGACGGAAAACACGCGTGAGGCGCTGCTCCTGCATACGATCGAGGAATTCACCATCGATGAGGTGGCGACGATCATGCAGGTCGACAGCGACGAAGCTGGCCAATACGTCGAGACCGCATTCCTTGAGATGCGCGACGCGATTTCCGGCAAGATCATGATCATCGAGGACGAGGCCGTGATTGCCATGGATCTCGAAGGTATCGTGATGGACATGGGCCACCGGGTCACCGGCGTGGCCCGCACCGAAGGCGATGCGCTTGATCTGGCGGCGAAGGAACGGCCGGATCTGATCCTTTCGGATATCCAACTTGCCGACGATTCCAGCGGTATCGATGCGGTCAACCAGATCATCGCGCGCGACGGCGATCTGCCGGTGATTTTCATTACAGCCTTCCCAGAGCGACTGTTGACCGGCGAGGGGCCGGAACCGGCCTTCCTGATCTCCAAGCCGTATACCGAAAATCAGGTTCGGTCTGCCGTCAGTCAGGCGTTGTTCTTTGCGTCGACAGAGACTCTGATCCGCTGAGGATCATCACACCGACTATGAAAAGGCCCGCCGGATCGGCGGGCCTTTTTTTGTTGCGGCTGTTTGTGCAGCTCAAGTCTTGGACAATGCGCGCAACATCCACGCTGCCTTTTCATGGAAAGCGCTGCGCGCTGTTGCCAGGTCTTCGGTCACCGGATCCTTGCGGCTGCCGGACATCTCGATCAGGGCATGCAAGCGATGTGCCAGCTTTTCGTGGTCGGCCGCCAGTTGTTCGATCATGTCTGCGGTGTTGAGGCCGTCGGTCACGTCTTCGACGCGCGAACGTTTGATAATGTCATCCAGACGCGACGGCGCAAGGTGACCCAGCGCGCGGATGCGCTCTGCCAAGACATCGGCAGCGGCGAACAGATCCTGGTATTGTGCTTCGGTCAGGTGATGCACCGAAAAGAACAGCGGACCTTCGACGTTCCAGTGTATGGCGTGGGTCTTGAAGACCAGACGATAGGTGTCTGCCAGTACGTCGGACAGGCCGCTGGCCAGGGGTTCGGTGTCGCGTACTCCGGTTGAGACGGAATCAGTGCTGGGGACGACTTTGAGAGAGTCGGTCATGGAAAATTCTCCTGATTGCTAGTTCACACAGACAACGGATGGCCAGTAGAATCGTTCCTGTAAAAACGCCGGGACCGGGCCATGCCCGTTGCCGTCAAATCAAGGGAAGCAGATACGGAAACGCCCGCGCAGTTCTGCGCGGGCGTTCCGTCAGGTTGTGTCTTTTGCGGGGCCGTCAGGCCAAGCGACGGTCAGAGCGGGGACCGGCAATCAGCCAGACAATGAAGCCCAAGAGCGGCAAGAACAGCACGAACAGTGTCCAGATCACCTTGCCGCCTGTGCTGGCGTTGGAGTTGACGATGTTGATGATGGCCCAGATGGCGAGGCCAAGAAGGATCAGTCCGCCTATGCCTGCAAATTCAATTCCCATTGTGATGTCTCCTCTTGAAAGGTGGATGGACTAGATCGGAAAAGGTGCCGGTCACAAAACGCCGGATTTATCAGTCCCATAACCGTGTCTTAGGTGGACCAGTTCTCCGGCCGCACGACTGTGGTAGATGGACAGCGTTCGTTCCCTTTCCGGTATGTTCGATCTGGTGAGTGAACGCAGGTGGACCGCAAGGGGTTCCATGCAATCGCTGCGCTTTGGGCAAATTTGCATGGGAACCCGGGGAGGGGGCAGCGCGTTTGAAACGCATGAATCATTTGGATGACGTCCGCGGTTTCCGCGTTTTGCCCCGCCCCGAAACCTGCGCAGGCCAGCCTCGGCGTTGCGGGATCGAAATCGAATTTTCCGGAATGGACGAGAAGTTTGCCGCGCAGATCATTGCGCGCACACTGGGGGGGCAGGTTTCCCGAAAGGGGCCGCATCTCCACAGTGTCGAGGAGACAGACATTGGAACGGTCAGTGTCGAACTTGACACACGCTATGCCAAGCCGGGTCACCAATTTGTGCCTGAAAGCGTCCTGGACGCGGCGCGGGTCATTGTCCCGATCGAGATTATCACCGCGCCTTTGCCTCCTGACCAATGGGATCGTGTGATCGACCTGACAACGGCGCTGCGGAACGCCGGGGCCAAAGGCACGAATGACAGCCTGTTCGCCGGGTTCGGCATCCACTTCAACCCAGAGATCACCGGTTTTGATGATCCCTTTCTGATCCGTACGATCATCGCCTATGGCCTGATCGAAGGGTGGCTCCGCGAATGGCGTCCTCTGAATGTCTCACGTCGGATTTTACCCTTTGTCGATCCTTGGCCCGTGCATTTCATTGATGCGCTGCTACTGACGCCACAGCTTGATCTGACGAAGGTGGCGGGATTAGTGCACAGCCACCTCAGCGGGCGCAACTACGGGCTGGACCTGTTGCCGATCCTGCATGCGCTTGATCCCGAGGGGTTTGCCGCGCTGTTCGGGACGGAGGCCAGCGGTTCCCGCCCGGCCTTTCATGTGCGCCTACCGGATTGTCGTCTGGATGAGCTGGATTGGAGCATAGCCGACGAATGGGATCGTTGGTGGTTGGTAGAGGCGCTGGCGGCGGATGAGGCGCGATTTGATGCCCTCTGCAAGGCCTGGCGTAACGGGGCCGGTCACGGCGCGGGCTGGACCCATGTGGTGTCCCGGCACATTGGCGCTCACGGAGAGGGCCTGTTCAAATGAGGCGGCCCGTGATTGGCGTGACGACATCGACCCGGTCCGGTTGGCGTATTTTTCCGCTTGTGCGGTTCAATCTCTGGCTTGCCGGGGCACGGGCTGTGCGATGGACCGCGCGGTCGGATGTTGATCTTGACCGCATGGATGGCGTGATCATCGGCGGTGGCGATGACATATCGCCCGAACTGTACGGCGGTGCGCTAGAGATGACTGCACGTTTGGACCCGGATCGGGACAGGATGGAACACGACATCGCAGTGCAGGCGCTGGCGGACGGTATTCCGGTGCTGGGCATTTGTCGGGGGGCGCAGATGCTGAACATCGCCGCAGGCGGGACATTGCATCAAGACGCCTGGTCACTTTACCCCGATGCGCAGCCCATCAAAACGATCCTGCCCAAACGTGAAATCTGCGTCGAACAGGGCTCGCATCTGGCGGCGCGTCTGGGGGCAAAACCGATGAAGGTCAACGCGTTGCACACGCAGGCGGTGAATGTGCTGGGGGAAAATTTTCGCGTTGCAGCACGCGACACCAACGGGATGGTGCAGGCCATCGAGCGGTGCCGTGATCCCTTCGCGCTTGGGGTTCAATGGCACCCCGAACATCTGTTCTATGCCCGCCGCCAACGGGCAATCTTTCGCGCCCTCAGTGAGGCGTCGCAGGCCTATGCACAGGGACGCCGTCAGGTCTTTGCACCCGCTTAACCCTAGACAATACCACCCAAAAAAAGGCCCGCCAAACCGGCGGGCCTCTGGTCGTTCAAATATGCAGGCCGTCACACCTTATCGAGAATGCTGTCCAGGGCCTCGCGGGCCTCATCTTTGGACTTGCCAAGGCGCTGTTGCAACTTGCCTTCCAGTTGCTCGCGGTTGCCGCGCGCCTCTTCCAGCTCGTCGTCGGTCAGCGTGCCATAGGCCTCGCGCAGGCGGCCTTTGATTTCGGTCCATTTGCCTTCGATACGGTCGTTGTCCATTGGTCTTCTCCCGGTTCTCTATTTGGCTTGCGGCACTTCCGCAGCCTCTGACAAACGAACGTCTAAGCCGCGAAATCGTTCCGCGCCGGAGGGCTCAATCGGCCTCTTTCAGCGCACGTTCGACCGCGCTCTCTATCTCGTTCAACGGGTGGTTGGTCAGCACCTTGGGCAGGTCGAGCACAAGTTTTGACACCACCTCGTCGTGCATTTCGTCTCGCAACGCGCTCAGCACAGGGCGGCTGGCGGCGATCACCAGCGTGTCGAACTTGCCCTTGTGCGCGGACTTGTAGAGGTCGTCGGCGATGCTCTTGGCAAACCGGGTCTTTTCCAACTGATGCCAGTCGGTGTCATCGAGAGCTGACCGTTGCGGGCCGGGACCGTCGCTAAGGCGTCCGGGCCGGTTCGCGGCCCATTCCTGCGCTTTGGGATTGTCCTGATCGGCGCGGTCGCGAACCTGCAGGTTCAGATGCACCTCATCGCCTTCATTGACCAGATACAGCGCCTTTTCGCCGTCGGCGATCAGCACCCATGTGCCGTGGGGCACGCCCTTAGCTTTCATCATCGCCGGTCTCCTCTTCGATGGATTTGGTCACGCGTGTGGCACCTGCGGGTCGCTCGTAGGCCCGTTTCAGCTCATCTTTGCTGCCCACGCGACGAGTCAGTCGACCGCCCTCGCGTCCGCCGTGAGGGATGGTTCCTTCTGCGCCGAGGATGTCCTTGGTTTCGCGGTGTCCGTCCTTGGATCGGTGTCGTTGCGCCATGTTGCGCCTCCTTTCCGTTCGGGCGGGGGCCGCTCATGGCCCGCGCCGTCTGTAAGGATAACGCAGGCCGCAGGTCAGGCGTTCCGGGACAGGCTCAGACGATGTCTTCGGTGACGCCGGGCAGGGTTTGGGCCAGATCGGCACCCCGTTCCGGATCGAACGGCACGAGAAAGCCTTTGCGGTTCTCAGGCAGAACAACGCGGTTGCGGCGGATTTCCGCATCCCACCAGGGTTGAAGCGTTTCAGGGGCCATCGCCTCTGGCGGCAGGGACGCGTGCCACCAATGCGACAGCAGCCGTTTGCGGGCCGTTGCCACGCGGGCTGGGTCAGTTATGTCCAGAGCAAGCTCTGTATCCCAGTGCATCGAGCGCCCGTTCAGATTGGCCGACCCGATCAGGGCATAGGTGTCGTCACGGATCAGTACCTTATTGTGGACATGGATCAACGGTGATCCTGCCAGCGTCTCCGAGGTCTCTCGTGCGGCCAGATCCGGACGGACTGGCGTGGCGATGGTCAAACGCTGGCTAAAGCCGTCCCGCAGCGTAGCGACCGCGCGCTGCCGCAAGCCAAGACCATATCGGGCATCAATGCTGTCGGAGGAATCAAAGGCCACGTCCTCGGGCAGGGCGGGCATGATCAACACAGCCGTCAGGTCGCGGTTTTGATGGGCCGCCTTGGCCAACCCTTCGGCAATCCGGCTGGAGCGGAGGAACTGGGTTTCGATATGGATCAGGTGGTGCGCCTGCTGGAACGCTTGCAAATGCGCCTCCTCGATCTCGGACACAAGGGTCCGGGGCGAAAGATAGGGCAATTGCAGCCGCCGCGGGGCGGAAAGGGTGCGTTTCAGGCCGGGGCAATCGGGCGGGGGCATGCGGCCCGAGGTGACTTCTCGCATCGTTTCCAGATGCCGCCGCGCCGCGCGCGCCTCTGGCCCGCGCACGATAACTTGCACATCAGACCATGTCTGGCGTGCAGGACGGGCGTGGTCTGGCGTGTCATAGCGGCGTTCGTTCAAGTCAAGACCACCGATGTACAGCCAGTCGTCGTCAATCACGGCAACCTTCTGGTGGTGTGAGACCGTGTTCAGCCGGGGCAGCGCGTTTCGGTTCAGACCGACGGCCTGAAACCGGCGTTGTACGGGTGTCGTTTGGCGCAGGCCATCCCACCGTTTGCGCAGCACGGCGGGCAGGAACGCGATCCATGGCATCATCCCGGCCTGTGCAGGATGCAGGTGGGCGCGGACCTGTAACCGGTCCGGCCCTGCGCCCGTGACTTCGGCCAGGGCAATACCCTGACGAACAGTGCGCCAGCACAGAGCGTGCAGACCCGTCCGCATCACCGGATCAAAATCGCTGACCGTCAGGTCAAGGTGAACGCCCCGGCGCACGGCATGGGCCAACAGGTCAAACCAGTCGTCCCCCACCGCCCGGGCCTCAGCGCTGCGCAACCGTGTCGACATGTCAAAGATCCGGAACCCGGCAGTGATGCGATCCTGCGCGCGCAGAATGGCGCGTTCGAAGACGGGCCACGCTTCGTCGGCCGTGATCATCAATTCGAAATCGCTCGCCATTGTGCCCCCTGTCAGGCGCCGTAAGTGGCGCGCGGAAATCTTACCGATGTTATGTAACGCCCGCCTTCGGTCGAGGTTTCCATCGCTCCTCCCAATTGCAGCAAGAAAGCGGTGATCATCTTGCGGCCCATGCCATCAAGACACTCGTCCGGCATGCTTTGTTCGTCGTCGACAGGGGGGCTATCAATGTTCAGGCAGACATCATCATTGCTCCCGATCGACAACTCCACGCCGATCCTGTCACAGGGGATGTCGGAACAGGCCTGAGTAATCGTGTTGTACAGCGTCTCGGCAACGAACAATGACAGCGGGATCGCCTGATCGGGATAAAGGGCGATCTCCTTCAGATCTGTATCGATCTGGGGCGCCAGCCTGACCCCTACAAGGTCCTGCACATCGCGGACCACGGCGCGCACCAGTGCGGCGGCATCCACGGTTGTGCTGGTCGGGGTATTGTACAAAGTGCGATGCAGCACGGCCATGCCACGCACCCGTCGTTGCAGTTCGGCCACGACGTGTTTTGCCTCATCGGTCTCCAATTCACGCGCCTGCATGTTCATGATCGAAGCGATCAGTTGCAGGTTATTCTTGACCCTATGGTGCACCTCCCGCAGTAGAACTTCCTTGTCCTTGAGATCCTGTTCGCGGCGCAATTCACCGTCGGTGATCAACAGTGCCATGCGGTTAAAGGCGCGCTGCGCTTCTTCCAGTTCCGCTGGCGGGTCTTTCAGGTCCAACGAGGTTTCCGCGCGCTCCCCCAAGGCAAAGCGCCGCATAGCTGATCGCAGTTTTGCAACGTGGCGGATCACCAGTTGCTGAATACCGAACAAGGCAACCCCCACGCCTGCGATCCACATGAGGACGGGCAGGGCAATGGCGATCCAGGTTTGCAGCTGGGTGTCAGTGCCTGGCACAGATGATAAGGGCCAGCTGCCAACCAGCATTACCTTGCCTTCGATCATGGGCGTAACCGCAAAATAGCGGTCTTCACCCGTGCCGCTTGGCCCACGAAAGGTCGTGTTCCGGCTCTGAACCAGATCGGAAAGAGCGATATCGCGGGGCAGGAAATTCTCTGCCGCTTCCATCCCCAGAGAGGCGGCGATCAGGTCGCCTTCGATATCGATTGCGGCGATGCGCAGACCACTTTCCGAGTCCGGATCTTCCAGCTTTCTCAACACGGTGGCATGCGGGATCGACAGCGATACAAAGCCGATGATTTCATCGTCGTTGCGCACCGGTTGGGTGACAATGACGATACTGCGCCCCGTAATGGCGCCTTCCTGAACCAACTGCACGCTAGAGCCGCCCCGTTCCAAAGCTCTGCGAACCGTGTCGCGCCCGGACAGATCCATTGTGTCGCCAGTCGAGCTACAGGCCAGCCAGCCAGAGGAGCGAATGAAACCGGCAAAGATGTAGTTTTCATTGCCTTCGACAAAGCCGCGCAAAATGTCATCGCAATTGCCTTCGCCCAATTTCGCTATGAGAACGGCAAGCCCATTTGACGTGGCGACGGCGTTTTCGATCAATTCACGCTCAGCGGCGGCTTCGGACCGGATCTGCGACATCAGCGAGGTGCGGCTTTGCTGGCGGGCGCTGTCGATGACGGCTTGTGTCTGGTACACGGCGATCAGGCCGACCGGCAACATGGCAACAGTCATAAGGACTGCGATCCGCGCGGACAGACTGCGTGTTGCACGGGACAGATTTTTCAGGCGCGTTCTCATGAAAAGTGGTCGATCCTCAAACGTGGTGGGCGTAAAAACGTCAGGATACAGAAATAAAGAGCCTGAGGTTTCACGCAACTTTCACAGCCAGAAGTACTGTTTATGAAAGCACGCACACCCGACTGGCCGCAACGTACCAGCTTCATGCCATTTCCTCGTCCGAGACGCCCTCCTCCTTTTCGTGAACACATCAGCCGGGAATTGGTTCCCTGCCGCGCCGCGCTAATTTCGGTCAGGATTGAAGGCGTTGCAGCGGGATGCGAAGTTTGCGTTGGAAACGGTCGGGGCCGGCCTGTGTCTTGATCTGACCGGCAAGCTGGCCTTCGATAGCGATAGACAGCAGTCGCGCACCAAAGCCGGTCCGTGGCTCGGCATTGGTTTTCCTTTCAAATCCTGTTTCTTCCCAGCTTACTTCGACGATATCATCGTCGGTCTGGCGCCAGCTGATTGACAGCCGTCCACCATCGGCTGAAAGCCCGCCGTATTTCGCGGCATTGGTCGCAAGTTCGTGCAGGGCCAGTGTCAAATACACTGCCGCCTTTGCCCCGATTGGTACATGTTCCCCACTGATCGTGATGTGCGTCTCGTTTTCGGCACCATGGGGGGCCAGCAGCTTGCGGGTCAGGGCGTCCAGCGTGGTGGTTGTGCCGGTGCTGCGCCGTGCATTGACGACTGGCACAATCATCTCATGCGCGTCGCTCAGAGACTTGAGCCGCGCCCCCATGCTCTCGGCCAGTGCGTCCGCGGTGTCATGCGTTCTACGCTCCATCCGCAACATGCTGTTGATGATGGTAAAGAGGTTTCTGACGCGGTGGCTCATTTCCTGAAGAATGATGTCGCGTTCTTCAAGCGTTTCACGCAGCCGGATGTCGGATTCGATCATTGCGGCCATGTCGAGCATATGTTCGACGTCGTCCTCGCACCAATCGCGCGGCTTGCGGTCGATCACGCAGAACGATCCTAGCACGTGACCGTCGGGGGACCGGATCGGCACCCCCAGATAGGCCACCACGCCCAGATCGCGCACCGCACCGTTGTTGCACACCCTTGGGTCTTTTGGGGCATCAGTGACAATCAGCGGTTCTTGGGATTTTACCACATACTGGCACAGCGAGTGGCTAAGACCAGAGCCGCTTTCGCGTGCGACATCGCCTTCGAGGCCGACATGAGCCGAGAAATATTGTCGGGTGTCATCGACAAAAGACACAAGGCTGACGGGAACATCCAGCAGGCGCGCAGCGATACGGGCCGCGCGTTGATGGGCACCCGGTCCAGGGCCATCCATGACCCCCGTCCGTGCCAACGCCTTTAGTCGCTCTGCATCCCCGAGTTGTCCGTCATGCATGTGGGCGTCACCCTTGAGATCAATTGCCGGAATATCTTTCATGGACACACTCACACGACAATACGTCACTTAAGGTAATTATCTTGCCCTGCAAAAGGCGCTGGGCAAGCGGCGTGTTTTTGCTCTTGTGTGCGTTGCCACGCAAAGTTTGCAGGAAAGGGTCGGAACCTTTGGTGATCAGCCACGTTTCCTTATCACAGCGCCACAGACGGCGCGTTAAAAAACGTTCGGAACAACATCAAGGAGACTTCCCATGCTTGGTTGGGCCCTGACTTTTTTCATTGTCGCGCTGATTGCCGCGGTACTTGGTTTTGGCGGTATTGCCGGTGCATCAGCCGGGATCGCGCAAATCCTCTTCTTCGTTTTCCTCGTACTGTTTGTGGTGTCTCTGGTGGCACGCGCTGTTCGAGGGTGACAAGCCGGGCCAATGGTCCAGGCAGACCTGACAAACGGCCCGACCCCCGGAAGTTCGGGGTCGGGCCGGGATGTTTTTGACGCCGGTTCGGGCGTCTTTACGCACCTAAGCGCAGGCAGTGGCGCCATGCGCCAGTAAAGGAGTTCTGACATGAGCAACACCACAAAGGACCGCGTCGCCAATGGCGCAGCCGAAGCCGCCGAAGCCGGTGCCGAATATGCCCGCGCCGCCCGAGAGGCCGCGAGCGAACGACTGGAAGAGGCGCAAGAACACATCGACCGGGCATTCACCGAGGGACGCCACGAGTTCGAGCGCGCAGCCGCGCGGTCGTCCCAAGTAGTCCGCGACAACCCGCTGTTGGCGGTCGCCGGTGCAGTCGGCGTCGGCGTTCTGGTCGGGCTTGCCTTGCGCAACAACAGGTGATCCGGGCCATCTGCCAGATTAGGGGGCGTCGCGAAAGCGGCGCCCTTTATGGTTTTTCGTCAATGGATTGTATCAAGGGCCGTGCAGGTGAGGGGAACCTTTCTCCGCCTCGGGTGTTCTTGAACAGAACCGCAGACTCAAAAGGAGCGCCGCAATGACCCACAAGGCAAACCCCCGCCGTACCAATCCGGCCCTTGCCAGAGCCGGGTTGCTGCTCGCATCACACTTGGTTGTGTCACGGTTCGGAGTCGCCGTGCCGGTCGGGCTGGTGGCTCGCGGGCTGCGTTTCGCCGGACGGAACCCGGTGCTGGCCTTGGGCGCTGCGGCGTTTGCAGGATATGCGGCGCTTCGGCGGACGTCTGACACGTCAGGTGTTGAGGCGTCGCAAACGTCCGTCATGGCAGATCTGAACAAGGGACACGGCGATGCCCGGTCCTGACCTGCGCGACGCACCGCGGCTGTTGTCTGAGGTGGCGTTGCGCGTGACTTCCTTGGCGCAAAGCGAATTCCGCCTTGCCAAGGCGGAGATGGCCCAAAGCCTGTCCCACGCCAGTACCGGAATTGCCTTTTTTGGCGCGGCAGCGGTGCTGGCGATTGTCGGCCTGAACGTGTTGGCCTCTGGTGTTGTCGTCTGGCTGGCAGCGCAGGGGCTGACTGCGGTGCAGGCGGCCGGAGCTGCGGGCGGTGCTTTGCTTGTAGTCGCGATTGGACTGGTGTGGGCCGGGCGTCGTCGGGTCAACGCGAAAAAACTGACGCCGAAACGCAGCCTCAACAACATGAAACGCGACCTTGAAACCCTACGGGAGACGCGCCGTGGCTGAGATAGAAGAGCTTGAGATGCGCGCCGCTGAGGATCGCGCCCGCCTGAAAATTGCGCTGGAGGCGTTGGGCACCACCACCCGTGGCAGTGCCGTGACCGGCCCACTTGCGGGTGTGGCGCAACATCAGGCGGGCAAAATAACACGCGGCGCACTTGGCGCAGCGGTACGCAATCCAGGCGCTGCGGCCCTGATAGGGGTGGGCATCGCACTATTCGCGACCGGAGCCGGTGGCAGCAGACGCAAGGAACACGACGCCAGATCCGGCTCCGGCTTTCCCACGGGCGCGATTGCTCTTGGGATTGGCGCACTGGCCGCCGCGCTGTTTCCGGCGACGCGCCGGGACAAGCCGTCCAAATGATCAAAAGGGTTTTGACATGTTGACCACCGTCCTCAGCGACCGCGCGCAGCGTGTCATGTTGCTAATCCTGACCATGATTGCCGTGCCTGTTGGTCTGTATCTGGGCAAGCCCGTGATCGCGCCAATTGTCTTTGCGCTTGTCGTCGGGATTGTGGTCTCGCCCTTGGCAGAACGCTTGGCCTCGATTGGCGTGCCGCGCGTCGGCGTGGCAATTTTGCTGTTGCTGGTCACGACCAGCCTCATCGGATTGCTTGTCCTGATGGTAGAGCCGCTTCTGAACATGTTGATTGACCAATTGCCGCGCCTCAAGGCGGCAGCGGCGCGCTGGATCGACACCGTTTCCGGGGTCCTGCGGGGGATCGAGACGATCAGCAAGGAAATCGAGGCAGCAAACGGCGGCGGCGAAAGCGACACGAAAAGCGCCTTGCCCTCGGTGCGCGATGCGCTGTGGCTTGCACCCAACTTTGGTGCGCAGTTCTTTATCTTTATCGGGACATTGTTTTTCTTCGTCCTTACCCGAAACGAGATTTACGCCATGGTCGGCCATCTTGAGCCGATATTGCGCAAGGCGGACCGCGCCGTGGCCCGGTATTTTGCTGCCGTGACACTGGTCAATGCGTGTTTGGGGGTGATTACCGCTTTGGTGATGCTAACCATAGGTGTGGAATACGCGATGCTTTGGGGGCTCGCGGCGGCAGTGCTGAACTACATGCTGTATCTCGGGCCGTTTATCATCATCTGTGGGCTGGTCATTTCCGGGCTCTTGCAATTCACCGGTGCCATGGCGTTGCTACCAGCAGCAGCCTTCTTGCTGATCAATTTCTCAGAGGCAAACTTTGTCACTCCATGGGTGGTTGGCCAGCGTCTGGCCATGAACCCGCTGGGCATCTTTGTGGCGATCGTGTTTGGCCTCTGGCTGTGGGGACCTGTCGGGGCCATCGTTGCTCTGCCGGTCATGTTGTGGTTCGAAGTGTTGATGCGCACCGACATGCCGATCGGGTCAGAATCCGGGTCGATGATGAATCCGGCCTAGGGCTAACCTCCGATTCAATGGCCCGGCGTTAGGCCAAGCGCGTCAAGCCTGCAGGTCAGCCGGGCGCGTTCCCGGTCAGTCATCAACCCGGCATCGCCATGGGCGCGCAGATCTGCCGCCAGATCGTCAATCACGGCGACGCCTGTCGCAGGCATCCGACTGCGGAGATGCGCCAACGCCATTGCCACCGCGTCCAGCACGTCGCCAAACCCTGCCGCGTCGCGGGACAGATCGCGGAATGCGGCCTCGAGCAGGGCGTCGGCACCGACCTCGCGCAGATATACCCGGTCGAAAGACGGTTCCACCGCTTCCGCATCGGCAAGCGCCCAATCCCACAGCAAACGCTCTAGCCGTGCGATCACGTCTATGGCGGTTTTTGGGTCATTAATGCCGGGTGACAGCGCCTTGGAGGCGGATTCGCGCAGCGCCTGCAGCGCATAACCCGGGTCCTGTTCATAGGTCCGCTCTGGGTCGATCAGGAAACAGGCGGCGACCCTCTTGGTTTCACTGCTGCCTCGCAGTGTGCCTAACACCTGTTCACGCAGCACAATTGCACCCGGCAGAATGTCCAGGCAAACCGTCGCGTCACAGGACTCGGCGCAGTTTTGCAATTCGTCCATATCGATGCGCCGCAAAAAGCCCGAGGTTGGCGCAAAGATCTCTGTACCCTCTTCGGGGGGCGCCTGATCTAGCGGGCGTCCGCCCAATCGCGGCAGATGCCGTTGTTGGCGCAGGATCTCGCTTGCCGTTTGTTCGGCGCGCAACAGCGCGTATTCCACGCTGCCGATTTTTGACAGTTGTCCGATCCAGCGCACCAGCGACACAACGATGGCCGCGACCACCAGAACGGTTGCGGCAAAGACAATCACCGACGCGCTCTCGCTGTAATAACCGGCCCGGTAAAGGATGATCGAGGACAGCGCAAAGACGAAAGCGCCGATAAAGGTCGCCAGCATTGTCTGGGTCGAGGTGTCCTCCATCAGCAACCGGTGAATGCGCGGGGTCGATTGCTGTGCCAACGTGCGGTGGGTCGACACCATGATGCCCAGCGAAAAGGTTGCGACCGCCAGCATTCCGTTGGCAAGGATGTTCAGGATCGGCAGCGTGGCGGACGCGGTAAACCTGTCGCGCGGGCCGTCCGGGATCAGGGGGCCCAGCAATTCCGCCGACAGCGCCGCGATGACGGACAACGCCGACAGCAGAGCGACCCGCACCCAGAGAATGCGGCTGATCCGACGAAGGGTCAGCATGGATTGGACGAAACTGAAAGCGCGTTTGTTTGCCATCCCCGTCAACCGGCCGTCTGCGTGTCATGCGGCAACGACAGCCAGCCGCGCAGCGTCCGGGCAAAATGTTGCGGCTTTTCGACAAAGGGCAGGTGACCGCCGGGGACAAGCTGTGCCTGTGCCTGCGGCAAGTGATGCAGCAGTTTGATTTGGTGCTGGGCGGGCACCACGCTGTCGTTACGCCCGATGATGGCCAGGCAAGGTTTGTCGATCCGTTCCATCGTGGCTGTTACATCCTGTTCCAGTACCCATTTGCCGAATTGCCGTACTGCCTCGGGCGTGCAGCGTTGCAGGCTTTGCCGCATCTCGTCGGGGACGTTCCGCGCCGCAGCGCGTGGCATCACCGTCGCCATGGTACGTTCGAAATTGTTCCTTGTCGCCAACCCTAGCCGCCAGAGCAGCGGCATGCTCCATCGTCCTGCATAGTCATGTGCCATCAGCGAGGCACCTAGGTCGCGTGGCAGATCGCGGTGACCGGTGATGGGGGCGCCCACCAGCACCAGAGAGCGTACAAGCTGCGGCGCGCGCCACGCCAGCAGCAGGCTCACCAGACCGCCGGTCGAATGGCCGACCAGATGTACCGGGCGTCCGCCCGAAAACTCTGCAATCCGGGTCTCCATCCGATCCAGCCAGCGGTCGCCGTGCAGCATCTCGATCACCTGTGCGGCCGTCTCGCCCGTGCTGTGTCCCGGAAGATCCAGCAGCAAGCGGTTGCGCAGCCCCATGGTTTGGCAGATCGGTACCCAGACGTCGCTGGTCATGAACAGACCGGGCAGGAAGACCACAGGATCCGCCTCCGCCCGTTGTGGCCGGACAGGGATTGATCTGCCGCGGGTCGAACGAGGGGGCAAACGGGGGATGGCATTCATGTCTGGCGTGTCCTTCACTGGCGGGAAAAAGACCCGCATTGGCGTAACGCAGATGCCTCACGACTCGTTCCCCGTCCCATCGTTAACGGGGAATTCAGGGGGCAAGGGAACCTTTTGCGGGTTGGCGGAGTTTTGCTATTGAAGACAGCGGATGGAGGCATGTTTTGCGGCACAGCGCCGCGTTGCCATGACATTGCCCTCCGCTGGGGCGCCGCCTGTGCGGCGCCATCCGTCGAAACAAGTTGGCCGACTGGGGGGCAACGTAGATGAACATGACTTGCCGACAAGCGCCAACAGGGCCGTCACGGTGCACACCGCTGCCTGACCGCCCGAGGGTTCGACCGAACGGCCGTTAGCCCGCCGCGCGACAAACCAACAGCAAGACAATGAAATCCAAGGCCGCCGCCGTTATGGCGCGACCATGCGGGCAAGATTTGCCCAATGACCGAAACCGGACCAGGAGGATCACAATGCTCCGTATCATCGCCCTCACTTTCGCCGCCGCCCTGCTGACGGCCCCCGCGAACGCGCAGGTCCGGGACGGGCTTGCCGCTGATTTGTACCAATTCGTTGAGGCGTTTGAACTGACCGAAGTGCCGCCTGCGAGTCAGGCCCGCCTGCAGATGATCGTGGATCATCCTTCCGCCTCGCATGTGGCCAAGCTGGTGGCGATCCATGACGTGCTGGAACAACACGACGCGCTGGTCCACATCGATATGCACGGCGCGCAGTCAACGCTGCACTCTGCTCTGAGCGACTGACGCGCAACTCTTTTCCCGACAGTACGCCTGCCGCATCCTGCGGCGGGCGTTTTTTTTATGGGGGGGGTGCGTGGCCCTCAAGGCGTCTCTCTCAAAGCGCCGCTTGCGAATTGCCACGAACAAGAAAACGCCCCCGGCGGAGCACCGACGGGGGCGTTGGGATGCGAGCGGGGGAGGGGAGGGAACACGCCCGCATCATTTCGTGCCTTGATAGCTAACAAATGCATGACGGGAGGTTTGGTTCCCGTGCTGATCCACTTTTTTCACAATCGCCGCGGTCAGGGTTCCAGTCTTTGGTTTGTCAGGCGTTTTCGGTGCCGACCTGTATCAGATCATCGCGTGTCGCATCGACCACCAGATGGCCACCGCTCTCTGCCCGATAGCGCAGGCGGTCATAGGGCAGTTCAACTGGGCCACCCGCGGGCGTATCCGTCAGCCGCAATGCGCGGATGGTCCGGGTGGCAGGCTCAAACATCAGTCCCGTCAACCTGCCAAGTTCTCCGTCGTGGCCAAAGACCGTTGCGCCGATCCAGTCGCCAGCCTGTTGCAGCGGGGCGACCAGTTCATTGGCGGTCTGTGTGTCGGGCGATGTGGGGTTCGAGTCGGGCGCGTTCTCTCGCAACGCCGACAGCGCCAGCAGTGGCGCGAAACTGGTGCCCAAGGGACCGGCCACAACCATCGGCCAAATGGCAAGATCCATGGCGTCCTGTTCCAGCACCTCGGGCCAGCTGAGCGCAGCGGCGATTTCATCGTCGCCCACGGACAAAGTCCAGCCACCGCCGTCGTGCACCGGTGTGGATAGGCGGGCCGCGTCGATCAGGGCCTCCGTCCGGGGGGCCGTACGCGCCATTTCGATTGCGACCAGACGGATGCGCCCGGTGTTACGATCAAAAAAGATCTCGCGCAGGCCTGCCGGTCCGGAATGTGTCTCTAGCGGTGTCTCGAATAGCTCTGAAAGGTCGTGCAACATGGGCGCATCTCCTTGTGCATCCTGCGGGTGGGCGGCGCGCCGCACCCATCACTCTGGTCCTTTGGGGAACGCGCGCCGCCCGTACGGCGTTCCCTTTGCGGGCATGGCGCCATCTTGTCAGCGTAGACAGCCAAGGCTACTCACTGAGGGGCGGTACAGTGCAGGCGCCATACTTGGGAGGAGCGGACCATGGGTTATATTCTCGCCATAGATCAGGGCACCACATCCAGCCGGGCCCTGCTTTTCGATCAGGATTTGCAGATTAAAAGTTCCGCGCAAGAAGAATTTCCCCAACACTTTCCCGCCTCTGGCTGGGTTGAACATGACCCATCAGACCTTTGGGCGACCACCGCCGCCACATGCCGCGCTGCCATCGAAAAGGCCGGGATCAGCGCCAAGGAGATCGCCGCCATCGGCATCACCAATCAGCGCGAAACCACGCTCGTTTGGGATCGCAAGACCGGCAAACCGATCCACAATGCCATTGTCTGGCAGGACAGGCGAACCTCTGACCTGTGCCGCAGCCTCAAGGATGCGGGCCATGAAGGCACTGTCACCGACACCACCGGCCTGCTGCTGGACCCCTATTTCTCAGGCACCAAACTGGCTTGGCTGCTGGACAACGTCGAGGGTGCCCGAGCACGCGCCGAGGCGGGGGACCTGCTGTTCGGCACCGTCGACAGCTGGCTGATCTGGAACCTGACCGGCGGCGCCCGCCACGTCACCGACGCCACCAATGCAGCGCGCACCATGCTGTTCGACATCCATCGCGGGGCTTGGTCGGATGAGATGTGTGCAATGCTGGACATCCCAAAGACGATGTTGCCCGACGTACTGGACTGCGCCGCCGATTTTGGCATGACGCGCGCCGATCTCTTCGGCCGCGAAATCCCGATCCTTGGCGTTGCCGGTGATCAGCAGGCCGCCACCGTGGGGCAGGCCTGTTTTCAGCCGGGAATGTTGAAATCCACCTATGGCACCGGCTGTTTCGCCCTGCTCAACACCGGCGACACGCCAGTGCGCAGCGAAAACCGGCTGCTGACCACCATTGCCTATCAACTGGACGGCAAACGTAGTTACGCGCTTGAGGGATCGATTTTTGTCGCGGGCGCGGTGGTGCAATGGCTGCGCGATGGCCTGCGGATCATCCGGGACGCGGCAGAAACGCAACCGCTGGCCGAGACGGCGGATGCCGGGCAGGGCGTGATCATGGTGCCTGCCTTTACCGGTCTTGGCGCGCCTTATTGGAACGCCGACTGTCGCGGTGCGATCTTTGGCCTGACCCGCAATTCCGGCCCGGCGGAGCTGGCGCGCGCGGCGCTGGAATCCGTGGGCTATCAGACCCGCGATTTGCTGGAGGCGATGCAGGCGGATTGGGACGCCTCTGGCGGCGCGGACAGAACCGCTGCGACGCTTCGGGTCGATGGCGGCATGACCGCCTCTGACTGGGCGATGCAATTCCTGTCGGACATTATTGGCGCCTCTGTCGATCGCCCTGAGGTCCTGGAAACCACTGCGATGGGCGCGGCATGGTTGGCCGGACAACGGGCCGGTCTGTATCCCGACATGGCGGGCTTTGCGGACACTTGGGCGCTGGAACGGCGGTTTGAGCCGGCTATGGATGAAGATACCCGTGCAGCAAAATACGCCGCTTGGAAACGCGCCGTTGCGGCGGCGCAGGAGGTCTGAGACATGATCCCCGATACGGACCTGCAACAGATCACCGACCACCTGAGCCACGTCACCGCCAAAGGCCGCCGCATGATGCTGGCGGTCGCGGGGCCGCCCGGATCGGGCAAATCCACCTTGGCAGAAGCGCTGGTCGGTCACCTTGGTCCGCGCGCCGTGCTTATGCCGATGGACGGGTTTCACCTCGACAACCGCCTGCTGGAGCCGCGCGGCCTGCTGCCGCGCAAAGGCGCGCCGGAGACCATTGATTTTGACGGTTTCAAGGCCACGCTGACACGCGTCGCCGCTGAGCCGTCCGTCCTGTTGCCGGTTTTTGATCGCGCGCGAGAGATAGCGATCGCTGGCGCACAAGAGATTGGTCCAGACACGGACATTGTTGTGGTCGAGGGCAATTACCTCTGCTTCGCAGAACCGCCCTGGGACACCCTGATGCCGCTTTGGGATGCCACCGTCTTTCTGGAAGTGCCCGAAGCGGAACTGGAACGCCGCCTGTTCAGTCGCTGGCTGGACTATGGCTACGCGCCAGAGGACGCCCGGCAAAAGGCCCTGTCCAACGACATCCCGAACGCGCGTCGGGTGCTGGCCGGTCGGGCCCCGGTGGACGTTGTGGTGCATCAAACCTGACATGCCTATAAAAAAGGCAATTCGGGTGAATAGCGGGCGTTTGCATAGTTTTTGCGCACACTGCCTGCGCTGTGCGCGTCACCTCTGGCCTGCCCCTCCATCGCCCGCCATAACGGGACGGCAATGATAAATCGGCACACCGCGTGACAGAACTTGTCGTCTTCAGCGATCTGGACGGAACCCTTCTGGATCACGAAAATTATTCATACGCTGCGGCGCAACCGGCGCTGGACGCGCTTGGGGCGCGGGGCATTCCGCTGATCCTTGCCACCTCCAAGACCGCCGCCGAGGTCGCAGTGCTGCACAAGTCACTGAACCTTGGGCAATGGCCCGCCATCGTCGAAAACGGTGCGGGCATCTACCGTCCCGGCAGCAAAGACGCGGACGATGCCGCCTACACGGAGATCCGAGCCGCGCTGGACAGGCTGCCCGCCGAGTTGCGCGCCGCGTTCACCGGTTTTGGCGACATGACGGATGCCAAGGTCGCGCAGATCACTGGCCTGCCACTGGCGTCGGCGCAGCGGGCCCGACAGCGTCAACACTCTGAACCGGGACTTTGGCACGGCAGCGACGCTGGGCGCGCCAGCTTTCAACATGCTCTTGCGGGTCTGGGAATTCAGGCTCGCTCGGGCGGGCGGTTTCTGACGCTCTCGCATGGGCAGACCAAGGCGGACGGCTTACGCCAGATTGCCGCCGAACTGAACGCCCGCCGCACGCTGGCGCTGGGCGACGCCCCCAATGACACCGACATGCTGCAGGCCGCCAGCCTCGGCGTCATCGTGCGCAATGACCACGGCCCCGGCATCCCCGAACTGCCCGGTGAGGCACTTGGCACCATCCGGCGCACCGCCCAGCCCGGACCCTCTGGTTGGGCCGAGGCGGTGCTAGCCATTCTGAACGACACAAAGGACTGACTCGCATGGCGGATTTTCACCAGAACGGCAATATCGCCCAGTTTCATAACCTGCGGTCTCGCCCGGTCGAGGAACTGATCTACGAGATCGAAACCTACGCTCAAACCCGCAAGATCAGCCTTGTCCTGCCCTGCCTCTACTCAGAGCTTGAAGGCCCGGCTATGGGCAACATCATCGACGAGCTGAGCAAGGTGTCCTATCTGCACCGTGTCATCATCGGGCTGGACCGCGCCGATGAGGCGCAGTTTCGCCGCGCGCGCGATTTCTTTGCCCGCCTGCCGCAGGATCATGTGGTTCTCTGGAACGACAGCCCCCGAATGCAGGCATTGAACGACAAATTGGTCGAAATGGGACTGGCCCCCAATGAGCAGGGCAAGGGTAAGAACATGTGGACTTGCATGGGCTACCTGATCTCTTGCGCCGACACCGCTGTTATGGCGCTGCATGATTGCGATATTGTCACCTACAAACGCGACCTGCTGGACCGGCTGGTCTATCCGGTGGTGAACCCGAATTTCCGCTATCAGCTGTCCAAGGGGTATTACCCGCGGATCGGTGACGGAAAACTGAACGGGCGGGTGACACGGCTGTTGGTCTCACCGCTGCTGATCGCGCTGAAAAAGGTGGTCGGCGACCGCGATTATATCGATTACCTGCGCGCCTTTCGTTATCCGCTGTCGGGCGAGTTTGCGCTGCGCACCTCGCTGTTGCCGGATCTACGCATCCCGTCGGACTGGGGGTTGGAGATCGGCGTGCTGTCTGAGGTTTGGCGCAATCTGGGGCGGCATTCCGTCTGTCAGGTGGAAATCGCCGATGCCTATGACCACAAACATCAACAGGTAAGTGAAGAGGATGCGGCAACCGGCCTGAACCGCATGTCGATGGATATTTGCAAGGCGATCTTCCGCAAGCTGGCGGCGGACGGCACGGTGTTCACCCCCAACGTCTTTCGCGCGCTCAAGGCCACCTACTACCGCGTCGCGCTGGATCTGGTGGAATTCTACGACAACGACGCCAAGATGAACGGCCTGACCATTGATCGCCACCGTGAGGAAAAGACTATCGAGTTGTTCGCCAACAACATCATGGAGGCGGGCCACGTCTTTCTCGACAAGCCGAATGAGACCCCCTTTGTCCCCAACTGGAGTCGTGTAAACGCCGCCGACGCCGGGATCGTCAGCGAACTGCGTGCCGCCGTGGCGGCAGATTGCGAAGAATATACTCCTGTGACGTTCTGATCCACTGCGCTGTCCGCCACCGTCGACGGGACGGTGCGAAGCCGCTAGGCTTTGCTTGATCGCCAATCAGAGTGGCGAGTCGGAACGGTACGGAGGATGGCACAGTGAAGTGGAAAGCGGGACTGGCGCTGGTGGGCGCTCTGATGGCAGGCCCTTCGTTTGCGGCCTTCATCACCGGCAATGCGCTGGTCATCGGCAACGCGGCCCCGGGCGATGGCACGACCGCGTTCGGCCCAGCCGAAGTGCAACAGGTGGCCCGCGCTCTGCGATTGCGCGGCCAAGAAGTTGAGGCACTGGCAAATGGCGGGCATGACGCCATGGCGCAGGCCGTTGACGCCTTTGTCACCTCAATTTCGGAGGATGAGGCCCCTTTGATCGTCGTGCTGTCGGGCTCGTTCGCGCAGGGGGCGGACGGGGTCTACTTGCAGCCAGCCGGGGCGCAACGGGGGGACGCGCAGCCGGGGCTGTCGCTGACCGCAGTGCTGGAGGTTCTCGTGCAACGTCCGCGCCGCGCCTTTTTGGTGTTGGGCGAAACCGGGCCCGACACTGGGCTTGCCACGCTGGAGATTCCCGACGGCGTGACTGTAATCCGTGGCCCGTCCGATCAGGTGGCACAGTTTGCCGCCCATGAGATGGCGCATCCCCGAACGCGGCTGGCACAGGCGGCAGAGGGCTATGACCTGACCATCACGGGACATACCACCGACAGCCTTGTCGTGCTCGAACATACAGAGGTCAGACCTCCAACCGAGGCCGAAAAGACAGCCGCACAAGACCGGACGCGGCAGGTCGATGACCAAGCATGGCAGCGCGCGCAGTCCGCAGACACAGCGGTGGCATATCGCGCCTATCTGGACAGCTTCCCACAGGGGCGCCACGCGGACAGGGCAGAGGCGCGCATCACAGAGGCGGCCCTTGCGCTGAACCCGACCGCGCGCAGGGCAATACAGCGCGATCTGGTGCAACTTGGCTTTGACACGCGCGGCATCGACGGCATTTTTGGCCCTCGCACGCGCGGATCGATCGCCGCTTGGCAAAACCGGATAGGCGCGGAAGTGACTGGCTACCTCGATGCCGGACAGATCGTGCAATTGGCAGAACTAGCCGCCGCACAGGCGCCGCAACCCGCCTTGGTGGCTGCGTTGCCGGTCAGGCAACCTGCCGGCAACGCCGTCTCTGCTCAGGAAACCGCAACATGGAATCGCGCAAGCGGCGAGACAGGTTTGCGCCTGTATCTGGGGCAATACCCCAACGGTGCGCATGCCCAACGCGCGCGCGTGTTGCTGAGCAACATTCAGAGGGGCTATCGCCCGTAGGGCAGGGAGTTACGCCCGGTTGGTGATCCACCGGCATTGATAAGGGGCAAGGGTGACACCGTCCTCTTCGGGGTGCAGCGTTTCTCCTGACAGCAGATCGACCCAATGCTCATCGGCAATCAGGTTCAGTGCGCGGGGGGGCAGATCGACAGTCTCTGCGCTGACGTTGTGTAGGGCAAAGATCGACTGGCTGCGATCCAGAGCCTGCCGCCAAACAGCAAAGACCCGATCATCCACTGCCAGCGTAAAGTTCGTCGCATTGGGGTGAAAGGCCGCCTGTTTTGACCGCAGCCGCAACCGGTCCGACATTGCCGCCAGAACCCGCGCCTGATCGCTGCCCGGATCGGCCAGCTTTTCCCGCAATTCCGGATAGTTCCAGCGGTGGCGATTGATCGCCCGGTTCATGCCGCGCCGCGCGACACCGTCCAGATCGTTGGGGGTGGCCAACATGGCGTGAATGTAGAACGCGGGTATGCCCTCTAGCGACATGACAATGGTCTGGGAACACACGAACCGATCCACCTGCTGTCCGTCGTCGCCCTTGTAGGTGCGCTGCATGGCGGAAAAGAAGGTGGTGTTCAGTTCATAGACCGCCGTGCCGCCCCCCGGCAGCGCCCGCATCGAGGCCAGCCCGCCAGTTTCCTGCACGGTCTGGATCATCCGGGCGATTTCCTCATCCGGCAGCAGCCCTTCGGCAGGTCGCATGCCGATGCCATCATGGCTGGCGGAAAAGTTTAAATAGGCGCAGCCGTGCGGGGCCGGGGGCATGGCCCTCTGCCAGTTCGACAGCGCCTTGGCGTCGCCCGACAACATCGCGTGCAGGATCAGCGGCGGCAGCGGAAAATTGTAGATCCAGTGCGCCTCATTCAACTGACCAAAGTAGCTGAGATTCTCCGCCTTGGGCACGTTGGTCTCGGTCAGCAGGACAATCGGTTCCGCCGCAAAATCCGCCAACACGCGCAAAAGCTGAACGATCGCATGTGTCTTGGGCAAATGAATCGAGGGCGTGCCGGGCTCTTTCCAGACAAAGGCGACGGCATCCAGCCGGATGATCTTGACCCCCGCATCCACATGCAAACGGATGATGCGGATGATTTCCAGCAGCACCTCTGGATTGCGGAAATCCAGATCGACCTGATCGTGGCTGAAGGTGCACCAGACATGCCGGGTGCCCATGGCCGTTTCGACCTCTTGCAGCAGCGGCGTGATGCGCGGGCGGACCACCATCGACAGATCGTCGTCAGGCGAGGCCTCGTAAAAGAACTTGTCGTAGGGGGGCTGCCCCTGTCGGTAGGCGTTGAACCACGTTCCCTGACTGGACACATGGTTCAGCACCAGGTCCGACATCAAATGCCATTCCCCGCCGATCCGGCTGATATCCGGCCAGTCGCCCAGCGTGGGATTTACCTTACGATAGTCCGTCACGGCAAAGCCGTCGTCCGAAGTGAACGGAAAAAACGGCAGGATATGTACTCCGTTCACCACGCCGGGCATGTGGCTGCTGAGGAAATCGCGCAGCAGGTCCAGCGGTTTGTAAACGCCGTCAATCAGGCTGTCGCCATAGGTGATCAGCAACGCGTCTTTTTGCGACCACAGCGTATTGCCCGGTTTGCGGGCGCGTTTGCGGGCGGCGTGTGCATCTGGCCAGAACGCCTCGATCACCTCCGTGGTCAACTGGTCTGTGTCGCGGTCAGGATAGATCCGCATCAAGAGCGCGCGCAAACGGTTGGACAACTGGGCCGGTGACGTCATCGGGAGGGATTCCTCTGGGGGCATCCCTTCATCATAGGCAAGCGGGGACACCGCTTGGAAGCGGTCCGGCAGCATCGTGGCACGAAAGAAAGGCAAATGCACAGTTGTTGGGCGGGCAGAGGGTGCGGTGAGAGGTCTGGGGCAAACGAACCGCATCTTTGATGATTGATGTCTTCGGTTCGATTGCGGCGAAACGGTCATTCAATTCCCCAAGTCCGCACTGACCGTGGGTTGGGTGGCAAAACATAGCCAGCCGCGTGGAAAAAGCTCGGCATGTCCTCAAAGCCGGACTGAAAGCGAAGCCGGAGCACCGCGTTTCCGATCCATCTGGCCCATCATTGGGAGCAGCAATTCCAGTTCCACCCATTCATTTCGACCCCCTATTTTGTCCCATCACATCGTGGAACGACCGGAAAAGGGCCGCAGCGAATGAAACACGCCCCGCAGACACGCGTTGAGGCATAATGCCCACGATCGGATCGGGGCCGACGGTGCCCACCCGGGGCGAAGCAAGGAGATATGAAATGACAAAGCCCATCGTAAAACCATTTTGGGATCAGCCTACGGGAAGTTGGCAATACGTCTTCCATGATCCCGAAACCATGCAAGGCGCGATCATTGATCCCGTGTTGGATTTCGATCCGCGCGCCGGGGCGACCTCAACCGCGAACGCGCAAAAACTGTTGGACTATGTGCGGGACACCGGGATTGGAGTTGTCTGGATTTTGGACACGCATCCCCACGCCGATCATTTCTCTGCCGCGCAGTGGCTCAAGGTCCAGACCGGCGCACACACCGCGATTGGCGAGAAGGTGACAGGCGTGCAAAAACTTTGGCAGGAGATCTACAACCTGCCCGACGATTTCCCAACCGATGGACGGCAGTGGAACCGGCTTTTTACCGATGGCGACCGCTTTATGGTGGGCAATGTGCCAGTCAGTGTGATGTTTTCGCCCGGCCACACCCTGGCGTCGATCACCTATGTCGCGGGGGATGCGGCTTTTGTGCATGACACGCTGATGATGCCGGACAGTGGCACCTCGCGCGCGGATTTTCCGGGGGGCAGTTCGGAGGCGCTGTACGACAGCATTTCCGCAATCCTCGCCCTGCCCGCGGACACGCGCGTGTTCGTCGGGCACGACTATGCGCCAGACCGAGAGGCGCAATGTGAGGCCACGGTAGCAGAGCATCGCGCGGCGAATATCCACTGGAAAGACAAACCGACGTGCGCCGAGTATCGCGCGGTGCGGGATGCGCGGGATGCGACCTTGCCGCTGCCCAAACTGATGTTGGCCGCGCTTCAGATCAATATTAGGGGCGGGCAACTGCCCGATGTGGAAGACAACGGCCGATCCTATCTGAAGGTGCCGCTGAACTATTTCGACAGCCGGTGACACTCCGTATGGCTGGCGTATTGGACCTGTTGAGGCCGGTACCTCGGGTTGGAGCGCCAATAGCTCGTTCGCCCCTTAGATTCCCTGTACTAGATCGCGCAGCGTGACCATGCCGAGTTCGTTGTAATAGGCGGCCAGCCTTGGATGATAAGATCGCAGACCAACGACGAGGCGCCGTCTGTTGGGCGCCTCAGACTCCCCATGGCCGCAACGGATTTGTTTGGCTGCTTGGCCGCTCGCTTGTCGTGCTCATGGTTGTTGTGAACGCCACGCGTCTGGAACTGCGCACCGACGCCAGCGTTTCCGAAGACGGCGACTGCACGGTCGGCGATCACACGAACTGGCGACTGGCGAGGGGACGTCCCTTCCTCCTCCGCCTTGCCGGATCTGGTTTAGTGATCAGGTCCGATCCTGACACATTTCCGTCGGCGACGACCACGTCTTCATCAGACATCCAACCCGTAGCGCAGGCATCGCGGTTCGAACATTTTCAATTGCGATTTCGTCCAACTGGATCGGCCATATGCGGTGCTAGACGCCCCACATCTCGCACCCATGGTTGATTTGGCGGTGGGAAACGTGGTGGCCCTGATGGCGGGTGGCAATTAGCGGCAATTTTGATCGCTGGCCCGGCAGTCGGCTTTCTGGGATGACTGAGACTGAACAGCGACGTATTGGGCGGATGCGGGCGCTCCTATACGGCGCGGCCTTGGTCTTTCTGGGGGTGGCACTGACGCAGGTCGTCAAACTGGATGGGCAGACGTTTTTTCTGTCTCTTTGGGCGCAGAGCATTTCGGTCGCCGCCCGAACACGCGCCACGTTGTGCTGTGGCGGATTGGTCGAACGTCCGGGCATCTGTTGGCCAGCCAGGTCGCGTTGGCCGCGTTGTGCCTGATTGTAGCCGCGCTATTGAATGGGACGGGCCGGGCCATCGTGCGTTGCGATATCTGTCTTCTCAAGTAACTCAATGACAATGAGAAAGATTTTTTACGATGCGGAAAGTGGGGTCTGCGTTGCAGGTCCGGCGCTGGCCGTAGGATATTCCAATAGAATGGTCACATGGACGGCAAGACAGGGCAGGGGGCGCTGCCCCCTCTGCGCCTTTGGCGCATTCACCCCAGGAGTATTTGGACCAAGAAGAAGCCGCGATCAGGATGCAGCAATCTCCCGCAACACGTCGTCCAGATCGGCGCGCCAATCCGGGCGCGGCACGGTGAAGGTTCGGGTGAGGCTGCTGTTGTCCAGACGTGAATTCAGCGGACGGGCGGCGGGCGTGGGATAGGCGCTGGTGGGGATGTTCTGCACCTTTGTCCCAAGTCCCGCGCTGACAAAGATGGCACGGGCGAAATCGGCCCAGCTGGTGTCCGGAGTGCCGGAAAGGTGATACGTTCCGGTTTTCACCGGGCTCTGGCGCAAGGTCTGACCCACCGCAAGACAGGTGCGGGCGATGGCAGCGGCAGAGGTCGGGCCGCCGATTTGGTCGGCGACGATGGACAGCCGGTCCCGTTCCGCCCCCAGCCGCAGCATGGTTTTCACAAAGTTGGCCCCATGCGCCGAGAACACCCATGAAGTGCGCAGAATGGCGTGCGTGCCGCCCGCTGCACAAATGCCCACTTCTCCGGCCAGTTTGGAGCGGCCATAGGCGTTTATCGGCGCCGTGGTGGCCTCCGGGTGCCATGGGGCAGAGCCTGAACCGTCAAAGACATAATCGGTCGAGATATGCACCAGCGCCGCGCCCGTCTCCGCGCAGGCGCGCGCCATTGCGGTTGGGGCCGCGCCGTTGATCAGGGTGGCCCGCGCTTCATCCTCTTCGGCGAGGTCCACAGCGGTATAGGCGGCGGCATTGATAACGATATCGGGGCGGTGCTGGCGGATGGCGTCGGCGCAAGCTTGTGGGTTTTCCAGATCGACGGCGTCGCGGCCAAGTGCTGTGACCTGACCAAGGCGTTGCAGTTCTATGGCGACCTGACCAGTGCGGCCAAAGACAAGGATCACGCCGTCACCCCTAGACGCTGCCCGACGCCCTGCCGATCCTGCAAGGCACGCCACCAAGTTTCATTCGCCAAATACCAGTCCACGGTCTTTTCCAGCCCCTCTTCGACCGTCACCGATGGTCGCCAGCCCAGTTCATTGCGGATGCGGGCGGGGTCGATGGCGTAACGTGCGTCATGGCCGGGGCGGTCGGTCACAAATTGGATGAGATCGGCGTAGGTCCCCTTTGGCAAGGGGCGTTTGCGGTCAAGAATCGCGCAGAGCGTCTGCACCAGTTGCAGGTTTGTGCGCTCATTCTCGCCGCCGATGTTGTAGCTGCGCCCCACAGCACCGCGCGTGATCACCAGCAACAGCGCCTCGGCGTGGTCCTCGACATATAACCAATCGCGCACGTTGGACCCGTCCCCGTAAATGGGCAGCGGTTTGCCCGCCAGTGCGTTCAGGATCACCACCGGGATCAGCTTTTCAGGGAAATGGTAGGGTCCGTAATTGTTGGAACAATTGGTCAGCACCACCGGCATCCCGTAGGTCTCATGCCATGCGCGCACCAGATGATCCGATCCGGCCTTGGACGCCGAATAGGGCGAGCGGGGGTCATAGGGGGATTGTTCGGTGAACTGCCCCTCTGGTCCGAGCGAGCCGAACACCTCATCGGTCGAGATGTGGTGAAAGCGGAACGCGTCGGACTTGCCCGCCGCAGTCCAGTAGGCGCGGGTCGCCTCGAGCAGGTGAAAGGTTCCCATGACATTGGTGTCGATAAAGGTGCCCGGCCCGTCGATGGATCTGTCCACATGGCTTTCGGCGGCCAGATGCATCACGGCGTCGGGGCAATGGGTGGAAAATACCCGGTCCAGTGCGGCACGGTCACGGATATCGGCGTGCTCGAACGCATAGGCGGGGTGACCTGCAACACTGGCGACATTGTCGAGGCAGGCGGCATAGGTCAGCGCATCCAGGTTGACCACCTCATGCCCCTGCGCAATCGCGCGGCGCACCACGGCAGAACCGATGAAACCGGCGCCACCCGTCACCAACAGCTTCATGCCGCGCCCTCCCATGTAAAGGGGCTGTTGAAGGTCTTGAACCCCTGCGCCTGGGCATCCTTGTCGCTGAGCACCGCTGTGGAGGCATCAACGCCCCAATCTATTCCGACCATTGGATCGTCATACCGCACCGCGCCCTCTGTTTCGGGGGCGTAATAGTCCGAGCATTTATAGACAATCTCGGTATCCGGTGTGCGGGTGACAAAGCCATGCAGAAAGCCTGCGGGGATCAGCAGTTGCTTGCCGTTCTCCGCGGACAGTTCCACCCCGACCCAGTTGCCATAGGTCGGAGAGCCGACGCGGATATCCACCGCCACGTCAAACAGCCGCCCACGACCGCAGCGCACCAACTTGTCCTGTGCGTGTGGTGGGGCTTGAAAATGCAGGCCGCGCACGGTGCCCACCTCTGCCGACAGGGAATGATTGTCCTGCACGAAATCAATCGTAATCCCGTGGTCGGCCATGCGCTGCCGGTTCCATGTTTCACTGAAGAAACCGCGCGCGTCACCGAAACGGCGCGGGGTAAGGAGCATTACGCCAGGTAGCGCAGTAGGTTGTACGTCAAGCATGGGGTTCCCGTTGGTCCTGTCGTCCGGGTCGTTCTACACGGCAGGGCCAGAAACAGTAAGCCGCAACCGTGGCCCGTCTGGCACAGAACCGCAATCACGGGCTTTGAGTGTTTCCGATTTCGCTTCACTCTTGCAAGAGTGCGCGGGCAACAGACCCGCAACCGTCGAGTAAGAGGGGCATCACACCCATGACACACCGCAAGGGCATCATTCTGGCCGGGGGATCGGGCACGCGGCTGTATCCGATCACCATGGGTGTGTCGAAACAGCTGTTGCCGATCTACGACAAGCCGATGATCTACTATCCGCTGTCGGTGCTGATGCTGACCGGCATCCGCGAGATCTGCATCATCACCACGCCGCAAGACCAAGACCAGTTTCGCCGTACGCTGGGCGACGGCAGCCAATGGGGGCTGTCGCTGGACTATGTGGTGCAGCCGTCGCCAGACGGGCTGGCACAGGCCTACCTGTTGGCAGAGGCGTTCCTTGCGGGCGCGCCCTCGGCCATGGTGCTGGGCGACAACATCTTTTTCGGCCACGGTCTTCCCGATCAGTTGCGCGCGGCGGATGAGCAGGCGGTTGGCGGCACGGTTTTTGGCTATCGGGTGGCGGATCCCGAACGCTATGGCGTGGTCGATTTCGGCCCCGATGGCACGGTGCGCAGCATCATCGAGAAACCTGTGAAAGCGCCGTCTCCTTATGCGGTGACGGGGCTCTATTTCCTCGACGGGTCCGCCCCCGAGCGCGCCCGCGCGGTGACACCCTCGCCTCGGGGAGAGTTGGAAATTACCTCGTTGCTGGAAATGTATCTGCACGCCGGGTTGCTCAGCGTGCAGCAGATGGGCCGGGGCTATGCTTGGCTGGACACCGGCACCCATGCGTCACTACTGGACGCGGGCAATTTTGTCCGGACGCTGTCGGAACGGCAAGGGCAACAGGTTGGCTGCCCCGAAGAGATCGCCTTTCAACAGGGCTGGATCGACGCCGACGCGCTGATGGAGCGCGCCCGGTTGTTTGGAAAATCAGGCTACGGTGCCTATCTGGCACGATTGGTTGAAACATGAGCGACGTCACCACACAGCGGCAGGGGCGCGTCCTGCTGGTCACTTTGGACCGACCCAAGGTAAACGCCATTGCGGCGGCCACCAGCATGGCGCTAGGTGCTGCGTTCCAGACCTTGCAGGACGATGACAGCCTGTCGGTGGGCATCATCACTGGCGGCGGCACGCGGTTTTTCTCTGCCGGTTGGGATCTCAAGGCGGCGGCAGAAGGCGAGGCGGCGGATGCGGATCAGGGTGTCGGCGGCTTTGCCGGTCTGACAGAGTTCTGGGGCCTGAAGAAGCCGGTGATTGCAGCCGTCAACGGTATGGCGCTGGGCGGCGGGTTCGAACTGGCCTTGGCGGCGGACATGATCGTGGCGGCGGATCATGCCGAATTTGGCCTGCCCGAGGCCACCATCGGCGTCGTGCCCGACTCTGGCGGGACAATCCGTCTGCCGCGCCTGTTGCCACGCGCCGTGGCGATGGAAATGATGATGACCGGTCGCCGCGCAACAGCCGAAGAACTTGCACGTTGGGGAGTGGTGAATGCGGTTGTGCCGGGCGCTGACCTGCTGGACGCGGCGATGGCACTGGCAGAGCGTGTTGCCGCCTCTGCCCCCTTGTCGTTGCAAGCGATCAAGGAAATCGACCGCGCCACAAACGGCCTGAACGAAGAAGAGGCCTATGCCAAGATGCGCTCGGGCGATTTGCCGATCTATGATCGCGTATACGCCAGCGAGGACGCGGCAGAGGGGATCGCGTCTTTCTCGGAGAAACGTGACCCGGTCTGGAAGGGCCGCTGATGTTGGTCACGGAAACCTTCCTGCACGATTGGACCGGGGATACTGCCGCCCCGCTGGTTCTGGTCCGCAATACGGTCAAATCTGACTGGGTGGATGAATTCCATCACCTCAACATGGCGCATTACCTGACCATCTGCGATCAGGCGAACTGGGCCTTTTGGAACTGGATCAACGCGCCGGTCCAGACCATCGAGGCGCGGCAGGGCCATGAGTACGCCATCGTCGAAAACCACGTCACCTATACCGGTGAACTGGCCGAAGGGGATGCATTCAGTATCGAGACACAACTGCTGGACGTGGACGCCAAGCGGCTGGTCCTGTTCCACCGGGTGATGGATGCGGACGGCAACCTTAGCGCCACAAATGAGGTCAAATTCCTTGGCTTCAATCTCAATACGCGCCGCGCAGAAAACTGGCAGCCACAGGTGATAGACCGGTTGGCGCAGGTCTTGGCCGCACACGCGATGCTGGAGCGACCCGTGCAAGCCGGGCAGGGGATCACCCTGCAAAAACGATCGTCAACATAGCCAGTCCCCAATATCCGCGCCGCAACGCGCAGCAGAAACAGGAGATCTCAGGTGAGCGACAAAGACCTTTTCCCGAACGGCTGGGTGCCGACGACACGTTACCCCGACCCGGCGGTGCAATCGCTGGACCCCGCGTTTGACAAATACCGACTGCCTTTGGCGGGCGTCGAGCGGCTGGCCAGTGGCATGCGCTGGTCCGAAGGGCCGGTCTGGTTCGGCGATGCCCGCCACCTGTTGTGGAGCGACATCCCCAACAACCGTATCATGTGTTGGGACGAACAAACCGGGCAGGTCAGCGAATACCGCGCCCCGTCGAATTTCGCCAATGGCCACACGCGCGACCGGCAGGGGCGCCTGATCTCATGCGAACATGGCGGGCGGCGCATCACGCGGACAGAATACGATGGCACGATCACGGTCCTGATGGACAGCTTTGATGGCAAACCCCTGAACTCGCCCAATGACATCATCGTCAAATCCGACGGCTCGATCTGGTTCTCGGACCCGGTTTTCGGAATCTTGGGCAACTATGAGGGCTATCGGTCTGACCCAGAGTTGACTCAGAATGTTTACTGCCTGAACCCGGACACGGGCGAGGCGATCGTGGTTGCAGATGACATTCTTGGGCCCAACGGGCTGTGTTTCTCGCCGGACGAAAGCATCCTGTATATCGTCGAGTCCCGCGGCGTCCCGACCCGAAAGATCCTTGCCTACGATATGGGCAGCGACGGGCGCACCCTGTCCAACAAACGCGTGCAGATCGACGCCGGACCGGGCACGCCGGACGGGATGCGCTGCGATGTAGAAGGCAACTTGTGGTGCGGTTGGGGCATGGGCGATTCAGAGCTGGATGGCGTCATGGTCTTTGCGCCGGACGGCAGGCCCATCGGCCGCATCGCCTTGCCGGAACGCTGTGCCAACCTGTGCTTTGGCGGTCGTGCCAATAGCCGAATCTTCATGGCAGCGTCGCAGTCTGTCTATGCGCTGTACGTCAATGTGGCGGGTGTAAAGGGCGGCTGAGCCGCGTGATCCGGCCAAAAAACGCGAGGCCCCGCAAAAGGGCCCCGCGTCAATTTTTCATCCAGTTACTTCAGCGCGGCGTCGGAAACCACATGCGTCCACGCGCCCTCAGGCTGCTTGGTGATCACCGGGTCCGACCCACCGGCCAGTAGCGTGTCAACCGTGCGCTGATAATCCGCCGGGTCCAGCGCGCCGTTCGAACCGGCTGTCAGCTTGGCCACTTCGCCCATCATGCGGATCTGATGTGCCTCGGTCTGTGCGCCGGTTTCATCGTAGTCCAGCACGATCATCGCGGCGTCATCGGGGTTTTCCTCGGCCCACTTCCAGCCCTGCATCGAGGCAGCCACGAAACGCGCCATTTTGTCGACGTACGCGGGGTCTTCGAGGTTTTCCTCAAGCACATACAGGCCGTCTTCCAGCATCGCGACGCCCTGATCCTCGTACTTGAAGGTGATCAGTTCCGACGGGTCGACGCCCGCGTCGAGCACCTGCCCGTATTCGTTGTAGGTCATGGTGCTGATGCAATCCGCCTGACGCTGCAACAGCGGATCGACGTTGAACCCCTGCTTGAGCACCTCGACAGAGCCTTCGGCCTTGCCATCGGTGCCGATGTCCAGATGGCTCATCCAGGCGAGGAAGGGGAATTCATTGCCGAAGAACCAGACACCCAGCGTGCGGTTGTCCAGGTCTTCTGGACCTTCGATCCCGGCGTCCTTCCAGCATGTCAGCATCATGCCCGAGGACTTGTAGGGCTGCGCGATATTAACCAGCGGCAGGCCGTTCTCCCGTGCCGACAGGGCGGCGGGCATCCATTCGACGATCACGTCGGCACCGCCCCCGGCGATCACCTGCGTGGGCGCAATGTCCGGCCCGCCGGGCATGATGGTCACGTCCAGATCGGCCTCTTCGTAATAGCCGTTTTCTAGTGCCACATAGTAGCCTGCGAACTGGGCCTGCGTGACCCATTTCAACTGCAGCTTGATCTCGTCAGCGGCAAGCGCCGGGGATGCCATCCCCAGTGCCGCAACGGCGGCGATCCATGTCTGTTTCATCTTTCAGTACCTCCTTGGTGCCTTAGTCGTATGGCCGGTTTTCCCGGTCCGGTTATCGCCCGCCTCGGAAAGAGGCGTGCCAGAATGTCATGCGGCGTTCGGCAAGGGCCACAAGGCCGTAGAACGCGGTCCCCGACAGCGCCGACACAAGGATGGCCGACCAAACCATGCCAAGGTCAAGCTGTCCGATGCTGGTCGAGATGCGAAATCCCAACCCTTGCGTCGGACTGCCAAAGAACTCGGCAACGATGGCCCCGATCAACGCCAGCGTCGAGGAAATCTTGAGCCCGTTAAAGATGAAGGGCAGCGCGGCAGGCAGGCGCAACGACCACAGCGATTGCCCCCATGTGGCCGCATAGGTGCGCATCAGGTCGCGTTGCATGGCGGAGGTTTCCGACAGGCCCGCGACCGTGTTCACCAGCATCGGGAAATAGACCATCAGCACCACAACCGCCGCCTTGGACTGCCAGCCAAAGCCGAACCACATCACAAGGATGGGCGCGGTGCCCACGATCGGCAGGGCCGCCATGAAGTTGCCCAGCGGCAGCAGCCCCCGGCGCAGGTAGTCGCTGCGGTCCACCAGCAGCGCGGTCAGGAAGGCCGCGCCGCAGCCGATGATATAGCCCGACAGCGCGCCTTTCAGGATCGTCTGGGTAAAATCGCCCCATAGGGTCGACAGGTTTCCGGCAAAGCTGGCCGCGATCAGCGAGGGCGGCGGCAGGATCACCGTCGGAATCTCAAACTTGTAAACGGCTTGCTCCCAAAGAATTAGTACCGTGATCCCGAAAACCAGAGGGACAACGTAGGGGACCCAGGGCTTATCAATCCGTGAAAATAGCCAATTCGCTACGCACGCGCTCAGCCAGCTCGCAAACAAAGACAGGCCGTTCATCCACGGCAATGGCAGGCGGTTGATAGAAAAAAATATGAAGGCAACGATCGCAGTTCCACCGAGCGGGACAATCCAATTGGCGCGCCGCTGCCGCCGTTCTTCATCGGTCATGGCTTGGCCCCCATCTTGCGCAGGGTCCGCCGCTCCATCCAGCCCGTCGCCCAGACCAGCACCGCCGCCAGACCGGCCGCCACGAACAGCGCCGCCCAGATCTGTGCGGTCTGGCCATAGTAGCTGCCCGCCAGCATCCGCGCGCCAAGGCCGCCCTTTTGCACCGGCAGTTCGCCGACGATGGCCCCCACAAGGCTGGCCGCGATGGCGATCTTGAGCGAGGCAAACAGATAGGGGACCGATGCGGGCAGGCGCAGCTTCCACAGAACGGCGGACGTGGGCGCGTTATAGGTGCGCATCAGGTCCATCTGCATGGCATCCGGGGACCGCAGCCCTTTGACCATGCCCACGACCACGGGAAAGAACGACAGATAGGCCGAAATCACCGCCTTGGGGATCAGCCCCTGCACGCCGATCGAATACAGCACCACGATGATCATCGGCGCCAGCGCCACGATGGGAATGGTCTGGCTGACAATGGCCCAGGGCATCACGCTCATGTCCATGACACGGCTGTGTACGATCCCCACGGCCAACCCGACGCCCAGAACGGTGCCGATCACAAAACCCAGAAAGGTCGCGTTCAGTGTGACAATGGCATGATACACTAATGAGCGGTTGGACAACGTCCCCGACTTCACGATCCCGCGCCGGCCGTTCACTTCCTCATCAATGGTCGAGTCGTAAAGCTCGACCAGCACCTGATGCGGCGCGGGCAGTTTCGGCCTGTCAGAGCTCCAGCTATCGCCAAGGGCGTGCGTGTTGCGGACCACCAGCGCCCAGTTGCCCATATCGCGCCGCTCGACCGCCGAAGGGGGCGAGACCGCAACCCCCGCGCGTTCGGCGGCGGTCAACACTTCCTTCACGTTCATCGGCACCACGGCAACGTACCACAGCGCGATCAGCGCAAGCACCATACCCAGAACCGGAGGGATGAACCTAGTCATCGTGCGCCTCCGACGTTGGGGGCTATCAGGATCAGGGCCACCGCAACGACGCCAAGAACAATGCCCGCCATCTGCAGCGGCAGGGGGCGTTCGCCGAAAAACATAAAGGCCACCAACGCGGCCAGAACCAGTTGCAGCACTGCTGAGACAGAGATTGCCACCGCCATGCCGCCTTCACGCATCAGGCGCACCATCATCAGGTTGCCCAACGTATACAGGACCAAGGCCAGCCCCAGCAGCATCAGCCGCTGATTGTCGACATAGGACCGCAGCGCGGCGCTTGCGCCCAGAAAGACCGCCATCGCACCGCCAAGCCACGTCAGGAATCCTGCGCTCATTCCTCATACCCCGCGCGCAGCCCTTCGCGGACGCGGTGCGCCACCTCGATGAACTCTGGCGTATCGCGAATGTCCAGCGGGCGTTCCTTGGGCAGGGGGGACACGATAACATCGGTGATCCGACCGGGTCGGGGCGACATCACCACGATATGCGTCGACAGGTACACCGCCTCGGGGATCGAGTGGGTGACAAAGCCGATGGTTTTTTCCGTCTTGGCCCACAGCTTCAGCAGTTCCTCGTTCAGATGATCGCGCACAATCTCATCCAGCGCGCCGAACGGTTCATCCATCAGCAAAAGATCGGCGTCAAAGGCCAGCGCCCTTGCAATAGACGCACGTTGTTGCATGCCTCCGGACAGCTGCCAGGGGAATTTCTTTTCAAAACCCGATAACTCCACAAGCTCCAGCACCTGCTTCACACGCTCGGCCTGTTCGGCTTTCGAATAGCCCATGATCTCTAGCGGCAAGGCCACATTGCGCCCGATGGTGCGCCACGGATACAGCCCCGCCGCCTGAAACACATAACCATAGGCGCGCGCGCGCCGCGCCTCATCGGGGGTCATGCCGTTGACGGTCAGACTGCCGCCGGTGGGATGTTCCAGCGCCGCGATACAGCGCAGAAAGGTGGTCTTGCCGCAGCCAGACGGGCCGATAAAGCTGACAAAGCTGCCCTTTTCGATGTCCAGCGACACGTCTTTCAGGGCATGGACCGGCCCATCGGCGGTCTGGAATGTCAGGTCGAGGTGGCTGGCCTGGATCACCGGGCTTGCTGTCATACGTCTAGGCTCCAAAGGGCGGGGTCCGCGAATTCAACGCTGTTGCCAGCGGGATCGCGAACGTAGATGGATCGCGGACCATGTGGCCAGCGGAAATCGCTTTCGATGTCGACACCGGCAGAGATCAGGTGGGCCGCAAGCGCGTCCAACTCCTGATCCGGCGCGGCGAAACAGATATGTCCGGGGCCTTTGGCCCCATGCGGCGGCACGGGCAAGGCATCGGGGGCAGGCGGGCGCGCTGTCGCGTCGGCGATAAAGGCCAGCACGACAGTTGCGCCACAGCGAAAGAAAACATGCCGCCCGTCGACGCGGATGATCCGCTCCAACCCCAGAACACCGCCGTAAAACGCCTCTGCCGCGTCAAGGTCATCGACGTAAATGGCCGCCTCAAGGATGCTGGAGAGGGCAGGGGCGCTCATGCGGGCACTCCAAGGCGCCACACAAACCCCAACCCAGTGCCCCCGAGACGCGCCAACCTTACACCCCGCTAGCCGGGATGCCCGACCGTTTCACCGGACGCGGCGCTGTCAGGTCTTTCCACTTCGATAGCGCGGTGTTGGTCGGTGTGCCGCCCTCGCGCTCGACAAACTTGCCGTGGCCTTCCTCAGAGGTCAGCACGCCGTCGGTCACCGCAACCTGCCCGCGTGTCAGCGTGTAGCGCGGCAGGCCTTTGACCTCTTTGCCTTCGAACACGTTGTAATCAATGGCGGACACCTGCGACGCGGCTGCAATCGTCTTGGTCTTCGCCGGGTCCCAAACCACGATGTCGGCATCCGATCCAACCCGAATTGCCCCCTTGCGCGGGTAGCAGTTCAGCACCTTGGCGATATTGGTCGAGGTGACGGCAACAAACTCCTCTTTCGTCAGGCGCCCGGTCTCCACCCCATGTGTCCAGAGCATCGGCATCCGATCCTCCAGCCCGCCGGTGCCATTCGGGATCTTGGTGAAATCGCCCACGCCATAGCGTTTCTGTTCGGTGGTAAAGGCGCAGTGGTCGGTTGCCACCACGGACAAAGACCCGGCCTGCAAGCCAGCCCACAGGCTGTCTTGATGTTTCGCATTGCGGAACGGCGGGGACATGACACGGCGCGCGGCATGGTCCCAATCGGGGTGGGCATATTCGCTGTCGTCCAGTGTCAGGTGCTGGATCAACGGCTCGCCCCATACCCGCTTGCCCTGCTGGAGCGCGCGCCGGATCGCCTCATGCGCCTCTTCGCAGGACACATGCACGATGTAGAGCGGCACACCGGCCATGTCGGCGATCATGATCGCACGGTTGGCGGCCTCACCCTCGACCTGCGGGGGGCGGGAATAGGCGTGCGCCTCGGGGCCGGTGTTGCCTTCGGCCAGCAGCCGCGCCTGCAGATCGGCGACCACATCGCCGTTTTCGGCGTGGACCATGGCGATCCCGCCCAGTTCACCGATGCGTTGGAAACTGGCGAACATCTCATCGTCCTGCACCATCAGCGCGCCTTTGTAGGCCATGAAGTGTTTGAACGTGTTGATGCCGCGTGTCTCGATTACCGTCTTCATCTCGTCAAAGACCTGCTCGCCCCACCACGTCACCGCCATGTGGAACGAGTAATCGCAATGCGCGCGGGTCGATTTGTTGTCCCACATCTGCAGCGCGTCCAGCAGCCCCTGACCGGGCGAGGGCAAGGCGAAATCCACCACCATCGTGGTCCCGCCCGCAAGTGCGGCGCGGGTGCCGCTGTCAAAATCATCGGTGGAATAGGTGCCCATGAAGGGCATTTCCAGATGCGTATGCGGGTCGATCCCACCCGGCATGACGTAACAGCCGGTCGCGTCCAACTCTTTGTCGCCGCTCAGGTTGTCGCCGATCTCGACGATCTTGCCGCCGTCGACCAAAACGTCGGCCTTCCAGCTCAGGTCCGCCGTGACGACGGTGCCGTTCTTGATGACTGTGGTCATTGGTGTGTCCTCAATTTGGATCCTTGCCCGGGCAGATATCGCTCAACGAGTTAGCTTCGAAGCCATGCGCAATCTGGACGACCCGGGCGCTAAGGGAAGGGTGCGTTTCGCTGGCTTCATCGAAACCCAGCTCTTCAAACATTTCAACAAGCGCGCTGATCGAGACCTGCTGCCGTTTCATGGCATAGGCCATGAAGGCATCAGCTTCAGCCTCGCGTTGCCACTTGCCGATACTGCGCCGATCAGAAAGGTGAAGGCAGTAGTGATGTCCGATCTCATGTGCGATTGCCGCGCTTGCGCCAACATAGCCCAGACGCGGACTCAATTCCCGGTCGAACACGACGATCCGGTTGCCTGCCGCGTCCTGAAATGCGGCTGCATTATAGATCGCGCCCATCATTGGATAGATGCTGCACTTGATGCCAGCCGCTTCGCACGTGTCGAACAGCATGAACATATAGTCCTCGAAAGCCGGTTCGATCGGTATTTCGCCAACCATCGGTTGGGGGTGCAGTGTCCTTGTTTCATCGGACATATCGATGACCGGGCCATCCGCTGCATGGGCCGCATGGATGGAGAAGAAGGTCCCGAGCAGAACCAAGCTGAGAAATTTCACTCCACAATCTCCGCCGTCTCGACCACCGCGTGCAGTAGCACATCCGCGCCCGCCTTGGCCCAGTCCTTGGTAATCTCCTCGGCCTCATTGTGCGACAGCCCGTCCACGCAGGGGCACATCACCATCGCCGTGGGTGCCACCCGGTTGATCCAGCAGGCGTCATGCCCCGCGCCAGAGATGATGTTGCGATGCGAATAGCCCAGCCGCTCTGCCGCATTCCGAACAGCCGTGACACAGCCCTCATCGAAATCCACCGGATCAAATCCGCCGACCTTTTCGAACTCGACCGACAACTCCATGTCACGACAGATCTCTTCTGCCGCCACCTTCAGCCGCGCCTCCATATCCGTGATCACGGCCAGTTCGGGTGATCGGAAATCTACCGTGAACACCACCTGTCCGGGGATCACATTGCGCGAGTTCGGGTAGACGTCGATATGGCCTGCCGCACCCACCGCGTGCGGCGCGTGGCTCAGCGCGATCTCTTCGACCTTCTCCAGAATGCGCGCCATGCCCAGACCGGCATTGCGCCGCATCGGCATGGGCGTCGATCCGGTGTGCGCGTCTTTGCCCGTCACCGTCACCTGCGTCCACGACAGACCCTGCCCGTGAGTGACAACGCCGATATCGACGCCCTCGGCCTCCAGAATGGGGCCCTGTTCAATGTGCAACTCAAAGAAGGCGTGCATCTTGCGCGCGCCAACCTCTTCGTCACCCTTCCAGCCGATCCGCTCCAGTTCGGCACCAAATGTCTTGCCCTCGGCGTCTTCGCGCGCATAGGCCCAGTCCTGCGTGTGGAGCCCGGCAAACACGCCCGACGATAGCATTGCAGGCGCAAACCGCGTGCCTTCCTCATTGGTCCAGTTGGACACGACAATCGGATGTTTGGTCTTGATCCCCAGATCATTCAGGGTCCGCACAAGTTCCAATCCGCCGAGAACCCCCAGAATGCCGTCGTATTTGCCACCTGTCGGCTGCGTATCGAGGTGCGAACCGACATAGACCGGCAGCGCGTCCGGGTCCGTGCCCTCGCGCCGCGCGAACATGTTGCCCATCGTGTCCAGGCCCATGGTACAGCCCGCATCCTCGCACCACTGCTGAAACAGGGCGCGCCCCTCGGCGTCCTCATCGGTCAGCGTCTGGCGGTTGTTGCCGCCCGCGACGCCGGGGCCTATCTTGGCCATCTCCATCAGGCTGTCCCACAGCCGGTCGGCGTTAATAGTCATGTTTGCAGCTGGTCCGGCCATGGCGTAACTCCCCGTCTTAACCCGTCTCGTGCGGGTGCATTCCGATTTGACCAATCGGTCAAAAGAACGCTACCAGAGGAGCGTAGTCAGTCAAGCGTCCTGCCGTCAAATCCGGCAGATGCTTTGAAAAGAGGCAAGCGGCAGCACCCATGACGGAAAAATCGGCATTCCTGCAAGAGGGCGACACCGCCCCGCAAACCCGCATTCAGCGCGCCAAGCGGCAGCAGATCCTTGAGGCGGGTTTGACGGTGTTTTCGGAGGCCGGATTTCGCGGGGCCACACTGGACCGAATCGCAAGTGAGGCGGGCCTGTCGAAACCCAACCTGCTGTACTACTACCCCTCCAAGGAAGCGATCTACGAGGCACTGCTGCGCGACCTGCTGGAAACATGGCTTGATCCGCTGCAAGCGATTGATTCCAATGGCGAACCTGTCGAGGAGATCCTTGCCTACGTCCGCCGAAAACTACAGATGTCACGCGATTTCCCGCGCGAAAGCCGCCTGTTTGCGAATGAGATCGTGCAGGGCGCGCCGCGCATCATGCCCGCGCTAGAGGGCGAATTGCGCGATCTTGTCGATACGCTGGCCACGGTGATCAAAGGCTGGATCGCGGCGGGCCGTCTTGCCCCGGTCGATCCGCGCCACCTGCTGTTTTCGGTCTGGTCTCTGACCCAACACTACGCGGATTTCGACGTGCAGGTGCGGGCGGTGCTGAATGACGACGATCCGTTTCCGGGGGCGGAAACGCACCTTGATCTATTATTCCGACGTTTGCTGACGCCCTAGCGGTCGGTGTCCCTGCGGGATGTGCGCGATCTGCGCGCCCACTCCAGATAGCGGTCCTCCAGAACATGTTCGCAGGCCTTGAACGACAGCCAGCAGGCCAGTGACAGCGCGCCCCAGACCGCCAGTTCCACCACTTGCCGAAGCGCCCCGTGCCGGATTGCTTCCCAGCCGAAGGCCTTTAGAAAATCCAGACTGGCCATGGCTTGGGAAAACAGATTGACCGTGACAAAGGCAAAGGTGGCCGCCGCGATCCCGGCAAAAATAAAAATCAGGATCGTTGGCCAACGCGTGATGTTGAGAAGGGCCAAGATGTATCCTCCGCCTCGGGCGTTGTCCCGAATGTCCGTGGTGGAACAGACCCAGCAGACCTGATCCAACGGACAGCAAGATCACCGCGGTCTGACACCCTGATCGGTGTTGCAGAATGGGCGCGGCGCCACCGCGCCGCGCCCGCCGGTCTTATTCCGCAGCCTTCGCCATCGGGTTGTTCGGGTGTGTCGTCCAGTTGGCGTAATCGTCCGACACGGTCTGACCCGTGCGCGGATCGACCGTTCCGCCCTCCATCCGTTCCATCGTGATGCAATCCTCAACCGGGCAGACATCGACGCACAGGTTGCAGGCCACACATTCCGCGTCGTTGACCTCAAACACCCGGCCCTCTTTCATCCAGATCGCCTGATGGCTGGTGTCCTCGCAGGCCGCATAGCAGCGTCCGCATTTGATGCAGGCGTCCTGATCGATCTTCGCCTTGGTGACATAGTTCAGGTTCAGGTACTGCCAGTCGGTGACATTCGGCACCGCGCGTCCGATGAAATCAGAGGTCGAGCGATAGCCCTTTTCGTCCATCCACTGCGACAACCCGCGCTTCATCTCTTCGACGATCTTGAAGCCATAGGTCATGGCGGCGGTGCAGACCTGCACGTTGCCACACCCCAGCGCCATGAACTCTGCCGCGTCGCGCCAAGTGGTCACGCCGCCGATACCGGAAATCGGCATACCTGCCGTCGCCGGGTCGCGCGCGATTTCCGATACCATCGACAGGGCAATCGGTTTTACCGCCGGACCGCAATAGCCGCCATGCGATCCCTTGCCATCGATGGTGGGTTCTGGCGCAAAGCTGTCCAGATCGACCGAGGTGATCGAGTTGATCGTGTTGATCAACGAAACCGCATCCGCGCCACCGTTCCGGGCTGCCGCCGCAGGCTTGCGCACGTCGGTGATATTGGGCGTCAGTTTCACGATGACGGGCCGGTCATAATACTGCTTGCACCAACGCGTCACCATCTCGATGTATTCGGGCACCTGACCCACCGCCGCGCCCATGCCGCGCTCTGACATCCCGTGTGGGCAGCCAAAGTTCAGCTCGATGCCGTCCGCATTGGTCTCTGCGACACGCGGCAGGATCGCCTTCCACGCTGCCTCCTCGCAGGGCACCATGATCGACGCGATCAGCGCGTGATCCGGGTAGTCGGCCTTGACCCGCGCCATTTCCTCTAGGTTCACCTCTAGCGGGCGGTCGGTGATCAGCTCGATGTTGTTCAGGCCCAGCAGCCGCCGGTCTGCCCCGTAAATCGCGCCATAGCGCGGCCCGTTGACGTTGACGACCGGTGGCCCTTCAGAGCCCAGTGTTTTCCAGACCACGCCGCCCCAACCGGCCTCAAAGGCGCGGCGGACGTTGTATTCCTTGTCGGTCGGCGGCGCAGAGGCCAGCCAGAAGGGGTTCGGGCTTTTGATGCCCAGAAAGTTTGATGTGAGATCAGCCATGTAAGTGCCTCCCTGTAGGGCGGGGGTTACCCCGCCGCTCCGGTCAGTGCCGAATGAATATCCTCTGCCGCATCGCGCCCTTCGGCGACGGCGACCACGGTCAGGTCTTCGCCGGGCGTGCAATCGCCCCCGGCCCAGACCCCGTCCATCGACGTGCGCCCGGTCTCTGATACCTTGATCTTGCGGCTCTCCAGATCCAGCCCGTCCGCCGGGGCCAGTGTTTGCCCGATGGCGCGGAATACCTGATCGGCAGGCAGGCGCACCGTCTCGCCGGTGCCGGTCACCCGGCCCTCCACGACCTGCGTATACTCCAGCTCTATCTCGGCCACAGCGCCATCGCCGTGCATGGCCACCGGCATCACGTTGCACAGCAGATGCACGCCTTTGGACGCCGCCAATTCTTGCTCATACCGGCTGGCGGGCATCTCGGCCTGTGAGCGCCGATAGGCCAGCGTCACCGTCTGAGCGCCCAGCAGTTTCGCCTGCACAGCCGCGTCCACCGCCGTCATGCCGCCGCCGATCACCACGACATTGCGCCCCACGGGCACTGCCGCGCGGTCTTCGGCTTGCCGCAAGGCAGAGATAAAGCTCACCGCGTCTTCGACCCCGGCCAGCGCGCCGCCGTCGAGTTCCAGCAGGTTCACCCCGCCCAGACCAATGCCTAGAAACACCGCGTCGAAATTCTCGTTCAGGTTTTCCAGAGAGACCTCGACCCCTAGGGAACGACCATGTTCAATGGTGATCCCGCCAATGCCCAGCAGCCATTCGACCTCACGCGCGGCAAAGTCATCGACCGTCTTGTAGGTGGCGATGCCGTATTCGTTCAGGCCACCCGGTTTGGGCTTGGCCTCATAGATCACCACCTCATGACCCTTCATGGCCAGACGGTGTGCGCAGGCCAGACCCGCCGGACCGGCCCCCACGACGGCCACACGCTTGCCCGTCGCTGCGGCGCGGGCAAAGGGGTGGCCCTGCCGTGCCATCAGGCTGTCGGTGGCAAAGCGTTGCAAGCGGCCAATCTCGACCGGTTTGCCCTCTGCGGTTTCGCGCACGCAGGCCTCTTCGCATAGCGTCTCTGTCGGGCAAACTCGGGCGCACATGCCGCCAAGAATGTTCTGCTCAAAGATCGTCCGCGCCGCAGCCTCGGACATACCGGTCGAGATCTGCCGGATGAAAAGCGGGATGTCGATGTCGGTGGGGCAGGCGGTCACGCAAGGCGCATCATGGCAGAAATAACACCGATCCGCCGCAACGGCTGCCTCATGCCCGTCATAGGGGGCGTGAAGGTCTTCGAAGTTTTGCGCCAACTGCTCCTGGCTGAGGCGCCCGGACGTGATGCCGGGTGTCTGCGGGCTGGTCATGGCCTCTCCCTGTTCTCCTGTTGTCTGGAATCAGCGTGCCACAACTCGAAATTTTATCAAACGGTAAAATTTCTGGGAGGAAAGAAATTTGCAATTGCCGCCCGGCCTGCCAATGAAACAGGCACGAAAAAGGGGCCGCACGGGCCCCTTCAACCTAGTGTCATGCCAAAAGGCCGGTGTCAGGCCCCCGGCACCAGCACCAGTTGCACGCGCCGGTTTTCCGCCGCGTCGGGAAAGCGCGAGTTCTTGAGGTAGTCAAAGCCCACGCCCACCGCCTCAATCTGCGAAGGCGACAAGCGCAATGTCGACCGGACGTAGCGCGCCACCGAATCCGCCCGGCGTCTGGACAGTTCGCGGTTGTAGACGGCGCTGCCGACACCATCGGTATGACCGATGAAGATCAGCTTGCTGCCCTGCAATTGCGGATCGGCCAGCGCACTGGCGAGCGTCGACAGCTTGGCCATGGCCTGCGGCGACAGTTGGTCGGAGTCGTAGGCAAACAACACCTCAAGGTCGATGGTCGGCAGTGGCTCTGCCGCCTTTGTTCGGTCGGTGACACCAATCGCCGCGACGGGCACGCCTGCGACGGCGGGCGGCTTGGGCTTGCGCTCGACCACGCCCAGATTGACCACATCGTCCAATGAAAATTTGGTGCCGCCACTGAATTCATTGCTGGCGCAGGCCGACGCGTCCAGCAGGCAATCGCGCATCTCGGACGCGGCGACATCCGGCTTTGGATCATCATCCAGCGAAAAGGAATCCAGCGTCACGGTCGATTGGGCAAACGCCAGACCGGGCAGGACGGTGGCGGCAAAGGCGGCGAGATAAAGGGATTTGGTCATGGCGGGGTCCAGCTTTGTCTTGGGAACGGGGTCAGGTTTTCGGCAATAATATCAGGTGCACGCGGCGGTTCGCTGCGGCCTCCGGGGCGGACGGAGGCTTGAAGTCGGCCAGACAGGCGCGCATTTCCGCAGCCTCGTTCACAGGGCCATCGTCCAGCGGCACCGACTCCAGCATTGTGACCGATTGTGCCAGCGACACCACGGGACACGCCAGACCGACGATTGCGGCAAGAAGAAAAGACCTGATCACAAAAGACCTCCGCGCAATACACATCCAAAGATACTCGAATTTCATGCCATTTGCCAGATAACGTATTTTTTCCGGGCGCGCAGGTCCGGTTTTGCTATGCTCATCGCAGGATTGATTTGCACCAGAGGATTGTCATGGCCGCCGCTCCCCGTTTGCTTGCCCTCGCCACTGCGGTGTTTTTCGCCGCGCCGCTGTCTGCCGACCCCGTCCTGCAGGCTGGTATCGAAAATGAGGTGGCCGTTCAGGGCTACAACAATGAGCCGATCAACACCTATTCGGAAAACGCCGATTTCCGCAGGTTGGGGCGCGGGGTTGGCATGTTGCGGATCGTGCACGATGCGGGTGAAAACCCCTGCACCGCCTTTCTGGTCGACGAAAAGCACCTGCTGACCAATCACCATTGCATCCCCGGCGTGCTGGAGGATCCGCGCATCGGCGCCACCGAACTGCGCTCGCTCACTTGGGTTGCGGGGTTTCTGGAACCGGGTCGCGCGGATGAGGCGCAGCGCTTTATCGTTAACCCTGTTCCAATCGAAACCTCGGCAGAACTGGACTATACAGTGCTAGAGGTGCAGGGCGTGCCCATCGATCAGTTTCCGCCCCTGCCATTGACCGCCAGCGCCGCCGTTGAGGGGATGCCGTACTGGATCATCGGCCACCCGCTGGGCAAGTCCCAGCACATCAGCCGCGAGGGCTGCCGCGCCGCACGCCCGGCCACCGGCCCCGCGCCCGAACATCAGGGCGGCGAACGCCTGCGCCACACCTGCGACACGCTGGGCGGCAATTCCGGCTCTCCGATCATCGACAGCTCTGCGCGGCAGGTGATCGGGCTGCACAATTCGGGCGACAGCAATGTCGGCGTCAACTTTGGCATCCCGATGGCGCTGATCCTGGCAAACTCCAAGGTGCTGAAACCGACCCCGTTGTCCGGCGGCGCACCCAAACCGCCGTCGCTGATCATGACGTTGTTCCCAAAGGAACTGGAGGTCGGGCAGGAACTGTCCATCGTGGCCGACGTGCCCAAGGCCTGCACACCCGCCTTTGTCGACATTTCCCCCAGCCGCAAGCTGACGCCGATCCCTGTGGAGGTGTTCGAAAAGGTCGACTTCAGCGACATCCAGACCCGTTATCAGGTCACGGCGGCCAGCCGCTATGGGCTTGTCGTGCAGGAAGAGGATGAAAAGGGGCCGCACTGGATCGGCTATCTGTGCAGTTCCACCGGGGTCGCGGATGCTGCGCAGCTCAAATCGGCGCTGCGGCAGGTGGTCGGCGCGTTGGGGCAGGGAAAGATGGACGGCGCGGTGACGGTTGATACGGGGACGGTGAACTACAGCTTCAATACCTATGTGATCAAATGAAACGGCTGGGTGTTCCTGTTCTCACGGCAGCACTTGCGCTTGCGGGCAGCGTGGCCATGTCCGCCGAGATCACCCTGCGCGATGACCTGCGTCCACGTCTGGCGCAACTTTGGCCAATATACGGCGAATGGACCAATGTGGGGCGGAATGAGCCGATCGTGCGCTCCGTCGCGGACGAAAAGGGCTTTTACTATGGCAACGGGCTGCAGATCTACCATGTCTCGGGCGTAATTGCGCCGGGGGACGCACAGCGCCTTGCCGATCTGATCGGCCCCACGGATTCGGTGAGTTCCTTTGTCGTTGTCTTCGACAGTCCGGGCGGGAATTTCCTTGAAGGCGTCAAGATCGGTGAGTTTCTCCAGAACTTTCGCGGCGGCAATGGCGAGTCGGCCCTGAACGGTGTGATCGTCCTGAGTGCCGAGGAATGTATGTCCGCCTGCGCGGTTGCCTTTGCGCTCGCGGCGTTGCCGCGAGATTCCGGCAATTCGGTCCGCTATGTCGAACTGGGCGCGCGGCTGGGCTTTCATATGCCCTTCGTGCCCGTTGACCAGCAGGCTCGCCAGACCGAAATCGCGGCGGCGATGGACCTGACCTATCAGATCATGTCGGAATACATCCAGTTGATCAGCAATGGCATCGCACCGTCCGCCTTGGTCCAGAACGCGCTGCACTACCGCCGCCCGGATGACTTTCTGCTGTTGCACGGCGGGCTGGTGACGCGGTTCATGGATTTTGTGCCAGTGGCGGGGCCCAAAGGCACAACGCCCTTGGCGCTGTCGGGACTGACCCAGCGCGATGCGCTGAACATGTGCCAATACCTGACCTATTCTCAGGGCCGCGATATGATCGACTGGGCCTATGAGTTCTGGCCGGTCGAAATCGGCAGCAACTTTCCCGACGACACCCCGCTCACCACCTTGTTCGAACGGGTCGGAGACCGCCGCATTGCCAACGACGGCTGTAGCATCGAATGGCAAGAGGGCGATACGTTGGGCATCGCAGGTCTTGGGGACTGTGGCCGCGACTCGACAGGCGGCGGCTGGTGCGCCGCGCCACGGGACGAGTTTGGGTATGTCGGAGCCAGAGGGGATTTGCCCCGCGCCACCGGTGCGCTTCTGGCCGACAGCCTGGGGTGCCACGGCGGCAGGCTGACCAGTCGCTACTATGTTTGGGACGCCAGAAATCGGTTCCTCGAAGAAGAGCAACCCGAAGACTATCAGTGGTCCGGCGACAGCAACCCCGACGCGCCGTTGCATCGGCTGGACTGGTCGGGCGCACGGCTGGCCTCGAACCTCAATATCCGCACCGCGCCCGGCGGCGACCAAGTTGCACGCTGGACCGAAGGCACGCCAGTTCAGGTTCTGGACTGCACGCTGTCGGCGGACGATCAGGGGGTTTGGTATCAGGTTGCCGCAGATGGCGTGACTGGCTGGGCCAGCGCGCGCTACGTCGACGTGCCGGCGCTGTCGGGCTGGAATTTCATGATCCGCCCGCTAGGCGGCGGTTGAGACCCTCCTCAAACGCCCAGATACTGCTGCGCCAGATCCGGGGCCAGCCCGTCCAGCGCCCCGGTCCAGGCCGTGCGCCCCCGGTTCAGGATCACGGCGCGGTCGGACACCGCTGTCAGTTCCTTCAGGCTCTTGTCGACGATCAAAATCGCCAGCCCGCTGTCACGCTTCAGCCGCCCGACGGCGTCCCAGATTTCGGCCCGGATCAACGGGGCCAGCCCCTCTGTCGCCTCGTCCAAAATCAACAGCCGGGGGTTGGTCATCAACGCCCGCCCGATGGCCAGCATCTGCTGCTCACCCCCCGACAGCGACCGCGCCACCTGCGCCTTGCGCTCTGCCAGACGCGGAAACAACAGGCCGACCGCATCCATGTCCCACGCCCCCGGCCGCGCCGCCGCATTCAGGTTTTCCTGCACCGTCAGATCCGCAAAACACCGCCGCCCCTCGGGCACCAGCCCAATCCCCAGCCGCGCCGCCCGGTGCGAGGGCAGGCGGCGCAAATCCTGACCGTCAAACGTAACCTCACCCTCGGCACGCATCATCCGACAGATGCAGCGCACCGTCGTCGTCTTGCCCATCCCGTTGCGCCCCATCAGCGCCACGACCTCACCCGCCGCCACTTCCAGATCGACGCCAAACAACGCCTGACTGCTGCCGTACCGCGCCTCCAGCCCGCTCACCTGCAACAACGCGCTCATGCCGCGTCCCCCAGATAGGCCTCGCGCACGGCGGGGTCGGCGCGGATTTCATCCACCGTCCCGCTGGCAATCACCCGCCCGTAAACCAGCACGCTGATCCGGTCAGCCAAGGCAAAGACCGCGTCCATGTCGTGTTCCACCAGCAGGATCGGGGCCTCGGCACGCAACCCGTCCAGCAACCCGGTCAGCCGCGCCGACCCCTCGGTGCCCAAACCCGCCATCGGCTCATCCATCACAAAACACTTGGGTGCGAGCGTTAGCGCCACCGCCACCTCCAACTGCCGCCGCTGACCGTGCGATAACTCCGCCACCCGCACCCGCGCCTGATCCGCCAATCCGACCCGCGCCAAAGCCGCCTCTGCCCGGTCGCGCAACGCCCCTCGGCGCGCCACCGGGCGCAGCATGTCAAACGGCCGCCCCGCCGCCCCCAACGCGCCCAACAGCGCGTTTTGCAACACCGTGTCTTCCATCGCCAACTGGCTGATCTGAAAGGTCCGCGCCAGCCCGGCACGCGCCCGCGCGGGCACCGTCAGACCAGTCACATCGACACCGCCCAGCGACACCGCCCCCGCATCCGGCGCAATCGCCCCGCTGATCTGGCCGATCAGCGTCGACTTGCCCGCGCCGTTCGGCCCGATCACCGCGTGGATCTCTCCGGGCCGCAACTCGATCGACACGTCCTCGGTGGCCTGCAACGCGCCGAACGCCTTGAACAACCCGCGTGTCTGCAAAACAGCCTCAGTCATGCACCCGGCCCCTCCCGGCGATCAGCCCGATCAGACCGCCCTTGCCAAACAGCACAACCCCCAACAGCAACAGCCCGAACCAGATGTGCCAATAGTCCGACATCCCGCCCAGAAAATGCTCCAGCGCCACAAACAAAACCGCGCCCACCACCGGGCCGAACAGTCGCGCGGTGCCGCCGATGATGATGAAGACGATGAACTCTCCCGACAGTTGCCAACTGAACATGGTGGGCGACACAAACCGGTTGAGATCCGCAAACAGCGCCCCCGCCAGCCCGGTGATCGCGCCAGAGATCGCAAAGGCCACCAGCCGCAGGCGGAACGGGTCCAGCCCCACGGCCCGCACCCGCTCCGGCACCTGCCGCGCAGCATTCAGCGCCAGCCCAAAGGGCGACCGCAACAGCACCGCGTTAAAGGCAAGCGCCGCGCAAAGCAGCGTAAAACACAGGCCGTAGAACTGCACCGGCACCAGCGTATTCAGCCCCGGAAAGCCGTTGCGCACATAGATCGACATGCCATCCTCGCCGCCATAGGCCGACCAGGAAATCGTGAAATAATAAAACATCTGACCAAAGGCCAAGGTGATCATGATGAAATACACGCCGCTGGTGCGCAGCGACAGCAGCCCGATCCCCAGCGCCACAAGCGCCGAGGCAACAACCGCCACCAGCCAGATCACCGGCATCGACTTGGTCCCCTCGATCACGAAAGGCCATTCCATCAGCGGCGTATAGTTCTGCGCATGAAACGCAAGGATGCCCATGGCATAACCGCCAACGCCAAAGAACACCGCATGGCCAAGGCTGACCAATCCGCCAATCCCCAACGCAATGTTCAACCCCACGGCGGCCAGCGACAGGATCACCGCCCGCGTCGCCAGCGTGATGGTAAACGGCGCGTCGCTCAGATGCGCATACAGCGGCAGCGCCACCAGCCCCGCCAGAACCACAAGGTTGAAAACCGCTTCCCGGCTTAGCCGCACGCGCCGCCCCCCCGTGTTTCTTCTGTCCAAAAATATCCCGGGGAGTCGCAGCTTTGCTGCGACGGGGCAGAGCCCCCCTTGCGCGCCATCCCCCTCATGCCCGCGCTCCGAACAGGCCGGTGGGCCGCCAGATCAGCACCATCGCCATCAGGATATAAATCGCCATCGACGACAGTGACGCGCCGGTTTGCGTGGCCGCAGCGGGGGCCATGAACAGCTTGAAAAGCTCGGGCAAGAACACCGATCCCAACGTCTCTGTCAGGCCCACCAACAGCGCGCCCACCAGCGCGCCTTTTATGCTGCCGATCCCGCCAATCACAATGGTGACAAAGGCAAGGATCAACACCGGCTCTCCCATGCCCACCTGCACCGACTGGATCGCCCCCACCAGCGCGCCCGCCAACCCGGCCAGCGCCGCGCCCAGCGCAAAGACAAAAGTATAAAGCCGGTCAATATCGACGCCCAGCGCGGCAATCATCTCACGGTCATTCTCCCCCGCGCGGATCTGCACGCCGATCCGCGTCCGCGCGATCAGCCAGAACAGCCCCGCCGCCACCACCAGACCGATGACAATCAGCGCCAGCCGGTACAGCGGATACTGGATGCCAAAGGGCAGGGAGACCGGCCCGGCCAACGCCTGCGGCACGTCCAGATACAAGGGAAACGACCCAAAGACCCAGCGCGTGCCCTCGGAGAAAATCAGGATCAGCGCAAAGGTCGCCAGTACCTGATCCAGATGGTCACGGTCATACAGCCGCCGGATCACCACCAGCTCGATCAGCGCGCCTGCGGCTGCTGCCCCCGCCAGCGCCGCCACCAGCCCCAGGGCAAAGGACCCGGTCGCCGCCGCAACGGCTGCCGCGCAAAACGCGCCGACCATATACAGCGACCCGTGCGCCAGATTGATCAGCCCCATAACGCCGAAAATCAGCGTCAGACCGGCGGCCATCAGAAACAGCATGATGCCGAACTGCAGGCCGTTCAGGACCTGCTCGGCGATGAGGATCAGGGACATGGGGTGGGAATACCTTTGGTTCAGACGCCCGCAGGCGTCTTGGGGGCAGGCGGCACGCCACCCGCCCCCTTGTCGTCACATCTTGCAGTCAACGCCGTAAGGATCGGCATAGTTTTCGGCAGCGGGGCCAACCAGACGGTTGGTGACCACATCGCCCTCTTTGACCACTTCACGCATATAGATGGTCTGGATCGGGTGATGGTTGTCGGCAAACTCGAATGCGCCGCGGACGGATTGGAAATCCGCCGCTTTCAGCGCCGCACGGAACGCATCCGCGTCCGTCACATCCGCCGCAGCCGAGGCCGAAATCAGCAGCAGTGCCGTATCAAACCCCTGCGCCGCATAGATCGAGGGCAGGCGGTCGTATTTCTCTGAAAACGAGGCCACAAATTCCGCGTTCCCCGGCACGTCCAGATCCTTGGACCAATGGGCGGTGTTCTTGACGCCCAGTGCCGCATCGCCAATCGCGCCCAGAATGCCCTGATCGAATGAGAACGCAGGCCCGATCACCGGCACCTCAGCGCCAGAGCCGGAGTATTGCTTCATAAAGGAAATGCCCATGCCACCGGGCAGAAAGTAGTACAGCACATCCGCGTCCGATGCCTTGATCTGCGCGATCTCGGCGGCGTAATCGGTCTGGCCCAGCTTGGTATAGACTTCTGCGGCGATCTCACCACCAAAGCCGCGCTTGAACCCGGTGATCGCGTCCTGTCCCGCCGGATAGTTCGGCGCCAGAACAAAGGCTTTCTTCGATCCGTCCGCCGCCGCATAGGCGCCCGCCGCCTCATGGTAGGCATCGTTCTGCCACGCCACGTTGAAATAGTTCTGGTGGCACCCACGCCCGGCCAGTTGCGACGGCCCCGCGTTCGGCGACAGGTAGAACTTGCCCTGCGCCGTCACCGATGGCACCACCGCCATGGCAAGGTTCGACCAGATGATGCCGGTCAGCACGTCCACCTTTTCCGACTGCACCAGCTTGTCCGCCAGTTGCACGGCCACGTCCGGCTTGCGCTGATCGTCCTCGATCACCACTTCGATGTCGTCACGCCCCGACTGTTCCAGCGCCAGCATAAAGCCGTCGCGCACATCGATGCCAAGGCCCGCGCCGCCACCCGACAACGTGGTGATCATGCCCACCTTCACGTCCGCCGCAGCCGCAGTTGCCAGTGCGGCGCAGACCGCGCCGCCCAGTGCCAATGTCTTGAAATTCATAAAAGTCTCCCCGTCGTCTGTTGTCTAGAACGCTCTGAATGTCAGCGTGGTCAGCGTGCGTTCGATCCCGTCGATATCCAGCAGGTTGTCGTTGATGAACTTGCCCGTGTCGTCCTCTTCCGGGATGTACATCTTGAGCAGCAGGTCATACTCGCCGCTGGTCGAGTACAGCTCGGAATGGATTTCGCGCAGCGCGATGTCTCCGGCCACGCGGTAGGCCGTGCCGGGGCGGCATCTGATCTGGACGAATACGCAGTTCATGGAACCCTCTCTTGCCGATGTGCCCAGACTAGACCCGATATCGCGCCGTGATTCCAGCCCTTTGAGGGGTCTTGCGCAACCCGGCCCATCGCGTGACAGTGGCTGCACGATCATGGGGGGAACAACGCGATGGACGAGACCCGGAAGAAGACCGCCGTCCACCCGGACCTGCGCGGTGCATCGGTGTTCATCACCGGCGGAGGCGCCGGGATCGGCGCCGCCTTGACAGAGGCGTTCCTGCAGCAGGGCGCGAAGGTCGCCTTTGTCCAACGCTCGGATGTCTCGGTGTTTTGCGACCGGATGGAAACCCGGCACGGCAATCGCCCGCTGTTCATCCGCTGCGACGTCACGGATGAACCCGCCCTGCGCGCCGCCATGGCCAAGGCCGCCCGCGCGCATGGCCCGATCACCGTGCTGATCAACAACGCCGCCAACGACACCCGCCATGACACGCTCACCACCAGTTCTGCCGAATGGGACGCGCTGATCGCGGTGAACCTGAAAAGCTATTTCCTCACCACCCAGATTGCCGTGCCGATGATGCAGGCGGCGGGGGGCGGCGCAATCGTCAACTTCAGTTCCATCAGCTACATGGTCGGCATGGGCGAGATGACCGCCTACACCACCGCCAACGGGGCCATCACCGCCATGACCCGTGGCCATGCGCGCGAATTTGGCGGCGAAGGCATCCGCGTCAACGCCGTGGCCCCCGGCTGGGTGCTGACCGAACGCCAGTTGCGCCTCTGGGCCGATGAAGAGGCGCTGGCCGCTTTCCTGCCGAAACAATGCCTTGGCCGCCACCTGGAACCGATGGACCTTGCAGGACCAGTGCTGTTTCTGGCCTCAGAGGCCAGCGCCATGATCACCGGACAATGCCTTGCCGTCGACGGCGGCGTTGTCACCGTTGCCGCCTGAGGAAGCCCCATGACTGCTTGCACCACCCTGTCCGACACCCGCAACATCCTTGGCGAAGGCGCACTCTGGCACCCCCAGCGGGGCACCTTCCTGTGGTTCGATATCCTTGGCCACCGTCTCTATGAACACGACGGCAGCACGCAACGGCACTGGCAATTTGACCGCGCCGTCTCTGCCGCTGGCTGGGTAGACCGGGACCGCCTGCTGATCGCCTCCGAACGCGACCTCTTTACCTTTGACCTTGCCGCCGGGACCGAAACCCATGTGGTTGATCTGGAGGCGGACAACCCCGTCACCCGCTCCAACGATGGCCGCGCCGACCCTCAGGGGGGCTTCTGGATCGGTACAATGGGCTATCACGCCGAAGCCGGGGCAGGGGCGATCTATCGCTACTACAAAGGCGAATTGCGCACACTCTACCCCGAAATCTCTATCCCCAACGCCATCTGCTTTGCCCCGGACGGCGGGCACGCCTATTTCACCGACACCGCGACCAAGATCATCCGCCGCACCGCACTGGACGGTGAGGGCTGGCCCGCAGGCGACCCCGAAGACTGGCTGGACCTGAACCCCGAAGGCCTGAACCCCGACGGCGCCGTCACCGACGCGGCAGGCAACCTCTGGAACGCCCAATGGAACGCCTCTCGCGTCGCCTGCTACGCCCCCGACGGCACCTTCCTGCGCGCACTCCCCCTGCCCACACCCAAGATCACCTGCCCCAGCTTCGGCGGCCCCAACCTGACCACCCTCCTGCTCACCTCCGCCAGCGAGGGGCTGTCAAAGGACGACACGGCGGCAGGCAACACCTTTGTGTTTGAAACGGAGGAAAAGGGGCGGGCAGAGCCGCGGGTTTTGTTGGGGTAGAGAGGGGAGTAAATTGCCAACGGCAAGCGCTCAGTCAAGCCAATGGTGTGCTTTTCTATCGTTGATCTGGCTTTACGCGAAACACAGAGCGCGCGATCAGCCGTCGCTTTTGCGCAACGCCAGAAACGTCATCATGCCCATGGGCGGCAGAGGTCTTTGTTCAATCACCGAAAGGTCGGGCTCTTTCAGGACAGTGCTGATATCAAAATCCGAATGCCAGCCCAGCAGATTGGCACAAGGTGCGGTCAGCCGCTCGATCCGGGCCAGCAGGCCGGTCTCTCGGGCGAAGTGATTTGTGATGACAACCTGACCACCCGGCTTACAAACCCGGGCCATCTCGGTCATGACCCGCTCGGGCTCTGGCACAACTGATATGATGTGCATCGCAGCGACGACATCAAATGACGCATCCGGAAAATCAAGCATGCGCGCATCCATCTGGGTGAGGGCCCGCACCTGTTTCAGGCCAAACTTGTCCACCTTGGCCTGCGCCTTGGCCAACATGTCCTCACTGAAATCAATGCCGGTCACAGCCAGATCAGGACGATAGTTCGGCAGGGCCAAGCCGGTGCCAACCCCAACCTCAAGGACGGTCTCGGCATCCTGGGTGTTGATATAGTCAACCGACGCACGTCTCCCGACATTGGTAATCGCCCCAAACGTGTTGTCGTAAACCGGTGCCCAACGTGCATATGAGGTTTTGATGGCGTTGAGTTCCAAGGCTCTATCCTTCGGTTTTTTGAGGTTTTCGGGAGGCGCGGTAGGCCCAGACAAGACAACTGATATAGGCAAATGACAGCAAAGTGAGCGTCGCCCACAGATAGGTCAGCAGGGCCGCCGCCAGAACGGCAGCCCCCAGCAGAAAGTACTTTGCATTGGCCCGATCTATCGTCACATTTTTGAATGAGTAAGTCGGAATGCGACTGATCATTAGCAAGCCAATCAGGCAGATGTGAAGGGCGACAAAGGCAGGCGGGGTTAGCGGCAGGTCCGAAATGGCAAATGAAACAACCATCGGCAGCATCACCAGAATAGCTCCCGCAGGCGACGGGACTCCAACAAAGAAATCTGAAGATGGCTTATCGTTTTCCGAACGGCTGCTGACATTGAAACGCGCCAGCCGCAGAAGACAGCAGATTGTGTAGATCAAGACGGCAATCCATCCGGCACTCCGAAAGTCCTGCAGCGCCCAACTGTGCAGGATCAACACCGGAGCAACGCCGAAATTGACGAAATCGGCCAAGGAATCAAGCTCGGCTCCTACATCACTGCAGCGGTTCATCAGGCGGGCCAACCGACCGTCCAGCCCATCAAGGA